>NZ_JBHUGS010000001.1:0-1215757 GCF_042682045.1 Sphingomonas arantia
ACGGAAGTGGCCTGAATGGCCTGTTTCCGGAGGTTTGCGAGGGTCGTCGAGGGCTAGGGGTTGGTCTTGGAGGTAGGCGAATCACGGCGAAACCTGAGTCGCTCGCCGCCCCTTCACAGGTCAGTTCCCCGGCGTAGGCCGGGGTCTAGACGCAGCCGCTTCACCTAGGCCCCGGCCTGCGCCGGGGAACTGTTAAGGGTGGACGCTCCCCTACCCAGCGGTGATGTAATCCCGCAGCGCCGCGGCTTCCGCCTCGATGCCGTCGATGCGGTGTTTCACCAGGTCGCCGATCGAGACGAAGCCGACCATGCGCTCCCCCTCCATCACCGGCAGGTGGCGGATCCGGCGGCGGGTCATCAGCGACAGCGCGGCGAGCACCGGCATGTCGCCCGTTACGGTGATCGGCGGCGCGGTCATCACCGACTCGGCGGTCCGGTCGATCACCGCCGCGCCCTCCGCCGCCAGGCAATGGACAAGGTCGCGTTCGGACAGAATCCCGACCACGCGCTCCCCGTCCATCACCGGCACCGCCCCGATCCGGCGCTCGGCCAGGAGGGCAACCACCGCGCGCACGGTCGTATCGACCTGTACCGCAACCACGTCGCCATCCCGCCCCCGCATCATCCGCGCGATCGTCATCTCCGCATCCTCCCCTGTCCGGCGCGGCATTGTCCGCGTCCACGGGTTGATGATGCGCCCGCACACGCGATAAGGCCACAGTCTGCACGCATCCGTGCCACCGGCGGAACCAAGCCCATGGACGATCCACGCAACCGGCTTTCCGATCCGGACTATGCCGCCTTCGCCTGGGGGCGGTATCGCCGGCTGATGCGCTGGATGCTGCTGGCCGCCGCCGTCGCGATAGCCGCTGCGCTGTTCTACCTGCACAGCGCCGGCGCGCCGTTCACCATCGCGCTGGTCATCTCGACCATTGCCGGAGTCGGCGGCGTCGTGCTGCTCGGTGCGGCGCTGATGGGGCTGGCCTTCCTGAGTTCCGGCAGCGGCCACGATGCCGATGCCGCCATCCACGAGGACGAATCATGACCGACACACCGATCGCCGCAACCGTCGAAACCCGCACCGACGAGCCCGTCCTGCGCGTCGTCCCCCGCCCGGGCGACATCAACGCCAACGGTCACATCTTCGGCGGCTGGGTGCTCAGCCAGATGGACATCGCCGCCGGGATCGTCGCGGGCCGCACCGCCGACGGCGCGGTCGCGACGGTCGCGATCGACGCGATGGCGTTTCTCCAGCCGATCCTGCTGCTCGACGTCATCTCGGTCTATGCCAAGGTCGAACGCCGCGGCCGCACGTCGATGTCGATCCGGATCGAGGTCGTCGCCAGCCGCGACCGCGGCCGGCGCGAGGTAAAGGTCACCGAAGGCGTCTTCACCTTCGTCGCGCTCGACGAGAATCACCGCCCGCGCCCGTTGCCGCCGGAATGATCGCCTGGGGCCTGCTGCTGCTTGGCGGACTGGGGGAGGTGGGTTTCACCACCTGCCTGCGGTTCGTCGACGGGTTCCGCAACCTGCCCTGGACGCTCGGCTTCCTCGTGTCGGTCGCGTTGTCGATGACATTGCTGGAGGTCGCGGCGCGCACCATCCCAATGGGCACCGCCTACGCCGTCTGGGGCGGCATCGGCGCGCTCGGCACCGTGATCGTCGGCATGGTCTGGTTCGGGGAACCGGTCACGCCCGTGCGGATCGCACTCGTGCTGGGCGTGGTGCTGTGCATCGGCGGGCTGAAGCTGACGTCCGGCAGCTAGCCCGCACCCATCCTGCCCCGATCGCCGTCCGCGGCGCAGGGCAGGATGGGGCCTGGTGTCGGAATACTATTCCTTGATCGGCCGATCGCCCTGCAGCTGCGACCCGGGATTCTCGCCCTTCGCCTTGGCTTCCTTGGCCGCTTCGATCGCCTCGACGATGATCCGCTTGGCCTCCGCCGTGTCGCCCCACTGGCCGACGCGGACCCACTTCTTCTTCTCCAAATCCTTGTAGTGGGTGAAGAAGTGCTCGATCTGCTGCATCACGATCTCGGGCATGTCCGAGCTTTCGGTGATCTTGCTGTAGTAGGGGAACGTCGCGTCCACCGGCACGGTCAGCAGCTTCTCGTCGCCGCCGGCCTCGTCCTCCAGCTTCAGCACCGCGATCGGCCGCACGCGCACCACCGAACCCGGGATGAACGGCGAACGGGCCACCACCAGCGCGTCGAGCGGATCGCCGTCGGGCGACAGCGTGTGCGGCACGAAGCCGTAGTTCGCCGGATAGCGCATCGGCGTGTGCAGGATGCGATCGACGAACAGCGCGCCCGACTTCTTGTCGAACTCGTACTTCACCGGCTCACCCCCAACGGGCACCTCGATGATGACGTTGAGGCTGTGCGGCGGATCATCGCCGATCGGGATATATTCGATGTTCATGGGCAGGGGAGTATCGCGGCCCCCGTCTACGCTCAAGCACCATTTAACTGCTTTCTGCACCAGTCATCTGGTATCCGGAACGGATTGTAGGAAACGAACCCGCCGGTCGTACGACTCTGGCCAGCGGCGCACAAATGGTTCCCCGTTCCCCCGATCCGTTCTAGGACGCGGACCGACCATGACCAAGATCGCCACACCCCGCCCGATCCGCGGCACCCAGGACATGCTGGGCGAGACCGCGGACCGTTTCCACCACGTCGTCGACATGTTCGACCGCGTCCGCCGGCTCTACGGGTTCCGCCGGGTCGAGATCCCGGTCTTCGAATCGACCGCCGTCTTCGCGCGCTCGCTGGGCGAGACGACCGACGTCGTGTCGAAGGAGATGTATTCGTTCGACGATCGCGGCGGCGAATCGCTGACTCTCCGCCCCGAATTCACCGCCGGCCTGGCGCGCGCCTACCTGACCGAGGGCTGGCAGCAGCATGCCCCATTGAAGGCCGCGGTCCACGGCCCGGTGTTCCGCTACGAACGCCCGCAAAAGGGCCGCTTCCGCCAGTTCCACCAGGTCGATGCAGAGATCATCGGCGCCGCCGAACCCGCCGCCGACGTCGAGCTGCTGAGCTTCGCGGACCAGCTCCTCCGCGAACTGAAGATCGCGGACGGCGTCACGCTGCAACTCAACACGCTGGGGGATGCCGCCACGCGCGATGCCTGGCGCGCCGCACTGGTCGCGCATTTCGAGGCGCACCGCGGCGACCTGTCGGAGGACAGCCTCGTCCGGCTCGCCAAGAACCCGATGCGTATCCTCGACAGCAAGGACCCGCGCGACCGCCCGATCGCCGACGCCGCTCCCGGCATAGACGACTATATGTCGGCGGAGGCCGGCGCGTTCTTCGAGGCCGTCACCCACGGGCTCGAGGCGTCCGGCCTCGCCTGGACCCGCAACGCCCGCCTCGTCCGCGGGCTCGATTACTACCGTCACACCGCGTTCGAATTCGTCACGGACCGGCTCGGCGCGCAGGGCACTGTCCTCGCCGGCGGCCGCTACGACGGCCTGATCGAGACGCTCGGCGGCCCGCACACCCCCGCGGTCGGCTGGGCCGCGGGGATCGAGCGGTTGGGGATGCTGATCGACGCGCCTGCTACGCCCGGAATCGCGTTGGCCGTCATTCCCGATCGGCCGGAACTCGCGGACGACGCTGCCCGTGTGACGACACGGCTTCGCAACCAGGGCGTGATCGTCGACAATGCCTATCGCGGGAATGCCAGGCGACAGGTCGAGCTTGCCCGCAAACGCGGCCTGAACGGGGCCATCATCGTTCGCGGAAGCCCCGAACAAGCGGGCGGCACGCACCTCTCCTATTTTGAGACCAATGCTGCCAAGCAGGACGAAGTTCGAGAGATCGTCATAGCGGCGTTCCGCCCCGATTTTCCATTCTTGGCCACTGGCTCGAACGAGTAATGTCGACCCAGGTCCGTACCCCCGCGCAGGCGGGGGTCCAGCTCCACGCTCAGACCTGGATCCCCGCCTGCGCGGGGATACGCGAGGGCGGCGAACGCACTCGACACGCCAACGCATACTCTTCCATTGACAGTTCCCCGGCGAAGGCCGGGGCCTAGACGCCACCGCTTCACCTAGGCCCCGGCCTCCGCCGGGGCACACCCGACCAACTCACGCGTTCGCCGCCAGACAGACCACCGGAACCCCCCACCGCATGACCACCATCACCCCCGACCGCATCCGCCAGATCGAGGCGCGGCGCGACGAGCTGTCCGCGATGATGACCAAGGCGGACCTGCCTGCCGAACAGTTCGTCCAGCTGTCGAAGGATTATGCCGAGATCGAACCGGTGGCGCAGGCCGCGACAAAGGTCCGCGAACTGCGCGCCGCGGTCGACAGCCTGACCGAGATGACGCGCGACGCGGACGAGGACATGCGCCAGATGGCGGCCGAGGAGCTGACCGAGGTCCAGGCCGCGCTCCCCCCCGCCGAACGCGCGCTCGCGCTCAGCCTGTTGCCACGCGATGCTGCCGACGAACGCTCCGCCATCCTCGAAATCCGCGCCGGCACCGGCGGGGACGAGGCCGCCTTGTTCGCGGGCGACCTGTTCCGCATGTACCAGCGCCATGCCGAGGACCGCGGCTGGCGCGTCGAGCTGATGTCCGCCTCGGCCGCCGACATGGGCGGCTACAAGGAGGTCGTGGCCTCCGTCACCGGCGCCGGCGTGTTTGCCCGGCTGAAGTTCGAATCGGGCGTCCACCGCGTCCAGCGCGTGCCCGTCACCGAATCCGGCGGCCGCATCCACACATCCGCCGCGACCGTCGCGGTGCTGCCGGAGGCGGAGGAGGTCGACGTCCAGATCGACGAGAAGGACCTGCGGATCGACGTCTACCGCTCGTCCGGCCCCGGCGGGCAATCGGTCAACACCACCGACAGCGCGGTCCGCATCACCCACCTGCCGAGTGGGCTGGTGGTGATCCAGCAGGACGAGAAGTCGCAGCACAAGAACAAGGCCAAGGCGCTCCGCGTCCTGCGCTCGCGCCTCTACGACCTCGAACGCGAAAAGGTCGACAGCGCCCGCGCCGGCGCCCGCCGCTCGATGGTCGGCAGCGGCGACCGCTCCGAACGGATCCGCACCTATAATTTCCCGCAGGGCCGCGTCACCGACCACCGCATCAACCTCACCCTCCACCGCCTCCCCGAAATCCTCGAAGGCCATATGGACGAACTGATCGGCGCCCTGATCGCCGAGGACGAAGCGGCAAGACTGGCCGCGCTCGATGGCTGAGGACGAAGCAAAAAGCCCTCTCCCCAACGGGGAGAGGGTTGGGAGAGGGGGGGCCACAAACGATGGTCTCGCCGCGGAAACGCAACAAAGCCCTCCCCCCCACGGGGGGAGGGTTGGGTGGGGGGCTGCGGCTGGCGGCGACCGTCCCACCAAGAACAGGGGGGGGGGGGGGGGGGGGGGGGGNACCCCTCCCCCCGTGGGGGGGAGGGAGTCCGGTCAGCGCTCGCCGAAGCTACCGCCCTCCTAAAAAACAGCACCACCCCCCGCCTCGACGCCGAACTCCTCATGGCACACGCCCTGAACACCACCCGCGACCAGCTCCTCCTCACCCACCTCGACGCCCCCACCCCGGACACCTTCCCCCCCCTCCTCGCCCGCCGCCTCGCCAGCGAGCCGATCGCCTACATCACCGGCACGCGCGGCTTCTGGAGCATCGACCTCACCGTCGCCCCCGGCGTCCTGATCCCGCGCCCCGACAGCGAAACCCTGATCGAGGCCGCGCTCGACCATTTCGGCACGCAAGGCCCGCGGACGATCCTCGACCTTGGCACCGGCTCCGGCGCGCTCCTGCTCGCCGCGCTGACTGAATGGCCGAACGCCACCGGCACCGGCATCGACGCCAGCCCCGCCGCCCTCGCCCAGGCGCAGGCCAACGCCGACCGCCTCGGTCTCGCCCCCCGCACGCGTATCGTTGCCGGCGGCTGGCACGGCACCGGCGACGCCTACGACCTCGTCCTCTGCAACCCGCCCTACATCGGCACCGCCGAACCGCTCGCCCCCGACGTGATCGACCACGAGCCGCACGCCGCACTGTTCGCCGGCGCCGACGGCCTCGACGACTACCGCGCGCTCGCCCCGCTGCTCGCGCGACAGATCGCCCCCGGCGGCATGGCCGCGGTCGAGATCGGCGCAACGCAAGGCGCCGCCGTGACCGCGCTGTTCCAGGCCCACGGCCTCGCCACCACCGTCCGCCGCGACCTCGCCGGCCGCGACCGCTGCATCGTCGCCACGCCCGCAAAGCCGTAAGGTCACATCCCCACCGAACCCGAATTCCGCCCGCACCCCCGTAATTCCGCTTGGAATCGGCTTCGGACCTGCCTAGAGGTTGTACGGGGATCAGGTTCCAGCGGCGGATGACGCCCGGACATGGTCGCCACCACCCCTATCTGCACCGTCGCCTCTGTCCGGGGCGCGGACAGGCGAAGGGCCGAAGCGTCTGCGGTCACCGGATCGCATCACTGCTCCGGACGGTGCCGGCACACTCCACGGGATGGGCCCGGCATGACGAAGTGGTGAGAAACATCCCACGTACGACAAGGACAGCGACTTGATCAACAATCGCCAGAACGGCCGCCGTGGCCGTGGCCGCAACGGTGTGCGTCCCCAGGGCAGCGGCAGTGGCGGGGGGACCGGTCGGCCCGAACAGGGCAACCGGATCGACAATCGCGCGCGCGGCAACGCAGCGCAGCTGCTCGAAAAGTACAAGGCGCTGGCCCGCGACGCGCAGATGGCCAGCGACCGCGTCATGACCGAATATTATCTCCAGTTCGCCGACCATTATTTCCGCGTGCTGGCCGATACCCGCGCGCGCATGGACGAACAGCGCCGCCCCCAGGGCGAGCCGCAGGGCGCCAACAGCTACCAAGACGATGACTACGCCGACGACGGCGAAGGCGACATCACCGACAGCTTCGACGATCCGCGCCCGGACCAGCAGCCGCGTTATCAGGACCGCCAGGACCGCGGCCAGAACGGCCAAGATCGTGGCCAGAATGGCGGCCAGCAGGGCCAGGACCGCAACCGCGGCGACGGCCAGGGCTACCAGCGCAACGGCAACGGCCAGGACCGCGGCAACGACCGCCAGGATCGCAACCGCGACGGCAACGGTCAGGGTAACCAGCAGGGCTATCAGGATCGCGGCCCCCGCCAGGACCGCCAGCAGGCCGACGGCCAGGACCAGAACGGCTACGCCCAGGATCGGGGCCCCCGCCCCGACCGCGGCGACCGTCAGGATCGCCAGGACCGCCCGCGCCGCGACGGCCAGCAGGACGGTCAGCGCCAGGACCGCGGCCCGCGCCAGCGCGACGACGGTCAGGAACGCGGCAACGAAGGCCAGACCTACCGCACGATCCGTGCCGAGGGCCGCGCCGAAGGCCCCACCGACCGCGACCAGCAGGATGGCGCGGACCGCACCTCCACGCGCCCGTCGTCCGATCGCGGCCCCGTCGCCTCGCCGCTCGCCGCGTCGCAGCCGGCCCCCCAGCCGATGCAGCACGCCGCCCAGCCGTCCGGCGAGACCGGCGAAGCGGCCCCCCGCCGCCTGCGCACCCGCCGCCCCGCGTCGGATGTGGCGCAGCCGGACCTGATGCCGCCGGTCGAGGCCGCGCCCGCGCCGGCGCCGATGGCCGCACCGGAAGAGGCCACCGCCGAAGCCCCGCGCCGCGGTCGCCCGCGCACCCGCGCCGCGGCCGCGACCGAGACGGACGAACGGATCGACCAGCTCGCGCTGCCGCCTGCCTTCCTCTCCACCCCGGCCGCCGCGGAGCCCGCCCCCCGCCCCGAACCGGTCACCGCCGATGCCGGCGCGACCGAAGACAAGCCCCGCCGCCGCCGCCGCCCCCGCGCGGAGATCGACGACACCGGCGACGTCGCCGCCTGAACCCAAACGAGAAGGGGCGGTGCATCCAACGATGCACCGCCCCTTTTCTATGTTGCGCCCGAGCCGCGGGGCCTGAACCGATCCAACGCCCCGTCCTGGCATACGCCTCGGCCCGGCAGATGCGATCCGGGCCATTGATGGTCACGCGGTGCGGGCCGCTGCCCTATCTAGCGGCTTGGACAAGTAGAGCGACGATGTCGTTCCCCGGCGAAGGCCGGGGCCTGGGCGCAGCGGTTGCGTCGAGGCCCCGGCCTCCGCCGGGGAACGGTTAAGGTAGAGTTGGCGGCGCCGCATCGAGTGCGTTCACCACTCTCGCGTATCCCCGCGCAGGCGGGGATCCAGGTCTGAGCGTGGAGCTGGCCCCCGCCTACGCGGGGGTACGGATGTGTGTTGCGGGCGGGGCACGCATCCCAGAACCAAAAACTACCCCGCCGCCAACCGCTCCAGTGCCGCGCCCTCGATCCGCCAAGGCTGCCACCCGGTCGAAGGCCGCGCCCCGATCGCCTCGTAAAACCCCGCCGCGGTCTCGTTCCAGTCCAGCACCGCCCAGTCGATCCGCGCACAATCGCGCCGCACGGCCTCCCGCGCCAGCGCCCGGAACAACGCCTTGCCCGCCCCGGTCCCGCGCGCCACGTCCGCCACGAACAGATCCTCCAGATACAGGCTCGGCCGCCCCGTCCACGTCGAATAGGTCTGGAACCACAAGGCGACCCCCACCACCGCCCCGTCCAGCACCGCGACATGCGCAAACACCTACGCGCCCTCGCCAAACAGGGTCTCGCGCAAAGACGCCACGGTCGCCCGCACCGCATCCGGCTCCCGCTCATACACCGCCAGCGCCACGATCAGCGCCAGCACCGCCTCCACGTCACCCGGTTCCACCCGCCTGATCGTCACGTCCGGCATGCCGTCCTCCTCGTTCTGCCGAGCACGGGCACCGATCCCGCCCTCACCTTCGACCGGACGTCACTCTGGAGACGGATCGCAATCCATTCCAAGCTGCCCGGACCCAGGCCAAGCCCGCAGGATATCCGGCCACTCACAACCGCAGTGCGCGCTACTCCGCCGCCTGCACCACCACCGTCTGCGCGGCCAAGGCCTCCGCGGCCAGCTCCGCCGCCGCTTCCGCCGCCTCGATCTCGGCCGCCTTGGCCTCGACCAGCCGGACGATATGGTCGACCATGCCCTCGTCCTGCACCGTGTGGTCGGTGATGCCCGACAGATACACCATGTGCTTGCCCGCACCGCCGCCGGTCAGGCCGATGTCCGTCTCGCGCGCCTCGCCCGGGCCGTTCACGACGCAGCCCAGCACCGACAGCGACAGCGGCGTCGCGATATGGCTCAGCCGCGCCTCCAGCGCCTCGACCGTGCGGATCACGTCGAAGCCCTGCCGTGCGCAGGACGGGCACGACACCACGCGCACGCCGCGTGTCCGAATGCCGAGCGCCTTCAGTATCTCGTAACCGACCCGCACTTCCTCCTCGGGCTCGGCCGACAGCGAGACGCGGATCGTATCGCCGATCCCGAACCACAGCAGCGATCCCATCCCGATCGACGACTTCACCGTCCCGCCGATCAGTCCACCCGCCTCGGTGATGCCCAGATGCAGCGGGCAATCGACCTGTTCGGCCAGCTGCTGATACGCCGCCACCGCCAGGAACAGGTCGGACGCCTTCACCGCGACCTTGTATTCATGAAAATCATGGTCCTGCAGCAGCTTGATATGGTCCATCGCGCTCTCGACCAGCGCGTCCGGGCACGGCTCGCCATATTTCTCGAGCAGATGCCGCTCCAGGCTGCCGCCGTTCACGCCGATCCGAATCGAACAGCCATTCGCCTTCGCCGCCCGCACGACCTCGGCCACGCGCGCGCTCGACCCGATATTGCCGGGGTTGATCCGCAGGCACGCAGCACCCGCATCCGCCGCCTCCAGCGCACGTTTATAGTGGAAATGGATGTCCGCCACGATCGGCACCTTGGCCGCCCGCACGATCTGCTTCAGCGCGACCGCCGACTCCACGTCGGGAACCGACACGCGCACGATGTCGACGCCCACCTCCTCGCACCGCCGGATCTGGTCCACGGTGGCGCGCACGTCGGTGGTCGGCGTGTTGGTCATGGTCTGCACCGACACCGGCGCATCGCCCCCGACGGGGACTTTCCCCACCATGATCTGGCGGGACGGACGACGGACGATATCGCGCCACGGACGGAGGGACATGGGTTTTCCCGGATGGTTGGTGTGACCCTCATATAGCGGAGGGCAGGCGAAAGCCCAAGCAAAGCCCCCTCCCTTTCAAGGGAGGGGGTTGGGGGTGGGTGCAACAGCACCCCACACGCACCGTATCAGACACACCGAACCGCGATCCCATCAGCCCCTCTCCCTCAGGGGAGGGGTTGGGGTGGGGGCAACAGCACCTTACCCACGACCTTGCGACGATGAAGAGGTAGCCCCCACCCCAACCCCTCCCCTAAAGGAGAGGGGCTAATAAGAACCAACCGGAGCCCCGCACCATGACTCCCACCACCCCCCGCTGGACGCTCGTCCTGCACGGCGGCTCCGGCTCGATGACCCGCGACACGCTCTCGCCTGAGGCCGACGCCGCCGGCCGCGAAGGGCTCCACGCCGCCCTCCTCGCCGGCAGCCGCATCCTCGCCTCCGCAGGTTCCGCACTCGACGCGGTCGAGGCCGCGATCCGCGTGCTGGAGGACGATCCGGCCTTCAACGCCGGCCGCGGATCGGTCTTCACCGCGGACGGCACGATCGAATGCGACGCCGCGATCATGGACGGCCGCGATCGCCGCGCCGGGGCCGCCGCCGGGCTCACCACCACGCGCAACCCGGTTTCGCTCGCCCGCGCGGTGATGGAGCGCAGCCCGCACGTCCTGCTCGCCGGCCGCGGGGCCGACACCTTCGGCCAGGAACAGGGCCTCGATCAGGCCGACCAAACCTGGTTCGCCACCCCCGAACGTCGCCGCCAGCTCGACGAGATGCTCGCCAACCCTGACGGCGCGTTCGACATCGGCATGAAATACGGCACGGTCGGCGCGGTCGCGGTCGACGGCGAGGGCCATGTCGCCGCCGCGACCTCGACCGGCGGGCTCACCGCCAAGAAATGGGGTCGCATCGGCGACTCCCCGCTGATCGGTGCCGGCACCTATGCCGACGACCGCGCCGCCGCGGTCTCCTGCACCGGCGCAGGCGAATATTTCATCCGGCTAGGCGTCGCGGCCGAAATCGCCGCCCGTGTCCGGTTGTCCGGCACCACGATCGAGGACGCGGCGGACACCATCATCGACGAACTCGGCGAACTCGGCGGCAAGGGTGGCGTCATCGTCGTCGGCCCGGACGGCTCCGGCGGCTGGGCGTTCAACACCCCCGGCATGTACCGCGCCATCGCCACCCACGACGCTGCGCCCGAAGTCGCGATCTACGGCGACGAGTGAAGCGACCTAACTCCCTCCCCCCACCGGGGGGAGGGTCGGGGTGGGGGGCTTGGCTTGGGGTGAGCGAGCCTCACCAACGACCCGATCCGGCACCAGCAGCGAACTCCCCCGACCGCCCCACCCAGAAAACCCCCCCACCCCAGCCCTCCCCCCGATGGGTGGAGGGAGCCACCCCCACCCTCGACCCACCGCCCCCCTGCCGCTACCCTTGCCCGCATGAAGCTCTCCACCCTACGCCTCCCCGCCGCATGGGCGACCGTCGCCGCGGCCCTCCTCGCCCCCACGATCGACCCCGCCGCACTCGGCCCCGCGCTCGCCGGGCTGCTCTTCGCATGGCTGCTCGGCATCATCTTCTGGTCCGCGTTCGGCGTGGTGCACGAGGCGGAGGAGCTGGCCGAGGCGCTCGGCGAACCGTTCGGCACGCTCATCCTCACCCTGTCGATCGTGATCATCGAGGTCGCGCTGATCGCCGCCGTCATGCTCGGGTCGAAGGACGTCCCGACCCTCGGCCGCGACACGATGTTCGCGGTGCTGATGATCGTGCTCAACGGCGTCGTCGGGCTCGGCCTCCTGATCGGCGGCCTCCGCCATCACCAGCAAAGCTACAACCTCCAGGGTGCCAGCGCCTATCTCGCGATCACCATCCCGCTGGCGATGATCGCGCTCGTCCTCCCCAATTTCACCACCACCACCGTCCGCGGCACGCTGTCCACCGCGCAGTCCGGGCTGTTCTCGCTGCTCACCGTGGCTCTCTACGGCGTCTTTCTCTGGCTCCAGACCGGCCGCCACCGCAGCTTCTTCCGCCCCGTCACCAGCGGCACCGAGTCCCCCCTACCACCCGCCGAGGGCGCCGACGCCCCCGCCACCCCGATGCCGCACGCCGACGCCACGACGTCGAAATCCACCACCGGCCGCCACGTCATCCTGCTGCTCGCCAACATCCTGCCGATCGTCATCCTGTCGAAGAGCCTCGCCAAGCTCCTCGACGCCGGCATCGCCGCACTCGGCGCACCGGCCGCACTGAGCGGTGTCGTCATCGCCATGATCGTGTTCACGCCGGAGGCGATCTCCGCCCTCCGCGCGGTCCACGCCAACCAGCTGACCCGCGCGATCAACCTGTGCCTGGGTGCCGCCGCCTCCACGCTCGGCCTCACCGTGCCGGCCGTGCTGCTGATCGGCGTACTGACCGGCCAGTCGGTCGTGCTCGGGCTGTCGTCAGCCAACATGGTGCTGCTCGCCATCACGCTGGTGCTCAGCACCCTCACCTTCTCCGGCACGCGCACGACGATCCTGGAGGGCACCGTCCACCTGTCGATGTTCGCGGTCTTTTTGATCCTGGTATTCGCCCCCTGAACGCTCGCTCGCTTTCGTCACACGACGGGCGTAGCGGAAAGCCATGATTCGCCCCCTCCGCATCGCCGCGCCGTTACTGGCCTTTATCGCCCTCTTCACCGCCGGCCCCGCCGCCGCCTGGTGGGAATATGGCCACCAGGCCATCGCCACGATCGCGATGGCGGAGGTGAGCCCCAAGACCCGCGCCGCGATCCGCCGGCTGATCGCGCAATCGCCGCAACTCCGCACCCCGACCTGCCCGATCCGCTCGATCGAGGATGCCAGCGTCTGGCCCGATTGCGTCAAGCCGCTCGGCGACCGGTTCAGCTACGCCTATAGCTGGCACTATCAGAACGTCGACATCTGCAAGCCGTTCGACATCAAGACCCCCTGCGCCGACGGCAACTGCGTCTCCGCGCAGATCGAGCGCGCCGCCCGCATGCTCCACGACACGAAACTGCCGACGGTCGACCGGATCGAGGCGCTCGCCTTCCTCGTCCACTTCGTAGGCGATCTGCACCAGCCGCTCCACGCCGGCGACCGCTCCGATCGCGGCGGCAACGATCAGCCCGCGAACTACGGCATCATGGCGGGCCGCCGGAACCTGCACACCGTGTGGGACGGGCTGCTCGCCGATCGCGCGATATCGACGCCCCCCGGCGGGGCGCTTGGCGTGCTGTCCGAAATCCCGGCCGCCGATCGCCCCGCCGCCGCCGCGGGCAGCGTGGCCGACTGGTCGCGCGAAAGCTGGCAGGCGTCGCACACCGCCTATGCCGATCTGCTCGGCGGCGACGGCTGCGGCCCGCAACCGGCCGGCCGCCCGACATTGTCGAACGAGGCGATCGCCCGCGAAATCCCGCTCGCCCGCCGCCAGGTCGCGCTCGGCGGTCTCCGTCTGGCCAAGCTCCTCGACGAGGCGCTCGGCGACGTCGCGCCCGATCCGTCGCGCGTCCCCCGTCCGCGCCGCGGCTGACATGCGCTATTTTCTTGATACCGAATTCAACGGCTTCGGCGGCGAACTGATGAGCGTCGGCCTGGCCGCCGAACATGGCGACGACGACTATTACGTCGTCCTGCCGCTCCCCGACCAGCTCCACGACTGGGTCGCGCGCCACGTCGTCCCCTATCTGCGCAGCGTGCCGCCGATGCTCCACACAGAACTCGACCGCATCGCCGCCGCGCACGACATCGCCAACTATCTCCGCGCGGACCGCGACCCCGTCATCGTCGCCGACTGGCCGGAGGACATCGCACTGTTCTGCCGCCTGCTGATGACTGCGGAAACCGACGTCGTCGACTTGCCCGGCCTCCGCTTCGAATATCTCCGCACCCCCGGCTTCTCGACCGCGCGCAACAGCAAGGTCCCCCACAACGCCCTCCACGACGCCCGCGCCTTGCGCGACTTCGTGCTGGGGAGTGAGCGGTAGGGGGGGCACTGACCGCATCCCGGACTCGATCCGGAATGGGTGGCAGAAGCACTGACCTTCGAAGGCAGCAAAAAGAAGCGAGATCCCCGGATCAAGTCCGGGAAGACCCAAGAAAGCGGTCACAACAAAAGCCCCCTCCCTTTCAAGGGAGGGGGTTGGGGGTGGGTGCAACAGCACCCCAAGCGCTACCTCAACGGAAAGCAGAAGCCCCTACGAGCCCCACCGCCAGCGCCAAGCCCCACCCTCGGTATGTCGCGCCGCCAGCACCACCATCACCGCCAATATGCCGACAAAGGCCCCAGCCTCGACTGCGCCGTGCAACCAGTGCCGCACGGCAACCAACGCCCCGACGCTCCCGACCAGCAAGGCCCAACCCTGCCAGGCCACCGGCATTCCCGCGCCATAGCCAAACGACTTCGCCCGAAACCAGACCTGCCTGCCCGCATCCGCCATGACGACCGCTCCGTGTTCGCTACGAACATACATCTGGAGCAGAGCGCCTTCAACGCCGGTCGCAGCCGGAACGATCGGCACGTTCCAGACATTCAAACTCCGCCCATCGAGAGCGAAGTCGAGGGCCCTGTCGGGCGCAGCCGAGACACCGCCGCCTCCCCGCTCACTCAGGCGAGGGGAGAAACCCTACCCCCGCCGCAAGCGCGAAAACCCCCACCGCCCCACGACGATCAAGACATACCCCACCCAGAACAGCACCGACCCCGCCATGAACGGGATCATCGGCAGCATCGCCCACCCCATGATCCCGAGCATCGAGATCGGCACCGCAATGTCGATCCCGGCGCGCATGCAAACGACCGTGCCAGCCTCATTGGCCGCGCACCCGGTGACAGATGCGAGCAGCAAGGACACCGCCAAACACAATGCCGGCACCCAGACCGCCAGCGTGGCGAGCGCCGTCATGGGCAGCCAGGCCGGGCGCGCACGCACCCCCGGCCTGGCCTCGGGCGAAATCACATGGAACCCGCGCCGACCGGCACCACCGTCACGGCGCGGCGGTTCTGCGCATAGGCGCTCTCGTCCGAACCGGTCGCGACCGGCCGTTCCTTGCCGTAACTGATGACCGAGATCCGGCTCGCGTCCACACCGTTCGACGCCAGGAAGTTCTTCGCCGAGTTCGCCCGACGATCGCCCAGCGCCAGGTTGTACTCGCGCGTCCCGCGCTCGTCGCAATGCCCCTCCACCGTCACGCGGACGTTCGGGTTGCGCTGCAGCCACTGCGCCTGACGCAGCAGAATCGACTGCGCTTCGGAATCGACGTCGGAACTGTCGGTCACGAACAGCACCGTGTCGCTGCCCGCCTGCGCGATGAAGTCTGCGCGGCTGCCGGGCACCGCGGCACCACCGATCGCGCCGCCGGTCGGCGCATTGTTGGTGCCGTCGTCGATCATGCCCGCACCGGCGGGTGCCGGCGGCAGGACCGCGGGCTTCTTCTTCGCGCAACCCGCGACGGCGACAAGCATGGTGCCGGCCAGGGCCAGTTTCGTCAGATGGTGCATGTTCGGTCTCCCTTGAACATTCGCGGCCCCGCTTCGGCCGCCAATCTGTCGTGCGGATGCATCAGGGCAGCAACGGCCCCCACGCAGGATCGGACCCATCGAGCGGGGTCGGCACCGGGCGCAGGTTCTTGCCGGTCAGGTCGACCGACCACAGATCCGCTTTCCCACTGCCCTGCCCCGTCCGGAAGAACAGGATGACGCGGCCGTTGGGGGACCAGCTCGGCCCCTCGTCCTGCCACGCATTCGTCAGGATGGTCTCGTTGCCGCCGCCCGGCGTCATCGTGCCGATCCGGAACCCGCCGCCGATCTTGGTGAACGCGATCAGGTCGCCGCGCGGACTCCACACCGGCGTGCCGTAGCGCCCGCCGCCGAAGCTGATCCGGTTCTGCCCCGATCCGTCCGCGCCCATGACGTACAGCTGCTGCCCGCCCGACCGGTCGCTCTCGAACACGATCCGGCTGCCGTCCGGCGAGTAGCTCGCACCCGTGTCGATGCCCGGCGACGTCGTCAGCCGCTGCGGCGTGCCCCCGCTGGTCGGGACGCGGTAGATGTCGGTATTGCCGTTCACCGACATCGAAAACACGATCGACCGGCCGTCCGGCGAGAAACGCGGTGCGAACGTCATGTTCGGCTGGTTCACCACCAGCCGCTGCTTGCCGCTGCCGACGTCGTAGACATAGATTCGCGGCCGGTCGTTCTCGAACGACATGTACGCGATCGTCTGCTGGTTCGGCGCAAACCGGGGCGTCAGCACGATCGACCGGCCGTTGGTCAGGAACCGGTGGTTCGCACCGTCCTGGTCCATCACCGCCAGCCGCTTCAGCCGCCGCGTCTTGGGGCCCGTCTCGGACACATAGACCACGCGGCTGTCGAAATACGGCCCCTCGCCGCTCAGCCGGGTATAGACCTGATCCGCGCATTTGTGCGCCGCGCGCCGCCACTGCGCGGGCGGCACGACGAAGCCCTGCCGCGTCAGTTCGGTCTGCGCGAACACATCGTACAGATAGCAGCCGACGGTCAGCGTCCCGTCGCCATTGGCCTGCACGAACCCCTGCACCAGCGCCTGCGCGCCCGTGCTGCCCCATCCGGCAAAGTCCGGCGCGGTCACCTGCGGGAACGATACGGCGCGCAGTGCGGACCCGACCAGCGGCGTGAACAGCCCGCTGTTGCGCAGGTCGTTGGTGATGATCTCCGACACCTGCCGCCCCAGCGACGCGGTGTCGCCGGCGGGTGTGCCGGCCGCGGCGGGCGTCGGCATCACCGGCACCGCGATCGGCATCGGCGCGGAAATACCGCCGACCACGTCGACCTCGAGCGGTCCGCTGGACGCGCCGGCGGGGGCCGCAGCCGGTGCGGGCGGCGGCGTCTGCGCGACCGCGGTCCCGGAAGCCAGCAGCGCGAGCATGATCGAAAGGGTGCGCGTCATGTCCATCCTCATCCGGGCAGCTTGTAGCGTATCACGATATCGTTCCAACCCTGCCCGTTTCCGACCTCGTAGAGTTCGGGGGGCAGTTTCAGGGGTGAACATTCGCGCGCGATGCCGATCGCCAGTTCGCCGACGCGCGTGGCGTAACGGCCATTCTCGTCATCCGTGCCGGTCTGGCCCAGCACGGTCGGCGCGGTCGCCAGCGTCCCGTCCTTCCGGAACTGCAACCGCATCCGCGTCACGATCCGGTTCGATCCCGGCCCGGGGCTCGACCGCCGGTCCGCACATGGCAACAACTGCCGCTGGATCGCGCCGACCAGCCCCGCCATCTGCGTCGCGCTGACCGTCGCGGCGCGCGGCGCCTGCGTCTTGCTGTCGCTCTTCTCCGCGGTGATCCCCTTCAGGAAATCATCGCCCAGCGCCGCACCCGCGGTCCGCTTGCCGTTGCCCGCCCCGGCCTTCGCCGTCGCGGTCGCCGCCTTGCCGGGTGCGGGTCGCCCATTGCTCTTGGACGGTGCCGCCTTCGACGGAGCAGCCTTGGACGGCGCCGCCTTGCTCGGGGCGGCCTTGGCGGGCGCAGCCTTCGCGGGCGCGGGCTTGGCCGGTGTCGGCTTCGCCTTTGCGGGGGTCGGTTTCGGCGTCGGCTTCACCACCGGCTTGGGCACGGGTTTTGGTACCGGTTTCGGCGCGGGGGTGGGCTTCGGTTTTGGTTTCGGTGTGGGTTTCGGCGTCGGCGCGGGGGCCGGCGGGGTCGGCTTGGGCTTCGGCACCGGAACGGGGTCCGGCTCCGGGGCGGGCGGCGGCGGCGTCGGGCGCGGTTCGGGCGGCGCGGGCTCGGCCTCCGCGGCGGATGCTTCCTCGGGCTTGCCCAGCTCGGGCGCTTCCGACTGCGCCGGCACCTCGGTCGCCGGCTCCGGCGCGCCGGACACCAGCCCGACCTCGTCGGCGAACTGGATATCGATCGGGTCGCTCACCGGCTTGGGCGGCAGCGGTTTCGGCGCAAGCAGCCCCAGCGACAGCACCGCCAGCAACGCCGCATGCGCCGCAAGCGATATGGCGAGGCCCGCCTTCTCCGACCGTTCCATCGTCATCGGGTCAGCGTGCGCCCGCCGCGGCGTCGCCGGTCGACACGGCACCCGCCGCCCCGCCACCGGACACTTCGGCCCCGACCGTCACCAGCGCGACCTTGTTCAGCCCCGCGGCGTTCAGCTCGCCCATGACCTTCATCACGCGGCCATAATCGAGATGCCGGTCGGCGCGTAGGAACACCTGCGGCGGGTTCTTGCCCGCGCCGTCCGCCGCCGCCTGCGCCAGTCGCCCGGGCAGGTCGGCATCCGATACCTCGGTCTCGCCGATGAACACGCGGCCCTGCCCGTCGAGCGAGAGCTGGATCGGCTCCTGCTCCTGCTCCAGCCCGCCCGCGCGGCTCTCCGGCAGCTCCACCGGCACGCCCGCGGTCAGCAAGGGCGCGGTCACCATGAAGATGATCAGCAACACCAGCATCACGTCGACCAGCGGCGTGACGTTGATCTCCGCCATCGGCGCCCGCCGACCGTTCGACCCGCGTCCGGAAATAGGACCCATCGCCATAACTAGAGCCCCTCTCCTTCAGGGGAGGGGTTGGGGTGGGGACAACAGCTCCACGCCGGTGACGTTGCAGGGTTGAAGCGGTCAGCCCCACCCCAAACCCCTCCCCTAAAGGAGAGGGGCTTCAGAAACGCCAAACGCCTCACGCCTCCAGCTCCCGGCTCAGCGTCGCATGGAACCCGTCGGCAAAGCGGTTCAGCTTCGCCTCGAACCGGTTCAGCCGGTGCGTCAGGCGGTTGTACGCGATCACCGCGGGGATCGCCGCGAACAGGCCCAGCGCGGTCGCGAACAGCGCCTCCGCGATGCCCGGTGCCACCACGGCCAGATTGGTCGACTGCTTGCCCGCAATATCGGTGAACGCCCGCATGATGCCCCACACCGTGCCGAACAGCCCCACGAACGGCGCCACCGACCCGATCGTCGCCAGGATGCTGATCCGGTCGTACAACCGGTCCATCTCCGCGCCGACCGATGCCGCCATTGCGGTCGCCAGCCGGCTGCGCGTGCCCTCGCGGTCCACCACCTTGCCTGCGGTCGACCGCCGCCATTCGCTGACGCCGGCTGAAAACACCCGCGCCGACGGCAAATCTTCCTTGCCCGCGCCGTCGTACAGTCGGTCGACGTCCTCCGCCTTCCAGAAATCGCGCTCGAACGCCTCCGATTTCGCCCCCACGCGGCGCAGCTTCATGCCGTGGCCGATGATGATCACCCACGTCCAGATGCTGGCCAGCGTCAGGCCGATCATCACCGCCTTCACGATGATGTCCGCCTGCAGGAAGAGCGTGATCGGCGACAGCATGGATGCGCTCGTCGTCACTTCGATACCGGTCATGCGCCCCTGTCGTCCTTTGTCAGTCGTTCGAAAATCTCTACCCAGTCGCGCGGTTGGCGGCGCGGCCGGCCGGCGGGCGACAGGAATGCCGCGGTCACCTCCGCCGTCGCCAGAACCTCGTCACCGCGCATGACTGTCTGATGAATGGCGCACGATGCCGCGCCGACCCGCACCACGCGGCTGACCACCTGCACCGCATCGTCCAGCCGCGCCGGCCGGATGTAACGGATCGCCAGGTCCGCGACCGCGTAGGCGCCGGTCCCGTCGTCCTGCGCCGCGCGCTGGTCGATCCCGGCCGCACGCAGCATGTCGGACCGTGCGCGTTCCATGTAACGCAGGTAATTGGCGTGGTAGACGACCCCGGTCAGATCGGTGTCCTCGAAGTACACGCGCACCGCAAACCGGTGCTCCGCGCCCACAAAGCCCCCCGTATAGGGCCGGTCCAGATCGTCCCTCACCATTCCGGCGGGTCTAGCGGTTAACGAAAACGAGACAACCCGATTCCACCAACCCTACTGCACCAAGGCCCCCGGCCTTCACGGGAGTGGTTGCCGTGGCTTACCGCTGCACGACAACGCCAACGCCGGTGGACTCGTCACAGCGTTGCAGGCGCTCGATCGAATGCCCTATCCGCCAATTGCCGACGGTCGGCATACTCCTGTTCTCACGACAACCATCGACCAGGCTGGTTCAATTCACTCGCTTGGTGCTACGCCGACGGCTCATACGGATTAAGAGGGAATGACAACGTTGAGCGTCCGTAGAACTGCCTGCTTAACTGCGACGTTGCTTTCGGGAATCACGGTCCCATGGATCGCAACGGCGAAGACGCCTGTCATTCTCCAGTGCGATGCGCCCGTCGATCAATTCGAGTTGAAGACGCAGAAAACGGCCTTGCCCTTCACAATGATCGGGACCGTGTCCGCGCTACGGATGCGCTCAAACGAGTATGTTCCATCCGGCAGCCTGAGGATCGCCAGTCCGGGCGACGCGAGCAGCGTAGGATTCCAGGTCGATGCCCCGTCTGACGACGCTGATGCATTGGACGTCACCCTCATTACGAAGAACGGAGAAGACATAACGGAAACCCCGGAAGGAAAGGTTGCCGCAACCGGTACGATTCCGTTTCTGTTTTCCGTGACAAAATCGGGTGATGTGACGATCGTCGTCGGGGAGAAGGTCTCAAGAGCCAAATTCACGCCCGGTGCCGAAGCTCTGCTGGTTGCGACCTGCACCAGCGGTCAGTTCAAATTTACCGGGACGTTGTCCAACACTGTGCAGTCGTTGATCCCGGACACCCGATAACCACAGGGTCCTTTGGGCAACACGCGGCGGCGGCGCGCGCGCTACCCCTCGAACAACCCGCCTTGCACGACCGTCCCCTCGGGCTCCGGCAGGCCGATATGCCCCCACGCGCGCGAATTGAGGCAGCGCCCGCGCGCCGTTCGCGCGACGAGGCCGAGCTGGATCAGATAGGGCTCGATCACTTCCTCGATCGTGTCGCGCGGCTCGCTCAGGCCCGCGGCCAACGTCTCCACCCCCACCGGCCCGCCGCGATAGATGTCGGCGATCATCAGCAGGTAGCGCCGGTCCATCGCGTCCAGCCCCAGCGAATCGACTTCCAGCCGGGTCAGCGCGCCGTCCGCCACCTTCGCGTCCACCACCGACGCGCCCGCCACATCGGCGAAATCGCGCACCCGGCGCAGCAACCGTCCGGCGATCCGCGGCGTCCCCCGTGCCCGCCGGGCGATCTCCACCGCGCCGTCCGCCGAAATCGCCATGCCGAGCAGCCCCGCCGCGCGCGTCACCACGCGCTCCAGTTCCTCGACCGAATAGAATTGCAGCCGGATCGGGATCCCGAACCGGTCGCGCAACGGCGTTGTCAGCAAGCCCTGCCGCGTTGTCGCCCCGACCAGCGTGAAGCGCGGCAGATCGATCCGCACGCTCCGTGCCGACGGTCCCTCGCCGATCATCAGGTCGAGCGCGCGGTCCTCCATCGCGGGATACAGCACCTCCTCCACCGCGGGGTTCAGCCGGTGAATCTCGTCGATGAACAGGACGTCGCCGTCCTCCAGGTTGGTCAGCAGTGCGGCCAGATCGCCCGACTTCGCGATCACCGGGCCGGACGTCGCGCGGAACCCGACCCCCATCTCACGCGCCACGATCTGCGCCAGCGTCGTCTTGCCGAGGCCTGGCGGACCGAAGAACAGCACATGGTCGAGCACATCGCCGCGCGCCTTGGCCGCCGACACGAACACGCGCAGATTCTCGCGCGCCGCCTTCTGCCCCACGAAATCGTCGAGCGTCTTGGGGCGCAGCGCCGCGTCGACATCCTCGGGGCGGCGGGCGGGGGTCACCATGCGGTCGTCGTCGTCGATCATGCCGCGGCCTTAGCGCGTTTTGGGTCTGTTCCAAACCGAAGGGGCCGATTCCGGCGCAACGGACATCCGATTTGCGCGCCACCCGGACGGACGGGCATTGCGATGAACCGATCGGCTGATGCGTTAGGTGGATGCACCGAACCATGGTAGACGCGTTCATCATCGGCAGCGTCTTTGGGCGTCGGTGGCTGTGAGACTTATGTGCTCCCGCCTTTTGGCCGGAGTATATCGATCGTGACCCCACAGGCTGCGGCCCTCCGACTTTTCGTGAAACGCCTCGCGTCACGCTCGTGCCTGACCAACGACGAGGTGAGCGGCCTGCTCGAGCTCGGCGGCCATCTCAAACGCTACGCCGCGCATACCGATTTCGTCCGGGTCGGCGATCTGATCGACCATAGCTGCCTGATCGTCGATGGTCTGGTGGGCCGGTTCGGCCAGAATGGCGATGGTCTGCGGCAGATTTCCGGTCTCTACATCACCGGCGACATGGCCGATCTGCCATCGGTGGTCAGCCCCCGGGCGGGCTGGGGCATCGGCGCGCTCACAACCACCACGATTCTGCAGATTCCCCACGCGGACGTCCGCCGCCTCGCCGGGCGCCACCCTGGCGTGGCGGAGGCGCTGTGGCGCGACTGCGTCGTGGACGGGTCGATCTTTTCGGAATGGGTCGTGAACGTCGGCCGCCGCAACGCATTGTCGCGGATCGCGCATCTGTTCTGCGAAATGGCGATTCGGTGCGAGCAGGCGGGGATCGGCAGCCGCACGTCCTTCCCGTTACCGATCACGCAGTGGGATCTTGGCGATGCGACGGGCCTGACGAGCGTCCACGTCAACCGCACGCTGAAGGAACTGCGCACCGCGTCGGTCGCCGATCTGCGGTCCGGTGTCGTCACGGTTTATGACTGGGACAAGCTCGTCTCGGTCGGCGACTTCGACCCGGCGTTCCTGTTGCTCGACAGCCCGGCACCGCGGATCACCGACGCCGCCTGACGCCGTGGACCTAGCCAGGATGCCCCACCGCTGCGCCCAGCGTGATCGATACAACGGTCCGCCCGGCCTGATCGGTCACGACGATCCGGTCGTCGAGCGGCAACCGCCCCTCCCGCACGGCACCGGCCAGCACATCGCGGGCCGCCCGAACCGCCGCGATGCGTGCGCACCCATCGTCGGCAAGCGTCGTGCCTTCCTCGTCTTCGACGACGAACCCGCCCTCATGCAGGTGGAGGAAATACGTAGGCACCCATGCGAAGCGAGCGCGGCCACGCTTCGTTCCCGTTAAAATTAATCTATGTTATTCGCCGTTTCGGCCGGTCAGGCGGTAGCGAAGCGCGGGACCGCGTTGTCCGTCATGTCCTGATGCAGCTGCCGGCGGTAATTCTGTGCCAGCGCACTGTGGGCCTGCCAGGAACGTTCGCACTTCGCGGCCGCCGCGGCGGCTTCCTCACGCGCGATGATTTCAGCAAGGTCGTCGGGGTTGAGTCCGTTCATGACGTTTCACTCCGCACAAAAGATGACCTTGTCTCCCAAAATTGGCGGCGCCACGTCTTAACGCAGGTGAATAATCCTTTATAATGGCGCACGACTATTGTCTGCCGGTCGATCATCTCGCGGATCCTGCTTCCGCGCGGGCATTACGCCGAAGTCCGCGGGGTCACCCCCGCGATCGATACCCACCGATTCGCAAAAGCACGCGGGCACCCTGCCCCTCGCAATTGCGTGGCGCGAAGCAGGGTCCGAGTCGCCTAGAACCGCCCCGACAGCGACACGCCCAATACGCGCGGCTCGTTATACACCGCGGCCATATAGTTCTCGATCACACCCTTCAGGTTCTTTTCCTTCGTGATGTTCCGCGCGAACAGCGCGATCTCGTACGCGCCGCCGGCCGCCTCGTACCCGATCCGCGCGCCGCCCTCGAAATTGTCCTTCGCGTAGAATTCGTCGGTCCGGTACAGCACCAGGTTCGTATAGCCCTGCATGTTCCAGTCGGTCGCGACGAACGCCCGCCCGCCATTGCCCAGCGGCACGTCGTACCGCGCCGCGAAGTTCAGATTATATTTCGGCGCGTTGGGCAGCGGGTTGCCGTCGATCGACGCGAACGTGTTCGCCCCGACCCGGATCGTCGGATCGTTCACCGTACACACCACCACGCCGTTCAGCTGGCAGACCTGCGCATAGACGTTCGGATCCTTGATCTCGGTATGGAGCAGGCTGACCCCGGCCGTCAGCGACAGGTTCGGGATCGGGCGCAGTTCGGCATCCGCCTCGAACCCGTAACCGTCCGCCTTGTCCGCGTTGAACAGCACGCCGTTGCCGTTCACGTCGTTGCCGTTCAGCTGGATGTTCTTCACGCGGTACGCAAAGCCGGTCGCGTTCAGGCGCAGCTTGTTGTCGAACAGCCGCGTCTTGATCCCCGCCTCGTACGACGTGTTCGTCTCCGAATCCGCCGTGGTGAAGTCGGAATTGAACACTGCCGACCGCCCCTGGATCGTCGGCCCGCGGAAGCCGCGCGCCACGCGCGCATACAGGCTCACCTCCGGGCTCGCCTCGTACAGCGCACTCACGTCCCAGCTCGGCTTCGTGTCCGACAGCCGCACGAAACGCCGGCCGGTATAGGTCACGGCACCCGCCGCGGTATCGGCGGTCTTCACCAGCCGCGTCTTCTTGGTATCCTTCGTCTCGCGCGCGCCGGCGGTGATGGTCAGCTTGTCGGTGATGGCATAGCTCGCCTGCCCGAACAGTGCCCAGCTCGTGTTGACGTTGTTCAACCGCACCCAGTTGTTCGGGTTGCGCCCCGCCGTCGTCAGGAAGAATGCGCGCTGGTAGAAATCGGTCGTGTCGCGGCTGTCGAAGTAGAAGCCGCCGACCTGCCAGCGGAACCGCCCGGCATCGTCGCTCGCCAGCCGCAGCTCCTGCGTCCACTGGTCAAGGTCGCGGATCTGACCCTGCGACTGGCCGAAACCGTTCGCTACGCCGTTGACCGGATAGACCGACGCCGCACCGCCATCGGTATCGCCGCGGCTGTACCCGCTCGTCGTCTCGTACGCGGTGATCGACGTCAGCGTGGCGCCGCCCAGGTCCAGCCCGGCCTTCAACGACCCGCCATAGGTCTTGTACGCCTGCGGATTATTGTTCGCCTCGTCGTAGATGACGGAGTTGCGCGGCGCGATCGGATCGTTCGACCCCTTCACCAGCCCCTGGCGCAGGAACAGGGTCGATGTGCCATCGTAATCGCGCGCATGGGCCGATGCCAGGATCGACAGCGTCTCGGTCGGCGTCAGCAGCACCTGCAACCGCGCGTCACGCTCGTCGAAACCGCCCATCGCGTTCTTCTTCGGCGTCACCGTGCCGTCGGCGCTGGCGCCCTCGTAACGGTTGTCGACATAATCGTCGCGGTGCTGGTACAGCCCGGACACCCGGATCGCGACCTTGTCCTGCACGATCGGCCCACCCACGCCGCCGTCGAACGTCACCGTGTTGTACGATCCGTACGTCGCCTGCGCGCGACCCTCGAACGTCTGCGTCGGGCGCAGCGTGTCGAACTTGATGATGCCCGCCGTCGTGTTCCGCCCGAACAGCGACCCCTGCGGCCCGCGCAGCACCTCGATCTGACCCACGTCATAGACCGGGTTAGATTTCAGCACGACATGCTCCAGCACGACATCGTCCTGGATGATCGACACCGGCTGCGACGCGCCGAGGTAGAAATCGATATTGCCGAGCCCGCGGATGTAGAAACGCGGAAAGATCCGCCCCGTCGTCGTCTCGGCGTACAGGCTCGGCACCCGCCCCGCGAGCGCGAGCAGCGTGTCGTCGCCCCCGCTGGTGTAAGCGCGCAGATCCTCGCCGCGCACGACACCCACCGACACCGGCACGCGCTGCAGATTCTCCGACCGGCGCTCCGCGGTCACGACAATGTCTTCCAGCCCGGCGCTGTCGCTTGCCGGCGCCACCGCCTGCGCTGCCGCCAACCCGGGCGCGACCAGCGCGGCCAGACCAATACCGGCGAGAACGAGAGACTTCGAAACGATGCGCGACACGGTCTTCCCCCAGGGGCGCGTCCATCGTCCACCCGACGCGACCCCGCTACCCCCAAGCACGCCCGCTATGCGGCGATTGCGATGCATTTGTGACAAACCATGTCTCGATCGCACACCCGCGCGACACTGTTGCACTCCTGCAACAGCGCTTGTCTCGGGACGTCGAGCGTCGTCGCCCAACACGCTGTTCGTGCGGCAGATAGCACGGACGCTCTCCTGGCCGGGTGCGTGCCGAAGTCATCACGCCGAACCAGCCCCCCGCAGGCCCATCCCTGCTCAGCCCAACCTCAGACCGGCCGCGCCGCCTTCTTCAGCGCCAGTCGGACCAGCGCATCCAGCGTCGCGCCCGGCCCCAGTTCCTCTTCCGCCGCGGTCACCGCCGCGGACGCCTCGACCGGCCGGAACCCCAGGTTCGCCAGCGCCGACAACGCATCGCCCGCCGCCGATCCCTTCACCTGCGGCGCGGTCATGCCCGGCCCCAGCACGATCCCGCCGGTCTTGTCCTTCAGCTCGGTGATGATCCGGATCGCCAGCTTCGGCCCAACGCCATTGGCGCGCGCCACCATCGCCTTGTCGCCCGCCGCGACCGCGCGGACCAGCTCCACCGGCTCCAGCACCGACAGGATCGCCAGCGCCACGCGCCCGCCCACGCCCTGCACCGACGTCAGCAGCCGGAACCAGTCGCGCTCCGCCCCGCTGGCAAAGCCGTAGAGCGTCATCGCATCCTCGCGGACCTGCAATTCGGTGAACACCATCACCTGGCCCCCAACCGGCCCCAACGCCGCCAGCGCGCGCGTCGACATCCAGACGAGATACCCGACGCCGCCCACGTCGATCACCGCATGGTCCGCCGCGCTCTCGGCCAGCACGCCCGTCAGCCGCGCGATCATGACGGGATGACCCTACGGGCCAACGCCCGCGCGCTCGCCAGATGATGCGCATGGGTGATCGCCACCGCCAGCGCATCGGCCGCATCCGGCCCCGCCAGCTTCGCACCGGGCAGCAAATGCGCCATCATCGCCTGGATCTGCTTCTTGTCCGCACCGCCCGTCCCTACCACCGCCTTCTTGACGATGCTCGGATGATATTCGCCGATCGCCACGCCCGCGGTGGCCGCGGCCAGCAACACCACCCCGCGCGCCTGCCCCAGCTTCAACGTCGACTGCGCGTTGCTATTGCCAAGCACTTCCTCAACGGCCGCCCCACCCGGCTGATACGTCCGGATCACCGCCCCCAACGCCTCGAACAACAACGTCAACCGCCGCGGCAACTGCATCCCCGGCTCCGTCTTGATCTGCCCGTTTGCGACATGAGACAGCCGATTCCCCTCCGCGGAAATCACGCCCCAGCCCGTGGTCCCGAGACCGGGATCGAGCCCGAGCAAGATCATGAGGCGCGGGACCAGCGCAAACCCATCACTCCCCCTCCCTTTCAAGGGAGGGGGCCGGGGGGTGGGTGAAACGTGCCCGGCAGGCCCCGGCCGCCAACACAATCGCCTCCAACACCCCGTTCAAATTCCGCCCCACATCCGCGTTGGAAAACCGCAAAACCGTAAATCCCCGTTCACCAAGCCAGGTATCGCGTGCAGAATCGACCGCCGCGTCATGCGTATCGCCGTCGACCTCGACGACCAACCCGATCGCCGGACAGAAGAAGTCCACGATCACCGACCCGATCACCGTCTGCCGCCGGAATTTGAGCCCGGCCAGCCGCGAGCCGCGCAACTGCAACCACAGCGCCTCCTCGAACGGCGTCGGTTCCTTCCGCATGTCACGGGCAAAGCCACCGAGCCTCGGATTGATCCTGAGCGCCGTGACCGCCTCCCACGTAGCACCCACCCCCAGCCCCTCCCTTGAAAGGGAGGGGGCTTGAAGAAGATCACCCCCCCAAACGCTCCATCACATCCTCGGGAACGTCATAATTCCCCCACACCGTCTGCACGTCGTCATCGTCGTCCAGCACGTCGATCAGCTTCATCAGCGTCGCGGCGTCCGCCTCGTCGACCGTCACCATCGTCTGCGGGCGCCAGGCGAGTTTCGCGCCTTCCGCCTCGCCCAGCACGGCCTCCAGCGCGCGCGCCACCTCGTGCAGGTCGGCCACTGCGGTCCAGATCTCGTGGCCCTCGTCCGAGGACTGCACATCCTCCGCGCCCGCTTCCAGCGCCGCCTCGAACACGGCGTCCGTACTGCCCGCCTTGGCGGGATAGGAGATCAGCCCCATCCGGTCGAACCCGTGCGACACCGATCCGCTCGCGCCCATGTTGCCGCCGTTCTTTGCCATCCCGGTCCGCACGTTGGTCACGGTGCGGTTGCGGTTGTCGGTCAGCGTCTCGATGATCAGCGACACGCCACCCGGGCCGAACCCTTCGTAACGGATCTCCTCGTAATTCTCCGAATCCGTGCTCGACGCCTTGTTGATCGCGCGCTGGATATTGTCGTTGGGCATCGACTGCGCGCGTGCCGCCAGCACGGCGGAGCGCAGCCGCGCGTTCATGTCCGGATCGGGCAGGCCGCTTTTCGCCGCCACCGTGATCTCGCGGCTCAGCTTGGAAAAGAGCGACGAACGCTTCTTATCCTGCGCGCCCTTGCGGTGCATGATGTTCTTGAACTTGGAATGGCCGGCCATGTGCGGCTGCTCGCCTCATATTATCTGGAAACGCGCTGTCTAGCGTGCCCGTCCGGCCTCGTGCAACCGCCACGCGGCCACGCCCAGCGCCACGGTCAGCACGAGCTGCGCCAGCGACGCCGCCGAATCGATGAACACGATCCCAATCAACGCGGTCCCGGCCAGCGCCGACCCCGGCGCATCGAGCAGCATCGTCAGCATCAGGTGCACCGCGAAACACGGTGCCACCACCGCCAGATACGCGCCGGCAAAGGTCACCAGCCGCCCGCGCAACACCTGCCACCCGCCACCCGGCCCCAGCGTCCGGTCGCCGATCGCCAGCGCCGCGATCCACGGCGCAAGCGGCAGCAGTACGACGTTGGCGAACGTCGTCGCCGCAAACGACCACAGCCACACGTCGGCCAGCCGCGCACCCGCCGGCAGCAACGCCTTCGCCGCCGCCAGCGGCAGCAGCGTGAACAGGATCGTGCCGGCCAGCACCGCGCCGAACCGCAACAGCGGCCCGCCCGCCAGGCTCGTCGGATGGATGCCCGCCGCGGCGCGGTACAGCACGAAATTGAGCAGCAGCAGCGCGATCAACTGCGCAGTCGCGGCGATCGCGGCGGTGATATCGGGTGCATCGCCCGGCGCCGCCGCGGTGCCCAGCCGGAACAGCGTGACGCCGATCACCACCAGCGCGGCAACCAGCCACAACCCGGCGGGCAACCCGCGCAGCACGTCGATCGCCGCCTGCACCCAGGCGCCCGTCGTGCGCCGTCCCCGCCGCTTCGCCGTCGTCATGCCGCCCCTCCACCGGCCCGGCGCCGTATCGCCCGGTGCCGTCCGTCTGCGCCTGTTCTAGTGCAGGCCGAGCGCGTTGCGATAGGTTTCGACGAGCGCGTCCATTTCGTCGCGCGCATCCTTCTCCATCTTGCGCAGCCGCACGATGGTCTTCATCGTCGCCGGCACGAACCCGGTCGCCTTGGCCTCCAGATAGACATCCTTGATGTCGTCGGCCATGCCCTTCTTCTCTTCTTCCAGCCGCTCGATGCGCTCGATGAACAGCCGCAGCTGGTCGGCGGCGACATTGTCGTCACCCATGGTCAGTCTCCCCGATCCCAAAGAACGCCGCTCCTACGGGCATGCGCCCCCTCCGATCAAGTGCGTGACTCGGAGAGGCTTCACAACCGAAAGCCCCTCTCCTTCAGGGGAGGGGTTTGGGGTGGGGCTGAGCTCTTCAAGCCGGTGAGGCTGTGGGCATGGTGCTGTTGCCCCCACCCCAACCCCTCCCCTGAAGGAGAGGGGCTTCAGAAGACCCCTACGGATTAAGCTTCAAACTCTCTTCCATCCGCGCGATCTGCTCCGGCGTCGCGGGCTGCTGATGCGCCGCCTTCCATTCCGAATAGGGCATCCCGTACACCGCGGCGCGCCCGGCCTCACGGTCGATCGTGCCGTCGGACGCCTCCGCCACCCAGTCGCCCAGGCAGTTCCGGCAGAACCCGGCCAGCCCCATGATATCGACATTCTGTGCGTCGTCGCGGTGGCGCAGATGGGCCACCAGCCGGCGGAAGGCGGCGGCCGCCACCGCGTCGGGAATCGTATCGACCTTAATCTCGCTCATGCTGCACTCCATCGTTTGCCCGGGGCCCGCAAACCGCCTAGTCGGTCGCTGTCCTTATCTGAAAGAGGAAACCGTCTTGGTCGATCCGATGTCCGCCGCCGACGCCAGTGCCAGCGGTGCTGCCCCGTCGCTCCGTCCGCGGGCACGCAAGGTCCGCGTCCTAGCAACGCTCGGCCCCGCCAGCGCCGATCTGGCGATGATCCGTAAGCTCTACCTGGCCGGTGCCGACGCGTTCCGCATCAATATGAGTCACGGTGCGCATGCCGACAAGGCCACCGTCGTCGCCGCGATCCGCTCGCTCGAACAGGAATATGGTCGCCCGACCACCATCCTGTTCGATCTGCAGGGTCCGAAACTGCGCGTCGGCGCTTTCGACGGCGGCATCGTCGTGCTCAAGGTCGGCGACCCGTTCGTGCTCGACCGAGATCCCACCCCCGGCGACACCACCCGCGTGTCGCTCCCGCACCGCGAGATCTTCGAAGCGATCGCGGTCGGCGCGCGGCTGCTGCTCGACGACGGCAAGCTCGTGCTGCGCGTCACCGCCTGCGCGCCCGACCGGATCGACACGGTGGTCGAGGTCGGCGGCGCGCTGTCCAATTCCAAGGGGCTGAACGTCCCCGACGTCGTGTTGCCAATGGCCGCGCTGACCGAGAAAGACCGCCGCGACCTGGCCTTCGCGCTGGAGCAGAAGGCCGACTGGATCGCGCTCTCCTTCGTCCAGCGGCCCGAGGACGTCGCCGAGGCGCGCAGCCTGATCGGCGGCCGCGCCTCGCTGCTCGCCAAGATCGAGAAGCCCGCCGCGGTCGACCGGCTCGAGGAGATCCTCGAACTCGCCGACGCGGTCATGGTCGCGCGCGGCGATCTCGGCGTCGAAATGCCGCCCGAGGAGGTCCCGCGCCTCCAGAAGCATATCGTCGAAACCGCCCGCCGGCTCGGCCGCCCCGTCGTGGTCGCGACGCAGATGCTCGAATCGATGATCCGCGCACCCACGCCCACCCGGGCGGAGGTGTCCGACGTCGCGACCGCGATTTACGACGGTGCCGATGCGGTCATGCTGTCCGCCGAAAGCGCCGCCGGCGACTGGCCGGAAGAATCGGTCGCGATGATGGAGCGCATCGCCATCTCGGTGGAGGCCGACCCCGGCTACAACGCGCGCATCCACTTCACCCAGACGCCGGCCGATCCCACCACCGCCGACGCGCTCGCCGCCGCGGCGAACGAGATCGCCACGACGATCGGCGCGAAGGCGATTCTCTGTTTCACCTCGTCGGGCTCCACGGCGCGCCGCGTCGCACGCGAACGCCCCGCGGTGCCGCTGCTCGTCCTCACCCCCGTCCCCGAAACCGCGCGCCGACTCGGGCTCCTCTGGGGCGCGCACGCCGTGCTCACCCGCGACGTCGACAGTTTCGAAGCGATGATCGCCAAGTCCAAGCGCATGGCGCTCCGCCACGGCGTCGCCTCCGCCGGCGACCGCATCATAGTGATGGCCGGCGTCCCCTTCGGCACCCCCGGCGCCACCAACGTCCTCCACGTCGTCCGCCTGACCGGCGACGAACTGGCGAACTACAAGCGAGTGTAATGTTCTAAGCCCCCTCCCTTTCAAGAGTTTCACCGGCCAGCAGGTCGGGAGTGCCACTGGCACTCCCTAAAACATGCCGGGGGCATGTTTTACCTGCTGGACGGTGAAACTGGGTTGGCGGTGAGTGCAACAGCACCACGAATCCAACGTCGTAAGAAACGACCGACGTCGAGCCAAGCAAGCCCCTCTCCTTCAGGGGAGGGGTTGGGGTGGGGCTGAGCGCTTCAAGCCGGTGAGGTAGCAGGGGAGGAGCTGTTGCCCCCACCCCAACCCCTCCCCTAAAGGAGAGGGGCTCAGAAGAAACCAACCCCCAAACGCAAAAATCCCGGAAACACCCATCGGTGTCCCCGGACCCAGCGAACCACATCTCCCGCCATCAGGCGGGAGGAAAGATCAGCCCTGGCGTGCCTTGAAGCGGCGGTTCGTCTTGTTGATGACGTAGGTCCGGCCACGGCGACGGATCACGCGATTGTCGCGATGACGGCCCTTGAGGGACTTGAGCGAATTGCGGATCTTCATGGCCGTACGCGCCTTGTCTGTCTTGATCGGTTGTCGAAAGAAGCCGGCCTCCTATGCGGCCCCCCGACATGAGTCAAGGCAAAGGCGCCACGTCGTGCTTGACGCCACCGCACCACATGCCACTGAGAAACACAGCAGGGCATGATGAAGCGTGAGGACCGTCCGATGAGCCGAACCCCGACAAGACACATGATCGCCCGCACGCTTGCGGTCGCCACGCTGGCCGCCCTCGCCGGCTGCGCCACGCCCGGCCCCGAAACGCGCGTCACGCGCTTCCACCTGAACCAGCCGATCGCCCCCGGCCAGATCGCGGTCGAACCGCGCGATCCGCGCCAGGTCGGCGGGCTGGAATTCCAGTCCTATGCCGCCGCGGTCGGGGCCGAACTCGCGCGGCTCGGCTTCCGCGTCGCGCCCGGCGTCGCCACGTCCGAACTCGTCGCGGTCGTCGATTTCAACCGCACCACACGCGAAGCCGGCATTGCGCAGTCCCCGGTCTCGATCGGCCTCGGCGGCGGCGGCTTCACCGGTGGCGGCGGGCGACGCGGCGGCGGGGGCGGCATCGGGCTTGGCGGCGGGGTCAGCTTCCCGGTCGGCAAGGCACGCTCGCGCTACGTCACGATGACCGAAATGAAGGTCATGCTCAAACGCCGGTCGGACGGAACCGCCATCTGGGAAGGCACCGCACAGCAATCCGCCCGGTCGGATGCGAAGAACGCCGACGCCGTCACCGCCGCGCGCATGCTCGCCGCGGCGCTGTTCCAGGGCTTCCCCGGCGAATCGGGCCGCACGATCACGATAAAGTAACGGACCTGCCCCACATGACTGCCAGCATCAGCGCCGCCTTCGACAGCGGCAACATCCGGGTCACGGACCAGCGCGGCGACGTCTTCGATCTCGAAATCGTCGCCGATCGCGACTCGGATTTCTACCAGTGGTTCCATTTCCGCCTGTCCGGTGCCGCCGGGCGGGCGGTGACGCTGCGGATCGTCAACCTCGCGGGCTCCGCCTATCCCGGCGGCTGGCCGGGCTATGCGGCACGCGTGTCGGAGGACCGGGCCGACTGGCGAATGGCGCCGACGACCTACACCGATGGCATCCTCGAAATCACCTACACCCCGACCGCGGACAGCGCGTGGCTCGCCTATTTCGCGCCCTATTCGATGGAACGCCACCACGACCTCGTCGCGCGCACCGCGGCGAAACCGGGCGTCGTCGCCAGCGTGCTCGGCCATTCGCTCGATGGGCAGACGATCGATTGCCTCACCATCGGCGACGGCCCGCTTCCCGTCTGGCTCTACGCGCGCCAGCATCCGGGCGAGAGCATGACCGAGTGGTGGATGGAGGGTGCGCTCGACTTCCTCACCGACCCCGGGGCGTCCATCGCGCGCGCGCTACGCCAGCGCTGCACCTTCCACATCGTGCCCAACATGAACCCCGATGGTTCGGCCCGCGGCCACCTGCGAACCAATGCGGCGGGCGTGAACCTCAACCGCGAATGGCATGATCCGACGCCGGAGCGCAGCCCGGAGGTCCTGGCCGTCCGCAACGCGATGGACCGGACCGGCGTCGCGTTCGCGATGGACGTCCACGGGGACGAGGCGATCCCGCACGTCTTCATCGCCGGGTTCGACGGCATCCCGTCATGGACGCAGTCCCAAGGCGATCTCTACACGCGCTACCTTGCCACGCTGGAACGCCGCACGCCCGATTTCCAGACGCGCCACGGCTACCCGGTCACCGCGCCCGGCCGGGCGAACCTGTCAATGTCGACCAACCAGCTCGCCGAACGCTATGGCTGCGTCTCCACCACGCTGGAAATGCCGTTCAAGGACAATGACGACCTGCCCGATCCGCAATACGGCTGGTCGCCCGCGCGTTCGATGCGGCTGGCCGAGGATTGCCTCGCCGCCCTATGGGAAATGATCGACGCCATCCCCGCGCCCCGCGCGCGCTGACATCTTCGGAGCCTGCCCGCATGCCGACCCTCGTCCTGATCCGCCACGGCCAGTCCGCCTGGAACCTGGAAAACCGTTTCACCGGTTGGTGGGACGTCAACCTGACCGACCAGGGCGTGCGCGAAGCGCGTGAGGCGGGCGTCGCGATGGCCGCCGCGGGGCTCGATTTCGACATCGGCTTCACCAGCGTTCAGACCCGCGCGATCAAGACGCTGAACATCGCGCTCGAGGCGATGGGCCGGCTCTGGCTGCCGATCGAGAAAGACTGGCAGCTGAACGAGCGTCACTATGGCGGCCTGACCGGCCTCGACAAGGCGGAGACCGCCGCCCTCCACGGCGACGAACAGGTCCATATCTGGCGCCGCTCGTTCGACGTGCCGCCACCCCCGTCGGAGGCCGGCGGCAAGTACGACATGACGCATGACCGCCGCTATGCCGGCATCGCGGTGCCGTCGAGCGAGAGCCTGAAGGACACGATCGAGCGCGTGCTACCCTATTGGGACAGCCGCATCGCCCCCGAACTGCGCGCCGGCAAGCGCGTCGTCATCTCCGCCCACGGCAACTCGCTCCGCGCGCTCGTCAAACACCTGTCCGGCATCTCCGACGCCGACATCGCCAGCCTGGAAATCCCGACCGGCAAGCCGATCGTCTACCAGCTCGACGACGATCTGAACGCGGTCGAACGCTACTACCTCCACGAACGCAACGCGGACTGATCCGCAACGAACGGACCGTACCCCCGCGCAGGGGGGAGTCCAGTTCCACGCTCCGAACTGGATCCCCGCCTCCGCGGGGATACGCAAAGGCCAGATCGCATGACCGACCTCACCTCCTCCATCCCCGGCGCCATTTTCGGCACCACCCCCCGCGTCGGCATCATCATGGGCAGCCGGTCCGATTGGGAAACCATGCGCCACGCCGCCGACACGCTCGCCGCGCTCGGCGTCGCGCATGAAACGAAGGTCGTGTCCGCGCACCGCACGCCGCAACGGCTGTACGACTACGCCACCACCGCGGCGGCGCGCGGGCTGCACGTCGTGATCGCCGGCGCGGGCGGCGCGGCCCACCTGCCGGGCATGGCCGCCGCCATGACGCGCCTTCCCGTGCTCGGCGTCCCCGTCGAATCCAAGGCGCTCAGCGGCATGGACAGCCTGTTGTCGATCGTCCAGATGCCCGCCGGCATCCCCGTCGGCACACTCGCCATCGGTCGTGCGGGCGCGGTCAACGCCGCCCTGCTGGCCGCCGCGATCCTGGCCACCACCGATGCGGAACTCGCCACCCGGCTCGACGCCTGGCGCACGGCGCAGACCGACGCCGTCGCGGAGTCGCCCGAATGATGCTGCCGCCCGCCTCCACCATCGGGATCGTCGGCGGGGGGCAGCTCGGCCGCATGCTCGCCGTCGCCGCCGCCCGGCTCGGCTACCGCGTCCACATCTACGCGCCCGACGCGGACTCACCCGCGGCCGAGGTCGCCGCGGAGTTCACCTGCGCCGGCTATGACGACCTCGACGCGCTCGCCGCCTTCGCCGCCACGGTCGACGTCGCGACCTACGAGTTCGAGAATATCCCGGTCGCCGCACTCGATGCGCTCGCCGCCGTCGTGCCGCTCCACCCCTCCCCCCGTGCCATCGCGGTGGCGCAGGACCGGCTGGCCGAAAAGACGTTCGTCGCCGACCTCGGCGTGCCCGTGGCACCCTGGGCCGCAGTCGACGACCGCGCCGGGCTCGACGCCGCGATCGCCGCAGTCGGCACCCCCGCGATCCTCAAGACACGCCGCTTCGGTTATGACGGCAAGGGCCAGGGCCGCCTCGCCACCCCCGCCGATGCCGACGCCGCCTGGGACCAGATCGGACAAGCCCCCGCGGTGCTCGAAGGCCATGTCGCGTTCGACCGCGAATTCTCCGTGCTGCTCTGCCGCGGACAGGACGGCGCGGTCGTGACGTGGGACGCGCCCGACAACACCCATGTCGACGGCATCCTCGCCACCTCGGTCGTCCCCGCCACCGGCATCGTCGCGCGCCAAGCGGCGGACGCCACCGCCACCGCCGTCCGGATCGCCGACGCGCTCGGCTATGTCGGCACGCTCGCCTGCGAATTCTTCGCCTCGGCCGCCGGCCCGGTGTTCAACGAAATGGCGCCGCGCGTCCACAACAGCGGTCACTGGACGATCGAGGGCGCCCGCACCTCGCAGTTCGAAAACCACATCCGCGCGGTGTGCGGCCTGCCGCTGGGCGGGACCGACACGGTCCACCCACGCGTCGAGATGCACAATTTGATCGGCGACCAGGCGAACGCCTGGGACGAAATCCTGTCCGACCCGACCGCGCATCTGCACCTGTATGGCAAGGCCGAAGCCAGACCCGGCCGCAAGATGGGCCACGTCACAAGACTGCTGGACTAGGCGCACCAGACAAGCCCCCTCCCTTTCAAGGGAGGGGGTTGGGGGTGGGTGCAACAGCTCCCCGAAATCCAACGCCCAGCGGCGAAGAGGTAATACCCACCCCCCAGCCCCCTCCCATGAAAGGGAGGGGGAGCATCAAGCCCATCAGCCCCTCTCCTTCAGGGGAGGGGTTGGGGTGGGGCTGAGCGCTTCAAGACGGTGAGGTCATAGGGGAGGTGCTGTTGCCCCCACCCCAACCCCTCTCCTTCAGGAGAGGGGCTAAGCAACCTGAACCCTACTCAGCAGCAACAGCCCCCGGCACCACCTCGACCGGCAACCCGGTCTCCACCAGCTGCGGCCGCACCTTCGCGGCATCACCCACCACGATCCACACGATCTTCGCCGGATCCAGCGCCGCCCGCGCCGCCGCGTCCAGCTGCGGCGCGGTCAGCGCGCGGTACTGCGCCGCCAGCCGCTGGTAATGGTCGTCGCGCCAGCCATACAGGTCGATCCGCTGCAGCCCGCCCAGCACGTCGCCCGATCCCTCGAACGTCCCCGCCAGTTCGCGCACGCGGCCGTTCACCGTCCGCTCCAGCTCCGCCTTCGTGACGCCGTCCTTGGTCAGAAACGCGGTCATGTCGGCCTTCAGCGCGGTGATCGACGCGCCCGTCCGGTCGGTCTGCACCGGCGCGGACACCAGGTACGGCACCGGCCCGAGCAGCCGGCTGACCGACCCGCTGACGCCGTAGGACCAGCCCTTGGTCTCACGCAGGTCGGTGTTCAGCCGCGACAGGAACGACCCGCCCAGCACGTCGTTCGCCACCTCCAGCCGGGTCAGGTCGTCCGTGCCCTTGTACCCCAGCACCGCGCCGCCCAGGATCAGCGACTGCGGCGACTGCGGCCGATCGATCAGCAGGATGCGCCCGCGCGGCGCCGGCGTCGGCGCGGACAGGTCCTTCGTCACGCGCGGCACCGCCGGCGCGCGCCAGCTGCCGAAACTCTGCTCCAGCATCGCCTGCACGCTTGCCAGCGGGGCGGACGACACGACGAAGATCTTCGCCCCGTCCGGCCGGATCCAGGCGCGGTGGAACGCCGCCATGTCCGCCGGGGTCAGCTTGGCGACCACCGCCGGGTCACCCGTCCCGCTGAACGGCACGGCATAGGGATGGTTCGGCCCGTACAGCACGACCGGCAGCGTGCGCAGCGCCACGCCCTGCGGCTGCGTCAGTTCGGATGCGATCCGCGCCAGCTGCGTATTGCGCAACCGATCGACCTCCGCCGGCGCGAAGGCCGGGTTCCGCACGATATCCTGCATCAGGTCGAGCGACGGCGCCAGATTGGCGGTCAGCGCGTCGAGCGACACCGTCGTCCGGTCCATTGATGCGCGCGCACCGATGTCGGCACCCAGCCGTTCCTGCGCCTCCGCGATCTGGATCGAATTGCGCGTCTTCGTGCCCTCGTCCAGCAGCGCCAGCATCAGCGATTGCGTACCGAGCTTCGCCTTCGGATCGGCCGCATTGCCCGCGTCGAAACTGATCGCCACCTTGGTCACCGGCACGGCGGTCCGTTGCGCGTAGACGATCTGCATGCCGTTCGACAGCGTCGCGCGCTGCACCGCCGGGAATTCCAGCTCCTTGATCGTGCCGACCGTCGGCAACCCGCCGCGCCCCACCGGACCGGCGGCGGCGGTCGTCGCGGCATCGTCGGTCTTCACCGCCACGGGTGCCGCCTCGACATAATTCTCCCGCGCGCCGGGCACGATCGACAGCGCATAGACCGGGCGCGACAGCCACTTCTGCGCCACCGCCTGGGCCTGGCCCGGCGTCACCGCGGCCAGTGCCGCCAACTGCTTGGCATAGAAACCGGGGTCGTTCGCATAAACCGCACCCTCGGCCAGCGCGACGGCCTTGCCACCGAACCCGCCGACCGACTCCAGCCCCTTGATCTGCCGCGCGGCGGTGGTGGTCACATACCGCGACACCTCGTCCGCGGTCGGCCCGGTGCGGACGAAGTCGGCGATGATCGCGTCGAGCCGCTTGGCCGCCACCGCCGGGTCGACGCTCGGCCGCACGTCCATCGACACCGAAAACTGCCCGGCATCCTCGAACCCGCTATACGATGCCGACACCGCAACGGCGAGCTTCTCGCCCCGCACCAGGATGTTGTCGAGCCGCGAACTGGCGAGGCCGCCCAGCACGCCGCCCACCACGTCCAGCGCGGCGGCATCCTTGTCCAGCATCCCCGGCACCGCCCAGGTCCGCAGCACGCGGGTGGTCGCGACGCGGTCGCGCATCACCTCGTCCTTCCGCGCGGGCAGCGTCGGCACGGGTGCTACGACCTTGGGCGGCGTCGGGCCGCGCGCGATGTCGCCGAAATATTTGGTGGTCAGCGCGCGTGCGGTGGCGACGTCGACATCGCCGGCCAGCACGAGCACCGCATTGTTCGGCCCGTAGTTATTACGGAACCAGCCCTTCACATCATCCATGCTCGCCGCGGACAGGTCGGTCATCGAACCGATCGTGCTGTGCCGGTACGGGTGCCCGACCGGGTACAGCGTCTCGCCGATCCGGTAGTCGACCAGGCCATAAGGCTGGTTGTCGCCCGACCGCTTCTCGTTCTGCACCACGCCGATCTGGTTGGTCAGGTTCTTCTGGTTGATCGCCCCCAGCAGGTGCCCCATCCGGTCGCTTTCCAGCCACAGCGCACGCGCCAGCGCCGGCGTCGGCACCGTCTCGAAATAGTTGGTCCGGTCGTAATAGGTCGTGCCGTTATAGTCGGTCGCGCCGACCTGCTCGAGCGGCTCGAAGAAATCGCCCGGCGCATTCTCCGATCCGTTGAACATCAGATGCTCGAACAGATGGGCGTAACCGGTCTTGCCGGCCGGCTCGTTCTTCGACCCGACATGATACCAGACGGACACCGCCACCACCGGCGCCTTGCGGTCGGTATGGACGATCACGCGCAACCCGTTGGGCAGCGTGAACTGTTCGTACGGGATCTTCACCTGACCCACGAGGTCCGCCGGCTTCGCCACCGCGGCGGCGGGCGCCTGCGCCGCGACGGCATGCGGCACCAGCAACAGCGGGGTGAGCAGGGACGAGGACAACAAAGAGGGGGTCAGCCAGCGACGCATGCGAATTCCTTCAGGATCTACCGTTCACTATGTCAGCCCGCCCCGCGGTGGCCAAGGGGGGTGCCGCACGCTAGGCCCGCCGAGCAGGAGATTGCGATGAACCAGCCGTCCGATCCGACCGACATCCCCGAACGGCTGCTCGGCCGTGCGGCCGGCACGCTCGATCCGGAGGAACGCCGCGTCGTCGACAGCATGGCCGCGCGCCGCCCGATCAGCCTGGACATCGGCGAGGAAGCCGAAAACCGCGCCACCTTCTGGGATCGGCTGGCCGACCGGGTCGCCGCGGTCGGCGGCAGCTGGGCGTTCATCTTCACCTTCCTCGGCGTGCTGGTCGGCTGGATGATCCTCAACACCGGCATCCTCGGCCGGCTGGGTGAGGCGTTCGACCCCTATCCCTACATCTTCCTCAACCTGATGCTGTCGATGGTCGCCGCCCTCCAGGCGCCCGTCATCATGATGAGCCAGAACCGCCAGGCGACCAAGGACCGGCTCGCCGCCAGCCACGACTATGAAGTCAACCTGCGCGCCGAACTCGAAATCATGCGGCTCCACGAAAAGATCGATGCGCTTCGGATCGAACATCTCGAAGCCATGACACATATGCAAGGAGAAGTAATTACCGCACTCCGCAACAACTCGACATCGTCGACTGCACAATGACGAGCGACAAAGCTCCCACATATTGATCCGACATCTGATCGGTCGGGGCTTACCGGACGATGTCCTGCGCCTTACCGATATGTAATGCTCAACTGAAACCAAACTGTCACGCCACCGACATAGGGGCGCTCCCGAGCCGAAGGACCATCGTCCCGGCAAAAGGGGTTTTGACATGATCCGCGCCGTTTCCTCCATTTCGCTGGGTGCGCTCGCGCTCGTCCTCGCCATGCCGGCCCAGGCCCAGACCGCCCCGGCGACCGCCGACGCGCAGGTCCAGACCGATGCCGCCGCGACCGCCGCCCCGACCACCGCCGCCCCGGCCGCATCGAATGACGGCCTGCAGGACATCGTCGTCACCGCCACCAAGCGCGAGACGAACCTCCAGAAGACCCCGATCTCGATCTCGGTGCTCAGCGCGCAGGCGCTGGCCGACCGCCATGTGCAGAGCCTGTACGATCTGGCCGACGGCGCGGTCCCCGGCCTGCGCGTCGCCACGTTCGAGGCGCGCCAGTCCGCGCTCACCATCGGCATCCGCGGCATCGTGCCGCTCGACGCGAACCAGCCCGCGCGCGAACAGGGCGTCGGCATCTATGTCGACGGCGTCTATATCGGCCGGCAACACGGCCTGAACGCCGCGCTCTTCGACGTCGAGCGGATCGAGGTGTTGAAGGGTCCGCAGGGCACGCTGTTCGGCCGCAACACCGAAGGCGGCGCGCTGTCGATCGTGACCAAGGCACCCAGCGGAAAGTTCGGCCTGCGCGCGACCGGCGGCATCGGCAATTACGGCGCCTATAATGGCGACATCCACCTCGACCTGCCGGAGGTCGCCGGGCTCAGCTTCAAGCTCGACCTGGTCAAGCAGAGCCAGGACGCGACCACCAAGAACCCGCTCGAGGGGCAGACCGGCTGGAACTACTTCAACCGCCAGGGCCTGCGCGCCGCGGTGCGCTGGAAACCCACCAGCAACATCACCGACGACTTCGCCTTCGACATCGCCAAGGACAAGAACAGTCCGTTCTACAGCCAGCTGCTGAACGCGAACCCGAACAACTGCGTCGCGGGGACGCAGGCGGCCGCCGCGGCCTGCACCTTGCCCGGCACCGCCTACACCGCGCTCACCGGCACGGTGAAGCCGCTCCTGCCGGGCGTCGTCGTAAACGGCGACAGCCGCATGAAGACCGCCGACATCGGCGTGCCGCAGCAGCCGAGCATCGACAAGACGCACGGCTTCACCAACAACCTCCGGTGGCACGTCTCGGACGCACTCGAACTGCGCTCGATCACCGCATGGCGCGGCGTCGATGCGACCCAGTGGGACAATTCGGGCGGCGCGCACCGTGTCCCCGTCGTCACGCTGACCGCGGCCTGCACCGCGGCCGCACCCTGCGCCTTCAGCCGCTACAGCCTCGCGGATCTGAAGCAGAACCAGTTCAGCCAGGAACTGCAGGCGGTCGGCACCGTCGGTCAGGTCGACTATGTCGCCGGCCTCTACTACTTCAACGAGCATGTGCAGGACGACGCCGCGACGCCCAACTCCACCGGCGCGATCGCGACGCTGAACGCCGCCGGCCAGGTCACCGGTGCGACCTACACCACCATCCCGTTCTGCACCGGCCAGACCGTCGCCACCGACACCGCCTTCATCGGATCGGCCGCACAGGGTTGCTCGATCGATCGCGCGTCGGAAGTCCATTCCAAGAGCTACGCCGCCTACGGCCAGGCCACCTGGAACGCGACCGACCTGCTGCACATCACGATCGGCGGGCGCTACACGCATGACGAGAAGCAGGGCGTGCTGCATATCTCGCGCAACGTGAACTACGATACCAACACCGCCGCTGCGACCGCCGCCGGCTACCAGCCGCTCGACAAGACTTGGAACCGGTTCAACCCGACCGCGACCGTCGCCTACGACGTGACCCCCAACGTCCACGCCTACGCCAAATATGCGACCGGCTACCGGTCGGGCGGCGCCAGTTCGCGCACCCAGAACTACCAGCCATTCGGGCCGGAAGACGTGAAGTCCTACGAAATCGGCCTGAAGAACGACCTGTTCGACCACCGCGTGCGCCTGAACCTGGCCGGCTACATCATGGACCGCAAGAACAGCCAGGTCGACATCAGCTCGATCCAGCCGTTCAACGGCTCCAGCTTCAACAACCTCGTCACGATCAATGCGCCGGGCATCACCAAGATCCGCGGGATCGAGGCCGACCTGACGGTCAACCCGGTCGAAGGCCTGACGCTGGGCGCCTCCTACGCCTACACCTACACGCACATCCCGCGCATCCCGATCACCTACACCGCGGGCGGCCAGTCGACGACGGTGCTGCAGCAATTCTACATCGTCTACACGCCGCGCAACGCGGTCAGCGGGACGATCGACTACGCCCTCCCGCTCGGCGACAGCGACACCAAGCTGCGCTTCCACCTCGACGGCAACTATGCACAGGCGACCCAGGCGTTCGACCAGTTCGCGACGAAGGCGGACTCGTCCTTCATCGTCAACGGCCGCGTCGGCCTCGCCGACATCGCGCTCGGGTCGGGCCACACGTTCGGTATCTCGGCCTGGGCGCGCAACCTGTTCGACGAACAATATATCTTCCGCCGCGATCCCTCCAACAGCCTGCCCGGCGCCCCGACCACCAACGTCTCGACCGGCAGCATCAGCAACATCCTGGGCGACTACGGCAACTACAACGCCCCCCGCACCTTCGGCCTCGAAGGCACGATCAAGTTCTGATCGCGCACGGATGACCCCAGAAAGTGCCCCGGCGCAGGCCGGGGCCTAGACGCAACAGCGCCACCAACGAGAAACCGTACCCCCGCGCAGGCGGGGGTCCAGCTCCACCCTCTGACCTGGCACCCCACCCGCAACTCCTTACACACCACACCCTTGTGTGACATAAGCGCAACACCATATCCCCACCAACATCTGGGGAGTGACCATGAACCTCGAAAAATTCACCGACCGCGCCAAGGGCTTCATTCAGTCGGCGCAGACCGTCGCAATCCGCATGAGCCATCAGCGGATCGGCACCGAACATATGCTGAAGGCGCTGCTCGAGGATGAGCAGGGCATGGCGTCCGGCCTCATTACCGCGGCCGGTGGCGACGCGAAGGCCGCACTCCGCGAAACCGACGCCGCGCTCGCCAAGATCCCGGCCGTCTCCGGCGGAGGCGCGCAGCAATCGCCCGGCATCGACAACGATCTGGTCCGCGTGTTCGACACCGCCGAACAGGTCGCGCAGAAAGCGGGCGACAGCTTCGTCACCGTCGAACGGCTCCTGCTCGCGCTTGTCCTGTCGCCCACCACCGCGGCCGGCAAGGCGCTCGCCGCCGCAAAGGTGAAGGCCGACGCGCTCAACACCGCGATCAACGCGCTTCGCAAGGGCCGCTCCGCCGACACCGCCGGTGCCGAGGATCGCTATGACGCGCTCAAGAAATTCGCCCGCGACCTGACCCAGGCCGCGCGCGACGGCAAGCTCGATCCCGTCATCGGCCGCGACGAGGAGATCCGCCGCACGATCCAGATCCTGGCACGCCGCACCAAGAACAACCCGGTGCTGATCGGCGAACCCGGCGTCGGCAAGACCGCGATCGCCGAGGGGCTGGCACTCCGCATCATCAATGGCGACGTGCCCGACGGCCTCAAGGACCGCCGCCTCATGGCGCTCGACATGGGTTCGCTGATCGCCGGCGCGAAATATCGCGGCGAGTTCGAGGAACGGCTGAAGGGCGTGCTCGACGAGGTCCGCCAGGCCGAGGGTGAGGTCGTGCTGTTCATCGACGAGATGCACACGCTTATCGGCGCGGGCAAGTCGGAGGGCGCGATGGACGCCGGCAACCTGCTCAAACCCGCGCTCGCCCGCGGCGAACTGCACTGCATCGGCGCCACCACGCTCGACGAATATCGCAAATATGTCGAGAAGGACGCAGCACTGCAGCGCCGCTTCCAGCCCGTCTTCGTCGGCGAACCCACGGTCGAGGACACGATCTCGATCCTGCGCGGGTTGAAGGAGAAGTACGAACTCCACCACGGCGTCCGGATCGCGGACGGTGCGCTGGTCGCCGCCGCCACGCTGTCGCACCGCTACATCGCCGACCGCTTCCTGCCCGACAAGGCGATCGACCTGATGGACGAGGCCGCCTCGCGCCTGCGCATGGAGGTCGAGTCCAAGCCCGAGGAGATCGAATCGCTCGACCGCCGCATCATCCGGCTGAAGATCGAGCGCGAGGCGCTGAAGCGCGAGACCGACGCCGCGTCGAAGGACCGGCTCGACACTTTGGAGGCCGACCTCGCCGATCTGGAGGAGCAGTCCGGCGCGCTCACCACGCGCTGGCTGGGCGAGAAAGACAAGATCAACGCCGAGGCGGTGCTCAAGGGTCAGCTCGACGCCGCGCGGATCGAACTCGACCAGGCGCAGCGCAAGGGCGATCTCGGCCGCGCGGGCGAACTCTCCTACGGCGTCATCCCCGGCCTCGAACGCCAGCTGGCGGAGGCCGAGACCGCCGCCGAGGGCGCGATGCTGCGCGAGGAAGTGACCGCCGACGACATCGCCGGCGTCGTCAGCCGCTGGACCGGCATCCCGGTCGACCGCATGCTGCAGGGCGAACGCGACAAGCTGATCGCGATGGAATCGATCATCGGCAAGCGCGTGATCGGCCAGGATCAGGCGGTGAAGGCCGTCAGCCGCGCCGTCCGCCGCGCGCGTGCGGGGATGCAGGATCCCGGCCGCCCGCTCGGCTCCTTCCTGTTCCTCGGCCCCACCGGCGTCGGCAAGACCGAGCTCACCAAGGCGCTCGCCGGCTTCCTGTTCGACGATGATGCCGCGATGGTCCGGATCGACATGTCCGAATATATGGAGAAGCACGCCGTCTCGCGGCTCGTCGGCGCGCCCCCCGGCTATGTCGGCTATGACGAGGGCGGCGTGCTGACCGAGGCGGTCCGCCGCCGGCCCTACCAGGTCGTACTGTTCGACGAGGTCGAGAAGGCGCATCCGGACGTCTTTAACATCCTGCTCCAGGTGCTCGACGATGGTCGCCTCACCGACGGGCAGGGCCGCACGGTCGACTTCTCCAACACGCTGATCGTGCTGACCTCGAACCTCGGCAGCCAGTATCTCGCCCACCTGACCGACGACCAGACGGTCGAAAGCGTCGAACCCCAGGTGATGGAGATCGTCCGCGGCCATTTCCGGCCCGAATTCCTCAACCGGCTGGACGAGATCATCCTGTTCCACCGGCTGGGTCAGGCGCACATGGCCCCGATCGTCGATATCCAGGTCGCGCATGTCCAGCGGCTGCTCGCCGATCGCAAGGTCACGCTGGCGCTCACCGACGCCGCCCGCGCCTGGCTCGGCCGGGTCGGCTACGACCCGGTCTACGGCGCGCGCCCGCTCCGCCGCGCGGTCCAGCGCTACCTGCAGGATCCGCTCGCCGACGCGATCCTGCGCGGCGACGTGCCCGACGGCAGCACCGTCAACGTCGACGAGGGCGACGGCGCCCTGGTGATCGCGGCGTAGGCCTGACACAGAAGCGGTTCCCCCCTAATCGGGGGCAGCCGCATCGGCCGGGGGCCATCCCGGCCCGCCTCGGGCATGACTGTGGCGGCGGGACCTAAAGCCCCTCGACGAGGTCCGGCTTGTGCTCGCTCGCGTCGATCACCGCGAAATAGGTGCGCAGCAGGGTCCGCTCCGCCTCCGTCAGATGCGGGTTCCACACATCCATGATCAGGACCACCCGCCCGGTTTCGCTGTCGTTCCACGCCTCATGCTCGATCGTATCATCGAACACGAACGCCTCCCCCTCGGTCCAGCGCCGCGTCTCGCCCCCGACGCGGAACCCGCACGCCTCCGGCACGATCAGCGGTAGATGCACGATCGCCCGACTGTTGGTGACCCCGCTATGCGGCGGTATCCGTACTCCCGGCTTTAGCAGCGAATAGAAGGCGGTCGGCCCGCGCTCCGGAATGTCGAGCAGCGGCACCGCTGCCAGCGCAGCCGCCGTCGCCGGGCACGCCGCATGCGCCTCCGCCTGTGCCACCCCGAACCGCCAGAGATAATAGACGCTCCAGTCCAGCCGGTTGTTCAGGCCCGACCAGGGATTGACCGGCGTGTTGGCCGGCTGCGTCACATAAGGCACGAACGACGCGTCCTGTCCCGCGACCAGCGCCTCATATTCCGCGCGGATCGCCGGCGTGTGTGCCTCAAGCTCGGCCAGCCAGGGGAACAACGTCCGTGGGAAGAATTCGTCTGCCGGCAGGAAGGGGAAGTGCAGCCCGGCGCATTCCGGGTGAAATATCCGCCGCCGGCCCAGCGCCGTATCCACGCACGCATCGAAGCGTCGCCGTTCGGCACCGTCCAGCGTGGCGCGTGCATCTGCCAGCCCGGCGTCCACCTCCTGCGCGAAATCGCTTCCCTGGCGGCGGACGAAGGCAGCACCGGCAGCCAGCTCGCTTGCCAGCCCGGGCGGGCGCTGCGCCTCGGGCGGTGCCATCGCCAGCGCCGCACTCCAGGTCTGTGCCGCATTGGCCAGGTCGCCGCTACTTTCCAGCCACTGCGCCTTGCGCAATAGCGCGATGAATCGGCGTGGATCGATCGCCAGCGCCGCGTCCAGGCTCGCCCGTTCCCCCGCCCGGTCGCCCGCTTCTCGCTGCGCGCGCGCCAGGTTGATCCACAGGATCGGTTCGCCCGGGTCCGCTTGCGTCGCGCGCCGCGTCAATGCCACCGCCTCTGCAAGCCGTCCGGCCCCCAGCGCTTGAATACCCAGCGCGTTCAGCGCGATCGGCTGGTTCTGATCGACCGCCAGCACTGCCCTGAACAGCCGCGCCGACTCCTGCCCGCGCCCCGCGCCCTGGGCCGCGGTCGCATCGGCGAGCAGCTGCTGTACTTTGCTATTCATGGTTCAACCCCTGGCTCAGTGCTCCGAAGTTACCGTCTCGGGTCACCGCGGTCGATGGCGAAAGCCATGCTTTTGGCGAGCATGTTGCGCAACAACAGAAGCACACGGTTCGGCCGCACAATTCGATCTTGCCGAAATCTCGCCTTTGCGACACACTTTCATGCATATCATCGGGGAACAGTCATGAAATCCACCATCGCCATCGCGTTGCTGCTGCTTTCGACCACCGCTACGGCGCAGACCAGTTCGACCCAGGCGCGGTACGATGCCGCCGCGTCGAAAGCGCGGACGGGGTCCGATCCGGAACGTGTCATCTGTCGCACAGCGGTCGAGACCGGCTCGCTGGTCAAGCGCACCCGGCGTTGCATGACGTCGGCGCAGTGGTCGCGATCGCGGGATGGGGAGAACGCCGCCGCGCGCAATATGGTCCAGCAGAATGCCGGCCTCGCCAACGGCAACTGACGAGTTGTCGAACACCACCCGTCGATCCACAAAACCCGATTCTAAGGCGTAACCGGGACGCGAGCACGTCTCCGTGACCGGATCGCGTCTCAGAATCGGCTATTAACAGCCACCCGCTGCCGCGCTGCGGCCGGCGGACGTTTTAGGCCGCAAGAGGCCAAAAGCTCGCAAACATGACGCGGTGACCATCAACCGGGTGCCCGTCCGATAAATCTCGCGCGCCCCCTTCGTAAAACACGGGGGCTGCGAGGTGATGCGGACCGCGTAACGCCGTTGCGACCAAGTCGCCCCTCGTCCAGACCCGGTTACGGGTTCGCAGGGCTCATCCCCCGGCCCGACCCGCCCCTTTCTAAACACCGCCTGATGGCCCGGCCGATCACGCGCGCAGGGTTTCTCGTTTGGTACGGCCGGTCTCGATCTTGGCGGCGACCGACGAAACCGCCCGCGGGGTCGCCCTTCAAAGCTGGCTTGCCGCGATGCGCTATGCACAAAAAAGGGAGGCGCGCCGTGGCACGCCTCCCTCTTTGCTCACGCTAAGCCGAACCCTAGAACTTCAGGCGGGCGCTCACGGCGTAACGGCGGCCCAGCGCGTCGTAGGTCGACGGATAGACGTTGCCGCTGTTGTATGCGGTCGAACCGACGCTCGCGCCGACGACCTTCGGCTGGTTGTTGAACAGGTTCATCACGCCGACCGTCATGGTCAGATGATCGGATGCTTCGGCGCGAAGCGTCAGGTCGACATAATGCTCGGCACCGATGTTCTGGAACTCCGGATTGACGATCCCGGCCTGATTGATCGTGGTCACACCGTTGACGACCGTGGTCGCGTTGGCGATGTCGTCCGCGTTCTGCGCCGGCTCGTACTGCACCGCGTCGATGTAGCGGTACAGTGCCGAGATATCGAGCTTCCCGAAGCTGAGCGTGGTGCGGAAGCTGCCGCTGAACTCCGGCTGGATCGAGGCGCAGTTGACGCTGTAATAGCTCACGCATTCGCGGTTCAGTGACGTCGGCGTCGCCTGGAACTTCTTGCTGTTGGTCCAGTTGCCCAGCGCCGAGAAGTTGGCGACGGCGAAGCCGAGGTCACGACGGTAGTTGAGCGACACATCGATGCCGTCGGTCGTGATGCGCCCCAGGTTCGACAGCGGCAACGGCAGGCCGTCCGCGACGCCGTTAAACGTGCCGTCGAGCGGATCGCGGCGGATCGAGGTACAGGCCACCGACGTTGCCGCGCCGGCCGATGGGGCAGTGGGGTTCGCGCCGAAACAAGCCCCGATCACGTCGCCCACGGTCGGGCTGGTGATCGCGTCGGTCACCTTGATGTTGTAGTAATCGGCCGTGAACGACAGCCCGCGGATGAAGTCGGGCTGGAACACGGCACCGACGGTCCAAGTGGTCGCCTTTTCCACATCCAGGTTCGGGTTTCCGCCCTGCGTGATGTTGGCCTGACTGGCGGACGGCGCGCTGATGTTGCCGATCGACGACACCGGTGCGCCCTGCGCAAGGCAGACGGCGCGGAGATTCGCGTTGTTTGCGGGCGCAGCGCCCTGACAGGGATCGACCGCAAGGTTATCGAGCCCCGTGACTTCCGGCGAGAACAGTTCGCCGATGTTCGGCGACCGTGCGGCCTTCTGGTAATTGCCGCGGAGCTTCAGGGCATCGACCGGCTCCCAGCTGCCGCCGACCTTCCAGGTGAAGTTGCCGCCCGACGTCGAGTAATCGGAGTAACGCGCGCCGGCTTCGAGCGTCAGGCTCTTGAAGAACGGACGATCCTCGATCAACGGCATGATGAGCTCGCCGAACCCTTCATAGACATTGTACTGACCGAACACGTCGGGCGAGGCCGCGCCATTGCCGAGCACTTCGTTCGGAGTCTGCGTCAGCGAGTCGGAGATCACCGCCGCGGTGTACTTGCGGAACTCGCCGCCCGCCGCGAACGAGATCGGATTGGTGCCGAGCGGGCTGACGACGCCGAAGTCGCCGTTCACCACGGCGCGTGCCTGAGCCAGCGTGGTCCGCGTGGTCGTGCTGTTGGTCACGCCCAGAAGGAAGCCGAGCTGGTCCTCCGTGATGGAACCGTCCGGCCCAAACAGGTTGATCGGAACGCAGCCGTTGGTCGGATCGACGCAGCTCGTGGTGTTGGTGGCAAGTGCTGCCTGCCGCAGGCGGGTCAACGTACCGTTGCCCGTCTGACGCGACGTATTCTCACTCTCGCCATAAGCACCGGAGATATCGAAGCCGATGCTATCGGTGATGTCGCCGCGAACACCCGCGCGGTAGTTGAAGATCTGCGTGGTGTACTCGTTGACGCGCGGTCCTGCCTCGACGAAGCGACGCGATGCGTTCGTCACGAAGGTGCGGTACGCCGGGTTCACGCTGCCGTCGGCCAGCGTCGGCTGTGCCGTTGCGGCCGCGGTGCACTGCGCCGCGGTCAGGCCGTTGGCGTTGCAGAACTGGGTCCGCGCCGCCGCCGGCAGATAGGGGTTGCTGTACGGAATGGTCAGCGAGTTGCCGAACGTGCCCGACGACGCGATCACGGTCGAAACGCTGTTCTTCGAGAACAGGCCCTGGTTGTAGACTTCGATCCCGTCGGCCACTTCATAGTGCGCCGCGCCGAACATGTTGAAACGCTCGAACGGCGTCTGGAAGATGTTCTGCGGGTTGAAGTTGAACAGCTGGTAGGTCGGGACCAGCGAACCGGTATCCGGATTGATCTGCCGGTTGCCGACACCGGTCAGCGAGAACACCCCCGGAACGGTCGTGCCCGAACCGCCGCCGACGACACCGCTGAACGAGTCGACGTTGTTGCGCGAAAAGCTTCGGTCGCCCTGATACACCGGGTCGGCCTGCTGATAGCCAACGCTGAACACCGCGTTGCCGCGGCCGTCGTCGAAATTGGCGCCGATGGTGATGTCGGTGCGGAACGTGTGCCCGTCACCCTTTTCGGTCAGCTGGTTGGATGCGTTCACTTCGACGCCCGCGAAATCGCGGCGGGTGACGAAGTTCACGACGCCCGCGACGGCATCGGCACCGTAGGTGGTCGATGCACCGCCGGTCAGCACGTCGGTCCGCTCGATCAACGCCAGCGGAATGTTGTTGAGATCGGTCACGCCGTTCAGGCCCGACGGCGCGATGCGCGCGCCGTCCAGCAGCACGAGGTTGCGGTTGTTGCCGAGACCGCGAAGATCGACGAACGATGCGCCGCCATTGCCGTTGTTCACGGCCGAACCGATGCTCGGAACAACACCGGGCAGTTCGCGCAGGAACTGTTCAGCAACGTTCGACTGGCGGAGCGAAACTTCTTCGGCACCGACCGACAGGACCGGGCTGGACTGGACCAGGTTGGGGTTGCGGATCAGCGAACCGGTGACGACGATCTCGCCGGAGCTGTTTTCGTCCTGGCCGCCGGCGGCAGCGACGGTGTCCTGCGTCTGGGTGCCCGACGGGACCGCCGTTGCCGACTGCGCCGTATCCGTCGCAGCCTGAGCATAGGCCGGCTGCGCGGCGATCGCGGCACCGACGAGCAGAGTGGACGCCAACAGGCGGGTACGGATATCCAGCTTCATGCGATTAGGCCCCTTTTTTTCAATTACGGTGCGTTTGGCACTCGTAAGATTGCGCGAAACGGTGGAACCGCTTTCGCTATGTGCGTTTGGTTGCACCGATCCCGCGATGCAGCAATCTCGGTTTGTCATCTGCCGTGGTATTGTTTTGGAACTGTAGCAGGAACGACACACTTTGCTGCTTGCGGGGCTCATGATGCTCGGTGTAGCCGTTTTGTCGGATCAGGAGGGCAATCCGCCGTGAAACATGTCAGGTTTGTCGCGTTGGGCGTTTGCGCCGGGGTTGCTGCTTTTGCAGCACAAGCCGCGCCGCGGACCGCCGCGACAGCGGCCGGCGAACGACCCGCCGCAATCGTGGCCGAATTCGCCGCATGCCGCGGGCGCACGGAACCGGACGCCCGTTTGGCCTGCTTCGACGCCGCGGCCGCAAAGCTTGCGACCGCCACCGCCAATCGCGACCTGATCGTGCTGGACCGTCAGGACGTGGTCGAAACCCGCCGGTCGCTGTTCGGCTTCTCGCTGCCGCGCATCGCGCTCTTCGGCGGGCGTGATGGCGCGCGCGATCCGGCCGCCGTGGCGCGGGAGGATATCGCCGAACTCGACACCACGATCACGCGCGTTCAATCGCTCGGCAACGGCAAGTACCAGCTGACGCTGGCCGAAGGCGGCACCTGGCGATCGACCGAGCCCTGGACGGGCGCGAAGCTTCCGGAGGCCGGCAGCAAGATCAACGTCCGCCGCGCGAGCCTCGGCAGCTATATCTTCAAGTTGCCCGGTGGTCGGGCGGTGCGCGGTATGCGCGTCGGCTGATCAGCGCGCGGTAGACGTCGGCATCGCACCCGCCAGCGGCTGAGGATCGATCCGCCGACCGTTCCAGGTCATCGCCCAGTGCAGATGCGGACCGGTCGCCCGCCCGGTCGCACCGATCGCGCCGACGGTCTGGCCGCGCGTCACGCGGTCCCCAACGCGAACATCGATCCGCGACAGGTGCAGGAACGCACTGCCCAGCCCCATGCCGTGATCGATCAGCAGCAAATGCCCCTCCAGGCTGAACGGCACCGCGGCGGCCAGCACCACCACCCCGTCCAGCGGGCTCGCCACCGGCGTCCCCGTCGGCCGCGCGATGTCGACGCCGCCATGATAAGCGCCCGGCTCCCCCGCATAGATGCGCTGCGATCCGAACACGCCGCTGATCCGCCCGGTCACCGGCCAGACCGGCGTCTGCCGCCAGCCGTCGGTCGCATGGACGGTCGCGCGCGCCGCCACGATCTGCGCCAGTTCCGCGTTCCGCCGCGCCACCTCCGTCGGCGTCCGCGGCGTCGCCTTGGGCAGCGTCGGCAGCGATTGCACGCGCCAGTCGCCCCGCCGCACGACCAGCACCCGCACGCTCTGCCCGCCATCGGCATGTGTCGCGACCAGCCGCGCGGCGGGCGGCGCATCCCGGTCTAGCCCGATCAGGAACCGACGGTCCGGCGCCATCGCCAGCGGCTCGCCGTCCAGCGTCAGTTCCACTGTACCCACCGGCGCCACGCCGCGCAGCAGGCCGCCCTGCCGCACCGCGCCCTCGATCGTGAAGCCGTCGCTTGGCGCGGTTGCGGTCGCGCCCCCCACCTCCCGCATCGCCTGCGTCGCGACCGAACCGGGCAGCGTCATGGGCGGCGTGCCGTTCTGCGCATCGGCCGCGACGGCAAAACCGACACCAGCCAGCATCGCGGCCACCACCCGGCCGTGGCGAACCGTCATCGGCCGCTCACTCCGGCAGCATCGCCGCACTTGCCGCCTGCGCGGTCGCATAGGGTTCTTGCCGCTCGACGCTCCAATATTTCAAATTGTCGAGCGGGATCGCGACGCCGGTCTGCGCGCACACCACATGGTCGCCGCGCACCAGCATACGGAAATTATTGGCCATATAGTGCAGCTTGGCGGGCCGCCCCGGGGACATCAGCATGGCAGGATACGCATCGGCATCGTCACGGCACTCACTCGAACAATCCGGGCTGATCCGCCCTGACCTTTGGATAGGGGGCCGTCCCGGCTTTCTCAACCCGCGCATCGACCGCGCCGTCCGCGAAGTGCAGCGTCAGCAGCCCCGCCGCGCGCGCCGCCGCCGCGGTCGTCAACACGCTGCCGTCGCCGCGCCGCTCCACCTTCACATAGCCGCGCGCCAGCGGCCGGTTCGGGTCGAGCTGCTCCAGCAACCGCCCCGCCTGCGCGACTTGGCGGCCACGCTCCGCCAGCGGCCGCTGCACCAGCACGGGCGAAAACCGCGCCGCCGCCAGCCGCGCGCCCGCCCGCTCCGCCCGGTGGCGCAGCAAAGCCGGCCGCAAAGCCCCCGCCGCATGGGCCAGGTCCCCGCGCGCGACCGCCAGCCGCCGCCCCAGCGCGCGCGGCAACCGATCGCCCAGCTCGTCCAGCCTTTGCCGCTGCGGGCTGAGCAGCGTCTCCGCGGTCGGCAACCGCCGCGCCGTCGCCACCAGCCGCTCGTCCGCCCGCTCGCGATATCGCGTCGCGCACCGGAACGTCCGGTTCGACAGGCTCCGCACCGCCTCCAGCAGCTCGGCGCGCACCGGCACCGCCATCTCGGCCGCCGCGGTCGGGGTCGGCGCACGCCGGTCCGCGGCAAAATCGGCCAGCGTCGTGTCGGTCTCGTGGCCGACCGCCGAGATGATCGGGATCCGGCAGTCCGCGATCGCGCGCACCACCACTTCCTCGTTGAACGCCCACAGATCCTCGATCGACCCGCCGCCGCGGGCCACGATCACCAGGTCCGGCCGCGGGATCGCGCCATCCGCAGCCATCGCATCGAACCCGGCGATCGCGCGCGCCACCTGGCCCGCCGCCGCCTCGCCCTGCACCGCCACCGGCCACACCAGTACATGCGTCGGGCACCGATCGCGCAACCGGTGGAGGATGTCGCGGATCACCGCGCCGGTCGGCGACGTCACGACCCCGATCGTCCGCGGCAGGAACGGCAGCGCCACCTTTCGCTCCTCGCCGAACAGCCCTTCCGCCGCCAGCATCCGCCGCCGCTGGTCGAGCAGCGCCATCAGCGCGCCCGCCCCGGCGATCTCCATCCGCTCGATCACGATCTGGTATTTCGACCGGCCGGGATAGGTCGTCAGCTTGCCGGTGGCGATCACCTCCATCCCGTCCTCGGGCCGGAAGCGAAGCGATGCCGCCTGCCCCTTCCACACCACGCCATCGATCACCGCGCGGTCGTCCTTCAGCGCCAGATAGCAATGCCCCGACGTATGGCGCTTCCACCCCGAAATCTCGCCGCGCACCCGGACATGGCCGAACGCGTCCTCCACGCTGCGTTTCAGCGCACCGGACAGTTCGGACACGGAAACCGCGGCTGCGTTGTCGCCGGGCACCGGCTCGGCTAGGAGGCCGTCAAAAGGGGAAGCCATGAACATCCTGTTGCTGGGGTCCGGGGGTCGCGAACATGCGCTTGCGTGGAAACTCGCGAAATCGCCGTTGCTGGGTAGCCTGCACGCCGCGCCTGGCAACCCCGGCATTGCGGCGCACGCGGTCTGCCATGCGCTCGATGCGGCGGATCATGCCGCCGTCGTCGCATTCTGCGCCGAACATGCGATCGACCTCGTCGTGATCGGGCCGGAGGCGCCGCTGGTCGACGGCCTCGCCGATACGCTCCGCGCCGCGGGCGTGCCGGTGTTCGGCCCGTCGCGCGCCGCCGCAGCCCTCGAAGGGTCGAAGGGCTTCACCAAGGATCTGTGCGCGCGCGCCGGCATCCCGACCGCCGCCTATGTCCGCTGCACCACACTGGCCGACGCGGAACAGGCACTCGCCGGCTTCACGCTCCCCGTTGTGATCAAGGCGGACGGCCTCGCCGCGGGCAAGGGCGTCGTCATCGCCATCACCGCGGCGGAGGCGACCGCCGCGCTCGCCACCATGTTCGACGGCGGCTTCGGCGCGGCCGGCGCAGAGGTCGTGATCGAGGCGTTCCTGACCGGCGAGGAAGCCAGCCTGTTCGCGCTGACTGACGGCACCGCGGTGGTCGCACTCGGCTCCGCGCAGGATCACAAGCGCGTCGGCGAAGGCGACACCGGCCCCAACACCGGCGGCATGGGCGCCTACAGCCCCGCCCGCGTGCTGACGCCGGAGCTGGAGGCGCGCGCGATGGCGGAGATCATCCTGCCCACCGTCCGCGCGATGGCGGATGCCGGCACGCCCTATTCCGGCGTGCTCTATGCCGGGCTGATGCTCACCCCGACCGGGCCGCAGCTGATCGAGTACAATGCGCGCTTCGGCGATCCGGAGACGCAGGTGCTGATGCCGCGGATCGAGGGCGACCTGCTCCCGCTGCTGTTCGCCACCGCCACCGGCACGCTGGCCGACGCGCCCCATCCGCGCCTGTCGCACGACTGCGCGCTGACCGTCGTGCTGGCGGCGGACGGCTATCCCGGCACGCCGGCGCGCGGCGGCACGATCACCGGGCTGGACGGCGCGGCGATGACCGGCGCGACCGTCTTCCACGCCGGCACCGCGCGGACCGACGACGATCGGCTGATCGCGGTCGGCGGCCGCGTGCTGGCGGTGACCGCCACCGGGCGCACCGTCACCGCGGCGCGCGACAAGGCCTATGCCGCGGTCGACGCGATCGATTTCCCGACCGGCTTCTGCCGCCGCGACATCGGCTGGCGCGAGGCCGCGCGCGAAGCGGCCGACACCGCCTGAACCCGTCTTCCTGACCTTCCCATGACCGACCGATCCGAACAGGGCCCTCCATGCTGACCACCTCCCCCGACATGAACACCATCGGCCTCGTCATCGGGGCCGCCATCGTGCTGGTCCTGATCCTGACGCTGCTGCTCCGCGGCCGCCGCACGCCGACCGACCGCGTGACGGGGCGGGAGGGCGACGGCGTCGCCGACGGGGCCGCCGCCGCGATCGAGGATACGATCGGCCAACTGCTCGGCGTCGACGCTCACCCGGACGTCCCGCCCCCCGTCGTCCTGCCCGAACCGGTCGGCGATCCGGACGTCCTGACCACGCTCAAGGGCCTGGGGCCAAAGGCCGCCACCCGCCTCGGCGAACTCGGCATCACCCGCTTCGACCAGCTCGCCGCGCTCGACGCGACGCAACAGGCCGCGATCGACAACCAGATGGGCCCCTTCAAGGGCCGCCTCCACAAGGATCGCTGGATCGAACAGGCGCGCTACCTGGCCGAAGGCGACCGCACCGGGTTCGAAACGCAATTTGGCAAACTGGGGTAACGCCGGTCCCCGGACCTGATCGACAGGGCCTCATCGCCGCTGCCGGGCCGGCATCGGGATCACGCCTCACTCAACCCTGTTTAAGGGCTGCCGCTGTAATCCGCGTGCAGTTGCGACCGGCGGATTTCGCGGCGTAAAGCAGCGCGTCCGCGTCCTCCAGCCAGGCCGGGAAGGCGTCGAACGACGCCGTCAGGGGTGCGACGCCGAAGCTGGCGGTCACCTGCACCGTGCTGCCGTCGGCGAACGACATCGGACGCGCGGCGATCGCCTGGCGCAACCGTTCGGCCACCTCATATGCTTCCGCGCCGTCCGTTTCGGGCAGGATCATCGCGAACTCCTCGCCCCCCAGCCGTCCGAAGGCGTCGATCGGCCGCAACGTCGCTTCGGCAAGCCGGGCAATCTGGTGCAGCACCTGATCGCCTGCGGCATGGCCGTGGCGGTCGTTGACCAGCTTGAAATGATCGACGTCCAGCATCACCAGGCTGCTCTGCCGGCCGTACCGCCGGTACCGCGCGATTTCGCGCTCCGCGTGTTCGATGAAGCCACGCCGCGTCAATGCGCCGGTCAGATGATCGACCTGCGCGATCATTCGCAGTTCCAGCTCATCGCAGACGATATTGGCAAAATTGCCGAGAATCGCGATGTCCGCGGGGCTGAACTTCCGGCTGCGCGTATCGATCGCGCATAACGCCCCGACATTATATCCGTCCGGCGTGCGCAACGGGACACCGGCGTAACTGCGAATATGGGGTGGACCGACCACCATCGGACTGTCGGCAAACCGCGGGTCCAGCCGCGCATCCTCCACGACCATCGCCGATTGTTGCTTGATCGTGTGCGTGCAGAAGGAGCCCGATCGCGGCGTCTCCTGCTGGTCCAGCCCACGTTGCGCCTTGAACCATTGCCGTTCGCGATCGACCAGTGTCACCGTGGCGATCGGCACGGCCAGCACGGTTCGAACCAGCGTCACGATCTTCTCGAACGGTTCCTCGATGCCGGTATCCAGCACGTCGAGCCGGTGGAGCGCGGCCACGCGCCCCTCGTCGTCGCGCAGACAGCGATCACTCATGATCCGCCCCCTGCACCAGCTTGCCGATCACGACCGTCAGTTCGTCGGCATAGCTGTCCACCAATGTTCGAACGCTGCTTTCCACCACATCTTCGTGCAATCCCGCCGCGCGCAGGCTTTCGATCAGCGCCAGCAGGTGCGCCTGATGACGGTTCACGCTCGCCAGCAGCTCTGTCGGTATGTCCAGCGGCGGCGCGGCGGTCGGGGTCGGATGGAGTTGATCGATTCGCACGGGTCTTCCTCAACGGCACTGCGCCGCTCAGAATAAGATCGGAAAAAGGTTAACATTCGTGAAGCAAGCGGACCGCGCGTGGCGGCTGTCGGGCGGCCGCCCTACCCCCGCTTGCCCACCCGCGTGGCCAGCACCTTGTCGATCTTCCGGCCATCGATGTCGACCACCTCGAACTTCCAGTCGCGGTCGCGGTACACCTCGCCGACCTTCGGCAAGTGGCGCAGCACCGACAGCGCGTGGCCCGCGACGGTCGCATAGTCGCGATCCTCGGGCAGCGTGAAGTCCAGCCGGTCCGCCATCGCATCCGCCGCGCAGGACCCGGACAGCAGGAAGCTGCCGTCCTCGCGCTCGTGGATCGGCGGGTCGCTGTCGTCGTCGCGGTCCGATGCGAACGCCCCGGCGATCGCGGCGAGCAGGTCGGCCGGCGTCACCAGCCCTTCGAAATGGCCATATTCGTCATGGACGAGCGCCACCGGCACCTCCGCCTCGCGCAGCACGCCCAGCACGTCCATCGCGTCCATCCGGTCGGTCACCACCGGCGCGTCGCGGGTCAGCGCGCGCAGGTCGATCGCCTCGCCCGCGATCAGCGCGGCGACCAGGTCGCGCGCCTGCACGATGCCGATGATCTCGTCGACCGACCCGTTCGCCACCGGGATGCGGCTGTGCGGCATCTCGGCCAGCCGCATCGCCAGCGTCTCCGGCTCCGCGTTCAGGTCGATCCACTCCACCTCGGTCCGCGGCGTCATCACCTCGCGCACCGGGCGGTCGGCCAGCCGCACGACGCCGCTGATGATCGCCCGCTCGCTCTCCTCGATCACACCGGCGTTGGACGCCTCGGCCACAATCATGTGAAGCTCTTCGGCAGTAACGTGATTCTCCGATTCGCGGTCCAGCCGCAGCAGGCGGAAGATCAGCATGCTCGTCCCGTCGAGCAGCCAGACGAACGGCGCGGTCACCCACGCCATTCCGCGCATCACCGGTGCCATCACCACCGCGATGGCCTCCGGCGCCCTGAGCGCGAACTGCTTGGGCACCAGTTCGCCCACGATCAGCGACGCATAGGTGGTGAGCGCGATGACGACCCCGAACCCCCAGCTGGCGGGCAACCCGATCGCGGCCAGCCGTTCCCCGACGGGTCCGCCCAGGCTCGATCCCGAATAGGCGCCCGACACGATCCCGATCAGCGTGATGCCGATCTGCACCGTCGACAGGAACCGCCCCGGATCGTTCGCCAGCTTTAGCGCGGCGCGCGCGCCATGCTTGCCGGCGCGGGCCATCGCCTCCAGCCGCTGCTTGCGCGCGGACACGATCGCCAGCTCGGACATCGCGAACACGCCGTTCAGCGCGACAAGCGCCAGGATGATCGCAAGGTCGATCCAGGGAAAGGGGGAAGCGTCGGTCATGGGCGCAGTGCGTCTTTGAACGAAAGCGGCGGGCGCCACAATGGTGGATCACCGATGGTCGTCCGTGCGGTTCCTACGACCAAACGATCAGGTGCCGTTCAGCACGGATGCGGAACAAGCTCGCCAAAGCCGGGTTTCCCGGTGCAATCTCCGACTAGGATCCCCGAACGATGCGCAACCTGAAGATCACCGCCGCCGCCATGCTGGCGCTCACCGCCACCACCGCCTGCGTCACCGACCCCAATACGGGCGAGCAGCGCGTGTCGCGCGCCGCGATCGGTGCGGGCCTTGGCGGTCTCGGCGGGCTGCTCGCCGGCGACGTGCTCGGCGGCCGGCGCGACCGGACGGAAAAGATCGTGGGTGCCGGCATCGGCGCGATCGCGGGCGGTGCGATCGGCGGCTATATGGACCGGCAGGAACAGGCGCTCCGCCGCCAGACCGCGGGCACCGGTGTGGAGGTGACGCGCGACGGCGACGACCTGCTGCTCAACATCCCGTCGGGCATCACGTTCGACACCAACAGCTATGCGATCCAACCGCAGTTCCGCACCACGCTCGACCAGGTCGCGCAGACGCTGACCCAGTATAACCAGACCATGGTCGACGTGTACGGCCACACCGATTCGACCGGTGGCGACCAGATCAACATTCCGCTGTCCGAGAACCGCGCGCGCTCGGTCGCCGACTATCTCACCACCCGCGGCGTCCAGTCCGCCCGCCTCGCCACCCGCGGTTTCGGCAGCAGCCAGCCCGTCGCCTCGAACGACACCCTCGACGGCCGCGCCCAGAACCGCCGCGTCGAAATCAAGATCGTCCCCGTCAGCGACGACCGCGCCCTGGACGACCGCCCCTACCCAGACGACCGCAACGCCCGCCCCCGCCGCGACCGCGGCTACTGAGGGGGATAATCTTTTGAAGCCCCCTCCTTTTCAAGGGAGGGGGGTTGGGGGTGGGTGCGACAGCACCACCAATACGACGTAGCCGGCTAAACCGTCAGCAAGCCCCTCAAGCCTCAAGCTCGATGTCCCAATACAACCAGTCCAGCCAACTCTGATGCAGGTAGTGCGGCGGAAAACTCCGTCCATGTTCCTGCAGCTGCCACGTCGTCGGCCGGATCGGCTGAACATACAGCGACATCTTCGCCTGTTGCGGCGTCCGCCCGCCCTTGCGCAGGTTGCACGGCGCGCACGCGGTCGCGACATTCTCCCACGTCGTCCGCCCGCCCTGCGACCGCGGAATGACGTGGTCGAACGTCAGGTCGCTCTGCACCCCGCAATATTGGCACGCGAACCGGTCGCGCAGGAACAGGTTGAACCGCGTGAACGCCGGATGCTGCGACGGCTTCACATATTGTCGCAGCGCGATCACCGACGGCAGCTTCATGACATGCGTCGGGCTGTGCACCTCGCGCGCGTAATGATCGACGATGTCGACGCGCTCTAGGAACACCGCCTTGATCGCGGTCTGCCACGGCCACAGGCTCAGCGGATAATAGCTCAGCGGCGTATAATCGGCGTTCAGCACCAGCGCCGGACAGCTGTCGGGATGCCGCAACAGGTCGGGGTGCTTCAACAGATCGGGATGGTACATCGTGCGACGACTGCCTTCCACCAGTGGGTGGAGACATCGGTCATACCGGTTCACCGGTCCCGTCGCACGCGGGGCGCAAGCGGCCGGCAGGCCCTACGTCTCCGTCATCGCGACCCTGACGAAAGGCCGTGACAAGCGCATGACACCACCACGATGATTCCAGGTCAACCCCCTTGTGCGCGGGCAGGACAAAGCGACTTGGACTTGAGGGTTGCAGACGAGAGACGGACGGACCCGTCGGCTGCGGACGGCCGGAGCAGGGCGGTTCCGACCAAGCCGGAACGAGGAAGCGCCCCCCCCCCCCGCCCCCTCGCCCCAAACCGTCATCCCGGCGAAAGCCGGGATCTCCCTTCGGTTGAGAACTTACCCCCAGCACAAGGGAGATCCCGGCCTCCGCCGGGATGACGGATATTGAGGGGAGCCGCGCGCCACTCCCAAACCCCGGCAGGCCGAAGAGCACCCCTCCCCCACACCCCCGCCGCGCGCTACACTAAACCATGCCCCCGACCACACGCTTCGCCCCTAGCCCGACCGGCAAGCTCCACCTCGGCCACGCCGCCTCCGCGATCCGCGCGCACGACTTCGCCCGCAGCCAAAGCGGCCGCTTTCTCCTCCGCATCGAGGATATCGACCCCGGCCGCAGCCGCCCGGAGCATGTCGCGACGATCCTCGCCGACCTCGCCTGGCTCGGTCTGAGTTGGGACGGCCCGGTCCTTCACCAGTCCACCCGCCTCCCCGTCTATGCCGCCGCCCTGGACCAACTCCGCGCCGCAAAGCTCCTCTACCCCTGCACCTGCACCCGCGCGGAAATTGCCGCCGAGATCGCCGCCAGCGCCAGTGCCCCGCACGGCCCGGCAGCGATCTACCCCGGCACCTGTCGCCGCCGCGCGCCCGATCCCACCCGCGTCGCCGCGTGGCGGCTCGACATGGCCGCCGCCACCGCACGGGCCGGCCCGCTCGACTGGCACGACGCCACCGCCGGCCCGGTCCGCGCCACCCCCGAACAGCACGGCGACGTCGTGCTTGCCCGGCGCGACGCCCCCGCCTCCTACCACCTCGCCGTCACGCTCGACGATGCGCAGCAGGGCGTCACCGACATCGTCCGCGGCGTCGACCTGTTCGAGGCGACCCACGTCCACCGCCTGCTCCAGGCGCTGCTCCGCCTCCCCGTCCCGCGCTACCACCACCACCCGCTGATGCTCGGCCCCGACGGCCGCCGGCTGGCGAAACGCGACGGCGCCCCCGCGATCGCCGACCTGCGCAGCGCGGGACAGGACGGGCCTGCGCTCGCCGCCGAACTGCACGCCGCCATCGCACTATCCGCGCCCGCTGCGACACTATGTCCATTGGCACCGCGCCCCGCCGGGACTATCTCTCCCTGATGGAAACCTTCCTCATCATCCTGATCGTCCTCGCGGCGATCGGCGCATTGGTCTCGCTCATCCGCGGCATCGTCGCGTTTCTGAAGACCAGCCAGGCCGATCTGACCGGCACCGGCCCCAACGTCTCCGGCCTGCGCCAGAACAAGATGATGTGGCGCCGCGTCCAGTTCCAGGCGCTCGCCGTCGTACTCGTCGTGCTGTTCCTGATGCTCAGCCGCCCGGCCTGATCTCATGGTGAACCTGACGAAGATCTACACGCGCACCGGCGACGGCGGCGAGACCGGGCTGGTCGACGGCTCGCGCATTCCCAAGTCCGACGCCCGGCTGGAGGCGATGGGCGACGTGGACGAGGCGAACAGCGCGATCGGCGTCGCGCTGACCCACGACATGCCGGAGCCCGCGCGCGCCATGCTCGGCCGCATCCAGAACGAGCTGTTCGATCTCGGCGCCGACCTCGCCACGCCGGGGCAGGACTTCACCCCCTCCGACATGACGCTGCGCATCATCCCCGATCAGGTCGCCCGGCTGGAACAGGAGATCGACGCGATGAACGAGGCGCTCGCCCCGCTGCGCAGCTTCATCCTGCCCGGTGGCAGGCCCGCCGCCGCCGCGATCCACCTCGCCCGCGCCATCGCCCGCCGCGCCGAACGCGCCTGCGTCGTCGCGGACGGCACCGTCGGCCTCAACCCGGTCGCACTCGCCTATGTGAACCGCCTGTCCGACCACCTCTTCGTCCTTGCCCGCCACGTCCAGTCCGCCGCCGGCGACATCCTCTGGCAACCCGGCGCAACGCGGTAACGGCTGAGCATTAAGCGTTCCCCGGCGCAGGCCGGGGCCCAGACGCAACCGTTTCACCCAGGCCTCAGCCTCCGACGGGAACGATACAGACATCACGATCCGTATCCCCGCGAAGGCGCGGATCCAGCCGGAGCGCAAACCAAAAACCCGCCAGCACAAGTGTCAGCAACACCCAGAGCAACCAATCCCACCCTCACCGGTTCTCCCCATCTAGACGGACGACGGGACCGACAAATATGGCAACACACGCACTCCCCGCCCGCCCCGATCCGCTCCTCGCCGACCTCGCGCGCTGTCGCGACCTGACCGTCGCCCTCGTCGGCCCGCTCTCCGATGCCGACGCCACCGTGCAATCGATGCCCGACGCGTCTCCCGCCAAATGGCACCTCGCCCACACCACCTGGTTCCTCGAAACCTTCGTGCTGCGCGATCATGTCCCCGGCTACACCGCGTTCGACCCGTCCTTCGCCTATCTGTTCAACAGCTACTATGACGCGGAAGGCGCGCGCCACAGCCGCACCGCCCGCGGCCTCATCACCCGCCCGTCGCTCGACCGCATCATCGCTTGGCGCGCGCATGTCGACGCCGCGATCGCCAATGCCGCCCCGCGGCTCGGCCCCGACGCGCGCACCCTGATCGAACTTGGCATCCACCACGAGCAGCAGCATCAGGAACTGCTCCAGACCGACATCCTTCACCTCTTCGCGCAGAACCCGACCGCCCCCGCGATCTGGGACCATCCGCGCGATACCCCCGCCGCCGTCCCCGGCCCGATCGAATGGATCCCCGGCCGCACCGGCATCGTCCAGGTCGGTCACGGTGACAGCAGCTTCGCGTTCGATTGCGAAGGCCCGCGCCACGACGTGCTGCTCCACCCGCATGCGCTCGCCGACCGCACCGTCACCAACGCCGAATGGGCGCACTTCATCGCGGACGGGGGCTACGACCGCCCCGACCATTGGCTGTCCGACGGCTGGGCCTGGGTCAAGGCAGAGGCGATCGAAGCGCCGCTCTACTGGCAGCGGACCGGCGACGGCTGGTCCAGCTTCGCGCTCGATGGCCTCCACCCGATCCGCCCCGCGGCGCCCGTGACACACATCAGCCATTACGAGGCGGACGCCTACGCCCGCTGGGCCGGCGAACGCTTGCCGACCGAACCCGAATGGGAGTCCGCCGCCGCCGGCCACGACGCGGCGGGTGGCAACCAGCTCGACATCGCCGGCCCCGTCCGCCCACGCGCCGCACCCGCCGGCCCGGGATGCCGCGCGTTGTTCGGCGACGTGTGGGAATGGACCGGTTCGGCCTACCTGCCCTACCCCGGCTTTCGCACCGCCCCCGGCGCGGTGGGCGAATACAACGGCAAGTTCATGTCCGGCCAGTCGGTGTTGAAGGGCGGCAGCTGCGCCACCCCCCGCGGCCACGTCCGGGCGTCGTACCGCAACTTCTTCTATCCGCATCAACGCTGGCAGTTCACCGGGCTGCGCCTCGCAAGGGACCTGTGATGACCGATCTGGCCGAACCCATCGCCCCCGCCTTGCACGACCGCCGTGCCGCCGATCCGGCGTTCCGCGCCGACGTGCTCGCCGGCCTCGCCGCCCGCCCGCGCGCCATCCCCGCGCGCTGGTTCTACGACCGCGAGGGGTCGGAGCTGTTCGAGAAGATCACCGACCTCCCCGAATATTACCCGACCCGCGTCGAAACCGCTTTGCTCAGCCGCCACTCCGGCGACATTGCGAAGCTGGTTGGCCCCGGCCGCGCGGTCGTCGAATTCGGCTCCGGCTCCTCCACCAAGACGCCCCACCTGCTCGCCGCGGTCGAACCCGCCGCCTATGTCCCGATCGACATCTCCGGCGATTTCCTGCGCGAATCGTCCGCGGCGCTGGCGGCCGATTTCCCCAAGCTGCCGATCGTCCCGGTCGAGGCGGACTTCATGCACCCGATCGCCACGCCGGACCGGATCGCCGGTCTGCCGCGGCTCGGCTTCTTCCCCGGCTCGACGATCGGCAACATGGTCGCCCGCACCGCGGTCAACCTGCTCCGGGCGATGGTCGAGACGCTGGGCGAAGGGTCGATGCTGCTGATCGGTATGGACCGCGTCAAATCACCCGACGTCCTGGTCCCCGCCTATGACGATGCGCAGGGCGTCACCGCCGCGTTCAACCTCAACCTCCTCCACCGCATCAACCGCGATCTCGACGCCGACGTGCCGGTCGACGCCTTCCGCCACCGCGCGATCTGGAACGACGTCCACGCCCGCGTCGAAATGCACCTGGAGGCGACCCGCGACGTCGCGTTCACCATTGTCGGCGAACAATATATGATGGCCGCCGGCGAGACGATCCACACCGAGAACAGCCACAAATACGGCCCGCGCGACGCCCGCGTCCTGCTCCGCGCCGGCGCCTGGGAACCCATCGCCGAGTGGACCGACGAGAACGACCAGTTCGCCCTCATCCTGGCCGAGGCCCGCCCGCCCGGTGTCGCGCCCTAAACCTCGCGACGGCGGCTAGCCCTACCGCTCGAGGTCCGACGCCGATAATCGCGGACCCGGCCTTACCCGGGTCCGCACAACCGCTCAGGCCCGGGCCGGCTTCAACGTGCTCAGGCTGAAATCCTCACGGTCATAGGTCAGGTTAGGCGAATAGAACGGATCGCTCTGCAGCTTCTCACGCCAGCGCTCCTTCATGAACGCAACCTCGCGGGCCGCACGTGCGATCTTCTCCGGATTGTCCTCCGCCCCGCGCGAGATGCTTTCGTGATGGTAGAGTTCCGCAAACGGCGTCCACAGGTTGCGATACCCCGCCTCCCGCACGCGCAGGCAGAAATCGACGTCGTTAAACGCGACCGTCAGGATCTCCTCAAGACCGCCGACCTCCTCATACACCTCACGCCGCACGAACAGGCACGCCGCCGTCACCGCGGACAGGTTCTGGTGGACCTGCAACCGGTTGAAATAGCCGGGGCTGTCGTGTTGGAAATGCTTGTGGGAATGACCGGCCACGCCGCCCAGTCCGATGATCACGCCACCATGCTGCAACGTCAGATCGGGGTAATAGAGCTTCGCACCGACGCAGCCGATGTCCGGCTGGAGCGCCCACGCCGTCATTTCCTCAATCCAGTCGGGCGTGATCACCTCGACGTCGTTGTTGACCAACGCGATCACCGATCCGCGCGCGGCCCGCACGCCGAAATTGTTGATTTCGGAATAGTTGAACGGCTTGTCGAACGAGATGACCCGGATGCGCGCGTCATCCTTCCACGAGTCGAACAGGTCGAACGTTTCCTGCTCGGTCGAACCATTGTCGATGATGATGATCTCGTAGGGATCATAGGTCGATTTCTCGATGATCGAGTCTACGGCCAGCTTCAGGACGGACGCCTTGTCGCGCGTCGGGATCAGTAGCGAGACGAGCGGCTTAGGTTCCGGAAGGGCATGCCGGACGCGGTAATGATGGACCTTCGGTAGAACCTCGACCGTCGCATCCCGGCTGGTCCGGCGCAGATGGTCCTCGACAGCCGCGACACCGGCATCGAGCGTGTAGTTCTTCTGATCGCCGCCCAGCGCCGTCGACCCGGCGATCGCGCGCCAATGGTACAGGATCTTGGGGATGTGGACGATCTGGTCCGGCCGCGCTCCCTCGACCATGCGCAGGACAAGGTCATGATCCTGACTCCCCTCGAACCCGACGCGCCAGCCGCCCGCATCGCGGACGGCGGACGTCCGGTAGACGGACAAATGGTTGATGTAATTCTGCGCCAGCAGAAGCTCCGGCGAATATTCCGGCTTGAAATAAGGCTGCTCACGAAGGCCGGACGCGTTGATCTTGTCTTCGTCCGAATACAGGATCACCGCATCCGGTTTCTCCTCCAACGCCTGCGCGACCGACAGCAGCGCGTTCGGTGCAAGCAGATCGTCATGGTCCAGCATGGCTATCCAGCTGCCGTCCGCCAACGCCAGCGCGTCGTTGGTGGCATGACAGATGTGGCCGTTCTGCGGCCGCATGTGAACCTTGATGCGCGGATCGAGGGCAGCATACCGCTCCAGCACCCTGGCGACCTGCGGCTGCGTCGACGCATCGTCGGCGATGCACAATTGCCAGTTGGGATAGACCTGCTTGCGAACGCTCTCGATCATCTCGATCAACAGCGGTTCCGGCGTGTTGTACGTCGGCACCAGGACGCTGATCATTGGACGGGCCGTCAGCCCGGCAAGCTGATTCTGAAGCAAGGCACGGCCGGTCGAACCCTGCAGCTCGTTCCGCGTGATCCACGCAGCGTAGGTCGCTTCCATCCGTAGCGGTGAAAGCAGGCGGGTCAGCATCATGGCGCCCGGCGCATTCGGGGCGGCCTGCGCATCCTCGCTAAGCCGGCGCATCATCTCCGCCATCTTGTCGACGCCGGCGGCCTGCAACTCGCGCTCGGCATAGGCGTCCATCGACGACGGACGGGCTTCGATCATCCCGATGCACGCCGTCCCGCTCTCCCCGGACGGATCCCAGCGCATGCGGACCAGCTTCTGCGGCGCAGCGATCAGCGCCACCTGATAGCCCTGCGCATCGAGGCTCAGGCCGATCGAGTTCGCCTCGGAGAACCCATCGCCATAGTCTAGATAGAGATGGCTCAGCGTCGGTCCATCGAACATCGCCGATCGAAACCGCAACTGCATCAGGTCACCGGTGCGGGCCTCGGCATCGGGGTGGAGGATCATCCACGGGTCGATCCCGGTGAACTGCACATGGTGACCATCCGGGCCGAGCTCGATATCGCTGACCGCGTCGATCGTCAGGTTGGTCGTCACCATGGCCAGCCGCGTCGGCAGGTCCATCGTTTCCAGCGGCAGGACGCCGGCGGCAACACGCAGGCTGCGCACCACCTCCGCCACCGGCCATTCCGGCGGAATCTCGCGCAGCCGGGCCGCGACGTCGGGGCGCGACAGGATCGCCGCGATCAGGAACGGCGCGGTTGCCCCGCCCCGCATGTCGATGTCGAACCGTTCCTGCGCCCACGTCGCCACGAAGGGCTCCGGCGCGACCGGGTTTCGGATCAGGCCGTCCAGCGCGAGCGATACGGTCCGATCCGCGAATTCGGCGGACCCGACGGCTTCCATCACCGTGTCGAGCAGCGGCATGTGCGGCCGCGGCGCCATCACCGCGTCGGTTTCCGGCGCACGTTGCAGGAACAGGCTGTAACAGGCGCGGATATCCTCGCTCGTGGTCGAACCGGCCATCGGGCGGAGCGGCGCATCGCCGATTGCGCGAACCGCTGCCGTCATCAGCCGCTCGGCGGGCACCGGTCCGATATGCGCCTCCAGCCGGCGGCGGGCATCCCCCTCCGACAGGCTGATCGCAAGCAACTGCACCATGTCCTGCGCGTCCGCGACCCGGGCCGCCGCAGCCCCGCCGATCGCAAAGTAACCCGGAACCCAGGCGCGCAGGTCGTCCGGCACGGCACGGCCAAGGGCCGCTCCGCTGTTGTCGGGGGTCAGACGCGGCACCAGCGCCCGGAATTCTTCCGACGACAAGAACGCATCCAGCGCATCGCCCGCGTCCTGCCCGACCTTGGCTGCCACCACCGCCTCGGTCTCCGCCTCGCGAAACAGCAGGATGCGGTACAGGTTGCGCACATCCTCGTCATCGACCGACCGGCCGGCGTTCAGCGGCCCGCCGCCGACGACGGCTTCGCTTGCCGTATGCGCGTCGTCATGCGCCGATGCGAACGTTGCGGAGGCGGCCTCACGTGCGGCCTGGGTCGCCCGCGGGTTCAGCCAGCTTTTGATGCCTTCAGCAACTCGACGCATAGAATCTGAACCCATTCATCATTGGTTGCAGCAAGTTGACGAGCCGCCCCGGCAAAGATGGGACGTCCAGTCACGATAGCGTCTCGTACGGCGGCGAGACCATACACGGCCACTCCGCTAAATCGCCGATGCTGAACGTTCCATATCCGCCCCATGCCGTAGCGCAACATTTTCACGTCCCGCCCCTTGAAATCACATGTGCGACGTAAAGCGATCCGGTTTCAAATTGGGACAATCCCACGCCGGTCCGATCCGTGGGCCACAAGCAAAACGCCCGTATTACGCGGCATACCTGTTGCCGCGCTCATAAGCGCCCCGAATGTTACGGTCCTGTTGCGGTGCCGTAATCGTAGGAAAGTCTTAACCTGTGTGCATCGAAGTTGCACCTCGCAACCCGCGACTCGCCAGTGTGATGATGACCCTTGCAAACTGCAGAGCCTCCCGTGCCTACCGACTCGCCCGCCCCACCAGCCTACCGACCCGGCCGCACCCACAGTCCGGCGCGCGACCGGGCGTCCGCATAGCGTCCCCGTCGCACCGCCTGCACGCCCGCCTTCGCGACCCAGCCCAGCTTGTCCGCCTTCGTCGTAAATACGCGGCTGTCCCACGCCCGCTCACCGCGCCGGGCGACCTCGCGCGCGATATCGCCGTAGATCCCCGCCGCAGACAGCACCGCCCAGGCGGAGCGCAGCGTCAACGCCGGCGTCCCCGCCCGCGCGCTCGCCTCATACGCCTCCGCCATCGTCGCCAACCGCCGCCCCAGCACGGCGATCCGCGGTCGGTACACCGGTCGCATCGTCTCGCCGGGCGGCACGTCCATCTCCGCCAACCAGTCGGCGGGCAGGTAGCATCGCCCGGCCGCATCGTCCTCGCCCACATCCCGCGCGATATTGGCCAGCTGGAACGCCAGCCCCAGGTCGCACGCGCGGTCCAGCGTCGTATCGTCCGCCGGGTCGACGCCCATCACCACCGCCATCATGCACCCGACGACACCCGCGACATGATAACAATAACGCAGCAGATCGTCCGTCGTTCGCGGGCTGAACCCGTCCGCATCCAGCGCGAACCCCGCGATAAGGTCGTCCACCCACGCCTGCGGCAACCCGACCTCCGCCGCGACCACGCCCAGTGCGTCGAACGCCGGATCACCCGTCGCCTCGCCCGCCATCGCGCGCGCCGACAGGTCGCGGATCACCGCCAACCGCCCATGCGGATCGTCCACCACGCTGATCGCCGAGCCGAGATCCTGCCCGTCGGCCAGGTCGTCGCACCGCCGGCACCACGCGTATAGCAGCCACGCCCGCTCGCGCGTCGCCGGCGCGAACAGCTTGGACGCCACAGCGAACGACTTCGACCCCTTGGCGATGCTCTCCCGCGCCTGCTCGACCAGCGCGGCGCGGTCGCGGATCACAGCTCGCGCGCGCCCATCGCCACGATCGTCCGCGGCGGGACATACGCCGCCATCCGGTCGATCAACCGATCCAGCTCGGTATCGACCACCAGTATCTCGCGATGCTCCGCGCGCAGGAACCCGACCTCCGCCATCTTGGTCACGAACCCGACGAGCAGGTCGTAATAGCCCGCGACGTTCAACAGCCCGACCGGCTTGGCGTGGTAGCCGAGCTGCGCCCAGCTCATCGCCTCCCACAACTCGTCCATCGTCCCCGTCCCGCCCGGGATCGTCACGAACCCGTCCGACAGGTCGGTGAACAGTTGCTTGCGCTCATGCATCGTCCGCACGGTATGCAGTTCGGTACAACCCAGATGCGCGACCTCGGCGGCAACCAGTGCATCCGGAATCACCCCGATCACCTCACCCCCAGCCGCCAGCGCGCCGTCCGCCACCGCACCCATCAGCCCGAGCCGTCCGCCGCCATACACCACCCCGATCCCACGCTCCGCCAACCGCCGACCGATGCCACGCGCACTGTCGATATAGACCGGATCCGCGGGGGTCGCCGACCCGCAGTAGATGGCAAGACGCTTCACGCAGAACCTCTTCACATAGCAAAGCCCCCTCCCTTTCAAGGGAGGGGGTTGGGGGTGGGTGCTACAGCACCACACTCGAGACGTCACCGATTGAACGCAGGTACCACCCACCCCCAGCCCCTCCCTTGAAAGGGAGGGGGGCTAGAAAGTCAGACCCGTAACCCTTCCAGCATCAGCGCAGCGGTCGCCTTCGCACTCCCGACCACGCCCGGAATCCCCGCACCCGGATGCGTCCCAGCCCCCACGAAGTATAGGTTCGGAATCACGTCGTCCCGGTTATGCGTCCGGAACCACGCCGACTGCGTCAGCACCGGCTCCAGCGAGAACGCGCTCCCCAGATGCGCGCTCAGATCGCGCCCGAAATCCTTCGGCGTATAGTGGAACTGCGTCATGATCCGCCCGCGCAGATCTGGGATCAGCCGCTTCTCGATCTCGTCGAGGATGCGCTCGGCATATTTCGGCCCTTCCACGTCCCAGTCGATCGGCAGCTTGCCCTGATGCGGCACCGGCGCCAGCGCGTAGAAGGTCGAGCAGCCCTCCGGCGCCAGCGACGGATCGCTCACGGTCGGATGATGCAGGTACAGCGAGAAATCCTCCGCCAGCACGCCGTGGTCGTAGATGTCGGTCAGCAGCTCGCGGTACCGCGGGCCGAACAGGATCATGTGGTGCGGAATGCCCGGCCACGTCCCCTTGATGCCGAAATGCACGACGAACAGCGACGGGGAATAGCTCTTGCGCTCCAGCTTCGCCGCCGCCCGCTTGCCGCGCGGCGTGTCCTTCAACAGGTCGCGATAGGTGTGAACGATGTCGCCGTTGGACGCGACCGCATCCGCCGCGATCGTCTCCCCGCCCGCCAGCCGCACGCCCGTCACCCGGTCGCCCAGCGTCTCGATCGCCTCGACCGGGCTGCTCAGCCGCAACGTGCCGCCCAGCCGCTCGAACTGCGTGCACAGCGCCGCGATCAGCTGGTTCGTGCCGCCGCGCGCGAACCAGACGCCGCCGTCCTTCTCCAGCTTGTGGATCAGCGCGTAGATCGCGCTCGTCGTCATCGGGTTCCCACCGACCAGCAGCGTGTGAAACGACAGCGCCTCGCGCAGCTTCTCGTTCTTCACGAAACTCGACACGACCGAATAGACCGACCGCCACGCCTGGTATTTCGCCAGCGCAGGCGCCGCCTTCAGCATCGACGCAAAGTCGAGGAACGCGACATGGCCGAGCTTCAGATACCCCTCGCGGTACACGCCCGCCGCATAATCCAGGAACTTGGCATAGCCCGCGATGTCGTCGGGGTTGAGCTTGCCGATCTCCTCCATCAACGACGCATCGTCGTTGGAATAGTCGAAGTTGGTCCCGTCCGGCCAGTTCAGGCGGTAGAACGGCGTTACCGGCAACAGCTCGATATCGTCGGCCATCTGCCGCCCGCTCAGGCCCCACAATTCCTGCAGGCACGCCGGATCTGTGATGACGGTCGGCCCGGCATCGAACGTGAACCCGTCGCGCTCCCAGACGTACGCCCGCCCGCCGGCCTTGTCGCGCGCCTCGACCAGGGTCGTCTGCACGCCGGCCGATTGCAGCCGGATCGCGAGCGCCAGCCCGCCGAAGCCCGCGCCGATCACCACCGCGCTCTGTGGTTGGCCCCCGGCCCGCGCCGGGACCGCATCAGTCGCAAGCATGCTGGCACCGATCGCCGTATTCGCTGCTATAGTCGCCATTACCGTCGCGTCTCCCCGAGCGCCGCGATCGCGCGGCCCACCGGAACCGGCGGCTTGCCCGCCAGAATCCGGAACTTGTCCATGCCGGTCGATTGGGCGGCATAGAAACGCCGCACCAACCCACCATCCAACGTGTAGAAGCGTTCCAGCACACGGTAGCGTTCCGTCGGCGCCGCCGCCCGGAACAGCATCCGGTCCAGCATCCGATAGAAGCCCCGCGCATCCCAGGCCGCGCGCGCATGCGCCTTCAACCGGGTGTGCAGCGCCGCGCCCGACAGATCGGTCTCGCCTGCGATCATCACCGCGGTCCGGATCGCATCCGGCAACGAGTATCCCGTCGTCGGATGATACATCGCCGCCCGCGCGCCGACCTTCGCCACGCCGCCGCTGCCCGATTGCCAGTACGCGTCGAAATCGCCGCCCATCACCACTGGCAACACGCCCGACTCGCGCCGCGCGATGCTGGTGACCTTCCAGCCGCGCGCCTCGGCATAGCGCGCGATCCGCGCGGCGATGCTGTCGACATGCAGATGCGCGAACTCGCTATAATAGGTGTCCTCAACGAACACGCGATCCGCCGCGAACGGCAGGCAATAGACGAAGCGATAGCCGTCATGCTGCTCGACGGTCGCATCCATCACGATCGGCCGCTCCAGCCCGTGCGGCGCATCGAGCACCAGCTCGTGCCCGACGAACTTCTGCCATCCGCAATCGAGATGCCGCAGCGTCGCCCCGCCACGCGCGTCGATCACGCCGCCCGCGTCGATCCGTGTGCCGTCGTCGAGCACCGCCGCCTTGGGCGATGCCGCCAGCACGCGCCGCCCGGTCAGGATGCACTCAGCCGGCATCGCCACGCGAACCTCCGCGTCCAGCCGCTCCGATTCGACCGAGTAATAAGGCGTGCCCAGCATCCGCGCATGCGCCGGGAACTGCACGTCATACCCGCGCCAGCCATAGGAGATCAGCGGCGTCACCAGCCAACGATCCGCCTCGTCCACGTCGCTGTCGAAAAACGACCAGACATGGTTGCCGCCGATCCGGTCGGTCTCCTCGATCAGCAGCACGGTCAGCTCCGGCCGCCGCTTCGCAAGCGCCAGCGCGACCAGCCCGCCCGCCAGCCCGGCGCCCAGCACCGCAACGTCGCATTTCAGACTGTCTGCCATTGATGTCGTCCTACCCCACCCTGATGCGACGAGATAGTAGGACCTTCTGTCCTACGCATGCGGCTCTTCCCAGCCCTCCCCCCGTTGGGTGGAGGGAGCAAGCCCAGCGCAGACGACAACTGCGAGCGAATACCATCGCCCCCTCCCCCCTCGGGGGGAGGGTCGGGGAGAGGGGGAGTGGCTTGGATTGACCCACCACCGACGTTCCACCCAGAACCCCCCCTCTCCCCAGCCCCCTCCCCCCATGGGAGAGGGAGCTCACTCAGCACCCACACCAACCATCGACATGTTCCACGTGGATCACCCCCAACCCACAACCCGCTTCCACCCCTCCGCCGGACCCGCTAGTCCAACCCACACGATGGATATCTATCTTCCGATCGCCGGCCTCTCCGTGAACGCCTTCGTCATCGTCGCGCTTGGCGGCCTGGTCGGCATCCTGTCCGGTATGTTCGGCGTCGGCGGCGGGTTCCTCACCACGCCGCTGCTGATCTTCTACGGCATCCCGCCCGCGGTCGCGGTGGCGTCCTCCGCCACGCAGATCACCGGGGCCAGCGTGTCCGGCGTTTTCGCGCACATGCAGCGCAAGGGCGTCGATTTCCACATGGGCGGTGTGCTCGTCGCGGGGGGTGCTGCGGGCTCGGTCGCGGGCGGCTTCATCTTCCGGGCGCTGCAACGCTCCGGCCAGATCGATACCGTCGTGGCCTTGCTCTATGTCTTCCTGCTCGGCGGCATCGGCCTGCTGATGGCGAAGGAAGCGGTCACCAGCGTCTATGCCGTCCGCCGCGGCCGGCCCGCGCCCGGCGGCCCGCGCCGCCATCACCCGCTCGTCGCCAGCCTGCCCGGCCGCTGGCGCTTCTACCGCTCGGGGCTCTACATCTCGCCCGTCGCCCCGCTACTGCTCGGATTCTTCACCGGGCTGCTCACCGTCCTGCTCGGCGTCGGCGGCGGCTTCGTGCTGGTGCCCGCCATGATCTACCTGCTCGGCATGTCGACGAAGGTCGTCGTCGGCACCTCGCTGTTCCAGATTCTGTTCGTCACCGCGGCCACCACCATGGTCCACGCGCTTACCACCCACGCGGTCGATATCGTGCTCGCCGTCCTGCTGCTGATCGGCAGCGTGTCCGGCGCGCAGCTCGGCGCGCGTTTCGCCAACAAGGTGAAGCCCGAATATCTCCGGCTGTTCCTCGCGATCATCGTGCTGTTCGTGGCGTTCCGCGTCGGGCTCGGCCTCACCTGGCGGCCCGACGATATCTACACGGTGCAGGTGCTGTGAGGCGCGCCGCGCTCGCGCTCTCCCTGATGTCCCCGCTCCTCCTAGCGCAGTCCGTGCCCCGGCTGGTGCCCGACGTATCGCAACGCCGGATCGACATCGTCTACAGCTTCACCGGCGCCGAACTGCTGCTGTTCGGCGCGATCCTCTACCCCGGCGGCCGCGTGCCGACGCGCGACGCGGACATCGCGATCGTCATCAAGGGGCCTGCCGAACCGATCGTCCTGCGCGAAAAGCAGAAGGTCGCCGGCATGTGGATCAACGCGGACAGCGCGCGCTTCCGCTCGGTCCCGAGCTTCTACGCCGTCGCCGCCTCGCGCCCGCTGTCCCAACTCGTCGACGGTCGCACCGCCGCGATCTACGAATTCGGTGTCGACAATATCCAGCTGTCGCCGGCCAGCGGCAAGGTGCCCGCCGAACAGCGCCGGCTGGAACGCGGCCTCGTCGACCTGAAACGCCGCCAGGGCCTCTATGTCGAGGAAAAGACCCGCGTCCGGATCACCGAAGGCGTGCTCTACCGCGCCCGGATCCAGCTGCCCGCCCGCGTGCCGGTCGGCGTCTATACGGCCGAGACGTTCCTGCTGGTCGACGGTCGCGTCGTCGCCGGTGCCACGCGGGAGATCGCGATCGAGAAGACCGGCTTCGAACGCTACGTCGCCGCCGCCGCCGCCGATCGCGGCTTCCTCTACGGGCTGTTCGCGGTCGTCGTTTCGCTGGTGCTGGGCTGGGCCGGCGCGGTCCTGTTCCGCCGGCTGCGCTGATCCGGGCGACCATCGTCCTTGTCCAAATCTTAACGCGCGGCGGCCTATTCCTCGGCGAGTTTCGTTAAGGAAGGCGCGCGCTGATGGACATGTCGATGGGCGGGGATGCGTTCCGGACCGCCGCGGTCGCAGACGACGCGGCCGCACTGCCCGAAATCGGCCGCCTGCTCGATGTCGCCGGCTCCGCCACGCGGGTCGTGCTCGACGCCGCGCTGATCGACCGGCTCGCGCAGGATCCCGATCCGGCGATCGCCGCGGCGGGCCAGGTCGGCAGCCTCGTCAAGATGATCGTCGCGAACCGCTGGTTGATCGCCAACGTCCGCTCGATGCGACTGTCCGGCACCGACGGCGACCGCATCCTGGCCGACATCGATTTCCTGGGCGAGGCGGACTATGACGCCGCGGCCGACACGCTCCGCAGCTTCCGGCGCGGCATCACGCGCTACCCGGTCCCCGGCGCGCGCGTCTTCCCGCTGTCCGCCGCCGACATGCGGCAGGTGTTCGCCACCGAGGATCGCCCGCATATCGAAATCGGCATGATCTACCCCACCACCGACATTCGCGGCGCGCTGTTCATCGACGCGTTCCTGGGCAAGCACTTCGCGATCCTCGGCTCCACCGGCACCGGCAAGTCGACCGCCACCGCGCTCATCCTCCACCGAATCTGCGAACATGCGCCGGAGGGCCACATCGTCATGATCGATCCGCACGGCGAATATAGCGCCGCGTTCCAGAAGACGGGCGAGATCTTCGACGTCGGCAACCTGGCGATGCCCTACTGGCTGATGAATTTCGAGGAACATGCCGAAACCTTCGTCACCACGACCGGTGCGGAGGGCCATGTCGATCGCGACATCCTCGCCAAATGCCTGCTTGCCGCGCGGATGAAGAACCGCCTGGCGGAGGGGATCGCCAAGCTGACGGTCGACGCCCCGATCCCCTATCTGCTGTCCGATCTGTCGAACATGATCCAGGCCGAGATGGGCCGCATGGACAAGGCCACCGACAGCGCACCCTACCTCCGGCTGAAGGCCAAGATCGACGAGATCAAGGCCGACTCGCGCTATGCCTTCATGTTCTCCGGCATGCTGGTCGGCGACACGATGGGCGCATTCCTGGCCAAGCTGTTCCGCCTGCCCGGCCACGGCCGCCCGATCTCGATCATCGACATGTCGGGCGTGCCCTCCGAAATCACCGGCGTCGTGGTGTCGATGCTCAGCCGGATGGTGTTCGACTATGCCATCTGGGCGCGCGGCGAGGCACAGCGTCCCGTCCTGCTGGTGTGCGAGGAAGCGCATCGCTACATCCCCGCGGATCGCACCGGCGGCGGCCAGGCGGTGCGCAAGGTGCTCGAACGGATCGCCAAGGAAGGCCGCAAATACGGCGTTTCGCTCGGCCTCGTCACGCAACGCCCGTCCGATCTGGCCGAAGGCGTGCTCTCGCAATGCGGCACGATCATCGCGATGCGACTCAACAACGATCGCGACCAGGCGTTCGTGAAGGCCGCGATGCCGGAGGGCGCACGCGGCTTCCTCGACTCGATCCCCGCGCTCCGCAACCGCGAGGCCGTCATCTGCGGCGAAGGTGTCGCGATCCCGATCCGCGTCCAGCTCGACGACCTCGAACCCGACAAGCGCCCCGCCTCCAGCGACCCCGCCTTCTCCGTCCTCTGGCGCCAGTCCGGCGGCGAAGACGCGATCATCTCCCGCGTCGTCCGCCGCTGGCGCAACCAGGGGCGGTGATTCTTCTTACTTGGCCCCTCTCCTTCAGGGGAGGGGCTAATAAGAAGGGCTAGTCCAGCCCCACCAACCCGGGATCCAGCCCCCCCAGCAACCGCCGCGCCGCCCGCCGGGCGAAGCGCAACGTCTCCACCTTCCGCCGCGCCGCCGCCATCGGCCGCACCGCCGCCGCACGCATCACCTCCGCATCGTAACGGTCCGCCACGATCAGCCCGCACACCTCGGGCAGGAAAGCCTCCTCCCCGAACGGCGCCAGGTCGAACCCCGCCGGCACCGCCCAGTAATAGCGATCGCAATAATCGAGATATTCCGGCCACTTCGCGTCCCCGCGCAGGTCCGCGCGCGACACCTTGATCTCCACGATCACGACCTGACCCTTGGCATCGATCGCCATCAGGTCCGCCCGCCGCCCATTGCCCAGCGGTACCTCGCACAACGCCATCGCATCCTGCCGAAACAACAACCGCGCCACCCCTCGCGCAACATCGCGCGCCACCATGGGACTGTCGTCAAAGCAGGAAGGTGCAGTCGCCATCCCAGCAGTCTAGAACAAGCCAAGAACACACAAAAGCCCAAAAGCCCCTCTCCTTCAGGGGAGGGGTTGGGGTGGGGGCAACAGCACCACACCCGCAACCTCACCGGCTTGAAGCGCTCAGCCCCACCCCAACCCCACCCCTGAAGGAGAGGGGCTAAGAGATCCAACCCGCTTGATCCCCCCCGGAAAACCCCTATCTCCCAATCCTACCGAATCACTCCGATTGGACCACCCGTTGCGGCTATCCTCGCTCGCTGACTATGCCGTCGTCATCCTGACGGCCGCCGCGCGCCATCCGGCGGGCGACCGGCTGTCCGCGACGGTGCTCGCCGGCGAAACCGGCGTGCCGCTGCCCACGACGCAGAAGCTGATGGGGCGGCTCGCCGCATCCGGGCTGCTGACCTCGGCGCGCGGCACCGGCGGCGGCTTCCTGCTGGCCCGGGCCCCCGCGGCGATCAGCCTGGGGGAGATCGTCGAGGCGGTCGAGGGCCCGATCGCGATGACGACCTGCGTCGACGAGAACCGGCACGACTGCGCGCTTGAAGGCGCCTGTTCGGTCCGGCCGCATTGGTCGGCGGTGAACGAGGCGATCCGCGGCGCGCTGGGCGGTGTTTCGCTCGCCACGCTGGCCGGCACGACACCGGTAGCCACGAAAATCACACGAACGACAGAAGCCGCGCCGATCGCGGCAGGAGCAACGGCATGACGGACGTCCGCAACCGCGAAGCACATGAGGCCGTCGAAGAAGCGTCGACCTACAAATATGGCTTCGTCTCCGACATCGAACAGGATTTCGCGCCCAAGGGGCTGAGCGAGGACACCGTCCGATTCATCTCCGCCAAGAAGGGCGAGCCGGAGTGGATGCTCGACTGGCGGCTGAAGGCCTATGCCAAGTGGCTGACGATGGAAGCCCCCGAATGGGCCAAGCTCAACATCCCGCCGATCGACTATCAGGACGCCTATTACTACGCGGCGCCCAAGGAGAAGCCGAAGCTCGGCTCGCTCGACGAGGTCGATCCCGAGATCCTGCGCATCTACGAGAAGCTCGGCATCCCGATCGAAGAGCAGAAGCTGCTCGCCGGTGTCGAGGGCGCCGAACCGCCGCGCCGCATCGCGGTCGACGCGGTGTTCGACAGCGTCTCGGTCGCCACCACCTTCCGCGCGGAGCTTGAGAAGGCGGGCGTTATCTTCCGCTCGATCTCCGAGGCGATCCGCGAATATCCCGACATGATCAAGCAGTGGCTCGGCAAGGTCGTGCCCGCGCACGACAACTACTTCGCCACGCTCAACAGCGCGGTCTTCTCCGACGGCACGTTCGTCTACATTCCGGAGGGCGTCCGCTGCCCGATGGAACTCAGCACCTATTTCCGGATCAACGCGGCCAACACCGGCCAGTTCGAACGCACGCTGATCGTCGCCGACAAGGGCAGCTACGTCTCCTATCTGGAGGGTTGCACCGCGCCGATGCGCGACGAGAACCAGCTGCACGCCGCGGTCGTCGAACTCGTCATCCTCGACGATGCGGAGATCAAGTACAGCACCGTCCAGAACTGGTACCCCGGCGACGCGGACGGCAAGGGCGGCATCTACAATTTCGTCACCAAGCGCGCGCTGTGCCAGGGCAAGAACAGCAAGGTCAGCTGGACCCAGGTCGAAACCGGCTCCGCGGTCACATGGAAGTACCCGTCCTGCGTGCTGGCGGGTGAGAACAGCGTCGGTGAGTTCTACTCGGTCGCGGTGACCAACAACATGCAGCAGGCCGATACCGGCACGAAGATGATCCATCTCGGTAAGGGCTCGCGTTCGACCATCGTGGCGAAGGGCATCTCCGCCGGCCGCTCCGACAACACCTATCGCGGCCTCGTCCGCGTCGGTCCGACCGCGGAAAACGTGCGCAACTTCACGCAGTGCGACTCGCTGCTGCTCGGCGACCAGTGCGGCGCGCACACCATCCCCTATATCGAGATCCGCAACCCGACCGCGCAGATCGAGCATGAGGCAACCACGTCGAAGATCAGCGACGACCAGATGTTCTACGCCATGTCGCGCGGCCTCGACCCCGAAACCGCCGTCGGCCTGATCGTCAACGGGTTCGCCAAGGAAGTGCTGCAGCAGCTCCCCATGGAGTTCGCGGTGGAAGCGCAGAAGCTGCTCGGGATCAGCCTCGAGGGTTCGGTCGGATGAACCCGGTCTACACCCGCGTCGCGATCGACTACGCGCCGATGGATGCCACCAAGGTGTTCGTGAAGGACGCATCGACCTTCTCGGCGTCCTCGCTCCTGAAGCAACGCGATCCCAAGTCGAACCGGCTGCACCATTTCAAGCGCGAGCTGGTGCGGCTGAGCGAAGCGGTGGGCAGCCCCCGGGTCCCCGTGTTCGTACAATGGCCCAATGCGGGGCGGCTGCGCATGGACAAGGGCTGCCTCGCCCAGGCGCTCGAATCCGGGTTCATCCTGGACCTGACCAACGGTGACGGCGGCTTCGTGTCGCACGTCGAACTTGCAGAATCGAAGGACTCCTAAGTGCTCTCCATCCAGAATCTTCATGCCGAAATCGACGGCAAGGTCATCCTCAAGGGCCTGACGCTGGAACTGGGCGCGGGCGAGATCCACGCGATCATGGGCCCCAACGGCGCCGGCAAGTCGACGCTCGCCTATGTGCTCGGCGGCCGTCCGGGCTACGAGATCACCGGTGGGTCGGTCACGTTCCAGGGCAAGGACCTGCTCGACATGGCGCCGCACGAACGCGCCGCCGCCGGGCTGTTCCTGGGCTTCCAATACCCGGTCGAGATCCCCGGCATCTCCAACGTCCAGTTCCTCCGCACTGCGCTCAACGCGCAGAAGAAGGAGCGCGGCGAGGCCGAGCTGTCCGGCGGCGCCTTCCTCAAGATCGCGCGCGAACAGGCCGACGGCCTCGGCCTCGACATGGACATGATGAAGCGCCCGGTGAACGTCGGCTTCTCCGGCGGTGAGAAAAAGCGCAACGAGATGGTCCAGATGGGCATCATCGACCCCGCGCTCGCGGTCCTCGACGAAACCGACTCCGGCCTCGATATCGACGCACTCCGCATCGTCGGCGACGGCATCAACCGCATCATGCGCAAGCCCGACAAGGCCGTCCTGCTGATCACCCACTATCAGCGCCTGCTCGACTATGTCCGCCCCGATTTCGTCCACGTCCTCGCCGACGGCCGCATCGTCCGCAGCGGCGGCGCCGACCTCGCGCTCGAACTCGAACGCGCCGGCTACGCTGGGATCGCTGCATGACGCCCGCGCATGATCCGTTCCCCGGCGCAGGCCGGGGCCTAGACGCAACCCCGTCACGAACCCGCGGCGCAGCAGTAGCAGCATGACCCTGGCCCTCCCCACCACCCGCGAAGAAGCCTGGCGCTGGTCCGACCTGACCGCCCTCCCCACGCTCGCGACCCAGACCCCGACCGGCACTCCAACCCCGATCGACCCGCTCTGGATCGCGGCAGAAGGCCCACGCCTGCTCTTCATCGACGGTCGCTACGCCGCGGAGCACAGCAGCCCCGGCCCCGTCACGCTCGGGTCCGTCGCCCCAACCGGCACCCACCCTCTCGGCACGCTCACCGCAGGCCATGATGGCTGGACCCTCACCGTCCCCGCCGGCGAAACGCACGCGGACACGATCCAGATCGTCCACATCGCCACCGGCGGCGCGAACCACGTCCCCGCGCGCATCGCGCTTGCCGACGGCGCCCGCGCCAGCATCGTCGAGACGCACGCCGGCGACGGCTGGTCCAACCGCCAGACCGACATCAGCCTCGGCGCGAACGCGCACCTCACCCGCAACGTCCGGCTGATGCAGGCCAGCGGCTTCACCTCCACGCGCGAAACCATCACGCTCGCGGCAAACGCCCACCTCGCCGCTACCGTCCTGGCGATCGGCGACGCGGGCACGCGCATCGACGCCGGCATCACGCTCCACGGCGACGCCGCGCGCGCCGAATATGGCGGCGCGCTCCTGTCGCGCGACCGCCAGCGTCACGACGCCGCGATCGCCGTCCGCCACGAGGCGCTCGACGGCGTCAGCCGCCAGCTCTGGCGCGCCGTGGCCGACGACCGCGCCACCGCCAGCCTCGCCGCACGGGTCGAGGTCGCGCGCGGCGCGCAGAAGACCGACGGCGAACAGTCGCTCCGCGGCCTCCTGCTGCGCCGCACCGCCACGATCAACCTGAAGCCCGAGCTCGAAATCTTCGCGGACGACGTGAAGTGCGCGCACGGCGCCACCGTCGGCGAACTCGACGCACAGGCGCTCTGGTACCTCGCCAGCCGCGGCGTGCCGCCTCAGGCCGCCCGCGCGCTACTCACCCGCGCCTTCGTCGGCGACGCGTTCGACCGGATCGAGGAAGAACCGGTCCGCGACGCGTTCCGCGCCGCCGCGGACGCCTGGTTGGGAGCCGAAGCATGAGCACGATGCTAAGAGAACGCGAGGCCGACACCGCCCCGCTCGACGTCGTCGCCGACTTCCCGGCGATCCCGACCGGCTGGGCCTATCTCGACACCGCCGCCACCGCGCAGAAGCCGCAGATCGTGATTGACGCGATCACCCGCGGTTATGCCGAAACCTATGCCACCGTCCACCGCGGCGTGTACCAGCGCTCCGCCGACATGACCGTCGCGTACGAGGCCGCCCGCGCCCGTATCGCGACGTTCCTCAACGCGAAGAGCCAGGACGAGATCGTCTACGTCCGCGGCGCGACCGAGGCGATCAACCTCGTCGCGCAAAGCTGGGGCCAGTCGCTCAAGGCCGGCGACCGCATCCTGCTCAGCCAGCTCGAACATCACGCCAACATCGTGCCTTGGCAGCTGCTCGCCGCCCGCACCGGCGCGGTCATCGACGTCGCGCCGCTGACTGAAGACGGCCGGATCGATCTCGACGCGGTCGCCACGATCCTCACCCCCGCGCACAAGCTCGTCGCCCTCTCGCACGTCTCCAACGTCCTCGGCTCGATCCTCGACGCGCGCCGTGCCGCCGACCTCGCCCATGCGGTCGGCGCGAAGATCCTGATCGACGGCTGCCAGTCCGTCGCCCGCATCGCGGTCGATGTGCAGGCGCTCGATTGCGACTTCTACGTCTTCTCCGGTCACAAGCTCTACGGCCCGACCGGCATCGGCGTTCTCTGGGCGCGCGGCGAGATCCTGTCCGCCATGCCCCCGTGGCAGGGCGGCGGTGCCATGATCGACAAGGTCTCGTTCGCGGGCACCACCTACGCCCCCGCCCCCGGCCGGTTCGAGGCGGGTACCCCGCACATCGTCGGCGCGCTCGGCCTCCACACCGCGATCGATTATGTGACCGACATCGGCCTCCCCGCGATCCACGCCCATGAAACCGCACTGGTCAACGCCGCCCGCGAACGGCTGTCGGCCATCAACAGCGTCACGCTCTTCGGCCCGGCCGACAGCGCCGGAATCGTGAGCTTCGAGGTTGCCGGGGTGCATCCGCACGACGTCGGCACCATATTGGACGAGGAGCGGGTGGCGATCCGCGCCGGCCATCACTGCTGCCAGCCGCTGATGGCGCATCTTGGCGTATCGGCAACCGCCCGCGCCAGCTTCGGCGTCTACAACAGCCTGGCCGATGTCGACGCGCTCGCCCGCGCACTTGACAGGGTGACGAGGATTTTCGGATGAACGATTTCACGACCGAACAGCTGGATCACACCCCGCCCCCGCCGCCCCGCGCGCGCGTGTCGGATGCGATCGACGAGCCGCCGGTGAGCGAGACCCCGCCTGCGCGCTCACGCGACTATCTCGACGGTTTCCTCGCCCAGCAGCCGACGGAGCTCAGCCCCGGCGAACCCGGCGGTCAGCTCTACGAGATGGTGATCGAGGCGCTGAAGGAAATCTACGACCCCGAGATTCCGGTGAACGTCTACGATCTCGGGCTGATCTACGGCGTCGATGTCGACGGCGACCATGTCGTCGTGTCGATGACGCTCACCACACCGAACTGTCCGGTCGCCGAATCGATGCCGGGCGAGATCGAGATGCGCGTCGGCGCGGTCCCGGGCGTCGGCTCGGCCGAGGTCAACCTCGTCTGGGATCCGCCGTGGGATCCGCAGAAGATGTCGGACGAAGCGAAACTCGAACTGGGGATGCTGTAATGGCCACCACGCTCCGCGCCCGCCCCGCCGCGCTCAACCTGACCGCGACCGCGCACGCCCGCATCGCCGACCTAATGGCGCGCGCCCCGGACGGCAGCATCGGCGTCAAGCTCTCGACCCCGCGCCGTGGCTGTTCGGGCCTCGCCTATTCGGTCGACTACATCTCGTCCGCCGATGCGTTCGACGAGAAGATCACCACCCCCGGTGGCGATCTGTACGTCGATGGCGGCTCGATCCTCTATCTCATCGGATCGACGATGGACTGGGTCGAGGACGACTTCACCGCCGGCTTCGTCTTCTCCAACCCCAATGCCAAGGGCGCCTGCGGCTGCGGCGAGAGCTTCACCGTCTGACCGGGCGCCGCGTCGGGACTGAATCCGTGCGGCGCCCACCTTCGATCAATTGCCGTTGATCACCGCGTTCTTCTGCGCATCGGACATCGCGTCCGCGTTCACGTCTGCGTCGTCGATCGCCTCTTCCTTGGCATCGGCCGCCGCACGCGTCGTCTTGGCCTTCGCCTCCATCAACGCCTTGTCCGTGCCGCCCATCTGACCCGCGGCCGCGTCCATGGCATCCGCCTTGTTCTCGAGCGCGTCGTGCGCCTGGTCGCCCAGCTTGTCGTCGCCCTTGCCGCCGCAAGCCGACACCAACAGCAGACCCGCGCCCAGCGCTGCAATCATCGAAACCCGCATCATCGTCTCCTATCGCCATGCGTCCGCCCGCCAAAGAACCGCGGATCAGGGCATGGCCGCTCGCTTCAACCCTTCTTGTAGAAATCGGTTGCGTCGTCGGAGGGCCGAGAGGGCGGAGCGCCCGACCGTCACCGTCCGCTCACGACGACCCAGTCATCCGACACGCTCATTCTTCCGGAACGTTTACAACGCCATGGAGAAGCGCAACGCGCCCCCGACATCGGCCGGCACATCCGCAAAATTTCCCGGATCGCGCCGCCAGTAGAGGTTGGTCGAAACCCACCCCCCCAATGCCGCGCGCCCGAGCGAACCCTCGACATCCAACTCCCGCCCGTCCGGCGCCAGGTCCAGACGACGCACACCCATTTCGGCCGCACCGCTGGTATAATCATACCCCACCGGCAAAGTCAGATCGACACCGCCCCGCGCCACGCGCAACGGCTGTGCCACGCGTACCGCCGCCCGATCCGGCCCGCCGAACAACGACACCGTCGCGACCTCGAAGCTCCAGGCCCGCGTCCGCAACCGCGCCCCATCCAGCGCCACGGTCCCCGCCTGCCCGCGCGTCCGCCCCTCGCGCCACAACCCCGCCAGCAACCAGCCGCCCCCCAGATCCGCCCGCGCCGACACATCGACAAAGTTGCTCACCGCGCCACCCGCACCCAACGCCGCCGCGAACCGCCCGCCCAGCACCGTCCCACGCTCGGTCAACCGCGACAGCCCCGCCCCGATCCGCACCGGCCCAACCTGCCGATCGAGCGCCACGCCCACGGTCGCATAGCCAGAACGGTCATACCCACCCTGCCGCCTCGTATCGCCTGAACCAGGCAACGTCCCGGCCACCAGCGCATCGCCGCTCTCCGCGGTCACCGTCACCCCGAACGCGCCGCGCTCCTGCCGCACCGCCAGGCTCGATCCGGTGCGCTGGCGGAACCCGGCCACCTCGCGCGGATCGCTCGCCACCAGGAACGGCGTGCCCTCCTGCCCGCCCATCATCCGCGCCACCGACTGCGCGCCCTGCGCAAAGCCCAGCCCGACGGTCAGCCCCGCGCCGACCCGCGTCGCCATCATCCCCGCGGTCGCCCGCGCCGTCGCGGCATCGGCGCGCCCCAGCGTCAGCCGTTCCACCGCCACGTCGCCGCCACGCGATGCGATCGTCACCGCGAACATCGCGCCGGGCACCCCGCCGTTCACCTGCCGCACGCCGCCGGCCAGCGCCGGGTACAACCGGTCCTCCGGTACCGCCCGCGTCAACGTCCGCGCCAGGTCAATCGTGAACGCCCGCTGATAGCCATCCAGCATCACCGCCCCCGTCGACGACGAACCCCGCAGCCCCGCGTCGCCCATCGCCGGCGACAACAGCCCGTTGCCCGCCTGCGCCACCGCCATCCCGGTGCCGGCCAGCGCGGTCGCGCCGATCGGCTGGAACGCAGACGTCAGGTTCAGCCGGCCGCGCCCGTTCACCGCATCGACGCCACCAACACCCAGGTCCGTCGCGCTGGCATAAAGGATGTCGACGATCTGCTGTCCGCTCAAATTCGGGAACGCCTGCGCCAGCAACGCCACCGCGCCGGAGATCAACGGCGCGGAAAACGACGTGCCGGAATACAGGAACGCCTCCCCCGTCTGATCGACGCTCCGCACTCGCTCACCGAGCGCGAGCAGGTAATGCGCACTCCCGGTGCCAGCTCGCGCGCTGAACGAGGCGATCTCCCCGTCCGCGCCACTCGCCCCCGCGATTACCACCAGTCCGCGCGCTTCCGCGGTATTGGCGACCAGCGCGAACGCCTCCGGATCGGCGGTCGGGTCGTTGCCGGCGGACAGCACGATCACCACCCCTGCCGCCGTCGCACGGCCCACCGCGGCCCGGAACGTGGAACTCCCCGCCTCGTCCCCGCCCAACGAGATATTGATCACCCGCGCACGGTTCTGCACCGCCGTGTCGATCCCACGTGCGATCGCCACGTCACTGTGCGTACAGCCATCCTCGGTCGTGCAACTGCCCGCGGTGTCGGTCCGCAGCACGAGCAACGTCGCGCCATAAGCCATGCCCAGCCCGCCCACATCGTTGCGCGCCGCCCCCAGCACGCCCGCCACCGCGGTCCCGTGGCCGTTCTCATCCTGGATCCCACGCGCGCCCACCAGGTCCGCCGACGCCGCGCTGATCCGCCCGGCAAACTCACTGCCGGTCGTATTGATGCCGCTGTCGATGATCCCGGCGATCACCCCGCTCCCCGTCACGCCGCGATCATAGGCGGTCGCGGCACTCGCCTGCACCGCGCCGGCCGACCGCTGGTACTCGCCGCTCCCGCTGGCCGGCGGAGTCGGCGTCGGCGCGATCGGATCGGGCTGCGTCACCGGCGGCGGGGTCGGGGTCGGCGTGGGTGTCGGAGTAGGCGTCGGTGTCGCGGGCGGCGTCGGCGTACTGCTCACCCCCCCGCCCGACCCGCCACCGCACGCGGTCGTTGCGAGCAGCAACAGGATCGCCCCACGTCGCCCGGATGCTGTCAGCTTCATCGTCGCATCCCCGCCCGCCCAGTCACCGCGACAGTACAGCGCCAGAGTTTTAAATCGACTCACCGAATCACTGCGGCATCGCGCCGATCCGTCGGACATTCGGCGAATCATCCGGCACCGGCACTACACGCCCAGGCATCGCGCGGGACGCCCTGTTCCACGTGGAACAGCCTCCACCCGGTTGTCGAGCGCCGCCCCGCCCGCTACGGCGCACCCATGCATCCCGACTTCGCCCATGTCCGGACCTGGATCTTCGATCTGGACAACACGCTCTACCCGGCGTCGACGGACTTGTTCGCGCTGATCGACGTCCGGATGGGCGAATATGTCCAGCGCCTGCTCGGCGTTGATGCGGCCGAGGCACGCCGCGTCCAGAAGGCGCATTTCCTCGAACATGGCACCACGCTGTCGGGCCTCATGCGCAGTCACGCGATCGACCCGCGCGAATTCCTGGATTACGTCCACGACATCGAAATGGACCGCATCGCCGAGGACCGCCGGCTGGTCGAGGCGATGGCCCGCCTCCCCGGCCGCAAGCTCATCTTCACCAACGGCGACGCCACCTATGCCGCGCGCGTCCTCGCCCGCATCGGCCTGACCGACGCGTTCGAGGCGATCCACGACATCCACGCCTGCGCCTATCAGGCGAAACCCGATCCGCAGGGTTACGCCGCGCTGATCTCCGCGTTCGACATCGACCCCACCACCGCGCTGTTCGTGGAGGACATGGCCCGCAACCTCGTCCCCGCAAAGGCGCTCGGCATGACGACGGTGTGGGTCGACAACGGCTCCGAATCCGCCGGCCACGGCGCCGATCCCGCCACCATCGACCATGTCATCGACGATGTCGGTGCATGGCTTCACGCTATCCAGGAACCCGACGCATGACCGATCTCGCCGCCACCATCGACGCCGCCTGGGACGACCGCGCTAACATCGGCCTCACCACGCAGGGTGCCGTCCGCGACGCCGTCACCACCGCGCTCGACATGCTCGACACCGGCCGCGCGCGCGTCGCCGAACCTTCGGACGGCGGCTGGATCGTCAACCAGTGGCTGAAGAAAGCCGTGCTGCTCTCGTTCCGGCTGAACGACAACGCGCTGATCGACGGCGGCTCGGCCGGGTCGCCCGGGTTCGACAAGGTCCCGTCGAAATTCGCCGGCTGGGACGACGCCGCCTTCCGCACCGCCGGTTTCCGCGCGGTCCCCGGCGCGATCGTCCGGCGCGGTGCTTATGTCGCCAAGGGCGCGGTGCTGATGCCCAGCTTCGTCAACATCGGCGCTTATGTCGGCGAGGGGTCGATGGTCGACGCCTGGGCCACGGTCGGCTCCTGTGCGCAGATCGGCCGCAACGTCCACCTGTCCGGCGGTGCCGGCATCGGTGGCGTGCTCGAACCGCTTCAGGCGAACCCGGTCGTGATCGAGGACGGCTGCTTCATCGGCGCGCGTTCCGAAGTCGCCGAGGGCGTCATCGTCCGCGAGGGCGCCGTCCTGTCGATGGGCGTCTATCTCGGCGCGTCGACCAAGATCGTCGACCGCGCGACCGGCGAAGTCTTCCTCGGCGAGGTCCCGCCCTACGCCGTCGTCGTCCCCGGCACGCTCCCCGGTCTCGCCGGCGGCCCGTCGCTCTACTGCGCCGTCATCGTCAAGCGCGTCGACGCGCAGACCCGCGCCAAGACCGGCATCAACGATCTGCTCCGCGACTGAGGGTTGCCCGGTACGCTCGCTTTAATCACGTCATCCCGGCGAAAGCCGGGATCTCCCTCCGGTAAAGCTCTCACCCGTAGCCCAAGAGAAATCCCGGCCTCCGCCGGGATGACGGCACCAGGGGGTAGCGCCACCCCCAACTATCCCGCGTGAAAGCAAAACCCGCTTCCCCGCCCCTGCCCCCGCCCTAAATATCCGGGCATGGCCACCGCACCGCAGACCCTGACCCACCTCCAACGGCTCGAAGCCGAAAGCATCCATATCCTGCGCGAGGTCGTGGCCGAGGCCGAACGCCCCGTGATGCTCTATTCGGTGGGCAAGGACTCGGCCGTCATGCTGCATCTCGCGCGCAAGGCGTTCTACCCGGCCCCGCCGCCCTTCCCGCTGCTCCACGTCGACACCACCTGGAAATTCCGGGACATGTACGCACTGCGGGATCGCATGGCGGCGGAAAGCGGCATGGAACTGCTCGTCCACCGCAACCCGGATGCGGAGGCGCGCGGCATCAACCCGTTCGACCATGGTGGCCTCCACACCGACATGTGGAAGACCGAAGGCCTGCGCCAGGCGCTCGACAAATATGGTTTCGACGCGGCCTTCGGCGGCGCCCGGCGCGACGAGGAGAAGAGCCGCGCCAAGGAACGGGTGTTCTCGTTCCGCACCGCCACCCACCGCTGGGATCCCAAGACACAGCGCCCCGAACTCTGGCGGCTCTACAACGCCCGCAAGGCGAAGGGCGAAAGCATGCGCGTCTTCCCGATCAGCAACTGGACCGAACTCGACATCTGGCAGTACATCCAGGCCGAGGCGATCCCGATCGTCCCGCTCTACTTCGCCGCCCCCCGCCCCACGGTCGAACGCGACGGCATGCTCCTGATGGTCGACGACGACCGCTTCCGCTTGCGGCCCGGCGAAGTCCCGGTCGACCGCTCGATCCGCTTCCGCACGCTCGGCTGCTACCCGCTGACCGGCGCGGTCGAAAGCGAGGCGACGACCCTCCCCCAGGTCATCCAGGAAATGCTCCTGACGACCACCTCCGAACGCCAGGGCCGCGCCATCGACCACGACCAGTCCGGCAGCATGGAGAAGAAGAAGCAGGAGGGCTATTTCTGATGGGAAATCGTCTTCTTCCCCCTCTCCCCCCCGGGGAGAGGGCCGGGGAGAGGGGAGCAACGCCGCAACAAGCCGCAACCGCCCCGCTTGCCCAAACGTCGCGGCCTCTCCCAACCCTCTCCCCAAAGGGGAGAGGGCTAAAGAACACCGCCCATAAGGCCGCAGCATGACCGACACAGCCTACCGCGCCCCCGATCTCGTCGCGTCGGACATCGACAGCTACCTAGACCAGCACGCGCACAAGTCGCTGCTCCGCTTCATCACCTGCGGCTCGGTCGACGATGGCAAATCGACCCTCATCGGCCGCCTGCTCTACGATTCGAAAATGATCTTCGAGGACCAGCTTGCCGCGCTCGAAGCCGACTCCAAGCGCGTCGGAACCCAGGGCCAGGACATCGATTTCGCACTGCTCGTCGACGGCCTTGCCGCGGAACGCGAACAGGGCATCACGATCGACGTCGCCTACCGCTTCTTCTCGACCGACCGGCGCAAGTTCATCGTCGCCGACACGCCCGGCCACGAACAATATACCCGCAACATGGTCACCGGCGCGTCCACCGCCGACCTCGCCGTCATCCTGGTCGATGCGCGGAAGGGCATCCTGACCCAGACGCGCCGGCACAGCTACCTCGCCCACCTCATCGGCATCCGCAAACTGGTGCTGGCGGTGAACAAGATGGACCTGATCGGCTACGACCGCGTCAAATATGAGGACATCGTCGGCGAATATCGCGAATTCGCCAGCACGATCGGCATCGACGATTTCGTCCCCATCCCGATCTCCGGGTTCAAGGGCGACAACATCGCCAGCCGGTCCGACCACACCCCGTGGTTCACCGGCCCCACGCTGATGGAGCATCTCGAAACCGTCCCGCTCGACGTGACGGCCGATCAGGCGCGCCCGTTCCGCATGCCGGTCCAGTGGGTCGCGCGCCCCGATCTCGACTTCCGCGGCTTCTCCGGCATGATCGCCGCCGGCCGCATCGCGCCCGGCGACCCCGTCCGCATCCTCCCCTCCGGCCGCACCACGACGGTTGCGCGGATCGTGACGCACGGCGGCGACCTGCCGCACGCGGTCGCTGGCCAGTCCGCGATGCTGACGCTCGCGGACGAGGTCGATTGCAGCCGCGGCGACGTCATCGTCCGCGCCGATGCGCCGGCGGAGGTCGCCGACCAGTTCGAGGCCACGATCCTATGGATGGCGGACGAGGAGATGCTCCCCGGCCGCAGCTACTGGCTCAAACTGGCGACGCAAACCGTCTCGGCGCAGCTCCAAGCCCCGAAATACCAGGTCAACGTCAACACGATGGCGCATCTGCCCGCGCGCACGCTCGGCCTGAACGCGATCGGCGTCGCCAACCTGTCGACCGATCGCCCGGTCGTGTTCGAACCCTATGCCGCGCCCGACGGCGCGATCAGCCGCGACCTGGGCGGCTTCATCCTGGTCGACAAGATCACCAACGCCACAGTCGCCGCCGGCCTCATCCACTTCGCACTGCGCCGCGCCGCCAACGTCCATTGGCAGGCGATCGACGTGACGCGCGAGGCGCACGCGGCGCAGAAGAACCAGCGCGCCCGCCTGCTCTGGTTCACCGGGCTGTCCGGCGCCGGCAAGTCCACCATCGCCAACCTTGTGGAGAAGCGCCTGCTGGCACTCGGCCATCACAGCTTCCTGCTCGACGGCGACAATGTCCGCCACGGCCTCAACCGCGATCTCGGCTTCACCGATGCCGACCGGGTCGAGAATATCCGCCGCGTGGGCGAAGTCGCGCGGCTGATGACCGACGCCGGCCTGATCGTGCTGACCGCCTTCATCTCGCCGTTCCGCGCGGAACGTGACATGGTCCGTGCCATGCTCCCGCCCGGCGAATTCATGGAGGTCCATATCGACACCCCGCTCGACGTCGCCGAAAGCCGCGACGTGAAGGGCCTCTATGCCAAAGCCCGCGCCGGACAGCTCGCCAACTTCACCGGCATCGACAGCCCGTATGAGGCGCCGCTGAACCCCGAAATCCGCGTCAACACGATCGACATGACCCCCGAACAGGCCGCCGAGGCGATCGTCGACCATCTCCTGAGCATGCCCGCATGACCGACGCCACCACCCCCGGCACGACCGCCGAACAACTCGACGACGCCGCCCTCGCGCGACGCGTGGCCGAAACCGCCGGCGAGATCCTCATGACGCTTCGCGGGTCGGACCTGTTCCGTGGCAAGGCGCTCGGTGCCGCCGGCGATGCGGTCGCCAACGCCTTCATCATGGCTGCATTGCGCGAGGCCCGCCCCGACGACGCGATCCTGTCGGAGGAGGAAGCTGCCGACCCCGCCCGCCTCGCCAACACCCGCGCCTGGATCGTCGATCCGCTCGACGGCACGCGCGAATATGGCGACGGCCGCGCCGATTGGGCGGTCCACATCGCGCTCGCGGTCGACGGCCACGCCACCGCCGGCGCGGTCGCCCTCCCCGCGCAGGCGCACACCATCTGCACCGCCGGCTGCGTCGCGCCGGGCCAGACCGAAGGCCGCATCCGCATGGTCGTCAGCCGCTCCCGCCCTGCCGCGGAAGCACTCAAGGTCGCCGACGCGCTTGACGCCGAACTGATCCCGATGGGCTCGGCCGGCGCAAAGGCGATGGCCGTCGTCCGCGGCGAGGCCGACATCTACCTCCACAGCGGAGGCCAGTATGAATGGGACAGCTGCGCGCCCGTCGCCGTGGCCCAGGCCGCCGGCCTCCACGTCAGCCGGATCGACGGCAGCCCGCTGGTCTACAACACCGCCGACCCGTGGCTCCCCGACCTGCTCATCTGTCGCGCCGATCTGGCCGAACCGGTGTTCGCGGTGCTACGCGGGCAAGCATGAGCCACAGTTTCGTCGCGATCGACCTCGAGACCGCGAACCGCAACACGCGCAGCATCTGCCAGATCGGCATCGTCGTGTACGAGGACGGGCGCGAAGTCGCGTCGGAGGTCGTGCTGGTCAACCCGCGCGAACCGTTCGAACCGATGAACATCCGCGTCCACGGTATCCGCGACACGCACGTCACCGACGCCGCCTGCTTTCCCGACCTGCACGACTGGCTCCATGCGCATCTCCACGACCGCATCGTCCTGGCACACGGCAATTTCGACCGCGGCGCGCTCCGCAACGCCTGCGAACACCACATCCTCCCCGCCTTCGCCTGCCGCTGGCTCGACAGCGTCACCATCGCCCGCCGCGCCTGGCCCCACCTGAAGGGCGAAGGCGGCGGCCACGGCCTCGCCAACCTGGCCAAGGTCTTCAACCTGACCTTCCGCCACCATGACGCCCTGGAAGACGCCCGCGCCGCCGGCACCCTCACCCTCCGCGCCCTCGAAGAACAAGGCTGGACCCTCGACGACTGCTTCGGCCGCTACACACCGAAGGCTTCAACCCTGAAGGCCGCGGATCAGGCCTCGAAGAAGTCTTCGTCCAGCCGTTTGATCGACACCGTTTCCTCAATTCGACACCCGACGTCGTAGCGGATCAGCAACGCCGCCAGTTGCAAACCGTCGATCAACACGATCCGCTTGCTCAACCCGTCCGCCGTCTGGCGCGCCGCCGTCGTGTAGTAGGACGTCGTGACGAACAGACCCTTGCCGGCCTTCACCTGATCGAGCGCCCCGAAGAAATCGCGGATCGCCCCCGCCCCAACGGCATTGCCATCGCCGTAGCGCTTGGCCTGAACATAAATACGCTCCAGCCCGAGCGCGTCCTGATCGATAACGCCATCGACGCCCTCGTCGCCACTACGCCCCAGCGCACGCCCGGCATCGGTCACGGAGCCGCCATAGCCCATGGCCGTCAGCAGCTTCACCACAAGGCCCTCGAAGAATGCCGGTGAGGCAGATTGAACCCGTGCCAGCAAAACTGCCGACAGATCCGCCTCGATCTGATCGCGCGCCTGACGAATCATCTCGTCCGGTATCAGATTACTGACAACTTCCGGTTCCACCGCCGCAACGGAACTGCTTCGTTCAGGACCTACCAAGAACTCCGGAAACTGCCTCAAATACACGAGGTCGATTCGCGATGGCTCACTCGCCAGCACCTACCGACCTCGGTCGTTGATGCAAAAACAAGCCCGCCGCGTCATGTCGATCAAACCGGCCTTGGCCAGATGACTCTTCGCCCACGACACGCGGTTGCCAAACACGGTCTGCTGCCCGGATGGCACCCGCTGGGCCAGTTGGTCCTGAGACAGTCCGAACTGATCCGGCAGCCGCGCGACGGTCTCGCCGATCCGAACGTCCCCATCCCGCGCGTCGCGCAGGACAGGGAGCATCAACGTCTGAAATCGGGAATGTCGCCGGGCATCAAACCCGCATCGGCATCAGCACATACAGCGCCGACGACGTATCATTCTCGCGGATCAGCGTCGGCGCCGCAGCGTCGGCTAGGTGGACCTCGATCATGTCGCCGTCCACCTGACCCAGGATGTCGAGCAGGTAGCGCGCGTTGAAGCCGATCTCGAAGCCCGACGCGGTATATTCGCCCGGCACTTCCTCGGCCGCGGTCCCATTCTCCGGGCTCGTCACCGACAGCGTGATCTTGTCGCGATCGAGCGCCATCTTGACCGCGCGGGTCTTCTCGCTGGCGATCGTGGCGACGCGGTCGACGCCCTGCATGAAGCTCTTCGGATCGATCTTGAGCAACTTGTCGTTCGCGGTCGGGATGACACGCGAATAGTCCGGGAAGGTCCCGTCGATCAGCTTCGACGTCAGGATCGCATGGTTCAGCCCGAACCGGATCTTGGTCGGCGACAGCGTGATCTCCACATCGCCGTCCACCTCGTCGAGCAGCTTGCGCAGTTCCGCGATGCACTTCCGCGGTACGATCACGTCGGGCATCGCCTCCGCCCCGGCCGGGCGCGGCACGGTCACGCGCGCCAGCCGGTGGCCGTCGGTCGCCGCAGCCTTCAGCACCGGGCCGGTCGTGCTGTCGCCGTCCGTCACGTGCAGGAAGATGCCGTTGAGATAATAGCGCGTCTCTTCGGTCGAGATCGCAAAGCGCGTCTTGTCGATGATCTGCTTCAGTGTATCGGCCGGCAGCGCGAACTTCGTCGGCAGGTCGCCTTCCGCGATCATCGGGAAATCGTCGCGCGGCAGGGTCGACAGGTTGAACCGCGCGCGCCCGGCCACGATCAGCATCTTGCCGTCCGCCGCGGTCAGTTGCACCTGGCTGCCCTCGGGCAGCTTCCGCGCGATATCGAACAGCGTGTGCGCCGACACGGTGGTGGCGCCCGGCTGGTCCACCGCAGCCGCCACGGTCTCGACGACCTGCAGGTCCAGGTCGGTCGCCATCAGCTTCAGCGTACCGTCCGCCGCCGCTTCGATCAGCACGTTGGACAGGATCGGGATGGTGTTGCGACGCTCCACCACGCTTTGCACGTGACTGAGGCTTTTCAGCAGGATGGTCCGCTCGATCGTCGCCTTCATGTCCGCCCCAAATCTCTACCAGCCAACCGGACCCGCGTTATAGCGCGGCGGGACGTCCGGGGAAGGAAAAAGGGCGGAGGTTTCCCCCCGCCCTCGTTCATATCGTCAGGATCGGTCCGCGATCAGAAACGGAAACCGAAACCGGCGACTGCCTGGTTGCGGCTGAAGCCGTCCTCATGATTGGAATAACGATATTCCGCCTTCACATAGCTGTTCGGGCCGACCGCATATTCCGCGCCGACGCCCGCCCGGATACCGTCCAGGTTGGTCTTGCCCAGCGTCGTCTCGCTCGTGCCGTTGTCGCTGGTCAGCTTGAACTGCGCGTTGGTGTAGCCCGCCTTTGCGTACAGCAGCGTGCGGCCACCGACGACGGTGCCGACGCGGGCACCGGCATACAGGTCACGCCCGGCCTTCGCGCAGAAACGCGGCGAAACGGCGGACTGCAGGCCATCGCACTGGCGCACGTCGCTGTCCGCGGCCTCACCCTCAATGCCCACGACCAGACCGTTCATCTGCATGTCGTAACCGGCGGCGACGCCGTACATCACCGCGTCGTCGTTATCGCCGTTCTTGACGTTGTCGTACCCGACGATGCCCTCGACGCGCGCGCCGGTGAACGGTGCGGCGGTCTGTGCCATGGCGGGGGCGGCGACCAGCATGGTGGAACCGAGGATGGCGGCAAAAGCTACGCTACGCATGTCATATACTCCATGTGACACATGCCCTTGTCGGGCGTGGGGGCTCAGTGCATGAAACCGCGTGGCGTTGCATGAACCTCATCTAAACAGCGTTTTTTGTGGCATTTTTGCTACAGGGGCTTGCGGGGAAGCCCGACGATCCAGTGTCGGACGAGTTGTCGGCGTTGTTGCGATGTTGGTCCTTCTCACCGCTTTTGCCATCCCCGCCCCTGCATCGGCGCGCGACACGCTGGGTGTGTTCGACGGCTGGGGCGCGTTCGCCGATCCCCGCCCTCGGCGCTGCTACGCGATTGCGGAACCAGACGCCCGCCGTCGCAGCGCCGCCTGGCGCCCGTTTGCCGCCATCTCCGCCTGGCCGGCCCGCGGAGTCCGTGCGCAGCTCAATATCCGCCTGCGCAAGGCGAAGCGCCGCGGCGCACCGGTCCTGCTGATGGTCGGGAATATGCGGTTCGCGTTGGTTGCCGGCGGCGCGGACGCCTGGGCCCCAAACGCGGCGATCGACGCGCGGATCGTGGCCGCGATGCGCCAATCCGACAGCATGCGCATCGAAACCCGCGCCCGCGACGGCAGTCGCTTGGTCGACACCTACCGCCTGCGCGGTGCCGCCACCGCGATCGACGCCGCAACGCTGGCGTGTGCGCCGTCGGGGTGACACCCAACACCACGTCCGTTCGTGCTGAGTAGAGACCGAGTAGCGCCCCTCGGCGCGTATCGAGGGCGCGTATCGAAGCACGGTATTCGCATGTGGGACCCATCTTTCGATACGGGTCTTCGACTGCGCTCAGCCCCTACTCGGGACAAACGGTTGGGGAGAAAGTCACAAACCCCCTACCCCATCGTCTCCGCCGCAACTGCCGCGGCACCCGGCCCGTCCAGCTCCACCACCCACAGATCCGGATCCCGCTGGCGCCGCCGTGCCACATACTCCGACAACACCCCCGGCGCCGCCAGATCGTCCGGCCCGGTCGCGCCCAGCCCATAACCCGTCGCGCCCAACACCCGCTCGACCAACCCGCTGGGCTGCCCGCGCTCCGCCAGGATGATCAAAATCGCCCCAGCGGTCGCGTCACCTTTCGCCACGACCATCGCGTTACCGCCCTCGGCCTGCATCCGCCGCACCATCGCGGACACCAGCATCGTCGCGGTCAGCCGCGCCGTCATGCGCCAGCCGCCGCCGCATAACCCGGCAAGGTCGCCAACGGGATGCGCGATTTCATGAACGTACCCGTGCCGCGCGCAATCTCCTCGCCATCGGCATCGATCAATCGTGCATCAGCCACGAACACGCGCCGCTTCCCGCTGATCCAGCGCCCCTCGGCGATCACCTCGCCCGCCTTCACCGGCCGCGTCAGCAGCAGGTTGAACTGCGTCGTCAGCAGGAACCGGTCGCTGACCAGCGAATTGGCCGCGTAAAAGGCCGCATCGTCGAGCATCTTGAAATACACCGTGCCGTGCGCCGCGCCGGCCGCATGGTGCACCGCGGGCTCCACCAGGAACCGGATCCGCGCCATCCCGGCCTCAACGATCTCCAGCCGTGACGCGAACATGCCGTTGATCGGCGCGGCGGCATAGAGGGCTTGCAGGGCCCTGAAATGCGCCGCCGCCCCGCTCGACGGCGCGGCCGGGTCAGCCGGCGGGGTCACGGCCGTTGCCGTTGGTGAACAGCGCGTACAACGCATCCTCCGACGCCGCCCCGCGCAGCTTCGCCACGAACGTCCGGTCGCGCAACCGCCGGCTGACCCGCGCCAGCGCCTTCAGATGCTCGACGCCCGCATCGGTGGGCGACAGCAGCATGAACACGATGTCGACCGGCATGTCGTCCACCGCCATGAAGTCGATCGGCGTCGTCAGCCGCGCGAACAGCCCGACGACCTTGGGCAGGCCGTCGATCTTGGCATGCGGGATCGCCACGCCGCCGCCGAACCCGGTCGATCCCAGCCGCTCGCGGTCGGACAACCGGTCCGCAACCAGCCGCGCATCGACATCCAGCAACCGCGCGGCGGTCGCCGCCAGTTGCTGGAACAGCACCTTCTTGTTCGGCACGGCCATGGCGGCCGCAACGGCATCGGGTGCCAGGATATCGACAAGCGAGTCCATCAAGGAAAAACGAACGGCCGGTCAGGCCGTACGCTGCGGCTCCACCCAGCCGATCGTCCCGTCGGGGCGGCGATAGACCATGTTGAACGTGCCGGTGCCGAGGTTCTTGAACAGCAGCGCCCCCGTGTTGCGCAGGTCGAGCATCATCACCGCGTCCGACACCGTCGCGTCGGGCACGTCGACGCGCGTCTCGGCGATGATCAGCGGGTTGTCGTTGACCTCTTCCTCTTCCGGCGCGGTCTGGAACACGGTGTAGCCCGCATTCTCGTCATAGCTCACCGTGTCGTACTCGGCGGCACCGCCCATGCTGGTGGTGGCCTGCTTGTCCTTCAGCCGGCGCATATAGCGGCGCAGCTGCGTCTCGACACGCGCCGCAGCCTGGTCGAAGGCGGGGTGCGCTTCGTTACCCTGGCCGTGCCCCTTCAGGATCACGCCCTGCATCACATGCGCCACGATGTCGCAGGTGAACGAACCATGCGGTCCGTTGCCGAAGGTCGCATGCGCGGAAATCGATCGCGAGAAATATTTGTCCGCGATGGCCTGCATCCGCTCGTTCACATGCGTCCGCAATGCGTCGCCGGTGTCGACCTGATGACCTGAGACTCGGATTTCCATCGTAATGACCTCCTCAAAAGAGCAATTTGCGGCCGGTCACCCGAGGATCGGGCGCCGCGGCCTTAGAACCGGGGCGTTCCGGGGTCAACCGGACTGGCCGGACCCGTGATGTCACCCCTGCGCGTCGACCGTGCTCCACAACGGATCGACCAGTTTCGCAACGAACGCGGCATGCCGTGCCAACTCTTCCGGACTTGCCGAAAACAGCCGCATAGGACGTACCGTCAAAGGTATAACGTCGGTCATCCCAACCGGTGCCGTAGCGTTGCCGGACTCTTCGGGCGGTAGCATCAACCCGATCTGCCGACCGCCCATCAACTCGACATACAGCTGCGCCAGCAGCTGCGCATCGAGCAACGCGCCGTGCTTCACGCGGTGGCTGCGGTCGATGCCGTAGCGCGAACACAGCGCGTCCAGGCTCAGCTTCGCGCCCGGATGCCGCGTCTTGGCGATCGTCAGCGTGTCGACCATTCGCGTCATGCACACCACCGGCTGCCCGCACTGGTCCAGCTCCGCGTTCAGGAACCCGAAGTCGAACGTCGCATTGTGCGCGATCAGCGGCGCGTCGCCGATGAACTCCAGCAGGTCCGGCACCGCCTCGTGGAATCGCGGCTTGTCTGCCAGGAACCGTGCGGACAGGCCGTGGATCGCCTCCGCTTCGGCCGGCATGTCGCGGTCCGGGTTGAACCAGGCGTGGAACGTCCGCCCCGTCTCGCACCGGTTGAGCAGTTCGACGCAGCCGATCTCGACCAGCCGGTCGCCACCCCGTGGGTTCAGTCCTGTGGTTTCGGTATCGAAGACGATTTCGCGCATGTCCGGCAGTATCGGACTCCATGGTCGCGGAGGCAAGCGACCAGCGCGACGACCGCCGCGCGCGTCTCGTCCAGCGCGACTCCGGTATCGATCAGGAAATCGGCACGCGCGCGCTTCTCCGCATCGGGCAGCTGCAACGCCAGAATCCGGTCGAACCGTTCGGCGGTCATGCCGGGCCGCGCCAGGACGCGCACGCGCTGCACTGGGGCAGGGGCCGACACCACCACCACCGCATCGACCGCGTCCGCGCCACCCTTCTCGAACAGCAGCGGAATATCGAGCAGCACGATGTCCGCCCGCATGTGCCTCGCCAGAAACGCGCGCCGCGCCGCCGCCACCGCCGGATGGACGATTCCCTCCAGCCGCGCCAGCGCCGCCGGTTGCCCCAGCACCGCCTGGCCCAGACGTTGCCGATCGACGCCGCCCGCACCGGTCGTGCCCGGAAACGCGACCTCGATCACCGGGACCAGCGCGCCGCCGGCGGCCTGCAACCGGTGGACCTCCGCATCGGCATCGAACACCGGCACGCCGGCGTCCGCGAACATGCCCGCCACCGCGGACTTGCCCATGCCGATCGACCCGGTGAGGCCGAGCACGATCATGCGGTCAGCAACCCACGCAGTTCTGCGTCACGCTCGCGCGGGGCATGCGCCTCGAAAAAGATCTCGAACGCCAGCGCCGCCTGGCCGATCAGCATCGTCAGCCCGTCGATCGTCGCCAGCCCACGCGCCCGCGCCGCGGCGAGCAGCGCGGTTTCGAGCGGTGCATAGACGATGTCGTACACGATCGCAGTGGAGGGCAGGGGGCTCAGGTCCAGCACCAGCGGCGGTTGCCCCTCGAGCCCAAGCGAACTGGCATTGACCAGCAGGTCCACCGCCGGCAGCGCGGCGTCGAGCCCCACCACGTCGCCCTGCAACCCGAACTGGTCGAGCAACGCACGCCCCTTGTCCGGCGTCCGGTTGAGCAACGTCACGCGCCCCACATCACGGCTCGCCAGCGCCAGCAGCACCGCACGCGCCGCGCCGCCGGCCCCCACGACCGCCACCGCCTTACCCTCCAGCGGCACATCGTCCAGCGGCTCCAGGAACCCGCCCGCATCGGTATTGGTCCCGACCAACCCGCCGTCGCCGTCGCCGAACACGGTGTTCAGCGCCCCCAGCGTCTTCTGCAGCCCCGCCTTGTCGCTGACGATCTCGAACAGCGCCTGCTTGTGCGGCAACGTCACGTTGCTGCCCATCCAGTCGGGATCGTCACGCCGCAACCGGAAATGCGCCGCCAGCCCCGCAGCGGTGACATGCGTCGCGCGATAATCCCCCTCGATCCCCAGCGCCGCCAGCCAGAACCGATGGATGATCGGCGATTTGCTGTGCGCGATCGGATCGCCGATCACTTCGGCATAGGGAATTCCGGGCATGATCTTCTCTCTTTCTAGCCCCTCTCCTTCAGGGGAGGGGTTGGGGTGGGGGCAACAGCACCTCGATCCCCACCTTGCAATATTGAAACCGTCAGCCCCACCCCAACCCCTCCCCGGAAGGGGAGGGGCTTAGAAAAAATCCTGCTATCATTTTGTGATCAAACCCAGCACCCGCAACTGATCCAGCAGCGCCAGCAACGGCAACCCCAACACTGTGAAATGATCGCCATCGACCCGCGAAAACAGCTGCACCCCGGGGCCCTCCAGCCGATAGCAGCCGACGCACCCCGAAACCGCCGGCCACTCCACACCCAGATAGTCTTCCAAAAACGCATCCGAAAAATCGCGCATCGTCAGCGTCGCGACCCCGACATGACGCCACGTCGGCACACCCCCCGTCGCCAGCACCGCCGCACTGGTCAGCCGATGCCGCCGTCCGCGTAAGCGCCGCAGTTGCTCCGCCGCATCCGCCCGGTCGCGCGGCTGATCGAACAACTGCCCATCATCGCGCGCCAAAGTCTGGTCGCAGCCAAGCACCAAAGCATCCGGATAACGCCGCGAAATCTTCACCGCCTTCAACTCAGCCAGCGCATCGGCCAGCCGGCGCGCGTCCGCACCCTCCGCCACCAGCGCCGCCTTCGCCGCCTCCTCGTCGATCCCGGCCGCGACCGCTTCGTGCGCGACACCCGCCGCGGTCAGCATCGCGCGCCGCGCCGCCGACTTCGACGCGAGAACGATCATGCCAGCACGCTCGTCTCGCCGCGCCGTTCGTTCACCAGGTTGATGATCGCCGCCGCGGTCTCCTCGATCGACCGGCGCGTCACGTCGATCACCGGCCAGCCATTGTCCGCGAACATCCGCCGCGCATAGGACAGCTCGGCCGCCACCGCTTCCTGATCGACATAGTCGGTCTCCGGCGCCTGGTTCAGCGACAGCAGCCGGTTGCGCCGGATCGCGATCAGCCGATCCGGACTGGTCGTCAGCCCGACGACCAGCGGATGCTGCAACCGGTGGATGTGCGCGGGCGGCGGCGACACCGGCACGATCGGAATGTTCGCCGTCTTGTAGCCGCGATTGGCGAGATAGATCGACGTCGGCGTCTTCGACGTGCGCGACACGCCGGCCAGCAGGATGTCGGCCTCCTCCCAATTCTCCGCCGCGATCCCGTCGTCATGCGCGATCGTCCACTGGATCGCATCGACCCGCGCGAAATAGGCCGCGTCCAGATTATGCTGCCGCCCCGGCCGCGCGCTCGCGATCTGCCCCAGCAGCCGCGACAGCGCGTCGGTCACCGGATCGAGCGCCGCCACCGCCGGGATCCCCGCCGCCCGGCACCGCGCCTCCAGCTTCCGCCGCACATCCGAATTGGCGAGCGTGAACACGATCAGCCCGGGGTTCTTGCCGATCTCCACCATCACGCGGTCGAGATGCCCTTCGGACCGCACCATCGGCCAGAAATGCTTGATCGCCTCCACCCCGTCGAACTGCGCGAGGCCCGCCTTCACGACATTTTCCAGCGTCTCGCCCGTGGAATCCGACAGCAGATGGACGTGCAAGCGCATGATGGGGGGGATCCTGTGGAAAACCGTGGGGGTTGCGGTAGGCCAGGGGCGGGGATGCTTTCAAGCGGCGCGTTCATCCCCGCTGGCCCGCCTTGTTCTCCCCGCTTATCCACAGGCGACGCACCGATCGACTCTGCCTGTGGATAACGGGGGTGGAAAAAACGACTCGCCGACGACTCGCGAGTCGGTTTCCGAGGCCACTGTTGGCAATTCGGGGTGGGGCGAATAAACCCCGCTTCGCCTGCCCCCTACTACCAACCCAGACTCTCTTAAGACTCTTAAAGGATATTAGATGGACTCCGCGTTCGTGGCCGTTCCGACCGTCGACCGGCCGCTCTACGCGGTGTTGAAAGGGCAGCGCCAAGCCGTGCCGCCCGTCTGGCTGATGCGTCAGGCCGGGCGTTACCTCCCCGAATATCGCGCGCTCCGGGCCGATCGCGGCGGATTCCTCGAACTGGTCCACGACAGCGCGGCGGCGGCCGACGTCACGCTGCAACCGATCCGGCGGTTCGGATTCGACGGCGCGATCCTGTTTTCCGACATCCTCGTCATCCCGCACGCACTCGGCCAGGATCTGGTGTTCGAGGTCGGCGAGGGCCCGCGACTCTCGCCCCCGCTCGTCGATCATGCGCTGGAGGCGCTGGCACGTGTCCCGGAGCGGCTCGACCCGGTCTATCGCACCGTTGCCCTCGTCGCGGCCGCACTGCCGCCCCAGACCACCTTCCTGGGCTTTGCCGGCAGTCCCTGGACCGTCGCGACCTACATGGTGGCGGGGCAGGGGTCGAAGGACCAGGCACCCGCCCGCCGCATGGCTTACGGCGACCCGCAGGCATTCGGCGCGATCGTCGACGCCATCGTCACCGCCACGATCGACTATCTGATCGGCCAGATCGACGCGGGCGTCCACGCAGTGCAGCTGTTCGACAGCTGGGCGGGGAGTCTCTCACCCGCGCAATTCGAACGCTGGGTTATCGCCCCCACCGTGCGGATCGTCGACGCGGTCCGCGCCGCGCGGCCGGACGTGCCGATTATCGGCTTTCCGAAGGGGGCAGGGGGCAAACTTCCCGCCTATGCCCGCGAAACGCGGGTCGATGCGCTCGGGCTGGACGAGACCGTCGATCCGCTTTGGGCGGACCGTGAACTGCCTGCCGGCCTACCGGTGCAGGGCAATCTCGACCCGTTGGCGTTGATTGCGGGCGGCGAACCGCTTGCGCAGGCCGTGGACCATATCCTATCTGCGTTTCCGGAACGGCCGCATATCTTCAACCTTGGCCACGGCATCCTCCCCGACACGCCGATCGCGCATGTCGAACGGTTGCTGGAACAGGTGCGACGCCGATGACATTTGGGACGGCCTTTGCGATGACCTATCTCTGGATCAAGGCCGCCCACCTGATCTTCGTGATCTTCTGGATCGCGGGGCTTTTCATGTTGCCGCGCTACTATATCTACCACCAGGAATCGGCCCCCGGCTCGGACGAGGAACGCCGCTGGATCGACCGCGAACGCAAGCTCCGCTCGATCATCCTCACCCCCGCGATGATCGCGGTCTGGGTGTTCGGGCTCATCCTCGCCTACACGATCGGCGCCTGGACGATGGGCTGGTTCCACCTCAAATTCCTGCTCGTCATCGGCCTGACCGGCTATCACGGCTACATGGTCGCCTACGGCAAGCGCCTCGCCCGCGGCGAACGCCCCGTCACCGGCAAGGCGCTTCGCCTCATGAACGAGGTCCCCGGCATCGCCACCGCGATCATCGTGGTCCTGGTGATCGTAAAGCCGTTCTGAGGTTCTTCTTCTGAGCCCCTCTCCTTCAGGGGAGGGGTTGGAGTGGGGGCAACAGCACCTCACCTGCAACGTTGTAGCTTTGATGCGCTCAGCCCCACCCCAACCCTCTCCCCTAAAGGAGAGGGGCTCAGACCCCACAAAACCTTGACACCCACCCTCCGTCGCGCCTACCCGCGACACCGCTGCCTCCCGTCCGTGCGAGGCTCCTTCTCCGGGACTCCGACGCAGGCCATATCGCCGCGCGGTGGGCCAATCCGCATCAGGACCACACGCTCCATGCATTTCAAAGATCTCAAGAAGACCCCGCCCGCGGCCCTCGTCGCGATGGGCGACGAACTCGGCGTCGAGGGCGCCTCCACGCTGCGCAAGCAGGACCTCATGTTCGCGATCCTCAAGGTCCTCGCCGATCGCGGCGAGGAGATCATGGGCGTCGGCACGATCGAGGTGCTCCAGGACGGCTTCGGCTTCCTGCGCAGCCCGGAGGCGAGCTATCTCGCCGGCCCGGACGATATCTACATCTCGCCCAACCAGGTCCGCAAATTCGGCCTGCGCACCGGCGACACTGTCGAAGGCGAGATCCGCGCCCCCAAGGACGGCGAACGCTATTTCTCGCTCGTCCGGCTCGTGTCGGTCAATTTCGACGACCCCGACGTCGTCCGCACGCGCGTCAATTTCGACAATCTGACGCCGCTCTATCCGGAATCGAAGCTCACGCTCGATCCGCACGACCCGACCGTGAAGGACAAGTCCTCGCGCGTAATCGACATCGTCAGCCCCCAAGGCAAGGGCCAGCGCGCGTTGATCGTCGCCCCGCCGCGGGTCGGCAAGACCGTGCTGCTCCAGAACATGGCGAAGGCCATCACGGACAATCATCCGGAGGTCTTCCTGATCGTCCTGCTCATCGACGAGCGGCCGGAGGAAGTCACTGACATGCAGCGCAGCGTGAAGGGCGAGGTCATCTCCTCCACCTTCGACGAACCGGCGCAGCGCCACGTCCAGGTCGCCGAAATGGTGATCGAGAAGGCCAAGCGACTGGTCGAGCACAAGAAGGATGTCGTCATCCTGCTCGATTCGATCACGCGTCTCGGCCGCGCCTACAACACGGTCGTACCGTCGTCGGGCAAGGTCCTGACCGGCGGTGTCGACGCCAATGCGCTCCAGCGTCCGAAACGTTTCTTCGGTGCCGCGCGTAATATCGAGGAGGGCGGCTCGCTCTCGATCATCGCCACCGCGCTGATCGACACGGGCAGCCGGATGGACGAGGTCATCTTCGAGGAGTTCAAGGGCACCGGTAACTCGGAAATCGTGCTCGATCGCAAGATCGCCGACAAGCGCATCTTCCCGGCGATCGACATCGGCAAGTCCGGCACCCGCAAGGAAGAGCTGCTGGTCGACAAGACCAAGCTCAGCAAGATGTGGGTCCTGCGCCGGATCCTGATGCAGATGGGGACGATCGACGCGGTCGAGTTCCTGCTCGACAAGATGAAGGATTCGAAGACCAACGAAGATTTCTTCGATTCGATGAACAGCTAAGCGACAGGGCAGGGGACAAGCACCATGATGGAACTCTGGGGTCATATCGTCAGCGACTTCTCGAACATAACCCAGCCGTCGCAGCTGGCGGCGTTCGGGCAGGTTCTGCTGATCGACATCATGCTGGCCGGCGACAACGCAATCGTCGTCGGTGCGCTCGCCGCCGGGCTGCCTGCGGATCAGCGCCGCAAGGTCATCCTGATCGGCATCGCGGCGGCACTCGTCCTGCGCGTGATCTTCGCGCTGCTCGTGACGCAGCTGCTCGCTCTGGTCGGCCTCGTCTTCGCCGGCGGTGTTCTGCTCCTCTGGGTCGCGTGGAAGATGTACCGCGAGCTTCAGCCCGGCGCCTCGGCCGAGGACGGCGACACCAACGAAGCCACGCTCAAGAAGCCGCGCAGCTTCGCGCAGGCCGCTTGGGCCGTGGCGCTCGCCGACGTGTCGATGAGTCTCGACAACGTGCTTGCCGTCGCCGGTGCCGCGCGCGAACATCCGGGCATCCTGGTGCTCGGCCTGATCCTGTCCGTCGCGCTGATGGGCGTCGCCGCAAACGTCCTCGCCCGCGTTATCGAACGCTACCGCTGGATCGCCTATATCGGCCTCGCGGTCATCGTCTACGTCGCCGGCAAGATGATCTACGACGGCCTTATCGACCCGAGCGTCGGCGTCCTGACGCTCTTCAGCTAAGCCAACGAAAAAGGGGGCGGTGTCACCAGACACCGCCCCCTTTTTTACGTCTGCTGAAGGTGATGCTGCCTTAGCTCCCTCCCCCCACCGGGGGGAGGGCTGGGGAGGGGGGGCCGACCTGGACGCAAGGTTGACGGGGGTCCGAACGGACACCGCAAACCTGCGACGCCTCACCAAGAAAAGCCCCCCACCCAACCCTCCCCCCGGTGGGGGGAGGGCTCAGCAACTACCCAATATGCTCGGCAAAAAACGCCTCGGTCCGCCCATCGGCCAACCGCGCCGCATCATCCACGCGCCGCGACCCGGACGTCGCCGCAAAGCCGTGATCCACACCCGCATAGTCGTGGATCGTGACGTGGGAATTGGACCGCAACCCCTCACCGATCGCCTCGCGCGCCGCCGCATCGATGAAGTGGTCGTCGCCCGCGAAGTGCAGCATCAGTGGCTTGCCGATCGCATGCGCCTCGCCCAGCTTCTGGTTGATGCCGCCGCCATAATAACCGACGCTCGCATCCGCATCGGTCCGCGTCGCGGCCAGATATGCGATCAGCCCGCCCAGGCAATATCCGACCACGCCGACCTTTTCCGCGTCGCCGCGCGCCGCCTTGATCGTTGCCTCGACGTCGCGCATCGCCGCGTCCAGATCGAACTGCTTGTAGAATCCGAACGCGCGTTCCATCTCCTCCGGCACGTCGGGGTCCAGCTCGACACCCGGCTCCATCCGCCAGAACAGGTCCGGCGCGATCGCGAGGTAGCCGAGCGAGGCCCAGCGATCCGCCTTCTCGCGGATCCCGGCATTGATCCCGAAAATCTCCTGGATCACGACGATCGCGCCCTTCGGCGTGCCGGCCGGCTGCGCGCGATACGCCGGCATCATGTCGTTGCCGTCCAGCGTGGCGATTTCGATGCGGTTACCCAATGCTCTTCTCCAATAACTGCTGGCTGCCTATCTACAGTGCGATGCCGCACCCGGCCATCCCTCGACAGGGCGGTCGTGGGGTGCGATGCCGGACGGTGACAGCGGAGGGATACCCCATGAAGATCACAGTCGACGTCGATTGCACGCCGCAGGAAGCGCGCGCCTTCATGGGCCTACCCGATCTCGAACCGCTGCACGCCGCCTATCTCGACAAGATGAAGCGCAACATCGACGAGGGCATCACCCCGGACTCGCTCCAGGCGATGCTGAAGAGCTGGGCGCCGATGGGCGAGGCCGGCCTCATGCTCTGGAAGCAGCTGTCCGATCAGATGGGCAAGGCCTCGACGCGCAAATAATCGCGGTGATCGACACGATCTTCGCCGTCTCGTCCGGCGCCCCGCCGGCCGGGATCGCGGTCGTACGGATCAGCGGCCCGTCCGCCGATACGATCGTCCGCGCCGTCGCCGGTCGCCCGGCCGTACCCCGCCGCGCGACGCTCCGCACATTCCGCGACGGGGCAGGGGAGATCATAGACCAGGGCCTGCTCCTCTGGTTCCCCGGGCCCGCCACCGCGACCGGGGAGGATCTCGCCGAATTCCACCTCCACGGCGGCCGCGCCGTCGTCGCCCGCATGCTGGCGGTCTTGGCGACCTTTCCCGCCTGCCGGATGGCCGACCCTGGCGAGTTCACCCGCCGCGCCTTCGCGAACGGCCGGATCGACCTGCTTGAGGCCGAAGCGCTCGGCGACCTCCTCTCCGCCGAAACCGAACAGCAACGCCGCACCGCGCTCGCCATGGCCGACGGCACGCTCGGTCGACAGGTGGACGCGTGGCGAGGCGCGATCCTCCGCCTCGCCGCTCAGGTCGAAGCCAGCCTCGACTTCGGCGACGAAGACCCCGCCGCCCCGGACGGCACTGGCATCGGATCCCAAGCCGAACACATCGCCGCAGACCTCGCCACGGCACTGGCCGCGCCTGCGGTCGAACGCGTCCGCGACGGCGTCGCGGTCGTTCTCGCCGGCCCGCCCAATGCCGGCAAATCCAGCCTGCTCAACCGCATCGCCGGCCGCGACGCCGCGATCGTCTCGGCAACCCCCGGCACCACCCGCGACGTCGTCGAGGTGCCCGTGGCGATCGACGGCACGGCCTTTCTCCTCTCCGACACCGCCGGCCTGCGCGCCGGCACCGACGAGGTCGAACGCATCGGCATCGCCCGTGCCCGCACCCGCATCGCCGACGCCGACCTCCTGCTCTGGCTCGGCGACGATCCACCCCCCGCGCACCCCAACACGCTCTGGCTTTTCCCCCGCGCCGACGCCCGCCCAGACCAACCGCCGCCGGACCGCCTCGCCGTATCGAGCGAGACAGGGCAGGGCCTCGCCCCCCTGATCGCCTGGATGCAGGCCCGCGCCGCCACGCTCCTCCCCACCACCGACGCCCACGCCATCTCGCGCCGCCAACGTGGCGAACTGACCGAAGCCCACCTTGCCATGCGCGACGCGGCGACCGAAACCGACGCCGTCCTGCAGGCAGAAGCGCTCCGCCGCGCCCGCCTCGCGCTCGATCGGCTGACCGGCCGTTCCGGGTTCGAGGACCTGCTCGACAGCTTGTTCGGACAATTCTGCCTGGGCAAATAACTGTTCCACGTGGAACACCGCCGACCATGGGTGCAAATCTACGCTGGCTTTGCTACGCGCCGGATATGGAACAGGCTTATGATGTTGTCGTCATCGGTGGCGGCCACGCCGGGTGCGAGGCAGCCGCCGCGGCCGCACGCCTCGGCTGCACCGTTGCACTGGTCACGATGCAGGCCGACCGGATCGGCGCCATGTCGTGCAACCCCGCGATCGGCGGTATCGGCAAGGGCCACATCGTCCGCGAAGTCGATGCGTGGGACGGCATCATGGGCCGCGCCGCGGACGCCGCCGCGATCCACTACCGCATGCTCAATCGCAGCAAGGGCGTCGCCGTCCACGGCCCGCGCATTCAGGCCGATCGCACCCGCTACGCCGCGGCCGTCCAGTCCGCACTCGCCGCCTATCCGAACCTGACGGTGGTCGAGGCGGAGGTCGACGCCCTCGTCCGCACCGGCGACCGCATCACCGGCATCGAAACCCGCACCGGCACGCTGGTCGCGCAGTCCGTCGTGATCGCCACCGGCACCTTCCTCGGCGGCATCCTGCATAGCGGCATGACCGCCACCCCCGGCGGCCGCGTCGACGAGCGCGCCGCGACTCGACTCGGCCAGCAGCTCCGCGACTTCGCCCTTCCCATGGCACGCCTCAAGACCGGCACCCCGCCGCGACTCGACGGTCGCACGATCGACTGGGCCCGCCTCGACCGACAGGCCAGCGACGCCGAACCCTGGACGATGTCGCCCGACACGCAGACGCCGCGCCTGCCTCAAGTCCACTGCGCCGTCACGCGCACCAACCTTGCGACGCACGACATCATCCGCGGTGCGCTCGACGTGTCGCCGTTATTCTCCGGCCGCATCACCGGCTCGGGCCCGCGCTACTGCCCTTCGATCGAGGACAAGGTCTTCCGCTTCGGCGACCGCGACGGTCACCAGATCTTCCTCGAACCCGAGGGGATCGACACGCATGCGGTCTACCCCAACGGCATTTCCACCTCGCTCCCCGCGTCCGTCCAGCAGCAGTTCCTGCGCACCATCGCCGGGCTGGAACAGGTCGAGATCCTGCAGGCCGGCTATGCGGTCGAGTACGACTATATCGACCCGCGCGCGCTGGACGCCACGCTCGCCGTCACCGGGTTCGCCGGGCTCTATTTCGCCGGCCAGATCAACGGCACGACCGGGTATGAGGAAGCGGCCGGGCAAGGGCTCGTCGCCGGCCTCAACGCCGCCGCCCACGCCCGCGCTGCCGACGCGATCCTGTTCGACCGCACCGCCAGCTACATCGGCGTCATGGTCGATGACCTGACCCTGCAGGGCGTCACCGAACCCTATCGCATGCTCACCGCGCGCGCCGACAACCGCCTCCACCTGCGCGCCGACAATGCCGAAGTCCGGCTCGCCCCGCAGGCGATCGCCACGGGCGCCGTCCGCGCGACCAAGCGCCACGCGATCGAACGCCGCGCCGAAGCCCGCGCCGACGTCCGCGCCACGCTCGACACCGCAATGACCCACCCCCCCACCGCCGCGACGCTCCGCCAGTCCTTCTCCGGCCCCGACGCCCTCGCCACGGTCCATACCGTCGTCCCCGCTACGGCCGACCAGCCCGACGCGATCGTCACCGAGATCATCGCCGACCTGCTTTACGAGCCCTATGTCGAACGGCAGCGCGCCGACGGCCGTCGCCTGCTCGGCGGTGCGAACCTGCCGCTCGGCCATGTCGACTATGCCACCATCGGCGGCTTGTCCGCGGAGATGATCGAGAAGCTGCGCACCGCCGCCCCCGCCGACCTTCAGGCCGCATCGCGGATCCGCGGCATCACCCCGGCGGCGCTCACTGCGATCCTCGTCCAAGCGCGGCGCGCGGCATGACCGACACGTCGCACGACCTGCTCGCCGCCTATGCCAACTTGGTCCGGGACGAGGCCACGCGCCAGAACCTCGTCTCCGCCGCCAGCCTCGACGCGTTCCAGACCCGCCATATCGACGACAGCGCGCAGCTGCTCGATCTGGCCCTGCCCGGCGGCCGCTGGCTCGATATCGGCTCCGGCGCCGGCCTTCCCGGCATCGTCCTCGCGATCCTCGGCGCGGAGGTCCGGCTCGTCGAAAGCCGCCGGCTGCGTGCCGAATTCCTCGCCCACTGCATCGAAACGCTCGGCCTGGGCGACCGCGCCACGCTGCACGCCGGCCGGATCGAGACGATGGAGACCGAGCACTTCGACCGCATCACCGCGCGCGCCTACGCCCCGCTGCCCAAACTGCTCGACTCCGCGGTGCGTTTCTCGGACCGCAACACCGTCTGGATCCTTCCCAAGGGCCGCACCGCGTCGTCGGAACTGGATACGGTCCGCGGAACATGGCAGGGTGAGTTTCGCGTCGTCCCCAGCCGGACCGACGCCGACGCCGCGATTGTCGTGGCGACCAACGTCCGCCAGACCGTCCGCCGCAAGGAGCCGCGATGATCCGCATTGCCATTGCGAACCAGAAGGGCGGCGTCGGCAAGACCACGACCGCGATCAACATCGGCACCGCGCTCGCCGCATCCGGCTGGCGCGTGCTGCTGATCGATTTCGATCCGCAGGGCAATTGCTCGACCGGCCTCGGCATCCACCAGAACGAACGCGGCGCATCGAGCTACGAGGTCCTGCGCGGCGACAGCACGCTGGTCGACGCCGCAATCCCCACGAAGGTTCCGCGGCTCGACCTCGTCCCCGCCACGGTCGACCTGTCGGGTGCGGAGATCGAGCTGATCGATTTCGAACATCGCACGCACCGGCTCGATGCCGCGATCAACGCCGCGCCCCCCGGCCGCTGGGACGTCTGCCTGATCGACTGCCCGCCCTCACTGGGGCTGCTGACGATCAACGCGCTGGTCGCCGCCCGCCTGCTGCTCGTACCCCTGCAATGCGAGTTCTTCGCGCTCGAGGGGCTCAGCCAGCTGCTGACCACGTTCGAACGGATCCGTTCGCGCTTCAACCCCGGCCTGTCGATCCTCGGCGTGGCACTCACCATGTACGACAAGCGCAACCGCCTGTCGGAACAGGTCGCGCAGGATGTCCGCGCCTGCCTCGGCGATGTCGTGTTCGAAACCGTCATCCCGCGCAACGTGCGGCTGTCCGAGGCGCCCAGCCACGGCCTGCCCGCCTTGATCTACGACCATCGCTGCTCGGGGTCGGAGGCGTATATCGCGCTCGCCCGCGAACTGATCGGGCGTCTGCCCGCGCCGGCCAAGGCGGCTTGAGAGGATGAGAATGAGCGGCGACGGGACCAGCGTCAGGAAACGGCCCGGCGGCCTCGGGCGCGGCCTCTCCGCCCTGCTGGGGGAGGTCGAGCGCGAAGCCCCGGTCGCCGCCGACGGACAGCGGCAACAGGGCGTCCAGTCCGTCGCGATCGCCGCGATCCACCCGCACCCCGGCCAGCCGCGCCGCCACTTCGACGAGACCGCGCTGGAGGAACTGGCGCAGTCGATCGCGGTCCGCGGCGTCCTGCAACCCATTCTCGTCCGCCCGCATGACGGCGGCTACCAGATCATCGCCGGTGAACGCCGCTGGCGTGCGGCCCAGCGCGCGCATCTGCACGAGGTGCCGGTCATCGTCCGCGCGTTCGACGACGTCGAAACGCTCGAAGTCGCGCTGATCGAGAATATCCAGCGGCAGGACCTGAACGCCATCGAGGAGGCCGAGGCCTATCAGCGGCTCATCACCGACTATGGCCACAGCCAGGAAGCGCTCGGCAAGCTCGTCCACAAATCGCGCAGCCACGTCGCCAACCTCGTCCGGCTGCTCGACCTGCCCGAACCGGTCCGCAACGATGTCTCGACCGGCGCGCTCTCGATGGGCCACGCCCGCGCGCTCGTCACCGCCAAGAACCCGATGGTCCTCGCCCGCCAGATCATCGACCGGGGGCTTTCGGTCCGCGAAACCGAACAACTCGCCCGCGACGCCCGCGCGCCCCGCCAACGCACGGCGACACCTGCAAAGCCCGCCGCCCCCGACGAGGACATCCAGTCGCTCGAACGCCAGATCGGCGATCTGCTCGGCTTAAAGGTCACCATCGCCCACAGCGACGACGGCGGCAGCGTGACGCTCCGCTACGCCAACCTGGATCAGCTCGACATGATCTGCCAGCGGCTGAGTGGCGAGGCGATCTGAGGGGCGGCCGCCGAAGTCCGCGGCTTAGGCCAGTCGAGCGAGGTGGGCCCCACGCGTAGAGGTCCAACCCCCCCACTCGTTTGGTTCGAGCCTGTCGAGAACCCTGCGCAGAGTTCTCGACAGGCTCGAACCAAACGGATCCGGGTTGACCCTCAACCCCAAAAACCCGTCCATCCCGAGCGTAGTCGAGGAACCCTTCGAGCGTAGTCGAGAAGCCAACAGCGCCCCCCGTCTGCGCTTGAAGAAGCGTGCCTCGACTGCGCTCGGCATGGACGGAATTGTGGTAGGCGGACTTAAGTAGGTCGGTGAGCTAACCTCGAACAGTTCCCCGGCGAAGGCCGGGGCCTAGGTGAAGAAGCTCCACCAAGGCCCCGGCCTCCGCCGGGGAACGCTCAGCAACCCGAACCTACCCCCGCCGCCGCGCCTGCCTTCCAATCGCAAACAGCTCTTCCCCCAACCCGGCACCCCCCGCGGACCGCGAGGACTTCGCATCGCGCTCAGCCGCCGCCAGCCGTTCCAGCGCGCGCGCCAGCGCCGGCGGGCTCCAGCGCGTCACCTGACGCTCCACGATCCCGCGTTCCTTGAAGAACACCGCCTTGCCGGACCCCGCCATCGCCTGCGCGACACTCGCGCCGGCCGCCACCTCCGCCCGGATCGCGGACAGCAGCAGCACCCGCCGCACCAGCGCGCGCAGCACGGGGATCGCCTCGCCCGCCGCATCGATCCGGGTTAGCGCCGCGTCGAGCGCCGCCAGATCTCCGTCGAACGTCGCATTGACCAGAGCGCCGACATCGCCCTCCTCGGCGTCGGCGGACAATGCAGCAAACCCCGCTGCATCCAGCTCCACCGGCCGATCCGGGGCCGCATCCAGGTACAGCGCGAACTTGTCGATCTCCTGCGCCAGCAGTGCGCGGTCTCCGCCACTCGCCGCCGCCATACGCTGCGCGATGTCCGGGCTCATCCGCACGCCGCGCGCCTGCCCCATGCCGAGCGCGATGCGGTCCGCCTCCGCCCCCTCGGGCAAATATGAAATGCACGCCATCACATCGAGCCGCGCCGTCGCCAGCTTCACCAGCTTGGCATCCTTGCGCAGCGCGCCGGCCACCACAATCACCGGATTGCCCGCCCCCGGCGCCTCCATCAGAGCCTCGGCCGCCTCGATCATGTCGTCGCCCGCCGGCTCGACGCGGATGTAGCGCTTGTCCCCGAACAGCGACATCGCCATCGCCTCGTCCGACAGCCGCGCGGGATCCGCCTTCAGCCCCGGACCGGTCAGGTCGATCCGCTCGGCCCCCGCCATCGCCTTGCCCAGCCGCGCCGCCAGCTCACGCGATCCCGACTCGTCCGGTCCGTAGAGCAGGAACATGCGGACCGCGGGGTCCGGCTTGTCCAGCGCCCGCTCCATCTGGGGGCGCTTCAAAATCACTTGGGCGGTGCCGTCCGCTGCGCATAGAGCGCGAGGCGCGCGACGATCTGGTCGGCGATATCGCCCGACAGCCGCTCCAGCGCGGTCTCCTCCGCCGCGATCAGCGCATATTCCGAACTCACCACGTCGATGCCCGCATCCGAACTGGCGGTCGCGTCGAGCAGCACGGTGCCTGCCGTCGCATCGACCAGCCGGTAGCGCGCGCGCAGAGTCCGGCGCTCGCGCGTCACGGCCTGGTCGGTGCGGATACCGAAGCCGGTGATCTGGTCGTCCAGCTCGACCTCGACCCGCGTCTTGGCACCCGCGCCGCCGGTCAGCCGGGTCGCCAGCGCGCCCTGCATGAAATAGCCCGCCTTGCCCGGGATCGGCGCGACCGACACATCGGCCAGCGCCGTCGCCACCGGACCGCTCCCGCCACCGGCATAGACCGGTCGCAGCCCGCAACCCGACAGCGCGGCCAGCATCATCAGGGGAGGGAGGAGGCGCCTCATGCGACGATATTCACGAGGCGGCCGGGCACCACCACGATCTTGCGCGGGGTCGCGCCGTCCAGCACGCGGATTACCTTCTCGGATGCCATCGCCATCGCCTCCAGCGCGCCCTTATCCGCGTCCTTCGCGGCCGTCAGCGTATCGCGCAGCTTGCCGTTCACCTGTACCGCGATCGTCACCTGATCGTCGACCAGCATCGCCGGGTCGACCGCCGGCCACGCCGCATCGGCGACCAGCCCGTCGCGACCCAGCCGCGCCCACGCTTCCTCCGCCAGATGCGGCACCATCGGCGCGACGAGCAGGATCAGCGTCTCCGCCGCCCGCGCCCGGTCCGGGCCGACAGGGGCCTTCTCCAGCGCCGCGACGAAACTGAACAGCTTGGCCACCGCCTTGTTGAACTGCAGCGCGTCGATATCGTCCGCGATGCCCTGGATCGTGCGATGCCGCAGCCGCTCGAGCTCCGGCGCAACCCCGTCACCCGCCGCACCCGGCTCGGTCAGCCGCCAGACGCGCTGCACCAGCCGCCACGCGCCCTCGATCCCCGCCTCGCTCCACGGCAGGTCGCGCTCCGGCGGACTGTCCGACAGCATGAACCACCGCACCGCATCCGCGCCATATTGGTCGACGATCGGCCCCGGATCGATCGTGTTCTTCTTCGACTTCGACATCTTTTCGACGCGCCCGACCGTTACGGCTAGGCCCGTCGCCGTCTCGAACACCCCCTCGTCGCGCCGTTCGATATCGTCGGGCGACAGCCATTTCGGCACGGTCAGCATTTCGCCCGTTTCGGTCCGTTCCTCGACCGTGCGCGAATACGTCTCGTGCGTCACCATCCCCTGCGTGAACAGCCCGGCGAACGGCTCCGCCACGTCCAGCCGCCCGATCCGGTTCAGCGCGCGCGTCCAGAACCGCGCATAGAGCAGGTGCAGGATCGCATGCTCGACCCCGCCGATATACTGCCCCACGGGCAGCCACTGCTCTGCCACCGCCTTGTCGAACGGCTTGTCGTCCGGCTGGCTGGCGAAGCGGATGAAGTACCACGACGAATCGACGAACGTGTCGAGCGTATCGGTCTCGCGCCGCGCCGGCTCGCCGCACGCCGGGCAATCGACATGCTTCCACGTCGGATGGCGGTCGAGCGGGTTGCCCGGCACGTCGAACGTCACATCCTCCGGCAACACCACCGGCAGCTGCTCGGTCGGCACCGGCACCACGCCGCACGCGTCGCAATGCACGATCGGGATCGGCGTGCCCCAGTAACGCTGCCGCGACACGCCCCAGTCGCGCAGCCGCCACACGGTGGTGCCTTCGCCCCAGCCGCCGGCCTCCGCCCGCGCGATGACCTCCGCCTTCCCGGCCTCCACGCTCATTCCGTCCAGGAACCGCGACTGCACCAGCACACCCGGCGCACTGTCCGCCTCGTCCCCGACCGGCGCATCCGCCAGATCGGCGCTGGCCGCCACGACGCGCGTCACGGGCAGCTGATATTTCCGCGCGAAATCCAGGTCGCGCTGGTCGTGCGCCGGCACACCGAACACCGCGCCCGTGCCATAGTCCATCAACACGAAATTCGCGACGAACAGCGGCAGCGTCCAGTCCGGATCGAACGGATGCACCACGCGCAGGCCGGTATCAAAGCCCAGCTTCTCCGCCGTCTCGACCTCGGCCGCCGCGGTCCCGGTCCGCTTGCACGCCGCGATGAAGTCGACCAGCGCCGGGTCGTTCGCGGCCAATGCCTGCGCGATCGGGTGATCCGCCGCGATCGCCGCGAAACTCGCGCCGAAGATCGTGTCCGGCCGCGTCGTGAAGACTTCCAGGGTCTCATGCCCCGGCAGCGGATCGCTGATATCGAACCGGAACTTCAGCCCGCGGCTCTTGCCGATCCAGTTCTCCTGCATCGTCCGCACCTTGGCGGGCCACTGGTCCAGGTCACCCAACCCGGCAAGCAGGTCGTCCGCGAAATCGGTGATCCGCAGGAACCACTGGCTCAGCTTGCGCCGTTCCACCAGCGCGCCCGACCGCCATCCGCGCCCGTCGATCACCTGTTCGTTGGCCAGCACCGTATGGTCGACCGGGTCCCAGTTCACCGCGCTTTCCTTGCGGTACACCAGCCCATGCTTGAACAGGTCGAGGAACAGCGCCTGTTCCTGCCCGTAATAATCCGGCTCGCACGTCGCCAGCTCACGGCTCCAGTCGAGTGCGAAGCCCAGCCGCTTCAGCTGCGTCCGCATGTCGGCGATGTTCGCCCGCGTCCACGCGCCCGGATGGACGCCCTTCTCCATCGCGGCATTTTCCGCGGGCATCCCGAACGCGTCCCACCCCATCGGGTGCAGCACCTCGTGCCCGGTCATCCGGCGATAGCGCGCCAGCACGTCGCCCATCGTATAGTTGCGGACATGCCCCATGTGGATCCGCCCGGACGGATAGGGGAACATCTCCAGCACATAGCTTTTGGGCTTCGGGCTGGTGTCGTCTGCTTCGAACGTGCCGCGCTCCGCCCAGGTCGCCTGCCAGCGTGGATCGGCGTCGAGCGCGTTGAACCGCACCGGGGCGGACCCCTGCGGCCCTCCCGTCGTCTGGCCTTCAATCGTCACGTGCGGATCAGCCGGCAACGGCGGTACGGCGCAGGTCGCGGGCCTTGGTCAGGATCACCTCTTCCAGCTTCTGCACGGTGGCGGCCTGCACCGGCGCCTCCGCCCAGCGCCCGCCCTGATACACTTCGCGCGATGCGGCCACGCGCAGCGCATCGGCGCGCAGGTCCTGGTCGAGGATCGACACCGTCACCTTCATCCGCTCGGACGGCAGCGCCGGGTTCTGGTACCAGTCGGTCACGATCACGCCGCCGTTGGAATCGACCTGACCCATCGGCATGAACGACAGCGTGTCGAGCGCGGCGCGCCACAGATAGCTGTTCACGCCGATCGTCGTTACGCGCGACGGTGCCATCGCGGCGGCCAGACGGGCCTTGTCTTTGCCGCCGCCGCATGCGGTGAGCGCGACGAGGCCGAGGATGAGCGCGGGGGTGAACAGACGCATGACGGAACCTCGATAGGCAACAGGGCAGGGCCGTCCGGAGACGACGGGATCGCCCCCGTTATAGAGCCTCGTCCTACGCCCGCAAGCACGCGCCCCTGCGGCCCGCCCGAGCCCCGATTGTGGAGTTGATGCAACAGGGTTGCCGATATTTGCGAGGCTCGCTGGTGACGGGCAACCGCCATGTGCTAGCGGGGTTTTCAAGGGGTGCAGGGAATGAGGACCATGGCGGCGAATCACGCCATTGCTGGGATGACGGGGGCACTGGGTGCGCTCGTCCTGCTTGCGTCCGTCGCCCTTCCGTCGGGCGCCGATGCGGCAACGCAGCGTCGTCGCATCTCCGGTGCCTCGGGCATCTCGCTTCCGTCGGCCAGCGGCATCGGGTCGTTCACCCCCGCCGCCGCCGATCCGCGCCGCGCCGCATTGGCCGGCATGTCGGGTCTGAACAGCAGCGGGTTCCGCTTCACGCCGTCCACCACGATCGGCAGCCGCCGTGCCGTGACCGTCGCGGTCCGTGCGCGCGCCGCCAATGCGCGGATCGAGGCGCAGCGCGCCGGCATCATCACCAACGTCGCCAACCTGTCGCTCGCCCCGTCGGCGTACAGCCTGGGCGCGTCGGTCGGCTGGAAGAAGTTCGCGCTGTCCGGCGATTTCGCCAAGACCGAGGGCAATCTGCTCCCGATCGACAACGAGGCGATCGACCTGGGCGTCAGCTATACGAACCGCAAGTGGAGCACCAAGCTGCAGCTTGGTGCGGATCGCGTGACCGGCTCGCGCCCGTCGCTGCTCGGCGCGGACCAGACTTATTCGGTCGACCTCGGCGGCGCCTACGCGCTCACCCGCAACCTCGATCTGGCCGGCGGCCTGCGTTACAAGACGCAGCGCGAGCGGCTCGACGCGACCGCCGACCAGCGCCGCGACAGCCAGGCGCTCTATATCGGGACCGCCTTCCGCTTCTGATCCCGGCTCGGCGCTCTCGCCGAACCCTTACAGAAACGCATCGATCCCGGCCCACCCATAAGCCGGCAACCCCCGTGCTCGCGCCGCATCCATCCCCCCCAGCGCCACGACCGGCACGCGCGACTGCCGCGCCAGCAACCCGAACCGCACCCGCCCCAGGCCCGCGACCCCCGCATGCGACCGCGTTGCGAACACCGGCGACAGCAGCACGCAGTCCGCGCCGCGCCGCCACGCCCGCACCAACTCCGCCGCATCATGCGCGCCCATCGTCCGGATCCGCGCCGCACCAGCGGCCCCGCCATGTACCCCGTCCGCCCGCCAGCCGCGCGCCTGAACCGGCGTCCCGGCCAGCACCAGCACCAGCCCCCGCCGCCGCGCGATCCGCCGCACCCGCTCGTACAACGCCCGCCGCCCCGCGACGCCGTAATGGCGAAAGATCACGCCCGCCCCGCGCGGCAGCCGTTCGATCGCCGGCCACATCGCCTCGCCCATCCGCGGATCGGTCATCAGCCACAGCGTGGGAAGTGCTGGCGTACGGGCGTGGCGCGTCGGCATCGGCCCCTGTATAGCGCGCGCGATGAACTCCGATACGTCCCCCGCCGCCCGCCTGGCCGACGCCACCACCCGCATCGCGCGCGCCGCCGCGCTGCGCCCCGCGCCGCACCCGGTCACGCTGATCGCCGTCACCAAGACGCGCAGCGCGGACGAGATCGCCCCGCTGATCGCCGCCGGCCACCGCGCCTATGGCGAGAACCGCGTCCAGGAAGCCGAATCGAAATGGCCGGCGTTGCGCGAGGGGCAGGACGACATCGCGCTCCACCTCGTCGGCCAACTCCAATCGAACAAGGCCGACGCCGCCGTCGCGCTGTTCGATGCGATCCACAGCGTCGACCGCCCCTCGCTCGTCACCGCGCTCGCCCGCGCGATGGACAAGGCCGATCGCCGGCCCGACTGCTTCATTCAGGTCAACATCGGCGCGGAGGAACAGAAGGGCGGCTGTCCGATCGCCGACCTGCCCGCTCTGCTCACCCAGGCGCGCACCGCCGAGCTACCCGTCGCCGGCCTCATGGCCGTCCCGCCCGCCTCGGTCGAGGCCGCCCCCTATTTCGCGCTGCTCGCGAAACTCGCCCGCGACCATGGCCTCGCCGGGCTCAGCATGGGCATGTCGGAGGATTACGAAACCGCCGTCCTGATCGGCGCCACCCATGTCCGCATCGGTACCGCCCTGTTCGGCCCGCCCGCTTAAGATCGCCGCTCACGGCTTGAGTGTAAGCGAGGCGATCACTCCTTGCTGGCTGATGGGAGAGTCAGTGTTAGCTCCCTATAAATCCCAGCCGAGTTTCGTGCGGTCTGCTCGCACTGCGGAGACGCGCCCGTTCTCCCGGCGCTCGAACGCGAGCGTCCATTGGATCGCGAGCGTGAAGACCGACGGCCAGCGAGGTTTCACCACTGCCGCGCAACTGAAACCGCCGGAATCCCCGGCCGAGCATGACCCACCCTGGTCGCGCACAACTTGATCAATGCGTGAGACAGTCGGGTTCTGGCCGAGCGCGGCAAGCCATGCCGCCTCATGGCGGCGGATCGCAAGATCATAGTCGTCGATATTGTTGAAGATGCCATCACGTGATGGCCCCCCGCTGCACCCGCTCAGCGCGAGGCAGGCAATTGCGGCGGCAAGGGACGACGATCCGGGAGTCATGTGCGCTTCAGATCAGAAGCGCACGCAGTTTACAACGAGCGGCTCAAGTCGGAGATATTGGTCGCGTGACGACACGGCGAGGAGCACGGGGGCAGGGATGTCGTTATGCGCTGAGCCCCCAGGCACCGACAGCAATGGCCATGCTCGGCAATACGCTCGCTGCGAACCAGGTCCCGTTCAGCGCGACGCCGTCTGCGTCGGCGTCGCAACTGCCGCGACCTGCTGCGTGGTGCGACATTCGCTCACTACCACCGGGTAGGACAGGTCGGTACTGCGCATCAGCGCTCCAGGCGCCGCCGCCCGGCATGCAACGACCGAGCTGTAGCGCGCCGGCTCCACGCGCACCTGCTCGCACCGGCTCTGGCCGTCGCCACAGCCCATGATCGCCAGCACGTAGAGGATCGGTTCCATCGCATCTGCCCCGTTTGAATGGCGTCGAAACCGGCCCTGCGCTTTCCGGTTCCACGCCGTCGTTGGTGCCGCGCGCGAAAAGCCCTATCTAAGACGGAATGCCGCCAGACACCGCCCCCGCCGCGCCGATGCCCGACAAGGGTTTTCGGACCTTCGCCCGCTTTCTGCCCTATCTCTGGCCGAAGGATTCGCCGGCGCTGCGCGTCCGCATCGTCGTCGCGTTGTTGTTCGTCCTCGCGTCGAAAGCGGTGCAGGTCTACGGCGCGCCGTTCGCGCTGAAGGGCGCGGTCGATGCGATGGGCCTGCCCGGCGGATCGCAAACCGTGTTCCTCGTCCTGATGCTCGTCGTCGGCTATGCCGCCGCGCGCTTCGCCAGCGTCCTGTTCGACAATCTGCGCAACGCGGTGTTCGAACGGGTGGGGCAGGACGCGACCCGCCGGCTGGCGGCCAGCGTGTTCCGCCACCTCCACGCGCTCTCGCTGCGCTTCCACCTCCACCGCCGCACCGGTGCGGTCACCAAAGTCGTCGAACGCGGCACCAAGAGCATCGACACGATGCTCTACTTCCTGCTGTTCAACATCGCGCCGACCTTTCTCGAACTGGGGTTGGTGCTGCAGATCTTCGGATCGCGGTTCGGCTGGGAACTGGTCGTCGCCACGCTGGTGATGGTCGTGCTCTACATCGCCTACACCCGCGTCGTGACCGACTGGCGCAACAAGCTGCGCGAACAAATGAACGACCTCGACACCGGTGCCGTCGCGCACGCGGTCGACTCGCTGCTCAACTTCGAAACCGTCAAATATTTCGGGGCGGAGGAGCGCGAGGCGCGCCGTTACGACCGTGCCATGACGCTTTACGCCGGTGCCGCGGTAAAGAACGAGACCTCGCTCGCCTATCTCAACATTGGCCAGTCGCTCATCACTAACCTGATGATGGCGGGCGGCATGGGCTTCGTCGTGTGGGGCTGGTCGCGCGGTCGCTTCTCGGCCGGCGACGCGGTGCTGGTCAGCACGCTGCTCGCGCAGCTGTTCCGCCCGCTCGACCTGCTCGGCATGGTCTACCGCACGCTCCGCCAGGGCGCGATCGACATGCGCGCGATGTTCGACCTGATCGACACCCCGTCGGAGGTGGTCGACGCGCCGGATGCCCCCGCGCTTGCCGTGTCCGGGGCCGCGATCCGGTTCGATCATGTCCGGTTCGGCTATGACGACGATCGCACGATCCTGCACGGCATCGACCTCGACGTGCCGGCCGGCCACACGCTGGCCGTGGTCGGCTCGTCCGGCGCGGGCAAGTCGACGCTCGCCCGGCTCATGTTCCGCTTCTACGACATCACCGGCGGCCGCATCACCATCGACGGTCAGGATATCGCCGGCGTCACGCAGACCTCGCTGCACGCCGCGATCGGCATCGTCCCGCAGGATACCGTGCTGTTCAACGACACGATCGGCTACAACATCGCCTATGGCCGCGAAGGCGCGTCGCAGGCCGAGATCGAGGCTGCCGCCCGCGGTGCCGCGATCCACGACTTCATCGCATCGATGCCGCACGGCTACGAAACGAAGGTCGGCGAACGCGGCCTGAAACTGTCGGGCGGCGAGAAACAACGCGTGGCCATCGCCCGCACCCTCCTCAAGAACCCCCCCGTCCTGATCCTGGACGAGGCCACCAGCGCGCTCGACAGCCGAACCGAGGCCGACATCCAGGAAACGCTCGCCCGCGTCTCCGCCCGCCGCACCACCATCGTCATCGCGCACCGCCTCTCGACCGTCGTCGACGCCGACCAGATCGTCGTGCTGGAGGCCGGCCGCGTCGTCGAACGCGGCACCCACACCGACCTCCTCCGCCGCGAAGGCGCCTACGCCGCCATGTGGTCCCGCCAGGCCAACGAACAGGAAGAGGCCGTCGCTGCGGAGTAGGGCTGTCCTACAGGGGCGGGTGAAGCGTAGCGTTCACCCACGCCGCATCAAACCCACCGGTCTGCAAAGCCACCTCCGACCAAAGCAAGCCCTCCCCCCACTGGGGGGAGGGTTGGGTGGGGGGCCGCCCTAGACGCAACCTCAGAGCCAATCCTACCCAAAAAGCCATCAAAGCCCTCTCCCCTCCGGGGAGAGGGTTGGGAGAGGGGAGCAACGCCGCAGACGATCATCACGGGGATCCAAATCCATTCGTTACGATATCGCAACGAACATTACCCCGCCCGCCGGCACCCCGGCTTACCCCTCCACACACCGCAACTTCCTCAACTTCGCCTCGAGGCCAGCACACCCAACACGGCCGGTACGACCCGATCGCAACCCGATCAAACACCGCAACTTCCTCAACTTCGCTCCACCCAAACCCGCAAAAACCCCAGTTTCCCGCCATTCCCACGCCACGACGTTTCCAACCCAAAACCCGCCCGCAACTTCGCCCCGCCGCACCCGACCGACGACGCTGGCAACGCCCGCCGCCCGGGCCTATGTGGACGGCGTGCGCAATCCACTCGACGTCCTCCACGAAACCTTCGGCTATTCCAGCTTCCGCGGCCGGCAACAGGATGTGATCGATCGGATCATGGCCGGCGTCCACACGCTGGCCGTCATGCCGACCGGCGCGGGCAAGTCGCTCTGCTACCAGGTCCCGGCCATGGCCCGCCCCGGCACAGGCCTCGTCATCTCGCCGCTGATCGCGCTGATGCACGATCAGGTCCGCTCCGCCTCCGCCGCCGGCATCAAGGCCGCCGCGCTCACCTCCGCCAACGACGACCGCGAGGAGACAGTCCGCCGCTTCCTCGCCGGCGACCTCGACCTGCTCTACGTCGCGCCGGAACGCGCGTCGGGCGAGGGGTTCCGCCGCATGGTGGACCGCGTCCAGCTCAGCCTGATCGCCATCGACGAGGCGCACTGCGTCAGCGAGTGGGGCCACGACTTCCGCCCCGACTACCGCCTGCTCCGTGCGCTGGTCGAGGATCATCCCGAGATCCCCCGCCTGGCGCTCACCGCCACCGCGGATCGCCACACCCGCGACGACGTGCTGGCCCAACTCGGCATTCCCGCCGACGGCCTGATCCTGGCCGGCTTCGACCGCCCGAACATCCGCTACAGCATCACCCCGCGCGACGGCCTGCCGACCCAGCTGGCACAGATCATCCGCGACACGCCCGGCCCCGGCATCGTCTACGCCCCCACCCGCGACGCGACGGAAAAGCTCGCCGCCGCCCTAGCAACGAGCACTGGCCGCCCAACCCGCGCCTATCATGCCGGCCTCGACGCCGCCGTCCGCGCCCGCAACCAGGAAGCGTTCGTCACGTCCGAGGACATGGTGATGGTCGCCACCGTCGCGTTCGGCATGGGCATCGACAAGCCCGACGTCCGGTTCGTCGCGCACGCGGGCCTGCCGAAATCGATCGAGGGCTATTATCAGGAAACCGGCCGCGCCGGTCGCGATGGCGACCCCTCCGTCGCCCATCTGTTCTGGGGTGCGGACGATTTTGCCCGCGCCACCCGCCGCATCGCCGACGATATCGGTGAGGACCGCCAGCGCAGCGAACGCCAGCGGCTGGCCTCACTCGGCGCGCTGGTCGAGGCCGCCGGCTGCCGTCGGGCGATCCTGCTCCGCCATTTCGGCGAGGACCCGCCCGCCGCCTGCGGAAACTGCGATAACTGCCTCAACCCGCCGTCCAGCATCGACGCCACGGAAGCGGCGCGCAAGCTGCTGTCCGCCGCATTTCGAACGGAGATGCGTTACGGCATCACACATCTGACCGACGTGCTGGCGGGCCGCGACACCGAAAAGATCCGCACGCTCGGCCATGACAAGCTCTCCGTCTTCGGCATTGCCACCCCCGACGATCTGGCGTTGATCAAGCCCGTCGCCCGCGCGCTGCTTGCCCGCGATGCGCTCCGCTCCGACGACTATGGCGGCCTCTCCTTCGGCCCCGGCGCGCGTGCCTTGCTGAAGGGCGAGGAAACGCTCGCAATCGTCAAACCCGCGGTCCGCGCCACCCGACGTCGCGGCAGCGCCGTCGCCGACGAACATCCGCACGACCCGCTGTTCGAGACGCTGCGCGCCTGCCGCCGGACGCTCGCCAAGGAACTCGGCGTCCCGCCATACGTCATCTTCCACGATGCGACCCTGCGGGAGATGGCGGCGATACGCCCGACATCGCTGGCGGCACTCGGCCGCATCTCCGGCGTAGGCGCGCGCAAGCTCGAAGATTATGGCCGCGCGTTCCTCGATGCGCTGAACGGCTGACACGACAAGGAGACCGTCATGTACCGCAGACTCGACGACAGCATGGGTGTGGCCGGGCAGCTGATGCCGGACGAACTGCAGGCGATCGCCGACGCAGGCTATCGCACCGTCATCAACAACCGTCCCGACGGCGAGGAAGCCGGCCAGCCGTCGACCGAGGAGATGGCCCTGGCCGCGAAGGCCGCCGGCCTGGACTATCACGCGATCCCAATGGGGCAGGCGAGCATGACGGAGACAATGATCGACGCGACGGTCAAGGTCCTGCGCCGTGCCGACGGTCCGGTCCTGGCCTTTTGCCGCTCCGGCACCCGCTCGACGCTGCTCTGGGCCGTCGCGCGTGCCCGGCTGGGCGATGCACCCGCCACCCTGTTCGAACGCGCGGGCGGGGCGGGCTATGACCTGACGCCGGTGCGGAGCCTGCTGACGCCCGAGTGAGGATTAACCGCAGAAGGCAAAAAGAAGCCGGCGGGGTTAGCCGCCGGCTCAGTCGTTCGCAGGAGGAACCTCTTGGGGGGATGCCGCTGCGGGCATCCCCGAACTGGTCAATAATTGTAGGCGCGCTCGCCATGCTCGCCGAGGTCGAGGCCTTCGCGCTCCACCTCCACCGAGACCCGTAGGCCGGTGAGCAGCTTGGCAACATAGATCGCGATGACGGTGCCGACCGCAGCCCAGACGATCGTGGTCCCAACCGCCATCAACTGCACAATCAGCTTCGCCCCCATGTCGTAATCCGCAGCACCCGGCCCGCCGAGCGACGGAGCGTAGACGATGGCCGTCCCGATCGCGCCGACAATGCCGCCGACGCCGTGGATCCCGAACGCATCGAGCGCATCGTCATAGCCGAGCTTCGGCTTCAGCACCGCAACCGCATAGTAGCAGACGATGCTGGCGACCGCGCCGAGCACGATGGCTCCGAACGGTCCCGAGTTGCCCGCCGCGGGGGTCACCGCGACCAACCCGGCGATGATGCCCGAGCAGAAGCCGAGTGCCGAACTCTTGTGTCCGCTGACCCGCTCGACGAGCATCCAGACGAGGCCCGCGGCGGCGGTGGCGACGAAGGTGTTGATCATCGCGAGAGCAGCGGAGCCGTTCGCCTCCAGCGCAGACCCGGCGTTGAACCCGAACCAGCCTACCCACAGCAGGCCAGTCCCGATGCCGGTCATGGTCAGCGAGTGCGGTGCCATGCGCTCCGTAGGGTAGCCGATGCGCTTGCCCAGGATGATCGCCGCAACCAGAGCCGAGACGCCGGCGTTGATGTGCACAACCGTACCGCCCGCGAAATCCAGCGCACCGAGCACGAAGAAGTAGCCGGTCGATGCCCACACCATGTGTGCGATCGGGAAGTAGACGATCGTCAGCCAAACCGCGGCGAACGCCATGACGGCCGAGAACTTGATCCGCTCGACAACCGACCCGAGCACCAGCGCGACCGTGATGGCGGCGAACGTCATCTGAAAACAGATGAAGACATATTCCGGAATCGCGACACCGGAAGTGAAGGTCGCTGCAGTCGATGCGGGAGTCACGCCCGCGAGGAATGCTTTGCCGAAGCCGGAGATGACCGCGTTGCCGCCGTCACCGAATGCCATGGTGTAGCCCCACATGACCCAGATCAGCATGGCGAATGCGGCGGCCGCGCCGATCTGCGTCATCGTCGACAGCATGTTCTTGGATCGCGTGAGGCCACCGTAGAACAGCGCCAGGCCCGGGAGGATCATCAGCAGCACGAGGATCGTGGACATCATCATCCAAGCCGTGTCGCCCTTGTCGACGGTCGGCGGAGAGGCGGCAGCGGCGGGTGCCTGCAGCGCGGCGTCCTGAGCCCAAGCTGGCAGCGCGAAGAAAGCGGCTGCCCCGGCTCCGGCCGTTATCGCGGCGATCCTTTTCATCATGTTCATGGTCTACCCCCCTGGGTTAAAGCGCGATGTCGCCGGTTTCGCCGGTCCGGATGCGAACGGCTTCGACGAGGTCGAGGACGAAGATCTTGCCGTCGCCGATCGCCCCGGTATTTGCCGCGGCCTGCGTCGCTTCCACGACACGGCCGGCCAATGCATCCGGGCAGGCGACCTCCAGCTTGATCTTCGGCACCATGTTTGTGCTGTACTCAGCCCCGCGATAGATTTCCGTCTGGCCCTTTTGGCGCCCGAAGCCCTTTACCTCGGTTACCGTCATGCCTTGGACACCCAGCAGCGACAGTGCTTCACGCACCTCATCCAGCTTGAATGGCTTAATGATCGCAATCACGAGTTTCATGGCCGCCCCAGTCCGTTGCCCCGGAGCGAAACTAGCAAAGACCGTGCCAGCCAGATTCGCTAGGGAAGGGACGGTTTCCCAAGACATGCCGCGAACGGCCTGCTCAAAAAATAGGCGTTATCGAGCTGACGCTTATTTAACGAGCACCCTCAACGGGTCGACGGCCTTCTGGCCTCATTGATGGCCGGCGTCTGCCACGAGTGCGTCGACGAGAATTTGACGGATGGCCGTCAGCTCGGTGATTCTGGCGCTGACTTTTTCCTCCGCTGGCTCGACGGGGGCGGTGACAGCAGGGACGATCGAGGGAGGACCATCGGCGAGGAGCTTCTGGACGCCGCGTATCGTGTACCCCTCGTTACTGAGGAGGGCATGGATTCTCCGCGCCAAATCGACGTCCGCTGGCCGATAAAGGCGTCGGTTCCCGGCGCGCTGTAACGGCTTTAGTTGAGGAAAGCGCCCTTCCCAATACCGCAGCACATGCTGTGCGATGCCGAGTTCCGTCGCGACTTCGCCGATCGTGCGAAATGCCGTGGCTGATTTCGTGGGAAGCTTCTGGGGGCGTTCGTCGGTCATGCGCCTCGATCAGTGACCACGCGCAATGCGATCCCGCGTGATCTGACTTGCCCGGAACGTCAACACGCGGCGTGGTGCGATTGCAACCTCGACGCCGGTCTTTGGATTGCGGCCGACGCGCTCGCCCTTGTCACGCAGGATGAAGCTGCCGAAGCCGGACACTTTCACGTTCTCCCCACGAGAAAGGGAGCCGCACATTTCGGACAAGAGCTTCTCGACGATCCGAGCAGCGTCAGCGCGTGCGAGACCAATTTCGCCATGCACCCGATCGCTGAGATCGGCGCGGGTCAGTGTGTCGATATCGGTCATGTCTCGTTCCCTGCCGGTGCGTTCTCGCGGTCTAAATCGATCGCCGTCGTCAGACAAGCGTGCGTCCGTCGTCAGAGCCGGATTGCCGCAGCGCCCCATGTGAAACCGCCACCCATTGCTTCGAACACCACCAGATCGCCTGGCTTGATCCGTCCGTCGCGCACGGCCACGTCAAAGGCCAGCGGAACGGACGCGGCCGATGTGTTCGCATGGATATCGACTGTCACGATGACCCGTTCCTTGGCCAAGCCCAGCTTCCGGGCCGTGGCGTCGAGAATCCGACGATTGGCCTGATGCGGCACGATCCAGTCGACATCCGCAATCTCGAGTCCCGCCCGTTCGAGAACTTCGTGCATGACGGACGCAAGGTTGGTCACCGCATGCTTGAAAACTTCGGGGCCTTTCATGCGCAGCTTGCCGACCGTGCCGGTGGTCGATGGACCACCATCCACATAAAGCAGCCCGTTATGGCGGCCGTCGGCATGCAGGCTGACCGACAGGATACCGCGCGGTTGCGCGGACGGCTGCGCGTCCTCGGCGACCAACACGACCGCGCCGGCGCCATCGCCGAACAGGACGCAGGTACCGCGATCCTCCCAGTCCAGGATCCGACTGAACGTTTCGGCACCGATCACGAGCGCCGTCTTGGCGGCGCCCCCACGGATCATACTGTCCGCAACCGACAATGCGTAGAGGAAACCGGAGCAGACGGCCTGGACATCGAACGCAATGCAATCGTTCACGCCAAGCGCGGCCTGGACCTTTGTCGCAGTAGCCGGAAAAGTCTGGTCCGGCGTTGCCGTCGCCAGCACGATCAGGTCCACCTGATCGGCGGTGATGCCCGCCGCATCCAACGCACGGCGCGCGGCATCCGTCGCGAGGGTCGCGGTCGTCTCGCCTTCGCCGGCGATATGACGAAAACGAATGCCAGTGCGCTCGACGATCCATTCGTCCGAGGTGTCGACAGTCTCGGCCAGTTCCGCATTCGAGACGCGGCGGACCGGTAGAGCCGAACCACTTCCGACAATCCGTGCGCGACGAACGCTCGGCCCGTCCGTCACTTTCCGCCGCCGGTGATGATCGGCGAGCGGATCGATGCAAGGTCCTCGGTCACCAGCCGGGTGATGTCAGCCTCGACCAGTTTCACTGCAACGCCGATTGCGTTGGCAACACCCTGCGGACTGGCGCCGCCGTGGCTTTTCACAACAATGCCGTTGAGGCCGAGGAAGACCGCGCCATTATGATTGTTCGGGTCGAGATGATGGCGGAGCAGTTCGGTGGCCGGGCGGGAAATCAGGAACCCGATCTTGGACCGGATCGAGCTTGCAAACGCGCGCCGCAGCAGGTCGGCAACAAACCGCGCGGTACCCTCGATCGACTTCAGCGCGATGTTGCCGGAGAAGCCGTCCGTCACAATGACATCCGCCTCGCCGCGGCCGAGACGGTCGCCTTCGATGAAACCGTCGAACTGGATCGGCAGGTCGGTCGCGTCGCGCAGCGCCTGCGCAGCGTCACGAAGTTCGTCCGTGCCTTTAAGCTCTTCGGTGCCAATGTTGAGCAGCCGTACGCGTGGCCGTTGGAGGCCCATCACGGTCCGGGCGTAGGCCGCGCCCATCACGGCGAACTGCACCAGATTCCGTGCGTCGCATTCGGTGTTGGCGCCAAGATCGAGCAGGACAAGGTCGTTGTCGCCAAGCGTGGGCAACAGCGCCGCCAGCGCCGGCCGATCGATCCCAGGCATTGTCCGCAATGCCAGCTTGGACATCGCCATCAAGGCGCCGGTGTTGCCGGCCGATACGCTTGCTCCGGCCTCGCCAGTTTTTACGGCAGCAATCGACAGTCCCATCGAACTATCTTTCGCCCGTCTGATGGCTTGGCTCGGCTTGTCTTCACCGGAAATGACGTGGGGAGCGTGAACGATGCTCGAACGATCGGCCAGGATCGGAAAACGCGCGCGTTCCCGCTCGATCCCGGCTGCGTCGCCGAACAATGTGATCGTCAGATTCGGATCTGCGCGGACAGCAAGCGCTGCCCCTTCGACCATTGTTGCCGGGCCGGCATCGCCACCCATGGCATCAAGCGCGATCCGCACCGGTGTGGTGACCGATCGTCCGTATTGCGAAGGACGGTCGTCCATCTGATCAATGCCGTCGGATCAGGCTTCGATCGCGACGATCTCGCGCCCGTTATAGTGACCGCAGGAATTGCACAGGTGATGCGGACGCTTCAGTTCGCCGCAGTTCGGGCATTCCTGAAACGACGCGACCGTGAGCGAGTCGTGGCTCCGGCGCATGTTGCGCTTGGACGGGGAGGTTTTTCTTTTAGGGACGGCCATTTCGGCACCTGTTCCAATATCTGTCGAAACTAAGAAGCAACGCGCTCTGCGCCACGCAACCATCGGTTCACACCGGAACCGCGGGTCGATCGGGCAAAGCTCGTCGAGAGCCGCGGACCTATAGCGATTCGGCTTCGAGTTGCAAGCGTAGCGACCGCGTGCGACAGGCTCGGTACCAAACGGGCAAGGATATGACGTGACGCTGACCTATACGCTGATGTTCGCGGTTGCGTTCGCGTTGATCAATCTCTGGCTCGCCTTCCGGACCGGAAAAGCGCGACTGGGGGCGAAGGTTTCGGTCGGCGACGGCGGCAATCCGCTGCTCACTGCGCGGATGCGGGCGCAGGCGAATTTTCTTGAGTATGTACCGCTTGCCCTGATCCTCATTGGCTTGATCGAAATGCGGGTCGGCGCCTCGCAGATCCTGTTTGGGTTGGGTATCGCGCTGGTTCTGGCGCGAGTCGCGCATGCGTTCGGGATGGAACGGCCGGTGCCAAACCCGTTTCGGGCCGGCGGCATTTTGATCACGTTTCTGGTGACCATCGCGCTAATCGTTTGGGGCGCGCTGCTCCTGTACGGCGTGGTTAGCTAAACCCTGAGCAAACCTGCCGCTAGCGGCTAAGGGCGGCGTCACCCACGAACGGGTTCGTACGGCGCTCGTGCGCGAAAGTGGATGGCGGGCCGTGACCGCAAACGAATGTGGTTTCGTCGCCGAGCGGCCAGAGCTTGGTTACGACCGAGCCGATCAGCGTATCGTGATCGCCCAGCGGAAAGTCCGTCCGGCCGATTGATCCTTGGAACAATACGTCGCCCACCTGCGCGAAACGGGACGGCGCGTGGTGGAAGATGACATGACCCGGCGTGTGGCCGGGCGTGTGATAGACATCCAGAGTCAGGTCGCCGATCGTGACCGTATCGCCATCCTCAAGCCAGCGATCGGGTTCGAAGGGCTTGCCTTCGATCCCGTAGGTGCGACCATCCTCCTCCAGGCGGGTGATCCAGAAACGATCGGCCTCCTGCGGGCCTTCGATCGGCACGCCGATCTCCTCTGCCAGCAAGCCGGCCGCCCCGGCATGATCGATATGGCCGTGCGTCAGGAGGATCTTCTCGACCGTGACGCCGTGCTGCTTCGCCGCGGCGATCAGGCGAGGACGGTCGCCGCCTGGATCGATGAGGGCACCGCGCATCGTGGCGGTGCACCATAACAGCGTGCAATTCTGCTGGAGCGGGGTGACCGGGATAACGGTTGCTCTGAGCGGGGGCGTGGACATTCCGTTCAACTGCCCTCCGCCGACGGCGGGTGCAAGTCGGAACGCCCTTGTCAGTTGGGCTCGGACTGATCGGTGTCGGTTGCTACAGCGGCGTCAGCCGGTGCCGTCGGTTCCGATCCTGCTACGATCGGAGCGGCAGGCGGAACGATGGCCGCGGGGATAATCGGGCGGTGCGGTGCCAGCAGGGCGGCGGTCTCGACAATGTCGAGAGCTCGCCGCGCGCTGACGTAACGCCGTGCCTTGACGATCCATGCACCGGCCAGCGCCCGGCCGGGGAGCCGGGCGATCTCCGCCAGGGCGGTGTCGACGTGACCGGACTCAAGCTGGCGACGAGCCCGTGTCAGGCGATCGACAGGCGCGATTGACGGCACGGACGCACGGCGTACGACGACTAGCCCCGCGAGTTCGCGCCGTACGCCTTGCCACCAGTTGTCATCCGTTCCACGCGCCAGCAGCGTCGGCGCGATCTCGTCCAGACCGGTCTGCAGTTCCTCCAGCGTCACCGGCTGGCGCGACGCCGACAGGATCGTCGCCACAGCCTGCGGCTGCCCCCCGCCGAACCGTTCGCGCAACAGCCCTTCGATGTAACCCAGCTGCGCTCCGCGATCGAGCGCACGGCGCGCCGCGAACGCAACGAGCAGCCCCTCGGCACGCTCGGCATTGCTCGAGCTTTCGGTGGTGCGTTCGGCGAGTTGGGCGATCCCTTGTTCGGTCCGTTCGACCCGACGCACCAGATCGGTCGTTGCGGCTGCGGCTTGCGTCACGGATCGTGGAACGGGTGCGTCGTGGATGACCACGGGATTTGCCGCCACAGCAGGTTCCAGGCCGGTCAGTCGGCGTGCGGGCTGCGACCGTTGCAACACATAGACAGCGAGCACCGCACCGACGACGAGCGTGACAAGGAGGGTGAGCAGAACCCAGAGCCACGTACGCGACCGTCTCGTTTCAGGTGCGGGCTGATCCCAATCGTCGTTCATCACCGCTCCAGCGTCCCGTTCCGGTCCTGATCGCACAACATCCGCGCCGCCGCAAAGAGAGCATCATCGGTCGGGCTGTCCGCGATCCCCACCCCTGCCCACCCGCCGCCAGCCGCATCTGCGACATTTTGACTGAAACAAGCGATTTGGACCGTACCGCGCGAACGTTCAGCACGCTCTAGCAAGTCACCGAAGACGCGAGCGGCACGGGGGGAATGAAGCAGGGCGACCGCACGGGTGTCGAGCGCCAAGACTGCGGCAGTGGGCAGGCACTGAACCGCTTCCGCGACGTAGACCGCAACATGTCGGATCGTGAGCAGAGGGTGCTCGATCGGGAAATGGTCCTTACCGCAGAGGTGCAGGATCGCGCGGCGGCCCTGCGTTGCCAGCATCGCAGCGGCGGCGGCGGCGTCCTTCGGACCGGTGGTAATGTCGGTGAACCCTGCCAAGCGGGCCGCGTCTGCTGTCGCGGTGCCGACGGCCTGGACCGGCAACGTCCGGTACTGCGCCAGCGCGTCGCCCCCCAGTCGGACCGCCGCTGCGCTGGTCAGTAGAAGGGCATCGATTGTTGCGGGATCGGGCGGCGACCAAGGCAGGCTGCGGTAGTGGAACAGCGGTGCCACTACCGGGTCAAACCCCAGTCGGGCAGCGCGGGCCGCCGTGGCGTCACCCCCAACCTGCGGCCGCAGGACAAGCAGTTTCACGGCGCGAAGAGCGTGCGCAGCGCCGGCGGTGCCCGGTCCAGCAGCGCCCGGGCAAGGTTCGCGGCCATTGCGGCATGAGCGTCGGGATCGTCCCCGGCCACGATCGCCTCGCCGGACTCGCAAAGCGTACCATCCATCGACAGGATTTGCGCACGCAACCGCCAGTCGGTCCCGTCGCGCGCCATCAGCGCGGCAACGGGGGACCGGCAATCCGCGCCGAGTTCCGCAAGGAAGGCACGTTCGGCGACGACCGCCAGGCTTGTGTCCCGGTGATCGACTGCGGCGAGCATCAGGCGGATATCCTGCGCGTCGCCCAGCGTCTCGATACCGACCGCACCTTGCGCGGGGGCGGGCAACATCTCGGACGTCGCGATGGCGTGGCCGATTGTGTCGTGGCCCAGCCGGTCCAGGCCCGCCGCGGCGAGCAGCGTCGCATCCGCCTCGCCTGCCCCCAGCTTCGCAAGCCGTGTCGCGACGTTGCCGCGGAACAGGACGGTCCGGATGTCCGGCCGGGCCCGCGCCAGTTGTGCGGCGCGACGCGGCGACGAAGTGCCGACGCAGGCGGAGGGGGGGAGGGCGGACACCGTTTCGGCACCGATCAGCCGGTCGCGGACGTCGGCGCGCTCCAGCATTGCGGCGATGACGATCCGGTCGGGGCGGACGGTTTCGACATCCTTCATCGAATGGACCGCGAAATCGATGTCGCCGTCGAACAGTGCGCGGTCGAGTTCCTTGGTCCAGAGTGCCTTGCCCCCGACCTCGGCCAGTGCCCGGTCCTGGATCCGGTCGCCCGACGTACGGATCGGGACGATGGTGATCGCGTCCGGTGCCAGGTCGTGGGCGGCGGTGAGGGCTGCGACCACCATGCGCGCCTGCGTCAGGGCAAGCGGCGATCCACGGGTTCCTAGGCGGAGCGGCAAAATCATGCGAACCGCCTAATCGGTAAGCGGATGCTCCGCAATTCGGTCCGTGCCCTGTACGCAATCCCGGTCGCGTGGCAAAAGCCCCCATGACCCTGATCCTAGGCCTGGAATCGAGCTGCGACGAAACGGCGGCGGCGCTTGTGCAGGGCGATCGCACGATCCTGTCGCACCGGTTGGCCGGGCAGGAGGCGGCGCATCGCCCTTATGGCGGTGTGGTGCCCGAGATCGCGGCGCGCGCGCATGTCGAGATGCTGATGCCGCTGGTGGAAGCGGCGCTGGCCGATGCGGGGTGTACGCTGGGCGATGTCGATGCGGTAGCGGCGACGGCGGGGCCGGGGTTGATCGGCGGCGTGATGGTCGGGCTGGTGACGGGCAAGGCGCTGGCGCTGGCTGCGGGAAAGCCGTTGATTGCAGTGAATCATCTTGAAGGCCATGCGCTCAGCCCGCGGTTGTCTGATCCAGACCTGGAATTTCCCTATCTACTGCTACTCGTGTCGGGCGGGCATTGCCAGTTGCTGTTCGTGGAGGGGGTCGACCGCTATCGCCGCTTGGCGACGACCATCGACGATGCGGCGGGGGAAGCGTTCGACAAGACTGCGAAACTGCTCGGGCTGGGGTTTCCTGGCGGGCCGGCGGTCGAGATCGCGGCGCGGCGGGGGGATGCCGGCAAGGTACCGTTGCCGCGACCGTTGCTCGGGTCGCCGGACCCGCATTTCTCGTTCGCCGGGTTGAAGAGCGCGGTTTTGCGGGCGCGGGATGCCGGGGTGCATGATGCCGACGATATCGCTGCGTCGTTCCAGCAGGCGGTCGTCGATTGTCTCGTCGATCGGACGCGGCGGGCGCTGGTCCATGCTGAAGGTGCGACCGCTTTGGTCGTGGCTGGCGGGGTAGCGGCGAACGGGGCGGTGCGGGGTGCGTTGCAGGCCGTTGCGGCGGCGGCGGACCTGCGTTTCGTGGCGCCGCCTTTGTGGTTGTGCACCGACAATGCGGCGATGATCGGCTGGGCCGGGGCGGAACGGTTTGCGGCCGGGTTGTTCGATCCGCTCGATATCGCCGCGCGTCCGCGCTGGCCGCTGGATCCGTCGGCGGAAAAGGCACGTGGTGCGGGGGTGAAGGCATGATCGGGATCTTGGGTGCGGGTGCGTGGGGGACTGCGCTGGCGCAGGTGATCGCCCAGGACGGCGAACCGGTGCTGTTGTGGGCATTCGAGCCTGAGGTCGTGGCTGCGATCAACGAGACACGGCGGAACCCGGTCTATCTGCCGGACCGGCCCTTGTCGGACACGATCCGCGCGACGGGGGACCTGGAAGCGCTGGGCGCATGTGATCTGGTGCTGGTCGTGCCGCCGGCGCAGCATCTGCGCGGGTTGCTGGCACAGGTGCCCGGGACGGCGCCGCGTATCCTGTGCGCGAAGGGGATCGAGGCGGGGACCGGCATGCTGATGTCGGAGGTCGCGGCGGAGGCCGCACCGGGGGCGCCGGTAGCCGTCCTGTCGGGACCGACCTTTGCGCATGAGGTGGCGGATGGGCTGCCGACGGCGGTGACGCTGGCGTGCGAGGATGCGGCGTTGGGGGGTATGCTGGCAGGGCGGATCGCGCGGCCGGGGTTCCGGCCCTATCTGAGCGACGACGTGATCGGGGCGGAGATCGGCGGGGCGGTAAAGAACGTGCTCGCGATCGCGTGCGGGGTCGTGGAGGGGGCGGGGCTCGGACAGAATGCGCGGGCGGCGCTGATCGGCCGGGGGTTTGCCGAGATGACGCGGTTCGGACTGGCGCGGGGTGCGCGGTCCGAAACACTGGCCGGGCTGTCGGGGCTGGGCGACCTGGTGCTGACCTGTTCCTCAGTCAGCTCGCGCAACTTCTCGCTGGGACGGGGGCTCGGGTTGGGGCAGTCGGCCGCCGCCTTGCTGGCCGACCGGCGAACGGTGGCGGAGGGGGCCTCCACGGCACCGGTTCTGGAGCAAGCCGCCGCAAAGGTCGGCGTCGATATGCCGATCGTGTCGGCGGTGTGTGCGTTGCTGGCGGGGCGGCTGGGCGTGCAGGAGGTCGTTGATCGGCTGCTGGCACGCCCGCTGAAGAGCGAGACTGTCTGACGGGTCAGAAGTCCCAGGCGATGCCCTTGCTCTCCCAATCGCCGTAGCGGGTGGGCTCGAGGCCCTTGGGGCCGCCGCTTTCCGACTCTGGATGGATCGGCTCGGGTGTCGGGACCGGGGGGTTGGGTGACAGGTTCTTCGGCGGTACGAAATCGGCGGGGCGGGGCACGGCGCATCTCCTGTCGGTCGGCGTCACTGTCATGTGGGCACCGCATGGGCCGCGACAAGGGTCCAGGGCGATCAGTCCGCGCCGTTTTCCAGCAGCAGCTTCAGGCGGTAGACCAGTTCGAGTGCATCGCGCGGGCTGAGCGTGTCGGCGTCGGTCGCGGCGAGCGCGGCATGGAGCGGATCGACCTTCGGTTCCGCCGCCGCGGCGGCCGCAAACAGCGGCAGGTCGTCCAGCCCCGCCGCCAGTCCGCCGGTTGCGTTCCGTCCGGCCTCCAGCTTGGCCAGCACCGCGCGGGCGCGGGTCACGACCGCGGCGGGGAGTCCGGCGAGCTTGGCCACCGCGAGGCCGTAGCTGCGGTCCGCCGGTCCGCGGACCAGTTCGTGCAGTAGGACCAGTTCGCCCTTCCATTCGCGCGCACGGACATGGTGGAGCGTCAGCGCATCGAGCCGTTCCGCCAGCCGCGTCAGTTCGTGATAATGCGTCGCGAACAGGCAGCGGCAGCGGTTGCGGTTATGGATCGCCTCGACCACCGCCCAGGCGATGGCGAGGCCGTCATAGGTCGATGTGCCGCGCCCGACCTCGTCGAGGATGACGAAGCTGCGCGGGGTCGCCTGCGCCAGGATCGCAGCGGTTTCGACCATTTCGACCATGAAGGTCGATTGGCCACGCGCCAGATTGTCGGACGCGCCGACGCGGCTGAACAGGCGATCGACCAGTCCTAGCGTCGCGGAGGTGGCGGGGACCGGGCTGCCCGACTGCGCCAGCACCGCAATCGTGGCATTCTGTCGCAGGAAGGTGGATTTGCCGCCCATATTGGGACCGGTGACGAGCCAGAGCCGGCTGTCCTCAGAGAGAGAGCAGTCGTTGGCGACAAACCGCCCGCCGGCACGCGCGACCGCCTGCTCGACGACGGGATGCCGCCCGCCGACGATCTCGAAGCAGCTGTGATCGACCAGCGTCGGGCGGCACCAGCCGCCTTCGGCCGCGCGTTCCGCCAGGCCGGCGGCGACGTCGAGCCGGGCAAGTGCGTCGGCAGTCGCCGCGATTGCGTGGCGGCGGTCGAGCACCGCCTGCGTCAGTTCTTCCAAATGTGCCGCCTCGGCTGCCAGGGCGTGCGCACCGGCTTGCGCCACCTTGATCGCATGGTCGTGCAGGTCGGCGGCGTTGAACCGCACGACACCGGCCAAAGTCTGGCGATGGGTGAAGCCCGACTCGGCCTGCATGAGCGGGTCGGCATGGCGGGCGGCGACCTCGACATGATAGCCGAGCACGCCGTTGTGCCGGATGCGGAGCGTCGCGATGCCGGTTTCGGTCCGGTAGCGCGCTTCCAGCGCCGCGATCGCGCGCCGGCCGTCGCCGCCGGAGGCGCGGAGCGTATCGAGTGCGGCGTCGTAACCCTCCGCGATGTAGCCGCCCTTGTCTGCATCGACCGGCGGCATCGGCACGAGCGCACGGGACAGCTGATCGACGAGCGCACCGTGCCCGGTCAGCCGGGGCAGCAGCGACGCGAGCAGCGTGGGGGGATGGTCGATCTGCTCGAGCCGGTCGTGCAGGTTGCGCGCCTCCGCCAGCCCATCGCGGAGCTGCCCCGCGTCGCGCGGAGAACCGCGGCCGGCGGCGATCCGGCCGAGCGCGCGGCCGATGTCGGGCTGCGCCTTCAGTGCGCGGCGCACTGCATCGCGCAGACCTGAGTCCGCCTCGAACAACCCAACCAGATCGAGCCGCGCCTCGATTGCGGTCCGGTCGGTCAGTGGGGCGGCGATATCCGCGCGGAGCAGGCGTGCGCCGGCCCCCGTCACGGTGCGGTCGACCGCGTCGAGCAGGCTGCCGCGCCGGCCGCCGTCGCTTGCCTGCGTCAGCTCCAGGCTTTCGCGCGTCGCGGCGTCGATCAGCATATGGCCGGCGGCCTGGCGACGCTCCGGGGGTTGCAGGAACGGCAGCGTGCCCTGGCCGGCATTGTCGAGATAGGCGAGCAGCCCCGCCGCCGCCGCCAGTTCGGCGCGCGAGAAGGCGCCGTAGCCGTCGAGCGTGGCGACGCCGAACAGCGACTTCATCCGGGCCTCGCCGGCTGCGGCATCGAAACGTGCGCGCGGGCAGGGATAGGCGCCGTCCGGGGCGTCCTCAAGCGTGTCGGGAACGACGATCTCGGCCGCCGACAGCCGCGCCAGTTCGGCGTCGCGTTGCCCGCGCGGCACGCAGCCGATCTCGAACCGACCGGTCGAGATGTCCGCTGCCGCCATGCCAAGTTCGCCGTTCGCCTCCGCCAGCGCGACCAGCCAGTTGGCGGCCTTCGCATCGAGCAGCGACTCCTCGGTCAGCGTGCCGGCGGTGACGACCCGCACGATTCCGCGGGCAACGAGCGATTTGGATCCGCCGCGCTTCTTCGCCTCCGCCGGGCTCTCGGTCTGTTCGGCGATGGCGACGCGGTGCCCGGCCTTGATCAGCCGCGCCAGATATCCTTCGGCCGCGTGGACCGGCACGCCGCACATCGCGACGGGCTGCCCGTCATGCGTGCCGCGCGCGGTGAGCGCGATGTCGAGCGTGGCGGCGGCGGCCTTCGCATCGTCGAAGAAGAGCTCGAAAAAATCGCCCATCCGGTAGAACAGCAGGCAATCAGGCACCTGGGCCTTCAACACATGATATTGCGCCATCATCGGCGTCGCGGCACCGCTGTTCGCGCCTCCGTCGGTCTGTTCGGTTCGTGCCATGTGCGCGGGTCCTAGCCCGTCCGGCGGCTGGAATGAAGTCGCGACACGTCGTGGCGCATCGCGGCTTGTCCCCTCGGGCCGTTTCCCCCACTACGGCCGCAACCGACGGAGAGGCCGCATGAGCAACATTCAGTTTTCCGAGCGCGAGGCGCTGCTGTTCCACAGCCAGGGCCGGCCGGGCAAAATCGAGATTGTCGCAACCAAACCGATGGCGACGCAACGCGACCTGTCGCTGGCTTATTCGCCGGGCGTCGCGGTGCCCGTGCTGGCGATCGCCGCCGATCCGGCCTGTGCGTACGACTATACCGCCAAGGGCAATCTGGTCGCGGTGATCTCCAACGGGACCGCGATCCTGGGCCTTGGTAACCTTGGCGCGCTGGCGTCCAAGCCGGTGATGGAAGGCAAGGCGGTGCTGTTCAAGCGGTTCGCCGACGTCGATTCGATCGATATCGAGCTGGCGACCGAGGATGTCGACAAGTTCATCGCGGCCGTCGAACTGATGGAGCCGAGCTTCGGGGGGATCAACCTCGAGGACATCAAGGCGCCGGAATGCTTCGTGATCGAGCAGACGCTGAAGGAGCGGATGAACATCCCGGTGTTCCACGACGACCAGCACGGCACCGCGATCATCGCGGCGGCGGGGCTGATCAATGCGTGCCACCTGACCAATCGAGAGCTGCGCGACATCAAGGTCGTGGTGAATGGTGCTGGCGCGGCATCGATCGCCTGCACCGAACTGGTGAAGGCGATGGGGGTGCGTGCCGACAATGTCGTGATGTGCGATTCCAAGGGCGTGATCTATGCCGGGCGCACCGAGGGCATGAACCAGTGGAAGTCGGCGCATGCGGTGGCGACCGACGCGCGGACGCTGGCTGACGCCGTGGCGGGCGCCGACGTGTTCCTCGGCCTGTCGGTCAAGGGGGCGCTGACCCCCGACATGGTGCGGTCGATGGCGGCGGATCCGATCATCTTCGCCATGGCGAACCCTGATCCGGAGATCCTGCCGCCCGATGCCAAGGCGGTGCGGTCCGATGCGATCATCGCGACGGGGCGGTCGGATTATCCGAACCAGGTCAACAATGTGCTCGGTTTCCCGTTCATCTTCCGCGGCGCGCTCGACGTGCGGGCGACCAGCGTGAACGACGAGATGAAGATCGCCGCGGCACGCGCGCTCGCCGATCTGGCGCGACAGCAGGTGCCGGAAGAGGTGGCGATCGCTTATGGCGGCGTCGCGCCGAAGTTCGGGCGGGAATATATCATTCCCGCCCCGTTCGACCCGCGCCTGATGGAGATCGTGCCGGCCGCGGTTGCGCAGGCCGCGATGGATACCGGTGTCGCGCGGCTCGCGATCCCGGACATGGATGCGTATCGCGAGACGTTGAAGGCGCGATTGAACCCGACGACGTCGATCCTGCAGCTGGCGTACGAAGGCGCGCGGCGGAGCCCGAAGCGGGTCGTGTTCGCCGAGGCGGAGGAGGAGACCGTGCTGCGCGCGGCGATCGCGTTCCGCGAGGCGGGGCTCGGCACGCCGGTGCTGGTCGGGCGCGACGAGGTGCCCGACAAGCTGCGCGCGCTGGGAGTCGACGATCCGTCGACGTACGAACTGCACAACAGCCGCAATTCGCCGCTGATCGAACGGATGGTGGACACGCTCTACGCGCGGCTCCAGCGGCGCGGTTACCTGCGTCGCGAGGTCGAGGCGCTGGTCAACCAAGATCGCAACATCTTCGGTGCGCTGCTGCTGGAACTGGGCGAGGCCGATGCGATGATCACCGGCGTGACGCGCACATACGCGCAGACGTTGCGGCAGATCCTGCGCGTGATCGATCCGGTCGACGGGCGGCGGCCGTTCGGCATCCACGTGATGGTCGGGCGCAGCCACACGGTGTTCATGGCGGACACGACGGTCAACGAGCGTCCAGACGCCGCGGCGCTGGCCGATATCGCGGAGCAGACGGCGGAAGTGGCGCGCCGGATGGGGCAGGAGCCGCGCGTGGCGTTCCTGAGCTATTCCACCTTTGGTAATCCGGATGGCGAATGGGTCGACAATGTCCGCGACGCGGTGAAGATCCTCGACGGGCGCGACGTCGCGTTCGAATATGAGGGCGAGATGTCGCCGGACGTGGCGCTGAACCCGGCGGTGATGAAGAACTACCCGTTCAGCCGGCTGTCCGGGCCGGCCAACGTGCTGGTGATGCCGGGCCTGCAGTCGGCCAACATCTCCGCCAAGCTGATGCGGGAGCTGGGCGGCAATTCGGTGATTGGGCCGATGCTGGTCGGGCTAAAGCACCCGGTGCAGATCGCGACGATGTCGGCGACCGCCAGTGAGCTGGTGACGCTGGCGGTGTTGGCGGCAGGCGGGATCGCTCGGTAATCGACGTCAGGCCCGTCATCCCGGGTTCTGCCGGGATGACGGGCCGGACTAGCCGCTGTTGCGCAGGGCGGTCGCGATCGCGTTGATCGAGAGCTGGATGCCTTCGCGGACGCGGGGGTCGGTTTCGCCGGCACGGTGGCGTTTGAGCAGCTCGATCTGGAGCAGGTTGAGCGGCTCAATATAAGGCAGCCGCAGCCGGATCGAGGCGTCGAGCGCGGGGCTGCGTTCGAGCAGGCGGGTCTGGCGGGTGATGCCGAGCAGGCCGGCCTCGGTCGCGTCCCAGGCCGATCGGATGCGGCCGAAGATCGTGGTGGCGAGGTCCTGGTCCTCGACCAGCACGGTGTAGCGTTCGGCGAGGTCCATGTCGGACTTGGCGAGCACCATTTCCAGATTGGCGAGCGTCGCCTGGAAGAAGGGCCAGCCGGCGACCATGTCGCGGAGTAGCGCCTTGTCCTCAAATCGCGCGAGCGCATCGCCGACGCCGTACCAGCCGGGCAGCATGACGCGCGCCTGCGCCCAGCTGAACACCCAGGGGATGGCGCGCAGATCCTCGATCCGGTCGGATTTCGTGCGGCTGGCGGGGCGGGAGCCGATCTTGAGGTCGGCGATCTCGGCGATCGGCGTGAACTGGCGGAAGAAGGTGCGGAAGCCGTCCGTGCCGTAGACCAGTTCGCGGTATCCGGTGAACGCATCGTTCGACAGCCGGTCCATCGCGGCGGAGAAACGCGCGGTGTCGGCGGCGCTGAGCGTCGGGGCCTCGAGCGATGCGAGCAGGGTCGCGGCGGTGGTGGCTTCGAGGTTGGCAATGGCGCTTTCGCGGGTGCCGAACTTGGCGGCGATAACCTCGCCCTGTTCGGTGATGCGAATACGGCCCTGGACCGTGCCGGGAGCCTGCGCGCGGATCGCGGCGAAGGACGACCCGCCGCCGCGCCCGACCGCGCCGCCGCGGCCGTGGAACAGCTGCATTCGGGTGCCTGATTCAGCGAAGACGTCGGCCAGCGCGCGGCTGGCGCGGTTGAGGCTCCAGACCGAGGTCAGGTAGCCGCCGTCCTTGTTCGAGTCGGAATAGCCGACCATCACCTCCTGATGGCCGCGCGCGGTGGTGATTGCGGCGATTTCGGGCAGCGCGAACCAGTCGCGCATGACGGCGGGGCCGGCCTCGAGATCCTCGATCGTCTCGAACAGCGGGACGACCATCAGGTCGGAACGCGGGGTCGCGCCACCCCGGTAGAGCCCGGCTTCCTTGAGCAGGACGCAGACCTCGAGCAGGTCCGAGACGGTTGCGGCCTTCGAGATGATGTAGGACGTGATCGACTGGTTGCCGTAGCGGCAGTGAGCCTCCGCGGCGGCGCGGACGATGGCCAGTTCGGACGTGGTTTCGTCGGAGTAAGTGGCGAACGGCGACGACAACGGGCGGGGGCTGGCAAGTTCCTGGCGCAGGATTGCGACGCGGGCGGTCTCGTCGAGGGCGAGATAGTCGGGGGAGACGCTGGATGCCGAGAACAGTTCTGCGACGACGCGTTCGTGGACGTCGGCATTCTGGCGGAGGTCGAGCGTGGCGAGGTGGAAGCCGAAGGTTTCGACGGCGCGGATCAGCCGGCTGAGCGCGCCGCCGGTGGCGAGCATTCCTTCGCCCGATGCGGCGAGGCCGCGGGCCAGTTCTACCAGGTCGGCGCGGAACGCCTGCGGGTCGGGGTAGCGATCACCCTCAAGTGTGGCGGGGCGGGGTGGTTCGTGCCCCATCAGGTGGCGATAGGTGGCCGCCAAGCGCGCATAGATGCCGCTGACGGCGCGGCGATAGGGCTCGTCGCGGCGGGCGAGCGCGTCGTCTTCGCTACGGTCGGCGAGTGCGGTGACGGCGTCGGTGGTGGTGGTCAGTTCGGTCGAGATCGACAGTTCCGCGCCGAGCGCGTGGAGGCGGTCGAGATAGTCGGTCAGCACCGCATTGCAGGCGCGGCAGAGCGCGGACTCAAGCGTGTCGGCGTTGACGTTCGGGTTGCCGTCGCGGTCCCCGCCGATCCAGCTGCCGGGGCGCAGGAAGCTTTTCGGGCGGTGGCCGAGTGCGCGTTCCCAGCGGCCGTACAAGGCTGGCAGGACGGGCAGGAAGACGTCGCGGAGATAGGCGAGCGCGGTTTCGACCTCGTCGGCGACGTAGAGCCGTTCGCGGCGCAGCGGACGGGTCTGCCAGAGGAGCGCGATCTGGCGGGCGATCGCGGCGTCGATCATGTCGCCGTCGGGGGTTTCGGTCTCGCCCGCATCGCGCAGCGCCATCAGCGCGGCGATGCGGTTGCGGTGGTCGATCATGCTCTTGCGGCGCACTTCGGTCGGGTGCGCGGTCAGGACGGGGGCGATCAGCGCCCGGTCGAGCAGGGCTGCGGCATCGGCGCGCGAGACGCCCTCGGCGGCCAGCCGGTCGAGCGCGGAGGCAACGTCGGCACCCGGTTCGGCGGCCACGCCCTGGCGGTCTTCCGCCAGATTCGCGAGCATCGAGAACAGCATGAAGCCGCGGACGAAGGCGAGCGTGTCGTCGAGCCCGAGCGTGTCGAGGCCGGCGTCGATGGCATCCGCCCCCGCCACGCCGCGTGCCCGATCGACCGAGACCGAGCGGATATGTTCGATCCGGCGGAAGAGCGCGTCGCCGCCGTACGCGCGGATGACGGCACCCAGGATCCGCCCGAGAAAGCGGATGTCGGGGTTCTGCGCGATGGGGAGCGATGTGGCCATGCCCCATGCTGCTATGCGGCAGCATGGGGGTCAATGCCCTCCGTGGGCGGATGCGGGGAGGAGGTGTCGGGTGCTCGAAATTGCAAGGTTTGGAGCGTTTACGAGGCCTTTGTGGTGGCGATCCACGCATCCACGCGGCGTTCGAGGATGTCGAGCGGCAGCGGACCGCTCTTCAGCACGACGTCGTGGAAGGCGCGGACATCGTATTTCGAGCCGAGCTGGGCCTGCGCGCGGTCGCGCAACTCGCTGATCTTCAGCCGGCCGACGAGGTAGGCCGTCGCCTGGCCCGGATAGACGATGTAGCGTTCGATTGCCTTCACGATGCCGCCGGGCGCGTCGGCACTGTTGTCCTTCACATATTGAATCGCCTTCTCGCGCGTCCAGCGCTTGTGGTGGAGGCCGGAGTCCACGACGAGGCGGATCGCGCGGTGCAGTTCGAGCTGGAGCCGGCCGAAGTCGCGATAGGGATCGGTGTAGAGCCCCATGTCCTTGGCGAGCTTCTCCGAATACAGCCCCCAGCCCTCGGTATAGGCGGTGAACCCGCCATAGCGGCGGAACGGCGGCAGTTCGGTCAGCTCGGTCTGGATCGCACGTTGCAGGTGATGGCCGGGAATGCCCTCGTGGTAGAACAACGCCTCCACCTCGAACAACGGCATGTCGGCCATGTCGTAGAGATTGGCATAGTAGGTGCCGGGGCGCGATCCGTCGGGGGCCGGGCTTTGATAGAACGCCTTGCCGGCCGATTTCTCGCGGAACGGTTCGACCGCCTTCACGACCAAAGGTGCCTTGGGCAGCACGCCGAACCACTGGGGCAGCTTGGCGGTGACGGCTGTGCGGGCCTTCTCGGTTTCGGACAGGTAAAGCGCGCGGCCGGCGGGGGTGTTGGGTGCGTAGAAGCGCTTGTCGGTGCGCATCAGCTGGAAGAAGTCCTGCAGCGATCCCTTGAACCCGACCTGCGTCATGATCCCCTGGATCTCGCGGTGGATGCGCGCGACATTGTCGAGCCCGACCTGGTGGATCTGGTCGGGCGTCATGTCGGTGGTGGTGTAGTTCTTGAGGCGCTCGGCATAGTAGCCGGCGCCGTCCTTGAACCGCCAGATGCCGTCGTCGGTGCCGGCAGTCTTTTCCTGTGCGGTCATCGCCGCGATCAGCCGGTCATAGGCGGGCTTCACGACCTGAACCATCGCGTCGGCGCCGGATTTCAGGATCGCGGCCTTGTCCGCGGCGGGAAGCGCGAGCGCGTTCACCTTGGTCTTGAGGTCGGCATAGAGCGGGGCATCGGGGCCGGGTCCGAACGGCGCGCCGGTGATGACGTTTCGCGCGTCGGAGATGACATAGGGGTAGACCCATTTCGGCGGCTGAACCCCCGCCTGCGCACGGCGGGCGGCGGTGGCGATGGCGGTGTCCATCACCGGACCGATCGCGCGCAGCCGGCTGACATAGGCGTCGGCGTCCGCACGGTTGGTGATGCGGTGGATGTTGATGAGGAAGGCGGGCAGGCGGCTCTGCACGCCATTCATCTGGTCGAACACATAGCCGTTGTCGCGGTAGGCCCAGGCGGTGCGGCGGCGATCGGCCTGCTGAACGAACAGGTCGTAGGACAGCCGGCTTTCGGGCGAGAGCCTGGCCGGATCGAACCGGCGCTTCATGTCGGCGAGCGCGGCTTCGTCCGCCTGATAGTCGCGCAGGCGGGCGGCGTCGCTGGGGTCGTCGAGCTTGCCATAGTCGGCGTCGCGGATGCCGCGATAGGCCTTGCCCTGCGGACTGCGCGCGAGCTGCGCCTTGTCGACCGCGTCGAAGAAGCTGGCGAGTGCGGCGTCCTGTGCGCCCGTGGCGGGTGCGGCAGTGGGCGTCTGGGCCAGTGTGCCGGATGCGGGCAGGGCCGCGGCGATGGTGCCGGCCAGCAGCATGGTGACGAAGCGCATGATCGTGAAACCCCCTATGTGTTGCGGAGAGCCTAGCGACCTCGGCCGCGGCCTGCCATAGCGTCGCCATGCGCGCCTTCGATCTTGTCCGCCCCCTGCTGTTCCGGATCGAGGCGGAACGGGCGCATGCCCTGACCATCGCCGGGCTGGCGCGGTTGCCGGAGCGGGCGCCGGCGGACGACGCGGCGCTGGCGACGACGGTGGCGGGCATCCGCTTTCCGAACCCGGTCGGGCTGGCCGCTGGCGTCGACAAGAATGGCGAGGCGGCGACCGGTTTCCTGACGCTGGGGTTCGGCTTCGTCGAGGTCGGCACGCTGACGCCGTTGCCGCAGGACGGGAACCCGCGGCCGCGGCTGTTCCGGCTGCCCAAGGACCGCGCGGTGATCAACCGGATGGGTTTCAACAATGGCGGGCTGGACGCCGGGCTGGCGCGGCTCAGCGCGCGGCGGCCGAAGGGGATCGTCGGCGTGAACGTGGGCGCGAACAAGGAGGCGGTAGACCGGATCGCGGACTATGCCGCCGGCGTGGCGCGCGCATCGACCGTGGCGGATTATGTGACGGTGAACATCAGTTCGCCCAACACGCCGGGCCTGCGCGGCTTGCAGAGCGGGAGCGAGCTGACCGCGTTGCTGGCGGCGGTGCAGGGCGCGCGTGGGGCCGTGCCGGTGTTCCTGAAAGTCGCGCCTGACCTGGATCGCGCGCAGATCGACGGGATCGCGCGCGCCGCGATCGACAGCGGGATCGACGCGCTGATCGTGTCGAACACGACGATCGCGCGGCCGGCGCTGCGGTCGCGCCACGCGGGCGAGGCGGGCGGGCTGTCGGGTGCGCCGTTGCGCGAACCGGCGTTGCAGTGCCTGCGCGATTTCCGCGCGGCGACGGGCGGGCAGCTGCCGCTGATTGGCGCGGGCGGGATCGGATCGGCGGAGGATGCCTATGCGCGGATCCGGGCGGGCGCTTCGCTCGTCCAGCTCTATTCCGCCCTGGTCTATGAAGGGCCGGGGCTGGCGCGCCGCATAACGCGGGCGTTGCCGGCGTTGCTGAAGCGCGACGGGTTCGCGTCGGTCGCCGATGCGGTCGGGACGGGGTAGCACCCGATTATCGTTGCCGCCGCGGCGGTCGGGCCTAGGGTATCGCGACACGGGCCGGGCAGGAGCGGACATGCGGCAACTCGAACATTTCCCCAACCTGGTGACGATGTTCTTCACGCGGGCGGCGGAACGCGGCGATGCGCCGTTCCTGTGGGTGAAGCATGACGGGGCGTGGACCGCGACGTGCTGGCGCGCGGCGGCGGAACAGGTGGCGGTGCTGGCCGCGGCGCTGCGCGACATGGGGCTTGAGCGCGGCGATCGGGTGATGCTGGTGTCCGAAAACCGCCCGGAATGGTGCGTGGCGGACCTGGCGATCATGGCGGCGGGGTGCGTCACCGTGCCGACCTACATCACCAATACCGAGCGCGATCATGCCCATATCCTGAGCGACAGCGGCGCGCGGGCGGTGATCGTGTCGACCGCGAAGCTGGCGCGGGCGCTGCTGCCCGCCGTCCTGCGATCGACGCATTGCGACCTGATCGTCGGGATCGAGGCGATGGGGGTGGGGCAGCAGGCCGGCAATGTGCGGTTCGCGGACTGGCAGGCGCTGATGATCGCGGGGACGCCGGATGTGAAAGCCTGTGCAGCCGGGGCGGACTTCGAGCGCGGGGACCTGGCGTGCGTGATCTATACCTCGGGCACGGGTGGCGCGCCGCGTGGGGTGCAGCAGCATCACGGGGCGATCCTGCAGAATGTGGCGGGCTGCGTGGACGTCATCTCGACCGATTTCGGGTGGGGGGACGAGGTGTTCCTGTCGTTCCTGCCCGCGTCGCACGCGTACGAGCATAGCGGGGGGCAGTATTTTCCGATCGGGCTGGGCGGGCAGATCTATTATTCCGAGGGGCTGGAGAAGCTGGCGAGCAACATCGAAGAGGTGCGGCCGACGATCATGGTCGTGGTGCCGCGCCTGTTCGAGGTGTTGCGGACGCGGATCCTGAAACAGGTGGCCAAGCAGGGGCGCGTGCCGAACTATTTGATGGCCCGCGCGCTCGCGATCGGGGCCGGGCGGATGGCGGGGCGGCCGCGGTGGCGCGACAAGCCGATGGAGCTGATCCTGTCGCGGACGCTGCGGCCGAAGATCTCCGCGAAGTTCGGCGGGCGGTTGAAGGCGATGGTGTCGGGCGGTGCGCCGCTGAACCCGGAGGTGGGCGTGTTCTTCGACGCGCTGGGCGTGACTCTGTTGCAGGGGTACGGCCAGACCGAAGCGGCGCCGATCATCTCGTGCAACCGGCCGTCGGCGGGGATCAAGATGGATACGGTTGGTCCGCCGCTCAAAGGCACCGAGGTGCGGATCGGCGAGGATGGCGAGATCCTGGTGCGCGGCGAGTGCGTGATGCACGGTTACTGGCGCAACCCGGCGGAGACGGCGCGGGTGCTGGTGGACGGCTGGCTGCACACTGGCGACATCGGCCATATCGACGAGGCCGGGCGGGTGGTGATCACCGACCGCAAGAAGGACCTGCTGATCAACGACAAGGGCGACAATGTCGCGCCGCAGCGGGTGGAGGGGATGCTGACGCTGGAGCCCGAGATCCTGCAGGCGATGGTGTACGGCGACCGGCGGCCGCATTTGGTGGGGCTGATCGTGCCCGATCCGGAATGGGTGCGGGAATGGGCGGCGGCGCAGGGCATCGATCCGGCGAAGGCGGCGGAGGATCCGGGCTTCGCCCGTGCGCTGTCGGCCGCAGTGGATCGGGTCAATGCCGGGCTGTCGGTGACGGAGAAGGTACGGCGGATCGTGGTGGCGGACGAGCCGTTCGCGATCGAGAACGAGGAACTGACCCCGTCGATGAAGATCCGCCGGCACGTCATCCGCGCGCGGTACGGCGCGCGGCTGGACGCGCTGTACCGGAAGTAGCGGCTATTTCGCCTTGGCGTAGGGCGTGAACATGCCGAGGCCGCAGGAACCCTGTTGCATCCGCGACGCACGATCGACCGCGGTGATGATGTCACCGCGGCACAGGCGCGTCGACGGCGTGCGCGAGACGATGATCGGATCGAACCGGAACCCGCAACCGCCGGCCGGCTGGTTGACGTAAAGCGACTGGCCCACGCGGTAGACGATCGTGTCGGGGTTCGACACCGTCTCAGAACTGCGCGCGCGGGGCAGGTCGATGCAGTCCACCGGTGCGCCGGCGACGCGGTTGCCGATCAGCTTGTCGAGTTCGGGGGAGCGGGTGATCGGTGCCTCGACAGGCGCCGCGGCAAAGGCCGGGACCGATGCGGCGGCGATGAGGAGGGCGGTGTACAAGCGGACGGACATGACGGGTATCTCCTGAAGCGAAGTGGTTACCCGCGGAAATCGTCCTTGGCGGCGCGGTGGCGGGCGAGGGTCGCGACGTCGGGTGATCGGACGAAGGGGTTGGTGGCGCGTTCCAGCGCCACCGTGGTGGGGAGTGTCGGTTTGCCGTCCGCGCGGAGGCGGTCGATCTCGGCTGCGCGGTCGCGTACCGCGGCGTTATCGGGTTCCGTCACCAGCGCGAAGCGGGCGTTGGCCGCGCTATATTCGTGCGCGCCGTAGATCAGCGTTTCGCCGGGCAGCGCGGCGATGCGGGTGAGCGCGTCGTGCATCTGCGCGGGCGTGCCCTCGAACAATCGGCCGCAGCCCATGACGAAGATGACGTCACCGGAGAACAGCATCGCGGGGTCGGCGAAGTGGTAGGCGATATGGCCGTTCGTGTGGGCCGGGACCGCCATGACGGTCGCGCTGTATGCGCCGATCGTCACGCTGTCGCCGGCCGAGACGGTGCGGTCGAGCGTGGGGATGCGGTCCGCCTCCGCCGCGGGGCCGGTGATGGTGCAGCCGGTGGCGGCCTTGATCGCCGCGTTGCCGCCGACATGGTCGGGGTGCCAGTGGGTGTTCCAGATCTGGCCGATCGTCCAGCCGCGTTCGGCCGCCGCGGCGAGGACCGGTTCGGCCTCGCCCGGGTCGATCACGACGGTGTCGCCGCTCGCGTCGTCATGCAGCAGCCAGACATAGTTGTCAGACAGCGCGGGGACGCAGGCGACGTCGATCACCTTACCAGGTCCCGGTGTTGGGCATCGAGGCCCAAGGTTCCTGCGGCGGCAGCGTGCCGTTCTGGAGCAGTTCGACGGAAATGCCGTCGGGCGTCTTCACGAATGCCATGTGGCCGTCGCGGGGTGGACGGTTGATCGTGACGCCGGCGTCCGACAGGGTCTGGCACGTCGCGTAGATATCGTCGACCTGGTAGGCGAGATGGCCGAAGTTGCGGCCTGAGCCATACTCTTCCGGGTCCCAGTTGTGGGTCAGTTCGACCTGCGCGTCTTCCTGGCCCGGCGGGGCGAGGAAGATCAGGGTGAAACGACCCTTTTCATTCTCCATCCGCTTGACCTCTTTCAAGCCCAGCAGTTGGAAGAAGCGGATCGTGGCGTCCGGGTCCGAAACCCGGATCATGGTGTGGAGATAGCGCATCCTTCGTACGTAGGAACCGCGGCGGCCGGTGCAATGCCGTGGGGGTCAGCGGCCGGTGGGCGACACCGGTTTGGCCGGCATCTGGGCGATGCGGGCGGCTTCCTCGGTGATCTCCGGCGCCCTTGGATCGCGGGTGCGCGCCTCGGCCAGGTCGCGGACTGCGCGGCGCTGGTCGCCCTGTCGCCGGGCGAGCGCGGCGGACAGCAGCCAGGCGAGCGGATCGGCGGGGACGAGTTTCAGCGCCTGATCGAGATCGATGCGCGCCGCGGGCAGGTCGTTCAGCGCGACGCCGGCGCGGGCGCGGTCGAGATAGGCCTCGCCGCGCATCACGTCGGTCAGCACGGGGAGGGCGAGCGCCTTGTCGAGATCGCCGCGGGCCTTGGACGGGTCGTCGGCGGCAAGTGCGGCGTTCGCGGCCTGCACCCAGAGGGCGGCGGCGCGGCCGTCGCGGGCGGCCTCCGCCTCGGTCGCGGCCTGGGCGAAGGCGATTTCCGCGGGGGCCCATTTTTCTTGCGCGACATAGGCGAGGCCGAGGCAGAGCCGGGCGGGGAGGCCGCCATTGGTCGCGGCCCAGCGTTCGCCCTCCGCCACCGCGGCGGCGGCGTCGGTCTTGATGAGCGTGGTGCAGGCTTCGAAGCGCTTGGTCGCAACGGTGGGCGGCGCGGCGGGGCCGGCGGCGGCCTGAAGCAGGAGGAAGAGAGCGATCATAGCGTGTCCAGCAGCCGGTCGACCGTCGCGATCAGCAGGGCGATATCCTGCGGCCGCGACAATCGGTGATCGCCGTCCTTGACGAGGATCGTCTGCACGTCGGCTGAACGCAGCACGTCGGCGAGGCGGAGGCTGATGGCGAACGGTACGTCGCGGTCGGCCTGTCCGTGGAGCAGGCGAACGGGGACGTCGATCGCGATCGGGGTGTCGAGGAGGAGGAGGGAGGCCTGGCCGCTTTCCCAGAAGCGCTGGGTGATGACCATCGGGTCGCCATAGTCGGACGGTTCGACGAAGCGGCCGTCGCGCGCCATGATCGCGCGGGCGGCGTCGTCATAGCCCCATGCGGTGAAATCGGGTGCGGCGGCGATCCCGACGAGGCCCGCGATCCGGTCCGGCCGGGCAAGGGCGACGAGCAGCATGAGCCAGCCGCCCATCGAAGAGCCGACGAGCAGGATGGGGCCTTCGACGACGGTATCGATCAGCGTCAGGACGTCGTCGCGCCAGTCGGTGAGGATCTGGTCCTCGAACGCGCCGTCGCTGGTACCGCAACCGGCATAGTCGAGGCGGAGCATCGCGCGGCCGGTGTCGGCGGCCCAGGCGTCGAGCGCAAGCGCCTTGGAGCCGGTCATGTCGGACGCATAGCCGGGAAGGAAGACGATCGTCGGGCCGGTGCCGGGGCGGTGGTGGTAGCTGAGCGCTGGGCGGTCGGGGCGGGTGTGGGTTGGCATGCTTGGGGTGTAGCATGGAATTGGTGGGGGAGGCGTTGCGTCTAGGCCCAGGCTTTCGCCAGGGAACTTCCAGCGTTTGCTGCCGACCTGTCTACACAGCCTTAACCGTTCCCCGGCGGAGGCCGGGGCCTTGATGCAACTGGTTCACCTAGGCCCCGGCCTGCGCCGGGGAACATACCGATCAGGCTTGCGGGTCGATATCGAGGCCCGCGCGGCCGGCGGCGGCCGTGCGGGTGGGGGCGTGGGGTGGTTCGATCTCGGCGGGTTCGCGGACCTCGAGCTGGCCTTCCCACTTTGCCACCACCACCGTGGCGATCGCGTTGCCGACGACGTTGGTGCCGGAGCGGCCCATGTCGAGGAACTGATCGACCGCGAGGATCAGGATGAGCCCGGCCTCCGGAATGCCGAAATTGCCCATGACGGCGGAGATCACGACGAGGCTAGCGCGGGGGACGCCGGCCATGCCCTTCGACGTGATCATCAGGATCAGGACCATCGTGATCTGTTGACCGACCGAAATGTCGATGCCGTAGAGCTGCGCGATGAACAGGCTGGCGAAGGTCATGTACATCATCGACCCGTCCAGATTGAACGAGTAGCCGAGCGGCAGGACGAAGCTGGCGATGCGGCGCGGCACGCCGAACCGGTCGAGCGCCTCCAGCGTGCGGGGGTAGGCGGCTTCCGACGATGCGGTCGAAAAGGCGAGCAGGATCGGTTCGCGGATGTAGCGGATCAGCAGCGTGATGCGCGGCCCGATGAACACGAATGCGGCGAAGAACAGCACCAGCCAGAGGATGGCGAGGCCGAGATAGAAGCTGCCGATGAACTTGCCGAAGGTCAGCAGGATCGTGAGGCCGTTGACCGCGACCGCGTGGGCGATCGCGGCGAACACCGCCAGCGGGGCGGCGCGCATGACATAGTCGGTGATCTGCAGCATCAGCGCGACGAGCGATTCCATGCCGCGCACGATGGGCGACGCCTTCTCGCCAATGGCGGTCAGCGCCACGCCGACGAACAGCGCGAACACCACGATCGGCAGGATGTCGTTCTTCGCCATCGCGTCGAAGATCGAGGTCGGCACGATATGGGTCAGGAAATCGTGGAGATTGAATGCCTTGGTATCGAGGCCGAGCGTTTCGGTGACCGGGGGCAGCGGGAGCGAGAGCCCGCGGCCGGGGCCGAGCAGGTTGACGAGGATGAGCCCCAGCGTCAGCGAGACGACGGTGGCGGACAGGAACCACGCCATCGTTTTCGCGCCGATCCGGCCAAGTGCGGCGGTGTCGCCCATATGCGCGATGCCGACGACGAGGGTCGAGAACACGAGCGGCGCGATGATCATCTTGATCAGCCGCAGGAAGATGTCGGTGACGATCGTGAAGCCGTCGGTCGCGCCCTTGATATCGGCGGGGGCGATCATGGCGTTCATCACGAACCCGACCACGATGCCGAGCACCATGCCGATGAGGATGTAGAGGGTCAGGCGCTTGGCCAAGGCGTGGCTCCGATATGGTGTCGGCCCGGGTTAGAGCGGGAAAGGCGGGGCAGGGTCAAGTTTTGTGCTGCTGTGGGCTTTGGGTTCTGAAGCAGGGGCGGCCTCCAAGGTCGTGACTTAGGGAACGGTAGCACCCACCCCCCAACCCCCTCCCTTGAAAGGAAGGGGGCTTTGCTGGCGTGACTGGAACCGGCGTCGACGATATGCGTCGAGACAGCATGATCCAGTTTCTCGCCTTGGCCGCCGTCACTTCGATCGCGGCACCCGCGCCGCGGCCGGGATGGTTTCTGTGTGATTCGGTCGATGCACCTGTGGCGGCGCTGGTGGGGTCTCTGGAGCGGGGACAGAGCCTGATCAGCGTCGTTTCACGTGGAACGGGGGCGGTCGTGACGCGGCGATACGCGGTCGGGGCGGCGGAGGCGGGGATGAGCCAGGTTCATTATCCGCTGACACTGGCGGGGCGGCCGGCGGGCGATCTGCACTATGTGCAGCCGGCGGTGCTGGCCGATCCGACGACGGCGCGGACGCCGACCTTTACGTCCGTCACGCTCGACGGGCGGACGCTGGGGTGTCGTTGGGTCGCGAACACGCTGTTCATGGGGCTGACCGCGCGGCGCAGCTTCCTGGTGACGGAGGATGGGCGGCAGATCGTCTATCGCAGTTTCGACGCGGCCAGGCGCGGGCCGGTGGTGCAGACCGCCGGGATCGGACGGAGCAACGCGGCCACGCTGACCGTCGGGCGCGGGGTGCGCAGCCGGGTGGGGGCGGCGACGCGGTTCCGGTTCGTCAATCTCGGCTACCGTTATGACGTCATGGTGCCGGATACGGGCGCGGCGCGGGTGTCGGTCAGCCGCGGCGGGCGGGTGCTGCAGACCGAGACGCTGCTGGGCTATACCCTCGCGAAACCCTGACAGTCCTGGCTTGCCCCCCGTTGCCGGGCTGGCGCATAAGCCCGGCCATGACACAGATGTTCCGGATCACCCTTCCCGACGGCTCGTTGCGTGAGGTGCCGGCCGGCACGACCCCGGCCGATATCGCCGCGGCGATCGGCCCGGGCCTCGCCAAGGCGGCGATCGCGGCGCGCGTCGACGGGTCAGTGCGCGATATTATGCGGCCGTTCGACGGCGACGCGCAGCTGGCGCTGATCACCGCGAAGGACGAGAAGGACGCGCTTGAACTGGTGCGCCACGATCTGGCGCATGTGATGGCGGAGGCGGTGCAGCACCTGTTTCCCGGCACGCAGATCACGTTCGGCCCGGCGACCGACGACGGCTTCTATTACGACTTCGCGCCGAAGGATCGGCCGTTCACCGAGGAGGACCTGCCCGCGATCGAGGCGGAGATGCGGGCGATTATCGCGCGCAACGAACCGTTCGTGCGCGAGGTGTGGAGCCGGCAGCAGCTGATCGACCGCTGGACCGAGCAGGGCGAGACGTTCAAGGCCGAATGGGCCGCCGAGCTGCCCGAGGGCGAGGAACTGACGATCTACCGCCAGGGGGCGTGGCTCGACATGTGTCGCGGGCCGCACATGGTGTCGACCGGCAAGCTCGATCCGGCGGCGTTCAAGCTGACCCGCGTGTCGGGCGCGTATTGGCGCGGTGACCAGAAGAACGCGATGCTGAGCCGGATCTACGGCACCGGATGGCTGAACAAGAAGCAGCTCGACGCGCACATGACGCGGATCGAGGAGGCGGCCAAGCGCGACCATCGCCGCATCGGGCAGGAGATGGACCTGTTCCACCTGCAGTCGGAGGCTCAAGGGTCGGTGTTCTGGCACCCCAACGGCTATCTCCTGTGGCGCCAGCTGGAGGCGTATATGCGCCGCCGGCTGGACGCGGCGGGCTATGCCGAGGTGAAGACGCCGCAGCTGATGGATGCGCGCCAGTGGGAGGCGTCCGGCCATTGGGGCAAGTACCGCGAGAACATGTTCGTGGTGCCCGACGAGGTGCCGAACACCGAGGACGAAGGCCCGGTGCTGACCGGCGAGGGCGACCTGATGGCGCTGAAGCCGATGAACTGCCCGGCGCATGTGCTGATCTTCCGCCAGGGGATCAAATCGTACCGCGACCTGCCGATGCGGCTGGCGGAGTTCGGCTGCTGCCACCGGAACGAGCCGCACGGCGCGCTGCACGGGATTATGCGCGTGCGGCAGTTCACGCAGGACGATGCGCATATCTTCTGCCGCGAGGATCAGATCGTCGAGGAGGTGCGGCTGTTCTGCGACCTGCTCGATACGGTGTACAAGGATCTCGGCTTCGACAGCTATGCGATCAAGCTGGCGCTGCGGCCCGACAAGCGGTTCGGGACCGAGGAGATGTGGGACCGGGCGGAGGGCAATCTGCGCGATGCGGTGCGCGCCGCGGGCCGGGCCGGGCCGGAATATGGCTGGGAGGAACTGCCGAACGAGGGGGCGTTCTACTCGCCGAAGCTGGAGTTCCACCTGACCGACGCGATCGGGCGGACGTGGCAGTGCGGGACGATCCAGCTCGACTATGTCCTGCCCGAGCGGCTCGACGCGAGCTATATCGGCGAGGATGGCGAGCGGCATCGGCCGGTGATGCTGCACCGCGCGATCCTCGGCACGTTCGAACGGTTCCTGGGCATCCTGATCGAGCATCATGCCGGGCGCTTCCCGCTGTGGCTGGCGCCGGTGCAGGCGGTGGTGGCGACGATCGTGTCGGATGCCGACGACTATGCCGGTGAGGTGATGAAGCAGATGGCCGCGGCCGGGCTGCGTGCGGACCGCGACGTGCGGAACGAGAAGATCAACTACAAGGTGCGCGAGCACAGCCTGGCCAAGGTGCCGGTGCTGCTGGTGGTCGGCAAGCGCGAGGCGGAGGAAGGCACCGTTGCGATCCGCCGGCTGGGCAGCCAGGCGCAGACGATGATGCCGCTGGCGGATGCGATTGCGATGTTGAAGGCGGAGGCGCTGGCGCCGGATCTGGTTTGAGGGGTGGGGCGCTGTAGTGCGCTAGCTTTTTGATCCACACCCCGACCCGTTTGGTTCGAGCTTGTCGAGAACTCAGCGCGGAGTTCTCGACAGGCTCGAACCAAACGGGTCGGGGTGTGTTTGGTGCTAAGGTTTAGCGCAGCGCCGCGCAGGCGGTTGCGATGCGCTTGCAGGCTTCAGTCAGGAGCGCTTCGGACGTGGCGTAGCTGATCCGGAAGGCGGGGCTCAGGCCGAACGCGGCGCCGTGGACCGCGGCGACGCGGGCTTCGTCGAGGAGGTAGGTGACGAGCTGTTCGTCCGTTTCGATCACGGCGCCCTTCGGCGTGGTCTTACCCATCAGGCCGGACACGTCGGGATAGACGTAGAACGCGCCTTCCGGCGTGGGGCAGGCGATGCCGGGGATCGCGTTCAGCAGGCCCACGACGAGGTCGCGGCGGCCCTGGAACGCGGCGTTGCGTTCGGCCAGGAAATCCTGCGGGCCGTTGAGCGCTGCGACGGCCGCGGCCTGTGCGATCGAGCAGGGATTGGAGGTCGACTGCGACTGAAGCTTGGCCATCGCCTTGATCAGCCAGGTCGGGCCGCCTGCATAGCCGATCCGCCAGCCGGTCATCGCATAGGCCTTGGAGCAGCCGTTCATCGTCAGCGTGCGATCGTAGAGGTCGGGGCAGACCTGCGCGATCGTGGCGAAGCGGAAGCCGTCATAGACGATGTGTTCGTACATATCGTCGGCGAGGATCATGACGTGCGGGTGGCGGCGGAACATCGCGCCGAGCGCTTCCAGTTCGTCCGCTCCATAGGCCGCGCCGGTCGGGTTGGACGGCGAGTTCAGGATCACCCACTTGGTGCGCGGTGTGATGGCGGCCTCGATCTGGTCGGCGGTCACCTTGTACTGCTGATCCGCGCCAGCCGGCACGATCACCGGGGTGCCGCCCGCAAATTCGACGATGTCGGGGTAGCTGACCCAATAGGGCGCCGGGATCACGACCTCGTCGCCCGCGCCGACGGTGGCGACCAGCGCGTTGAACAGCGTGTGCTTGCCGCCGACGTTCACGCTGATCTGGTTGGCGGCGTAGGTCAGGTCGTTGTCGCGCAGGAACTTCGCGGCGATCGCGGCCTTCAGCTCGGCGGTGCCGTCGACATTGGTGTACTTCGTCTTGCCCGCGCGGATCGCCGCGATCGCGGCGTCCTTCACGAAATCGGGGGTGTCGAAATCGGGTTCGCCGGCGCCCAGGCCGATCACGTCGATGCCCTGCGCCTTCAGGTCCAGCACGCGGCTCGTCATGGCGAGCGTCGCGGACGGCGTGATGCGATCGAGGCTGGCGGAGGTCGTGGTCATGTCGCGGGGCCTTTGCGTGCCGGGGCGTCCGGCGGGGGCGCGATAGCCCGTGCAGGCGCAGCTTTCAACCTGCCGTCGGCGCCAATCGCGCAACGATCAGCCCGCGGACCGCATTGCCGACGAAGAAGCCGTTGCCCAGGTCTTCGCGCGTCAGGTCCGCCGTCACGGCGCGGCCGTCCGCCAGCAGCCGCGCGCACAGGACGCCGGGTAGCAGGCCGCCGTCGGGCGCCGGCGTGCGCAGCGGACCGTTCGCGGACGGAACGAACAGGCTGGTGAAGCTCCCCTCCGTCAGGCGGCCGTCCGGCGCCTCGAACAGCACCTCCCACGTCCCCGCCGCGGCGCGTGTCGCGTCGTAGAATTTGCGGTCGCTGGTCTTGTGGGCGAGCCGGAAATCTCGGGCGTCGACCGGCAGCGGCACGATCGCGATGTTTACCGGCTCGACCGGGGCGGGCGGCAGCGGCGTGGCCACGATCGACACCGCGCCGGACCGCGCCATCATCAACCGCACGCGCATGTCCGCGCGCAGCGGGAAGGTCGCCGCCTGCAGTTCGTTGCGCACATCGTGGCGGTCGAACGCGAAGCCCAGCGCGGCGCAGGATCGTTCGAGCCGCGCCATGTGGAGGTCGAGGTTGCACAACCCTTCGAGCGGATCGAAGCGCATCGTTTCGATCAGGTCGAACGGGCGTGCGCCGGTGCCGACGAACCGCGCCTTGGCCTGCGCCTCCGCCCATTCGGCCCCGACGTTCGAGTCCGCGACGATCCCGGAGCCGAGGCCCATCGTGGCGGTGGCGGTGCCGGCGTCGATCCGGAGCGTGCGGATCGCGACGTTGAACGCGGCGTCGCCGTCCGGCGCGATCGATCCGATCGAGCCGGTATAGACGCCGCGGGGCCAGGGTTCGACCGCGGCGATGATCTCCATCGCGCGGATCTTGGGCGCGCCGGTCACCGATCCGCACGGGAAGGTGGCAGCCAGCACATCGACCGCGTCGCGGCCGGGGGCGAGCGTGGCGGTGACGGTGGAGGTCAGCTGGTGGATCGTCGGATAGGTTTCGACGGTGAACAGGTCGGGGACGCCCACGCTGCCCGCCACCGCGACGCGCGCCATGTCGTTGCGGAGCAGATCGACGATCATGAGGTTTTCGGCGCGCTGCTTGGGGTCCGTCGCCAGGTCGCGGGCGGCGGCTGCGTCGCGGGCGGGATCGGGGTCGCGCGTCGCGGTGCCTTTCATGGGCCGCGCGGTCAGCTGGTCGCCGGCGACCGTGAAGAACAGTTCGGGCGAGCAGGACAGCAGGTGCCGAGCGCCGTCCCAGACCAGCGCGCCCCAGCCGCCGCCCGCCGCCGCGCGCAATCGGGCGTAGAGTGCGCGGGGGTCGCCCGCGACGCGGATGTCGGCCGGGAAGGTCAGGTTGGCTTGGTAGATATCGCCGGATGCGATGGCGGCCTGCACCTGTTCGAACGCGGCGGCGTAATCGGGGAAGGCGATACGCGGGACGACCGGGCCGGTCGCGGCGCCGGCCGGGTCGGGGAGCCAGTCCGCCGCCGTGACCGGTTCACCCGCGGCGAACAGCCCGAACCAGCCGAGCGGCATTCCGGCGTTACCCGCCGTCGCTAGTCGTGGTTCGAGTGCGGCGCCGGCGCCGTAGGCGAGATAGCCGACGGCATGGAGGCCGTCGGCGCGGGCCTGTCGCAGGGCGTCGAGCAGGATGGGAATGTTGGCTGCCGTGTCGGCTTGCACGACGCGTACCGGATCGCGGTAGAGCGTCGCGTGGCCGTCCGGGCGCTGGTCGTCGATCAGGACGAACGGTGTCTTCATGACAGGCCGAGCCGTTCGCGTTGTGACCAGCGCACCATCATCAGGACGGACACCACCGCCAGCCCGCTTGCCAGCCCGATCCAGACGCCGATCCCGCCCATGCCACGGTTGAAACCGAGCCACACGCCGACGCCGAGCCCGATCACCCAATAGCCGACAAGCGCGAACGCCATCGGCCAGGCGGTGTCGTGCAGCCCGCGCAGCATGCCGGCGCCGACCGCCTGCGCGCCGTCGACGACCTGGAACAGCGCGCCGATCGCCAGGAACGAGACGGCCAGCGCCACGACTTCCGCATTGGCGGGATCATTCACGTCAAGGAACGCCGAGACGAGCAGCCGCGGGATCGCGAGCAGCACGGCCGCCATCAGGCACATGAAGCCGGTGGTCAGCCCGAAGGTGGTCCAGCCCGCGCGCGCTACCGCTGCCCGGTCGCCGCGCCCTCTGGCGAGGCCGACGCGAACGGTCACCGCCTGCGCCATGCCGAGCGGGACCATGAAGCAGAGCGCGGCGATCTGGATCGCGATGGCGTGCGCGGCCAATGAGGCGGTGCCGAGCAGGCCCATCAGGAACACCGCGGCGTTGAACACCGTCACCTCCAGCGCCAGCGTGACCGCGATCGGCAAGCCGAGCCGCCAGAGTTGCCCGAAGCGCGGCCAGTCGCTCCGCCACCAGCGGCCGAACAGATGGTAGCGCCGGAACCGTCGGTCGATCAAGACGACCGCGGCCAGCCCGCCGAACATCAGCAGGTTGGCGATCGCGCTGCCGATGCCCGCACCGACCAGCCCGAGCGCGGGGATGCCGAACGCGCCGAAGATCAGCACCGCGTTGATGCCGGCATTGGCCAGGATCGCCAGTGCCGCGATGGTGAGCGTCCAGCCGGGCCGGCCGACCGCGGCCATGAAGCTGCGCAACACGAGGAAACCGTAAGCCGGGAGCAGCCCCCACATCGTCGCGCGGACGAAGCCCTGCGCGGCGCGGGACAGTGCCGGGTCCTGCCCGAGTGCGATCAGGATCGCGGCGGCGTGCCACAGGATCAGCCAGAACGGCACGGCCAGCACGAGGGCGGACCACAGCGCCTGGCGCACGGTGCGGCGCACCTCGCGCACCGAATTCGGCCGCGCGCCGAGCGTGCGCGACAGCATCGGCGAGGCCGCGGTGACTACGCCGGTGCCGAAGAACAGGCAGGCGGTGATGAGGTTCACGCCGAGCGCGCCGGCCGCAAGCGTCGCCGGCCCGACCAAGCCGAGCAGCGCCACATCCGTCGCGTTGATCGCCGCCTGCGCCAGGTTGGTCAGCACCAAGGGCGCCGCCAGCGCCAGCGTAGCGCGGATTTCGGTACGGGTGGTGGGCGACATGGTCCCCCATAGCCAGCCCCGCCCGGCTCGTCACCCCGGCGGGCGTCTACGGCGGTTTCGGTACGGAATCGACGGGACAGTGGTGACGGTGGGGGCCATCGTCCGAGCGGATCGCGGACAGCGTGGGACCGATTGTCCGGGTGCGGCGGCGGTCCTTGCAACCGGGGGGGCGGGCCACGACGTATCTTCCACGGACAATGCGTGAACCACGAGGCCTGCCATGACCATTCGATCGTCCATCGTTGCCGCCGCCGCCGCCGGGATCATCGCGGTGGGCATGCTGAGCACCGTGTCCGCCGCATCCGCCGAAGTCGCGGTGCGGACGCCCGTGCCGGCGGTCGATCCGGCGGTGCCTGCGAGGATGCAGACCGCGGTCTTTGCCGGCGGATGCTTCTGGGGCGTGCAGGGCGTGTACCAGCGGGTGAAGGGCGTGTCGTCGGCGGTGTCGGGCTATGCCAATGGCGCGCGCAACACCGCGAACTACGACGCCGTGTCGGGCGGCGACACGGGCCATGCCGAGGCGGTGCGCGTGACCTACGATCCGCGCGTCGTGAGCTACGGCAAGCTGTTGCAGGTCTATTTCTCGGTCGTGGCCGACCCGACGCGGTTGAACGCGCAGGGGCCGGACCATGGGACGCAGTACCGCTCCGCACTGATGCCGACGACGCCGGCGCAGGCGCAGGTCGCGCGTGCCTATATCGCGCAATTGAGCAAGTCGGGCGTGTGGAAGCGGCCGATCGTCACGCGGATCGAGCCGATGAAGGGCTTCTATCCGGCGGAGGCGTATCACCAGAACTACCTCGTCAATAATCCCTACTCGCCGTACATTCGGGTCAACGACCTGCCCAAGGTGAAGGCGTTGCAGAGCTTCTACCCGGCGCTGACCCGGCCGCAGCCCGTGCTGGTCCGCGGGTGACCCGGTTCGGTCGGGCGCCGCTTGGCGGAACGGGTCCGACCGCCCATCTTGAGGGCATGCACGAAGATCTCCTCCACCTCGGCCTCGTCGACGACGATGCCATCGCGCTCGACCTGGCGGCGCTCGACCTGGCCGCGCTCGATCATCCGGGGGTCGACCTGGATCCCGCGATCGACCTGCTCGCGGCGATCGCCGACGGCGTCCGCGCCGGTGCCAGCGAGGCGGTCGATGCCGACGCGCGGGCTGCCGTGCTGGCCGAGGTCATTGCCGGCACGTTCGGGTTCGTCGGGGACCGCGAAGCGTATGACGATCCCGCCAATGCCGACCTGATCCAGGTGATGGCGCGGCGCCGAGGGCTGCCGGTCAGCCTGTCGATTATTTATGTCGCCACCGCACGGCGGCTGGGCTGGACGGCGGATGCGCTCGATATTCCGGGGCATGTGCTGGTGCGGATCGGGGGCGACGGCGCGTCGGTGTTGATCGATCCGTTCCGCGGCGGGATGGTCGTGGGTGTCACGGCGCTGATGGCGTTGCTCGGCCCCAATGCCGGCGCGACGATCGGGCCGATGTCGAACCGGTCGGTGCTGGTGCGGTTGTTGCTGAACCAGGCGATGCGGGCGGAGCAGGCCGGACAGAACGGCCGGGCGCTGACCCTGTTCGAGCGGATGACCACGATCGCGCCGGGGGCGGGCCATGCTTGGTGGGAGCGGGCGCGGCTGGAACTGGCCGGGGGGCGGGTGACCGCGGCGCGGGCGAGCCTGAGCGCCATGCTGGAAATGACGCGCGAACCGGTGCGGCGTGCGCAGATCGGCGATGCGCTGGCGGCACTGGCCGGGGCGGACGGCTAGCAATCGGTTGCGATCGACGCTTCTCTTGGTCGGGCACCCTTTCGCAAAGGCACGAAATCGCCTATATCAGCGGGATAGACGAACGGTCCGACAGGAGAAACGACCATACCCCCGATGATGCCCCGCCGCGGTTTCGCGCCGACGCCTTCCCCGCTGAACGGCCCCCGTTTCAACGAATTCATCCAGAGCCAGAAGGTGCGGGTGATCGATGAGAACGGTGAGAATCTGGGTGTGATGTTCACGCGCGAAGCGATGGAGCAGGCGCGCGAAGTGGGGCTCGACCTGGTCGAGGTGTCGCCCAACGCCGATCCGCCCGTCGCCAAGTTCCTGGACGTCGGCAAGTTCAAGTACGAGACGCAGAAGAAGGCCAACCTCGCCCGTAAGAGCCAGAAGACGCAGGAGATCAAGGAGATCAAGATGCGTCCGAACATCGACGATCATGATTATGATACGAAGATGAAGAAGCTCAACGAGTTCATCGACGAGGGCGACAAGGTCAAGGTGACGCTGCGGTTCCGCGGGCGCGAGTTGGCGCACGGCCAGCTGGGCATGAACCTGCTCCGCCGCGTGCAGGACGATGTGGTCGAGACCGCGAAGGTCGAGCAGCATCCCCGCATGGAAGGCCGCCAGATGCTGATGGTGCTGTCGCCCAAGTAACGCGACTCGTATCATTTCGGATCGGTCGAGGCCGTCCGCCCCAAGCCGGGGCGGGCGGCCTTTCTGCATCTGCGTTGCCGATGCCGCAGCCATGACGCGACGTCAGGGCGCCGGCGCGCCGGTCGTCATGCTGCAATCGCGAAGGTCGGCAAAGACTTTCGTCTGTTGCTAACATGACGCAAAACTGCCTTTTTGTTAGAATTACCACGGTTTCGGCTGGCGCCGCTTTACAGATCGCTTTACGTTCACGGCAACACATAACAAAAAAGTGTTCGGGAGAAGATGATGCGTAAAGCCCTGTGGCTGCTGTCCACCTGTATCGTCACGATTTCTGCCCCAGCGATGGCGCAGGACAATAGTGGCACTCTACCAGCCAGCCCTGCCAATACTACCAGACCCGCGGGAACCGGTACCGAAGCCGGCGCGGTCCAGTCGGGTGGCACCGCCGGGGCGATCGTTCCGGCCGACCCGGCATCGCCCGCCGCCGCCGGCGTGAACGACCCGAACAGCCCGAACTACGATCCGAGCACGATCGTGATCACCGCCACCCGCCGCGCGAGCCCGCTGTCCGACGTGCCGATCGCGGTGACCGCGGTGACCGCCGCATCGTTGCAGAACAGCGGCGCCACCGACATCCGCCAGCTGAACCAGCTCGCACCGTCGCTGCTCGTATCGTCCACCGGCAGCGAGGCGAACGGGTCCGCCCGCATCCGCGGCATCGGCACGGTCGGCGATAATCCGGGCCTCGAAAGCTCGGTCGCGGTATTCATCGACGGCGTGTATCGCAGCCGCACCGGTTCCGGCCTGAACGAACTGGGCGAGATCGAGCGGGTCGAGGTGCTGCGCGGTCCGCAGGGCACGCTGTTCGGGCGCAATGCGTCGGCCGGCCTGATCAACATCGTGTCGAAGAAGCCGTCCTTCACCTCGGAAGGCTATGCCGAGGCGACGTACGGCAATTATGATTTCCTGCGCCTGTCGGGCGGTATCAGCGGCCCGATCGGCAAGAGCGGCCTCGCGTACCGGCTGGATGGGATCTACGTGAAGCGCGACGGCTTCTACAAGAATGCGACGCAGGGTGGCGACAGCGAGTCGCGGATCAACGACCGCAACCGCTACTTCGTGCGCGGGCAGCTGCTGTACGAACCCTCGGACGATTTCTCGGTCCGGCTGATCGGCGATTATTCGCGGCGCAACGAAAGCTGCTGCGGCGCGGTGTTCGTCGCGACGCGCGAGAGCGTCGATCCGACCGCGAACCCGGCGTCTGCGACGGGCGGCGTGAACACGGACGGCGCGACCGCGGAGTCGGCGACGAACCGGATCGTCGACATCCTGAACAACCCGTATTTCAATGCCAACATCCCGACGCAGGCGAACCTCGACCCGTATAACCGCCGCGTCGCGCTGACGCCCGGGCGGACGTTCAAGAACCTGACGACCGACTGGGGCGGGTCAGCGCAGTTCGACTGGGATCTCGGCCCCGGCACGCTGACGTCGATCACGGCATACCGCGAGTACAAGGCCGGCGGCGCGGCGGACGTCGACTATAACGCGGCGGACCTCGTGTATCGCGGTGACGACACGGACAATTACCGGCGGTTCAAGACGTTCAGCCAGGAAGCGCGCTTCCAGGGTTCGGCGTTCAACGGCGTGCTCGATTTCCTGGTCGGCGGTTACTACTCGAACGAGAAGCTGCGGCTGGTCGACAACATCAAGTTCGGCACGCAGTACGGCCAGTTTGCGGCATGCCGCATCGTGGCGACGATCAGCCCGGTGGCCGCGTTGCGCGCGCCTGGATCGCCGGGCTGCCTGAGTGCGGCGGGCCGTGCGACGTTGACCGCCGGGTTCGGGGCGGCGGCGCCGCTGCTGCTGCGTGGGATCGATAATCTCGGCACGATCAGCGACAAGGGCGACAACCGCGCGGTCTACAACCAGCGCAGCGAGAATTACGCGTTCTTCACGCACAACATCATCAACATCACCGATACGCTGAGCGTCACGCTCGGCGCGCGCTACACCAACGAGACGAAGAAGTTCGACGCGAATTTCGACAACAACAACACGATCTGCCCGACGCAGCAGGCGTTGCTCGGGCCGTTGCTCGCCAACCCCGCGCTGGGGGCGATCGCCGGCGGGATCGTGACGCTGAGCTGCCAGGGCAACAGCAGCCCGGCACTGAACGCGCTGAACCTGAACAGCACGCGGAAGGAGGATGAGTTCACCGGCACCGGTGTGTTGTCTTGGAAGCCGACCGCGCGGGTGCTGACCTACGCATCCTATTCCAAGGGGTACAAGGCGGGCGGGTTCAACCTCGACCGCTCGGCGCTGGGCGGGGCGAACGGCGTGTTCAGCCCGCGCACCAATGCCGATGCGGACGGTTTGCAGTTCGAGCCCGAAAAGGTCGACGCCTATGAAATCGGCGCGAAGTACAGCAGCCGGCACTTCAACCTGAATGTCGCGGCGTTCCGGCAGGAGTTCAAGACGTTCCAGCTGAACACGTTCAACGGATCGATCTTCATCGTGCAGAACATTGCGGCCTGCAAGACGAGCCTGAACGGCGGCGATACCGACAATAGCCGGGCGACCGGCACCTGCACCGGCGGCACCAAGGCCGGCGTGATCTCGCAGGGTGTCGAGGTCGAAGCCGCACTGTTCCCGGTGCGCGATTTCCAGGTTTCGGCGGGCTACACCTATGCCGACACGCATTACCGGCGGAACCTGGTCGGCAGTTCGAGCGGCGTCGCGCTGGACCCCGCACTGTTCCTGCTGTCGGGCCGGCAGATGTCCAACTCGCCGAAGAACGTCGTGACCGTCTCGGCCACCTGGACGCCCGAACTGACGAGCAGCGGCATCCACGGGCTGGTCTATGCCGACACGCGCATGACGTCGGCGTACAACACCGGGTCCGACCTGTTCCCGGAAAAGGCGCAGGAAGGGTTCGCGGTCGTCAATACGCGTATCGGCCTGCGCGGACCGGCGAACGCCTGGGCGCTGGAGCTGTGGGGCCAGAACATCTTCGACAAGCAGTATCAGCAGGTGGCGTTCAACGCGCCATTCCAGGGTGCCAACAGCGTCGCACAGACGCAGGCGTTCGGCGTGACGGCGAACCAGCTGTTCGCAAGCTACCTGGCCGAGCCGCGGACCTTCGGCGTGACGGCGCGCACGAAGTTCTGATGGCCGTGCGGGAGGGGTGGTTCCTCTCCCGCACGGATCTTTACGGATGTCATGTCGCGCGGGGCGGGGTCATTCCTGCCCCGTTTGCGTGTCTGGACCGGGCAGGCGGCAACAGCGGGCCGATGCCTCAGCTGGCGTAGCATTTGTCCATGTAGGCGATCCGGACGACGCCGGTGCGGTGCGTGGCGTCGGCGAGGAAGTTCTCCATCGACGTCTTGAGCAGGCGGAGCTCGTCGCGCGACAGCCAGCCCTGGATGCGGCCCTGCTGTACGGCCCAGCAATCGGCGGCGGCTTCGTTCGGGCCGAAGATCTGGTGCGCGCATTCGTGGGTGTACCAGAAGAGCTGTTGCGCGCGGGGCAGATCGAACACGCGCGGGTGCAGGTAGATGCGGCCGCGGGCGGCGGCGGCGATGTCGTCGATCGGCTGGATCATGGTGTCGACCGGGCCGCAGGTGGCGCGATAGCCCGCGAGCAGCAACGCGCCCGGCAGGATGATGAGTTGTGCTGCGGCAGGCCGGGGGATGAACAACAGGCCGGACGCTGCGACGCAAGTCAGGACATGCTTCAGCACGGTGAAACCGGAGGCCAGGCGGATACAGGCGGATGCTCTGACCGTATCGTGCGGTAGGCATTGTCGTGACGGGGGTGGCGCGATGCCCGGCGCGTCCGACGGGGTGTCGTTAGCGCGCCGCACCAGCCGCAACGTACGCGCGACTGCGGAGCGTGGCGCTTTCGCGGCGCCATGTCCGTCGGGGCCGAAACGGCGCAGTGGGTTACGGACATCAAGCATTACGCGACTTTCGCATCCGATCAGCGGCGCGTTTGAGGCAGGATGCTTCAAACACGCTGAGCGAATTTATGGGCGTCCTTATAACGTATATTAAGTTATTAGGGTACGACCTGAATCAAATAAAGTTACAGTTAACCACGAACTGAACTGCACTAATTACACGTATTCGATCACTCGACGGTGAGAATCAGGTATAATGCCTGATACTACCCCGACTGGTTAAGAATCGGGTGGTATTACCATTTGGTGGTTAGTCTCAGAGAGGTGAATGACTGCTGACCAGTCGCTTGGTTGTCCGCATTGCGAACTCTGATCATTTCGAAGCCAGCCTGAGTTCGGGAATCGCGAAGACGGTCCGGAGCGGTTTCGTCTCGGGCAGGATGTAGACGATGCCGACGGTGCCGGTGAACAGCGGCCTCACGACGTCGTTGTAGAACTGGGGCGGCACGTTGACGCAGCCGAACGAGATGCGGTTGTCGGCAACGGACTCGGAAGCCAGTCGGTCCGCGCGACGATCGACGCGGCGGCCGACGATGACGCGGTGCATCGAAAGCGCGCTATCATAGTCGATCCAGAGAATGTCCTGTTCCAGATCGTGGCCGATCGCGGCCTGGAACCGGCCCGCGGGGGTCGTGCGCTCGGCCGGCGTGATCGTCGCGAGCTTGCGCTGGCCGATGCCGGGAACGCTGTCGTCACCGCGTGCCATGCCGAGCAAGGCGGGGGCCGCACCGCGCAACGTGCCGGCCGCGTCGAACGCCAGGACACGGGCATTCGCCTTGTCGATGATGATGAACGGCAAGGCGCGGTTGTCGCCCGATGTCGTCGCCCAATGCCAGGTATCGCGCGCGTCGCGGGACAGGATCTCGCCGTGAAGCGCGGCCGCCGATGCGACCGGAGTCGGCGACGCGGCGACGGCCGGCAACGGAAACAGCGTCGCCAGGCCGAGCGCCGTCGCGGTCAACCGCACCGCGCGACGCCGCCAGCGGTGGCTTGCCTTGTCGCACGGTGGGTTGACGGTGCGCGACATATCAGTGGCGTGCCTGCTTGCGGGGATAGACCGGGACGACCGGCGGCGTCGGCGGGGTGACCGGCGGCACATAGGACGGCGTTTCGACGACGGGCGGGGCCGGCGGCGGCGGGGGCCGGACGCCACGTTCGAAGACCTCGATCGGCGGGACGAAGGTGAAGCCGACCGGAACGATCGGGACCTCGATCGGCGGCCGAATTGCGTTGGGCAGATCGGGGATGGGAGTCGGTACCGGGGTTGGCACGGGCGTCGGGACCGGTGTCGGCACGGGCGTCGGGACCGGGGTTGGCACAGGCGTCGGGACCGGGGTTGGCACGGGCGTCGGGACCGGTGTCGGCACGGGCGTCGGGACCGGGGTTGGCACAGGCGTCGGTACCGGGGTTGGCACGGGCGTCGGGACCGGTGTCGGCACGGGCGTCGGGACCGGTGTCGGCACGGGCGTCGGGACCGGGGTTGGCACGGGCGTCGGGACCGGGGTTGGCACAGGCGTCGGGACCGGGGTTGGCACAGGCGTCGGTACCGGGGTTGGCACGGGCGTCGGGACCGGTGTCGGCACGGGCGTCGGGACCGGTGTCGGCACTGGAGTAGGAACCGGGGTCGGCACGGGCGTCGGAACCGGGGTTGGCACAGGCGTCGGGACCGGGGTCGGCACGGGCGTCGGAACCGGGGTTGGCACAGGCGTCGGGACCGGGGTTGGCACGGGCGTCGGTACCGGGGTTGGCACAGGCGTCGGTACCGGGGTTGGCACAGGCGTCGGGACTGGGGTTGGCACAGGCGTCGGGACCGGGGTTGGCACAGGCGTCGGGACCGGGGTTGGCACAGGCGTCGGTACCGGGGTTGGCACGGGCGTCGGGACCGGTGTTGGCACGGGCGTCGGGACCGGAGTCGGCACTGGGGTCGGCACGGGCGTCGGAACCGGGGTCGGCACCGGAGTAGGAACGGGGGTCGGTACGGGCGTCGGGACTGGGGTCGGCACTGGCGTTGGCACTGGCGTCGGGGCGGCGGTGATCGTGCCCGTGGTGCGGAAGACGCCGGGGGTGCAGCAGGATCCGGCCAGCGCATACTGGTCCGCGTTCGGGCCGGCCAGCGTGTAGCCGGTGTAGGTGATGCCCACCGTCCCCGGGTTCGCGCTGTCGAATGTCGCGGTCGAGTCCGCAGCGCCGACGACGGTCACGCCGGTCGGCGAGCCGGAAGTGGCGGTCGTGTTGAACGTGGTGAACGTCACGTCGGTCGTGCCGTCTTCCTGACGCGTCGTGGTCGGGAAAAGCAGCATCCGCTGCGTCAGCGCAGCCCCTTCGGTCAGTACGAAGCGCGTCGAGAAATCGGTCGGCGTCGAATAGGAGACCGGGTTGTAGTTGATCGTGACCGGCGCCGCGGTGACGGTGGTGGGCGGTGCCAGCGCGGTGAACACGATCGTGCCACCGTTGATGCCGGGTCCGGTGCCGTCGCCGCCCGAGATGAGCGTGAGCCCGACCGGGAGGCCCAGCGACTGCGCCGGGACAGTCGTGCCGCGGGTCAGCGTGATCGCGGCGTCGATCGTGACGTCATGCCCGGCGCACAGCGCGATGTTGCCGTCCGTCGTGGTGATCGCGTGGTACACGTTCACATTCTGGCCGGCGTTCAGCAGGATGCTGCCGTTCGTGGTCGTCATCGGCGCGTTGACGTTGATGTCGCGGCCGCAGCAGGCGATGATGTTGCCGTTCGTCGCGGTGATCGCGTTGTTGATATTCAGGTCGCGGAACGCGTTCAGCGTCAGCGTGGTCGGGACGCCCGCCGCGGTCCAGGCGACCGCGTCGTTGACGAAGATGTCGCCATTGCCGGTGGTGGTGTCGCCGGCGGCCGGGATCGTGCTGATCGTGACGCTGGTGTTCACCAGTTGCGCCGAGAGCGTCGACCCGGCGATGTTGCCGCCCGAACCGATGATGAAATCCTGCGGATCGATCAGCCAGCTGCCCGTCGTGCCGAGCGGGGCGACGGTCGAGACGCGGACCGTGTCGGCGATGCGGACGTTGGCGGCGGAGGTTTCGATGAAGCCGCCATTGCCGCCGGTCGGCGCGCTGGCGTCGAGATCGCCGCTGACTGTGACGGTGCCGGTCTTCATGTCGCCGAGCAGCATGATCGTGCCGGCGCGGTTCTGGAGCGTGCGGGCCTCGATGATGCCGGTGTTGTTGACGGCGGTGTGGAGCAGGTCGCCGGCCGCCTGCGCGGTCATCAGCACGCGGCCGCCATCGGCGCGCAGCACGCCGCCATTCTGGACGAGCGCGTTCACGGCACCCTTGTCGATCGCGACGTTGAGCAGGCCGTCGCCCGCGACGTCGAGCGTGATCGCCTCGCCGCCGGCCAGCACGACCGTGCCGAAATTCGCCTGGATCACGCCGCCATTGCCGACATTCGCGCCGAGCAGCGCGACGTAGCCGTTATCGGCGGTGATCGTGCCGTCGTTCTGCACGCCGGCGCGGCTGTTGCCGCTGAACTTCATGCGGCCGGCCATGAAATCGGCGTCGGAGATGTTGAGCGTGGAGGCGATCAAGCCGCCGACGTTCACGTTGGAACCCTTGCCGAACAGGATGCCGTTGGCGTTGCTCAGGAACACCTTGCCGTTGGCGGACAGGTTGCCGAGGATGACGGACGGGTCGGCACCGGTGACGCGGTTGAGCGCGACGGAGTTGCTGGTCGGCTGTTCGAAGACGACGCTGTTGCCCTTGCCGATCGAGAAGGAGTCCCAGTTGATCGCCGCGCGGTCGCTGCCCTGCGTGACCGTCAGCGTGCTGCCGTTGGTCGCGAGGCTTGCCTGGCCCTGCGTCACCTGGCCGCCGGACGGCAGCGTCTGCGCACTGGCGGCGGCCAGCGGGGCGACCGACCCGGCGAAACCGACACCGATCAGCCAGGCGAAGCGTGCGAGCCCCGTCGTGCGGAACAGGCCGGCGCGGCTGAAGCGGGAGGCGGCGTTGGCGGGGGGGCTGCTGATCCCGAGCGACGGAAGGGCGGTCATGTGCGGTATCCTTGATGGCGGCGGGCGGCCGCAGAGATCGGGGCGAGCAGCACGATCAGAATGACTTCGAAATCTGGAACCAGGCGCGGCCGGACTTGTCGGGGGCGGACGTGGCGTCGGCATCGCTCAGCTTGCGCGCATAGGTTGCGCGGGCGGCGAGGCCATAGGGACCGGCCCAGGCGAGGCCGGCGCCATAGGCGCTGCGTTTCGCGCGGTTCTGCCCGTCGAACCACGGGTTCTTGGCGAACCGGACCTCGCCCGCGTCGACGAAGCCGAACAGCTGGAGATTGCCGGGCACAACCTGCGGCAGGTTCAGCCGCGCCTCGACGGTGGCGACATAGCCCTCGTCGCCGTAAGCCTCGCCCTCCGGATAGGCGCGGACGGCGTAGGCGCCGCCCAGTTCCATCCGCTCCGAGATGTCGAGATTGTTGAACGCGACCTGGCCGCGGACCGAGCCGAACAGCGAGAGCGGGCCGGCGACCGTCTGGAGCCGGGCGAGGCTGAATTGCAGCTTGCCGTAGCCGCCGTCGATCCCGGCGGTCTGCGCGTCGGCGGCGCGGTCGATCGCACCGCGGATGTCGATGTTGCCGACGACGAGGCTGGCGGAATAGGCGTTCCAGCCGCCGCCGAGCAGCGTGTCGTGCGAGTCCCCGCTGAACCCGATCGCCGCGACCTGCGCACGGCGGCGGCCGATTGTGTCAACGCTGTCAATTTTGTCGGTGAAAGATTTCACGTCGCCGCTGGCGACGAGGTACAGGTTGTTGTTGCGCGAACGGATCAGCGGGTAGCTGGCGTAGATGCTGCCGACGTCGGCGTTGCCGCTGGCGTCCAAGCTCCTGAATTCCTTGCCGAGATCATAGTCAAGATGCGCATAGGCGATGCCGACCGTGACCGGTCCGATAAGCGTCTGGTACGCGGCGCGACCATAAGCGAGACCGTCGAACGAGGTGAGCACGCGCAGGCTGACGAGGTCGCCCGACCCGGTCGGGTTGTTGAAGTTGATCGTGCCGCCGGCGCGGTAGGCACCGGTGTAGCGGTTGCCGGCATTGTCCGCCTCGACCGTGCCGGATACGGCGCGGCCGGGGACGACATCGACCAGCAGGTCCGACGACCCCACGTCCGTGCCGGGGCTGAGCGTGGATTTCACGGCGACGCCAGGGACGTCCGACAGGATGAGCAGCCGGCGTTCGAGCGGGGCGGAGGCGACGGGATCGCCGACGTCGAGCCCGGACATGATCCCGCGCGGAACGCGGTCCGCCAGCTTCGCCTGGTTGTTGATCTTGATCGCGCCGTAGCGCCCTTCGAGCACGGCGATGGTCACCGTGCCGCTTTGGATGTCCTGTTCGGGCAGATAGGCCTGCGCGACGAAGTAACCGCGGCTGTTGTAGTAGGCGCTGACCCGGTTCGCGAGCGTCTTCAGCCCAGCCATGTCGAGTTCGGTATTGGGCACGAACGACGTGGCGGCGATCAGTTCGGATTCGGGGAACAGCGTCGCACCGGTGATGCGCAGCGAGCGGACCGTGGCGCGGACACCGCCTGCAGGTGGCAGCGCGGTCTGCGTCGTGCGATCGAGCTGCAGGTCGGGCGTCGGCTTGGCGGCCTGCGGCACAGGCGGGATCTGCTGCAACTGGCCACCGGCGCCCACGGGCACCTGCGCGTCCGCGGCCTGACCCAGGCCGATCAGGGCAACGGGGCCGACGACTGCGAGAGTGGCTGCCCAACGGGTCGACTTGAACATGAGCACCTCGAAAACACTGCAGGAAAAAGGGCACGCGTCTCCCATCCGCAGCAGCGGGAGTCGTCGACAGTAGGGGGCGGGCATCAGGCAGCCGGTCATGCGACGCGATGGACGGAAAAAGCCCGTTCCCATCGACATGAAAGTCGGTTCCAAAATGATGACCTAGCGGGACGATCGCTTTGCGACCTGTTCTCCACCGAAGGTATAATTTATGTAATCTACGACTGTACTAATACAAGTTAAATCGCGTCGGAGGCTTTCATGTAAGGCACTCCTCGTTACAGCGTCTCGGGTTGCGGACGTGCCGACGATAGGGTTGCATAGAATAACAATCCGTTAAAAAGCGCCGACAGCCAGTGAGATTTTAGTAAGCCTGGGTAGGCAGTTAACCCCTGCTTCGGGACGCGCGAAAAACTAAAGAACAAACATCGCTTTTACGGACATTCGTGACAACAGACGAGAGTTAGCGCTACCAATTCTACGTGAAGTTGCTTGCCGATTTTTAACGACGATCCAGCGGCGAGCACCGCCAAACGATCATTCGATCGCGAATCGCGATGCGGATCGCTGCTGTCACCGATTGATAACGAGTAGACGATGGCCGACATCCTGACACGCAAGCTCAGTCGCTGGGTAAAGTTCGATGCCGAGGAGCGCGCGGCGCTTGCCAGGCTGGCCGTCGCGAGCCGCCCGGTTGTGCGCGGACAGCATCTGATCCGCGAAGGTGACGATCCGACCCACGTCTTCCTGATCCTGGACGGCTGGGCGCAGCGTTACAAAGTGTTGCCCGACGGCAAGCGGCAGATCGTCGCGTTCCTGATGCCGGGCGACCTGTGCGATACCCATGTCTTCATCCTGGAGAAGATGGACCACAGCATATCGATGATGTCGCCCGGCAAGGTCGTGTCGATCCCGGCCGACGACATGCTGGCGATCATCAATGCGTTTCCGCGGATCGCGCAGGCGCTGTGGTGGTGCACGCTGGTCGACGAGGGGATCCTGCGCGAGTGGCTGGTCAATATCGGCACGCGTGAGGCCTATGGTCGGATCGCGCATCTGTTCTGCGAACTCTATGTCCGCGCGGGCGCGGTGGCGCGGGGCGGCATCGGCGATTTCTTCATGCCGCTGACGCAGGCCGATGTGGGCGAGGCGGTGGGCCTGACCGCGATCCACGTCAACCGGACGATCAAGGCGCTGAAGCAGAGCGGCCTGGTCGATCCGGCGAAGAGCCGGTTGCGGATGCTGGATTTCGACGCGCTGAAGGCGGTCGCGGGGTTCGACGAGGCGTATCTGCACGCGCGGCTGGTGCCGGTCCACGACTGACGATCGCGGCGCGGGTCGGAACAGTCGGGGTCGGTCGGGCTTTGGAGCCATGACGCTGAACCCGGCCGATATTCCGAAGGAAACACCATGTCCGTACGCGCGATCACGGTTCGCAATCCCGCCACGCTCGACAGCCTGACGCCGGCCGATCTGCCCGATATCGGCGCACCGGGGCGCGGCGAGATCGCCGTCCGGCTGCATGCGAGTTCGCTCAACTTTCACGACTATCTCGTCGCGAACGGGACGATCCCGGTCGAGGACGGGCGCGTGCCGATGTCGGACGGCGCGGGCGAGGTGACCGCGGTGGGCGACGGCGTGACGGAGTTCGCGGTCGGCGACGCGGTGGTGTCGACGTTCCACACGCTGTGGGCGGCGGGACCATGCCCGGTCGGCGATTTCCGGCGCGTGCCGGGCGACGGGATGGACGGTTATGGCCGGGAGGCGGTGGTCGTCCCGGCCGACTGGTTCACGCTCGCGCCCAAGGGGTATAGCCATGCGGAGGCCGCGACGCTGACCTGTGCCGGGGTGACCGCGTGGCGCGCGCTGGCGACGGACGGGCCGTTGCTCGCCGGGCAGACGGTGCTGGTGCAGGGATCGGGTGGCGTGTCGGTGTTCGCGCTGCAATTCGCCAAGGCGATGGGCGCGGTGGTCGTTGCGACCTCGTCGTCGGACGAGAAGCTGGAGCGGCTGAAGGCGATGGGTGCGGACCATCTGATCAACTACCGCAGCACGCCGGAGTGGGGCGAGGCAGCGTACAAGCTGACCGGCGGCGTCGACCATATCGTCGAGATCGGCGGGCCGGGCACGCTGCCGCAGTCGATCGCGGCGCTGGGACTGGGCGGGCATATCGCGCTGATCGGCGTGCTGACCGGCTTTTCGGGCGAGATCCCGACGGGCATGTTCATGGGCAAGCAGGGCCGGTTGCAGGGCATCACCGTCGGGTCGCGGCGCGATCAGCTCGACATGGTGAAGGCGATCGATGCGATCGGGTTGAAGCCGGTGATCGACCGGAGCTTCCCCCTTGAGGCGTTGGCCGATGCGTTTCGGTATCAGGAGAGCGGGGCGCACTTCGGCAAGATCGGGGTGGATATCGGGTGATCTGCTGAGCCCGAGCTCAGTTGAAAAGCGAGCCTGTGGAGAGCTCTGCGCGAAGTTCTCGACAGGCTCGAACCAAACGGGGTGGGTGGGTGTGTCGGTCCGGAGGCGTGGCTTCAGGCCACTGCGGCGAGTGAACCCTCACCTTCCGCGGCCGCCAGCAGGAGGCGCTCCATCGTACGGAGGCGGGCGGGGGCGATGAGTTTGTCGCCGACGAGGTCGGTCAGGTAGAAGACGTCGACCGCGCGTTCGCCGTAGGTGGCGATGTGGGCGGAGTGGATCGTGACCTTCGACTGGAAGAAGGCGTGGGCCAGCCCGTTGAGCAGGGCCGGGCGGTCGCGGGCGTTGACCTCGACTACCGTGTAGCGGTTGGACGCCTTGTTATCGACGATGACCTGCGGTTCGATCTCGAACGCCTCGGCCCGCGTGCGCGCCATGGGCTTGGCGGCGAGCCGGTCGGCCAGCCGGTTGCGGTTGGCGAGCGCGTCGGCGATCCCGGCGCTGAGCCGATCGAGCCGCGAGGGTTCGTCGAACGGCTGCCCGAACGGATCCTGCACGAGCAGATTGTCGAGCGCCATGCCGTCGCGCGTCGTGTGGATTCGCGCATCGATGATGTTGCCGCCGGCCAGATGGACCGCGCCCGCGATGCGGTAGAACAGCCCCGGATGATCGCCGGCATAGACGGTGACGAGCGTGGCGCCACGTTCCGGATCGGCGGTGGCGACGATCGACAGCGGCAGTTGTGCCGCGTCGGCGCTTTCGACCAGTGCGGCGTTGCGCGCGACGACGTCGGCAGGTTCGGCGACCCAATAGGCCTCCGGCAAACGCCGCGCATAGGCGTCGAACGTCGCATCGTCCCAGCCGAGTTCGGCGCGGAGCTGGGCCTGCTTGGCCTCGATCCGTTCGCCGCGGCCCTTCTGCTTGTGGCCGAGGCGGAGCACTTCTTCGCCCGCCTCGTACAGGTCGGACAGCAGCTGGCGTTTCCAGCTGTTCCAGACGCCGGGGCCGACCGCGCGGATATCGACGATGGTCAGCATCAGCAGCAGACGGAGGCGTTCCGGGCTTTGTACGACGCCGGCGAAGTCGAGGATCGTCTTGAAGTCGGACAGGTCGCGCTTGAACGCGGTGGCGGACATCAGCAGGTGATGGCGGACCAGCCAGGACACGGTCTGCGTCTCGGCCGCGGTCAGCCCGAAGCGCGGGCAGAGCTTTTCAGCAACGGCGGCGCCCAGGATGCTGTGGTCGCCGCGGCGGCCCTTGGCGATGTCGTGCAGGAACACCGCGACATAGAGCACGCGGCGCGACACGAGCCGCGCGAACAGCTCGGTCGCGATCGGGTGATCGACGTCGAGCGCGCCCTTTTCGATCCGCGACAGCAGGCCGATGGCGCGGAGCGAATGTTCGTCAACGGTGTAGTGGTGGTACATGTCGAACTGCATCTGCGCCACGACGCGGCCAAAATCGGGCACGAAGCGGCCGAGAATGCCCGCCTCGTTCATCCAGCGCAGCACCGTTTCGGGATCGCGCGGGCTGGTCAGGATATCGAGGAACAGCGCGTTGGCGCGCGGATCGGCGCGGACGACATTGTCGATTAGCCGGAAATCGCGTCCCGCCTGACGCATCGCGAGCGGGTGGATTTCCAGGCCGTGGCGGTCGGCCAGCGCGAACAGCTCGATCAGCCGGACCGGGTCGGCCAGGAAGTGGTCGGGCTTGGGCAAGGCAAGGCGGCCGCGATCGAGCGTGAAGCCGTCGATCCGCCGCCGCAGCCGGATCGACGGCATGCCGAACCGCCGTCCGCGGCCGGCGAACGTCTCGTCGAGATGGGCGAGGAACACCGCGGTGAGGTCGCCGACCTGCTTCGCGGTCAGGAAATAATGCTGCATGAACCGTTCGACGCCGGACCGGCCGGGGCGGTCGGCGTAGCGCATCCGCGCCGCGACCTCGCGCTGCACGTCGAAGGTCAGGCGGTCCTCGGGCCGGTTGCTGAGGATGTGGAGGTGGCAGCGGACCGCCCAGAGGAAGTTTTCGGCACGCTGGAACCGGCGCAGTTCCTCGCGGGTCAGCAGGCCCTTGCCGACCAGGTCGGGCAGTTCGCTGACGCGGTAAGCGAACTTGCCGATCCAGAAGAGCGTGTGGAGGTCGCGCAGGCCGCCCTTGCCCTCCTTGATGTTCGGTTCGACGACGTAGCGGCTGTCGCCCATCCGGACGTGACGCGTGTTGCGTTCGGCCAGCTTGTCGGTGACGAAGGCGCGCGCGGCGGCGGACCCGTCGCGGATCTCGCGGTCGAACCGGCGGGCGGCTTCCTCGTACACCACCATGTCGCCCCAGACGTAGCGCGCCTCGAGCAGGGCGGTGCGGATCGTCAGGTCCTCGCGCGCCATGCGGATCATGTCGTCGAGCGAGCGGCTGCTGTGGCCGACCTTCAGCCCGAGATCCCAGAGCGTGTAGAGCATCGATTCGATGATCTGTTCGCCCCAGCCGGTCTGTTTCGACGGGGTGAGGAAAGCGATGTCGATGTCGGAATGGAGCGCCATTTCGCCGCGGCCGTAGCCGCCGACCGCGATCAGGGTGAGCCGTTCGCCGGACGAGGGGTTGGCGTTCGGATAGAGACAGGTGACGGTGAAATCGGCGATCAGCCGGAGCAGCTGGTCGGTCAGATAGGCGTAGCCGGCCGCGACCTCCCGCCCGCGGCTGGGGTGGAGCGCCAGCCGCGCGGCCATTTCGGCACGGCCGCGGTCGAGCACGGCGCGCAGGATCGCCACCGACGCCGCGCGCATCCGGCTGGCGTCGGCGGGCGGGATCGCGGCGAGCAGATCGGCGACGGTGCGGCGATCGACGATCGTGCGGCGGTCGGGCAGACTTTCGAAACGGGTGGCCATGGCGATGGCTTTAGCAGGCGTGCGTCGAAAAAGCCTTACCGTTGGCTGGCCACGGAGCCGCGATTGGCCGCATGGGTGGTTTCGCCGCGCGACACGCTCTAAGGCCTCTGCGGATGACGAAACAGGACGATCCGCCCGGGACACCGGCCCGCCGTGCCGCGATGCGGTTGCTCGATGCGGTGTTGCGCAAGGGGTTGCCGCTGGAGGCGGCGATGGCGTCGGCGACGGCAGAGCTCGACCGCGCGGACGATCGCGGCTTTGCGCATGCCATTGCGGCCGAGGCATTGCGGCGCCTGCCGGACCTCGACGCGCTGATCGATTCGGCGACGCCCAAGCCGATGCCGGAAGATGCCAAGCCGCGGTTTGCGCTGCGCATTGCGCTGGTCCAGGCGCTCGCGCTGAACACGCCGGCGCATGCGGCGATCGCGACGGTGTTGCCGCTGGTCGATGGCGGGCCGCGGCGGCTGGTCCACGGTGTGTTCGGCACGCTGATCCGGCGTGGCGACCGGTTGCCCGATCCGCCGCACCTGCCGGTCGCGGTCGGCATCCGCTGGGCGCGCGCATGGGGCGATGCGGCGGCGGAGGCGGCGCGCTACGGCATCGCGCAGCCGGCACCGATCGACCTGACGCTGAAGACGGACGACCCCGAACTGGTGGCGGAACTGGGCGGCGTCACGCTGGCGCCGCGTCACGTCCGGCTGCCGGCCGGGACCGCGGTGGAGGAACTGCCCGGTTACGGCGAGGGACGCTGGTGGGTGCAGGATATCGCCGCGTCGCTGCCCGCCCGCCTGATCGGTGTGGCGCCGGCGGGCGGGACCGCGATCGACCTGTGCGCGGCGCCCGGCGGCAAGACGATGCAGCTGGCGACGGCGGGCTGGGACACGACAGCGATCGACCTGTCGCGCACGCGGCTCGGCCGGTTGATGGAGAATATGGACCGGGTGGGGGCCAAGGCGCGGATGATTGTGGCGAACGCGGCGGTGTGGTCGCCGGATGCCGCCGCCGACGTCGTGCTGCTCGACGCGCCCTGTTCGGCGACGGGGATCTTCCGCCGCCATCCGGAGGTGCTGCACCGTGCGCGACCGCGGGTGATCAAGGAACTGGCGGAACAGCAGGCGCAGTTGCTGGCGCATGCCGCGACGATGGTGCGGCCGGGCGGGCGGCTGGTCTATGCGACCTGTTCGCTGGAACGCAGCGAGGGCGAGGAGGTGGCGGACGCGTTCACGGTGCCGGGCTATGCGATCGATCCGGTGCGCGCGGACGAGTTGCCGCAGGGGTTTGCGGCCGATGCGGCGGGCTATCTGCGCGTGCCGCCGGGGACGCTGGCCGAGGCGGGCGGGGCGGACGGGTTCTTCGTCGCGCGCTGGCGGCGCGAGGCGTAGCGCTAAGGCGACCTCGGCTCTCTTGCACCGCCCCGGCGCGCCCGATACAGCTTTACCATGTCACGCCCCATCCTGATCGCGCCGTCCATCCTTTCCGCGGATTTCGCGCGGTTGGGCGATGAAGTGCGGGCGATCGGCGCGGCGGGCGCGGACTGGGTGCATTTCGATGTGATGGACGGGCATTTCGTGCCGAACATCTCGATCGGTTCCGGTGTGCTCAAGGCGATCCGGCCGCATACGACGCTGCCGATCGACGTCCATTTGATGATCGCGCCGGTCGACTTCTATCTCGATGCGTTCGCGCAGGCCGGGGCGGACCGGATCAGCGTGCATGTCGAGGCCGGGCCGCATATCCACCGGACGGTGCAGCGGATCCGCGACCTGGGATGCAAGGCCGGCGTCGTGCTGAACCCGGGGACCCCCGCCAAGATGCTCGACTACCTGATCGACGATGTCGACATGGTGGTGGTGATGACCGTGAACCCCGGTTTCGGCGGGCAGAGCTTCATCACCAGCCAGCTCCGCAAGATCGAGGCGGTGCGGCGGATGATCGACAAGACCGGCCGCGAGATCCACCTGCAGGTCGACGGCGGGATCGATGCCGAGACCGCGCCGCTGGCGATCGCCGCCGGGGCCGACGTGCTGGTGGCGGGCACGGCGACGTTCCGCGGCGGGCCGGATGCCTATGCGGGCAACATCGCCGCGATGCGCGGGCCGGTTGGCCAGACCCCCTCGAAGCCGGCCGCGGCAGAGCCCACCGCCGCAGTATGAACGAGACCGGGCCGAGCGATGCGATCGAGCCCGGTCGGCAGTTGATCCGCGTGGGCGGCGAACAGGGCGTTTCGCTGGGCGGGCGGCTGGCCGCGACGTTGCAGCGGCTGGCCTGGCGGTCGCCGCTCCATTCGCTGCGGCTGCGCGGGCGCTATCCGCTGAAGCTGCTGGCGGTGCCGGTCGATCCGATCCCGGGTCACCCGGGTGACGGGGCGGAGCTGCTGGAGGGCTGGGTCCGGCATCGCGGGGTCGCGGTGGAACTGGCGATGGTCGATTTCGGCAATCCCGCGACGATCCCGGCGGCGCTGGTCGATCATATCCAGACATTCGGGTTCCTGCGCGATCTGGCCGCCGCGGGGCCGCGCGAACGGACCGCGCCGATCGCCGAGCTGATCGTGCGGCAATGGCTGGGCGCGCATGGCGGCGGGGTGACCGATGCGGGCTGGCGGCCGGACCATTGGGGGCGGCGGATCCTGGCCTGGGGCGCGCATGCCCCGCTGATCCTGTCGTCGCACGATATCGTCTACCGCTCCGCCGTGCTGAACGCGCTGGCGCAGGGGGCGCGGCATTTGGACCGCGGGGCGGACAAGGCGCCGCCGGGGTTGCCGCGGATCGCCGCATGGGCGGGCGTGGTGGCGGCGGGTCTGCTGATCCCGGGTGGCGACGTGCGGCTGGCCCACGGCGAGGCGGGATTGGGCAAGGCGCTGGCGGTCAGCGTGCTGGCGGATGGCGGGCTGACCAGCCGGTCGCCGACCGCGCAGCTCGAGCTGGCCGAACTGCTGTCGCAACTGAACGCGGTCTATGCGGCGCGGCGGCGCGACGTGCCGGAGATGCTGTCCGCGGTGCTGGCGCGCGCGGTGCCCGCGTTGCTAGGCGTGACGCTGGGCGATGGCGGGTTGTCGAGCTGGCAGGGCGGCGGGCCGGTGTCGGCGGCGCGCGTGGCGCAGGCGGTGACCGCGTCGGGCGTGCGCACCCGGCCACTGCGCCAGGCGCGCGACTGGGGGTATCAGCGGCTGTCGGCGCAGGGGACGCTGCTGGTGGTCGATGCCGCGCCGCCGCCGGTCGCGCGGCTGTCGACCGGGGGCTGTGCGTCGACGCTGGCGTTCGAGATGTCGGACGGGCCGCGCCGGCTGATCGTGAACTGCGGCGGCAGTACGGGGCTGGCGTCGCTGCCGGACGACCTGACCGAAGGGCTGCGCACGACGGCGGCGCATTCGACGCTGACGCTGGCCGATACCAATTCGACCGCGCTGCACGCCGACGGGTCGCTCGGCCGCGGGGTGAAGGAAGTGGAGCTCGACCGGCAGGAGCTGGACACCGGCAGCCGAATCGATGCGTCGCACGATGGCTATGCGCGTCGCCACGGGCTGATCCACCGGCGGCAGCTGATGCTGTCGTCCGACGGGCGCGAGCTGCGCGGCGAGGACGTGCTGCTGCCCGCGCCGCGCCGGCGGCGGTCGGGCAGCGACGGGTTCGCGATTCGCTTCCATCTGGCGCCAGGGATCAGCGCGTCGGTGACCGCGGACGGGCAGGGCGCGCTGCTGCGGTTCCAGGACGGCGGATCGTGGCAATTCCGATCGCGCGGCGGCGCGCTGGCGGTGGAGGACAGCCTCTGGATCGACCCCGCCGGCCGCCCCCGCGCGACGTGCCAGCTGGTGCTGACCGGCGAAGTGCCGCCGGGTGGGGCGGAAGCGGGATGGGTGTTGCGGAAGATGGCCTGAGGGCGGTGGTAGTTAAGGGAAGGCTCACTCCCGTCACCGGAGTGAATGTCCGTTTGTGGTGGATAGCGGAACAGTCGTTCTGGACACCAAAGCAGAAGTGACGACATGGATGTTATGACGAAGCCCACAGCTTTGGTTGATGCGCTGTCCTTGTTGCCCCCAACGCCACTTCCTGCGCTCCCGGCAGGCTGGCACCCGAAGCGGTACGCTATAACAGTGGGTGGCAAGCTTGCGGTGGCCGCTTGTAACATCGACATCGACGCAGAACGAACACGTATTCTTGCGGCAGAAGATCCACCCAGCCGCCTGCAAGAACTGTTGAACGCCGGCAGGACGGGACTCATGGTTTTGGGGGACGCCGGCTGGTATTTAGAGCTTAGTATTGAACTGGAAACGCCTCACTCGCTTATTGATCGGTTCGCGGACGGGCGCTGGTTGGTGGTGGGGGGGCGAACCGACGCCAAGTCAAATGCCCGCGTGTTTGGGCCCGACGGTACCCTTCTTAACCGCTTCTTACTCGGGGACGGCATTCAGGACATCGGCATAGACAGCGTAGGCCGGATATGGGTCAGCTGGTTCGATGAAGGCATCGCCGGGCCGTACAACGAGAAGTGGCGCGTTGCTGGAGAAGAGCGACCGCCATCGAGCAGAGGAATTGGCTGTTTCGACGCTACCGGAGCCTTCATACCGTTGCCGCCGATTCCTGAAGTTGGGCGGATTGATGACTGTTACGCACTGACGGTCACTGGGGATGAGGCATGGGCGTGCCCCTATACTGAGTTCCCGCTTTTGCGCTTATCTCCTAACCAGCCCGTGCGCTGGTGGACGAGCGAGCTGGCAGGGCCAAGCGCAGTTGCAATCGACGGCTCATGCGCTCTGGTCGCCGGCGGCTATGAGGAGGACGCAAGCCGACTGGCATTGGTATCGTTGGAAGGGGGCGGAGAAGGCGAGAGTGTTCGCCTGCTCGCACGCTACGATCTCCCTCTCCGTCGCCGTTCCACCTCAGCGAACGCATCGAAGCCGGATTGGGACAGACCAACCTTGCTCGCCGGTCGCGGTGACATGCTACACTTGGTTGACGACGGTGTCTGGCGACGCTGGCGGGTTTCGGAAGTTCTGGCCAATCACGAGCATAGACCAACTTGCGAGTAGACCCCGCGAAGACCAGCACACCCTCTACTCGCCTGACGAAGTTGAATGAACGGCGGTTCTGAAAACGTGGCCGAGTCTTGGCTTTTTCACAGACCGTGTCGAGACGGATCAGGCACCCGTCCGTCGGAAGCCGGGTGACCGCGGGGGCGTGTCGCGCTAAGGGGCGCGCGCTTGCCATCATCGCCGGAGCTGACCCCATGACCGCCATTCCCATTCGCCGTGCATTGCTGTCGGTGTCCGACAAGAGCGGGCTTGTCGAGCTTGGGCGGGCGCTGGCCGCGCGGGGGGTGGAGCTGGTGTCGACCGGCGGGACGGCGAAGGCGTTGCGCGACGCCGGGCTGGACGTGCGCGACGTGTCCGAGCTGACCGGCTTTCCCGAGATGATGGACGGGCGGGTGAAGACGCTGCATCCGCTGGTCCATGGCGGGCTGCTCGCGGTGCGCGACGACGCGGCGCATGTCGCGGCGATGGAGGCGCACGGGATCGGGGCGATCGACCTGGTGGTGGTCAACCTCTATCCGTTCGCGCAGACCGTGGCGAAGGGCGCCGCGCGCGATGAGGTGATCGAGAATATCGACATTGGCGGGCCGTCGATGGTACGGTCGGCGGCGAAGAACCATGCATTCGTCGCAATCGCGACCGACCCGGCGGACTATCCCGAGCTGATCGCGCAGATCGAGGCGGATGGCGGCACGACGCTCGACATGCGGCGCAAGCTGGCGGCCAAGGCGTTTGCCGCGACGGCCGCCTATGACGCCGCGATCGGCGCGTGGTTCGCCGAGGTGGACCAGGGCGAGACCCTGCCGGCGAGCATGACGGTGGCGCTGACCAAGGCGGCGGAGCTGCGCTACGGTGAGAATCCGCATCAGCAGGCGGCGCTGTACCTGCCTGCGATCGGGGCGGCGGGCATTGCGCAGGCGGAGCAGGTTCAGGGCAAGGCGCTGAGCTACAACAATTATAACGACGCGGATGCGGCGCTGGAGCTGGTCGCCGAGTTCCGCGACGGGCCGCCGACAGTGGTGATCGTGAAGCATGCCAACCCGTGCGGCGTGGCGTCAGCGGACACGCTGATCGAGGCGTATCGCGCGGCGTTCGCGTGCGACACGGTGTCGGCGTTCGGCGGGATCATCGCGGTGAACCGGCCGCTCGACGGGCCGACGGCGGAGGCGATCAGCGGGATCTTTACCGAGGTCGTCGTGGCGCCGGGCGCGGACGATGCGGCGCGCGCGGTGTTCGCGGGGAAGAAGAATCTGCGGCTGCTGTTGACCGGTACGCTGCCCGATCCGGCGCGCGGGGGGCTGATGCTGAAATCGATCGCGGGCGGGATGCTGGTCCAGTCGCGCGATGCGGGGCATGTGGCGGCGGCCGACCTGACCGTGGTGACGAAGCGCCAGCCGACCGCGGAGGAGATGGCGGACTGCCTGTTCGCGTGGACGGTGGCCAAGCATGTGAAGTCGAACGCGATCGTCTATGCGCGTGGCGGGCAGACCGCGGGGATCGGCGCGGGGCAGATGAACCGGCTTGAGTCCGCGCGGATCGCGGCTTGGAAGGCGAAGGATGCGGCGGACAAGGCGGGCTGGGCCACGCCGTTGACGATCGGGTCGGCGGTCGCGTCGGACGCGTTCTTCCCGTTCGCGGACGGGTTGATGGCGGCGGTCGAGGCGGGGGCGACCGCGGTTATCCAGCCGGGCGGATCGATCCGCGATGCAGACGTGATCGCGGCGGCGGACGAGGCCGGGCTGGCGATGCTGTTCACCGGGATGCGCCATTTCCGGCATTGAGGTTTGGCGTCACCCGCAGTCGTCATCCCGGCGTAGGCCGGGATCTCCCTTGGGCTGGAGGTGCGCGCTTTAGCGAAGGGAGATCCCGGCTTTCGCCGGGATGACGGTTTGGGGCCTGGGGGTCGGGGTCGGGCGCTCGCCCTTCCGCTTCCGCCAGCGTTAGGCCGTCGTCGCTGGGAGGGGGGCGGGGGTCTTGTGGCCCATCTTGAACAGGACGCGGTCCTCGGTGCCGAAGCCGCGGTACCAGATGACGATGCCGTAGGCGCCGAGGATCAGCGGGATGCCGATCACGAGCTGCGCCCATTCCGGTAGCAGCAGCGCGATCCCGCCGGCCAGGAGCGCGAGCGCGGTGGCGGGGACGAGCGCCCAGCGCCAGCCGGACACGCGCGCGTCGAGCATCCGGCGGAGCATCCGCGCCTTCACGACCGAGGCCATGCCGAGGGCGGCCATCAGCGCGATCGCGACGCCGGCGGCGGAGACCGGATCGGTCCGCGGATCGCCGGACACCGGGACCCAGCCGGTGCGCGCGGCCCAGGGCATGACGTGGCGGATCGCATGGATCAGCACGACCGACAGCGCGGTCTGCATGACGATCATCCCCACCGAGACCGCGAGGTTGCGGTAGCGCGCCACGTAAATGAGCGCGGATTCGCTGACCGCCGCGGTGGCCGCGATCGCCTCGGCGGCGAGCAGGAAGGCGAGCGCGCCGGTGCCGACGACGAAGCTCGGCCCCATCAGGCCCATCACCGCCTCGCCCGGGATGGCGAGGGCGAGCGCGATGCCGGTCTGCGCCGCGATGATCCAGAAGCCGACCTGCCGCACCTGGTGGGCGACGGCGGCCTTGTTGCCGTCCGCCAGATTCTGCGTGATGACGGGGCCGAGGATCGGATCGAAGCTGGTCTTGAGCTTTTGCGGCAGCGAGGCGACCTGTTGCGCGGCCCAGTAGATGCCGACGATCTGCGGCGCGAAGAAGATGCCGAGGATGTAGATGTCGATGCGGCGCGAGCCCCATTCGATCGCGTCTGCGCCCGCCAGCGGCAGGTTGCGCCGCGCGATGCCGGCCAGTTCGCGCGGTCGCGGTCGCCAGCCGGTCGGGCGGCCGTAGCTGCGCCAGAGCGGAATGATCGAGGCGACGAACGCGGCGATCGTCGACAGCACGTAGGACAGGATCAGCCCGTCGCGGATCGAGTAGAAGGACAGCGCGAACGCGGCGATGCTGATCGTCCAGGGTTCGATCAGCGCGCGCGCCTTGACCGTGGCGCCCACGTCGCCGCGATAGGCGAGGGCCGCGAGCGCGATGTCCGACCCGGCCCAGCCGAAGACGGTGAGCGGGAGCAGCCAGTCGAGCCCGTTGATCCGGCTGTTGGGGAACATCAGGTCGGGGATGAAGATGAGGAGCGCCGCGGCGGCGGCGGACCCGACCATGCCGACCAGCATCGCATCGTAGACGATATGGACGTGCGGGCGATCCTTCGCGCGGGTCAGCTGCTGCGCCAGCCCGCGTTTCAGGCCGAGCGTGGCGAGCTGTGCCGCGAATTCCACCGTGATCGTGGCAAGCGCGAAGCGGCCGAGCGCATCGGTGCCGTAGATGCGGCCCGCGATGAACAGGAACGGCAGCCGCGCGGCAAGCCGTAGCAGGAAGCCGAAGAAGTTGGTGCGGCCGCCCTTGGCCAGCGCCTCGATATCCGCGCCGGGCGGTGGCGCCGGGGAGATCGCGGTGCGTGCGGCGTCAACCAACGTCGGATGCCGAATGGCGGGCGCGATCAATGCGCGGCGCCCCAGCTCTTGCCCGTGCCGATTTCGACGCCGAGCGGGACGGAGAGCGTCACCGCGGGCTCGGCGGCGCCGGCCATCACGTCGCGGATCACGGCGGAGGCGGCGTCGACTTCGGACGGATCGAGTTCGAACACCAGTTCGTCGTGGACCTGCAACAGCATGCGTACGGTACGCAGCCCCGCCAGTTCGAGTTGCGGACCGACCCGCACCATCGCGCGCTTGATGATGTCGGCCGACGTGCCCTGAATCGGGGCGTTGACCGCCTGACGCTCCGCCGACTGGCGTTCGCCGACGGTCTTGCCGCGGATGCCGGGCAGGTGCGTCTTGCGGCCGAACAGCGTGGTGACATAGCCCTTGTCCCGCACCTGGGCGATGGTGTCGGCCATGTAGGTCTTCACGCCGGGGAAGCGATCGAAATAGCGGTCGATCATGGCCTGCGCCTCGATCCGGTCAGTGCCGAGCCGGCCCGCGAGACCGAAGCTGGAGATGCCGTAGAGGATCGCGAAGTTGATCGTCTTGGCCTTGCCGCGCGTGTCGCGGTTGACCTCGCCGAACAGTTCCTGCGCGGTCAGGCTGTGGATGTCGTCGCCGTTGGCGAACGCGGCGCGCAGTTGCGGCACGTCGGCCATGTGCGCGGCCAGCCGCAGTTCGATCTGCGAATAGTCGGCGGCGAGCAGGACCTTGCCTTCCTCCGCCACGAACGCGTCGCGGATCCGGCGGCCCATTTCAGTGCGGATCGGGATGTTCTGCAGGTTCGGATCGGTCGACGACAGCCGCCCGGTCTGCGCGACCGCGAGGCTGAAACTCGTGTGGACGCGGCCGGTTTCCGGGTTGATCTGCGCCTGCAACGCATCGGTATAGGTCGATTTGAGCTTCGACAGCTGGCGCCATTCGAGCACAAGCCGCGCCATCGGCACGCCTTCGGCCGCGAGCCGTTCCAGTTCGGTGACGTCGGTGGAGTAGACGCCCGACTTGCCCTTGCGGCCGCCCTTCAGCCCCATCCGGTCGAACAGCACCTCGCCGAGCTGCTTGGGGCTGCCGATCGTGAACGGGCCGCCGGCGGCTTCGTGGACCTGGCCTTCCAGCACGGCGATCTGCGTGGCGAACTCGGCCGACAGGCGCGACAGTTCGGCGCGATCGACCTTGATCCCGGCGCGCTCCATTTCCGCCACGACGGTGACGAGCGGGCGGTCGACCGTCTCGTAGACCTGTGTCGCGGCCTCCGCGGCGAGGCGGGGCTTGAGGCGGCGCCAGAGGCGGAGCGTGACGTCGGCGTCCTCCGCGGCATATTCGGTGGCTTGCGGCAGCGGCACCTTGTCGAACGTGATCTGCGCCTTGCCGGTGCCGCAGATCGATTTGAAGCTGATCGTGTCGTGCGACAGGTGGACCTTGCACAGGTCGTCCATGCCGTGGTTCCGCAGGCCGGCGTCGAGATCGTAGCTGAGGATCATCGTGTCGTCGGCGGGAGTCACGTCGACGCCCGCGCGGCGCAGCACGACGAGGTCGTATTTCAGGTTCTGGCCGATCTTGAGCACCGCCGGATCGGCGAACAGCCGGCGGAGCCGGTCGAGCACGACCTCGCGCGGGAGCTGCGTCGGGACCTCGGACAGCAGCCCGTCGCCGACATGGCCGATCGGGATGTAGCACGCCTTGCCCGGCGCGATCGCCATCGACACGCCGACCAGCGTGGCGCGCATCGAATCGATATGGTCGGTCTCGGTATCAATCGCGATCGTGCCGACGGCGGTCGCCTCCGCGATCCACCGGTCGAGCGCCTCCTCCGTCACGACGCACTCATAGTCCTTATGGACGAAGGCGGGTTCGTCGGTCGCGACGGGCGCGGGTGGCGGCACCGGTTCGCCGATGACATGGCCGTCGGTGACCTTGAGGAGCAGCGACTTGAAGCCCTGGTCTTCGAGGAACGCCCGCAACGGGGCGGGTGGAATGCCCTTGAGCGCAAGATCTTCCAAAGGCTCGGGCAGCGGGTGGTGGCAGGCCAGGCGCACCAGCTCGCGGCTGAGCCGCGCGGCATCGGCATGGTCGATCAGCGACTGGCGGAGCTTGGGCTTCTTGATCGTGTCGGCCGCGGCCAGCACGGCCTCCAGATTCCCATGCTCCTGGATCAGCAGGCTGGCGGTCTTCGGCCCGACGCCGGGGACGCCGGGGACATTGTCGACCGCGTCGCCCATGAGTGCGAGCACGTCGCCGAGCTGGCCCGGCGTGACGCCGAACTTTTCCTGCACATACTCCGCGCCCAGCCGGCGGTTGTTCATCGTGTCGAGCATGTCGAGCCCGGGTTCGATCAGCTGCATCAGGTCCTTGTCGGAACTCACGATCGTGACCTTCCAGCCCTCGGCCAGCGCGGCTTTGGCGTAGCAGGCGATGATGTCGTCCGCCTCCAGCCCGACGGTTTCGATGCAGGGGACGGAGAAGGCGCGGGTCGCCTCGCGGATCACCGGGAACTGGGGGACGAGGTCCTCGGGCGGCGGCGGGCGATGCGCCTTGTATTCGGCATACATGTCGTTGCGGAACGTGTGCGACGACGCGTCGAGGATCACCGCCAGATGGGTCGGGCCGTCCGACGTGTGAAGCTCGTCCACCAGCCGCCACAACATGGTGGTGAACCCGTAGACCGCGCCGGCGGGCTCCCCCTTGCGATTGGTGAGCGGCGGCAGCCGGTGATAGGCGCGGAAGATATATCCGGACCCGTCGACGAGATAGAGGTGATTATTCGACACCGACGCGATGTAGCAACGTGGCGGGCGCTTGGCGACTGGGACTTGAGGGGTGCGTTTGCACTGGTTCGGGGTGTCTGGCGGCGGCCCGCCCGGGCCGGTTCAGGGCACCAGGATCGTGTCGACCGCCTCGGGCGCCGTCTCCGGATAGTCGAGCGTGTAGTGGAGGCCGCGGCTTTCCTTGCGGGAGAGGGCGGAGCGGATGATGAGGCGGGCGACCTCGACCAGGTTGCGCAGTTCGATCAGGTCGGCGGTGACGTGGAAGGTGCCGTAATATTCCTCCGTTTCCGCGGCGAGCAGTTCGATGCGGTGGAGGGCGCGTTCGAGGCGCTTTGTCGTGCGGACGATGCCGACGAAATCCCACATGAAACGCCGGATCTCGCGCCAGTTGTGCTGGACGACGACTTCCTCGTCCGAATGCGAGACGCGGCTTTCGTCCCACGGGCGGATGGCGGGGGGTGTCGGGAGCGTGTCCCAGTTGGCGTGAATATGGTCGGCCGCGGCCTCGCCGAAGACGAAGCATTCGAGCAGCGAGTTGGACGCCAGCCGGTTCGCGCCGTGAAGGCCGGACTGCGTCACCTCGCCCGCCGCGTACAGGCCGGGCAGGTCGGTGCGGCCGTCCAGGTCAGTCAGCACCCCGCCGCAGGTGTAATGCTGCGCCGGCACGACCGGGATGGGTTGCGTGGTGATGTCGATGCCGAGCGTCAGGAGCTTGGCATGGATGTTGGGGAAATGTTCGCGGACGAATTCCGGCGGGCGGTGGCTGATGTCGAGATGGACATAGTCGAGGCCGAGCCGCTTGATCTCGTGATCGATCGCGCGCGCCACGACGTCGCGCGGCGCGAGTTCGGCGCGGGGATCGAAGTCGGGCATGAAACGGTGGCCGGACCCGGGGAGCAGCAGATGGCCGCCCTCGCCGCGGACGGCCTCGGTGATCAGGAAATTCTTGACCTCAAGATTGTAGAGGCAGGTCGGGTGGAATTGCATGAATTCCATGTTCGACACGCGGGCGCCGGCGCGCCAGGCCATCGCGATGCCGTCGCCCGTCGCCCCGCGCGGGGCGGTGGAATAGAGGTAGGTGCGGCCGGCACCACCGGTCGCCAGGATCGTCGCGCGGCCGGTGAACGCCTCGACCCGGCCGGTTCCGCGGTCGAGCGCGTAGACGCCCCAGACGCGGCCGTCGCCGGAGTAGCGCACGCCGTTGCGGCCGGTGATGAGGTCGATCGCCGCCATGTCGGGGACGAGCGTGATGTTGGGATTGGCGGCGGCGGCCTTCTCCAACGCCTGCTGCACCGCCCAGCCGGTGGCGTCGTCAACATGCACGATGCGGCGGTGGCTGTGGCCGCCCTCGCGCGTCAGGTGCCAGCGTTCCGATTCGCCAGGGTTGAAGGGGACGCCGAGCGCCGCGAGCCGCTCGATCGCGGCCGGCGCGCCGCCGATGACATATTCGACGGTGCGGCGATCGTTCAGGCCAGCGCCCGCGATCATCGTGTCCTCGATATGCGATTCGAACGTGTCGCCGGGCTCGAGCACCGCGGCGATCCCGCCCTGGGCCCAGGCGGTGGATCCTTCGGAGAGGCCGCCCTTTGCCAGCACGACGACGCGGTGGTTCTGCGCCAGGTTGATCGCGGCGGTGAGGCCGGCGGCGCCGGAGCCGATGATGACGATGTCGTAGTGGCGGGGGCCGGTGGGTGCGTCGGTCATGCTGCTTCTATTGTCTCCGACCCGCTTTCCGGCGGCGTTTGGTTCGAGCCTGTCGAGAACTCTGCGCGGGGTTCTCGACAGGCTCGAACCAAACGGGTTGGGGCGCAAGGCCCTACGTGACGGGATTCAGGTCTTACGCCGCGTCGGCCGCGCGGGTGAGGTTGAGGAATACGTCTTCCAGATCGGCTTCGCGCGTGGACACATCGACTATGCCGAGGCCCGCGGCCTGGAGCGCGGCGAGCACTTCGCCGGCGTTCACCTTGTCCTTGGAATAGGTGATGACAACGGTGCGGTCGCCCTTCAGCGCGATCTTTTCGAAGCAGGGGGCGACGGGTGCGACGGTCAGGTCGCGGTCGACGGTGACCTCGACGACCTTTTCCTGTGCGCGGGCGAGGAGTTGCGGGGTCGGTTCGTCGGCGATCACGCGGCCATGGTTGATGATCGCGATCCGGTCGCAGAGCTCCTCGGCCTCCTCCAGATAATGGGTGGTGAGGACGACGGTGACGCCGCCGGCATTGAGTTCGCGCACATAGGCCCAAAGCTGCTGGCGCAGTTCGATGTCGACGCCGGCTGTCGGTTCGTCGAGCACGAGCACGGGCGGCGTGTGGACGAGCGCTTTCGCGACGAGCAGCCGGCGTTTCATGCCGCCGGACAGCGTGCGGGCATAGGCGTTCGCCTTGTCCTCAAGATGCACCGCACGCAGCAGTTCCATCGTGCGGCGTTTCGCCTTGGGCACGCCGTAGAGGCCGGCCTGGATCTCGAGCGATTCGAAGGGCGAGAAGAACGGGTCGAACAGGATTTCCTGAGGCACGATGCCGATCGACGCCTTTGCGTTGCGCGGGTGCGCGTCGATGTCGAAACCCCAGATTTCCGCGCTGCCGCTGGTCTTGTTCACCATGCCGGACAGGATGTTGATCATGGTGGACTTGCCCGCGCCGTTCGGGCCGAGCAGGCCGAAGATCGTGCCGCGCGGAATATCGAGCGAGACGCCGTCGAGCGCGCGCTTGCCCCCCGCATAGGTCTTGCAGAGATTCTGGATGCGGATGGCGGCTTCGGTCATGCGTCTGCGCATAGCGGGCGGCGGGGCGGGTTGAAAGCGGGAGGCCGGGGGAAATGTAGCGCCGGCGTGGGCTCCGACGCGATTGATGCGCTTGCGGGGGTCACGCGCGGTTGGTAACGCGGGGGCATGACTGGAACCGCGCCCGAGACATCCCGTGTCACCACCGCCCGCATCGTGTGCGACGGGGCGACCGATATCGTGGGCGGTGCCGCGCTCGGCCATCCGCGCAGCTGGTTGCAGATCGACGAGAAGGGTTATGTCGATTGCGGTTACTGCGACCGGCGTTTCGTGTTGATCGGTGGGCCGGCCGATACCGGCGCGGGTGAGGCGGCCCCGGGCGGGACGATCAACACGCGCGAGACGCAGGTCGGGGATGTGCAGGGCGGCTGAGCCCCTTATATCCCGTCGATGACACAGACCGATCCCCGCGCTTTCCTCTACCGCGATACGCTCGATCCCGATGCGGCGCTGCGCCTGACGGCGGAGACGCTGAAGGGCTGCGACGACGGTGAGCTCTACCTGCAATATATGGCGTCGGAGAGCTTCGGGTTCGACGACGGGCGGCTGAAGACCGCGGATTTCAACACGCAGGCGGGGTTCGGCCTGCGCGGCGTGTCGGGCGAGACGATGGCGTTGGCGCATGCCAACGAGCTGAGCGAGGCCGCGATCCGGCGGGCGGGCGAGACGATGACGTTGCTCGACCCCGCGACCGGCGCGCGCAGCGCACCGCCGCGGCGGACCAATGCGGGGTTGTATACCGGTGACGACCCGCTGTCGGCGATCCCGTTCGCGCGCAAGGTGGAGCTGTGCCAGCGGATCGACGCTGCGGCGCGGGCGCGCGATCCGCGCATCGTTCAGGTGTCGGTCGGGCTCGGCGGATCGTGGAGCGTCGTCGAGATCGTGCGGCCGGACGGCTTCGTCGCGACCGACGTGCGGCCGCTGGTGCGACTGAACGTGACCGTCGTGGTCGAGCAGAATGGCCGGCGCGAGAGCGGTTTCCACGGGCTGGGCGGGCGCTATCTCTACGACGACCTGTTCGACGAGGCGGTTTGGAGCCGCTCGATCGACGAGGCGCTGCGCAGCGCCTTGGTCAATCTGGAGGCGGTGGCCGCACCGGCGGGCGAGATGACCGTGGTATGCGGAGCGGGCTGGCCGGGCGTGCTGTTGCACGAGGCGATCGGGCACGGCTTGGAGGGTGATTTCAACCGCAAGGGATCGTCAGCGTTCGCCGGGCGGATCGGCGACCGGGTGGCGGCACCGGGCGTGACCGTAATCGACGACGGATCGATCGCGCACCGCCGCGGGTCGCTGACCATCGACGACGAGGGGACGCCGACGCAGCGCAACACGCTGATCGAGGACGGGATCCTCAAGGGGTATATCCACGACCGGCTGAACGCGCGGCTGATGGGCGTCGCGCCGACCGGCAACGGGCGGCGGCAGAGCTTCGCCCATGCGCCGATGCCACGCATGACCAACACGTTCATGCTGGGCGGGCAGGACGATCCGGAGGAGATCATCGTGCGCGCCAAGAACGGCATCTATGCGCGCAACTTCGGCGGCGGGCAGGTCGATATCACGAGCGGCAAGTTCGTGTTCACCTGCACCGAGGCCTACCGGATCGAGAACGGGAAGCTGGGCGCGCCGATCAAGGGTGCGACGCTGATCGGCGACGGGCCGTCCGTGCTGACCAAGGTCCGCGCGATCGGCAACGACATGGCGCTGGACGAGGGCGTCGGCGTCTGCGGCAAGGGCGGGCAGTCGGTACCGGCGGGCGTGGGCCAGCCGACGCTGATGATCGACGGGCTGACGGTAGGCGGAACGGCCTGACCCGGGCGTTAAAGATCGCGCGGCTTGGCGGCTTTCGGACGATCGACCGGGGTTGCAGTCTCCTTCGGGCGGCAGATGCGGGTCGAGGGCTGGCAGGCGGTGCCGATGTTGGAGCAGGTTCGCCTGCCGGCGACGGTGGTGCAGGCGCGGCATTCGCGCTTGATGTCGGTGCAGAGCTGGGGCGCCGCGAGCATGAGTGCCAAGGTGAGCAGCATCGTCGTGGTTCCCCGTACGGAAGTGTCCCTATTTCCGCAGGTTACGGGTAGCCGATGTGCCGGGTCCAGTCACGGTCTTCGGCAGCGCGGTCGACATGTACGACAGCGGCTTTGGCTGTGGCGCAGAAGGCTGCGCACCCTTTTTCGGAACGGGGCGTTGCCGGTTCCATGTCTTTGATCGAACTTGCACGCTTTCCCGATCGGATCCTGGGCGAACTGGCGCGAGGGCGGCTGGCGGCGGATGGGATCGAGGCCGAGCTGTTCGATGACGGTTTCGGGGCGCTGGGGCTGGGCGTGATGGGCGGCGTGCGGCTGATGGTGGCGCCGCGTGATGTCGCCGCGGCGGGCGAGGCGCTCGGGATCCAGCCGGACGGCGCGGGCGAATGACGCGGACGATCACCGTCGCGAGCTACAACGTCCACAAGGCCGTCGGCACCGACCGGAAGCGGCGGCCGGACCGGATCCTGGAGGTGCTGCACGAGATCGACGCCGATATCGTCGCGTTGCAGGAGGCCGACCAGCGTTTCGGCGCGAAACTGACCGCGATCCCGATCGACCTGATCGCCGAGCGGTCCGATTACCGGCCGGTCGGGTTCGGGGTGCGCCCCGGCGGGATCGGCTGGCACGGCAATGCGATCTTCGTACGCAAGTCCGCGACGATCACCGACTGCCGCCCGCTGGACCTGCCCGTGCTGGAGCCGCGCGGCGCGGTGCTGGCCGATGTGCGGGTGGACGGCGCCGACGTGCGGATCGTGGGGATGCATCTGGACCTGTCGGGGCTGTGGCGGCGGCGACAGGCGAAAGCGGTGATCGCGCATGTCGCGGCGTGCGAGCGGGCGATGCCGACGGTGCTGATGGGCGACCTGAACGAATGGTCGCTGCACGGCGGGTGCCTGCGCGATTTCGGGGGGACGTACCGGTTCGCGGCGACGGGGCGGAGTTTTCACGCCCGTCGGCCGATGGCGGCGCTCGACCGGATTCTGGTCGGACCGGGGGTGGATGTGATCGATTCCGGGGTTCACCACAGCCACAAGGCATCGCTGGCGTCGGACCATCTGCCGATCTGGGCCAAGCTGCGCGTACCGGCTCCGTCCGGATGAGGGACGCGGCAACCCCGTGCTGAGCATGCCGCGTGCGGCGATCCGCGCGCGGATCGAAGCGTTGCTGGGGGCGGACGGCAGCCTGGATCGTCCGCCGGGCGACGACGGGTTGTTCGGGCCACGATCGGCGGCGTGGGCGGTGCATGGGGACGTCACCGCGATGCTGATCGGCGGCGTGTCGTCGCTGCTGCTCCAGATGCTGCATCCGGCCGCGCTGGCGGGCGTGCTGGACCATAGCGATTTTCGGCGCGACATGCGTGGGCGGCTGCTGCGTACCGCACGGTTCGTGGGGATCACTACCTATGGATCGACCGCGGCGGCGGAGGCGGCGATCGCGCGCGTGCGGCGGATCCATGCGGGCGTGAGGGGCACCGTGCCGGGCGGCGCGGCGTACAGCGCGAACGACCCGGATCTGCTCGGCTGGGTCCATGTGGCGGAGACGACGAGCTTCCTGGCGGCGCACCTGCGTTACCGTGATCCGTGGTTTCCGGCGCGGCGGCAGGACGCCTATCACGCCGAGATGGCGGAAGTGGCGCGGCGACTGGGTGCGCGCGACGTGCCTGCAACCCGGCGCGCTGCGGCTGCGTATATGAAAGCTGCGCGGCCAGAACTTCGCGCGGATGCACGGACCCGGGACGTGGCGCGGCTGATCCTGACGCAGGCGGCGCCGGATGCGGTGGCCGTGCCGTTCCAGCGGCTGGTGCTGGAGGCTGGCGTGGACCTGCTGCCGCGGTGGGCGCGCGCGATGCATGGGCTGGACAGGTCGGTGCCGGTGCGCATCGCGACGCGTACGGGTGCCGCAATGGCGGGCCGGGCGGTGCGGTGGGCGATGACGACGTAAGTAAGGGCTTGTTGATATTCGTTCGATAGATAGCATTCGCTGCATCGCTGGCAGCCGGAAAGTCGATATGCGTGCTGCACCCCACCTTTTGAACGAGGATGCCAGGCTGCTGGCGCTGGCCGCGTATGACATCCAGCCGAACGTCGAGGATCCTGCGCTGACGCGGATCGTCGGTCTGGCGGCACGGATGTTCTCGGCACCGGTCGCGCTTATTTCACTGGTCGGCCGCGATACGCAGCAGTTCGCGGCGCGGATCGGGGTGGACGCTTGCAGCGCACCGCGCGACACGTCCTTCTGCGGGCATGTGATCGCGCAGGACGACATCATGGTCGTGAACGATGCGACGCTGGACGTGCGGTTCGCCGACAATCCCAACGTCGTGGACGGTCTGCGCGTCCGTTTCTATGCCGGTGTTCCGTTGCGGTCGCCCGACGGCTTCGCGCTCGGCACGCTGTGCGTGAACGATCACCGGCCGCGCAACGGCATGTCGGATGCGGACCGCGAGAATCTGCGGACGCTGGGTGCGCTGGTGACCGACCGGCTGGAGACGCGGCGGGCGGTGACGGCCGGGGCGGTCGAGCAGTCGCGGTTCCAGAGCATCGCCGCGACGTCGCCGGACGGCATCGTCTGCGCCGACGACATGGGGCGGATCACGTTCTGGAACGCCGGTTGCGAACGGGTGTTCGGGTTTTCCGCGGAGGAGGCGATCGGACAACAGATCGACCTGATCGTGCCGGCGCGGATGCGCGGCGGGCATGACGGTGGCCTGCGCCGCGCGGCGCTGGGCGGCCCGACGTTCATGGTCGGCACCACGGTTGAACTGGACGCCGAGCACAAGGACGGGACCGAGTTTCCGATCGAGCTCTCGCTGTCGATGTGGCGGGAAGGGACGCAGGCGAGTTTCGGCGCGATCATCCGCGACATCCGCGAACGGCGCGCCAACGAGACGCGGCTGTTCAACATGGCGCATCTCGACGGGCTGACCGCGTTGCCGAACCGTGCCGTGATGCTGACCCGGATCGGGGAGTGCATGGCGGCGAACGAACCGCTCGCCGTGCTGATGCTGGACCTGGACGGGTTCAAGAACGTCAACGACACGCTGGGCCATACAGCGGGCGACGTCGTCCTGCGCGAAGTGGCGCGGCGCGTGCTGGAATGCATCCGCCCGATCGATACCGTGGCGCGGTTGGGTGGCGACGAGTTCGCGATCATGATCCCCGGCACGGGCAGCGCGCGTGGCACGGTGGGCGCGGTGGCGGACCAGATGATCGCCGCGATCGGCGCGCCCTATGTGATCGACGGGCAGGTGATCCATATCGGGGCCAGCATCGGCATCGCATCCGCGCCCGACGACGGGGACCATGCCGAGGACCTGCTGTCGGCCGCCGACCTGGCGATGTACCATGCCAAGGGCGAGGGGCGGAATTGCCGGCGTTTCTTCACGCCGCCGTTGCGCGACGCGGTCGTCCACCGGCGCGCGTTCGAGGGCGAATTGCGCCGCGCGATCGACGAGGGGGAGTTCGAGCTCTTCTACCAGCCGCAGGTGCGGATCAGCGACGGCGTGCTGCTGGGCGTCGAGGCGCTGCTGCGCTGGCGGCATCCGGAACAGGGGCTGCTGGAGCCGGCGCGGTTCCTGCCGACGATCGAGAACGGCCTGCTCGCGCCCGACGTGGGCCGCTGGGTGCTGGAGACCGCGTGCGACCATGCGGTGGCGTTGCGCGGACGGATGCCGGCGCTGGTTATGGGCGTGAACCTGTTCGGGGCGCAGTTCCGCACCGGGCGGCTGGCCGAGGAGGTGATCGGGGTGCTGGCCCGCACCGGCCTGCCGCCGACCGCGCTGGAACTGGAGATCACCGAGAATATCGCGCTGCGTCACGACGAGACGATGCTGCCCCCGCTGAAGGTGCTGCGCGAGCTTGGCGTGGGTGTGGCGTTCGACGATTTCGGCACGGGCTTCGCGTCGCTCAGCCTGCTGAAACGCTACCCGCTGACCCGGTTGAAGATCGACCGCAGCTTCATCCGCGAAATCGGCACGGATCGGTCCGACACCGCGGTGGTGAGCGCGATGGTGTTCCTGTCGCGTGGGTTGGGGATCGAGGTGATCGCGGAGGGCGTCGAGACCGAGGAACAGCGCGACCTGTTGCGCGCCTGCGGGTGCGACGTGGTGCAGGGGTATCTTTACGGCAAGCCGATGGCGTTGAGCGACCTGCATGACTTTATCGGGATGCAGTTGCGGATGGTGGCGTGAGGCGGCGTGTTGCAGCGCTGATCTGATTCGCTGGGGGTGCCGTCCCCGCCGGACGTGCTAGGCGATTGTCTGCGAACTTTGATGTCGGGCGCTGTCGGCCGTCTCGGCTGCGCTCGACGGGTCCCTCGACTTCGCTCGGGATGAACAGGGTTGGTTAGATGCCTGGATCGCATCCCGTGGTGTCAGGATAGACGCCCGGACGACCAAAAAGCGGCCTAGCTTACGCTGACCACTCACATTTTGTTCTACCAGTTCGGAAACTGGAGCGGGCGAAGGGATTCGAACCCTCGACCCCAACCTTGGCAAGGTTGTGCTCTACCCCTGAGCTACGCCCGCTCGGCGCTGTTCGCTTGGGAAGTTCGTCCGAACCACCCTGCGGCAGGCGGCGGCTAATATCCGCAGCATCCCCGGTCGGCAACCCCTTATCTTTGCGCATGTGCGAAAAGCCGGCGGGGCTTGGCATCGGGGCGGGCCGCGCCACATAGGGGGGCGACGGAACGACAGGGAGACGGTGACGGTGGCGACACTTGGCATGACGGCAGCCGAACGCGAGGCGATCGAGGGTTTTCGGCGCGACGTGGTCGAGCCGTCGATGGACGCGCTGGTCATCGTGGATTTCTGGGCGGACTGGTGCGGGCCGTGCAAGGCGCTGACGCCGCTGCTGGAAAAGGTCGCGGCCGACTATGCCGCGCGCGGCGTGAAGCTGGTCAAGGTCAATGTCGATGAGCAGAAGGCGGTCGCGGCGCAATTCCGCATCCAGTCGCTGCCGACGGTCTATGCGATCTTCCAGGGGCAGCTGGTCGCCGACATGACGCCGGCGCGCACCGAGGGGCAGCTGACCCAGATGCTCGACCAGATCCTGAAGCAGCTGCCGCTCAAGACCGATGCGGCCGCGGCGGAGGCGGATTTGGTGCCGCTGATCGCCATGGCCGAGGAAGTGCTGGAGAGCGGCGACGCGGAACGTGCGCTATCGATCTACCGCCAGCTGGGCGAGATGGCGCCGGACAATCTGACCGTCGTGGCGGGCGAGGCGCGTGCGCTGTTGCTGGGCGGTGCGGTGGACGAGGCGGCGGAGCTGCTCGATTCGGTGCCGGTGGAGAAGGCGAACGACCCGGCGCTGATGCAGGCGCGGGCGGCGCTTGCGCTGGCGAAGGAAACGGCACCGGTCGACGACCTCGCCCCGCTGGAGGCGCGGATCGCGGCCGACCCGGACGATCATGAGGCGCGCTACGAACTGGCCGGCGCGCTGATGACCAGCGACCGCGACCGGGCGGCGGACGTGCTGCTCGAATCGATCGCGCGTGATCGTGACTGGAACGAGGGCGCGGCGCGAGCGCGGCTGCTGACGTTGTTCGCGGCGGTCGGGCTGATGGACCCGTGGGTCGGGGCGCAGCGCCGGCGGCTGTCCGCGGTCCTGTTCACATGAGCGAGGGCAAGCGCCATCGCCTGTCGGTCTTCCCGCTGGCCGGGGCGCTGCTGTTCCCGCGTGCGCAGCTGCCGTTGCATCTGTTCGAGCCGCGGTACCGCGCGTTGATCACCGATGCGCTGGCGCGTGATCGGCGGATCGGGATGGTGCAGCCGCGTGAGGGCGGCGACGATCGCCGGCCGGCGCTGTACGATGTCGGCTGCGTCGGGCGGATCGCGCAGTTCGAGGCGCTGGACGACGGGCGGTTCAACATCGTGCTGGAAGGGATCACGCGGTTCCGGATCCTGAGCGAGATGGATGTGACCACGCCGTTCCGCCAGGTGCAGGCCAGTTTCGACGATTATGACGACACGGCCGAGCCCGACCCGCTGGCCAGCGTGCTGCGTGCCGACCTGGAACGCGAATCGCGGCGCTTTGCCGATGCGCGGGGGTATCAACTCGACTGGGACGCGGTGGCGCGGCTCGACGACGAATCGCTGGTGAACGGCATCGCGCAGATCGCGCCGTTCGATGCGGCCGCCAAGCAGGCGTTGCTGGAGGCGCGGACGATCGTCGACCGGGCGGACCTGATCGTGCAGTTCCTGCTGTTCTTCCGTCTGCGCGACGGGGACGACGACGGGGCGACGATGCAGTGAGCGCGGGGCCCGATCCGGTGCTGGTGGCGAAGCTGGTGTGCCCGCGGACGCGGACGGCGCTGCGCTGGGATGATGCGTGCGGGCTGCTGGTGTCGGACAGCGCGGGACTTGGGTATCCGGTGCGGGACGGCGTGCCGGTGCTGCTGGTCGAGGCGGCGGTCGCTATCTGATCGACCGGGGGGATGCGGGGCCTCTTACGTCGCCCGCCCGATCCCGCTATGCGCCCCGGCATGAACCACCATCTCGATCCCGTGCTGCTTGCCAAGGCGGAGACGCTGACCGAGGCGTTGCCGTATCTGATCCGCTATGCCGGCGCGACGTTCGTCGTGAAATATGGCGGTCATGCGATGGGCGATCCGGCCGCGGCGGAGGATTTCGCGCAAGATATCGTGCTGCTGAAGGCGGTCGGGATCAACCCGGTCGTGGTGCATGGCGGCGGGCCGCAGATCGGCGCGATGCTGAAGACGCTGGGCGTCGAATCGACGTTCGTCGACGGGCTGCGCGTGACCGATGCGCGGACCGCGCGGGTGGCGGAGATGGTGCTGTCCGGTCAGATCAACAAGGAACTGGTCGGCTGGATCGGCCATGCCGGGGGCCGCGCGGTCGGCATTTCGGGCAAGGACGGCAATGCCGTGACCGTGGAGAAGGTGCGGCGCACGCGGATCGACCCGGTCAGCGGTGTCGAGGAAGCGGTCGACCTGGGCTTCGTGGGCGAGCCGGTCGATATCGATCGGCGGCTGTTCGACACGCTGTCGAAGGCGGGGATGATCCCGGTGGTGGCACCGATCGGGCTGGGGCCGGACGGTGAGACCTATAACGTCAACGCCGACACGATGGCTGGTGCGCTGGCGATCGCGCTGGGGGCGGAGCGGCTGTTCCTGCTGACCGACGTGGCGGGCGTGCTCGACAAGGACAAGGCGCTGCTGACCGACCTGACGCCGGCGGCGATCGCGGCGCTGCGCACGGACGGGACGATCACGGGGGGCATGATCCCGAAGCTGGAGACCTGCGTCGATGCGGTCGAGGGCGGGGTGGACGCCGCGGTGATCCTGGACGGGCGCGTGCCGCATGCGATGCTGATCGAGATCTTCACGCGCCAGGGCGCGGGGACGCTGGTGCGGCGGTAGGGTTTTACCCGAGCCCACCCTGCCATTGCCCGGCAAGGCCGCCCCGGCTAAGGCCTTGGGCAATCAACTCGCACATGCGGAGCCGCCATGATCGCCATCCTACAGATCATCAATCTGCTGCTCGGTCTGCTGCTGTACATCATCATCGCGCAGGCGATTCTGAGCTGGCTGATCGCGTTCAACGTCATCAACACGTCGAACGATTTCGTGCGGCAGGTGCTCTATGCGCTCGATCGGATCACGGAGCCGCTGTACCGGCCGATCCGCAAGATCCTGCCCGATTTCGGGGCCCTCGATCTGTCGCCGATGGTGGTGATCCTGCTGATCTACATCCTGCGCACGATCATCATCCCCAACATCGCGATGAGCCTGATGAGCTGATCGGATGACCGCACGCATCATCGACGGAAAGGCGTTCGCCGCCACCCTGCGCGGTCGCGTCGCCGAGGGCGTGGCGGCGTTTCGCGCGGAAACGGGGCGCGCACCTGGGCTGGCCGTCGTGCTGGTCGGTGCGGATCCGGCGAGCGACGTCTATGTCCGGTCGAAGGGCAAGGCGACGCACGCGGCCGGGATGGTCGGGACCGAGCACCGCCTGCCAGCCGAGACGACGCAGGACGCGCTGCTGGCGCTGGTCGCCGAGCTGAACCACGACGCCGCGGTGGACGGGATCCTCGTCCAGCTGCCGTTGCCGGGCCATATCGATTCCGCCGCGGTGATCGCCGCGATCGATCCGGACAAGGATGTCGACGGGTTCCATGTCGTCAACGCCGGGCGGCTGGCGGTGGGGGCGGACGGGTATGTGCCCTGTACGCCGCTCGGCTGTGCGCTGCTGCTGGAGGATGTGCTGGGCGACCTGTCGGGGCTTGATGCGGTCGTGATCGGGCGGTCGAACATCGTCGGCAAGCCGATGGCGCAGCTGCTGATCGACCGGAATTGCACCGTGACGATCGCGCATAGCCGGACGCGGGACCTGGCCGCGGTGGTGCGACGTGCGGACATCGTGGTGGCGGCGGTCGGGCGGCCGGAGATGATCCGCGGCGACTGGCTGAAACCCGGCGCGACCGTGATCGACGTGGGGATCAATCGGGTCGAGGATGCCGCGGGGCGCCGGCTGGTGGGCGATGTGGCGTATGACGAGGCGTTGGCGGTGGCCGGCGCGATCACGCCCGTGCCCGGCGGGGTGGGGCCGATGACGATCGCGGTGCTGCTGCGCAATACGCTGGTCGCGGCGTATGCGCGGGCCGGGCTGGCGAAGCCGGCGATCTGATGCTCACGCTCTTTATCTCCGCCTTCGTCACGTTCTTTGTGGTGATCGATCCGCCGGGTTGCGCGCCGATCTTCGCCGGGCTGACGCGCGGAACGTCGCCCGATCATCGGCGCGCGATGGCGTTCCGGTCGGTCATGGTGTCGGCGGGGATCCTGCTGGTGTTCGCACTGGTCGGCGAACGGTTTTTGTCGGCGATGGGGATCAGCCTGGACGCGTTCCGGATCGCGGGCGGCATCATGCTGTTCCTGATCGCGCTGGAGATGGTGTTCGAGAAGCGCACGCAACGCCGCGAGGAGCGTGCGGAGGGCGTGCTGCGCGAGGCGGAGGCCGAAGCGCGGACGATGGAGGAGGAGGATATCTCCGTCTTCCCGATGGCGATCCCGATGATCGCGGGGCCGGGATCGATCGCGACGACCATGCTGCTGACGTCGCGCGCGCACGGGCTGGCGGAGACCGCGATCGTGTTCGCGGCGCTCGGGTCGATGCTGTTGATCCTGCTGCTCTCGCTGCTCGCCGCCGGGCCGCTGATGCGCGTGCTTGGGCACAAGGTGGAAGCGATGATCACCCGCATCCTGGGCGTGATCCTGGCCGCGCTGGCCGCGCAGTTCGTGATCGACGGAATCCGGCAGAGCTTCGCCTGACGGGGGCGGCGCCGGGCGGGACGTTACGCTGATGCAGAGTTTAGAGGTTTTGCATCACCGCGGGGAGCGAAGAACGGGACAACTCCTGGTCCCTCTCTTGCTCTTTTGCCAGAGCTGGACGTACGTTCGTTTGAAAGGCGTGAACAAGATTCGGAGTTGGAACGATGCAGGAATTCGTAAAAACTTCGCGGGATAATTGGTTCTACGCTATTCTCCCGATCTTGTTTGCAGCTGCGTTAAACTTTCGCGCAACACATCCATGGGAAGATCAGCCGCAATTTGGTGAGGCGGTCACACTTTTTGATTGGTGCATTTTCGTGCCATTTATCTATGTGGTTTGTTATAGAAATATGCCTTGGCGTGCTCTGGCAATACGAGCACTTGCGATCGCATGTGGAGGCGTATGGATCGCCGGCAAGATTGTTCCTGATCCAGCAGAAACGATCCTCACACAATGGAGCTGGTTGCGTGGTGTAGGTATCGCCGTGTTGGTACTTGCCGAAAGTGCTGCTCTGATTGCAGTATTGCGCATCGCGTTTGGTTCTGCGCCCGACGCGACAGAGCTGGAGCGACAGGGTATGCCGCCTTTGCTCGCTAAGATGATGCTGGCCGAAGCACGTTTCTGGCGGTGGGTTTGGGCCCGCTTGCGAGGAAAGTAGGCGGCGCAACGAAGGCAGCCCGTCATCCAAGTTTGCTTGTTCCCAAAACAACGTCTCAAACTCGAACGCCTTTGCTTCCTTGATGCAAAACCCACACGTTTTGCTTCGGACGCGCAGTCGCGGAAAAGCAGCGCGTTTCACTATGCACATGTCTGGTGAGAATGGGTTTGTACGCCTGCCTGACAATTCGACCCGCCGCCAGAGCTTGAAGGGCGAGCCCTTGGGCAGCGCCACCGGGGTGAGCCAGGCGGGGACGCGGTTGCGGGCGAGTTGCCAGTAGAAGCCGCCCTTGGCCTGCGCGTTGTAGATTGTCGATTCGGACATGCCGGGGCAGATCAGGAGGAGCGTCGCGCCGTGCTTTGCCATGATGGCGCGGGCCTGGTCGGGCGATCCGCGGAAGGCGTGGATGACGTCGAGGATCGCGGTCTGGTTGCGGTGATAGGGGCCGGCGATGGCGCGGTGGTGCGTCATCGCGATCAGCCGGGGGCCGAGATCGACGAAGGTCAGCACGGTCGCGGCAGGGATACGCGCGATTGGGCGGAGCGCGGGGAGCGTCGGGCAGCGGCGGTTGGCCAGGGCGACGCGGTTGCGGTAGGTCGGGGCCGGACCGCCCTTCTTTCCCTTGCCGCCCTTCACTGCGGCAGGGGGCGCGGCTTCGTTCGGGATCGCGCGGACCACGAGGCCGGCGATCGTGCCGGACAGCAGCAGGAACGCCGCGACCGTGCCGCCGACCCGCACGACCATCAGGCGGTGGCGCGCGAGACGGGGCAGGACGAACCAGGCAAGGCCAGCGATGCCGGGCACCGCAAGGATCTGGGCCGGGGGGCCGGAGCGCGTCTGCCACGCCATCAGCGCCGCGGACGTGAGCCCGAGCAGCGCGACGGTGGCCCAGGCGGGGAACAACGCGGTGCCGCGCGTGCGCCACAGCATGAGCGCGTAGCCGACCAGCCCGATCACCGGCGGAAGCCCGACCGGGAACCAGGTGCGCCAGCCATGCGCGTAGAGCGGGCGCACTTCGTTGATGTGGACGAACCACAGCGCGCGCAATTCCGGGCTCAGCCGTTCGGGCGTGCCCAGGCATTGCGGCCAGGCGAGCGCGAAGCCGCCCGCCACGACGATCGCCGCCGCGACCGCTGCGGCCAGCCGAACGCCGCGCCGATCGTCGCGGATCGCGGCGAGTGCCACGAACAGCGCGCCGCCGAGCAGCGTCGCCGACAGCCAGACCGGCGAGAGCGCGTCGCAGACCGGCAGGCGGTTGTCGTAGGAGGCGAAGAGCGCGAAGCCGACCGCGCTGCCGAGGCCGAGCGCGATGCCGTGCGCGGCCATTCGGGGCGCCTCCGCACGATCCCAGACCCAGCGGAGCGCGACGCAGCCCGTCGCCAGCGCCAGATAGGGCAGCATTTCCAGCCCGATGGTCAGCGACAGCGCGATCGCACCGCCCGCGACCAGCCCGCCGCGGCGGCGCTGCGGATCGACGCTGCCCGCGACGGTGGTGGCGAGCAGCGCGAGTTGCCAGCCATGATGGTCGATCCGCGTCGGCATGAACATGAGCAGCATCGTGCCCATGCAGAAGAACATGGCGGCACCCAGCGCGAAGGCGGAACGATCGATCAGCCGCCGGACGGTGAGTACGGAGGAGAAGAGGGCCAAGCCGAGCGGGATCAGCGGCGCCACTGCAACCGCGATGCGGACGGCATCGAACGCGCCGACGAACGGCCGCGTCGCCAGGATGAGCCCGGCGATCGGCAGGTCGACGAACCGCGACCAGTGGATGCTGGCGCCGTGCGGCGGATCGAGCTTGTACTGGCGCAGGTCGTACCAGCCCTGGCCGGACAGCCAGGCGTTGACCTGTGCCAGCCGGATATTGTCGTCGGTATCGGCCAGGCCCAGCCAGTGAATCTGGCCCCATTTCATGTACAGCATGACAACCGCGCCGATCGTCCAGAACAGCAAGGTCCAGCGGACCCAGTAGCGGGCGGCATCGTCGATCGGCGGCGTCGTGGGCACGGCGTATCCTTGGGTAACTCGGCCCCGGCGGGCAGCGCGCTATGGAACCACGTTCGGCGCGCGACAACCATGTTTGACGTGCAGTTCGTTCAGTCCTAGCGCGCATGCCAACCGCATGACCGCTCCGCTCTCCCCCTCCCGCGACTCGACGACCGGCCTGGTCGCCCGGATCCGCGCCTTCCTGTCCGGCACGGGCGGGCAGTTCGTGCGCTATGCGATCACCGGGTTCGGCATCACCGCGCTGTCCGCCGCGATCTACTGGGTGCTGGCGACGCCGCTGCATGTTCATCCGCAACTCGCCAATCTGGCGGGTTATGCGGTCGCCGTGTCGCTGGGCTACGTCATCCATAGCCGGTGGAGCTTTCGCGGGCACGGCAGCCGCGAGAACACGGTGCGCACCACGCTGCGGTTCCTGACCGCGTCGCTGATCAGCCTGGGGTTGAACAGCGCGTGGATCTGGCTGCTGGTCCACCGCCTGGGCGGGCCGACCTGGTGGCCGATCGTGCCGATCCTGTTCGTGACACCGGTGGCGATGTTCTGGCTCAACCGGCTATGGGTCTTCGAATGACAGACCCGTACAGTGTGCCGAATCCCATGACCGATTCCGAATGGACCGCCGAACCGCGCCCGCTGGTGACGATGATCGTGCCGGTGAAGGACGAGGAGCAGGCGATCGCGACGTTCGTCCAGCGCGTGACGCTGGTGCTCGATTCGCTGGCGGAGCCGCGCGGGTGGGAAATCCTGTTCATCGACGACGGATCGACCGATGCGACGCTGCCCGCGATCATGGCCGCCAACCGGGCGGATCCGCGGGTCCGCGCGCTGTCGCTGTCGCGCAATTTCGGCAAGGAAGCCGCGTTGTCGGCCGGGCTGGACGTGGCGCGCGGCGAAGTGTCGATCCCGATCGACGTCGACCTGCAGGACCCGCCGGAGGTGATCGGCGAGATGATCGCCAAATGGCGCGACGGATACGAGGTCGTGTACGGCGTGCGGCGCAACCGGGCGAGTGATACGCTGCCCAAGCGGTTCACGGCCGATTTCTACTATCGCGCGCACAACTGGCTGTCGGCGGACAAGATCCCCGAACATGCCGGCGATTTCCGGCTGCTCGACCGGAAGGTGGTGGAGGTGATCCGCACGATGCCGGAACGCAACCGGTTCATGAAGGGGCTGTTCGCGTGGGGCGGGTTCCGCCAGACGTCGGTCGAATATGACCGCGTCGAACGGACGCTGGGCACGACCAAGTTCAATTACTGGAAACTGTGGACGCTGGCGATCGACGGGATCACGTCGGCGTCCACGGTGCCGTTGCGCGTGTGGAGTTACCTGGGTGCGTCGATCGCGCTGATCGGCATGTTGTATGCCGGCTATGTCGCGGTGCGGACTTTGGTGTACGGATCGGACGTGGCGGGATATCCCTCGCTGATGATCGCGGTGCTGTTCTTCGGCGGGTTGCAGCTGGTGTCGCTGGGCGTGCTGGGCGAATATGTCGGCCGGATCATGGTCGAGGTGAAACACCGACCGATCTACGTCGTCCGGACGCGGATCGGCATGGATGGTCCGCCGGGGGGAATGCACTGATGGACGCGAGCATCTATGCGCGGATGGCCGAGATCGACGGCGAACATTGGTGGTTCGCCGCGCGCCGCCGGATCGTGGCCGCGCTGATCGAGGCGCAGGCGCCGCGCGCGTCGGGCATGCGGATCCTGGAGGTCGGGTGCGGCACGGGATCGAACATCCCGCTGTTGCAGGGCTACGGCACGGTCGACGCGGTGGAGCCCGACGATTTCGCACGCGCGTTCGCCAGCGACCGGAGCGGGATCGCGGTGAAGGGCGGATATCTGCCCGACGGGGTCGCGCTGGACGACGGGCATTACGACTTCATCGTGCTGCTCGACGTGCTGGAGCATATTCCGGGCGACCTGGAGGCGCTGACCGCGCTGCGCCGGAAGCTGGCGCCCGGTGGGCGGTTGATGGTGACGGTGCCGGCCAATCCCTGGATGTGGAGCGCGCACGATGCGGCGCATCACCACCAGCGGCGCTATACCGCCAAGACGCTGGCCGCGGTGTTCGCGAAGGCCGGGTTCCGCGTGCGGCACCGCAGCCATTTCAACACTTTGCTGTTCCCGCTGATCGTCGGCGTGCGGTGGCTGCACAAGCTGACCGGCAAGACCGGCGGGGATGACGATGCGATGCCGTCACCGCGCGTGAACCGGATGCTGGAACGCGTGTTCGGCGCCGAACGTCACATCGTGGCGCGCGGATCGTTGCCGTTCGGGGTGTCGCTGGCGCTGGTGGCCGAGCCCGCCTGAGGCTTGGCCGGCACCGGGGCCGGCACGACGCGGTAGAGGATGCCGCGGGTGCGGCCGTGCCAGACGGGAACCAGGTCCGGATAGCGCAGCCAGCCGGATCGCGGCATGTCGATCAGCCAGAAATGGTCGTAGGCCGCGCGCGGGAAATTGCGGAGCGTGTCGGCAAGCACCGGTTCGCCGCGGCGACGGCATTTGAGCGGGCGCAGAAGCTGCGTCGGATCGCCCCCGAACCGCCCGACATGCGGGTTGCGGATCGTCAGAAGCTGCGCGCCGGCCATCGCCCACTGGCCGTTCACGAACGCCTGGCGGCGCCCGATCGCGAGGCTACCGAGATGGTCCATCCGCGAATAGCTCCAGCTGCCCTGGCAGGGGAGGTTGACCAGCACCATCACGCGCGCGCCGATCGGCAGATGTTCCACGGCCGCGAGCTGTTCGTCATAGGCGCGGTCGAGCCGGGCATAGTGGAGCGTGTGGCCGGTCAGCCGGACGACCAGGAAGGCGAGCGCGGCCACCGCGAGCGCGGGGCGCCACCAGCGCGCATTGCCGATCGGGCGCAATGCCACCACCGCGACCGCCAGCGCATAGGGCGCCATCCGCATGTCGGCATAAGCGGAGCCGAGCAGCACGCGCGGCAGAAGCGCATAGGCGGCGAACAGGAACAGCGCGGCGAGCCCCAGCGTGCGATTGTAGCGGAACCCGATCCGCGCGACGCCGAGGCCGAGTAGGACGAAGACCAGCGCAACGCAGGCCTGGTCGAACGTCCGGGCATCGTCGCGCAGCGCCGCGAGCAGCCAGGCATATTTCCAGATCAGCGTGTAGCCGCCGGTCGTGCCGGCCACCGCACCGGAGCGCCAGACGAGCATGAGGATCATCGGCGGGACGAGCGGGAGGCAGGCAAGGCCGGCGTGCCAGACGGTACTCGGCAGGCTCCGTTTCGGTTCGTCGTCCGTAGTGCCGTCGCGCATGCGGATCAGTTCGGCGGCGGCGGCGAGCAGGCAGAGGACCGCCCAGCCGTAGCTGTGACAGACCCAGATCACGAGGCCGATCGGCACGAACAGCATTGCCCGCAACCGCATGCGCCCCGTCCGACCGAGCTGCAGCCAATAGCCGAACGCCAGGAAGGCGAGCGCCATCGACAGCGCGAAATTGGCGAACCCGAACTGGAACGGATAGCCATAAGCGAACGGCAGCGCGAAGGCGGCGCTGGGCGGGATGCGGCCGTGCGCTTCCTTCGCCATCCACAGCAGGCCGCCCGCGGTGAGCGGCGGGATCAGCAGCACGATCAGCTTGACCGCGGGTTCCAGCCCCATCAGCCGCGACAGCGGCACCACGAGGAGGTCGATCCCCATATTGCCGATCAGGCCCCATTCGAACCCGTAATAGCGTTGCAGAAAGGGCGAGCCGGCGCGTTCCAGCTCGACACCGTAGCGCCCGATATGACCGAGCAGGTCGGTGATGGGAGGGATGTCGGGCCAGAGCAGCGGCACCGCCATCAGGCAGGCCAGCCCGATCGCGTACCACCGCGACTGCCACCAGGCGCGATCGGTCATGGGCCCCGCCTGTATCGAAGCGCGGGTGCGGCGGGAACCGGTAATTGGTGGGTTGGGTCGCGGTTTTGCGCGGTTTGCCTGGGGGTGGCGCGGGTGGCGGTTCGTAGGTCGACGCGGCACTCCGTTCAGGGAAGCGGTGCGCCACTATGATCGTCATCCGGCGGATGCCGGGATCTTCCTTGGGCTTGGGATGGGTTCTTTACCGGAGGGAGATCCCGGCCTTCGCCGGGATGACGGTTCTGTCTGGATCGGCCCGGTGCTTCCCTTGGGGGCGGGCAGACCGTAAGGGCGGGCGATGGAACAGGCGCGGCTTTCCCGGACGATCGGCATCTTCGGCGCGCTCGGGCTGCTCGCGCTGGCGCTGTATTTCCGGTTTCACGGGTCGCTGGACGAGCCGTTCTGGCTGGACGAGGCGTACAGCGCCTATGCCGCGGGCAAGGGGTTCGATTTCCTCTGGCACGTGGTGCCGGCGTACGAGACGCACCCGCCCTTCTATTATTCGCTGCTGCGCTGCTGGACTTTGGTGTTCGGCGACAGTCTCGCGGGGTACCGCTCGCTCGGTTATGTCTGCGGCATCGCGGTGCTGCCGGTGATCTGGCGGGCGGCGCACGATGCGGCGCGGCTGGCGCGGCTCGATGCGGCGCGGATCGCGTGGGGTGCGGTGGCCTATGCCGCGGTGTCGATCATGCTGGTCGCGATGACGCGCGAGGTGCGGCCCTATCCGGTGATGATCCTGGTCTATGCCGGGACGCTGTGGGCGCTCATCCGGCTGGGCGCGGCGGCGGAGCGCGGGCGCAGCATCGCGGGTGGGCCCTATGCCGGCTATCTCGTCGGGCTGGCGCTGATGCTGTGGCTGCACAATCTGGGTGCGCTGTACGCCGCCGCGCTCGGGATCGCGTTCCTTGCGCTGGTGCTGCGTCCGGGGCTGACGGGGCGCGACTGGGCGCGGATCGTCGGCGGGCATGCGTTGGTCGCGCTGGTCTGGGCGCCGGCGGTGGCGATCCTGACGGATCAGGCGCCGACCTGGGTGTCGGCGACCTGGCTGACCTTTTCGTGGGACACCGTGCCGACCAGGCTGGCGATCCTGTATGCCGCGCCCGGCCTTGCGCCCGGCATCGCATTGTTCGTGCTGGCGGGACTGGCGATCTGGCGGCTGGCGGACGGGGCGCCGCGGCGGCGGCTGGCGGCGGCGCTGTTCGCGCTCGCGCTGGTACCGTCCGCGCTGTCGATCGCGGTGTCCGCGCTGGTCGCGCCGGTGTTCATCATGCGGACCATGACGCCGGTCGCGGTGCCGGCGGTGCTGCTGCTGTCGATCGGGACGCTGGGCTGGACGGTCGGGTGGCGGCGCTATGTCGGGTGGGCCGCCGGGCTGATCGTGGCGTTCCAGATGATTGCCGGCGATATCAAGGAGCGCCGGATCGTCGGCGGACAGCAGCATTGGTACGGCGTCGTCCAGTTCCTGGCCCCGCGCTGGCGGCCGGGCGACGTGCTGCTCGCCTATCCCAACGAAGGGGCGCTGCCGATGATGTTCGCGCTGCGCGACCTGCGTGTGCCGATCGCGGTGCGGCCGGTGCCGACGCCGGTGCCGTCGATCGGCGTGGGCGGGTGGTATCCGACCGGCAGCCGTGGTGTCGTGTCGTTGCCGCGCGACCGCTTGCAGCAAATCGCGCACGAGCCGGGGGTGCAGGCCGCGCCGACCATCTGGCTGCTGCGGCTGGGGCCGCGGGCCTATGACAAGGGCGACATGTTCCTGCAGGAACTGGCGGTCGGGCGGCGGCCGGTGGCGCGGTTGTACTGGAACCCGATCGATTTGATCGCGCTGCGGCGGGTGGAGAAGCGCTGAACGTTCCCCGGCGGAGGCCGGGGGCTAGGTGAAGCGGTTGCGTCTAGGCCCCGGCCTTCGCCGGGGAACGCTTCCCGCTTCACCCGTTCTGGCGTCGAGCCTTACAGCCCGTCGCGGCGGCCCAGGAGGCGCAGGCGGAGCGCGTTGAGCTTGATGAAGCCGGCCGCGTCGCGCTGGTCGTAGGCGCCGGCGTCGTCCTCGAACGTCACGACCTTTTCGCTGTAGAGCGAATAGGGCGAGCGGCGGCCGGTGACGAAGACGCTGCCCTTGAACAGCTTCAGCCGGACGGTGCCGGACACCTTGTGCTGGCTATGGTCGATCGCGGCCTGGAGCATTTCGCGTTCCGGGCTGAACCACAGGCCGTTGTAGATCAGTTCGGCATAGCGCGGGGCGAGTTCGTCCTTGAGGTGCATCGCGCCGCGATCGAGCGTGATCTGTTCGATCCCGCGGTGGGCGAGATGGTAGATCGTGCCGCCCGGCGTTTCGTACATGCCGCGGCTCTTCATGCCGACGAAGCGGTTTTCGACTAGGTCGAGCCGGCCGATGCCGTGGCGCTTGCCGAGTTCGTTGAGCTTGGCGAGCAACGTGGCGGGCGAAAGCCCCACGCCGTTCACGGCCACCGCGTCGCCGCGTTCGAAGTCGATCGTGATCTCCTCCGGCACGTCGGGCGCGGTCACGGGATCATCGGTGCGCGAGTAGACATAGTCCGGGACCTCGTCCCACGGATCCTCGAGCACCTTGCCCTCGGACGAGGTGTGGAGAAGGTTCGCGTCGGTCGAGAAGGGCGATTCGCCGCGCTTGTCTTTGGGCACCGGAATCTGGTGCTGTTCGGCATATTCGATCAGGCGGGTGCGGCTGGTGAGGTCCCATTCGCGCCACGGCGCGATGACGCGGATGTCGGGGGCGAGCGCGTAATAACCGAGTTCGAACCGGACCTGGTCGTTGCCCTTGCCGGTCGCGCCGTGGCTGACCGCGTCGGCGCCGACCTGACGCGCGATCTCGATTTGGCGCTTGGCGATCAGCGGGCGGGCGATCGAGGTGCCGAGCAGGTACAGCCCCTCGTACAGCGCGTTCGAGCGCATCATCGGCATGACGTAGTCGCGCACGAATTCCTCGCGCAGATCGTCGATGAAGATATGTTCGGGGCGCACCCCCATCAGCTCCGCCTTGGCGCGGGCGGGCTCGAGTTCCTCGCCCTGGCCGAGGTCGGCGGTGAAGGTCACCACCTCGCACTGATATTCGGTGGCGAGCCATTTCAGGATCACGCTGGTGTCGAGGCCGCCCGAATAGGCAAGCACAACCCGCTTCACGTCCGACATGTCCGTCCCTTCAACCCGTAAATTCGCGCGCGCCTTGCCATCCGGGCGCCGCGCATTCAAGCGCCATACAGCGAGGGCGCGCCATGGGGCGTACCCGTACGACCGTGACCCGACCGTTGCGAGAAGGAAAACCGATGCGTCCGATAGCCCTGATGCTGCCCGTCCTCATCACCCTGGCCGCCGCGCCCGCGCTGTCCGCGCCCGCGGCCAAGCCCGTGAAGGGCACCGGCGACGTGACCCGCGCGCAGATGCAGGCGGAGGTCGACGGCGTGTTCAAGCTGGCCGACACCAACAAGGACGGTTTCATGAGCCGCGCGGAATTCGGCGAGCGGATGGGCGTGGTGCTGAACCGCACGCCGCCCGGCACGAAGAATGCGCCGACCGCGAAGGAGGCGCAGGACATGCTGAACGCCGCGAACGCCGCGTTCAAGGCGGTCGACACCAATGGCGACGGCAAGCTGAGCCCGGCCGAGGCATCGCGCCGCCCGCTGCGCGCGTTCGACATGGTCGATGCCAATCATGACGGCATCCTGACGGTGGCGGAGAAGATCGCCGCGCGGAAGCCGGGCGCCGGCGCGATCCCGGATCGCAAGCTGACCCCGGGTCGTTGAGCCTGTCTGAAACGAACGGAGCGATGCGATGCGGATAATGATGACGATCATGGCGCTGGGGACCGGCGCGGCCGCGTTCGCGCAGGCGCCGACCGGGCCGGCGCGTGGGCCGGACTTCATGCCGCGCGCCGCGGCGGAGGAGCGCGCGACCGGGCTCAGCCGCATGCTGGACGCCGACCGCGACGGAGTGGTCAGCCGGGCGGAGGTCGATGCGTGGGCGACGAAGAACAGCGTGCCGTCCGCGATGGTGGACGCGATGTTCAGCGATGCCGACACGAACCGCGACGGGCGCATCACGTTGGCCGAGCAGAAGGCGGATGCGCTGCGGAGCTTCGACGAGGCCGATACCGACCATGACGGGCGGATGACGGGGGCGGAGCGCGCCGCGGCGGAAGCGAAGTATTCCGCCGAGCCGGGGGCGGCTGCGACGCCTGCGCCGTTGCCGGTTCCGGTTAGAAAGCGCTGAGGTTCTCAGTTCTGCAGCGGGGGCCGGGGACTTGGTGGAGCTGTTTCACCTAGGCCCCGGCCTGCGCCGGGGAACATTCACTGGTCAGCCCTTGGCGCGCAGGTCCTGTTCGGCGGTGGCGATGTAGTCGCGTGTGAGGGGCAGGGCCCAGCGGCTGCGGGTGTACTGGATCTGGTAGTTGCACATGCCGCCGTGGCGGAACGCGCTCATCGCGCCGGCGAGGTAGAAGGTCCACATGCGGTAGAAGCGCGCGTCGAACATCGCCTCGATCTCCGCTTTGTGCGCCACGCAGCGGTCGTACCAGTGGCGGATGGTGAGCGCGTAGTGAACGCGCAGTGTCTCGATGTCGGTCGAGATCAGGCGCTGCGATTCGCTGGCGCCGACGATCTCAGACAGGGCGGGGTTGTAGCCGCCGGGAAAGATGTAGCGCGCGGTGAAGGCGTCGGTCTGGCCCGGGCCGCCCATCCGGCCGATCGTGTGGAGCAGCATGACGCCGTCCTCCACCATCAGCGAGCGGCATTTGGCGAAGAATGTGCGGTAGTTCGGCACGCCGACATGTTCGAACATGCCGACCGACACAATCCGGTCGAACGTGCCGCTGAGTTCGCGGTAGTCGATCAGTTCGAACTTCACGCGGTCCGCGACGCCGGCTTCCTCCGCGCGGCGGCGGGCGGTCTTGAGCTGTTCCTCCGACAGGGTGATGCCGAGCACGTCGACGTCGGCGACGCGGTTCAGGTAGAGCGCCATGCCGCCCCAGCCGCAGCCGATGTCGAGCACGCGCTGACCGGGTTTCAGGTTCAGCTTGGCGGCAATGTGGGCCTTTTTGTCGAGCTGCGCCTGTTCCAGGCTGTTGTCCGGATCGGTGAAGTAGGCGCAGCTATATTGCCGGTCGACGTCGAGGAAGAGGTCGTAGAGCCGGTCGCCGATGTCGTAGTGGTGGGCGACGTTCTGCTTGGACTTGCCGATCTTGTTGATGGAGTCGAGCCGCGTCGCGATGGTGCCGGCGATCCGCTTCATCGGGCTGCGCGCCCCGAGCTGGCCACCGCCGCGTTCCCATTTGCCGTTCGAGCGGATCAGGTCGATCAGGCCGGCGATGTCGCCCTGCTCGATCACCATGCGGCCGTCCATCCAGGCCTCGGCCGCGCCGAGCCGCGGGTGGCGCGCGATGTAGTTGCCGACCTTGCGATCGGTGAAGCGTACCACGATCGGTGTCCGGTCGGGATCGGGCGTGCCGTAATCGTAGCGCTTGCCGTCGCCGTCGATGATCGACAGCTGACCCTGTTTCAGCGCTTTGCGCGCGAACTTATCGAACAGCCACATCTGTGTACGCCCCGTTTGTTTGGGGTGGTATTGCCAGCGTGGTCAGTTGGCGTCGATGCAAAAACCGTCAGCGCCTGTGTCCCCCCCCTCTCCCAACCCTCTCCCCGAGGGGAGAGGGCTTCGCCTGGAGGCAACCGGCCCCCTCCCCCTATCGGGGGGAGGGTTGAGGAGAGGGGGGACACACGCCCTGTGCGTGATGTCAGCCCAGCGCGGCCTGCTTCTCGTCCGCCAGCTGGTCCAGCTCCGCGCGGCTCTTCTTTTCCGACGCGGATTTCAGTTGGCCGCACGCCGCCATGATGTCGCGGCCGCGGGGGGTGCGGACGGGGGCGCTGATGCCGGCTTCGAACACGATGTTAGAGAAACGCTTGATCCGTTCGGGGTCGGAACATTCGTAGTTCGCGCCGGGCCAGGGGTTGAACGGGATCAGGTTCACCTTGGCCGGCAGGTCATACTTCTTCAGCAGCCGGACCAGTTCGTAGGCGTCGGCGTCGCTGTCGTTCTTGTCCTTCAGCATCACATATTCGAACGTGATGCGGCGCGCATTGTTGGCGCCGGGATAGTCGGCGCAGGCCTGGAGCAGCTCCTCGATCCCGTATTTGCGGTTGAGCGGCACGATCTCGTCGCGGACGTCCTTGGTCACGGCGTGGAGCGAGACGGCGAGGTTGACGCCGATCTCCGCCCCGGCGCGCGCCATCATCGGCACGACGCCGCTGGTGCTGAGCGTGATGCGGCGGCGCGAGAGGCCGAGGCCGGCGCCGTCCATCACGAGCTTCAGCGCATCGCGGACATTGTCGAAATTATAGAGCGGTTCGCCCATCCCCATCATGACGATGTTGGTGAGCATGCGGCCCTCCGGCTGGCTGGGCCATTCGCCGAGCGCGTCGCGCGCCAGCATGACCTGTCCGACGATCTCGGCTGGCGTCAGGTTGCGGACCAGCCGCATCGTGCCGGTGAAGCAGAACCGGCAGTTCAGCGTGCAGCCGACCTGGCTGGAGACGCAGAGCGTGCCGCGGTCCGCATCCGGGATGAACACCATCTCGTAATCCTGGCCGTCGTCGGTGCGGAGCAGCCATTTGCGCGTGCCGTCGCTCGACACCTGCGCCTCGACCACTTCCGGCCGGCTGACGACGAAGCGCATGGCGAGCCAGCCGTGCATCGACTTGGCGATGTCGGTCATCAGCGTGAAATCGACGACGCCGCGGTTGTAGATCCAGTGCCACAGCTGCTTGGCGCGGAGCTTCGCCTGCTTGGGTTCGAGCTGCGCGGTTTCGAGCGCGACGCGCAGTTCGGCCTGCGACAGGCCGAGCAGGTCGATCCGCCCATCGGCGCGCGGCACGAGCGCACGGGGGACGGGGACCGGATCGATATGACCGGGGATAGGCATGTGAAGTGTCATGATGCCGCCGATATAGGCGAAAACCGCGCGTTTCGCCAGACGGCGGCGTTACGCCCGGTCCATCCGGCGGCCGAGTGCCACGAAGAGGTAGATGAGCGGCGGGACGAGCACGATCGACAGCACGACCTTGGCCAGCATCTGCCCGGCGAGCAGCGCGCCGATGTCGCGTTCGCCAAGGAACGAGATTGAGATGAAGAGCAACGTGTCGATGACCTGCGACGCGGCGCTGGCGATCATCGCGCGCAGCCAGAGCAGGCTGCCGGCCCCCGCGGCGAGGCGCGAGAAGATGTAGACGTTGAGCGTCTGCGACGTGCCGTAGGCGATCAGCCCGGCGATCATCATGCGCGCGCCCTGGCCGACGACGATCGGAAAGGCGTCGATCGCAGGCGGATACATGCCGGGATCGGTCGGGAGCGCCAGCACGAGCTGGATCAGCAGCGCGGACATGACGAGGGGGACGAAGCCGTAGCGCACCATCCGGTCGGCGGCGGCCCGGCCGTGCAGTTCGGCGATCGCACTGCCTATCACGACCAGCAACAGGAAGGCGAAAATACCGGCCTCCACCGCCAGCGGCCCGAGCGCCACCTGCTTCACGCCCAGCACCCCGGCAATGCAGGTCATGCCGCCGTAGAGGATGGAGAAGGCGAACAGCGACTTGGGGAAAGGGGCGGATGGCGGGATCGTCATCGCCGCGGTGCTAACCGGTTTCCATGACCGGCGGAAGCCCGGAGCGTGGGGACAGCCGTGCAACTGCCTGGATTGACAGGGCGCGCGCCCGTGCCAAGGGCTGTTCGTTCCGCCAGCGATGTGTATCGTCCCGGTGATTGACCCCGTGGCCGCCCGAGAAAGCCCCCGACCGACATGATGAAATTCCTGATCGGCCTTGCCGGCATCGCGGTGATCCTGGCGATCGCGGTCCTGCTGTCCTCCAACCGCCGGGCGATCCGGTTGCGCGTGGTGGGTGCGGCGTTCGCGTTGCAGGCCGGGATCGCGGTGCTGGTGCTGTATTCGAGCATCGGCAAGGTGGTGCTGGGCCAGATGTCCGGCGCGGTGGCGAACCTGCTCGGCTATTCGCAGCGCGGCACGGAGTTCCTGTTCGGGACGCTCGCCAACCCGGCGATCGGCGGGCGGAGCTTCGCGATCTCCGCGCTGCCGGTGATCATCTTCTTCGCCAGCCTGGTGTCGATCCTCTATTATCTGGGCGTCATGCAGTTCGTGGTGCGCTGGATCGGCGGGGCGATCGAGAAGGTGATCGGCGTGTCGAAGGTGGAGTCGCTGTGCGCGGCCGCCAACATCTTCGTCGGGCAGAGCGAATCGCCGCTGGTGATCCGGCCGTATCTGGCGGGGCTGACGCCGCCGCAGCTGTTCACCGTGATGGTGAGCGGGATGGCGGGCGTCGCGGGCACGATCCTGGCGGCTTATGCGTCGATGGGGGTGCGGATCGACTATCTGCTTGCCGCCAGTTTCATGGCGGCGCCGGGCGGGATCCTGATGGCCAAGATCATGATGCCCGACGAGATCGCGCCGCCTGCGGGCGAGTTGCCGCTGGGCGATGACCGCGAGGAGCAGCAGATCGCGATGGCCGAAGCGACGCATGACGAAGAGCGGCCAGCAAACATCATCATGGCCGCCAGCCAGGGCGCGCAGACCGGCGTGCGGCTGGCCGTGGCGGTGGGCGCGATGGTGCTGGCGTTCGTGGCGCTGGTGGCGCTGGCCAACGGGTTGCTGACCGGCGTCGGGATGTGGTTCGGGGTGGAGGCGCTGACGTTCCAGCGACTGCTCGGCTATGTGTTCGCGCCGGTGATGTACCTGCTGGGCGTGCCGTGGAACGAGGCGGGGATCGCCGGCGGACTGTTCGGGCAGAAGATCGTGCTGAACGAGTTCGTCGCCTATATCGCGCTGGGCGAGCAGCAGGCGGCATTGTCGCAGCGGACGGTGGCGATCGTGACCTTCGCGCTGTGTGGGTTCGCCAATTTCAGTTCGATCGCGATCCAGATGGCGGTGACGGGGAGTCTGGCGCCGAACCAGCGGACGATGATCGCGAAGCTGGGGCTGCGCGCGCTGGTGGCGGGATCGCTCGCCAACCTGATGAGTGCGGCGTTCGCGGGACTGCTGCTGGCGCCGTAGTTGCGGACGGCGCGGAAGCCGTAGGGTCACCGATATGTAACCGCCCGTGCGTGGGACCCGAGTCGGGAGGTGGCCTATGCGAACCGTGATACTGATCTTGTCGCTGCTCTGGATCGTGCCGCTGATCGGGCTGGCGATCGCCGCGCTGGCGGCCGGGGTGTCGCGTCGGGCGCGGTCCTTCCTGCACCGGACGCTCGTAACCGGCTGAGGCGCCGGGTTGCCGCATGCGGCTTGATGCGGGCGGGGTTACGCGCCACTCCGGGGACCGGGAGCAGTCCAAGGAGCCCTGTCATGGCCGTCGTCACCACCGCCCGCGTCGTAACGCCGAATGCGAGCCGCTATCTGCAGCAATTATGTAAGCATTGGAGCCACCGGTTCGAGGTGAGCTTTACGCCCGAGGCGGGGGAAGTCGGCTTGCCGGCGGGGCCTTTGACGCTGGTGGCGGAGCCTGACGCGCTGGTGCTGCGCGCGAGCGTGGCGGAGGTGGAGCAGGTCGAGCGGGTGCAGGCGGTGGTGGCCGAGCATCTCGACCGGTTCGCGTTTCGCGAGGGTGCGTTGGTTTATGACTGGCGGGTTGAGGGATAGGCGTTTCGCGAATCTCGCGGTTCGGCTTGTGGCTTGGTCTTCTCAAGCCACTCCCCCTCTCCCAACCCTCTCCCCGTGGGGGAGAGGGCTTTTAGGCGGTTCTGTTAACGCGTCGGGACGGGGGTTTCGGCGGAGTAGTCGTAGAAGCCGCGGCCGGTTTTGCGGCCTAGCCAGCCGGCTTCGACATATTTGACGAGCAGGGGGGCGGGGCGGAATTTGGGGTCTCCGGTGCCGTCGTGCAGGACGCGACAGATATTGAGGCAGGTGTCGAGGCCGATGAAGTCGGCGAGTGTGAAGGGGCCCATCGGGTGGTTGAGGCCGAGGCTGACGGCCGCGTCGATGTCGGCGATCGTGGCGACGCCCTCGCCGAGCGCGAAGCAGGCCTCGTTGATGAACGGCAGTAGCACGCGGTTGACGATGAAGCCGGGCGCGTCGTTGGCGTGGACGACGGTCTTGCCGAGCGCCTCGGCATAGGCCTCGACCCGCGCCACGGTGGAGTCGGCGGTGGCAAGGCCGCGAATCAGTTCGATCGGGCGCATGACCGGCACCGGGTTGAAGAAATGGACGCCCATGAAGCGCGCGGGATCGGGCGCCGCCTGTGCCAGCCGCGTAATCGGGATGGACGAGGTGTTGGTCGCCAGGATCGCATCGGCGCCCAGCACCGCGCCGACATCGGCGAAGATCTTGCGCTTGATGTCCTCGCGCTCGGTCGCGGCCTCGATCACCAGCGCGGCGTCGGCCATCGCGGCGACGTCGGCCACCGGTTCGATCAGCGCGACCGCGGCCTGCGCGGCGTCGGCGGTCAGTTTCTCCTTCGTCACGAGCCGGTCGAGCGCGCGGGCGATGCCGTCACGGCCCTTAGTGGCGGCCGCGATGGAAACGTCCGACAACAGGACGCGGTAGCCCGCCTGTGCCGAGACCTGCGCGATGCCGGCCCCCATCTGGCCTGCGCCGATTACGCCGATCGTTTCCATGGATCATCCTCACGCTGAACGCCCTGACCGGGCTTTGCCCTCGCCCTACCGGCTCGCGCGGCGGCTCGCTAGGGTCATGGCGCGGGCGGCCGGGCCCGCTATGGTGCCGCAGTGCAGCGATTCGGGCGTGGCGGGGTGGCAATCCTTGCCCCGTTATGCTTTAGCCGCGCCAACTTTCCGCTGGACCCAGAGGACGCGATCCCATGAACATCCACGAATATCAGGCCAAGGAACTGCTCGCCAAGTTCGGTGTCGCGATCCCGGCCGGCTATGCCGCGATGACCGTCGACGAAGCCGTGGCCGCCGCCGAACGCCTGCCCGGGCCGCTCTACGTCGTGAAGTCGCAGATCCACGCGGGCGGCCGCGGCAAGGGCAAGTTCAAGGAACTCGGCCCCGATGCGAAGGGCGGCGTGCGACTGTCCAAGACGATCGACGACGTGCGCCAGAACGCGACGGACATGCTGGGTAACACGCTGGTCACGATCCAGACGGGCGATGCGGGCAAGCAGGTCAACCGGCTGTACATCACCGACGGCGCCGACATCGCGAAGGAATATTACCTTTCGATGCTGGTCGATCGTGCGACCGGCCGGATCGCCGTCGTCGTGTCGACCGAGGGTGGCATGGACATCGAAGCGGTCGCACACGACACGCCCGAGCTGATCCACAGCATCATCATCGACCCGGTCGAGGGTTTCCAGCCGCATCACGGCCGCGCCGTGGCGTTCGCGCTGGGCCTGAAGGGCGATCTCTACAAGCAGGCGATCAAGGTTTCGGGTCAGCTGTACGAGGCGTTCATCGCGTCCGACATGGAAATGCTGGAAGTGAACCCGCTGGTCGAGACGACCGACGGCGCGCTGCTGGTGCTCGACGCCAAGGTGTCGTTCGACGGCAACGCGCTGTACCGTCACAAGGACATCTTCGCGCTGCGCGACGAGTCCGAGGAGGATCCGGCCGAGATCGAGGCGTCGAAGTACGACCTGGCCTACATCAAGCTCGACGGTAACATCGGCTGCATGGTGAACGGCGCGGGCCTGGCCATGGCGACGATGGACATCATCAAGCTGAACGGCGCGTTCCCGGCGAATTTCCTCGACGTCGGCGGCGGCGCTTCGAAGGAGAAGGTGACGGCGGCGTTCAAGCTGATCCTGTCCGATCCGGCGGTCGAAGGCATCCTGGTCAACATCTTCGGCGGCATCATGCGCTGCGACATCATCGCCGACGGCATCGTCGCGGCGGCGAAGGAAGTGAACCTGTCGGTGCCGCTGGTCGTGCGGCTCGAGGGCACCAACGTGCAGCAGGGCAAGGACATCCTGGCCAACAGCGGCCTGCCGATCGTCAGCGCCGACGACCTGGGCGATGCCGCGAAGAAGATCGTGGCGCAGGTCAAGCAGGCGGCCTGAAGCGTCAGGGGGAATTAAATCCCCCGGACGTCATATGTGCCCCGGCGAAGGCGGGGCCTGGGTGGAGCGGTTTCACCTGGGCCCCGGCCTGCGCCGGGGCACAACTGTAACGACGATAGAGGCGTGGGGCGTTTTGACCTGGTCCGCCCCCTTTACGTTTACGTAAAGCGCCTGCTATGGGCCGATCAATCGCGCGGGGCGTTTGAGTCGCCGCCACAGCGTCATGCCGGAGGATAGCGCCATGAAGATCCTGGTGCCCGTGAAGCGGGTGATCGATTATAATGTGAAGCCGCGGGTGAAGGCGGACGGGACGGGCGTCGACCTGGCCAACGTCAAGATGAGCATGAACCCGTTCGACGAGATCGCGATCGAAGAGGCGATCCGGCTGCGCGAAAAGGGCGCGGCGACCGAGATCGTGGCCGTGTCGATCGGCGTGCAGAAATGCCAGGAAACGCTGCGCACCGCGCTCGCCATGGGTGCGGACCGCGCGATCCTGGTGCTGACCGAGGATGTGGTCGAGCCGCTGGCGGTCGCCAAGATCCTCAAGGCGATCGTCGACGAGGAGCAGCCCGGGCTGGTCATTCTTGGCAAGCAGGCGATCGACGACGACAGCAACCAGACCGGCCAGATGCTGGCAGCGCTGCTCGGCTGGGGCCAGGGCACGTTCGCGTCGAAGGTCGAGGTCGCGGGTGATACCGTGACCGTGACGCGCGAAGTGGATGGCGGCGCCGAGACGGTGAACCTGAAGACGCCGGCGATCGTGACGACCGATCTGCGCTTGAACGAGCCGCGCTATGCGTCGCTGCCGAACATCATGAAGGCGAAGTCGAAGCCGATGGCGACCAAGGCGCCGGCCGATTACGGCGTCGACACCACGCCGCGGCTGACGACGTCGAAGGTGGTCGAACCGGCCAAGCGCGTCGCGGGCATCACGGTGCCCGACGTCGATACGCTGGTGGCGAAGCTCAAGGATATGGGAGTGGCGGTATGAAGACGCTCGTCTGGGTCGAACATGATGGCGCGGCCGTGAAGGACGCGACGTTGTCGGCGGTGACCGCCGCCGGCGAAATGGGCGAGGTCCATCTGCTGGTCGCGGGTCAGGGCGTCGATGCGGTGGCGCAGGCCGCGGCGCAGATCGCCGGCGTCGGCAAGGTGCATGTCGCGGACGACGCGGCCTATGCCCATGCGCTGGCCGAGAATGTCGCACCGCTGGTGGTCGAGCTGATGGGTCACCACGATGCGTTCGTGGCGCCGTCGACGACGAACGGCAAGAACATCGCGCCGCGCGTGGCGGCGTTGCTGGACGTGTCGCAGATCAGCGACATCCTGTCGGTCGAGAGCGAAGGCGTGTTCACGCGGCCGATCTATGCCGGCAACGCGATCGCGACCGTGCAGTCGTCGGACGCCAAGCTGGTCGTGACGGTGCGTGGCACGGCGTTCGCCAAGGCGGCGGCAAGCGGCGGCGCGGGCGTGGTCGAGGCGGTTTCGGCCGGTGGCGACCAGGGGCTGTCGAGCTTCGTCGGGTCGGAGATCGCATCGTCCGATCGGCCGGAGCTGACGTCGGCCAAGATCATCGTGTCGGGCGGGCGAGCGCTGGGCTCGGAGGACAAGTTCCACGAGCTGATCGATCCGCTGGCCGACAAGCTGGGCGCGGGTGTGGGCGCATCACGCGCCGCGGTCGATGCGGGCTATGCGCCGAACGATTACCAGGTCGGGCAGACGGGCAAGATCGTGGCGCCGGAAGTGTATGTCGCGGTCGGGATCTCCGGCGCGATCCAGCATCTGGCGGGCATGAAGGACTCGAAGGTCATCGTCGCGATCAACAAGGACGCGGACGCGCCGATCTTCCAGGTGGCCGATATCGGGCTGGTCGGTGACCTGTTCACGGTGGTGCCGGAGCTGACCGCGAAGCTGTGACGGGGACGATGGCGGGGCTCGTCGGGCTGCTGTCCGGCGTGCCTGTCTGGGGTTTCGCGCTGCTGTTGCTTGTCGTGAACGGTGCGACCCTGCTGCTTTTCTGGCACGACAAGCGATCAGCCCTGGCGAGGGCGAGGCGGGTGTCGGAGCGACGCTTGTTGATGTTGGCAGCGATCGGCGGGACCCCGGCGGCGTTCGCTGCCCGCCGGCTGTTCCGGCACAAGACGCTGAAGCAGCCTTTCTCCAGCCGGTTGGAACGGATTGCCGTGTTGCAGGCGATTGCGGTCAAGTCCGTCGTGCTGTTCGCGCTGCTTTTAAGGAACTAAAAGCCGGAGAGCAGCGCCGCTACGTTGGACCCGAGCGCGTTGACCGCGTAGCCGCCCTCCATCACGATGACGGTCGGGAGGCCGGTGGCGGCGATGCGGTGGGCCATCGTGGCGAAATCTTCGGTCTTGAGGGCGAAGCCGGAGATCGGGTCGCCTTCGTAGGTATCGGCGCCGAACGACAGGACGAGCAGGTCTGCGCCACTGGCTGCGATCAGGTCGAGCGACCGGTCCAGTGCCGGGGCGTAGTCCGACCAGGCGGTGCCGCGCGGCAGGATGATATTGTGGTTCGCGCCGAGCCCGTCGCCGGCGCCGTGTTCGTCGGGATGGCCCCAGAAATAGGGGAAGTCGGTGCGCGGATCGGCGTGGATCGACACGAACGTTACGTCGCCGCGATCGTAGAAGATGTCCTGCGTCCCGTTGCCGTGGTGATAGTCGACGTCGAGGATCGCGACGCGCCGGCCGGCGTCGATCGCGGCCTGCGCGACGATCGCGGCGTTGTTGAGGAAGCAGTAGCCGCCGGCATAGTCGCGCCCGGCATGGTGGCCGGGCGGGCGGCAGAGTGCGAATGCGGCGCGGTCGCCGGCCAGGACATGGTCGAGCGCGGTGAGCGCGGTCTGTGCGCCCCAGTAGGTCGCGTCCCAGGTGCCGGCACCGATCGGGGTGACCGCATCGGCGGTGTGGCGACCGAGCAGCGCGTCGATGCGGGTGAGGTCGAGCGGGCGGCGGCCGACGACGGGCCAGGCATAGCCGATCGCATCACCGGTGCGTCCGGCGGTGAGCCAGCGGTCGTGCGCCTCGGTCAGGAAGGTGAGATAGGCCGCGTCGTGGACGGCGGCGAGCGGCGCCATGCCGTGATCGGTGGGCGCAACCATGTCGCCGATCGCGTTCAGGATGCCGGTGGCCCGGGCGGGGGTGTCGGCATGGGCAGCTAGCGCGCCGTTGAAGAATTCATGGACCGGGCGGTGGCCGAGCTGGCGATCGTCGAAGACGGTGATCATGGGGCAGGCGTTTCCGGACGGATGAGTGCGACGGCGTCCGGGGTCAGCGGCGGACGGGGCCCATGACCGGCTTGGCGGCCTTGGCCGGTTTCGCCTCGTCGAGAATCTTGAGCAGCGCGGTGCCGCGGCTGTCCTGCGCGGCATAGTCGCGCGCGGTCTTGCCGGCGATGCGATCGGGGCGGGTCGGGTCGGCCCCGGCGGAGATCAGGAGGCGGGTGAGCGCCGGGTCGCGGGCCTGTACCGCCAGGATGATCGGCGTTTCGCCGCGCGTGTTGATCGCATCGACCGCCGCGCCGTCCGCCAGCAGGGCGCGCGCACCCTCGACATAACCGATCTGGGCGGCGAGCAGCAGCGGGGTGTTCCCCTCCCGATCGCGGATGTCGACGCTGGCGCCCTTGGACAGGAGGTAGCCGAGCCAGCCGCTGTCGCGCCGCTTGACGAGGATATGGAGCGCGGCCTCGCCGGTCGTATAGTCCTTGGTGTTGATCATCTGCGACCCCGGCCGCTCGACCGCCTCGGCAACCTTGGGCCCGTCACGGTCGCGCACCGCTTTCAGGAAGCTGAAGCTGTCGGTGAACTGCGCCGTGGCCGGCGTCGCGACGGCCGTCAGTGCGCAGAGGGCCGCGGCCAAGACTGCCAGCGTTCGCTTGTTACCCGTCATCCGCATCCCCAAGTCCCCCGTGATGCCCAAATCCTTGCTACCGCCGCCTTATCAAAGCATGGCTGGCCCCGCCATGAACAAGACTCACCTCCTTGCCGCGCCCGTGCTGGCGTTCTGCCTCGCGCTCGGGGGATGCGGGTCGAAGCCGGTGGAGGAACCGCCGCTGGCCGGCGCGACGATCGGCGGGGCGTTCGCGCTGACCGATCAGGACGGACGCGCGGTGACCGAGGCAAGCTATGCCGGCAAATATCGCGTCATGTATTTCGGCTACACCTATTGCCCGGACGTCTGCCCGCTCGACGTGCAGCGGCTGATGGCCGGGTATCGGGCGTTTGCAAAGGCGGACCCGGTGCGCGCCACCAAGGTGCAGCCGATCTTCGTCTCGGTCGATCCGGCGCGCGATACGCCGACGGTCGTGAAGCAGTTCGTCGGCGCGTTCGGGGCGCCGCTGGTCGGGCTGACCGGCACCGATGCGCAGATCGCGGCGGTCGCGAAGCGCTATGCCGTGATCTATTCCAAGGAGGCCGGGCCGAAGCCCGACGCGTATCTGATGAACCATAGCCGGATGGCGATGCTGTTCGCGCCGGACGGGAAGCCGGTCGCGTTGCTGCGCGCGGACGAGAGTGCGGATGCGGTGGCGGCCGACCTCGATCGCTGGGTCGCATGACGGACGCCCCGCGCCCGTTCTGGGAGACAGTGCCGTTGACCAAGATGAGCCGGACGCAGTGGGAATCGCTGTGCGACGGCTGCGGCAAATGCTGCATCCACAAGCTGGAGGACGAGGAGACGGGCGAGGTGTTGCCGACCAACGTCGCGTGCCGGTTGCTCGACCGCCGATCGGGGCAGTGCAGCGATTACCGCCGGCGCCACGCGTTCGTGCCGGAGTGCGTGCGGCTGACCCCGGCGAAGCTGGACCAGCTCGACTGGCTGCCGTCGACCTGCGCGTACAAGCTGATCCGCGACGGGGCGCCGCTTTACGACTGGCATTATCTCATCTCGGGCGACCGCGAGGCGGTGCACCGCGCGGGCGTTTCGGTGCGGGGCTGGACGGTGTCGGAGGACGATGTCGGCGATCTGGAGAACCACATTATCGAGCGCGAACTGTAGCGCGATGGCGGGGGCGCGACCGTTGCGACACGGACTGTCGCTGCTGTTGCTGAATGTCGCCGGGACCGCTGCGGGGCAGGGAGCCACATCCGCGGACGCGCTGGCCCGGTCGCGGGCGCTGACGGGGGCCGCGACGCCCTGTCCGCGGCAGGGCGCACGGTCCGACTCGATCACCGTCTGTGGTCGGCGGACGGAGGAGCTTTACCGGATCCCGGACGTGATCCGTGCGGAACCGCAGCCGCGCAAGGCGGGGGCGGCGACCGCGTGGGGAACGCGCAACGTGTGGGCGGAGGAGGCGGCGCGGAGCGGGCGTCCGGACAGCAGCAGCCCGGACGGCGCGGGCGGGCAAAGTGGCCTGATGAAGCAGATGCGCCGCGAATGGGAGCTGGAGCGTCAGGCGATCGAAGCGCGGCGCGAAACCAGGCCCGAGCCTGAGAACGAGCTTCAGCCCAAGCCCGAACTCTTGCCGCAACGCTAGCGCCGGATGGCGCGAAAAGCCGGTTCGCGGGCGACTTGATCCGTTATAGATCGGCGCGATGAGTCTGTTTTCGCGCCCTGCCCCGAAGTTGCCGTCGTTCGGCGATGCGCCGCTGGTCGTGCGGCGCATGGCGCAGTCGAAGGCGTTGCGGTTGCGGGTCGATCCGCGCGACCGGTCGGTCCGGTTGACGATGCCGGCGCGCGGGGCGTTGAAGCCTGCGCTGGCGTGGGTGGAGAGCAAGCGCGACTGGATCGAGGCGCAGCTGGCGGCGATCCCGAGCGTCGCGGCGATCGGGCCGGGGGCGGTGATCCCGTATGAAGACGGCGCGCTGCCGATCCTGTGGTCCGCCGGCGGCCCGCGGACGCCGCGGCGCGCTGCGGACGGATTGCATCTGGGCGGGCCGGAGGAGCTGGTCGCGCGGCGCGTGCTGCGCTGGCTGGCGGCGGAGGCGCGGCGCGTGCTGGATGCCGAGACGCGCGAATATGCGGCGCTGGCGGGGGTCGCGGTGGGCGCGGTTGGGATCGGCGATGCGCGGTCGCGGTGGGGGAGTTGTTCGTCGGGGGGCGACATCCGCTACAGCTGGCGGCTGATCCTGGCGCCGCCCGCGGTGCGGCGCGCGACGGTCGCGCATGAGGTGGCGCACCGTATTCACATGGACCACAGCGCGGCGTTCCATGCGGCGGTGGCGCGGTTGTACGGGCGTGAACCGCGGGTGGAGCGGGAGTGGTTGCGGCGCAATGGGGCGCTGATCCAGGGATATGGGCGGCAGGCTTAGCGTTTACCTAAGCGCGGCCTGGTCAACACCGTACCGGCGAGCTGGGGCGAGTTAGATTGCCCTCGGCTGGAGCGGGTAGCTACCCCCGCGCAGGGTTCTCGACAGGCTCGAACCGAACGGATCAGGGACGGCATTTGTTTGAGAGGGTCATGCGTTACAATTGCCCGTCCGGGTCCCGGCGGTCGCGCGGTTCCCGTTCGGTGCGGGGTGCGCGTTCGGGGCGGTCGCCGCGGGTGAGGACGCCGTCGAGCCATTGCTGGTCGAGGGCCGGTTCGCGTTGTTCGGGGGCGGGGTCTTCGGGCTGGTCGTCCTGCGCGGGGAGGCGCGGCGCGGGGGGCGCGATGTCGACGGGGGCGGTCGATTCGCCGTTTTCATCGACGAAGTTCTGATCGGGCTCGCCGAAATAGGCTTCTTCGTCAGGTTCGAGCTGCCATTCTGGGAGCGTCACGTCGGTCTTGAAGCCGGGGTCGGGACGGTTCGCGACGGCCTGACGCATGAAGGCGGCGAAGGCGGCGGCAGGCGCGCGACCGCCCTGCAACCCGCCGACCGACTTCGCGTCGTCGCGGCCCATCCAGACGCCGGTGGTGAGCCCGCTGGAGAAGCCGAGGAACCAGCCGTCCTTGTTGGACGAGGTCGTACCGGTCTTGCCCGCGACCGGGCGACCGATCTGCGCCGCGCGGCCGGAACCGGTGTTGACCGCGGTCTGGAGCAGGTCGGTCATTTGCGCCGCGACCTGCGGGGCGACGAGCACGCGGGCGTCGTCGGCGCGGTGTTCGTACAGCACCTCCTGCGTGCCCTGCTGCACCACGCGCAGGATGCCGTAGGGCATGACCGCGACGCCGCCACTGCCGACCGAGGCGAAGGCGCGCGTCATGTCGATCAGCCGGACGTTGGAGGAGCCGAGCACCATGGCGGGGTGGGTGTTGACGGGCGTGGTGATGCCGAACCGGCGCGCCATGTCGGCGACGGTGTCGAACCCGACCTGCTGCCCGATCCGCGCCGCGACCGTATTGATCGAGAAGGCGAACGCGGTGCGCAGGTCGATCTGGCCGGAGAAGCGCCGCGATGCGTTGCGCGGACTCCACCCGTCGATGTTGATCGGCGCATCGACGACCGGGGTGGACGGCGTCATTCCCGATTCGAGCGCGGCGAGATAGACGAACAGCTTGAACGCGGAGCCGGGCTGGCGCTCGGCCTGCGTCGCGCGGTTGTAGATCGACGAGACATAGTCCTTGCCGCCGACCATCGCGCGCACCGCGCCGTCCTGGTCGAGCGAGACGAGTGCCGCCTGCAGCCCGGCGGGCGTGTTGGCGCGGATCGCGTTGTCGGCGTCGCGCTGCATCCCGAGGTCGAGCGTGGTGTAGACGTCGATCGGGGCGGTGGTCTCGTCAATCAGCGTGTCGAGCTGCGCCAGGGCCCAGTCGGTGAAGTAGCGCACGCTGTTGCGCTTGGGTTCGGGGGCGAGCTTCACGTCGGCGGGGTCGGTTTCGGCCTGTTCGGCGTAGCTGATCTTGCCGGCGTCGCGCATCACGGACAGCACGACGCGCGCGCGTTCGACCGCGGCCTGCGCGTCGGCGCTGGGCGAATAGTTGGACGGTGCCTTGAACAGGCCGGCCAGGATCGCGGCTTCGCCGAGGCTGAGCCGCGTGCCGGGGTGGCCGTAGAATTTGCGCGATGCCGCGTCGATGCCGTAGGCGCCGCCGCCGAAATAGACGCGGTTGAGGTAGAGTTCGAGGATCTGGCGCTTCGAGAATTTCCATTCCATCGCCATCGCCAGGATGATCTCGCGGATCTTGCGGCCGGCGGTGTAGCTGTTGGTCAGGAAGATGTTGCGCGTGATCTGCTGCGTGATGGTCGACGCGCCCTGGAGGCGGCGGCCGGTGCCGCGCCGTTCCCAGGCGGTCTTGGCGGAACGCGCCATGCCGATCGGATCGATACCAGGATGGCGGTAGAAGCGCCGATCCTCCACCGCGACGACGGCGTCCTGCATGACGGACGGGACGGCATCAATCGGGATCCATTCGCCGGGGGCGGGGCCCATGTTAACGATCTGGGTGCCGTCCGCCGCTAGCACGCGGATCGACTGGCCGTTGGGGCTGAGTTTCAGCTCGTCATAGCCGGGCAGCGAGGCGACCGCGATCAGGACCGCGATGAACGTGCCGACCAGGCCGGCGACGCCGATTGCGACCAGCCATTTGACGATCGTCCCGAACCGCTTGCCGCGGCGAGGCTCGGGATTGGCGGCGGGGGAGCTGGGGGAGCGTGCCATCTATGGTCCGTCGGATTAGACGGGTTGCGATGGCGCGACAAGCCGGGACCGGCGGGACGGTGGGTAACGGGGGTTGGCCCGTTTCTCGGGTGATCCCGGCTTGCGCCGGGATGGTCGGTCAGTCCTCGCGCGGTTCGAACGCGAGCGCTGCGGAGTTCATGCAGTAGCGCAGGCCGGTTTCGCCGGGGCCGTCCGGGAAGACGTGGCCGAGATGCCCTTCGCAGGCGGCGCAGCGGACCTCGGTCCTGACCATGCCGTGGGCGCGGTCGACATGCTCGTCGACGGCGCCGTCCTCGGCGGGGGCGGTGAAGCTGGGCCAGCCGCTGCCAGAATCATACTTTTGCGCGCTGTCGAACAGCAGGGTGCCGCAGGCGGCGCAATGATATTCGCCCGGCGCTTTGTTGTCGTTCAACGGGCCGGTGAAGGCGCGTTCGGTGCCGGCCTGGCGCAGCACCTGATACTGTTCCGGGGAGAGGGTGGCGCGCCACTCGGCGTCGGTTTTCTCGATTTTTTCCATAACTGGAATTTGGGAAGCGCGCCGGGCTCCGTCAATGGCCGATGCGGGTGGCGCGGGCGGCGATGCGGGCGATGCCGGGCAGGGCGGCCAGCAGGCCGGTCATGGGCCCGCGCCAGCGCGGATGTTCGGCCATGTGGCGGATGGTGGAGGCGACGAGCAGCGGGCGGCGCGACCTGGCGGCGAAGTCGCGTTGCCAGGCCTGTGCGCCGGCGGGTCCGCTCTTGAGATAGGCTCTGGCTGCGGATGCGCCGCTGGCGAGGGCGATCGCGACGCCGTCGCCCGCGAGCGAGGCGATGACGGCGGCCTGATCGCCGAGCCGGAACAGGTTGGGCTCGGTTTCGCCGGTGCGCCAGCCGTACGGCACGCCGGCGATGGCGACCCAGTCCTGCGCGGTGGCGGCGCGATCGGCGAGCAGCGGGGCGTCGTGGGCGATATCTGCGAGCAACGCGTCGACCCCGCCGGGCCCGATGCGGTCGGCGCTGGCGGACAGGCAGAAATTGGCGCGGCCGTCCTCCTGCAACAGGATGCCGGCATAGCCGCCGTCGAAGGCGTGCAGTTCGATCATGCCGGTGAGTGCCGCGGTGAGCTTGGGCGAGACCGGGAGTGCGGTGCGGAAGCCGATCGAGGGGGCGAGGGGCCGTGGGCGGGCGAGGCCGCGCAGGTCGTGTTTGCCGGTGGCGAGGAACAGCGCGTCGCCGGTCGCGGTGTCGCCGTCGCGCAGGCGGAGCGTGGTGCCGGTCGCGTCACGGATCGTGACGCCGCGGTCTATGCGGGCGCCGGCGGTCGTGGCGGCGGCAAGGAGTGCTTCGTCCAGGATGCGGCGCGAGAGGCCGGCGGCGGGGTGGGGGAGCGCGGTTTCGACGATGCGCCCGCCGGCGATGACGCGGACGCGGGTGATGGGGTGGGCGCCGAGTGCGGCCGGGTCGATGCCCAGCGCGCGGAGGCTGGCGAGCGCGTCCCAGCCGAGGAAGGCGCCGCACACGATGTCGTGCGGGGCGGTTGTCCGTTCGAGCAGCCGGGGAGACGCGCCGCCGCGGGCGAGAAGGATCGCGGCGGTGGCACCAGCCGGACCGCCGCCGGCGATCAGCGGGGTCATCGTAGCCGTTCCACGCAGAGCCGGAACGGGAAGCGCCGCACGACCTTGGCCGCGGGGCCGATGCCGGCGTCGGCGAGGATCGCGTGCCATTCCGCCGGGCGGAAGGCGCGGGCGATCGAGAGGCGGCCGTCGGCGCGGACGATCGGGTGCCAGCGCAGGAGGGTGGCGAGCAGCGGGTAGCCGGCGTGGGCGAAGGCGTGGCGGTGGAGGTCGTTGACGATCCAGCCGGCGGCGGCTTCGGCTTCCATGAAGCGCAGGAAGGCGCGGAGTTGCGGCGCGGTCATGTGGTGCGCGACGAGGCTGGAGGCGACGATGTCGAAGCCGCCACCGGCGAGGTCCGCATAGTCGCCTGTGCGGTAGTCGATCGTCATGTTTGCGGGCGTTGCGGCCCGGGCGGCGGCTGCGCTGTTGGGGTTGAGGTCGATCCCGACGAGGTCCGCGACGATCCCGCGTTTCGCCGCCCAGCGCGCGATGGCGCGGAGCATGTCGCCCTCGCCGTAGCCGACGTCGAGCAGGCGGAAGCGTTTGCGGGTGCCGACCGCGCGCGCGAGGAAATCGAGCGTCGGGCGGCGCGCCATCGTGACGGTGTTGACGGTGGCGAGATCGGCCAGCACGGCGCGGTAGTCCGCTTCGGCCAAGTCGGGCGCGTCCATCGCCTCCTCGGCCGTGCTGCGAACCGCCAAGCTCATGCCCGGTGGAACCGGAAACCGTCGGCGGCGAGACCGGGGCCGAACGCGACGGCGAGGCCGTTGCGGGCATCGGGGCGGTCGAGCAGGTCGGCCAGCACGAACATCAGCGTGGCGGACGACATGTTGCCGTAGCGTTTCAGCACGGAGCGCGAGGCGTCGAGCGCGTTGGGGTCGAGCCCGAGCGCGCCCTCGACCGCGTCGAGGATCGAGCGGCCGCCGGCATGGACCGCCCAGGCGTCGATCGCGGCGACGCCGTCGGGGAACAGCCGGTCGCGGAAGGCGGGATCGGTGAGGGCTCGGCCGATATGGCCGGGGACCTCGCCCGAGAGGTGCATCGCGAAGCCGGTGTCGCCGATCGCCCAGCGGATCAGGTGCGCGGTGTCGGGCAGGGTGGCGGCGAACGGGCGTTCGATCGCGAACCCGCCAGGTTTGGCGGTGACGAGCGCGGCGGCGGCACCGTCGCCGAATTGCAGCATGGCGAGCAGCGGTTCGAGTTCGCCCGCGGGTTGCAGGTGGAGCGTCGAGAGCTCGACCGTCACGACCAGCACGCGCGCCGCGGGTTCCGACCGGACGATGTGGTGCGCGGTGCGCAGCGCGACGATCGCGGCATAGCAGCCCATGAAGCCGACGAGCGTGCGTTCGACCGCGGGATCGAGCCCGAGCCGGTCGGCCAGGATCTGGTCGAGCCCTGGTGCCATGAAGCCGGTGCAGCTGGCGACGACAAGATGGGTGATCGTGCCGAGCGGGGTCTGGCCGGCCAGCGCGGCGATGGCGGCGAGGGCGAGCGGCGGGGCGGCGTCGGCGTAGATCGCCATGCGCGCGGACGTCGGCGGCAGCGGATCGACCGCGTAGAAGCCGCCGTCCGCGACCGGCGATCCGCCGGTGGGGGTGGGCGGCAGCACGGACCAGCGCGCCGCGATGCCCGCGCGCTGGTCCATCCGGCGGAACAGCGCGGCCGCGCGTCGGTCGCCGGCCCCAATTCCTCCCGGCGCCTCGAGGCGTGCCGCGGCCCAGTCGACGAAGGCGCGGTGGATGTCGTGGGACGGGACGGCGGTGCCGATCGCGTGGATATGGGCGGTGGACGGCGGCACGCGGGCTCCCGGTTGGACAACAGTGGATGCTAATACGGATCGCGCGGGCTGTCGGTTCAAATATGCAGCGCGGATGTGGACATTCGGTCCCGGACGGGGGCAGGGCGGGGCGATGGAACAGGGCGCGGCAACCGAACACTATGACGCAATCGTGCTGGGCGCGGGGGCGGCCGGCATGATGGCGGCGCTGACCGCGGGGCAGCGCGGGCGGCGGGTGGTGGTGATCGACCATGCCGATGCGCCGGGGAAGAAGATCCTGATTTCCGGCGGCGGGCGGTGCAATTTCACCAATATCGGCACGGTGCCGGACCGGTTCGTGTCGAAGAACCCGCATTTCGCGAAGTCCGCGCTGGGGCGCTACACGGCCGCGGACTTCATCGCGCTGGTCGATCGGCACGGGATCGCGTGGCACGAAAAGACGCTGGGGCAGCTGTTCTGCGACGGCAAGGCGCACCAGATCGTCGACATGCTGGCGTACGAGATGCGCGCGGGCGGCGTCGAGCTGCGGCTGGGGCACCGGATCGAGTCGGTGACGCGCGACGGCGATTATGTGGTGGTCGCGAACGGGACGCGGTTCACGGCGCCATCGCTGGTGGTGGCGACGGGCGGCCCGGCGATCCCGCAGATCGGGGCGACCGGCTATGCCTATGACCTGGCGCGGCAGTTCGGATGCAAGGTGGTCGAGCCGCGGCCCGCGCTGGTGCCGCTGACTCTCGGTGGCGATGCGCTGGCGTTTCGCGGGCTGGCGGGCGTCGCGCTCGATACCGTGGCGAAGTGTGGGAAGGCGGCGTTCCGCGAGGCGTCGCTATTGACCCACAAGGGGCTGTCCGGCCCGGCCATTCTGCAGATCTCGTCCTATTGGCGGCACGGCGACAGCGTCGCGATCGACCTGTTGCCGGAACGCGATGCGACGGCGGCGCTGCTGGAGGCGAAGCGGATGCGGCCGCGGACCGAGTTGCGCCGCGTGCTGGCGGACCTGTTGCCCGACCGGCTGGCGGGCGTGGTCGCGGACGCGCTGGCGATGCCCGGCAACATGGCGGACCAGACGAATGCGAAGTTGGAGGCGGCGGGGCGGCGGCTTAACGGCTGGGACTTCACGCCGAACGGGACCGAGGGGTTCGCCAAGGCCGAGGTGACCGTGGGCGGGGTCGATACGGCCGGGCTGTCGTCGCGCACGATGGAGGCGAAGGCCGCGCCGGGCCTGTATTTCGTGGGCGAAGCGGTCGACGTGACGGGCTGGCTGGGCGGGTATAATTTCCAGTGGGCGTGGGCGAGTGGATGGAGCGCGGGTTTGGTGCTATAGGGCGCGATTACTCCCTTACCCGATCCGGATAATCTATGCCTTTTTCCCAACTGCCCCCCTTGCTGGCGGCGGCGTTGACCGAACGCGGTTACGAAACGCCCACCGCCGTACAGTCCGCCGTGCTGGAGCCCGACGCCGTCGGCCGCGACCTCCTTGTGTCCGCCCAGACCGGTTCCGGCAAGACGATCGCGTTCGGCCTGGCGTTCGCCGCCGAGCTTCTGCAAGGCGAGGAGCGGTTCGGTTACGCCGAGAAGCCATTGGCATTGGTCGTCGCACCGACGCGCGAACTGGCGTTGCAGGTCGAGCGTGAGCTGAAGTGGCTGTACCTGCAGACGGGCGCGCGGGTCGCGTCGTGCGTCGGCGGGATGAACGTGCGGCAGGAGCAGCGCAACCTGGCGCAGGGCGCGCACATCGTGGTCGGGACGCCGGGCCGGCTGCGCGACCATCTGGAGCGCGGCAGCCTCGTGCTCGACGGCTTGCGCGCCGTGGTGCTGGACGAAGCCGACGAGATGCTGGACCTGGGGTTCCGCGACGATATCGAGCAGATCCTCGACACGACGCCGGACAGCCGCCGTACGTTGCTGTTCTCCGCCACGTTGCCGCGGCCGATCGTCGATCTGGCGCGCCGGTACCAGAAGAACGGCCACCGCATCGAGACGATGGCGCGCGGTGAATCGCACGCCGACATCGACTATATCGCGATGACCGTCGCACCGGCCGACATCGAACATGCCGTCGTGAACGTGCTGCGCTACCAGGAAGCGCCCGGCGCGCTGGTGTTCTGCGCTACGCGCGACAATGTGCGCCGCATGCACGCCAGCCTGGTGGAGCGCGGCTTTGCAGCCGTGGCGCTGTCGGGCGAGCTGTCGCAGTCGGAACGCAGCCATGCGTTGCAGGCGCTGCGCGATGGCCGGGCGCGGGTGTGCGTCGCCACCGACGTCGCCGCGCGCGGTATCGATCTGCCCGGGCTCGAACTCGTGATCCACGCCGAACTGCCGGTGGGTGCCGATACGTTGCAGCACCGTTCGGGTCGGACGGGCCGCGCCGGGAACAAGGGCGTCTGCGTGCTGATCGTGCCGTTCCCGCGCAGGCGCCGGGCCGAGGGCATGATGCGGACCGCCAACATCCGCCCGCGCTGGGAAAAGGCGCCGACCGCGGACATGATCCGCGAAAAGGATCACGAGCGGCTGGTCGAGACGATCCAGCCGGGTGCCGCGGCCGAGGACGATCTGGCCGTCGCACGCGCGCTGCTCGAAAAGCATCCGGCCGAGGATATCGCGGCGGCGCTGGTGCGGTCGTACCGTGCCCGCCTGCCCGAGCCGGAGGACATGTTCGCCGACAGCGACCAGCAGGTCGCGCAGCGCATGGAAGGGCCGCGCCAGGGGTTCGAGGACACGATCTGGTTCCGGATGGACGTCGGCCGCCGCGGCAATGCCGATGCGCGCTGGCTGCTGCCGCTGCTGTGCCGTCGCGGGCACATCACCAAGAGCGAGATCGGTGCGATCCGCATCGGTGACTCGGAGACGGTGTTCGAGGTGCGCCGCGAGGTGGCCGAGCGTTTCGCCGAGGCACTGCGCCGGACCGCGGGTGGTGAGGACGATGTGTCGATCGAACCGCTGGGCGATCGCCCGCCGCCGCAGCAGACCCGCGTGCGGCGCGGTCCGCCGCCGGCGCGTGGCAATGGTGCGCCGAAGTATCAGCCGAAGCCGTATCGCGGTCGGAGCTGAATACTGCTCCCCCTCCCTTTCAAGGGAGGGGGCCGGGGGGTGGGTGGCGAGCGCAGACTCGCCGGTCGGCCCTTGTGACGCGCGCCGCCGTCTGCGCGGCGGGGGGGGGNCGCGGCGGCACCCACCCCCGGCCCCTCCCTTGAAAGGGAGGGGGGAATAGGGGGCCCAGATACAGAAAAGCCGGACTGGGGTTATCCCCGGCCCGGCTTTTTCTATGATGGTGCGGTCAAGAAGACTCGAACTTCCACGTCCTTTCGGACACAACGACCTCAACGTTGCGCGTCTACCATTTCGCCATGACCGCACATCAGGGACCTTGCCACGGCGAACCGCGACGTTGGTAGGCGGCGGTCTCTAGCAGCGGTGTCGGCCGATCGCAACCGCCTTTGGCCCGGTGCCCTTTTCCGATGCGACCGGACGCGTGACGCGGGGCGGGGGAGGCTGTACCGAGCGCGGCGTGAGGATGTTTCCGACAGCTTGGCAGGACGAGGCCCGGCGACTGACCGCGCTCGCGTGGCCGGTGGCGCTGGGCAGCCTCAACTGGACGTTGATGCACCTGATCGACGTCGCGGTCGTCGGGCGCGCCGGGGTGGACGAGCTGGCGGCCCTGGCGGCGAGCCGAAGCGTGACGTTCGTGATGATCGTGATGGGACTTGCGGCGCTGGTCGGCGTGCTGGTGTTCACCGCGCGGGCGGACGGCGCGCGCGATCCGGCGCAGACCGGCGGCTGCCTGCGCGTCGGGCTGATTTATGCGGTGCTGCTCGGCGCGTTGCTGGGCGGGACATTGTGGCTGGGGGGCGAGGCGATGTTGCGCGCGGCCGGCGTGGCGCCCGCGTTGGTGCCGGAGGGCGGCGCAGTGGTGCGCGCGATGGCGGCGGCGATGCCCGCGCAGCTGATCCTGATCGCGACGGGGTATTTTCTGGAGGGGATCAGCCGGCCGGGGCGCGTGACGGTGGTGAACCTGGTCATGCTGCCGGCCAATGCGGTGCTGGCCTGGGCGTGGGTCGGCGGGCATGCGGGCCTGCCGGCGCTGGGTGCGGTGGGGGCGGCGCATGCGACCGCGACGGTGTCGGCGCTCGGCGCGGTCGCGTTGCTGGGGGCGACCTGGACCGTGTCGGATGCCGGGCCGCGGCGGATCCGCGACCTGTCCGTGGCGGCGTGGACCGCGGCGTTGCGCGATGTGCCGCAGGTCGCACGATTCGGCGTGGTGCCGGCGTTGACGTCCGCGCTGGAGCTGATCGGGTTCGCCTGGCTGATCGTGCTGTCGACGCGGCTGGGCGATGTCGCGGCGGCGGGGTTTCAGGCGATGTTCTCGCTCCACAACCTGGCGTTCGCGACCGCGCTGGGGTTCGGATCGGCGGCAGGCGTGCGGGTCGGCAATGCGGTCGGGGCGGGGGAGCCCGAGCAGGCGGTGCCGCGCACGTTGATCGCGGTCGGGCTGGCCGCGCTGGCGATGGGGGGGATGGGGGCGATCCTCTGGCTGACGGCGGACTGGATCGTGCCGCCGTTGTCCGCGCCCGACCCCGCGGCGATCCGGATGGGGATCGTCCTGGTCGCGACGCTGGCGCCGTTCATGCTGTTCGACGGGATCCAGCTGGTGCTGGTCTATGCGCTACGGTCGCTGGGCGATCAGGTGGCGGCCGGGGTGAACGGCGTGGTGGCCTATTTCGGGGTGACCGGCGGGCTCGGCTGGTGGCTGTACGTCGCGGGTTGGGGCGCGCCGGGGCTGGCGCTGGCGTGCGGCGGCGGAATGGTCGCGGCGGCGGCGTTGCAGGGCGCGCGGTTCGCGGTGATCGCCCGGCGGCTGGGGCTCAGTTCGCGATCGGTTCCGCCAGGCGCAGGCTGACGTCGGCCGATCCCTTCGGCACATCGACCGCGGCGCTGTCGAAATCGACGCTGGCGCCGGGTTGCAGCGTGCGGGCGGGCCGCGTGATCGTCCAGCTATAGACCGTGCGGCGCGACGCATCGCGCAGTTCGGCGCGGATGTCGGGCACCGGCTGCACCGTGTCGGTCGGGTTGATCACGACGCCGCTGACTTCGAGCAGCTCGTTGCCGCTTTCCATCACGCGCCGTTCCTGGCGCAGCGATTTGACGTAGAGTTTCTGCGTGCTGCCGGTGGTGAGCCCGACCCGGCCGGCCATGTCGCCGGGGACGAGCACGAGCAACGCCGCGATCGCCGCAATCAGCAGGACGCCGACCAGCACCGCGATCAGCGTCCAGAGCTTGGCCGGGTTGCGGCGCGGGCGGAACGGCGGGGCGTGCGCGAACGGATCGATCCCGCTGCGCGCGGCGAGATCCTCCTCGCCGTAGACGCGGCGCGGGTGATCGGCGGCGGGGGTTGCGGCCGGCGTGGGTGCCGGTGGTGCTGCGACCGGGGCGGGCTGTGCCGCGACCGGGGCCGGAACCGGAGTCGGTACGGGGGCGGTGGCGACGGTCGGCAGCGGCTCCGTGGCCAGCACCGTCGCAGGTGCCGATTCGAACCAGCTGTGGCGGCAGGCGGCGCAGCGGACCTGGCGGCCCGTGGTGCCGATCGCGGTGTCCGGGACCAGATATCGGGTGGAACAGGCGGGGCAGATGAGGATCATCGGTTTCCGGACGGTCTGGCAGCGGGGCGGGGGTGTCCGGATCGATAAAGCACCTTGTCCGCATCGCGGCAAGCGGCGCGGCGCGATGGTGCGGTCGGTCCGCCGCTCCGACCGGCCGGCTTGCGGAGCGGACCCGCGCCATGCCAAGGCGGGCGCGGAAGGGAGGGCCATGGGCAGCATCGTCCGGTTCGAGAATGTCGGCCTGCGCTACGGCTCGGATGGAGGATCGGATGGCGAGACGCTGTCCGACCTGAACTTCGCGCTTGCGCCGGGGGCCTTCTATTTCCTGACCGGCGCGTCGGGCGCGGGCAAGACGTCGCTGCTGCGGCTCCTCTATCTCGCCCAGCGGCCGACGCGCGGCGCGATCCACCTGTTCGACGAGGATATGGTGACGGTACCGCGCGACCGGTTGCCCGGGTTTCGCCGGCGGATCGGCGTGGTGTTCCAGGATTTCCGACTGATCCCCTATCTGTCCGTGTACGACAATGTCGCGCTGCCGCTGCGCGTGGCGGGGGTGGAGGAGCGCGATCTGGACGCGCCGGTGCGCGAGATGCTGGCGTGGGTCGGACTGGCGTCGCGGTCCGATGCGTTGCCCGCGACATTGTCCGGCGGGGAGCAGCAGCGCGTGGCGATCGCGCGCGCGGTGATCGCGCGGCCGGAAATACTGGTCGCGGACGAGCCGACCGGGAACGTCGACCCGGAGATGGCCGGGCGGCTGCTCCACCTGTTCGATGCGCTCAACCGGCTGGGCACGACGATCGTGGTCGCGACGCACGACATCCATCTGCTGTCGCGCGTGTCGAACGCGCAGACGTTGCGGCTGGAGGCGGGGCGGCTGTCCGATCCGACCGGTGCGCTGCGTTATCCGCCGCGGACCGGGACATGAGGCGGCTGGTGGCGCTGTTCCCGTCCGTGCGTGCGGCCGACCGGCGGTTGCTGCGCGAGGGGCGGCTGTCCGGGCCGATGCCGTGGGTGCTGGCGATCATGCTGTTCCTGACGACGCTGGCGGCGGCGGGCGGGCTGGCGCTGAGCCAGGCGGCGCGCGAGATCGGCGGCGACCTGGCCAATCGCGCGACAGTACAGATCGTGCAGGCCGATGCGGCGGCGCGCGAGCGGCAGGCGGCGGCGACGCTGGCGGTACTCGGCCGCGACCCGGCGGTGACGAGCGCCGACCGGGTGGGTGCGGCGGAGATGGCGACGCTGCTGGAGCCGTGGCTCGGCGCGCAGGGGACGGACGACCTGCCGCTGCCGGTGCTGATCGACGTCGCGCTGGCGCGGGCGGACGCGGTGCCGGCGCTGGCGGCGGGGTTGCGGACGGTCGCACCCGATGCGCGGATCGACGATCATCGTGCGGCGCTGGCCCCGGTGTCGCGGCTGATCGGGACGCTGCGCTGGCTGGCGCTGGCGATCGTGTTGCTGATGGTGGGGGCGACCGGGTTCGTGGTGGTGCTGGCTGCGGCGTCGGCGCTCGACATGCATCGCGGGACGATCGATGTGCTGCACCTGTTGGGGGCGACCGATATCCAGGTCGCGCGGCTATTCCAGCGGCGGATCGCGCTCGACGCGCTGTTCGCCGGGCTGATCGGGCTTGGGGCGGGCGTGGCTGTGCTGGCGCTGCTCGGGCGGCAGCTGGCGGGGCTGGGGTCCGAACTGGTCGGGTCGGTATCGTTGCCGCTGTGGGGTGGGGGCGTGCTGGTCGCGTTGCCGCTGGCGACGACATTGCTGGCGGCGGCAGTGGCGCGCTGGACCGTGGTGCGCGCGCTGGGGCGGCTGCTGTGATCGTCCGGCTGGGATCGCTGGTGCTGGTCATATGGGCGCTGGGGTTCGTGTGGTTCACGGTCGCGCTGCCCGGGCCGGGGCCGGACCAGCGCACCGACGGGATCGTGGTGGTGACCGGCGGGCCGGGGCGGATCCAACGCGGCGTGGCGTTGATGGAGGCCAAACAGGCGCGGCGCATGCTGATTTCTGGTGTCGACCGGCGCGTGCGGCCGCGGGACCTGGTGGCCGAATATGGCGTGCCGCGCCGGCTGATCGCGTGCTGCATCGACCTGGGCGACGAATCGGTCGATACGCGTAGCAACGCGGACGAGACGGCGGCCTGGGTGGCGCGGCACAAATACCGGTCGGTGCGGCTGGTGACGACCGACTGGCACATGGCGCGCGCGCGGTTCGAGCTGCGCCGCGTGTTGGGTGACGGCGTCGCGGTGGTGCCGGACGGGGTGCGCAGCGAGCCGAGTTTCGTGGTGCTGATGACCGAATATACCAAGTATCTGCTGCGGCGCGTGGCGGCGCCGCTTGGGTATTGATGCGTCTGTTCCCGGCCGAGAATTGATTTGAGAGAGACCTTCGACCCATGGCCCTGATCCGATCAATCCTGTTCGCGCTGTTCTTCTATCCGGGGTCGGTGGGGGCGGTGACGCTGGCGCTGATCGTGGCGCCGCTGGGGACTACGCCGGTGCTGAAGGTCAGTCGCGGCTGGGCCTATTGGCACCGGTGGTGCGCGCGCTGGCTGCTCGGCATCCGGATCCGGGTGGAGGGGGTGATCCCGCAGGAGCCGGCGCTGGTGGCGGCGAAGCACGAGTCGATGTTCGAGACGCTGGAGCTGATCATCCTGCTGCCCGACCCGGCGGTGGTGGTGAAACAGGAGCTGACCGAGATCTTTGGCTGGGGCCGCGCGGCGCGGGCGCACGGCGTGATCCCGGTCGATCGCGAGGGATCGGCGACCGCGCTGCGCATCATGATGCGCGCGGCCAAGGCGGCGGTGGCGGCGGGCCGGTCGATCGTGATCTTCCCGGAAGGCACGCGGACGGCGCCGGGCACGCGCGCGCCGTTGCGGCCGGGGTTCGCGGGATTGTACCGCACGCTCGGGTTGCCGGTGGTGCCGGTCGCTTTGGATAGTGGGCGGGTTTATCCCAAGGGGTTCGTGAAGCATTCGGGCACGGTGACGTTCCGGTTCGGGCCGCCGATCGTGCCGGGGCTGAAGCGTGAGGCGATCGAGACGCAGGTGCTGGACGCGATCAACGCGCTGAACGGGCCGGTGCGGCAGGCGTAGCCCCGGTCGACGCGCGGGCCTGGGACGTTTTGCCAATGGCGGGCGATCGGTGGATGAGGCACCAACGCGGTGACGATCGATCGGCTTTGGGGGCGTGCCGTGAAGCAGCGTGGCGGAATGCGGTGGGCGGTCGCGGCGGCCTGCTGCGCGAGCGGAGCACTGGCGGCTGAACCCGTGCCCAATCCCGCCCGGGTGCCGGATCGCCAGGTGGCAATGAACCGCGTCATGGCGGTGGCGGAGAGCGCGGGTCTAGCCGGGGAGATCGTGTTGGCGGACGGTGACGGGCCGATCCTCAATCGGGCGCGCGGGGCGGCCGACCGGGAACGCGGCCGGGCGCACCGGGTGGGCGACCGCTGGCTCTGGGCGTCGGTGACCAAGCAGGTGCTGGCCGTGCTGGTGATGCAGCAGGTCGAGGCCGGGACGCTGGCGCTGGACGGGACGATCCGGCGCTATCTGCCCGACTGGCCGGGGGCAGCGGGGGATCGGATCACCGTGCGGCAGTTGCTCCAGCATCAGTCGGGTTTGCCAAACCCGAACGAGACGACGGCGAACGCGGACGAGGTGCCGGCATTCTATCTGGAAACCGGTGCGCGGATCGGGGACCGGGCGCGGGCCTATGGCATTTGCGCGGGCACAGGGAAGCCCGCGGGGGCCGGGTTTTCCTACAATAATTGCGATTATCTGGTTCTGGCGGCGATCCTGGAGCGGGCGAGCGGGAAGTCGTTCGCGGCGCTGGTGGCGGAGCGGATCGCGCGGCCGCTCGGGTTGCGGACGTTGCGGATGGCGCGCGATGGTGTGCCGTGGGGCGGGGCGGCGGCGATCGGGTATACCGCGGGGGGCCGTCGCTATCCGGCGATCAATGTGGCGACTTATGGGGCCGCCGGGGGGCTGACCGGGTCCGCGCGGGATCTGGCGGATTTCGATCGGGCGCTGGTCGCGGGGACGTTGCTGTCGGCGGAAAGCCGGGCGGTGTTGTGGCGGGGTGATCCGAAGCTGGGATATCAGGCGCTGGGGGTGTGGTCGTTTCCGGCGCCGCTGGCCGGTTGTACGGGGCCTGTGACGTTGATCGAGCGGCGCGGGGATGTGGCGGGGACGCAGGTGCGCAACGTCATTGCGCCGGCGCTGGGGCGGTTGGTTGCGGTCTTCACGAATGATGACAGCGTGGATTTTGGGGAAATCTGGCAGGGGAAGGGCTTGTCCCATGCCTTGCTGTCTGCGGCGTTCTGCCCGCCCTCGGGGTGAGGGGATTCGTGGGGGCGTTGCGCGGAGTTCTCGACAGGCTCGAACCGAACGGGGTGGGGGGTTTGGGGTTTTCGCTGGCCTTCGAGCGTAGCTTTGAGGGCCTGTCGGCTTCTCGGCTGCGCTCGAAGGGTCCCTCGACTTCGCTCGGGATGGACGGGGTGGGAGGCGTTACCTAACCACGGGGAGCGCGATGTAGCTGGCCCGGGACGGCGCGTGGTAGATGCGTTGCGTGGCCTTCACATAGTCGGCGGGCTTGGCGTCCAGGATGTTGGGGACGAAGGTCTGCGGGTTGCGGTCGTAGAGCGGGAACCAGCTCGACTGGACCTGCACCATGATGCGGTGGCCGGGGAGAAAGACGTGGTCCGCGTCGGGCAGCGTGATGGCGTAGGGCACGACCTGGCCCGCCGGGACGGGCGTCGCCTTCGACGGATCATCGCGGTAGCGGGCGCGGAGCACGTCCATCGCGACGGCGAGCTGGTAGCCGCCCATTTCCGGCTTTTCGGGGACGAGGTCGGGGTAGACGTCGATCAGCTTCACCACCCAGTCGCTGTCGGTGCCGCTGGTCGAGGCGAACAGGTGGGCGATCGCCTGGCCTGCGATCTTCACCGGCGCGGTCAGGACGGGGGTGGAGTAGGTCAGCACGTCCGACCGGCCGGCGGCGAACCGCTGATCGTCGACCAGCCATTGCCGCCAGGTGGAGCCGGTCGCCCAGGGCGAGATGTTCGGGCGCTGGCGATAGGTGACCGGCTTGGCCGGGTCGGAGATATATTCGTCGTACGCAGCCGCGGTCGCGGCGGGCGCGGTGCCGAGCGTCAGGCCGCTGTTCGCGGTGAGATACATTGGCGTCATGCCGGTCGCGCAGCCGGTGGTGCAGGCGAGCGGCCAGTCGGCGTGGCGGGTCCAGCGGTTGGTGCCGGTCTCGTACGCGGTGACGGGCGCGATGTCGGCGGCGGGGGCGCCTTCCTTCAGCTTGCTGTCGAGGAACGGGATCATCACGTCGCGGCGGAACGCCTTGCCGGTGTCCGATCCGAATTCGATCGCGCCAAGCCGCGAGGCATCGCCATTGCCCTGACCGTGATGCCACGGGCCGAGCACGAGGTGGGCTTTGCCGTTCGATCGCGCCTTGGTTGCGGCAAAAGCGGCAGGGGCGCCGTAGATATCCTCCTGATCCCACAGGCTGTCGACGAACAGCGTGGGGACGGTCAGCGGCGCCTTGGCGAGCAGCTTGTCGACCGCCTGTTCCTGCCAAAAGGCGTCGTAAGCCGGATGCTGGAGGATGCGGTTCCAGAAGGGGAGCTGCTCCATCTTCATCGCGCGGCCGTAGGCGGCGGGGGAGCCATAGGCCATGAACGTGTCGTAATCGTCGTAGCGCGTGCTGTACCATTCCAGATCGGACCCCTTGGTCGCGGTCTGCTTGTAGACGTAGCTCATCATTTCCTGGCGGAACGCGCCGTTGTGGAACCAGTCGTCGCCCTTCCACACATCGACCATCGGGTTGATCGGGACGGACGCCTTCAATGCGGGGTGCGGGTTGATGAGGCTCATCAGCGCGGTGAAGCCGTCGTAGCTGGTGCCGATCGTGCCGACGCGACCGTTCGATTCGGGGACGTTCTTCACCAGCCAGTCGATCGTGTCGTAGGCGTCGGTCGCGTGATCGACCTTGGTTGGGTTCAGCGGACCGCGCAGCGGGCGGTTCATGACATAGTCGCCGCCCGACCCGTCCTTGCCGCGGACGTCCTGCCCGACGATGATGTAGCCGGCGCGCGCCAGTTCGGCATAGGCGGGCGAGAGATTCTGTTCGATCAGTGGACCACCGCCGCCGCGGGCGAGCATCCGGTCCGCATCATAGGGCGTGCGATCGAGCATGATCGGGCCGCGCTTCACCGCGTTGGGGACGAGGATGACGGTATGCAGCTTCACCCCGTCGCGCATCGGGATCATGACGGTGCGCTTGACATAGTCGTAGCCGGTCCGGACCGGCACGAACGCCTTGGGCACATCGCCGCCGGGCGGGATCGCGGCGACCGTCGCGACCTTTGACTCGATCTGCGCGGCGGCGGGGGCGAGCGCGGTGCCGAGCAGCAGGGCGGCAGCGACGAGGTCGAACGATTTGAAACGCATGTGGTGCAGGTCCTCGCGGTCCGGTCTGGGCAAGCGCCCAAGGAACTACAAAGACCCGTCGCTGTCCAACGATAACGCCCGCCGCCGGTGAGGGCGGGCGCGCCGGTCACGCCTCCGGGAAGTCGGCGGCGAGGGCGGTGTCGCGGGCGGCCTCGATCTCCGCGATGCGTTCGTGGAGCGCCTTGACCACCGCGTCATAGCCCCATCTGCCGAGCACGAGGTGGCGCGGGGCGTCGGCCTGTTCGGTCAGCGCGATCATCGCGGCGGCGGCGCGGACCGGGTCACCGGCCTGCGTGCCGCTGATGCCTGCGGTGCTCGCCATCCGCGCGCCGGCGGTTTCGGCATAGTCGACGATGACGTTGGGCGTCTGTTTCAGCGAGCGGCCGGCCCAGTCGGTGCGGAACGGGCCGGGTTCGACGCAGGTGACGGCGATCCCGAGCGGCGCGACCTCGGTCCGCAGCGCGTCCGAGAAGCCTTCGACCGCGTGCTTGGAGGCGGCGTAGTAGCCCGAGCCCGGGAAGCCGACCATCCCGGCGACCGACGTGATGTTGATGATGTGGCCCGCGTGGCGGATTCGCATGCCGGGCAGGACGGCGCGGGTGAGCGCGAACAGGCCGAAGACGTTGGCGTCGAACTGCGCGCGGATCTCGACGTCGTCGCCCTCCTCGATCGCGGCCTGGTAGCCGTAGCCGGCATTGTTGACGAGCACGTCGATGCGGCCGAAGCGGTCCTCCGCGGCGGCGACTGCAGCGGTGACCTCGTTGCCGATCGTGACGTCGAGCGACAGGCCGAGTGCGCGGTCCGGATCGATCGCGACGATATCGGCGACGCGGTCCGCATCGCGCGCGGTGGCGACGACGCGCCAGCCCTTGGCCAGCACCGCCTCCGCCAGCGCGCGGCCGAACCCGGTGGAACAGCCGGAAATGAACCAGACGGGGGTTTCTGCTGCGGTCATGGGGTGTTCCGATCTTGAAGAGGAGAGGTCAGCCGCGACGGCGGGCGAGCGCCTGCAACCTGGGGCGAACGCGCAGGAAGCGGATGTAGCCGCGTTCGAGCAGCGCCAGGACGCGCGGGTTGCGTGCGGCCAGACCGAGCGGGCGGAGCAGCGGGATGGCGCGCCACATCGCGGCGAAGGCGGCGGCACCGGACAGCAGGACGCCGTCCTCCCGCGCATGGAAGCGCGCGAGCAACGCGCCGCGATCGATGGGGCAGGACGTGTCGCCGGACGTCGCATCGACGAAATCGATCGCGCGAGCGCGGTCCAGCCGGCGCATCAGCGCGATTTCGCGCAGGCAGAGCGGGCAACCGCCATCGAACCAGACCGTCAGTGTCGTCATGCCCTTCATATGGCGCGCGGGCGCCGCTATGCCAGCGGGGACAGCAGGATAAAGCCCGGGCGCGACCTGGGCGTGAGAGGGCATGAGCATGCGGGTGGCGATCATCGGGGCCGGAATGGCGGGGCTGTCCTGTGCGGAGCGGCTGGTGGCGGGCGGGCATCAGGTGACGCTGTTCGACAAGGGGCGCGGGCCGGGCGGGCGGATGGCGACGCGGCGGCTGGACACGCCGCTGGGCCAGGTGACGTGCGATATGGGCGCGCAATATTTCACGGCGCGCGATCCGGATTTCGTTGCGCGCGTGGCGCATTGGGAGGCGACGGGCGTCGTGGCGCGCTGGCCGGCGATGGGAGACGATGCGTGGGTCGGGACGCCGGCGATGAACGCGCCGCTGCGTGCGATGGCGGATGCGGGCGACGTGCGCTGGGGCACGCGGATCGATGCGATCGTGCGCGGGGCTGATGGCTGGTCGTTGCAGGCGGGCGACGCGGTGCATGGCGGGTTTGAGGCCGTCGTGGTCGCGGTGCCGGCGGAGCAGGTTCCGGCGCTGGTCGAGGCATGGGTGCCGGCCTTTGCGGCGCAGGCGCGGGCGACGCCGTCGCTGCCGTGCTGGACGGTGCTGGCGGTGTTCGATGCGTTGCTGCCGATCGGTGACGCGCCGGTGCGGCGGGCGGGGATCATTGATTTTGCCGCGCGCGGTGGGTCGAAGCCGGGGCGGGGTGGTGTCGAGGCCTGGACGGTTCATGCGACGGCGGACTGGTCGGCGGCGCATCTGGAGGATGATGCGGGGGAGGTGCAGGCTGCGGTGTTGGCGGCGCTTGGAGAGGTGGCGGGGGTAATGTTGCCGGCGCCGGTGGTGGCGACGGCGCATCGCTGGCGGTTTGCGCGGTCGGGGGCCGTGGGGTGCGAGGCGTTGTGGGATCGTGCGACCGGGATCGGGGTGTGTGGGGATTGGTTGAGTGGGCCTCGGGTTGAGGGGGCCTGGGTTTCGGGGCGGCGGTTGGCTGAGGTTTTGGGGTGATGCGTGGTGTTCCCCGGCGGAGGCCGGGGTCTAGACGCCAGCGTTTCGCCTAGGCCCCGGCCTTCGCCGGGGAACATCATCGCTCACCAGGCGATCCTACGTCGTACCCCCGCGGAGGCGGGGATCCAGCTTCTTCTTCTACGCTGTCGTCTTAGGGTTCGAGCTGGACCCCCGCGTCCGCGGGGGTCCGGGTGGGGCGTGAGGGGCGGTTCGCGCGGATCTCTGCCAGCGTTACCGGGCGGAACCCCTGTGCATCGACCCCGACGTCATATTGGCGCGGCAGGGGTTTGAGTTTGCCGTGGCTGTGGCCGTGGAGGTTGAGCGTCCCGCGGTGTTGGCCGTTCCAACTGCGGAACGGGTAGTGGCAGGCGACGATCGCAGTGCCGTCGATGTCGAGTTCGATGTAGTCGCGCACGGACTCCCAGCCGGCGACGTCGGCGATGGCCGGGGCGTCGTTGTTGCCGCGGAGCAGGTGCTTGCGGCCGTTGAGCCGGGCGAGGAGTGGGGCGACATCCGAGAGCCGGCGGGCGACGTCGCCGAGGTGCCAGACCTCGTCGTCCGGGCCGACCGCGGCGTTCCAGGCGGCGATCAGCGCGGCGTCCATGTCCGCCACGCCCGAAAACGGGCGGCGGTGGATATTGAGCGTGCGGTGGTCGCCGAAATGGGTATCGGCGGTGAAGAAGATCGCCATGAGCGGAGAGCGTTTCGCGACGGCTGCCGTTCCGTCGCGTGACGGCGACGGCACGAACCGGGCGGCGGGACGTTGCCGCCGCGACTGATGAGGAAACGACCAAGCGTGCCACTGCCGAAGACCCTGCCGAAAATCCACCTGACCGACGAGCAGCGCCGCCGTGCGATTTTCGCGGCGTGCGTGGTCGCGCTGCTGGCGCTGGCGATCCTGATGGGGATCGGGGTGGGCACCGGCGGGCCGGGGCCACGGGTGACGTCGCGCGCGGCGGGCGGGCAGGCGGGTCTGCGGGCGGGCGACGGGCGTGCGACGGTGGTGGTGCCGCCGATTCCGAAGCCGGCGGTCGAGCCGCTGGAGCTGATCCAGCTGACCCCCGACCGCGCGCGGCTGATCAACTCGATGGTGCCGTTCGTGCCCGGCCCGGTGCGACCCGCGCCGCCGTTCAAGTTCGCGGGCAGCCCGGTGGACCGGATCGCGGCCACCGCTTGCCTGGCGACCGCGGTCTATTACGAGGCGGGCGACGATCCGGTGGGGCAGCGATCGGTGGCGCAGGTGGTGCTCAATCGCGTGCTCCACCCGGCCTATCCCAAGACGGTGTGCGGCGTGGTGTTCCAGGGCAGCGAGCGGCATACGGGTTGCCAGTTCAGCTTCACCTGCGACGGGTCGATGGCGGCGCGGCGGCCGTCCGACGTGGCATGGAAGCGCGCCGAGGACGTGGCGGCGAAGGCACTGGCCGGGGATGTCGACAAGTCCGTGGGCTATGCGACCCATTATCATACCGACTGGGTCGTGCCGTACTGGAGCGTGACGCTGGACAAGCTGTCGCGCGTAAAGACGCATCTGTTCTTCCGCTGGCGCGGCTATTGGGGGACGCCGCAGGCGTTCCACGGGCGTTATGCCGGGGGCGAGGCGGTCGATCCGCGCGTGCCGGGTGCGGCCGCACTGGCGACCGCGGCGGGCGTGCCGGTGTTGCCGACGACAACCGACGGACTGACCACGTTCGGCGTGCCGGCGATGCCGTCGGACGAGACGGTCTATCTGGAAAAGCGCCCGACCGTGACGTTGCCCGGCGTGTCGACTGCGGCGTTGAAGGGGCATGTACTGCGGCTCGGGACGCCGGGCGGCACGGACTATGCGCTGGAGCTTTCGCCCGGTGCGCCGGCGGACGGCTATCCCGCGGTGGCGCAGGCGGTGTGTCGCGACCTGCCAGCGTGCACGGTGGGCGGGTGGCTCGATCCGGACCGTGTGGCGGACTCGGTGCCGTTCAAGCTGTCCGCGTTGCGCACCGCGACGTTCCTGTTCCACCGTCGGCCGGGGGAGCCGGCGGGACGCAGCCACTGGAACTGCCGCCAGGTGCCGCGCGCGGACAAGACGCAGTGCCTGCCGGGGACGGAATGAGCGCGGACGCGCAAACCGCCGGTTCGCGGCGGTCAAGCGAGACTGGCTTTGCCGCGCGGACGGGCGGCGGCTACAGCGGCCCGATGCCTGATATTACGATCGTTTATGAACATCCCGCCTGGTTCCTGCCGCTGTTCACCGGGCTGGAGGCGCGTGGCATTTCGTTCGATGCGGTGCATGCCGATGGGCTGGTGTTCGATCCCGCCGACACGCGGCCGCCCGCGCCGGTGGTGTTCAACCGAATTGCGATGTCGAGTTTCCTGCGCGCGCCGGAGCATCCGATCTTCTTCGCGCAGGCGCTCATGGCGCAATGGCAGGCGGTCGGTGCGCGGGTGGTGAACGGTGCGGACGTGCTGGCGATCGATGCGAACAAGGCGCGGCAGCTGGCGCTGATCGCGGGGCTCGGCCTTGCCATTCCGGCGACGCGGGTGGTGCACCGCGCGGCCGATCTGGTCGCGGCGGCGGCGACGCTGCGCTTTCCGGTGGTGGTGAAGGCCAATATCGGCGGATCGGGCGCGGGGATCGTGCGGTACGACAGCGCGGACGAACTGGCCGCGGCGGTGGCGGACGGGAACGCGCCGGACAGCATCGACCGCGTGCTGATGGTGCAGGAATATGTGCCCGTCCGGAGCGGCGCGATCACGCGGATCGAGACGCTGGGCGGCAAATATCTCTATGCGATCGACGTGGACGGCGGCGGCGGGTTCGATTTGTGCCCGGCGGACGTCTGTCTGACCGCGCCGGGCAAGGCGGCGGTGTCGGTGGTGCAGGCGCATCCCGCGCCCGAACTGATCGCGGCGGCGGAGCGGATCGCGGTGGCCGCCGGGATGGATGTCGGCGGGGTCGAGGTGATGATCGACGACCGCGACGGGACGCCGCGGTTTTACGACGTCAACGCGCTGTCCAATTTCGTGGCGGATCCGGTGACGGTGATCGGGTTCGATCCGCACGACCGGCTGATCGACTGGCTGGCGGACCGCATCGTGGAGAGCAAGGCGTGAGGTACGGGTATTGGATGCCGGTGTTCGGCGGTTGGCTGCGCAATGTCGACGACGAGCGGCCGGCGAGCTGGGAGTATGCGCGCGACCTGGCGGTGCGGGCCGAGCAGATCGGCTATGACCTGACGCTGATCGCCGAGTTGAACCTGAACGATATCAAGGGCGTGGACCAGCCGGCGCTCGATGCCTGGTCGACCGCGGCGGCGATCGCGGCGGTGACCAAGACCCAGGAGATCATGGTCGCGGTGCGGCCGAATTTCCACCAGCCGGCGCTGTTCGCCAAGGCGGCGGCGAATGTCGACCGGATTTCGGGCGGGCGGCTGTCGCTGAACGTCGTGTCGTCCTGGTGGGCGGACGAGGCGAAGCAATATGGCCTGCAGTTCGACGCGCATGACGACCGTTATGCGCGCACGTCGGAATGGCTGGACGTGGTGAAGGGGTTGTGGACCGAGGAGCGGTTCAGCTTTGCCGGGCGGTTCTACACCACCGACCAGGCGATCTGTTCGCCGAAGCCCGCCAAGATGCCGACATTGTATGCCGGCGGCGAGAGCGATGCGGCCAAGACGATGATCGCCGGCCAGTGCAGCGCCTATGTGATGCACGGCGATCCGGTGGAGGCGGTGGCGCCCAAGATCGTCGACATGAAGCAGCGCGCGAACGGCCGGCCGATGACCTTCGGCATGGCGGCCTATGCCATCGTGCGCGACAGCGAGGCGGAAGCGCAGCGTGAGCTGGACCGGATCACGACGGTGCGCGACCTGCCCGCCGGCTACGACAATTTCGACCAGTGGCTGTCGGGGACTCAGCTGGAGCGCGAATTGAAGTTGCGCGAATATGCGGTGTCGAACCGCGGGTTGCGGCCGAACCTGGTCGGGACGCCGGAACAGCTGAAGCAGCGGATCGCGGATTATGAGGGCGTGGGGCTCGACCTGCTGCTGCTTCAGATGAGCCCGCAGGCCGAGGAGATGGAGCGGTTCGCGGCGCAGGTGATCGGCGGATGATCCGTCTCGACGGCGTGACGAAGCGGTTCGCGGGCGGTGCGGTGGCGCTGGACGATGTGACGCTCGACGTGGCGCGGGGCGAAGTGTTCGGCATCATCGGCCGGTCGGGTGCGGGCAAGTCGACGCTGATCCGGATGTTGAACGGGCTGGAGCGGCCCTCCGCCGGGCAGGTGCTGGTCGACGGCGCCGACGTCGCGACGCTGGACGATGCGGCGCTGCGCACGTTGCGGCGGCGGGTGGGGATGATCTTCCAGCAGTTCGGGCTGCTCGGGTCGCGGACGGTGGCGGACAATGTCGCGTTCCCGCTGAAGGTGGCGGGGATGGCGGCGCGCGACCGGGCCGCTCGGGTGGCGGAGTTGCTGGCACGGGTCGGTTTGAGCGATCATGGTGCGAAATATCCGGCGCAGCTGTCGGGTGGGCAGAAGCAGCGCGTGGGAATCGCGCGCGCGCTGGCGACCGGGCCGGACATCCTGCTGTGCGACGAGGCGACGAGTGCGCTCGATCCCGAGACGACGCGCGACGTGCTGGCGCTGATCGCGGACCTGAACCGCGACCTGGGGCTGACGATCGTGCTGATCACGCATGAGATGGACGTGGTGCGGCAGGTTTGCGACCGGGTCGCGGTGCTGCATGCCGGGCGCGTGGTGGAGCAGGGTGCGGTGGCCGATATCTTCCTCGATCCGCAGGCGGCGGAGACGCGCGCCTTGCTGGCCGAGGCGGGCGAGCAGGGTCCGGCGGACTTTGCGGAGTTCGCGGGTCGGGTCGTGCGCTGGACCTGTCATGGCGACACGATCGGGCAGCCGGTGCTGACGATGGTGGCTCGCGAGACGGGGGCGGACTTCGCGATCCTGGACGGGCGGATCGGGCGGTTGCGCGACGAGCGTTACGGGCAGCTGACGCTGGGCCTGTCGGGTGGCGACACGGATGCGGCGATCGCGGCGCTCGGCCGGTACGGGCGGGTCAGCGCATGAGCGGCTGGTTTGCGGATATCGTGTGGGCGGACATCGCGCAGGCGTGCCTCGATACGCTGGCGATGCTCGGCGGGTCGCTGGTGCTGACGATCCTGTTCGGGTTGCCGCTGGGGATCGCGCTGTTCCTGACGTCGCCGGGGCAGGTTTGGGCGAACCGGTTGGGCAACGGCGTGCTGGCGTTGATGGTCAACCTGCTGCGGTCGGTGCCGTTCATCATCCTGCTGATCGTGATGATCCCGGCGACGGTGCTGCTGGTCGGGACCTCGCTGGGCGTCGCGGGGGCGATCCCGCCGCTGGTGGTGGGGGCGGCGCCGTTCTTCGCACGGCTGGTGGAGACCGCGCTGCGCGGCGTCGATCGCAACACGGTGGAGGCGGTGCAGGCGATGGGCGCCACAACGCGCGACCTGGTGTGGCGCGCGCTGTTGCCCGAGGCGATGCCGGGGATCGTGGCGGCGGCGACGGTGACCGCGGTGGCGCTGGTGTCGTTCACCGCGATGGCGGGCGTGGTCGGCGCGGGGGGCCTCGGCGACCTGGCGATCCGGTTCGGGTATCAGCGGTTCCAGACCGACGTGATGGTGGTGACGGTGGCGCTGTTGCTGCTGCTGGTGCAGGGGATCCAGATGCTGGGCGACTGGCTGGTGCGGCGGCTGGTGCGGAGGTAGTTTCCTGCGCCCAACGGGTCTTGAGGCACGGGTTTGGAGTTGATGATGTTGAGACGGAACCTGCTCGCGGGCCTCGCTGCCCTGACCCTCCTCACCGCATGCGGCGGTGGCGGCGGTAGTGCCGCGGCCGATCCGAATGTGCTGGTCGTGGCGGCGACGGCGGTGCCGCATGCCGAGATCCTGGAGCATGTGAAGCCGGTGCTGGCCAAGGAGGGCGTGACGCTGGAGGTGCGGACGTTCAACGACTACGTCCAGCCCAACGTGCAGGTCGCCGAGGGGCGGATCCTGGTGAATTACTTCCAGACCAAGCCGTATCTCGACGGGTTCAACGCAGCCCGGGGCACCAAGCTGGTGACGCTGGCGGGGATCCATGTCGAGCCGCTGGGGGCCTATTCGCGCAAGTGGAAGACGCTGGCCGCCTTGCCGAAAGGCGCGGTGGTCGCGATCCCGAACGACAGCAGCACGACCGGCCGGGCGTTGACGCTGCTGGCCAAGGCGGGGCTGATCCGGTTGAAGAACCCGGCCGATCCGCTGGCGACGGTCGGCGATATCGTCGATAATCCGCGCGGACTGGTGTTCCGCGAGCTGGAGGCGGCGACCCTGCCGCGCGTGCTGGATCAGGTCGACATGGCGCTGATCAATACGAACTATGCGCTCGACGCCAAGCTCGACCCGACGCGCGACGCGCTGACGATCGAGGGCAAGGACAGCCCGTACGTCAACTACCTCGTCGGGCTGGCCCCGGCGGCGCGCGACCCGCGGGTGGTGAAGCTGATCGCCGCGCTGCGCAGCGACGATGTGAAGGCGTTCATCGCGCAAAAGTACAAGGGTGCCGTGATCCCGGCGTTCTGATCCTCAATCCAGACTGGAGATCCTCCCCATGAAACTGCTCCGCTACGGCCCGGTGGGTCAGGAAATGCCCGGGATGCTGGACGCGGACGGGCGCATCCGCGACCTGTCGGGCGTGATTCCGGACGTGACGCCGGCGACGGTGACGCCCGACGCGATCGCGCGGTTGCGGGCGATCGGTCCGACGTCGCTGCCGCTGGTCGAGGGCGATCCGCGCTACGGCGTGCCGGTGGCGGGGATCGGCAAGTTCCTGGCGGTCGGGCTGAACTATGCCGATCATGCCGCGGAGGCCGGGTTGCCGGTGCCGAGCGAGCCGATCTTCTTCACCAAGGCAATCTCCTGCCTGACCGGGCCGAACGACCCGGTGATGAAGCCGCGCGATGCGACGAAGCTGGACTGGGAGGTCGAGCTGGGCGTCGTGATCGGCACGACCTGCCGCTATGTCGAGGAGGCTGACGCGCTGGCGCATGTCGCAGGCTATGTGCTGGTCAACGACGTGTCGGAACGCGGTTTCCAGAAGGAACGCGGGACGCAGTGGGACAAGGGCAAGGGGTGCGACACGTTCGGCCCGACCGGCCCGTGGCTGGTGACGCCGGACGAGGTGGGCGACGTGCAGGCGCTCGACCTGTTCCTCGACGTGAACGGGATCCGGCGGCAGACGGGCAACAGCGCGACGATGATCTTCTCGGTCGCGCAATGCATCGCTTATGTCAGCCGGTTCATCACGCTGAACCCGGGGGACTTGCTGATCACCGGCACGCCGCCGGGCGTGGGCGAGGGGCAGAAGCCGCACAAGATCTTCCTCGAACCGGGCGATACGCTGCGGCTGGGCGCGACCGGGCTGGGCGAGCAGCGTTCGACGGTGGTGGCGTTCGCCTAAAGTCTAGGAACCCGTTTGTTTGAGCTTGTCGAGAACGCCGCGAAGGGTTCTCGACAGGCTCGAACCAAACGAGGTCTCAGTGCGCCCGGCCGAAGTCCGCGCGCGGGTCGTCCTGGCCCTGTTCCAGGATGCCGCGGCGGATGGCGCGGGTGCGGGAGAAGAGCTCGAACAGCGTGTCGCCGTCGCCCCAGCGGATCGCGCGTTGCAGCATCGTGACGTCTTCGGTCAGGCGTTGCAGGATCTCCAGCACCGCCTCGCGGTTGTTCAAGAACACGTCGCGCCACATGGTGGGGTCGGACGCGGCGATGCGGGTGAAGTCGCGGAAGCCGCCGGCGGAATATTTGATGACTTCGCTCTCGGTCACCTGTTCGAGGTCCGACGCGGTGCCGACGATGCTGTAGGCGATGAGGTGGGGGACGTGGCTGGTCACCGCGAGGACAAGGTCGTGGTGGTGCGCGGTCATCTCCTCGACCTGCGCGCCGAGCGATTCCCAGAAGGCGCGGACGCGTGCCGTCGCGACCGGCGGCGTGTCCGCGTCGGGGGTCAGGATGCACCAGCGGCCGGCGAACAGCGTCGCGAAGCCGGCATCCGGGCCGCTGTTTTCGGTGCCGGCGACCGGGTGGCCGGGGACGATGATCGCATCCGGTAGCGCGGCGCGGAGCGCGGCGGCGACGCTGACCTTCGATCCGCCGACGTCGCTGACGATCGCGTCGGCGGGCAGGTCCGCGGCGATGTCCGCCGCCGCCGCTCCGATCGCGCCGACGGGGACGCAGAGCAGGACGAGGTCGGCGTCGAGCACCGCGGTGCCGGCCTGGTCGGTGATGTCGTGCGCGAAGCCGAGTTCGCGGGCGCGGGCGCGGACCGCGGGGTCGGCATCATGGCCGGTGACGCGCACCGTGGGGAGCGACGCCCGGATCGCGCGCGCGACCGACGAGCCGATCAGCCCGAGGCCGATGACGGTGACGCGCGCGAAGGGGAGCATCAGGCGGCGGCGGCCATGTCCGCGATCGCCGCGGCGACCCCGCGCGTCTCCTCCTCCGTCCCGATCGTGATGCGCAGCGCGTGGGGCAGGCCCTGCCCCGGCAGCCAGCGGACGATGTAGCCGCGTTCCATCAACCCTTCGAACGCGGCCTGCGCGGTCAACCGGCCCTCGAACAGGATAAGCGAGAAGTTCGCCTCGCTCGGCACGGCGCGCAGGCCGTCGATCGCGTTCATCGTGGTCGCGAACCAGGCGCGCCAGGTGGCGTTGTGGTCGCGGCTGCGATCGACGAACGCGTCATCGCCGAGCGCCGCGACCGCCGCGGCCTGGCCTGCGGTGGTGACGTTGAACGGCGCACGAATCTTGTGGAGCGCGGTGATGACGGGGGCGGGGCCGTAGCCCCAGCCGATCCGCTCGGCCGCGAGGCCGTGGATCTTGGAGAAGGTGCGCGTGATCAGCACGTTCTGTGCGCCGCGCGCGAGTTCGAGCGCGCCGTCGTCGGCGCCCGGTGCCAGATATTCGGCATAGGCCTGGTCGATGACGAGCAGGCAGTCGGCGGGCAGGCCGGCGTGGAGGCGGGCGATGTCGCTGCGGTCGCTGTAGGTGCCGGTCGGGTTGTTCGGGTTGGCGACGAATACGACGCGGGTCTTCGGCGTGACCGCGGCGAGCAGCGCGTCGATGTCGGTGGCGTAGTCCCGGTCCGGGGCCACGACCAAAGTCGCGCCGACGCGGCGGGCGGCGATTTCGTAGACCGAGAAGCCGTAGCGGACCTGAAGCACTTCGTCGCCGACGCCGGCGAACGCACCCGCGGCGAGATGCAGGATCTCGTCCGATCCGGTGCCGTAGATGACGCGTGTGGGGTCGAGGCCGTATTTCGCGGCGAGTGCTTCGCGCAGCAGCGTCGCGCCGGGATCTGGGTAGCGATCGAGCGTCCCTGCTTCCGCGGCATAGGCGGCGCGGGCCGGTGCGCCGGTACCGAACGGGTTCTCGTTCGACGACAATTTGGTCGCGCGGACGCCGCTGTCGGTGGTGGTGCGGCCCGGCAGATAGGGCGCGATCGCGTCGATCCAGGGCTTTGGAGCAGGTGCTGTCATGCGCGCGTCGATAGCGGATTGGGGGGGCTGCGTCATGTCGAAGATGGGGTTTTGTCGAATTTAGCCCTCCCCCCATCGGGGGGAGGGTTGGGTGGGGGGCTTCACTGGGTGAGCGGTCGGAAGGCGTGCGTTCGGCGTAGCGTGCGACATAAGCGTTGTGTCCAGCGCGGCCCCCCACCCCGGCCCTCCCCCCGGTGGGGGGAGGGAGTGATTGACAGCTTTCCTTGGCGCCCTTAGCGCGCAGGCATGTCCGAGGATGCCCGTTTCGGCCTTTCGCGCGTCGTGACGCTGCCCGGGCCGTTCGCGTTGGACGGGGGTGCGGTGCTGGCCTCGGTCGATATCGCCTACGAAACCTATGGCACGCTGAACGCCGAGCGGTCGAACGCGGTGCTGATCTGCCACGCGCTGACCGGCGATCATCATGTCGCGTCGGATCATCCGCGGACGGGGAAGCCCGGCTGGTGGACGCGGATGGTGGGGCCGGGGCAGCCGGTCGATCCGGCGCGGCACTTCATCGTGTGCGCCAATGTGCTGGGGTCGTGCATGGGATCGTCCGGGCCGGCGAGCGTCGATCCGGCGACGGGGCGCCCCTACGCGATGCGGTTTCCGGTCATCACGCTGCGCGACATGGCGCGGGCGCAGGCGTTGCTGATGGATCATCTGGGTGTCGCCAAGCTGCTGGCGGTGGTCGGCGGGTCGATGGGCGGGATGCAGGTGCTCGAGTGGGCGGCGACCTATCCGGATCGCGTGCGGTCCGCGGTGGTTATCGCGTCCGCGGCACGCCATTCCGCGCAGAATATCGCGTTCCACGAGGTCGGGCGGCAGGCGATCATGGCCGATCCGAACTGGCGCGAGGGCGAGTATTATGGGGCAGGCGCTGTGGCCCCGACCGCCGGGCTGGCGGTGGCGCGGATGGCGGCGCACATCACCTATCTGTCCGAGGCCGGGCTGACCGAGAAATTCGGGCGGCGGTTGCAGGCGCGCGAGACGAAGAGTTTCGGGTTCGACGCCGATTTTCAGGTCGAAAGCTATCTGCGACATCAGGGGATCAGCTTTACCGACCGGTTCGATGCCAACAGCTACCTCTATATCACCCGCGCGATGGATTATTTCGATCTGGCGGAGGAGCATGGCGGGCGGCTGGCCAATGCGTTTGCGGGGTCGGCGACGCGGTTCTGCCTGGTGAGTTTCGACAGCGACTGGCTTTACCCGACGTCGGAGAGCCGGGCGATCGTGCATGCGCTGAACGCGGCGGGTGCGGCGGCGAGTTTCGTCGAGCTGTCGTCGCCGTTCGGGCATGACGCGTTCCTGCTCGACGTGCCGGAGCTGAACCGCGTGGTCGACGGGTTTTTGCGTGCGGTGCCGTCATGCCTTTGAACAAACCGACCCTTCGTCCGGACCTCGAAATTATTGCAAACTACATTTCCCCGCGTGCCAGAGTGCTCGACGTTGGATGCGGTAGCGGTGATTTGTTGGACGAGCTGAGCGCGCACAAGCATGTGGATGCGCGCGGAATCGAGATCGACGGGGCGAACGTGTCGGCCGCGGTCGCGCGCGGGCTGTCGGTGGTGCAGGGCGATGCCGATACCGACCTGTCGGCCTATCCCGATGCCAGTTTCGACCATGCGATCCTGAGCCAGACGTTGCAGACCGCGCGGCGGCCGGACCGCGTGCTGGACGAGCTGCTGCGGATCGGGCGGACGGCGTTCGTGTCGTTCCCGAACTTCGCCTACTGGCGCGTGCGGTGGTCGTTGATGTGGGGCGGGCGGATGCCGGTGACGGCGGCGCTGCCGGTCAGCTGGTACGAGACGCAGGATATCCACCACCTGACGATCGACGATTTCCGGGCGTTCGTGGCGGCGCGGGGGATTGTGGTGGAGGAGGCCTGGTTTCTGGCCGGATCGCGGCGCTGTTCGGCGGTTCAGGCGAACTTGCTGGCGGAGCATGCGGTGTTTTTGTTGCGGCGGTGAGTTTTGCGACCTCGGTCGTCTCAAGCCACTGCCCCTCTCCCCAGCCCTCTCCCCGGAGGGGAGAGGGGGCCTGTTGCGCCCTTGGATGAAGCTTAGCGCAGGCGCGCGCCGACCTTCGTTGCCGCCGCGACCACCTTGTCGGCGATCGCGGTCAGCTCCGCATCCGTGAAGCTCTTGTCGCTCGGTTGCAGCGTGACTTCGACGGCGACGGACAGGTTGTCGTCGGGGAGGACGAAGCGGTCGAAGATGCGGGCGTCGACGATGGCGGTCTTGTCGGCGCTGCGCACCGCGCGGACGAGGTCGTCGGCGACCAGCGTCGGCGCGACGACGAAGGCGAAGTCGCGTCGGACGGGCTGGAGCGCGGGGGGGGCGAAGCCGGGGCGGACGGGGCCGGTGCCGCGCTTCTGGGGTACGGCGTCGAGGTGGATCTCGCCGGCGACCGCACTGCCGTCGAGGCCCATGGCGCGGGCGGTGGCGGGGTGGAGTTCGCCGAATTCCGCGAGGATCGTCTTTGGGCCGAGCCGGAGCGTCGCCGAGCGGCCGGGGTGGTAGACCGGCGAGACGGCGGCCATCACCTGGACGCGGTCGACCGGCACGCCGGCGGCGGCGAGGAGGGCCAGCGCCTCCGCCTTCGCGTCGTAGGCGTCGAATGCGGCGGGCTTGCCGTCGCGCCAGTCGCGGCGCGCGCGGTCGCCCATCAGGACGAAGCCGAGCGTCGCGCGCTCGCCGTCCGCCAGGTAGCGGCGGCCGACCTCGAACAGCCGGATGGTCGCGCCGCCGCGATCGGCATTGCGCTTTGCGGCGGACAGGAGGCCGGGCAGCAGCGAGGGGCGCATGATCTTGAGCGCCTCGCTGATCGGGTTGGTCAGCGCCCAGGCGCCGCCGCCGAATGCGTCGGCCTCGGCCTGCGCGATGAAGCTCCAGGTGACCGCTTCGGACAGGCCGCGGGCGGCGGCGGCGCGGCGGACGCGCCGTTCGAGCAGCTGTGCCGGGGTGGCGGTGGGGCGCGCGACACCCTCGATCCGCGGCAGCGGGACCGATTCAAGCCGCGCGAGCCCTTCGATCCGCACGACTTCCTCGACCAGGTCGGCCGGGCCGTCGACGTCGCGCCGCCAGCTGGGGACACGGACGTTCCAGCCGGCGTCGACGCCGAAGCCGAGCGCGGTCAGGATGCGGCGCTGGCGATCGGCGGGGACGGCCATGCCGGCGAGGCGCAGGCAGAGCGTCGGATCATGCGCGATGACGCTGACCCCCTCGGGCGCGGTGCCGGCGCGGACCACGTCCGACGCGTCGCCGCCGCAGATCTGCCGGATCAGGTCGGTGGCGATGGCGAGGCCGTCGTCGAGGAACTGCGGATCGACGCCGCGTTCGAAGCGGGTGCGCGCGTCGCTGGTGAGCGCCAGCGCCTGGCCGGTGCGGGCGATCGTGGTCGGTTCGAAGAAGGCGCATTCGACGACGATGTCGGTCGTGTCCGCCGAGACGCCCGAATGCATCCCGCCCATGATGCCGCCAATGTCGTGGACGGTCGTGTCGTCCGCGATGACGGTCATCGCCGGGGTGAGCGCATAGTCGCGGCCGTTGAGCGCGGTCAGCGTTTCGCCGGCCGCGGCCTTGCGCGCGACGAGCCCGCCCTGGAGCTTCGCCAAATCGTAGACGTGGAGCGGCCGGCCATGATCGAGCATGACATAGTTGGTGATGTCGACCAGCGCAGAGATCGGGCGCTGCCCCACCGCGGTGAGGCGGCGGGCCATCCAGTCGGGCGCGGCACCGTTCGCGACGCCGCGGACCACGCGGCCGTAGAGCGCGGGGCAGCCGTCCGGATCGTCCGTGCGGATCGCGATGGGGCAGGGGAAGGCGGGCTTGATCGTGGGGACGACGAGCGATCTCAGCGTGCCGAGCCCGGCGGCGGCAAGATCGCGCGCGATGCCGCGGACGCCCATGCAATCCTGGCGGTTGGGCGTGATCGCGACGTCGATCACCGGGTCGCTGAGCTGCGCATAGTCGGCGTAGGAGGCGCCGACGGGGGCATCGTCGGCCAGTTCGAGGATGCCGTCATGCGCGTCGGACAGCAGCAGTTCGCGCGCCGAACACATCATGCCGCGCGATTCGACGCCGCGGATCGCCGCGACCTTCAGCGTGACGTCGAGCCCGGGCACATAGGTACCGGGCGCGCCGAACACGCCGACCAGGCCGGCGCGCGCATTTGGCGCGCCGCAGACGACCTGGAGCGGTTCCGGGCCGCCGGCGTCGACCGACAGGACCTGCAGCTTGTCGGCTTGCGGATGCGGGGCGGCGGTGAGGACGCGGGCGACGACGAACGGCGCGATGCGCGCGGCGGGATCGTCGATCCCCTCCACCTCCAGCCCAATTTCGGTTAGCCGTTCGGCAACCTGTTCGACGGTGGCGTCGGTTTCGAGATGGTCCTTGAGCCAGGACAATGTGAACTTCATGCCGAAATCCCCCCGGACAGCGTCGGCATGTCGAGCGCCGCGAAACCATAATGCCTGAGCCAGCGCAGGTCGCCGTCGAAGAACGGGCGCAGATCGTCCATACCGTATTTCAGCATGGCGAGCCGATCGATCCCGCAGCCGAAGGCGAAGCCCTGCCACTCCGCCGGATCGAGCCCGCAGGCGGCGATGACCTTCGGATGGACCATGCCGGAGCCGAGGATCTCCATCCAGCCGCCGCCCGCGGCATCACCGCCGCCGCCGATGACGCGGCGGCCCTTTTCCCAGGTGAAGCCGACGTCGACCTCGGCCGAGGGTTCGGTGAAGGGGAAATAGCTCGGGCGCAGGCGCAGGACGATGTCGTCACGCTCGAAATAGGCCTTCACGAAGGTTTCGAGCGTCCATTTCAGGTGGCCCATCGTGATGCCGCGATCGATGACGAGCCCTTCGACCTGATGGAACATCGGGGTGTGGGTGGCGTCGCTGTCCGACCGGTAGGTGCGGCCGGGGGCGATGATGCGGATCGGCGGCTGCTGCGAGAGCATGGTGCGGATCTGGACTGGGGAGGTGTGTGTCCTGAGAAGCATGCGCGGCCCCGCGGGCGCGCTTGCGGATCCGGCCGGCGGCGCGGAGTCCGCGTCGACCGACGACGGGCTTTGCTCGGCGCTAGCTTCCTTCTGCTCGTTGACCCGTTCCACATAGAAGGTGTCGTGCATCGCCCGCGCGGGATGCGTTTCGGGAATGTTGAGCGCGGTGAAGTTGTGCCAGTCATCCTCGATCTCGGGACCGGTGGCGACCGCGAAGCCGAGGTCGGCGAAGATCTCGGCCAGTTCGTCCATGACCTGCGCCACCGGGTGGACCGAGCCGGCCGGGGGGAGCGCGACGGGGAGCGTAAGGTCGAGCCGTTCGGTGGCGAGCCGCGCGTCGAGCGCCTGGGTGTCGAGCAGCGCCTTGCGGTCGGCGATCGCGGCGGTCACCGCCTCGCGCAGGCCGTGGATGGCGGGGCCCTGGACGAGCCGTTCGTCGGGGGTGAGCTTACCCATCGTCTTCAAGAGCGCGGTGATGCTGCCGCTCTTGCCGAGGGCGGCGACGCGGATCGCCTCCAGCGCGGGGGCGTCGGCGACGGTGATCTGCGCCAGCCAGTCGGCCTTCTGTTGTTCGATGTCGTCCACGCGTCACCCCTTTCGCCGCCATGTCGGGCGGACTTCGTCCCGGAACCCGTAGTCGCGGGGGAGGGGCAGGATCAAGCGGGGGATATTGCCTGGGGTCCAGCTGAGGAGCCGGTGCCGCGTCCTATGCGTCATGGGAGCGGGATGGATGGCGCCGCCGGGTGACGACCGTGCGATCCGGAAGATGCGAATTTTCGGTTAGCGAATCCCGTCGGGCAGGAGCCTGATCGACGAACCGAAGGACCTCGGCGATAAACTGAGATGAGTGTAAATTCGCCGTTCAACTCGGCGCAAGCGTGGGACGGCCCGCCGCCTCGCTCTGGCGCGATCAGATCGTCCGACATACCCGAGTGTCAACAACGGGGCGGGACGCGACATGACCACAACCACCAAGAACGCAGTCGGTTTCCTCGCCCTCATCTTTTTTGCGATGACCCCGGCCGCGGCGGAGGCCAAGAGCTTCGGTTGGCAGTGCGTCCCGTTCGCGCGGATGATCTCGGGCGTGAAGTTGTTCGGCAACGCGTTCACCTGGTGGAACCAGGCGGCGGGCAAATATAACCGCGGGACGGCGCCGAAGCCGGGTGCGGTGCTGGTGTTCAAGGCGACCGGCGCGATGCGGGTCGGCCATGTCGCCACCGTCAGCAAGATCGTCAGCGACCGCATCATCAAGGTGACGCACGCCAACTGGTCGCTGATCAACGGGCATCGCGGGCAGGTCGAGAACGACGTGACGGTGATCGATGCGTCGCCGGCCAACGACTGGAGCCAGGTGAAGGTGTGGTACGCGCCGATCAAGTCGATCGGGATCAAGGCGTATCCGGTCTACGGCTTCATCTATGGCGGCAAGGCGCTGGCCAAGGCGGCGGGCGAAGTCGCGAACGACGTGAGTGCCAAGGCCGACACCGCGACGGACGGCGAGAAGAGCGCTGCCTGATTGGGCGACCCGATTGCGCTTGTGATCTCCGGCCCGGCGGACCTATAGGCCGGGAGATATGGTTCCCTTTTCGTTCTGTGGCCACGAGCTGATGGCCTTGCCTCAGGGGGCGTTGTTCTGGCCCGCGCGCCGGGCGCTGCTGGTGGCAGACCTGCATTTCGAAAAGGCGAGCTGGTTCGCGCGGTTCGGGCAGCTGCTGCCGCCTTATGATTCGATCGCGACGCTGGCCGACCTGACCGCACTGGTCGCGGCAACCGGGGCGGCGGAGATCTGGTGCCTGGGCGACAGTTTCCACGACGTGCAGGGGTGCGAGCGGTTGCCGGCGCAGGCGCAGGCGATGCTGCGCGGCCTGACCGAACGGACGCGCTGGGTGTGGATCACGGGGAACCACGATCCGCTGATCGCCGATCATTGCGGTGGGACGGTGGTGGACGAGATGACGGTCGACGGGCTGGTCCTGCGCCACGAGGCGGACCCGCGCGAGATACGGCCGGAACTGTCCGGGCATTTCCACCCCAAGCTGCGCATCACGGTGCGCGGGCGGCGGATCGCGCGGCGGTGTTTTGTGGCGACGGAGAACAAGCTGATCCTGCCGGCGTTCGGTGCGCTGACCGGTGGGCTGGATGCGGATCATCCGGAGATCGGGCGCGCGCTGGGGGCGCCGGGGCAGGCGCTGGTGCCGGTGGCGGACCGGATGCTGCGGTTTCCACTGGCGGCTTGATGGCTTCTGCTTAACCCTCCCCTCTACCGGGGGGAGGGTTAGGTGGGGGGCTTGGCTTGAGGTGAGATTTTCCCGCGGGATCCCTACTGGCGTTTCACCCAGAAAATCCCCCCACCCCGGCCCTCCCCCCGGTGGGGGGAGGGAGTTTGGTTACGCGTCGGGGCCCAGTGTCGCGTCCAGGTCGCGGGGGCGGACGAAGCGGGTGAGGGTGCCGCTGCCTTCGGAGATGTCGGACCAGTGGTCGGCGTCGAAGCGCAGGACGGCGAGGCTGGCGGTGGGGAATTTCTCCTCGACCTTGTCGCGTTCGGCGTCGTCGGTGCGGTCGGGGACCAGCAGCAGGACGAGATCCTCCAGCCCCGGATTGTGGCCGGCGAGCAGGAGCGACTCGGCGCTGTCGTCGGCATCCTGCACGACGTCGAGCAGCGTTGAGGCCGAGGCGAGGTAGATCCGGCGGTCCCAGGCCGGGTCGATCGCGTGGCCGTAGCCGTCCGCGACGTGCGCCAGCGTTTCGACGACGCGGACCGCGGGGGAAGCGACCGCGGCGTCGAACCGCAGGCCCTGCGTGCGCATATGCTGGCCGACGGTGCGGCCGGCGCGCTTTCCCTTGGGGTTCAGGGGACGGTCAAAATCGCGGGCGACGCTGTCGTCCCAGCCGGATTTCGCGTGGCGGAGCAGGATCAAGGTCTTCATGGGCTCCCCAGCGCGTCGATGGTGGCGGACTGATGCCCCGGTTTCGCGTCGAGGGAAAGGCGCGATGCGACGCGTGCCACCGCTTCGTCGAGCGTGAGGCGCGTTACGACGACACCGGGCGGGAATGCGTCGAGCAGGCGCGACGGCATCGCGGCGGACAGGAGCACGAACAGCCCGCGATCGTCCGCCCGGCGGATCAGCCGGCCGAACGCCTGCGCCAGCCGCGCACGGACGACGCGGTCGTCATGCGCGGAGCCGCCGCCGGCCGCGCGGCGCGCGCTGTGCAGCACGGTGGGGCGCGGCCAGGGGACGCCCTCCATCACCACCAGCCGGAGCGATTCGCCGGGGACGTCGACGCCGTCGCGGAGCGCATCGGTGCCGAGTAGCGAGGCGCGCGGATCGTCGCGGAAGATATCGACGAGCGTGCCGGTGTCGATCGGATCGACATGCTGTGCGTAAAGCGGCAGGCCGGCCCGGGCGAGCCGGTCGGCGATGCGCGCGGTCACGACCTTCAGCCGGGCGACCGCGGTGAACAGGCCGAGCGTGCCGCCGCCCGCCGCCTCGATCAGCCGGGCATAGGCGCCGGCGAGCTGGGCCAAGTCGCCGCGTTTCACGTCGGTGACGACCAGCACTTCGGAACGGTTGGCATAGTCGAACGGGCTGGCGACGGCGAAACGGCGCGGTTCGACGGAGATATGCGCGGTGCCGACCGCGGCGTCGGCGGTGGCCCAGTCGGACCCGCCGCGCAGCGTGGCGGAGGTGACGATGACGCCGTGCGCGGCTTTCAGCACGGTTTCGGCGAGCGGTTTGGACGGATCGAGCCAGTGGCGGTGAAGGCCGATGTCGAATTCGCGACCCTCGACCCGGTCGACCGCCAGCCAGTCGACGAAATCGGGATCGACCGGCCCGCCGAGCCGCCCGAGCAGCGCGATCCAGCCGCCGAGCATCCGGCTGCGCAACGTCAGCCCGCCGATCGCGCCCTCGATCCGCGCACGGGCGGCGGCGTCGAGCCAGTCGGGGCCGTCCTCCAGCACCGCCTCGAGCCGCTGGCGCAGGCGGAGCATCGGGCCGACCAGCGCGTCGAGTGCCTGGACCGCGGGGGCGGCGGCCTCGACCAGCGGACCGTCGAGTTCGGCGGCCTCCGTCTCGATCCCATAGCCGGCGTCGGCGGCGCGCGCGCGGGCGAACACGGTGTCGCGGACGCGAGCGAGCAATGTTTCGATCGGGCCGAGCGGCAGGCCGTCGGCCATGCGGGCGAGCCAGTTGTCGGCGGGCAGCGCGCCGGCGGCCTGGACCGCATCCTCGATCGCAAGACCGCCCGCCTCGTCATAGGAGCCGACGTCGGACAGCCGCGCGGACAGCCCGCGGCGGCGCCCGCGCGCGTGTTTCTCGGGGCCCATGATCCAGCGGCGCAGCTCGATCGCCTCCTGCCCCGTCAGCGCGGCGGCGAAGGTCGAGTCGGCGGCGTCGAACAGATGATGCCCTTCGTCGAACACGATCCGGGCGAGCGGGCGGCCCTCGTCGCGGCGGCGCTGCGCCAGGATCATGACGAGCGCGTGGTTGGCGATGACGATGTCCGCGCCCTCGCTGGCGCGCGCGGCGCGTTCGATGAAACAGCGCCGGTAGTGCGGGCAGCCGGCATAGACGCATTCGCCGCGACGGTCGGTGAGCGCGGTGGATCCGGCCTTGCGGAACAGCGTGGGCAGCCAGCCGGGCAGGTCGCCGCCGACCATGTCGCCGTCGCGGCTGTAGGCGGCCCAGCGTGCGACGAGATGCGCGAGGATCGCGGCGCGGCCCTGGAACCCGCCCTGCAACGCGTCCTCCAGATTCAGCAGGCAGAGATAGTTTTCGCGGCCCTTGCGGACGACGACCTTTTCGCGGCGTTCGGCGGGATCGGCGAAGATGCGGCCGGTTTCGCGGTCGAGCTGGCGTTGCAGCGTCTTGGTGTAGGTGCTGATCCACACCGGACCGTCGGCGCGCGCGGCGTAGAGTGCTGCGGGTGCCAGATAGCCGAGCGTCTTGCCGATGCCGGTGCCGGCCTCCGCCAGCAGGACGTGGGGGCGATCGTCCATCACGCGCGGGTCGAACGCGCGGGCGGCGGCGACGGCATAGTCGCGCTGCCCCTGGCGCGGTTCGGCCTGCGCACCGACCAGCCGTTCGAGCGTGGCGACGGTTTCGACGTCGCCGAGCACGACCGGGCGGGGTTGCGGGCGGAGCGCGCCCTCGTCCCATTCGGGCAGGCGGGAGAAGAGCCAGCGCTCCGCCTTGTCCGGGCGGGCGATGCGCGGGACGACCGCGGTGCTCCACGGCCAGCGCAGGCGTTGGAGCGTGGCGGCGGAGGTCCAGGCCCCCTCGCGCTCTGCCCAGTCGGGGCGGTCGAGCTGGTTGAGCAGCGCGTGAGCGGCGACGAGCAGGAAGGCGGCGGCGGCGGTCTCGTTTTCCGGCGGATCGAGACCGAGTGCGCGGGCGAGGCCGGCGGGGGTGGGCACCGCGAACTGGCCGGGATGGACGAAGGCGTAGAGTTCGAGCAGGTCGAGGCCGCTCAGTTCGCCGTAGCCGAGCCGGGTGGCGGCGAGTGGCGCGTTCAACAGCACGACGGGCGTTTCGGCGGCGTGGGCGATCGCCTCGCCCCGGCCGACGGTGCGGACGCGGCCGTCCGCTTCCGCGATCCAGATGCCGCCATGGGTCGCGTGGAGCGCGCTGAAGGTCGGCGGCGGGATCATCCGTACAACATAGGGTGGGGGGTGCCGGCTGTCAGGTCGGGGCCGGAGCGCGGCGTCAGTGGAAACCGTCGAGCGCGGCGACGAAGCCGGCGGCGTCGGGCATCCGATCGAAGTGGATGTTGCCGTCGAAATCGGCGGACGGATCGTTTTCGCGCAGGATCATCGCGGCGGACCCGGTGCCGCGCTTGTCGGTGGGGCCGAGGATGCCGCCAGCGATGCGGCGCGCGCCGATCTCCATCACCGGATGGCGCGACCACGGGACGGTCCACAGCACGCGGCGGGTGGTGACCGTGACGCGCGTGAAGGGTGCGCGGATGATGCCGGCGGCGAGCGCGAGGTTGTGGCGGAGCAGCAGCCAGAAGACGAGAAGCGACAGCCCGCCGAGCAGGAAGGTGCTGGCCAGTGCGAAGCGGAGCGCGCTGGCCGTGGCGGGGGCAGGCCACCAGATCGCCCAGAACAGGAAGACGACCGACAGCAGCTGAGGGCTGGCGAACCCGATGATGACCAGTGTGCCGGACGGCAGCGCGCGCAGGCCCGGTTGCGCGACGTAGAGCGTGCGTTCCGGGCTGTGATCCATCCGCCGCGCCTGTTTCATGGGCAGCGCGGGCAGGCTCCGATCGTCGCCGGACAGGATCTGCGGGTCTTGCGGGATGGGGTGTTCGGTCGCCATCGGATCTCCGTCGCGGTCCCGGGCCATTCGCGTCGCCGGTGGGACGACAGGCGTCGCACGGCGCGCCCCGATGTTCTAAGGACTCGGATTCGATACGTAGAAGACACGGGAACATATGGCAAACGATCCGACGCTCCGCGCGGCCGCGCTGGACAGCAAGGCCTGGCCGTTCGAGGAGGCGCGCAAGATCCTGAAGCGTTATCCGGAGGGCAAGCCCGCCGGCGCGGTGCTGTTCGAAACGGGGTACGGCCCGTCCGGCCTGCCGCATATCGGCACGTTCAACGAGGTGTTGCGCACCACGATGGTGCGCAACGCGTTCGCCGCGCTGTCCGACAGGCCGACCCGGCTGGTGGCGTTCAGCGACGACATGGACGGCCTGCGCAAGGTGCCGGACAATGTGCCGAACCAGGCGATGCTGGCGGAACATCTGGGCAAGCCGTTGACGGAAGTGCCCGATCCGTTCGGGTGCCACGCGTCGTTCGCGGATCACAACAACGCGCTGCTGCGCGCCTTCCTCGACCGGTTCGGGTTCGATTACGAATTCGTGTCGTCGACCGAGCAGTACCGATCGGGGCGGTTCGACGAGGGGTTGCGCGGCGTGCTGCGCAACTATGACGCGATCATGGGCGTGATGCTGCCGACGTTGCGGGCGGAGCGGGCCGCGACCTATTCGCCGATCCTGCCGATCAGCCCGACGAGTGGGATCGTGTTGCAGGTGCCGGTGACGGTCGTCGATGCCGAGGCCGGGATCGTGTCGTTCGAGGATGCGGGCGAGCGGATCGAGCGGTCTGTGCTGGGCGGTGCTGCCAAGTTGCAGTGGAAGGTCGACTGGGCGATGCGCTGGGTCGAGCTGGGCGTCGATTACGAGATGTCGGGCAAGGACCTGACCGACAGCGTGACGCAGGCGTCGAAGATCGCGCGGGTGCTGGGCGCGCGGCCGCCGGAGGGGCTGACGTACGAGATGTTCCTCGACGAGCGCGGCGAGAAGATCAGCAAGTCGAAGGGCAACGGCCTGGGGCTCGACGAATGGCTGAGCTACGGGCCGGAGGAGAGCATCGCCTTCTATTCGTACCGCGAGCCGAAGAAGGCCAAGTCACTGCATCTGGGGCTGATCCCGCGGGCGATCGACGACTATTGGCAGTTCCGCGGCAATTATCACACGCAGGATCTGAAGCAGAAGCTCGGCAATCCGGTGCATCATATCCACAACGGCGCGGTGCCGACGGGGACGTTGCCGGTGACGTTCGGGCTGTTGCTGAACCTCGCCAGCCTGCCGGGGGTGGGGGAGCGCGAGACGATGTGGGCGTTTCTGCATCGGTACGACGCGACGCTGTCGGCGGAGACGCACCCGGAGCTGGACCGGTTGATCGACTATGCGATCGCCTATGCCGCGCATTTCGTGGCGGGGACGCTCCATCGGCGGGCGCCGACCGAGGCGGAAGCGGAGGCTCTGCGCGATCTGGATGCGTTGCTGGCGGCGGAGGTGGGCGACGCCGAAGGTGGCGAGGATCCGGCGGTGCGGTTGCAGAACCATGTCTATGACGTGGGCAAGCGGCATTACGGGAAGGAGGCGCTGCGCGACTGGTTCAGGGTTTTGTACGAGACCTTGCTGGGGGCGGAGCAGGGGCCGCGGATGGGGAGCTTCTTCGCGCTGTACGGCGTGGAGCCGAGCCGGCGGCTGATCGCCGAGGCGCTGGCGCGGCCGTTCACGCCCGGTTCCGATAGCGCGGCGTAGCGATGTGGGACCGGGCCCGATGGTGCGGGCCGGGCGTTCGCTAAGTCAGGTTCGATCCTTTCGGCCCGACCACAAGGAGACGAGACCATGATCAAGCAGATGACCGGACTATGCGCCGTCGCGCTGATCGCAATGCCAGCGGCTGCCGCCACGCCGCGCGATATCCTGACGACTGCAGCCTTCGGCGCGCGCGACAAGGCGAGCGCGCTGGCGCAGGTGGCGCAGGCGGAGGCTGCCGCCAACGCGACGCTGGCGCGCACGCCGGGCGACCGTGAGGCGCAGCTGACCAAGGCGATGGCGATCGGGTACCGCGCGAAGCTGACCAAGAGCCGCGCCGATGCGGTGGCGGCGCGCGACCGGTTCAACGCGCTGGCCGCGGCCAACCCGCGCGATCCGGAAGCGCAGGCGGTGGTCGCGGGCTGGAACATCGATGCGGTGACGACGCTGGGCGGGTTCATGGCGGGTACCGTGTTGGGCGCGAAGAAGGCGACCGGGCTGGCGGCGCTCGACCGGTCGGTGGCGCTGGCGGGCAATCGTGCGATGTTCCCGGGGCTGGCGGCGCTGCTGCGGCTGACGCTGGACGGGGCGGATCCGAAGGCGCGCGGGCTGGCGGAAGCGGCGACGCGTGGTTCTACGCCGACCGCGCTCGATCGCATGATCCAGCGGAGTGCGAACGCCATTTTGGTCCCGGTGCGGGCGGGGAATGCGAAGGCGGCGCAGGCGCTGGCCAAGCAGCTGCTGCCGTTCGGGCGGGTGGCGAAGTAGGGGTTTGAGCTTAGGGCGTGATCGAAGAAGGTCGCGTCAATGCCCTGACCCCGTTTTGGTTCGAGCCTGTCGAGAACTCTGCGCAGGGTTCTCGACAGGCTCGAACCAAACGGATTAGGGAGGGAGCGTCATCCCGGATCAGGTCCGGGATGACGTTTTTTTGGTCGTCGCGCCTATTTCTGCAATGCGATCCAGCGGTCGATCTTGGACTCCAGCACCGCCATCGGGAGGGCGCCGGACATCAGGACCTGGGCGTGGAAGGCGCGGACGTCGAATTTGGGGCCGAGCGCCTGTTCGGCGCGGGTGCGGAGGCGGCGGATGGTGAGCTGGCCGATCTTGTAGGCGGTCGCCTGCGATGGGATCGCGATGTAGCGTTCGACCTCGGCGGTGGCGTCGGTGCGGCCCATCGCGCTGTTGTCGAGCATGTAGGCGATCGCCTTGTCCCGGCTCCAGCCCTTGGAATGGAGGCCGGTGTCGACGACCAGCCGCATCGCGCGCAGGATCTCGTCGTTGAGGTGGCCGTAGAGCTGGTAGGGATCGGTGAACATGCCCAGTTCCGGCCCGAGGCTCTCGGCGTAGAGCGCCCAGCCTTCGACGAAGGCGGTGTTGCCGCCGAACCGCTGGAAACTGGGGAGCGCGCTGTTCTCCTGCGCCAGGCTGATCTGGAAATGATGGCCGGGCATCGCTTCGTGCAGGAACAGCGTTTCGAAGCCCCAGGTGAAGCGCGAAGGCAGGTCGTAGGCGTTGTAGTAGAAGACGCCGGGGCGCGTGCCGTCGGGCGTGCCCTGCATGTAGGAGCCGGCGGCCTCGCCCTTTTCCTTGAAGGCGGGGACCGGGCGGATATCGAGCGGCGATTTCGGAATGGTCGAGAAATCGCGGCCGACCGACGCCTTCACGCGCGTGTCGATCGCGAGGAACGCGTCGCGGATCGCGTCGCGCGTCGGCGGGGCGAAGCGCGGGTCGGTGCGCATATGTTCGAAGAATTGCGGCAGCGTGCCTTTGAAGCCGACGCGCGTCTTGACCGCTTCCATCGCGGTCTGGATGCGCGCGACCTCGCTCAGGCCTAGCGCGTGGATCGCGTCGGGGGTCATGTCGGTCGTCGTGGTTTGCGCGACGAGATATCTGTAGAGCGCGGGGCCGCCGGGCATTTCGCCGAGGCCGACGCTGTCGCGGGCTTTCGGCAGGTACTTGTCGCGGATGAAGTCGCGCAGCGCCACATGCGCCGGGTTGAGCCGGTCGCGGATGAATGCGGCATAGGCGGCGGTGAGGCGGGTGCGGTCGGCGGCCGAGACGGTGGCGGGGAATTTGGTGACGGGTTTGTAGAAGGTCGAACCCTCGACTCCCTGCGCGACCAGCGCGTCGAGTTGCGCCACGACGTTGCGCATCACCAGTTTCGGGTTGACGATGCTGTCCGCCATCCCCTGTTCCATGCGGCCCTGCGCACGGCCGAGATAGACGATATAGCCGGCGAGGCGCTTCAGATTGTCGTCATAATCCTTGACCGTCTTGAACGGCGCGGCGCCGTCGCCGGACGAGATGTCGGGGACGAAGGTCTGGAAACCGGAGAAATGGTCGATCGGCCGTTCGACCTGCGCCTTGAGCAGCGCGGGGGCGAACCCCTTGAGCGTGGTCTCGGTCTGGTAGCGGAAGACGTCGTAGGACAGCTGATCCTCGGGCGAGAGGCGCGCGCGGTCGATGCGGGCCAGCGCGGCGAGGTCGCGTTCAGCCGCGGCTTTCTCGCCAGCGTAATAGGCGTCGGTAATATAGTCGCCGAACTGGTCGGCATAGCGGAGGTCGCCGCGGAAGAGCGCCTGGATCGGGTTGCGGCGGAGCATGGCCTCGTCGCTGTCGCTGAACAGCTTGCGCAACGCGGCGGCCTGGGGCGTGGACGCAGCGGTCGTGGCTGGCGGCTGGGCCGATGCGGCGAGCGGCAGGGCGAGGGCGATCGAGGCGGCGGCGAACAGGCGCATGTGTCGGCAGACTCCGGCAGGGTTGCGTCGGAGCTACGCGCAGTCCGCCCCAACGACAAGCGACCCGGGAGCGCGTGGCCCCCGGGTCGTTCGGTCGGTGGTCGTCAGCCTCAGTAGAAGAAGCTGTTGTAGACCTGAACCACGCGGCCGTTGCGGGTGTTCACCAGCACGACGTCGTTGCCGTAGCGCACCCAGCGGTTGACGCCGGTGACGCGCGGCAGGCGGTAGCGGTACGGATCGGCGATCACGTAACGCTGGCCGTAGAAGGCCGGCTGGAACTGATACCCAACCGCGACCGGGCGGTAGCGCCAGTTGCGGACCGGACCGGCGTAGCGACCCTGGGTGAAGACGCGGCGGTTCTGCTGGCGATACTGGCGCCAATCCTCGCGATATTCCTGGCGCGCGTCGCGGACGTCGCGGCGCTGTTCACGCACATCGCGGGGATTGCCGTAACGCTGTGCCTGGCGGAGTTCGCGCTGCTCCTCGCGGATGTCCTGGCGGTCGCGGCGCAGCTCGCCCGGCTGGGCGGTGGCCATTGCGGGGGCGAGCGTGAGTGCCATCAAGCCGGCGATCAGAAACTTGCGCATGATGCTGGTCCTTCCTGTGTGGTTCGGCGGGTGGGGTGGCCCCCGATCCGTCCGATGATTGGGTGATAGGTGAGTCGAACTGAACAGGTCGCGAATGGCGTCGTCAGCGAACAGAAAGGATCAGAGGAAGAACCCGTAGAGGATGTCCTCGATCAGCCCGGAGCGGATGTCGATCAGCGCGACGTCGTTATAGTACCGCACCCAGCGATAGCCGCCGTACGCGGGCGGCAGCCGGTAGAGTTCGGGCCGCGCGATCCAGTAGTTCTGGCCGTAGAACGCCGGCTGGATCCGGTAGCCCGCCGACCAGCGGCGATAGCCGTAGCCCGCCCCCTGCGGCCCGTAATAGCGCGGTGCGCGGAAGGCGCGGTCGTTGGTGCGGCGATAGGACTGCCAGTCATAGCGGTCGTCGCGCCGCCAGTCGCGGTTCCAGGCCGCGGACCCACCCTGCCAGCGATAGCCGCCGCGGTCGTCGTACCGGTCGAAGCCGCCGGGGCGTCCGCCGCGTGGGCCGCCGTCGAAACGGTCGCCGCGCGGGCCGGCGAAGCGCGGGTCGCGCTGACCGTCGAAGCGCCCGTCGCGGGGATCGCGGCGGTCGTCGAAGCGGCCGGGGCCACCGCGGTCGCGCCGATCATCACGGGGGGCGAAGCGGCCGTCGGGGCCGGGGCGCTGGCCGGGCTGGTCGAACTGACCGGGGGGGTCGGCACGGATCGGGCGGTCGGGGCCGCGGTCCTCGCGCCCGTCGAAGTCGCCGCGGTCCGCGCGGACGTCACGCCCGTCCTCGGCGCGCGGGCGGCGGTCGTCGCGGTCGCGGTCCTGCGCCAGGACAGGCGTCGCGATCGTCGCGCCGAGCAGCAATGCGGTGAGCATCTTGTGCATGGAATGTCTCCGTCACCGCAGGCATGCGCGCCGCGGTCGGGACTCGTATCGGGGGGCACCGGAATATGGATGCTGAACTGGTTCGTCAGCGATCCGACAGCTTCGTTACTCCGGCGGGCGGGCGACCGTCATGGCCGGCACCGCGCGCGTCGCGTCGGCCGGGTCGATGCCGGGGGCGGGGCCGCCCTCCAGCGTGACGCGCCCGGCGGCGACTGCGGCGGCGGCGCGGATCGCGCGGCGGATGCGGGGGTAGGTGCCGCAGCGGCAGATGTTGGTGATCGCGGCGTCGATGTCGCCATCGGACGGGTTGCCGTTGCGCGCGAGCAGTGCCGCGGCGGCCATGATCATGCCGGACTGGCAGTAGCCGCATTGCGGGACCGCCTCCGCGATCCAGGCCTGTTGCACCGGGTGGCCGCGGTCGCGCGACAGCGCCTCGATCGTGGCGACGAAGCTGCCTTCCAACGTGCCGATCGCGACCTGGCACGATCGCACCGCATTGCCGTCGACATGGACGGTGCAGGCGCCGCACAGCCCCGCGCCGCAGCCATATTTGGTGCCGGTCAGGTTCGACGCGTCGCGCAGCGCCCAGAGCAGCGGCGTCTCCGGATCGAGCAGGTAGCGGATGGGCTGGCCGTTCACGGTGAAACGCGTCATGCCGGTGGGGATAGGCGAGGGAGGATGACGATGGAAGCCGCAAGCACCGGGACCGCACGGATCGTCGTGGCGCGCGACGGGACGGTCGCGCATGTCGAACTGGCGCGTGGCGATCGGCTGAACGCGATGGATGGGGCGTTCTTCGAGGAACTGGGTGCGACGTTCCGGGCGCTGTCGGGCGACTCGGGGGTGCGGGCGATCCTGCTGTCCGGGCAGGGACGGCATTTCAGTGCGGGGCTCGATCTGGGCTGGGCGGCGGCGCAGTTTGCCGAGGTGGGCGATCCGGGGCGGTTCGCGGAGCGGCAGGTGCGCGACATCGCATGGTTGCAGGATGCGATCGACGTGGTGGAGGCCGCACGGCAGCCGGTGATCGCGGTGCTGCACGGCGGGGTGATCGGCGGCGGCGTGGACCTGGCCTGCGCGTGCGACCTGCGCGTGGCGGCGGCGGATGCTTGGTTCCAGGTGGCGGAGGTGGATGTCGGCATCACCGCCGATCTGGGGACGCTGCAACGCCTGCCGCACCTGATTCCCGGCGGGATCGTGCGCGAACTGGCGCTGACCGGGCGGAAGATGGCGGTGGACGAGGCGGCGCGCTGGGGCCTGGTGAACCGTGTCGCGGCGGATCGCGACTCGGCGCTTGCGGCGGGGTGGGCGCTGGCGCGGACGATCGCGGCGAAATCGCCGATCGCGGTGGTGGGGACCAAGCGGTCGCTGAACCATAGTCGCGGGCGGACGATCGAGGACGGGCTGCGCGATGTGGCGACGTGGAACGCGGCCACGCTGGCGAACGCCGATCTGGCGGCGATCGGGCGGGCGCGGGCGGCGGGGACGACCGCGACGTTCGCGGATCTGCGCGCCGGTCCGGGTTGAGCGCCCGGGTTGAATAATGACGACCCGACTGGTAGGGGCGTGCCCTTGATCGCCGCGGGAGCCGTTTCCGCGACGAATCCTATATGACTAAATGGTGTGTCCGATCCGTAATGGGATGGGGCGGGCCGGTTCCCTTGGAGACACTAACCTCATGCAAATCATCGTCCGCGATAACAATGTCGACCAGGCGCTGCGCGCGCTCAAGAAGAAGCTGCAGCGCGAAGGTGTCTATCGCGAGATGAAGTTGCGCCGGCATTACGAAAAGCCGTCCGAGAAGCGTGCGCGCGAGCGTGCCGCCGCCATCCGCCGCGCCCGCAAGCTGGAGCGCAAGCGTATGGAGCGTGACGGCGCCCGGTAGCAGGCCCCTGTCGCTTATGTTGTTGCCAGTGAAGAAAGTGAACCCATGTCGGAAGTGACCGCCGTACCGCTGCGTCCGATCGCAAAGGGTTCGCTGACCAAGCTGTGGATCGGGATCGGCGTGGCATTCGCCGCGGCGATCGGGTTCGCCTGGGTCGGCACGCGCGCGCAGGTTGCGTTGGCGCAGCCGGCCTCGGAGTTCCTGGCAAGCAATGCCAAGAAGTCCGGTGTGCAGACGACGCCATCGGGCCTGCAGTATCAGGTGATCAAGCCCGGCACCGGCCCGCGCGCCACGGCGCAGGACACGGCGATCGTGACCTATGACGGCAAGCTGGCCGATGGGTCGACGTTCGACGCGTCCGAGTCGCACGGCGGCCCGACGCCGATGCCGGTCGGCCGCATGATCCCGGGGTTCAGCGAAGGCCTGCAGTTGATGAACGCGGGTTCGAAGTACCGCTTCTGGATTTCGCCGGAGCTCGGCTACGGCCCGCAGGCGATGCCCGACCCGCGGACCGGCAAGGTCGTGATCCCGGCAAACTCGCTGCTGGTGTTCGACGTCGAGATGCTCGGCATCGCGCCGCCGCAGCCCGGTATGGGCGGCATGGGCGGCATGGGTGGTGGCATGCCCCCGGGCATGTGATGCTGTTCTTTCGATCGTGATCCAGACGGGTCGGGCGCACCAGCGTCCGGCTCGTTTTTCTTGTGCGTGGTCCGCCGTGGAGGCGGGCCTGCGATCGATCGGATTGCGTCTTCACGCGACTCCGCTAGCCTGGAAACGTGTAGGCCATGCCGGAGTCGGGGATGTTGGATCGCGAGAATGAGCGCGACGATACGTGGTTCGTCTATTCACGCAGCGCGGGACGTATATCGGCCGCGCCGGTCAACGCCAAGGGATGGGTCGCGTTCTTTGTCAGTGTCTGCGGAACGGTCGTCGCTGGGCTGGTTCTCGCCCGTTATGGTTTTTCGCTGCACCCGGTGGTGGGTGTCGTCCTGTTGACCGCGACGATCCTGGTCGGCACCGGACTGACCATTGGCCTGGCCGTCGCCAAGGGGCGGCGGGTGGACTGATCGCGGGATCGTTCACGGGCGGTGCGTTCCTGGCGTCTGACGTGCGTCCGCCAAATGTTCGACAGACGGTCATCGAGGTATTCGCGCAGGCGTTGGCCAATGCTGTCGGGTTCCTGCACGACGCGGTCATGGCGGGTTCACCCGGACCGGTGTCTTCTCACGTCATCAAATCGGGAGGACATGTGATGAAGACTTATCTAATACTTGCGACGGCCGTGGCGGTTCTGACCCCGAGCCTGTCCAGCGCGCAGTCCTGGCGGCCAATCAATCAGCGGCAGGCGCAGCAGGAGCAGCGGATCAACCAGGGGATCCGCAGCGGTGCGCTGACCCGTGCCGAGGCGGGCCGTATCCGTGGGCAGTTCGTGACGCTGAACCGGCTTGAGCAGCGTTACCGTGCATCGAATGGGCTGTCGGTGACCGAGCGCCGCGACCTTGATCGCCGTTTCGACGCGCTGAGTCAGCGAATCCGCACGCAGAAGACCGATCGCCAGACGCGGCGCTGATCGACACATAAGGGAGAAACATCATGAAAATTCTTCTCATGCTGGCCGCACTGGGCCTGACCACGGTGGCGGCAGCCGCGCCGGCGGACGCGCAGGTCAATCGGCGGCAATATTCGCAGGAACGCCGCATCGACCAGGGTATCCGAAGCGGCCGCATCACGCCGCGCGAGGCGGCCCGGCTGCAGCGCAATCAGGGCCGGATCAACGGTGCAGAGCAGCGCATGCGCGCGAGTGGCGGACGGCTGACCTACCGCGAACGCCAGCGGCTCGATAACCGGCAGGACCGCGCGAGTGGGCGGATCTATCGCCAGAAGAACGACCGCCGCCGGTATCGGTGAATGTAGCGTAGCCGGGGCGGTCGAACGTCCGGGCACGCTTGACATAAAAAAGGGCGCGAACCGATCCGGTCCGCGCCCTTTTTGCTGTCTTCACGCCGGAGCGCGAAGGGTTACGCCATGTGGCGCGAACCCTCCGGCAGGGCGGCCTTCGCCTGCGCGACGATCGTCGAGAAGACGCTCGCTTCGTGCATGGCGATGTCGGCCAGGACCTTGCGGTCGAGTTCGACGCCAGCCAGCTTCAGGCCGTGCATGAACACGCCGTAGGTCAGGCCTTCCTGGCGGACGGCTGCGTTGATGCGCTGGATCCAGAGCGCGCGGAACGTGCGCTTCTTAACCTTGCGATCGCGGTAGGCGTACTGCCCGGCCTTCTCCACCGCCTGGCGGGCGATGCGGATGGTGTTCTTGCGGCGGCCATAATAGCCCTTCGCCTGAACGAGGATCCGCTTGTGGCGGGCTTTGGTGGTTACACCACGTTTGACGCGTGCCATTTATCCGTACTCCCTCAGTTCAGACCGTACGGTGCCCAGAGCTTCACGCGCGGCGTATCGGCGGCGGCGAGGACACTGGTTCCGCGGTTGGTGCGGATGTACTTCGAGTTGTGGCTGATCAAACGGTGACGCTTGCCGGCGACGCCGTGCTTCACCTTGCCGGTTGCGGTGATCTTGAACCGCTTCTTGACCCCCGACTTGGTCTTGAGCTTGGGCATTTCTGTCTCCTTCGCAAATGCGACAGCTGTAAACGGCCACGGCAGCCCATATCGGCCGGACCGTCGTTCCAGATCGCGGAAGTGCGGGGCGTTAGGGAAAACCGTCGCCAAAAGCAACCGCCCTGTGCCACAAGAGCCGCAACAGGGACCGTTTGCGTTGAGGGTTTTTCGAGAATGGCAGACACCGCAGCGGAACCGCGACCGGCCGTGACCCCGACTTCCACCTCCACGACAGGGCGCCCGCGCGAGCCCGCCACGCTGTCGCTTGCCGTCGTGCTGGCGGTGGTGGCGAGCATCCTGGGGCTGATCATACTGGCCTGGACGGTGCTGTACGTCACCAAGGGCCGGTTCCTGAAGCCGTATTTCGAACGCTATGCCGGCGGCAGCGCGGAGCGGCGCGTGGCGGTGGCGGGCGATTTCCAGCTCTATTTCGATCCGTTCGACATCAAGTTCGTGGCGGAGGAGATCACGATCCAGAACCCGGAATGGGCGACCAAGGACGAGCTGTTCAAGGCGAAGCGCATCGACATGCGGGTCGCGTCGTTCCCGCTGATCTGGGGCACGCAGCGGGTGAAGCAGCTGAACCTGATCGACGGTGCGCTCGACATGGAATGGAATGCCGACGGGCGGCGCAACACCTGGACGCTGGGCGACCCGAACGAGAAGGGCGAGCCGTTCAAGATGCCGACGATCGTGCGGGCGAATGTCGCCGGCACGACGTTGCGCTACATCGATCCCAAGCTGTTCCTGCGCACCGACGTGAAGTTCGACACGTTGCGCGCGAGCGATACGCAGTTTGCGGACGATTTGCGTTTTACCGGCGACGGCACGCTGCGGCGGCGGCCGTTCACGATGCAGGGCGCGATCCTGTCGCCAAACGAGACGATCGCGGGCGGGCGTAACCGGCTGACCATGCGGGCGGTGTCGGGGCGCGACAAGCTGGGCGTCGATGGTACGCTGCGCGGGGCGACCGTGCTGGAGGGGGCGGACCTGAAGGTGCGTGCGGATGGCCCGAACCTGGCGGGGCTGTTCGAACTGTTGGGCGTGGTGACGCCCGAGACGCGGCGGTACAAGCTGACGTCCGACCTGACCAAGGTGGGCGAGGAATGGCGTTTCACCCGGATGAAGGGTGGGTTCGGGGTCAGTGACCTCGCCGGGCGGATGACGATCTCGCTGCCCAACGACCGGTTGCTGGTCGATGCGGACATCGTGTCGCGCAAGGTCGATATCGTCGATATCGGGCCGTTCATCGGGTACGAGCCGGAGGCGCTGGCGACGGTCGGCGTGAAGGCGGCGGTGCATCAGACGGGCAGCGTGCCGCGGCTCTTGCCCGATGCCCCCCTCCGCGCCGATTCGATCGGGCTGTTCGACGCCAAGGTGCGGTACAAGGTGGGGGCGGTGCGGGCGCCGAACCTGCCGGTGTCGAACGTGACGCTTAACCTGGTGCTGGACCGCAGCCTGCTGACCATGTCGCCGCTGACGTTCGATCTGGCGGGCGGGTTCGTGACCGCGGACGTGCGGCTGAACGCGCGGCGCAAGCTGGTGCGGACGAGTTATGACATCCGCATGTCGCCGACGCCGATGGGCAAGCTGCTCGCCGGGTTCGGGGTGGCGGAGTCGGGCACGACGGGTGTCATCAAGGCGCGCGTGCAGATGACGGGCGAGGGTGATTCGCTGCGCGCGTCGCTGGCGTCGTCGGACGGGCGGATCGCGGTGATCCTGCCGCAGGGCACGTTCTGGGCGCGCAACATCCAGCTGGCGGAGCTGGACCTCGGCACGTTCGCGCAGAAGATGTTCCAGGGGAAGCTGAAGGAACCGGTGCAGATCAACTGCGGGCTAATCGGGTTCACGGTGCGCGACGGGATCGCGACGGCCGACCCGATCCTGATCGACACGCGCAAGAACGTGATGCTGGGCCGCGGCGGGTTCAGTTTCAAGGACGAGTCGATCGACCTGGCGTTCCGCGCGGACAGCAAGAAGTTCAGCATGTTCGCGGGGCAGTCGCCGATCGGGATCAACGGCCATTTCGCGGCGCCGGGCTACAAGGTGATCAGCCCGGAACTGCTGGCGCGGGCGGGTGCTTCGCTGGGTCTGGCGCTGGTCGCGGCACCGGTGGCGGCGGTGGTCGCGTTCGTCGATGTCGGTGACGCGAAGACGACCGCGTGCGGGCCGGTGCTGGCAGGTGCGCGGGCGACGGCGCAGCGCACGGTGAAGGGCGAGGCGCGGACGGATGTCGGCAAGGGGACGAAGGCTGAGGCGAAGTCCGAAGAGGGTGGCAAGCGGAAGAAGTTTCTGGGGATCTTCTGAGGTTGTTCCCCGGCGGAGGCCGGGGCCTAGGTGAAGCGGTTGCGTCTAGGCCCCGGCTTCCGCCGGGGAACGGTCAGGCGTTGTTTATGAGAGCCAGGACCGGGTCGAGGAGGGCGGGGTCGCCGACGGCGATGACCTGGCCGTTGCTGTTGGCGTCGAGCGGGTTGCCGGACCAGTCGCGCATGACGCCACCGGCGCCCTCGACCACCGGCACGAGGGCGGCGAAGTCGTAGAGTTGCAGGCCCTGTTCGACGATGATGTCGCCGTGCCCGGCGGCGAGGAGCGCGTAGTTGTAGCAGTCGCCGCCGAGTGCGGTGTCGCGAACCGCGGCGCGGACCCGGTCGAACGCCGCGCCGCCGGGGCCGTCGAACAGCCAGGGCGAGGTGGTGGCGAGCAACGCATTGGCGATCGCGGGGCAGGCGCGCGTCGTGACGGGGACGTCGTTCAGCGTGGTAGGGCGGCCGTGCGCGCCGACCCAGCGTTCGCCCGAGATTGGTTGGTCGATCACGCCAAGCACGGGGCGGCCGTGTTCGAGCAGCGCGATCAGCGTGCCGAAGATCGGCCGGCCGGCGATGAAGGCGCGGGTGCCGTCGATCGGATCGAGCACCCAGACGCGGTCGGTATCCTCGCGTACGCGGCCATATTCCTCCCCGATGATACCGTCGGTGGGAACATGTTCGGCGAGGACGGCGCGGATCGCGCGTTCGGCGGCCTGGTCGGCCTGCGTCACGGGGGAGGCGTCGGGCTTCGTCTCGATGTCGAACCGCGCGCGGAAGAAGGGGCGGATCGCGGCACCCGCGGCGTCGGCGAGCAGGTGGGCGAGGCGGATATCGGCGTCGGTCATGGGCGCCGTCATCGCGATATCGGCGACGTTACGCAACCGTCCGACACCCGTCGCGCGGCGGCGAAAGGCATGATAGCATTCGGTTAATGACGGCGGGGGACCGGTTGGATGCCAGGTAGCGAGACGAGCGACACGCCCGACGAGATCGGGCGGCTGTACGACGAAGTGCGCGCTTTGCAGGCGCAGATCGCGGCGCGGGACGAGCGCGTGGCTCCGCGGAACGTGACCGGCGTGGTGGTCGGTGTGGCGGCGGGGGTGCTGGCGCTGGCCGGGGGCGCGTTCCTGCTGCTGACGATGGAGGTCGTGTCGTTGCCGAGCTGGGACGGGGCGGGCCGGATGATGGCGTCGCGCGCGGCCGTCGGGATCGTGGAGCGGATCTTTACGGTTTACTGAGCCCCCCGACCGGGTTCGGGCGAGGGGTGCTGTTGGCCGTCTCGGCTTCGCTCGACGGGTCCCTCGACTTCGCTCGGGATGGACGGGTTAGGGGGTGAGCGCCCGTTACGGATAGATTCGTCTCAGTCGAAGAGGCTGGAGACCGAGCTTTCGTCGGCGATGCGCTTGATCGCTTCGCCGAGCAGCGGGGCGATGGTGAGGAGGCGGATCTTTGCCGAGCCGGCGACCGCGTCGGGCGGCATGATCGAATCGGTGATGACCAGTTCGCTGAGCGTCGATCCGTCGACGCGGGCGACGGCACCGCCGGACAACACGCCGTGGCTGACATAGGCGACGACATCCTCGGCATCCGCGGCGCGCAGCGCGGCGGCGGCGTTGCAGAGCGTGCCGGCCGAATCGACGATATCGTCGACCAGGATGCAGAAGCGGCCGGCGACGTCGCCGATGATGTTCATGACCTCGCTTTCGCCCGGTCGTTCGCGGCGCTTGTCGACGATCGCCAGCGGGGCGTTGTCGAGCCGTTTGGACAGCGAGCGGGCGCGGACCACACCGCCGACGTCGGGCGACACGACGATGATGTTGCGGCCGGCGAAGCGCGCCTTGATGTCCGCCGACATGACGGGGGCGGCGTAGAGATTGTCGGTCGGGATATCGAAGAACCCCTGGATCTGCCCGGCGTGGAGATCGACCGACAGCACGCGGTCCGCACCCGCGACGGTGATGAGGTTGGCGACGAGCTTTGCCGAGATCGGGGTGCGGGGGCCGGGTTTGCGGTCCTGCCGGGCATAGCCGAAATAGGGAACGACGGCGGTGATGCGCCGCGCCGACGAGCGTTTCAGCGCGTCGATGCAGATCAGCAGTTCCATGAGGTTGTCGTTGGCGGGAAAGCCGGTCGACTGGATCACGAACACATCCTCGCCACGGACATTCTCGTGGATCTCGACGAAGACCTCCTCGTCGGCGAAGCGGCGGACGCTGGCCTGCGTCAGTTCGAGGTCGAGATAGCCGGCGATCGCCGTGGCCAGCCCGATATTGGCATTGCCGGTCAGCAGTTTCATCGCGTCATCCCCGCTCGTTACGCGGCCGCCATAACCGCGGGGGCGCGATCATGCGAGCCTTGTTAACGCATTGGGCGTTGGGAATGGTCCCGCGCATTGCTCCGCATGGTCCGCCGCCCTAGGTACGCGACATGACCGAAACGCGTAAAATCGTCCTTGCCCAGCTGCCGCAGACGGTGGGCGACCTGGCCGGCAATGCCGACCGCATGCTGGCGGTGCGCGCGGACTACCGCCACGCCGACCTGATCCTGTTCCCCGAATTGCAACTGATCGGTTATCCGCCCGAGGACTTGGTGCTGAAGCCTGCGGTGCAGGCGCGTGCGGCCGTCGAGCTGGAGCGGATGGCGGCGGCGACGGCGGACGGCGGGCCGGCGATGCTGGTCGGCACGATCCGGGTGCGCGACGGGCTGCTCTATAACGTCGTCGCGGTGCTGGACGAGGGCCGCGTGGTCGCGGTGCGCGAGAAGCATGAGCTGCCCAATTACGGGACGTTCGACGAGAAGCGCGTGTTCGCGGCCGGGCCGTTGCCGGAGCCGATCGATCTGCGGGGGATGCGGATCGGCCTGCCGGTGTGCGAGGATATCTGGTTCCCGACGGTGTGCGGGCATTTGAAGGCGGCGGGCGCGGAGATCGTGATCGCGCCGCATGGCAGCCCGTTCGAGGTGGAGAAGGACGACCTGCGCCGCGACGGGATCGCGGCGGTGCGGGTGCGCGAGACGGGGTTGCCGCTGGTGTTCCTGAACCGCGTGGGCGGGCAGGACGAACTGGTGTTCGACGGTGCGTCGTTCGTGCTGAACGGCGATGGGCGGGTCGCGCACCAGTTGCCCGAATGGGATGCGGCGGTGGTCGAGACGCTGTGGGACCGCACCGATGGCGGCGGCTGGGTGTGCCGGCCGGGGAAGGTCCATCCATGCGATCCGGCGCCGGCGGATGCCTATCATGCGATGGTCGTGGGGCTGCGCGACTATGTCGAGGCGAACCGCTTTCCGGGGGTCGTGCTCGGCCTGTCGGGCGGGATCGACAGCGCGTTGTCGGCGGCGGTGGCGGTCGATGCGCTGGGCGCGGAGCGGGTGTGGTGCGTGATGATGCCATCGCGCTTTACGGGCGACGAGAGCCTGTCCGACGCGGCGGAATGCGCGCGGATGCTCGGGTGTCGGCTCGATACCATCCCGATCGCGGCGGCGATGACGGCGTTCGACGGGATGCTGGCCGGCGTGTTCGACGGGCGTGCGCCGGACCTGGCGGAGGAGAATATTCAGTCGCGGATCCGCGGCCTGACGCTGATGGCGATCAGCAACAAGTTCGGGCCGATGCTGCTGACGACGGGGAACAAGAGCGAGATGTCGGTGGGCTATGCGACGATCTACGGCGACATGGCGGGCGGCTATTCGGTGTTGAAGGATGCGTACAAGACTTTGGTGTTCGAGCTGTCGCGCTGGCGGAACGCGAACGCGCCGCGGTTCGGGCTGGGGCCGCGCGGGCCGGTGATGCCGGACAGCGTGATCGACAAGCCGCCGTCGGCGGAGTTGCGCGAGGATCAGAAGGACAGCGATTCGTTGCCGCCCTACGACGTGCTCGACCCGATCCTGCACGGGCTGGTGGAGGAGGAGCTGTCCGTCGCCGAGCTGGTCGAGCGCGGGTATGAGCGCGAGACGGTCGTGCGGATCGAGCGGTTGTTGTACGTCGCGGAATATAAGCGGCGGCAGGCCCCGCCGGGGGTGAAGCTGGGTCGGCGGAATTTCGGGCGTGACCGGCGCTATCCGATCACCAACGCGTTTCGTTCGGCATGAGTGCCGCGGAACAGGTGGTCACGCGGTTCGCGCCGTCGCCGACCGGGACTCTGCATGTCGGCAATATCCGCACGGCTTTGCTGAACTGGCTGTTCGCGCTGCGGCATGGCGGGCGATTCCTGCTGCGGATGGACGATACCGATGCGGAGCGATCGACAGCTGCGTTTGCCGAGTCGATCGTGGCGGACCTCGACTGGCTGGGGATGCGGCCGGAGGCGATGGTGCGGCAGTCGGACCGCGATGCGCTGTACGAAGCGGCGTTCGAGCGGTTGCGCGCGGCGGGGCGGGTGTATCCGGCCTACGAGACGGCGCAGGAGCTGGACCTGAAGCGCAAGGTGCTCGCGTCGCGGCGGTTGCCGCCGATCTACGACCGTGCCGCGTTAGCGCTGAGTGATGAGGACCGGGCACGGTTGGAGGCAGAGGGTGTGCGACCGCATTGGCGGTTCCGGCTGGATCATGATGCGCCGATCATGTGGGACGATCTGGTGCGGGGGCCGCAGTCGCTCGATCCGGCGCTGCTGTCCGACCCTGTGATCCGGCGGGCGGACGGGAGCTGGCTGTACATGATGCCGTCGGCGGTCGACGATATCGACATGGGCGTGACGCATGTCGTGCGGGGCGAGGATCATGTGACCAATACGGGCATGCAGGTGCAGATATTCGCCGCGCTGGGGGCGGTGCCGCCGGCGCTCGCGCATGTCGCGCTGCTGACCGGGGACGAGGGGAAGCTGTCGAAGCGGCTCGGGTCGCTCGGCTGCGATGCGTTTCGCGAGGCGGGGATCGAGCCGGCGGCGGTGGCGGCGTTGCTCGCGCGGATCGGGACGAGCTTGGCCGTAGAGCCGATCGTGGATCCGGCGGTGCTGGCCGAGACGCTCGATTTCGGGCGGTTCGGGCGGGCGCCGGCGCGGTTCGATTTCGACGAGCTGGCGGCGGTGAATGCGCGGATCGTCCACCAGCTGCCGTTTGTGGCAGTGGTTGATCGGCTGCCGGCGGGAATGACGGCGGCGGCGTGGGATGCGGTGCGTGGGAATTTGGGGACTGTCGCCGATGCGGGGGTGTGGTGGACGGTGATTTCGGGGGAGATCGCGGTGGTGGCCGAGGGGGATCGTGCATTCCTGGCGGCGTCGGCGGAGACTGCCGAGGGGATCGATTGGGATGTTGATCCTTGGCACGCGCTGACCGCGGCGCTGAAGGCGGCGACGGGGGTTAAGGGGCGGGCGTTGTTCCATCCGTTGCGGCTGGCGTTGACGGGGCAGGATTCGGGGCCGGATATGGCGGCGTTGTTGCCGATGATCGGGCGGGAGCGGGCGGTGGCTCGGTTGCGGGCTGCTGCTGGGTGATTACACGTAACCGGGCGTATCCCCGCGGATGCGGGGATCCAGGTTTGGCGTGATGAAGTGAGGTTGGTGTTTGGGTCATAGCTGGACCCCCGCGTCCGCGGGGGTACGGTTGGGGTGCGGGGCGCTTGATTGCTCCGGGCTGGTGCCGGGCGGGGAGTGCGCCTATCTTGAGCGCATGGCAGTCTTTCCTCGTCCCAGTTCGCCGCGCCGCGTGATTGCGGATATGAAGGCGTTCATCACGACCGGCGACCGCGATCATCGCACGCCGATCGCGATTATCTCGATCCTGATGCCAATGCTGATCGTCGCGGGGTTCCTGCACGACAGTTATATGGAGCGGCCCGAGCCGGAGATGACCTTCATCCCGAGCTGGTCCGCGGACCGCAGCGACGCCGAGATCATTGCGCAGCAGAAGGTGGACGAGGCGGCGCGCGTGGCGCGCGTGAAGGAACGCCAGCGCCAGTTCCAGACGGTCGAACGCCAGTTGGGGATGTGATCGCACAGGCCGGCGATGACGCGCGCTGGATGGCGGCGGCGGTCGCGATCGGCGAGCGTGGCCGCGGGATGACTGCGCCGAACCCGGCGGTAGGATGTGTCATTGTACGCGACGGGCGCGTGATCGGTCGCGGCTGGACGCAGCCGGGCGGGCGGCCGCATGCCGAGGCGGTGGCCTTGGCGCAGGCGGGTTCGGTGGCCGGTGCGACAGTGTTCGTGACTTTGGAGCCGTGCGCGCATGAGAGTGCGCGGGGGCCGGCCTGTGCCGATCTGCTGGTCGCGGCGGGGCCGGCGCGGGTCGTGGTGGCGCTGGTCGATCCGGATGAGCGGACGGCGGGGCGCGGGATCGCGCGGTTGCGGGAGGCCGGAATCGCGGTGGATGTCGGGTGCGGGGCGGCGGGGGCGGCGGCGTCGCTCGCCGGGTTCCTGATGCGGCAGCGTGACGGGCGGCCGCAGGTGACGCTGAAGCTGGCGACTTCGCTGGACGGGCGGATCGCGCTGGCGGACGGGAGCAGCCGCTGGATCACGGGGGATCGTTCGCGTGCCCATGCGCATCTGGAACGGGCGCGGTGCGACATGATCCTGGTCGGCGGCGGTACGATGCGGATCGATGCGCCGCGGCTGGACGTGCGAATCGACGGGCTGGCGGACCGGTCGCCGCGGCGGGCGGTGCTGACCCGCGGCGCTGTGCAGGCGGGGTGGGAGCGGGTGGCTGCGCCCGAGGCGGTGGCCGGGCTGAGTGGGGTGGACACTTTACTGGTCGAAGGCGGGGCGGGGGCGGCGGCGGCCTTTCTGCGCGCGGGGCTGGTCGATCGGTTGCTGTTGTACCGCGCGCCGATCCTGATCGGGGATGGGCAGGCCGCACTGGGCGATATCGGGCTCGGCGCGTTGGATGAGGCGCATGGGCGGTGGCGGTTGGCCGACGCGCGGATGCTTGGCAGCGACCGGCTCGAAGTCTACGAGCGCGCTTGAGGATTTAGGGGCTTTCATGTTCACCGGCATCATTACGGACATCGGGAAAATCACCGCGGTCGAGGCGCGCGGCGACACGCGGCTGCGCATCGCATGCGGGTACGACATGGGCGGCGTGGACCTGGGCGCGTCGATCGCGTGCGCGGGCGTGTGCCTGACGGTGGTCGAGAAGGGCGCGGACTGGTTCGCGGTCGACCTGTCGGCCGAGAGCGTGTCGCGGACCGCGCCGGTGTGGAACGAGGGGCAGGCGCTGAACCTGGAACGCGCGCTGAAGGTCGGCGACGAGCTGGGCGGGCATATCGTGACCGGCCATGTCGACGGGGTCGGCACGATCCTGTCGAAGGTGCCGGAGGGCGATTCGCATCGCTACGAGATCCTGCTGCCGGTCGCGATCGCGCCTTATGTGGCGGGCAAGGGGTCGGTCACGATCGACGGCGTGTCGCTGACCATCAACAGCGTGGAGGACCGCGCGGACGGGCCGGTGATCGGGCTGAACATCATTCCGCACACCGGATCGGTCACGACGCTGGGGCTGCTGGAGGCGGGGCACAAGGTGCATGTCGAGATCGACGTGCTGGCGCGCTATCTGGGGCGGATGGAGGCGTTGCGGAGCCTGGCCAAGGCTTGAGTTCGTCCGGTTTGCAGTTTTCGAGGAAGAATGACGATGGCCCATATCCTGATTGTGGAAGCACGGTTCTACGATGCGTTGAACGACAGCCTGATCGCGGGTGCGCAGGCGGCGATCGAGGCGGCGGGCCATACGCACGAGACGGTGACGGTGCCGGGCGCGCTGGAGGTGCCGGGGGCGATCGCGCTGGCGGCGGAGACCGACCGGTACGACGGGTTCGTGGCGCTGGGCGTCATCATCCGCGGCGAGACATATCATTTCGAGGTCGTGTCGAACGAGAGCGCGCGCGGGCTGATGGACCTGACGCTGGCGGGGGTCGCGATCGGCAACGGCATCCTGACCGTCGAGGACGAGCAGCAGGCCTGGGTGCGCGCGCGGCCCACCGAGAAGGACAAGGGCGGCGAGGCTGCGAAGGCGGCATTGGCGATGCTGGCGCTGCGCGAGCGGTTTGCGGACTGAAGCCGCCGGTCTGGCCGGGCCTGTCCCGCTTCATTTAAAAGGAGAGTATTGATGAAATCGATTGGTTTCATGCTGGGGCTGGTCGCGGTCGCGACCGGCGCGACGGCGGCGGCGCCCGTGCGGCGCGCGGTGCCGATCACGGTCGGCGTCAACAATGAGCGGTTCACGCCGGCGCGGATCACGTTGCGGCGGGGCGCGTCCTATGCGCTGACCATCCGTAACCGATCGGACCGGCGGCATAATTTCTCGGCACCGGAGTTTTTCCGTCTCGCGCGCGTCACGCCGCGCGACGCGGTGCTGGTCCGCAACAATCGGGTGGATGTGATGGCGGGGCGGAGTGCCACCGTGCACTTCCGCGCGCCCGATACGCCCAATGCGGTTTACCGGTTTCGGAGCACCAACCTGCGCGATGCGACGACGAACATGAAGGGCGAGATCCTGGTGCGGTAACGGTCTGCGGCCCTGCCTCGATCAATGAGGCAGGGCCGCGGTTGGCCGATCAGGCGGCGGCAGTTTCCAACGCCGGGTAGTCGATATAGCCCTCGGGGCCCTGGCTGTACCAGGTCTTGGCGTCGTCCTTGGCGAGCGGCGCGCCCGTCTGGAGGCGGGTGACGAGGTCCGGGTTGCCGATGAACGGGCGACCGAAGCTGATCCCGTCGGCGATGCCGGTGTCGAGTTCGGCCTGCGCCTTGTCCGCGCTGTCATAGTCCGAATTGACGATCAGCGGACCGGTGAAGACCTTGCGGATTTCGGGCGACAGCTTGGGCACGTCGGTGTTGCCGAACGTGCCGTCGGGGCCGGGTTCGCGCAGTTCTAGGAAGCCGATGCCGAGGTCGGACAGCATCTTGGCGGCCGGCAGGAACAGTTCGGTCGGGTTGCTGTCATCGACGCCCTGCGAATCGCCGTTGGGCGACAGGCGGACGCTGGTGCGGCCGGCGCCGGCGACAGAGATGACGCGCTCGGTCACTTCGCGGAGCAGGCGGATGCGGTTTTCGACGCTGCCGCCGTAATTGTCGGTGCGGAAGTTCGCGTTGTCGCGCAGGAACTGGTCGATCAGGTAGCCGTTCGCGGCGTGGATCTGGACCCCGTCGAACCCGGCGGCCAGCGCGTTGCGCGTCGCCAGTTCGTAATCGTTCAGCAGGCGCGGGATTTCGTCGAGTTCGAGCGGGCGCGCGACCTCGAAATCCTGCTTGCCCTCATAGGTGTGCGCCTGGCCGGCGGTCGCGGTGGCGGAGGACGACACGGGCTGCGTCTTGATGACCGAGCTGTGGACCTGGCGGCCCATGTGCCAGAGCTGCATCACGATGCGGCCGCCGGCGGCGTGGACGGAGTCGGTGACGGGCTTCCATGCGGCGACCTGTTCGTCGTTCCAGATGCCGGGCGCGTAGGGCCAGCCGAGCCCTTCCTGGCTGATGCCGGTCGCTTCGGTGATGATCAGGCCGGCGGTCGCACGCTGCGTGTAATAGTCGACCATCATGTCGACGGGGACATGGTCGCGCGTGGAGCGGCCGCGGGTGAGCGGGGCCATCAGAATTCGATTCGGGGCGGTGATGTCGCCGAGCTGGATCGGGTCGAACAGGGTGGGCATGGATGGGGTCCTTCGTGTCAGTTCATGTTGCAGTGCAAGATAGGGGCGCGGGGCGGCCATCGTCAGGGTTGCAGGGTGAGAAAAGCTATCCCACCGGAAAGAAGTGCGGTCCGGGACGCGCGAAATCGGCGGGATCGCTTGGTGTCGGCGGGGGTCGGCGCTATGTTACGGACATGACCGACAGCACCGCAAATCCGGCAGGCGAGCCGGCCCCGATCGCGCCAAGCGAGATGACGCTGGACGAGCTGCGCGAGGCGCTGGCGCCCGTGCTGCCGATGCATGCGGCGTTCGACGGCTGGGGCGAGGCGGCGCTGGCGCAGGCAGCGGACGAGCTGGGCGTGCCGGCGGACCGCGCGCGGCTGGCGTTCCCAGGCGGGGCGATCGACATGATCGACGCGTGGTTCGTGTCGATCGACGCCGAGATGCCGGTGCGCGCGCCGGCACCGATGCTGCGCGCACGGAAGGTGCGTGACCGGATCACCCGGCTGATCGCGGCGCGGCTGGACACGATGGAGATCCACCGCGAGGCGTTGCGGCGTGCGCTGGCGATTTTGGCCATGCCGCAGAATGCGCCCCGCGCGGCGCGGCTGGGGTGGCGCGCGGCGGACGGGATGTGGCGGCTGGCCGGCGATACGGCGGTCGATCTGTCCTTCTACACCAAGCGGCTGACGCTGGCCGGGGTCTATGCCGCGACGTTGCTGGTGTTCGTCGACGACCAGACCGATAATTTCGCCGACACGCGCGCCTTCCTCGACCGGCGGATCGCCGGCGTGATGCGGTTCGAGAAGCTGAAGGCGCAGTTGAAGCCCGATCCGGACCGGATGTTCAGCCCGGTGCGGTTCCTCGGCCGGTTGCGTTATCCTGCATCCTGAACCGGGCAGGTTGCGCCGGGCGGAACGGATCGGGGCTGGCGTTCGTACTGGAATAATGATAATCATTCGCAAGCAAATATGTGAATGGACGTTATGCGCCTGAACGACCTGCCCCCGCGCGAAGCCGCGCTCATTCGCGTGATCGACTGGACCGCGCTCAAGGCGAGCGAGGCCCGGCGGATGCGCGAACTGGGCTTCGACGAAGGGGTGCGAGTCGAAACGCTGCACCGCGGGCCGATGGGGATGGACCCGATCGCCTGCCGCGTCGGCCGCATGACGATCGCGCTGCGCCGCAAGACGGCGGCCGCCGTGTCGGTCGAGCCGTTTCCGATGGCGGCGGAGTGAATTCAGCACCGCTGGTCGCGCTCGTCGGGAACCCCAATGCCGGCAAGAGCGCGCTGTTCAACGCGCTGACCGGGGCCCGCCAGAAGGTGGGCAATTATCCCGGCGTGACCGTGGAGCGGAAATCCGGGCGGATGGCATTGCCCGACGGTCGCCCGATCGAGCTGGTCGACCTGCCCGGCACCTACAGCCTGGACCCTGCAAGCCCCGACGAGCAGGTGACGCGCGACGTGGTGGTCGGGCGACAGGAGGGCGAGCGGCTGCCGTCCGCGCTGGTCGTGGTGCTGGACGCGACGAATCTCGACAATCACCTGCGCTTCGCGTTGCAGCTGATCGCGCTCGGCCTGCCGGTCGTGATCGCGCTCAACATGATCGACATGGCGAAGCGTGACGGGCTGACGATCGATGTCGCCGCGCTGTCCAAGGCGCTGGGCGTGCCGGTGGTCGAGACGGTCGCGGTGCGGCGGCTGGGGATGGATGAACTCAAGACCGCGCTGGCCACCGTGGTCGGCGACGGAACGCGGACGGTGCGTGCGGGCGCGCCGCCGGAACACGACATCGTCACGCTGCAACGCCGGGCACGCGCGATCGCGGTGGCGGCGACGCAGGAGGAGAGCCTGGAGCGGCGCTGGACGCACCGGCTGGACGCGGTGGCGCTGCACCCGGTCAGCGGTCCGATCGTGCTGGCGGTGATCCTGTTCGTGATGTTCCAGGCGGTGTTCTCTTGGTCCGAGGCGCCGGTCGGGTGGATCGAGGCCGGGTTCGCGTGGGCGCAAGACGCGGTGAACGGCGTGCTGCCGGCCGGGATCTTGCGGTCGCTGCTGGTGGACGGCGTGATTGCGGGTATCGGATCGGTGCTGGTGTTCCTGCCGCTGATCCTGATCCTGTTCCTGTTCATCCTGCTGCTGGAAGCCTCCGGCTACATGGTGCGCGCGGCGTTCCTGATGGACCGGCTGATGGCGGGCGTGGGCCTGTCCGGGCGGGCGTTCATCCCGCTGCTGTCGTCGTTCGCCTGCGCGATTCCGGGCATCATGGCGACGCGGACGATCGACGATCCGAAGGACCGGCTGACGACGATCCTGATCGCGCCGCTGATGACCTGTTCCGCCAGGTTGCCGGTCTATGCGGTGATCATTGGGGCGTTCATCCCGGCGCGTGAGGTGGGGCTTGGCGTCGGATTGCAGGGGCTGGTGCTGTTCGGGCTGTACATGACGGGGATCGTCGCGGCGATGGTCGCGGCGTTCGTGATCCGCCGGACGATCGCGAAGGGTGAGAGCGCCGGGTTCATGATGGAGATGCCGCGGTACCAGATGCCGGTGTTCCGCGACGTGGCGATCGGGCTGATGCAGCGTGCGTGGATCTTCCTGCACCGCGCGGGCACGCTGATTTTGCTGGCGACCGTGCTGCTGTGGGCGCTGCTGACCTTTCCGCAGTCGCCGACCGGGCGCGATCAGGTGCGCTATTCCGCGGCGGGGCGGATCGCGAGCGGGCTGGAGACGATCGTCCGGCCGATCGGGTTCAACCACGAAATCGCGCTGGCGATCATCCCGGCGATGGCGGCGCGCGAGGTCGCGGTGTCCGCGCTGGCGACGGTGTATGCGATCGAGGGCGGGGACGAGGTGCAGACCGAGCGGTCGCTGGTCGGGCGGCTGCGCGGGCGGTGGTCGCTGCCGACCGCGCTGGCGTTCCTCATGTGGTTCGTGTTCGCGCCGCAATGCCTGTCGACGATCGCGGTGATCAAGCGGGAGACGAACAGCTGGCGCTGGCCGCTGTTCAGCTTGGCCTATCTGTTCGTACTGGCGTACCTTGCGGCAGGGGCTACTTTCTGGTTAGCCACCGCGCTCGGATTATAGGAGCGGGTCGCATGGCAGGCGTCAACAAGGTCATCATCGTCGGCAATCTGGGTGCGGACCCGACGTCGAAGAGTTTCCAGAACGGCGGCAAGGTCGTCAACCTGCGCATCGCCACGTCCGACACGTGGAAGGACAAGAATACCGGCGAGCGCAAGGAGAAGACCGAATGGCATTCGGTGGCGATCTTCTCCGAACCGCTGGGCCGCGTGGCGGAGCAATATCTGCGCAAGGGCAGCAAGGTCTATATCGAGGGCAAGCTGGCGACCCGGAAGTGGCAGGACCCGCAGGGCAACGACCGCTATTCGACCGAGATCGTGCTGCAGGGCTTCGACGGGCAGCTGGTGATGCTCGACGGCCGCGGTGAAGGCGGGGCTGGCGGCGGCGGCGGTGCGCGCGGCGGTTCCGGCGGCGGCGACGAGTGGGGCGCTGGTGGTGGCGGCTATAACGACGGCGGGAACGGCGGCTCCGGCGGCGGTGCGCGGGGCGGGTCCTCGTCCGGGGGCGGATCGCGCACGTCGAGCGCGTTCGACAGCGATCTGGATGATGACGTTCCGTTCTGAGCCTTGTCTTTCCGACCAGATTCGTTTGCCCTGAGTAGGGGCTGAACCTGTCGAAGACCCGTATCGAAGGGGCTGTGCGCCATGCTTCGATACGAGCCCCTCGATACGCGCCGAGGGGCGCTACTCGGGCTCTCCTCAGCACGAACGGGATTGGTGGGGGTGTAGTCTGTGTGCCGTTGCGCGGCGCGTGCCTACGGCGTGGTATAAGATTGCGGCGGGCGTTGCGCGGCGTTCTCGACAGGCTCGAACCGAACGGGTTGTGGGGGGGGGGCAGGTCTAGCCTACGCAGTCTGTGCGTGCGCCTCTGCTGCTTGCGCCCGGGCGAAGGCCTTAGCTCGTAGGTTAGGTTGGCTTCTCGACTTCGCTCGAAGGGTCCCTCGACTTCGCTCGGGATGGACGGGCTGGGGGTGTTCTGACCCGCCAGAGCTAGTTGGGCGGCAGTGCGCCTCGATTGCGTTTTGATCTCGGGTGATCCCGTCCCGCAATCCCGTTCGGTTCGAGCTTGTCGAGAACTGCCCCCGTTCTCGACAAGCTCGAACCGAACGGGGTGGGGTTCAGTGTGACCGGGTGACCGGCGTCTGAGTTCGCCCGCCTTACCGCCTTACCGCCTTGGCGCGGCGCCGGCGAAAGTGACGACGCTTTCCGCGCCGCCGGCGGCGAGCGCGGAGACGCCGACGAAGGTGTCGTCGATGTTGATGTTCTTCAGGACCAGCGTCGTGGTCGCGGCGGGGACGTCGCGGTGGTCGGTCCAGTCGGATTTGTCGGCGCGGCGGTAGCGGACGCGGTAGCCGGTGGCGGCGGGGACGGGGGACCAGGCGACGGTGGTGTCGGCCTTCAGCGCGCCGGCGATGGTGACGCCGGTGGGTGCGCCGGGAGCGTTGGCCAGTTCGCGGGCGACGGCCAGGTTGAGTGCGGTGACTTTCGCCAGATAGGGGAAGTCGACGCCGTCGATCGTGTCGCCGAAGCGGGTGCCGGCCTCGGTGCGGAGGTCCTGATGCTGGCGATCGTAATTTTCGACCGCCTCGCTGAACCGGACGGCGGGGTAGCCGGCTTCGAGGAACGGGGTCTGGTCGCCGCCGCGGCCGAAGCGGTCGGGGCGGTGGACGGTGACGACCTCGAGCGCGGCGGTGTTCGGCGTGCCGACCCGGCGGACGAGTTTGGCAAGCGCGCGCGAGGGGCCGTCATCCTCCGCGCCGATCTGGCGCATCGTTTTCGCGGCGGGCAGGTCGGCGGCGGCGGACAGGCTTTCGCTGAACACGCGGACGCGGTTGGCGACATGATCGCCGCCCTGGCCGTGGGTGTTGCCGACGATGTCGTTGTTGAGCACGCCCGCGACTTGCCAGCCGCGCTTGGTCGCGAGATCGGCGAGCAGCTTGCCGCCCCACAGGCCCTGTTCCTCGCCGGAAAGTAGCGCGTAGACGATGGTAGCGGGGAAGCGTTCCTTCGACAGGATGCGCGCGGCCTCGATCACCAGCGCGCTGCCCGATGCGTCGTCGTTCGCGCCGGGGGCGTCGGCGGTGGCGTTCATGACGTCGGTGACGCGGCTGTCGATATGGCCCTGGATGATGATGACCCGGTTCGGGTCGGTGGTCCCGCGCTGGATGGCGATCACGTCCTCGACCATCACGCCGGCGGGGGCGCGGGGCCCTTCGAACCGCTGCGCGGGGCGTTCGACGGTGAGGCAGTTGTTACACGCGCGGGAGATGGCCTGGAAGCGGTTGGCGCCCCAGGTGCGCGCCGCGCCGATGCCGCGTTTTGGGTCGGTTGCGGACGACAGCGTGTGGCGCGTGCCAAACGAGACGAGCGCGGCGACCGACTTGCGCAGTTCGGCCGGATCGGGGGCGGGCGCGGCCGCGATGAGCGTGATGGCGGCGGCGACGAGGAGCAGGGATTTCATGGTGCGCAAGGTGCGCAGGGCGGCGGCACCGGTCAAGCCGTTATGCCGCCGCGGAGACGTCAGATCGTGAGGTGATCCTTGGGGGCCGGGCGCGGGGCCTTGCCGGGCTTGCGGTTGGTGTAGAGCAGCGCCGCGACGATGGCGGCGGACCCGATGCCGACCGCGGCACCGGCGATCAGCAGGTTGCGGTCGCTGGACGATGTGTCGGGCTCGGCAGCCGAGGCCACGGGCGTCGGCGTTGCGGCGTAGCCGTGCGGCGCGGGGTGGACGGGGAAAGGCGAGACGGACGCGTCGGGAACGGGGGGCGTGTGGGACATCGGGCGATCCTCCATGACAGTGCGATGACAACGTAGACCGCAGGCTGCGGTTCATTCGTGGCGCGGATGCGGCTAGGATGCGGCAGATGAACGGAGACTGGCGGATGCTCATACGGACGATCGCGGCGCTGATGATGCTGGCGGCGGGCGGGCACGCGGGGGCGGAGACGATCCTGTTCGTGGGCAACAGCTTTACCTACGGCGCCAATTCCGCGGTGCACCGGTATCGTGCGGACAGCGTGACCGACCTGAACGGCGAAGGGGTGGGCGGGGTGCCCGCGCTGTTCAAGACGTTCGCGGACGAGGCCGGGCTGGCCTACACCGTCAGCCTGGAGACGGGGCCGGGCAAGGGGTTGGGCTGGCACTGGCGCGAGCGGCGCGGGCGGATCGACGCCAAGTGGGACCACGTCGTGATGCAGGATTACAGCACGCTGGACGTGGCGCGGCCGGGAGATGCGACTGCGCTGGTCGATCATGCGGCGCGGCTGGCGGGGATGTTCCGCGCGCGCAATGCGAAGGTCGACGTGCGGCTGGCGTCGACCTGGTCGCGGGCGGACGAGACGTACAAGCCGGGCGGGCACTGGTACGGGCGGCCGATTGCGGCGATGGCCGACGATGTGCGGGCCGGGTACGACCGGGCCGGCCGGGCGGCGCGCGCGACGGTGGTGCCGGTGGGGCAGGCCTGGACGCTGGCCATGACGCGTGGGCTGGCGGACCCGAACCCCTATGACGGCACGACGTTCGGGCAGCTCGATCTGTGGTCGTGGGACCAGTATCATGCGAGCAGTGCTGGCTATTATCTGTCCGCGCTGACGATCTTCGGCAGCGTGACGGGGCGTGACCCGATGTCGCTGGGGCGGGGGGAGCGCGCGGCGGCGGACCTGGGGCTGTCGCCGGACCAGGCGGCGGCGTTGCAGCGGGTCGCGCATGACCGGCTGGCTGCGGAACGCTGAGGGCCTGAAGGGCCGTCGGCTTGCGTTCGGGGCGCTGTTCGTCGCAGGAGGGGCGCGCCGCCGCGATCGCGCGAGCGGGGCCAGCGGGAGTATCCTGATCGATGCGCATCACGATCCGCGACGTTTCCGAGGCGGCCGGCGTGTCGTTCAAGACCGTGTCACGCGTGCTGAACAAGGAACGCCATGTCCGCCCCGCGACGCGCGAGCGGGTGGAGGCGGCGATGAAGGCGCTGAATTTCCGGCCGAGCTATGCCGCGCGGGCGCTGGCCGGGGCGCGGTCGTTCCAGATCGCGCTGATCTACGACAATCCCAGCCCTTATTATGTCCACACGATCCAGATGGGGGTGCGGGCGCGCTGCCTGAAGGATCGGATCCGGATGATCGTGCAGCCGTGCGACCTGACGTCGCCGGGGCTGGCGGCGGAGATTGGCGGGTTGATCGACGAGACGCATGTCGACGGGGTGATCCTGGCGCCGCCACTGGGCGATATCGCCGCGGTGACGGACGAGCTGGACCGCCGCGGTGTGGCCTATGTGCGGATCGCGCCGGGAAACCCGACCGCGGCGGAAGAGCGCGTGACGATGGACGATGCGGCGGCGGCGGCGCTGATGATGCGGCACCTGATCGAACTCGGGCATGTGCGGATCGGGTTCGTCAACGGGCCGCTCGACCATGTGTCGGCGCAGCGCCGGCTGGAGGGGTATCGCAGCGCGCTGGCCGAGGCGGGGATCGCGGTGGACGATGCGCTGGTGGTGGCGGGCGGGTTCGATTTCGAGACGGGCGAGGCGGCGGCGGGCGTTCTGCTGGACGGCGCGTCCCCGCCGACCGCGATCTTTGCGGGCAATGACGACATGGCGGCGGGTGCGCTGGCGGCGGCGCATAAGCGCGGGTTCGCGGTGCCGGACGCGCTGTCGATCGCGGGGTTCGACGATATCGACTTGGCGCGCGCGGTGTGGCCACCGCTGACCACGATCCGTCAGCCGATCCATGCGCTGGCCTATGCGGCGGCGGACCTGTTGCTGGATGCGGACGGGGGGGACGCGGCGGGGGCGGTGCCGGATTATGAGCTGGTGGTGCGCGGGTCGACGGGGGTTTGTCGGGTGGGGTGATACGGAACGCCGTTCGGTTCGAGCCTGTCGAGAACTGCGCGAGTTCTCGACAGGTTCGAACCGAACGGTTTTTGGGGGAGCTTCAGGGGTGGTGCGGGAGGCGGCGTTGGCTTCTCGGCTTCGCTCGAAGGGTCCCTCGACTTCGCTCGGGATGGACGGGTTTTGAGACCTCGCGCCCCTCTCAAAGGACCCGGTACGGCACCACGTCGCGGACGTCCGGGTCGATGGCGATAGCGCGGTCGGCGGGGGGGAAGGCGCGTTGGTCGCAGTCGGGGCGGGGGCAGAGGCGGCAGCTGATGCCGATCGGGGTGGGGGTGGCGCCGATGCTGTCGGCGTAGATGAATTCGGCGGCGTGTTCGGCCTCGCAGCCGAGCGCCACAGCGTAGCGGCGGGGGGCGCGGGCGAAGCTGCCGCTGGGTTTGACGAGGCCCTTGGCCATCGAGACGTAGCGGACGCCGTCGGGCGTTTCGGCAAGCTGGACAAGGATGCGGTCGGGGATCGCGACCGCTTCGTGGACGATCCAGAGCGGGCAGGCGCCGCCGAACCGCGCGAATTGGAGGCGGGTGGCGCTGTGCCGCTTGGTGATGTTGCCGGCCATGTCGACGCGGCAGAAGAAGACGGGGATGCCGCGCTGGCCGGGGCGTTGCAGCGTGGACAGGCGGTGGCAGGCCTGTTCGAAGCTGACGTCGAACCGCTGGCAGAGCCGGTCGATATCGTGCCGGGTCGCACGCGCTGCCCGAGCGAAGCGGGCGTAGGGCATCAGCAGCGCGCCCGCGGCATGGTTGGCGAGGCCGATGGCGAGCAGCGGGCGGGCGGCGGGGCTGATGTCCGCGTCCGCCACGATCGCGGCGATGGTGTCGGCCTGTGCGGCGGCGGCGATCTGGTGCGCGAGCAGGAAGCGGCGGCTTTCGTGCGGGAGCGCGCGGTTGAGGGTCAGGGTGCGTGTCGCGGGGTCGTAGCGGCGCATGGGGGCGTCGGTTTGGGGGCTGTGGCGGACCTGGATTTCGAGCGCGGTGAGGTGGGTGATGAGGGCGGCGGTGGTGGGGGTTTCGGGATCGCTTGCCGTGTCGAAGGTGGGCGGGCCGATCAGGTCGTCGGCGGTGCGTTCGGCGGCGCGGTCGAGGGGGTCTACGTAGTTGCCGGCGGCGTGGAACCAGTCGCGGACCTCCTCCCAGGGGAGGCGGGTGGTGGTGGCGAGGCCGGAGGCGGTGGCTTCGTCGGCGATCTGGCGGCGTTCCTCGGCCGCGCGCCAGGCGGCGTGAAGCGCGAGGAAGCGATCGGCCAGCGCGGGCGTCTGTTCGGCGGTGCGGGCGAGGCCTTCGGTGGAACCCAGGGCGGCGAGGACGGGGTCGGCGAACGCGTCGGCGAGCGCGGCGCGGCGGCGGGCGGGGGCGTCGTCGTCGTCCTGCCAGTCGAGCGGGAAGTGGCGGGCGAGTGCGGCGGCGACCGTGGCGGTGACGGGGCGGTCGTCGTTTTCAAGTTGCGAGAGGTAGCTGACGGATACGCCGAGGCGCTGGGCCATGGCGGCCTGGCCGAGCGCGGCTGTGCGGCGGAGGGTCTTGAGGGTCTGGCCTGCGAAGCGGCGGGGGGTGGGCATTTGTTTGTCCTGGCGTTCTGCTGTCCCCCTCCCTTTCAAGGGAGGGGTTGGGGGTGGGTGGTACAGGTCCGCGTTTGCAACGCTGGTGGGATCTGCCCCGCCCGTCGTTACCCACCCCCCGACCCCCTCCCTTGAAAGGGAGGGGGAGAAGAAGGCTTATTCTGCAAACTTGCCCTTCGCAACTTTGCAAGTTCACATTTGCCTGGACGGGCGCAGGGTGGGAGGAGGTGATCCCACAAGGAGACGAGCGTGCTGGCGATCCTGGAACGGTTGGAAGCGAAGCGGGCGGAGGCGCGGGCCGGGGGCGGGCCGGCGCGGGTGGCGGCGCAGCATGCCAAGGGGCGGCTGACGGCACGCGAGCGGCTGGACGTGCTGCTCGACGCCGGGTCGTTCGAGGAGCTGGACGCCTATGTCGAGCATAACTGCGTCGATTTCGGCATGCAGGACCAGGTGTTTCCGGGCGACGGGGTCGTCACCGGATCGGGCACCGTCAACGGCCGGCTGGTGTTCGTGTTCAGTCAGGATTTCACGGTGTTCGGCGGGTCGCTGTCCGAACGCCATGCGCAGAAGATCTGCAAGATCATGGACATGGCGCTGAAGGTCGGTGCGCCGGTGATCGGGCTGAACGACAGCGGCGGCGCGCGCATCCAGGAGGGCGTCGCGTCGCTCGGCGGCTATGCCGAGGTGTTCCAGCGCAACGTACTGGCATCGGGCGTGGTGCCGCAGATCTCCGTCATCATGGGGCCATGCGCGGGCGGTGCTGTGTACTCGCCCGCGATGACCGACTTCATCTTCATGGTGAAGGATTCGAGTTACATGTTCGTCACGGGCCCCGAGGTGGTGAAGACCGTCACCAACGAAGTGGTCTCCCAAGAGGAACTGGGTGGTGCCGTGACGCACTCCACGAAGTCCGGCGTGGCCGATGTAGCGTTCGAGAATGATATCGAGACGCTGCTCGCCACGCGGGACTTCGTGGATTTCCTGCCCGCGTCGAACCGGGCCGAGCCGCCGGTGCGGCCGACGACCGACCCGTGGGACCGGCTGGAGCCGGCGCTCGACACGCTGATCCCCGACAGTTCGAACAAGCCGTACGACATGCGCGAGCTGATCGCGCGCGTGGTGGACGAGGGTGATTTCTTCGAGACGCAGCCGACCCATGCGGGCAATATCCTGACCGGGTTCGGGCGGGTCGAGGGACGCACGGTGGGGATCGTCGCGAACCAGCCGATGGTGCTGGCCGGCGTGCTCGACATCAACTCATCCAAGAAGGCCGCGCGGTTCGTGCGGTTCTGCGACGCGTTCGGCATCCCCATCCTGACGTTCGTCGACGTGCCGGGGTTCCTGCCGGGCGTGGCGCAGGAGCATAACGGGATCATCAAGCACGGTGCCAAGCTGCTGTTCGCCTATGCCGAGGCGACGGTGCCGAAGATCACGATCATCACGCGCAAGGCCTATGGCGGCGCGTACGACGTGATGGCGTCGAAGCATCTGCGGGGCGACCTGAACTATGCGTGGCCGACCGCGGAGATCGCGGTGATGGGGGCGAAGGGCGCGGTCGAGATCATCTTTCGCCGCGAGGCCGGCGACCCGGCGAAGATCGCGGAGCGGACCGCGGAATATGAGGCGCGGTTTGCCAACCCGTTCGTGGCGGCGTCCAAGGGCTTCATCGACGAGGTGATCATGCCGCATTCGACACGGCGGCGGGTGGCGCTGGGCCTGCGCAAGCTGCGCGGCAAGGTGCTGGAGAATCCCTGGAAGAAGCATGACAATATTCCGCTTTGAGGCCGCTGATGCTGTGGGGATGACGTCATGACGATCGGCCGGTTGAACCATGTCGGGATCGCGACGCCATCGATCGAGGCGTCGCTGGCGGTGTATCGCGACGTGCTCGGCGCGGCGGTTGGGGAGCCGTTCGATCTGGGATCGCAGGGGGTGCGGGTGTGCTTCGTGGACCTGCCCAATACGCAGATCGAGTTGATCGAGCCGTTGGGGGAGGCGTCGCCGATCCATGGGTTTCTGGCCAAGAACCCCGCGGGCGGGCAGCATCATGTGTGTTTCGAGGTGGACGATATCGCGGCGGCGGTCGTGGAGATGAGCGCCAAGGGGACGCGGGTGCTGGGGGCGCCGCGGATCGGGGCGCATGGGACCTTGGTGGTGTTTTTGCATCCGAAGGACATGGGCGGGGTTCTGGTGGAGTTGATGGAAGCGCCGGTGGGGGCGGGGCATTGATGAGAATTGCCAACTCTAGTCCCGTCCATGCCGAGCGCAGTCGAGGCACGCACGCCGAGCGTAGCCGAGGCGTTGGCTTCTCGACTGCGCTCGAAGGGTCCCTCGACTTCGCTCGGGATGGACGGATGGGTTTGGGAGTGACGCTGTGACCGAATATGGCACCATCCGATACGCGCTCGAGGAGGCGGTCGCGACGATCACGCTGGCGCGGGCGGAGCGGTTGAATGCGATCGTGCCGGAGATGCTGGCGGAGCTGAGTGCGGCGTTGGTCCGCGCGGTGGACGAGGGTGCGCGCGCGGTGCTGATCGCGGGCGAGGGGCGGGCCTTCTGTTCGGGGGCGGACCTGGTCGCGCGGAGCGAGGCGGGGCTGCCGGCCGATCTGGGGCAGATGCTGGAGACGCATTATAATCCGCTGGCGGTGCAGCTGGCCGAACTGCCGATCCCGGTGGTGACGGCGGTGCAGGGTGCGGCGGCGGGGGCGGGCTGTTCGCTCGCGCTGCACGGGGATTTCGTGGTGGCGGGGCGGTCGGCCTATTTCCTGCTGGCGTTCGTCAATATCGGGCTGGTGCCGGATTTCGGCGCGACCTGGCTGGTGGCGAAGGCGGCGGGGCGGGCGAAGGCGCTGGAGATGATGCTACTGGGCGAGCGGGTGCCGGCGGAGTTGGCGTTGGAGTGGGGGTTGGTTCACCGGGTTGTCGAGGATGAGGCTTTGCTGGTGGAGGCGCGGGCGCTGGCCGTCAGGCTGGCGGCGGGGCCGACGCGGGCGATGGGGATGATCCGGCGGGCCGTGGCCGGGGCTCTGACGGCGCCGTTGGTGGATGTGTTGGCGCGGGAGGCGGTGGACCAGCGGGCGGCTGGGCGGACTGCGGATTTTGCGGAGGGTGTGATGGCTTTCGTGGGGAAGCGCAAAGCGGAGTTTTCGGGGCGATGACGATGGTTCAAGCACGACAGGCCCCCCTCCCTTTTAAGGGAGGGGCTGGGGGTGGGTGGTGCAATGCTGTTGGGATTCCCCACGCACGTCGCCCCCACCCCCCGACCCCCTCCCCTGAAGGGGAGGGGGGGCGATGAGCTCGACTGTCGAGCCCATTCTTCCGGGCGAAGATCCGGGTGTTCCGCTTAAGGAATCGGTGCAGCCGGAGCCTAAGGCGGACCCGACGCGGGCCGATTGGGAGCGCGCCGCCGCCAAGGAGGTGAAGGGGCGCGATCTCGACTGGCGGACGCCGGAGGGGATCGTGGTGAAGCCACTTTATACCGCCGAGGACGTCGTGGGAATCGAGCCCGGGTTGCCGGGGTTCGCGCCGTTTACGCGTGGGGTGCGGGCGTCGATGTATGCGGGGCGGCCGTGGACGATCCGGCAATATGCGGGGTTCTCGACCGCGGAAGCGTCCAACGCCTTTTACCGCCGCAACCTGGCGGCGGGGCAGAAGGGGTTGTCGGTCGCGTTCGATCTGGCGACGCATCGCGGCTATGACAGCGATCATCCGCGCGTCACCGGGGACGTCGGCAAGGCGGGTGTGGCGATCGATACGATCGACGATATGAAGATCCTGTTCGACGGCATCCCGCTCGACAAGATGTCGGTCAGCATGACGATGAACGGCGCGGTGATCCCGATCCTGGCGTTCTTCATCGTGGCGGGCGAGGAGCAGGGCGTGCCGCAGCACCTGCTCGACGGGACGATCCAGAACGACATCCTGAAGGAGTTCATGGTCCGCAACACGTATATCTATCCGCCCGAACCGAGCATGCGGATCATCGCGGACATCATCGGATACACGTCGGCGCACATGCCGAAGTTCAACAGCATCTCGATCTCCGGCTATCACATGCAGGAAGCCGGGGCGACGCAGGTGCAGGAGCTGGCGTTCACGATCGCCGACGGGATGGAATATGCGCGCGCCGCCATCGCGCGCGGGCAAGACATCGATGCGTTTGCGGGCCGGCTGTCGTTCTTCTTCGCGATCGGCATGAACTTCTTCATGGAGGTGTCGAAGCTGCGTGCCGCGCGGACGCTGTGGTACCGCGTGATGACCGAGCTGGGCGCGAAGGACGAGCGGTCCAAGATGCTGCGCACGCATTGCCAGACGAGCGGCGTGTCGCTGACCGAGCAGGACCCGTACAACAATGTGATCCGCACGACCGTGGAGGCGATGGCGGCCGCGTTCGGGGGGACGCAGTCGCTCCACACCAACGCGCTGGACGAGGCGATCGCGCTGCCGACCGATTTCTCCGCGCGGATTGCGCGCAATACGCAGATCGTGCTGCAGGAGGAGACCGGGATCACGAAGGTCGTCGATCCACTGGGCGGCTCCTATTATGTCGAGGCGCTGACCAAGCAGCTGCACGACGAGGCGTGGGCGATCATCGAGGAGGTCGAGGCGCTGGGCGGCATGACCAAGGCGGTCGCGAGCGGCATGCCCAAGCGGCGGATCGAGGAGGCGGCGGCCGGTTTCGCCGCGCGCGTCGACCGCGGCGAGGCGGTGATCGTCGGTGTGAACAAATATACGCTGCCCGATCAGGACCCGATCGACATCCTGGACGTCGACAATGTCGCGGTGCGCGAGGCGCAGGTGGCGCGGATCGCGCGCGTGAAGGCCGGGCGTGACGAGGCGGCTTGTGCGGCGACCTTGGCGGCGTTGACCGAGGGGGCGGGTGGCGACGCGAATCTGCTCGCGCTGGCGGTCGATTGCGCGCGGGCGCGGGCGACGCTGGGCGAGATTTCGGCGGCGATGGAGACGGTGTTCGGGCGGTACGGAACGCAGCCGACGCCGGTGTCGGGCATCTATGGCGGCGCATATGATGGCGACGCGGCGTGGGACGGGTTGAAGGACGGCGTGTCGTCGATCGCGCGGCGCAAGGGGCGGAGCCCAAGGATGCTGGTCGCCAAGATGGGGCAGGACGGGCATGACCGCGGTGCGAACCTGGTGTCGTCCGCGTTCGGCGACCTGGGGTTCGAGATCGTCGCCGGGCCGCTGTTCCAGACACCGCGCGAGGCGGCCGAGTTGGCGATCGCGCGCGACGTGGACGTGGTGGGCGCATCGAGCCTGGCGGCCGGGCACAAGACGCTGATCCCCGAGCTGATCGGCCACCTGCGCGAGGCGGGGCGGAGCGACATCAAGGTGATCGCGGGCGGAGTGATCCCGGCGCAGGATTATCAGATCCTGCGCGATGCGGGGGTGCAGGGGATCTTCGGGCCGGGTACCAACCTGGTGGACGCAGCATCGCAGGTGTTGCAGTTGCTGGGGCACAATGTGCCGCCGGTGGGTGTGGAGTGAGTGACGTGATGGACAGTCTTTTGAAGGTGCTTAACCCCTTTACGAAGGACGAGCCGGAGGCGGGGACTGCCTCGGCGACCGGTATTTCGGCTGTAGGGAGCCCCCACCCCCCGGCCCCCTCCCCTGAACGGGAGGGGGAGCAGAAGCAGGTCAGCCACGCGGAGATCGCGGCGTTGTTCGATCTGCCGTTCATGGATTTGATGTTCCAAGCGCAGCAGGTGCATCGGGCGCATCATGACGCGAACCGGGTGCAGCTTTCGACGCTGCTTTCGATCAAGACCGGGGGTTGTGCGGAGAATTGCGGTTATTGTTCGCAGTCGGCTTCGTTCGAGACGGGGCTGAAGGCGTCCAAGCTGATGGATCACGACGCGGTGGTGGCGTCGGCGCGCGAGGCGAAGGCGGCGGGGTCCGAGCGGTTCTGCATGGGGGCCGCGTGGCGGAGCCCGAAGGAGCGCGACATGCCGGCGCTGACCGCAATGGTGGCGGAAGTGAAGGCGCTGGGGCTGGAGACGTGCATGACGCTGGGCATGCTCGACCGGAGCCAAGCGGAGCGGCTGGCGGACGCGGGGCTCGATTACTACAACCATAATCTCGACAGCGGGCCGGAGTTCTACGGCGAGGTCGTGACGACGCGGACCTATGGCGACCGGCTCGATACGCTGGAGAATGTCCGCGCATCGGGCATGGCGGTGTGCTGCGGCGGCATCCTGGGGATGGGCGAGAGCCGCGCGGACCGGGTCGATTTCCTGCATGCGCTGGCGACGTTGCCGAAGCACCCGGAAAGCGTGCCGCTGAACGCGCTGGTGCCGATCGCGGGGACGCCGATCGGCGACCGGATGATCGCGGGCGGCGAAACGCGGATCGACGATATCGAATTCGTCCGCACGGTGGCGGTGGCGCGCATCCTGATGCCGACGTCGAGCGTGCGGTTGTCCGCCGGGCGGGAGAGCATGAGCCAGGCGTGTCAGGCGCTGTGTTTCCTGGCGGGCGCGAACTCGATCTTCACGGGTGACCGGTTGCTGACGACGGGCAATGCCGGCGGCGATGCGGACGGCGCGCTGTTCGCCGCGCTGGGGCTGAGCCCGATGGGCGCGGTGTCGTGATCGCTGTCTCGGTCGCGTTGCTGATCGCGCAGGGCGGCGTGCCGGGTGCGGAGACGTTGCGGGCGCATCCGCCAGTGGTCTCCGCGCCCGCCAGTACGCCGGTTGCGCCAGTTCGGGTCGCGATCGATCCGGGGGCGGCAGTGACGCTGTTCAAGACATTGTGCCTGCCGAACCTGACGGATGCCGATGCATTTGCGGCGGCGGTGGCGGCGTCGGACCTGAAGTTCGCGAGCGTGCCGCGACGCGATACGGGGCCGGGGCAGACGTGGCGGGCAGACCGCGCGCTGGTGACCTACGGCCAGGCGCGTGACGGGGCGATGCGCTGCACCGTGCTGGGCCGCGCGGCGGCGAGCGTCGATCATCTGAACCTGTCGGCTCGCGTGGCGGAGGCGCTCGTGCTCAAGACCGGGCGGACGCGGTCGGGCAAGGGACAGCCGGTGACCGACTGGTCGGCGGCCGGGCCCGACGGGCGCGCGGTGCGGATTTCGGCGGGAACGCGCAATGCGGCGGATGGCGGGACCGATATCCGGTTGTCGGCGGCGTTGGCGAAGTAGCGAAGCGGTGACCGTTCCCCGGCGCAGGCGGGGGCCTGGACGCCACCGTTTCACCTAGGCCCCGGCCTGCGCCGGGGCACATATAGAGCCCTCAGGAGAGGACCAGCATGTTCGAGAAGATCCTGATCGCCAATCGCGGCGAGATCGCGTGCCGGGTGATCCGCACGGCGCGCGCGATGGGTATCGCGACGGTGGCGGTCTATTCCGATGCGGATGCGCGCAGTCCGCATGTCCTGATGGCGGACCAGTCGGTGCGGCTGGGACCACCGCCGGCGTCGGACAGCTATCTGCTTGCCGACGCGATCCTGCTCGCGGCCAAAGAGACCGGCGCGCAGGCGGTGCATCCGGGATACGGGTTCCTGTCGGAGCGGGAGTCGTTCGCGCGACTGCTGGCCGAGAACGACATCGCGTTCATCGGGCCGCCGCCGGGGGCGATCGCGGCGATGGGCGACAAGATCGAATCGAAAAAGCTGGCGCGTGCGGCGGGCGTGTCGGTGGTGCCGGGCTTCATCGGCGAGATCCGCGATACCGATCATGCGGTCGAGATCGCCGGCGGCATCGGTTACCCGGTGATGATGAAGGCGTCGGCCGGCGGCGGCGGCAAGGGGATGCGGCTGGCGTGGAGCGAGCGTGACGTGCGCGAGGGGTTCGACGCGACGAAGCGCGAGGGGCTGGCGAGTTTCGGCGACGACCGGGTGTTCATCGAGAAGTTCGTCGAGAGCCCGCGCCATATCGAGATCCAGCTGCTCGGCGACCAGCATGGCAACCTCGTCTATCTGGGCGAGCGTGAATGTTCGGTGCAGCGGCGCCACCAGAAAGTGGTCGAGGAAGCGCCGTCGCCGTTCGTGACGCCCGAGATGCGCCGCGCGATGGGCGAACAGGCCGTCGAACTGGCGCGCGCGGTCGGCTATTTCAGCGCGGGGACGGTCGAGTTCATCGCGGGGGCGGACCGCAGTTTCTATTTCCTCGAAATGAATACGCGGTTGCAGGTGGAGCATCCCGTCACCGAATATGTGACGGGACTGGACCTGGTCGAACAGATGATCCGGGTGGCGGCGGGGGAGCGGCTGAGTTTCGGGCAGGACGATGTGCGGCTGGACGGCTGGGCGGTGGAGACGCGGGTCTATGCCGAAGATCCGTATCGCGGGTTCCTGCCCTCGACCGGGCGGCTGGTGCGCTATCGCCCGCCGGCGGTGTCCGCCGATGTGCGCGTGGACGACGGGGTGGTCGAGGGGTCGGACATTTCGATGTTCTACGACCCCATGATCGCCAAGCTGATCACGCACGGGCCGGACCGTATCGCGGCGATCGATGCGCAGGTGGCGGCGCTCGATCGGTTCGAGATCGACGGGATCGGGCACAATGTCGATTTCCTGTCCGCGCTGATGCAGCATCCGCGGTTCCGGTCGGGCGAGATCACGACGGGGTTCATCGCGGAGGAATATCCCGACGGGTTCGGAGGCGCGCCGGCCGATACGGCGCTGGTCACGCGGCTGGCTGCGGTGGCGGGGCTGATCGCGAGCGCGGATGCTGCGCGTGCCGGTCGGATCAGCGGGCAGTTGAACGGTGGCCCGGACGAGGTCTCCGCCTGGGTCGCGACGATCGACGGCGTGGCGCACGACGTGGCGATCGAGGGCGAGCAGGTGACGGTGGACGGCACCGCGCTGGTGGTCGATGCGCCTTATGTGTCCGGGCAGCGACTGGTGGAGGCGACGATCGACGGGGAGCCGCTGGCGATCCGCGTGGTGCGCAAAGGGACGCAGTGGCGGTTCACGACGCGCGGCGCGAGCCACCGGGTGAGCGTGCTGCGGCCGGAGATCGCGGCGCTGTCGTGGCACATGATCGAGAAGGTGCCGCCGGACCTGAGCCGGTTCCTGCTGTGCCCGATGCCGGGCCTCATCACCGCGGTGCATGTGGCGGCGGGCGACCGGGTCGAGGCGGGTCAGCCGCTGGCGGTGGTCGAGGCGATGAAGATGGAGAACATCCTACGCGCGGAGAAGGCCGGGACCGTGGCGCGTGTGGATGCGGAACCGGGCGACAGCCTGGCGGTCGACGCGGTGATCATGGAATTCGAATAAGGGTTCGCGGCGTCCCGGACCAGCCGGGACGCCGCGAAATCAGCCGGTCTTAGCGACCGCGCAGCGTGTTGAGCAGAGCGATGCCGACGACGCCGACCAGTGCGGCCGTCGCGAACGGGCGCTGCTTGGCAAAGCCCTTCGCCTTGTCGGCGAGCGGTGCGACATTCCCGGAGATCGCATCACGTGCGGCGCCGACGCCCTGCTGGACCTTGCCGGTCACCTGGTCGGCCACGCCGCTGGACTGAAGCGAGCGGTCGCCGGTCAGGTCGCCTGCGGCTTCCTTGAACTTGCCGCCGATTTCGTTGCCGTCGCCCTTGAGAGTCGTGATGCTCATGAGAATGTCCTTTCGTCTGTCGGCTCCGTGATGGGAGCATGGACTGTCGCAACGTCCGAATCGCGTTCGGTTTCCAATTTCATTTCGGTCATGGCAAGATCGGCAGCCAGCCGGGCCGCGGCGGCGGGTGCGATATCGACGATATCGGGGCGGTGGAGGCCGCGTGCGCCGGCCGTATCGACGCGCACGGTGACGAGGTCGAGCCGGCGTTGCAGCCAGGTGCGCGACAGGGTGACGGCCTGCACCGCGTCGCGCGGGACGGTCCATTCGCGCCGCGCCAGCACGCCGTGCGCGACCTGGAGACTGTCGCCGACCAGCGCGTAACGGTGATGGCGGCGGGCGAGCAGTGCGGCCCCGACGGGGATGGGGAGGAGCAGCAGGCCGAACAATGCGGGCGGGAAGACGATGCCGGCGGCAAGGATTGCCACGAGCGGGAGGCCGGCGTGGATCAGCGTGCTGCGCAGGACATGGCCGGGCGCGACGGGGCGCAAGGGCTGCGGATCGAAGGCGGGGAGGCCGGCGGCGGTGACGATCGCGGCGATTTCGGGTGGGCGGGCGAAGGGGGCCATGTCCTGGCGCCCGCCGGCGTCGTTGCTGCCACCGAGCGTCTGGAAGCGAAGCGAGGCCCATCCGAGCCGGCCGGAGACGGGGCCGCGTTCGACCAAAGCGAGCTGGATGCGCGCGATGCCGACCACGACCTCGGTCCGGGTCAGCAGCCCGCGGACGCGGCGGAAGCGACCGTCGGCAAGCGTCAGCCGGAAGCCGTACTGGGTCAGCACCGTGCGGATGAAGCCCGCGACCACGCCCGCGGCGAGGACCGCGAGCAAGGTGGCGGCGACGGTGAGCAGCGATACCCAGTGCGCCGCGAGATCGGGGGCAGCGCCGATGGTGCGGCGGATGTCGTCGCGGTCGAAATCGATGAAGCCGTCGATCGCCTGGAACGCAGCGCCGATCGCGGCGAGCCAGACGAGCGAGAACCCGAACGCGCCCATCTGCGCGAGGCGGCGGGCGTCCATGGCGAAGATGGTGCGTTCCGGGGCGGGCTGAGGCAGGTCGGGCGCGGCGGCGCTGCGTGGGCTGCGGAGGAGCGCGCGGATGCGTTCGGCCTCGGCCAGCGAGACGGCGTCGAGCACGCCTTCGTCGGTTTCGCCGGCGCCGGTTTCCAGCCGGACGGTGGCGACGCCGAACAGGCGGGCGAGCGGGCGGCGCTCGATCGAAACGTCCTGGATGCGGTCGAGTGGGATCGAGCGGCGGTTGGTGGTGAGGATGCCCTGCGTGATGGTGATGTCGTCCGCGCCGATCGCGTAGGTGAACGACCGCCAGCGGAGCCAGAGCGCGCCGAGGCTGACGGCCGCGGCGGCCAGCGCCAGCAAGGCCAGCCAGACCCGGCCGGTGGCCGACATCGTTGCGATCAGCGGGATGCCGAACACCATCGACGGCAGCTTGCGGACCGCCATCAGCGCGACGCTGCGCGGGTCGAGCCGGCGGGGCGTGGCGGCGGTCGGCGTGTCGGGCGTCATGTCAGGCCGGGGGTGAGGCGGGCGCGGATCGTGTCGCGGATCGATTCGGCATCGGCGCGCGCCAGGCCGGGAACGGTGACGCGGCTGTGATCGGTGCCCGCGGTGTGCAGGACGAGCGTGGCGACGCCGTAGCGCCGCTCGACCGGGCCCTGCGCCAGATCGATATGCTGGACGCGTGCGACGGGGACGATGGTGTGGACCTGCGTCAGCCAGCCCGAGGCGACGTGCAGTTCCTGCTTCGTGAAGGCGTGTGACCAGCGTTGCCATGTCCGGCGCGGGGCGAGCAGGATCAGCCACGCGGCGGCGAGCAACGCGAGGGTCGCGACGATGCCGGAGGGGAGGTCGTTGGCGAACAGCGCGACCTCCGCGATGCCGGCGGCGACGAGCAATACTGCGGCGTTGGCGATGCCGCGGACGCGCAGGACGGCGACCTGACGCGGGTCGAGCGGGAGCATCGGCGGAAGGGCGGCGATCGGCATGGCGCATCCTGGCGCAGCGGTGGGGGCGGCGACAAGCGAAATGGTCCGATCGACACCGTTCGCCGGGCGGGTTAGGGCTGCGTCGCCAGGACCGCCCATGCGCGCGGGCCGGTGGAGCGGATGCCGGACTCTCTTTGACGCCGATCCGGGGCTGACCGCCATGACGACGACACCGCTGACGACGCCGAACCGCCGCACCCGCGTGCGTGCCGAACGCGGGACGGCGCACAGCCTGGTCGAGGACGGCTATGCGCTGGTCGTCGGGTGCATCCTGCTGGTGCTGGGGCTGGTGCTGCTGCACGCGGCGGGGCTGGTGACCGGCGGGATTGCGGGGGTCGCGCTGCTGGTGTCGTATCTGGTGCCGTGGCCGGTGGGGGTGCTGTTCACGGTGATCAACATCCCGTTCTTCCTGTTCGCGCACCGCGTGATGGGCGCGCGGTTCGCGGTGAAGACTGTGCTGGTGAATGTCGGGATCGCGGCGATTTCGGCCGCGGCCAAGCTGTCGCTGACGATCGCGGACGTGCATCCCATGTTCGCGGCGCTGGTGGGGGGCACGGTGATCGGGATGGGAATCCTGTCGCTCGCGCGGCACGATGCGGGTGTGGGCGGGACCGGGGTGATCACGCTTTGGTTGCAGCGGCGGCGCGGGTGGAATGCGGGGCGGACGCAGATCGCGATCGACGTGCTGATCCTGGCGGCGGCGGTGCCGGTGGTGAGCGTGGAGCGGTTGGGGTGGTCCGCGCTGAGTGCGGCGGCGATCAGCCTGGTGCTGATCGCGTGGCATCGGCCGGATCGGTATGTGGGGCGGTGACTTCAGGCGTTTCGCTCGGGGTTAGGTTGTTCCCCTCTCCCAACCCTCTCCCCGGAGGGGAGAGGGTTTTTTGGGTGCGCTGCGTGACTGACTCCCTCTCCCCTCGGGGAGAGGGTTGGGGAGAGGGGGAGTGGCTTGGGGTGACCCTTATCGCGTTGCGGGCAACCTGATCTCCGCCAGCAAACCCCCGCCCGCGGCCTCGCCCAGCGTCAGTGTGCCGCCATGGCCTTCGGCGATGCTGCGGGCGATGGCGAGGCCGAGGCCGGTGCCGCCGGTGTCGCGGTTGCGGGAGGAGTCGTGGCGCTGGAAGGGTTGCATCATGCGGGCGCGGTCGGCCGGCGGGATGCCGGGGCCGTCGTCGGCGATGCTGACGATCACGGCGTCGGCGGTGGCGGAGACCGACAGTGTCGCGGTGGTGGCGTAGGCGAGCGCGTTGTCGACGAGGTTGCGGACCGCGCGGCGGAGCAGGACGGGTTGCACGTCGGCGATGGCGCGCGGGCCGGGGGTGAAGGCGACCGCGCGGCCCATGTCGCGGTAGTCCTCGACCAATGCCTCGACCAGGGCGGCGACGTCCATGCGGCGGGCGTCCTCGCGCACCCGGCCGGTGCGGGCGAGGACGAGGATGTCCTCGAGCATGGCGGTCGATTCGTCGATCGTGGCGATCGCGGCGGCGCGTTCGTCGGCGGGGTCCATCCCCTCGATCCGGATGCGGAGCGAGGCGAGCGGAGTGCGCAGGTCGTGGCCGATCGCGCCAAGCATGCGGTCCTTTTCGTCGAGCAACGCCACGACGCGCGCGTTCATCGCGTTAAATGCTACGATGGCGTGGCGCAGATCGTCCGGCCCGCGGACCGGCACCGCGACCGGATCGCCGCGCCCGCCGAACGCATCGGCCGCGCGGGTGAGATCGCGCAACGGGCGGGCGAGCCGCATCGCGATGCCGATGCTGGCACCGAGCACGATCAGGTAGAGCAGCAGCGTGGCGGCGCCCAGCCGGATGCCGAGCCGCGGATCGCGCGGCGGGGTGATGATCCGGGCGGTCAGCCAGCGCCCCTCGCGCCCGCGGACGGCGAGGATCAGCAGCTGGCGTTCGGCGGACTCCGGCGCACGCGCGCGGTTCGCGCCGGGGATCCGGGCGGGCGCGGGGGCCGCGGTGATCGCGGCACGGACCGCGGCGGGGCGGGTGTCGAGATCGGCGAGCGCTTCGACCAGTCGCGCCTCGACCGCGGCGTTGCGGGCGAGGGAAGGAACGCCGCTGTCCGCCGACCAGGCGAAGCGGGCGCCGCGGTGCGAGGCGTCGGCGAGGAGCGCGGCGCGGAATTCGGGGGCGGCGGTGGCGAGATCGGCCGCGACGCCGGCGAACCGGTCGATCGCGGGCCCTTGGTTCTGCGCGAGCGTGAGTTTCTGCCGCTCGTTCAGGATGAGCGCGAAATTCGCGATTTGCGCCACGAGCAACGCGAGGCCGAGCAGCAGCGCCATCTGGCCGCCGAGGCTGCGCGGCAGGAAGCGAATCATATCCGGCGCACGTCGGCGGCGAGCATGTAGCCGCCGCCGCGGACCGTCTTGATCAGGCGCGGGTCGGCGGGGTCGAGCTCCAGCTTGCGGCGCAGGCGGCTGATATGGTTGTCGATGCTGCGTTCGAACGCGGCGAGTTCGCGGCCCTGGCTGAGATCGAGCAGCTGATCGCGGGTCAGCACGCGGCGCGGGTGCGTGACGAAGGCGTGGAGGAGGTTGTATTCGCCGGTCGACAGCGGGGCGGCGACCCCGGCCTCGTCGACCAGTTCGCGGTCGCCAGTGCGCAGGACCCAGGGGCCGAATGCGAAGCCGTCCGCATCGGGCGCGTGGACGGTCGCGGTGCCGCCGGATGCGGTGCGGCGCAGGACAGCCTTGATCCGGGCGAGCAGTTCGCGCGGGGAGAAGGGTTTCGTCACATAATCGTCCGCGCCGATCTCCAGCCCCAGGATGCGGTCGACCTCCTCCGCGCGGGCGGTGAGCAGGATGACCGGGATCTGCGTGGTGGCGCGCAGGAAGCCGGCGAGCGACAGCCCGTCCTCGCCCGGCATCATGATGTCGAGCAGGACGAGGTCGATCGCATGGACGGCGAGGACGGCGCGCGCGGCGGCGGCGCTTTCCGCCTTGGTGACGCGCATCCCCTCGCGCCCGAGATACGCGGCGAGCGGATCGCGGATGTCGCGCGCATCGTCGACCAGCAGGATATGGGGTTCGTCCGACATGGGGGCAGCCTAGCAAGTCCGGCGGGCATGGCGAAGCCCCGGGGTCGGATAGACCCCGGGACTGTGCCGATCCGCTGGCTTAACGGATCACGTTGGCGGAGACCGCGGCGATGATGCCGCTGGTGATGCCGATCAGGACGGCGTCATTGCCCGACTGGACCCAGCGGTAGCCGCGCGGTGCCGCGCTCAGGCGGTACTGACGGGGCGTCTGGATGACGCGGTAGTTGCGCGCGTAGCGGCTTTCGAAGCGCTGACCCTTGGCCCAGCGGCGGTCCTTCTGCGGCGTGGCGCGGCGATCCTGGCGGACGACGGTCTTCTTGACGACCACGGTGCGACGCTGGTCGCGCTGTTCGACGCGGCCGCGGCCGTCATTCTGCTGGTAGGGGGCGGCAGCAACCGGGCCGGTTGCGATGGTGGCGGCGAGCAGTGCGATGATGAACTTCTTCATGGTGTGTCTCCCTTTCAAGGTCGACGCCGATCCCGTCGGCGTTGATTGGAATATGGAGCACCATGGTCGCAGCGATATCCCGGTGGACGGGGAATCGTGTCGCAGTTTGTATCAGCGCGAATCAGGTTGACCGATGCGGCACAAAAAAAGGGCCGGCGCGAAGGCCAGCCCGTAAGTCTTAGGAGAGGATGCCTGAAAGGCCTATCCCTTGTGCGGTGCAGCAGCCGATCCGGCAAGTGCATTTTTGGTAATGCAACATGTCGGTAGCGCAATCATCGCGATCGCGCGGGCGGCCGGACCGGACGTGCCGTCCAGTGGGTGGCGTGGGTGGAGCGAGGCGGCGGTTCGGGGTAGAGACCCGCATGCGCCGTACCCCGACCCTGATCATCAACCCGTTGCGCGATCCGACCGTTGCGGGCGGCACCGCGCAGATGCCGATGCTGAGCTGTTACCGCGCCTGTTACGATGCGCGCGCGTTCGTGGTGTGCCTTACGGCGGGGGCGGATGCGAAGCTGGGGATCGGGCCGGCGGGGGCGATGTCGCATACGGTGCGATCGCGGATCGAGCGGGTGGCGACGCGGGTGGCGGCCACGATGCCGGAGCAGGGGCAGCATGCGATCATATTGGATGCGGGGGATTTGTAGGGTCTGAGGGCGCTTGCGGGTTGGCGCCCCTCGGCTTGGCTCGGGGGAGGTGCCTCGACTTCGCTCGGCATGGACGGTTCTGAGCGAGGTTCTATCCCAGTTCCGTTTGGTTCGAGCCTGTCGAGAACTCTGCGCGGGGTTCTCGACAGGCTCGAACCAAACGGGGTGGGTGTTTGATAGTGAGTGTTCGGGTGAGTTGAGTTCTGCCCCGTCCCCCCGGGCGTCTGGGGGAGAGCGCGAGCGCTCCATCCCCCAGCTGCGGCATCGCCGTTGCCGGTCATGCCGGCGGCCCCGCTCCGAGTTATACTTGTTCGGTCGAGCTGCAGAGCGGTTCCGATAGCCCAAGCCGAATCATAAAAAAAGGGCCGACCCGAAGGCCAGCCCGTAAGTTTTAGGAGAGGATGCCTGAAAGGCACACTCTTTGTGCAGTGCAGCAGGCTTTCGCGCAAGTGCATTTTTACAATTCACGGATACGCTGGACGCAATCGTAAGGCTCAGGCCTTGCGCGCGGTGGCGACATAGTCGTCGATCGCGGTGGACAGGACGGTGAGCGGGACGGCGCCGGCGCGGATGACCGCGTCGTTGAAATCGCGCACGTCGTAGCGGGGCCCCAGCGCCGTCTTCGCCTTGTCGCGCAGGCGGACGATCTCGGTATGGCCGACCTTGTAGCCGCAGGCCTGGCCGGGCGAGGCGCAGTAGCGGTCGACCTCGCTGGTGCAGGCGGCGCGGGCGCGGCCGGTGCTGGTGGTGAGATAGTCGATCGCCTGGGTGCGGGTCCAGCGCTTGGCATGGAGGCCGGTGTCGGTGACGAGCCGCGACGCGCGGAAGCGCAGCGCCTGGTACATGCCGAGCCGCCCGAACGGGTCGTCCGCGTAGAAGCCGAGTTCGTCGACGAGCTGTTCCGAATAGAGCGCCCAGCCCTCGGTATAGGCGTTGAAGCCCATCAGCGACCCGATCAGCGGCACGTCGTCGCGATGTTCGGCCACATAGGCGCCCTGCCAGGTGTGGCCCGGCAGCCCTTCATGCGCGGACAGCGAGGGGATGGTGAAGCGCGGCCAGTTCCCCATGTCCTTGAGATTGATGTAGTAAATCGCCGGGCGCGAGCCGTCGAGCGAGGCGAAGTTCATGTAGCCGAGCGCGGCGCCCGCCTCGATATCCTTCGGCACGCGCTTGACCTGGAGGTCGGCGCGCATCGTCATGCGCGACACGCGGGGCAGGAGCGCGCGGAGCTTGGCGATCTGTTCGTTCACATAGGCGATCGCCTGGCCGCGGCCGGCATCGGTGTTGGGGAACAGCTGTTTCGGATCGCGGGTGAGGGCGGCCAGCCGTTCGCCGACGGAGCCCTGCGTCAGGCCCTGCGATTTGAGAACCGCCTCCATCCGCCCGTCGAGATCGCGGCCCTGGTCGAGCCCCATCTTGTGGATCGCGTCGGGGGTCAGGTCCGTGCTGGTCGCGTATTGCAGCAGCCAGGCATAGTAGGCGTCGCCCTGCGGCAGTTTCCAGGCGCCGGCGTCGGACGTGGCCTTCGTGCGGATCGCGGTAAGCGCCGCGATCTGGCGGTCGAGCGCCGGGTAGACGCTGGTCGACACGATCTTGGTCGCACGGGCGGCCCAGTCGCCGGGGATGGCTTTTTCGGTCGTGCGGCGGGTGAGCGAGGTGACCATGCGCGCCTGTGCTGCCGGAACCGCGCGCAGTTCGCGGAGCTGGCCGAGCGCGGTGTCGAGCAGGAAGTCGGGCGGGATCACGCCCAAGCCGGCGTCGTGGCGCGCCTGTTCGGTTTCCTGGTTCAACGCGGTGGGGAAGGCGGTGAGGCGTGCGAGATAGGCGTCGGCATCGGCACGGTTTTCGACGCGGTGGACCGAGTCGAGGAATTCGGGGATGCTCTGGTACGCGCCGTCCTGCTGGCTGATGACATAGGGGTTGCCGCCGCCGAGCACGCCGACGCCGCCATAAGCGAAGTTTGCGCCGGCCGCGCCGTTGGCGAGTTCGTAGGCGGCGGAATCGTAGAGCAGCCGGTCGTGCGGGGAGAGTGCGGCGCGGTCGATCCCGGCGAGGATGCGGCGGTAGCGCGCGATGTCGGTCTGCACCCTGGCGCGGGCGGCGGCGGAGCGATCAGACAGCTGGCTGCGCGCGGCGGCACGGGGGCCGCTGTCGAGGCCGAGATAGCTCGCGGTTTCAGGCGAGGTGTCGAGGATGGCGTTGGCAATGGCATCGAGCCCTGTGCCGAGCCGCGGGTCGATCGCGGCGAGGGCGCGACCACTGGCGGACAGGAGCCCCGCGGCGGCGGTCGACAGGACAAAGGCACGGCGGTCGAGGATCATTCGGGCGCTCCGATCAGACGAAGCGTGGAGACTACATGCCAAGGTGGGGAGCGCTAGAGGTTTTCGTTGGCGAGGTCTCGCGTCCGGGTCCCGGCCAGCGCCGGGGAACTCATGCCGTAGAACGGGCCGCTACCGGTGGGTAGCGGCCCGGATCGGGTCAGTCGGGAAGGCCGAAATTCTTCGGCTTGCCGAAATCGACCGCGGCGCCCTGCGCGCCCATGCCGCCTTGGTGGCTGGCGTCGGCATCGTCGACGGCGCTGGCCATCGCACGACGGCGACGCAGTTCGATGCGCTGTTCCTCGGTCAGGTTCGGATCGCCCGCCTCGTTACCGTTCGGGCCACCGGCTGCTGCACCGGCGACGGAGGCGTGGTTTTCGAGATTATCATCGGCCATCGTCATTCTCCTTCCCCGGTTGAACGACGTGCGCCGCAAGCCGTTCCCGAGCGCCGGTCTCAGGCGAGTGTCCACTCCGGCAAAGCGATCTTTTCGATGACCAGTTCGATCTCGTAGGCTCCGTCCGAATGCCGGTCCGGGCCGATCGCATAGTTGAAGTCGGTGTCGTTTTCGCGGAGATGACGGATGCGGAAGCTGTTGACGGCCAGCGCCTGTTCGAAGCTCGCGACCAGCGACGCGGAGGTGTACATCCGCTTGTGATCCTCGTTGAAGCGCGACGGCAGGGAGGCGCGCTTCTCGTACAGTGCCATGTGCGGCACCATGCAGACGATGAAGCCGCCGACCTTCAGCACGCGGTGCCAGTCGCGGATCACGGCCAGATCCTCCGCGATATGTTCGAGGCAGTGGCTGGAGAACACGGTGCCGATGCTGCCGTCGTCGAACGGCAGGCGGGTGCCGTCATAGCCCGGATAGTTGAGGTCGACGCCGATCGCATCGGGAAGCGCGGTGAGATTGTCGGGGTTGTCGTAGCCGCTGTAGCCGACGTCGAGCACGATCCCGTTGGTGCAGTAACGATCGAGGAAGCCCGACCGGACGCGCTGCCGGTAGGATCGGCCCGCCTCGCCCGGGGGGGCGTAATCGAGCGGGAAGGACCCCGAACTGTTGGCGTTGACGATCCAGTCCGCCAGGAACGTCTCGCACTGGGTCCGCCGACCTTCGCGGAACTCCGTCCCTTCGAGGAACGCGTTCAGGACGTCCGGTTCGGTCGCGCCGCGATGTAGCCGGTCGCAGAAGCCGTCGAACCCGCTGTTATCCGGTTCCCGGCCGAGCACGTCGCGGTACAGGGCAGTCACGAAATCCGCGACGGTCCGATCGCCGGGGGTCTGGGTCGTCATCGGGCTAACCTGTCCTGGCTCTGATCATTTGCCCACGGCACTAAGCGCGGCACCGGATGAAGGCCAGATCATTTCGAGGCGGAGCGTGCCGCGGACCGGCCGGTGCGTCGCGAATGATGGCGATATCCAAGGCTGCGTCCCGGCGGCTCCGTCCTGATCCCTGACGACTTGTTCGAAGGGGATCGACACCGTGCGCCTGCTGCTTGCCTCAACCGCAATTCTCGCTTTGTCCGTGGCCGCGTCGGCCGGGGCGCAGACCGTTATCGATACCAGGCAGACGACGGCGGTGCGGACTGCGACCGCGCGCGGCGGGGCGGCGGACAATGTCAGCATCGCGGCGGCCGGGTCGGTCACGCCGGCCAGCGGCAATGCGGTGACGATCGACAGCGACAACAGTGTGACGAACGCGGGCACGATCCAGGTGACGGGCGCGAACGATGCGAACGGAATCCTGGCGCAGGCGGGGGTGCGCGGGGGGATCACCAACACGGGCAAAATCATCGTCGACGAGGCCTATACGGCGACCGACGGCGACACGGACGGGGACCTGGACGGGCCGTTCGCGCAAGGGGCGCGGCGGGCGGGCATCCGCACGGCGGGGGCGTTCACCGGCGCGATCGCGCATAGCGGCGAGATCATGGTCGAGGGGCAGGATTCCACGGGGATCGTGCTGGGTGGTCCGCTGACCGGGGCGTTCACGACGGGCGGGACGACGAGCGTCACGGGCGATCGGTCGACGGGTGTCCAGTTGCAGGCAGTGACCGGTGCGGTGACGCTGGGCGGGACGATCACCGCGCTGGGCCAGGGCGCGGTGGGTGCGCGGTTGAACGGTGATGTCACCGGCGCGGTGGTGATCGAGGGCGCGATCGCGGCGACCGGATACCGCTATACCGCGCCGCCGGCCGGGGCGAAGCTGGATGCGGACGACCTGTTGCAGGGCGGGTCGGCGCTGATCGTCGGTGGCAATGTGACCGGTGGCGTGACGTTGTCGAACACGAGCGGCAAGGCGGCGGATGTGACGGCCTATGGCGGCGCGCCGGCGATGCTGGTCGGATCGGCGACGCGCGCGGTGACGATCGGCCCGGTGGCGGGGACGACACCCGGGCCGGGGCTGGTCCTGAATGGCAGGGTAACGGGCAGCGGGCTGTATAGCGGGATTGCGGCGACCGGGTTGCAGGTCGGCGGGCTGGGCGGTGCGGTGACGATCGCCAACGGGATTTCGGTCGGCGGGACGGTGCAGGCCGGTGCGGTCGCAGCGGACGCGACGGCGATCCGGATCGGGGCTGGAGCGCAGACGCCGGTGATCCAGGTGACGGGCAGCGTCGCCGCGACGGGCGGCACGGGCGCGCAGGCGATCGCGGTGCTGATCGACACCGGTGCCGCGGTGCCCACGGTGCGCAACAGCGGCGCCATCGTGGCGACGGCGGGAAATGCGGCGGGGGCGGCGACCGCGATCCTCGACCGGACGGGCGGCGTGACGCTGGTCGAGAATGCGGGGTCGATCACCGCGTCGGGGGCGGATGCGATCCGCAATGTTGCGATCGACCTGTCCACGAACAGCGGCGGCACGACGGTGAAGCAAATTGCGGGGGCGAGCGGTGCGGCGGCGCCGACGATCACCGGCGCGATCCGGTTCGGGAGCGGGAACGACACGCTGGACATCGGTGCGGGCACCGTCACGGGCGACGTGGCGTTCGGCGCGGGCAGCAACCGGCTGACCATGGCGGGCGCGAGCAGCTATTCCGGCAAGGCGACGTTCGGCAGCGGGGCGGACTCGCTGGCGATCGGCGGGACCGCGCGGTTCGGCGGGACGGCGGATTTCGCCGGGGGCGGACAGGACGTGCTGACCATCGCGGACAAGGGCGTATTCGCGGGCAAGCTGGCCAATGCCGGCGCGGTCGCCGTGACGGTCGCGGCGGGCGGCGGGACATTCGCGGTGGACGGCGGGGCGCGCATCGGATCGCTGACGTTGGGGACCGGATCGATCCTGTCGGTCGCGTTGGACAAGGCGAACCCGACCGCGAACCTGATCCAGGTTGGCGGGGCGACGACGATCGGCGCGGACAGCAAGCTGGCGCTGCGCGTGACGGGCGGGGCCGATATTGCGGGGCGCTATGTCGTGTTGCAGTCGGGCACGCTGAGCGGCACGAACAACCTGTCGCTGGCCGATCAGTCGGTGCCGTTCCTGTACAAAAGTGCGATCGTCGCGACGTTGCCGAACGAGATTGCGGTCGACGTGACGCGCAAGGCCAAGACCGAGCTGGGGTTCAACCGGGCGCAGGCCAGCGCGTTCGATTCGATCGATGCGGCGCTGGGCGGCGATGCGAAGGTCGCCGCCGCCGTGCGCGGGCTGTACGATGGCGCGGCGTTCCGTGCGGCGGTCGATCAGATGCTGCCCAACTACGCCGGCGGCGTGTTCGAGAGCGTGACGCTGGCGTCGCGCGCGGTGGCCGGGCCGGCGAGCGATCCGCTGGGGTCGTATCTGGCGGAAGGGCCGTGGGGTATGACGTTCACGCCGGTCGGTTGGGACGCATCGAAGGCGACGCGCGGCACGACCAGCTACGATGTGCGGGGCTGGGGCCTGAGCGGCGGGGTCGAGCACCGGACGTCGATCGGGAATTTCGGCGTGACGATCGCGTATCTGAGCGGCCGCGATACGGAGGGCGTTGCGGTGAACCGCGTCGACCACGACCAGTATGAACTGGCCGGATCATGGCGCGGGCGCTGGGGTGGGTTCGCGGCCAGTGCGCGCGGATCGGCGGCGTTCGTTTCGTTCGATTCGGTGCGGCAGTTCGAGGGGACGGTCGGGACCGAGACGGTGACGCGGCGCGCGAACGGGGATTGGAACGGCACGCTGTACACCGGATCGGGGACGCTGTCGTACGAGCATCGGGTCGGGCGGATCACGCTGCGCCCCATGCTGGCGATCGATTATTACCGGTTGAACGAAGACGCCTATGTCGAGAGCGGCGGCGACAAGGCGTTCGACCTGACGGTGCGCGAGCGGCGCAGCGACGAACTGGCCGGCACGGCGAGCGTCGCGGCCGGGCTGAACTTCGGCGGCAACAACCGGTTCGACCAGTGGAGCCGGATCGAGGTGGAGGGCGGCCGCCGCCAGCATCTGGCCGGCGCGCTCGGCCGCACGACCGCCAGTTTCGGCAGCGGGACCGCGTTCACGCTGGACCCGGAAGCACGCGACAGCGGCTGGATGGGTAAGGTGCGCGCGATCACCGGGGCGCCGGAGGTGCGGCTGAGCGGCGAAGTGGGGGCGGAGCAGCGGCTGGGCGATGTCGCGCTGTCCGCCCGCGCGGCGTTGCAGATCGCGTTGTAGGACGGGCGCATGGCCGCGGCCGTCCTTCATACCGGGCACTATCCCGATCGCGGCCGATCGGTTAGGCGGGCGGCTCACTTCCCTGTTCGACCGGTCATAGTCTCTGTCATGTCGCCCACCGGGTTAGAGGCCGTCTTCCTGGCGAACCGCGACAAGCTGGTCCGCTTCCTGGTCGCGCGCGGCGCGGGGGAAGCGGCGGAGGATATCGTCCACGACCTGTGGCTGAAACTGGCGGGGCGGATGGACGGGCCGATCGGCAATCCGGTCGCCTATCTGTTCCGCGCCGCCGACATGCTGATGATCGACCGGTATCGCGCGCGGCGGCAGGCGGAGCGCCGCGACCAGGCGTGGATCGAGGAACGCGGCGACGGGGATGCCTCGCCCGATCCCAGTGCGGACCGGACGATCGTGGCGCGGCAGGAAGCGGCGCGGGTGGCGGCGACGCTGACCGCGCTGGGGCCGCGGGCGGAGGCGATCTTTCGCCGCGCGCGGATCGACGGCGTGCCGCAGCGCCAGATCGCGGCGGAGCTGGGGGTCAGCCTGAGCACCGTCGAGAGCGACCTGCGCACCGTGTACCGCGCGCTGGCCGAGTTGAAGGAACGACTATCATGAATGGCGGGCGTGGCGGCGCGGACGAACAGGCATTGGACTGGGCGGTGCGGATGGCCGATCCGGAGGCGGCCGACTGGGACGGTTTCATGCGGTGGCTGGAAGAGGATCCGGCGAATTCCGCGCATTACGACCGGATCGCGGCGGCGGCGCAGGATGCGGCGGTTGTGGGCTCCGAGGAACCGGTGGCGGCGAACGATGTCGCGCCGGTGGCGCGGCCAACGCGGCGCTGGATCGGTGGTGCGCTGGCGGCGATGCTGGTCGGGGCGGTCGGTGTCGGCGTGTGGAGCGAGCGGCCGCAGCCGTTCGCGGTCGAGACGGCGGCCGGCGAGCAGCGCGTGGTCGCGCTGGCCGACGGGAGCAGCGTCGTGTTGGCGGGCGGATCGCGGCTGGCGCTTGACCGCGGCGATGCGCGGGTGGCGAGCGTGGAGCGTGGACAGGTGCTGTTCCGCGTGCGGCACGACGCGCGCGATCCGTTCGACGTGCGGGTCGGTGACCTGACGCTGACCGATCTGGGCACGGTGTTCGACGTGAAGATCACCGGTCGCGGCACGCGCGTCGCGGTGGCGGAGGGCGCGGTGATGGTCGATCCGGCCGGCGCGGCGATGCGGCTCGACCCCGGTCAGGCGGTGCTGTCCGACGGGCGGACCCTGCGCCGCGAGCCGAGCGCGGTGGCGGATGTCGGCAGCTGGCAGGACGGGCGGCTGGCGTTCGACAATGCGCCGCTGAGCGAGGTGGCGGAGGACCTGTCGCGGCAGCTGGCGCGGCGGGTGGTGGCGGCACCCGCGGTGGCGGGACGGACGTTCCGCGGCACGATCGCGACCGCGGGGTTGAAGGACGATCCGGCGCTGCTCGGCACGTTGCTCGATGTGGATGTGCGGCAGGATGCGGGCGGCTGGACGCTGGAACCGCGCCAATGAGGCTGGGTCGGTGAGGCTCGGCTGGACGGTCGCGGCATTCGGACTGGCGACCGCACCCGCGGTGGCCGGGACGGTCGCGATCGATCTGCCCGCCGGGACCGTGGGGCAGCAGGTGACGGCACTCGGCCGGCTGGCGCGGATGAGCGTAGTCGTGCCCGATCCGGGCTTGTGGTCGCGACCCGTGCCGGCGTTGCGCGGGCGGTGGGATGCCGCGGCGGCGCTGGCGGTGGTGGCCGGGCGCGCGGGTGCGACGGCCGAACGGATCGGGCCGGGCAGCTGGCGGATGGTGCGGCGGCCGGTCGCGGTGGCGCGGCGCGCACGGCGGGCGGCCCCCGCCCCGTCGTCGGCGCCGATGGCGTCGCCGGACCGCGACATCGTCGTGACGGCGAGCAAGCGCGACACGACCCGCGACCATTTCGCGGGGCATTATGTGCGGGTGGCGGGCGCAGAGCTGGACCTGGGCGGGGCGGGCGGGACCGACCGGCTGGTCGCGCGGACGGCGAGCGTGGCGTCGACCTATCTGGGCGCGGGGCGCAACAAGCTGTTCATCCGCGGGATCGCCGATTCGAGCTTCACCGGCCCGACGCAGGCGACCGTCGGGCAATATTATGGCGACCTGCGGCTGAGCTACAACGCGCCGGACCCCGATTTGCGGCTGTCCGACCTGGCGGCGGTCGAGGTGCTGGAGGGGCCGCAGGGGACGTTGTACGGCGCGGGATCGCTGGGCGGGCTGATCCGGCTGGTGCCCAATGCGCCGGATCTGGCGCGGGCCAGCGCGAGCGTGTCGGGCGGGGCGTCGGCGACGCAGAACGGCGCGCCGGGAGCGGACGTGCAGGCGGTGCTGAACGTGCCGCTGGTGACCGACCGGCTGGCGGTGCGGATCGTCGCGGATGCCGCGAGCGAGGGCGGTTATATCGACAAGCCGCTGCTCGACCGGACCGATGTGAACCGGACGCGGATCGCCGGGGGGCGGGCGACCGCGCTGCTCGATCTGGGCGCGGACTGGAGCGTGGCGCTGGTCGGGATCGGGCAGCGGATCCGTGGGGAGGACAGCCAATATGCCGACCGCGACGGTGTGCCGCTGACGCGGTCCGCGCCGGTGACGGAGGGGTTCAGCGCGGATTTCCTGCAGGCGCAGCTGGTGTTGTCGGGTGCGTTCGGCGACGTGCGGTTCCGATCGACCAGCGGCGTGACGGCCCACGACCTGATGGAACGTTATGACGCGACCCCGCCGGACGGGCCGGTGCAGCTGTTCGCGCAGGCCAATCGGACGCGGATGCGGGCGAACGAGACGCGGTTGTGGCAATCGGCGCGCGACGGGTCGGGCTGGCTGGCGGGGTTCAGCTATGTCCACAACCGGACGCGGCTGACGCGGCTGTACGGCGCACCAGACGCGCTGGCGCCGACGACGGGCGTGGTGAACGGGGTGGCGGAGACGACGCTGTACGGCGAGGGGAGCGTGCGGTTGCTGCCCGGGCTGCTCACCACCGGGGGCGTGCGCGTGACGCGGTCCGTGCTGGACGGCGAGGGGGCGGATGTGGCGCGGGCGGTGCAGCCGTCGGTCGCCGCGCTGGCGGCGGTGGCGGCCAGCCGAGCGGAGACGATCGTGCTGCCGTCCGCCGCGGCGATCGTCGACCTGACGCGCCATGCGCAGCTGTTCCTGCGGTATCAGCAGGGGTTCCGGCCGGGCGGGCTGGCGATCGAGGGCGATTTCGTGCGGCGGTTCCGGAGCGACCGGGTGGCGACGATCGAGGCGGGGGTGCGGTCCGGCCGGCCGAACGTCGACCGGCTGGACGTCGCGGTGACGGTGGCGCGCACGCTGTGGCGCGACATCCAGGCGGATTTCATCGACGGATCGGGCTTGCCCAGCACCGCCAACATCGGCGACGGGCGGTTGTGGACGATCGAGGGCGTGGTGGGCGCGCGGATCGCGCCCGGCATGCGGATCGAGGGGGCGGCGACGTACAATGCCAGCCGGATCGACGAGCCGTCGCAGGCGGTGGTCTCCGCTTTGTCGAGCCTGGCCGGCGCCGACCCGGCCACCGCGCGCGCGGACGTTCTGGCGCGGATGCAGATCCCGAACATCGCGCGCGTGACCGCGCGGGCGGGGGCGGTGTTCGAGCAGGCGTTGAGCGCGCGCGCGGACCTGAAGATCGACGGCTGGCTGCGTTACGTGGGCGCGTCGCGGCTGGGCGTCGGGCCAGTGCTGGGCCAGTTGCAGGGCAGCTATCTCGACAGCGGGCTGTCCGCGCGGATCGGGCTGGAGCGGATCGGCATCACCGCGAGCATGACCAACATCGTCAACACGCGCGGCAACCGCTTCGCGCTGGGCACCCCGTTCGCCACGGGCCGGGATCAGGTTACGCCGCTCCGCCCCCGGACGGTGCGGGTGGGGATCGATACGCGGTTCTGACGAAGCGATTGTCCTTCAGCAGTAAGCCTGCACCGCTCCGCCAAGGAAGCGCCATTTTTCACATGACCTCATTTTTCACAAGCCTGCACCGACGTTGCAGGCGGCAATGCTCCGCATCACATTCCATCGGGACGCGAGATCTGCGCCAGCTTAGAACGTCATGCTAAGCAGGGGCTGGGCGGACCAACATGCGCGAAGGAAGAAAGCACGCCAGCCTGCGAAAGCCGACGTCTCAGCTAGTTACGCGTGATCGAAAACGAAGCGATTCGCCATGCGGCTGCTGTTTATCGCTGCGGCCATGCTCACACTTACCCAACGAGAAGCCCGGTAGATGACTTGCTAGTGCCGGTTTGGAGCGAGCTGGCGTTTGGGCGAGTGGGACCGTGATCGCGGCCGGCTCGTAGACGACTTCGGGACTGCGCCTATAGGATAAGCGCCATGCAGGCGTGCACTTCCGACACGAACTTGTCGGTCTCGATCGTCGAGGTGGGGAAGGAGCCCGCGTTGTGCGCATACTTGTTGCGCACCTTCGCGACGGAAAGGCGGTAGGTGCCGACGGTGGTGTGGTCCATGTAACCCCGGGTCGCTGGAGGGAGCGTTTTCAGCTGATCGAGGCGATTTCCTATCCCGTATTTTTGCGGTTTGCCGGCGGCGTCGAGGATGACGCCCAGCGTAGTGTCGATGACCCGTCCGGCGTGCAGCACCTTCAAGAGCCTTTGCCGCGGGACGGTTTTGATGCGATCGCAGGCGCCGAGCTCAGACAGTTCGCTCTCGACGTGATTGAGGCGCGGGTCGGTGCCGTAGTGAACCGACGCGCGCACGAGCGCCTGCATGAGCAGATGGCGGGACTTCTTGCTCATTGCGGCCGCGTGAAACGCATCGCTAAGTCCGCGACCTGCTCGGGCGAGCGCTCGGACGACGTCGGCGTGAGGATCCAACCGGCGAACGCGGCCGCGCGTAGGACCTTCTCCGGGTCGTGGTGCAATTGCGGGAAGTCGGGGGAGAACACTAGGCCGGCCGCTTCGCTTGTAGGCATAGGCTGGTCATCGGTCGGGTCGAACCAGCGGTCGGCGCCGCGAACAGACAAGCCGATGATTGAGCGCGTCGACAGTGGCCGGTCCGCGAAGGCGCTTGGGATGGACTTGACAGTATCGAACGCCAAGTTCGCGCCGCGGCTCCGCCGCGGCCCATCCGTGGTGGAGCGGGCGCGCTCAGAATTCAGCAGCCTGGCGACCCGGTATGTTGCCGCGAAACGCGACTGGGATATCTGGCGGGCTTTGTCGCCGTAGGGTGATCGCGGTGCCTGGGCGGAGCGCTCGACGACGGCGACCGCAGCGCGGGTAAGCGCGCGATCCGCGAAGCTGAGCTGCTCGACGAACCGACCCGGAAGTAGGGGGGCGTCGTCGTCCGCTCGCGCTACGTAAACGAACTGCGTTTCCGGAGGTAGCGCGACCTTGTTGAGAGTTACTCGCGCGCCCAGCAATGCTGGTCGGCGGCGCTCCTCGGCAGAGGGCGTCACGAAGGCAGTGAGGCCGGACCTACCGCCCACCAGCACGTCAACCGACCGCATGACGAGCGGATGGTCCGGTGCGGCCACCACGACAAAGTCGCTGCCGAGCTGCTGTCGGAGGCGGCGGGCGAGGTCCGTCCGTAGGTCGGTTACGTTGGCCATCTATGGTGCGAATCTGCCTGCCGCAGTGGGCGGGGTCAAGCGGTGGCGACCGTCCACTCCGCACGCAGTTCGTGTCGCGGGCTGACGAACAGAGAAACCACGAGCTTAGCGGCATCCGCGGATCTCTCGATCACGGCGTCGATGATGTCCCGCTCTCTCGTCTGGTCGAAGCCGGCTTCGCACGCCTGCCTATTGCGCCGACCCAGCGCCACCCTGCACACGACGTGTGGCGTGGTGCCGAGGCGCGGGGCGACTTCCGTGTAGAATGATCGGGACAAACCGCCGTGCGATGTCGCATTCAATTGCGTGCGGATTTGAGATTACGGTGCGGACTGCTGCGGTCCAATATGTTGCAGCTGCGATAGACATGGGAGTCGACGCGGGAGACATGGCGGAGGAACAGCAGGCTCCCCTGCAGGACGGTTTCGATCTCGGCGATTACCTTCTCAGCGACGTCGACCGGCGTCGGCGAAGCGTTCAAACCGTCCCGGACTTCGGACTGCACCGATGCCCAGGGCAGGATGAACCTGGTCCCGGCCACCCCCGCAATGTCGCTCTTCACGACCTCCTGCGTCTGCGGGTTGAGCCGCAGCTCGACCCCGGCGGACTGCACGATCGGGGTGTCCGTGATCTGGTAGACCGACACGAAGCCGATGCCGAAGCGGCCAATCTGCTCGGTTGCCGGGACCTTACTGCGGCTGCCCATCTCGGCGATCGCGTGGAAGTTGCAAGGCCTTCTCAGGCCGTCCGGATCACCCGACCTGATCCAAGGGCAATCAGCGTCGTGTAGCCCACAACTGGAGAAATTGCCGTCGTTGAAGACGATCAGCGCTTCATCCGTGACGTCGAACCTCAACGTGTCTGCGCCAGCGTCGTCGGCGTTCTGGATCAGCTCCAGTGCCATGATGCCATAGCCCTGCAGCCCCTTCAGGGCCTGCTCGATGTTTCCAAGCAGGTTGGCACGATAGGGGATCGTCACCGATGGTCTGCTTTTAGCCGAAGGCAAGGAGGCACTTGGTGCGACGTTTGCGGAGTCCGATCGTGACTGGCTGCTCATTTTCTTCTCCCCCGGTTAACCTTATAGGAGCCCGGCAGCTTCGCTCAAAGTGAGATCGCGACAGATGGGTGACAGGGCTGGAGAAGCGCCAACTTACTCGTCGTCGCCCAGGAACCGGTAGAGCCACTCGCGCCAGTCGCCCCTCAGTCGCGCTGGATCTTGAAGCGATACCAATCGCTCGCGATCGCCACCCCGACGTGGATTGTCAGGACGAGGCCGATATCCCCCCGTGTCCGTGCTCGCGAAGGTTGAGTTTCTCACCAGGGTGAAGCGCGCGATCGCGATGTCCACGTCCCTAGCGCCGTGGTCGTCACGGCGGACCCTAGGGAACGCGTCGCGTCCAAGAGCTTGTCCGTCTCGTCAGCCACAGCCTTGCGCAGGTTGCTCGGCATCATGAGCGCATCGCGGCTCTGCTCCGAAAGGCTGAAGCCAGGTTCAGCATCGGGCAGCGCGTCGGCTCGCCGGCCCTGCGCGACGCCTTCGACACCACGGCGAACGGCGATACGTTCCGGGCGACCGAATTCCTGCAGGCGGCGCTGCACGCGCTGCACCCATTGGGTGCGGAGAGCGAGGTGATCGTGCAAGCCGCGATGGCGAAGCCCGCCTGACCATCTGAACCGCTGCCCACCGCACCCACGCTCAAGCGGAGGCAGACGCAGCGAGCAGACCCTTAAGCAGCGGGTGATGCCGGGAGGACTGCCCTGTTCGTCGGGCGTGGAGAGGGTCAACGCCTACTTCCCTCATCCAGTCCGACCCGCATCCGCATCGACGCCGCCAGCACGCGGAACCTCGCGGCGACGCACGAGAGTCGAGCCGCTCGGCCACCGGCGACGGGCATTACCGCGCCCGCGCCCGCCAGCAGCAGCACCGCACCGGGAGGTGGGACCAACCAGACGGAGTGAAAAAGAGATGAGCGAACCCGACTTCTCGGGCATCGATCCGCTGCGCGTGCCTGAGGCCCGCCGCCGCATCGCCGCGATCAACGAATACCTGGCGCTTCCCGACTCCACCAACGCGGACGCAGTCCGCATCGCGGGCACGATCGGCCTCAGCCGCTGGCAGTTCCAGCGCCTGGCGCGCGCCTGGCGGGACCACCGCAACCCCAGCCTCATCGTCGTCGGCAAGCGCGGTCCGAGCGCCCGCGACTACGGCATCGACCCACGTGGCGCGGAGATCGCGCGCGACGTCATCGACGGCGCCTACCGCGATGCCACCCCGACCGCGATCTCCATAGAGATCGAGCGCCGCTGCGGCATGGAGGAAGTCACCCCGCCCTCCCGCCCGACCGTCTGGGCGTGGGTCCGCAGGAGCCGCGCGGACAGCGAGGGCGCAATCCCCGGCCCCGGCAGGATAGTCATCGGCCGCATATGGTTCCACCTTCCGGTCGAGGGCCAGCCGGCCGGCGCGATGCCGACGCTGCTCGCCGCCGTCCTGCTGCCCGAACGCACGATCGTGGCGCACCGGATCTCGACCGACCCCGCGCATCCCCCTTCCGTCTCCGACATCGTATCCGACGTCGCCGGCCTCTGCACCGCCGGTGCCGGCGCCCGCCACCTCGTAATGGAAGGGGACGACCGCCGCGCCGCCGGTCCCGCGCTCGACGATGCGGGCCTCTGCGCGACGGGCGGTGAGGCGCACGGACCGCAGGCCGAACTCTCGCGGGCGTTCGGCGGCCGCCTGACCACCCTCCCCGCCATCCACCGCCGGGCGCGGGCCAGACCCGCGACGCGCCGGCGGGAGACCCGTCTGGAACAGGCGATCGATCCCATGGCGGCCATCGAGGCGATCGAGGAGGCGATCGCCTCGCACAACGCCAGGGCGCCGGGTCCGACCGCGTTCGACGTCGCACGCGGCTGAACCCGTCCAAGCTGCGCACCCCCACCTAACGGGCTGGTCGGACCGCGCTCGGCCTTTGCGGCTGGCATCACCGGCGGGGGCGCGCGGAAGGGCAAGGAAACCTGATCGCCGTCGCAGCCGTCCTGTGGCGGTTCCCCCAACCGCCGCTGACCACGCGCCAAGCGGAGGCCGCACGTTCAGCCGTCCGCCATCACCTCCAGAGTCTGCGCTAGGTCGTCCGGCACCCGACCGCCTTCTTCCTTCGGCAGAGCGGCCATGACCTCCTCGTTGTGGCGCTCGACGGCGAGCCGGAGGGCGGCGTTCGCCTCCTCCAGTGTCCACGGTGTGATGTCGCCGTTGTCCGGGACGGCCGCCCCCTGCTCGGTCCGAAGCGGTGTGATCTCCACCCGCCCCAGCCTCGTGCCGACGATCGCGCGGAAGTAGCGCCCGAAGCGGCGCGGCACGCGCGCGAGCTGCAGGTTCGCACGCACGCCGGCCGCACGCAGCCGCTCCACGAGCCGTGTGGAATCGTCAAGGTCGGTGCCTGCCGTGATCTCGATGCGCACGGTCCTGAGCGCCCAGGGCAACCGACCGTCCAGGCGGTCAATCCGCTCCTGGGCATCGACGGATGGCCGCCGCGATCGCGCCCCGCAGCTACGAAGGCGGCGAGGCCGTCATCCAGGCGCTCACGCTGCGCCGACGGCTGCGCATCGACCTGACCCAGCGCGTCTACGCCCGCATCCACGAACCGGCCCTGATCGCGGCCTGCCGGAAGCTCATCGCGGAAAGGCACCACCGGCCAAGATAGGTGCTGGCCGGAAGCGACCACGCGCAATGCGGGGCCTGACGGCGGTCGCTGTTCAGCAGGTTTGATGCACCACCGGCCGGTCGACCGCCCGCGCCACGGTCCAGCCGACCGCGCTCACCGTCGCCGCGGAAGCCGCGCCGGCACCGCTGATCGGATCGGACCTTGCCCTCGCGAAGTTGGCGGGGACCGGTGGTGAGGCCGTCCGGCAGGACGGTGTCACGCGGGTGACCGGCCGCGACTATGCGACCAGCGGACGGACGGTGCCGGCCGCCGAGGTCTACTTCATCGATGGCTCCAAGCCCAAGGAGAACGGACCCTGGCTCGGAGAGGCCGACAAGGTCGCGTGGCTCGATCCTTCGACGGGGTACGAGTGCATCATGATGCGGGACAGCCCGGAGGGGTTCCTCAGCGGCTACGTCGGTGTGCCGGAGGGCCACCCGTTGTTCGGCTGGGAGCACAAGGCCGTACCGTTGGATCTCGGCATCGAGGTCCATGGCGGCCTGACCTACTCGTGCGTCTGCCAGGACGGCCCGAGCCCCCGGCTCAGCCTGGTCCTGGAGGCGCAGCGGATCTGCCATGTGTTGATCGCCGCGGCACCTTTGCAGCACGCGACTGACTACCGCGCACATGGCGACGCATGGTGGTTCGGCTTCCGCTGCGACCACGTCTACGACGTCGTGCCCGGAGCGCAGCGGCATCGCCGGCGCTTCATGGCGGCGGAGACGGCGGCTGAATACCGCGATGACGCCTATGTCGTGTGCGAGATCCTCAACCTGGCCGCGCAGATGAAGGCCATCTCGGAAGGCAGGCCCATGCCGCCGCGTGAGGGACCGCCGCTGCCGGCGATCGGCCTCGATCCGCAGCGGGGAGGCTGACCATGAACAAGGACTGGCGCCAGCCTGGCAAGCTGCCGTGGGGATGGTGGCTCCGCGCGAACGGGAACGTCTTGGAGGACGAGAACGGGCGCACCTGGCGGTCGGTGCGCGACGCGTTCTGGCAGGGCGAGCTCGGCTTCTCCGACATCCACCTCGCCACGGAGCAGCATGAGCTGCTCCTGAGGACGCTGCTCGCGATCGGCCGCCGCTGGCCCGACGGCATCGGTCGTAAGCACGATGTCTTCGGCGGCAATTTCCTGTTCTGGCGCTTTTACCAGTGCTGGCTTGATTCGTTCGGAATGCTCGATAGGTCCAACGGCAACGTCGGCCAGGTCAGCCCCCTCGACGCGCGGTTGAGCGCCGAGGGTCTTTCGGTCCTGATGATGCTCCAGGCCACGCGTGATCCGGAGTGGGAAGGCTTGCCGATGGCGGATATCGTCGACGCAGTGGCGGCGAGCGACCGTGGATCCGCACACGATGACCGGGAGCGTGCGCTGCGGATCTTCGAACAGGCGATCGGTCTTCGCCGCCATGTCTTCGCGCGCGAACGCGTCGGGATTTCGCATCTCGTGACCCTCACAGGCATGCAGGCCGGCGGCGGTGCGCGCATGCCGGTTCGCCGTGTGACATGGTCCATGGCTTTCACGGACGCCGTGGCTCGCGATGACATGTTCGCGTGGCTGGCGACACGGGTCGATCGCTGGGATGACTGGGGTGAGCTGGCCTACAGTAAGGGTGCTGACAGGCTCACCCGGCACTTCCTCGACCTGATCGTCGCGACCCATTCGCTGGGTTCGCCTTCATGAGCGCTATCGATGCAGAAGCGCGCTCACACGACGACGCGGGCAGGCGCGCGCGATGAGGCACTGATGCTCGACCGCTTAGTCGAGACGCTGCGCCTCGCCTCGTTCAGGTCCTACCTGCTCGCCACCGTGGACTCCATGTCCACACTGGTACCGGACGTATTGGCCCTAGCCGGCTCCGACGTCCCTTCCGCTCTCCAGCGGATCCGACCGGGGCACATGTGGCCTTCTACCACGAAGTCCGGACCGGAACATGGCCGGTTGGGGCAACGTCGGGACCGGAACGTCAGGATCGAAAGTAGATACGTGAAGCCCCCGGCCTCCCTTATTGGAGACGCAGTCATCACGGAAGGCGCGCTCGGCGACTATGTCGAAGTGAGGATCGTCGGTGGGTCGCTGGACGTGTCCCTCCGCAGCGAGGGCTTCGAGCTGTCGACGCACGACGGGACTGGTCACGTCCGCGTCCCGGGCGGGTTGCCGGACACCGTGCTGACGGCTTGCCAAGGTTGTCCGCTTACTGACGTGGTAGACCACCCGGTGCTGCGTTGACGGCGACCTCGAGGGCGTGATCTCGCTCGACGACGTGCTGACCGACATCTCCCTCTACTGGTTCGGCGAGTCCCTGACCGGATCGCTCAGGCTCTACAAGGAGAACCGGTTGCGACCGCTTGTCTTCGAGGCGGGCGAGCGGATCGGACCGCCGCTCGGCGTCTCGGTGTTCCCAAAGGAGATCGCCATGCCGCCTCGGTCGTGGGTGGAGCGTGTCTTCGACGTGCGGCGCTGGACCGAAATGCCGGCCAGCGGCCATTTCGCTGCGTTGGAGAAACCGGAACTGCTCGCGACTGAGCTGCGGGCCTTCTTCCGGTCATTTCGGTAAACGGCGGTTCATCGAGACCGCGGAATTGAATGACCGGCGGGCGCTGTCCAGCATTGCCTATGTCACCAAATGTAGGTTGATCTGGCTCGACGCCAAATCTGCCGCATTTTACGCGATCCACAATGATCTGTGAGATTGCGCCTTGACTGTATATGTTCATTTTTCACAAGTACGACAGATGGTATTGACCCAGTATATCTTGTTTTGCCATCATCGGAGCGGGCCTTGTAACTCTCGCGTGGTGATGCGCGGCATTCGCTGAGGCTCGTGCGGATGCCTCCGTTGGGAGGGGCTTACATGGGCAGTGACAGCCTTCATTTGTCGGGCCAGTATTCCGGGGTACTCGAGCTCAACAATCACCAGCAGTCCGCTTGGCTAACATGGCACGGTGACGACAGCGAGGTCATTGCGATCATGCAGCTCGATCCCCAAGGAATTGGTGAGTACAATCCATCGCAAATCCGTGCTGCATGGGAAATGTTCTCCAGCAATTACGGTGGATACGTCGGCTTTACGGTGCGAGTTCGGGGCTTCGTCCGGGGCGCCTCGCACCGAGTGCTTCATGTTCTGGAGGTACTGGCATGATTAGGGGAACAGGCAGGCTTGCGCTTACTGCCGTGACGATATCCCTACTTGCTGCGGAAGCGGATGGGCAGGGGCGTGATGATCCACCTCGTTCTACTCGGCGGTCGGAGTCTGTTCGGCCTGAGATTGGCAACGGCATCAGCGTGGCTTCGCCGAAAATCTATGACGATCGCACGCTGCAGTTGATGCTTCTCGATTTGGCCGGCAGGTTAGGTGATCTGTCCGGACTCGATCGCGGGCCGATCGCCGAGCGCTTCGGTTCTCTGCAGGGTTACGACTCGAGGCAGCGATCCTTCTCGCTACAGGTTGCCGGTCCGTCCTTACCCGCGTTGGAGACGATCGCGGGACAGGGGCGGACATCGTCCGTGGTCACCACGGCGGGTCAGTATCCCGGCACCACGGAAACGACTCCCGGTGACACCGTCTCGACGAAGACGACCGCCGGGGCGTTCGCGCCTACTATTCCCGCGCTTCCCGCCTATGCCAGCGCCACGGCCCCAACCGCGTTCTCGACCTCCGCGATAGATACGCTCAACGAGCAAGTGCAGCTCAACTACGAGCTGATGAACCTTCGTCTCCTCCTCGGCGGCTCCCTTAGCGACGAGTATGTCGGCGATGGCATCGGTCGGCGGCACGTCACCTTCGGCTTCCCGATCAGCGTCGATGCGCCGAAACGCTACCGCAACGCCGTGGCGGAGGTCACAGTGACCATCTGCAATCCGAAGTCCGCTACAGCCGGAGCGCCCGTCCTGCAGAACCTTCTCCCGCGGGAGAAGACCTACAACGTCGCCAGCATGGTCAACAGTTCCAGCCAGCTAGGTGCAGGCGCCATCCTGGCCAACGTGGTTAGCATAGGTGGCGGTTTCATGCAGGGACGCCAGACCTACCATATCGTCCGAGACCAGGATACGATTGCGCTACAGCGCGCACGTCCGCTGCGGAGGGCAAGCTGCGAGACGCCCGGGAACGGCAATCCGTCCCCGAGCGCCACGCCTCGCAACAGCGTTTCCTTTGCGTGGCAGTTTCGACCCGTGCTTGGCCGTTCCGCGATCCAGCAAGGCATGCGTCAGACGTTCGCACAGGTCGCCTTCCCGCCTGGCTCCAGCCCGTCCGGTTCCGCCCCGATCATGATTACGACGATGACCTGCTGGCGCGCGTACGATCGCAGAACGGGGAGTGCGGGCGACTACATCAAGGGCGCATGCGAGGAGGCGCCGCCGGCGGAAACGCAGGCCGAGTTCAGCACCACGCGTATCGACGGACTTGCGACCATGGACAACGGGGATGGCACACTCACCGCGATCGTGAGCGGAACATACCCAGCCGGGACGCGGGTGGCGTTCGGGGATCTGGTGACGGGTCCAGGGAACATAGGTTTTTCAAACGCGGCGGGTCGCCTGCGCTTCACGACGCCGCTTCAGCTCATCGCAACGCGAGGCGCTCGTCTCGTAAGCTCCGACGGCAGCGAGCGCGAGATCGCATCCGAGGAGCCGGCTGTTGAAAGACTTTCCGACGGCATCGTGACGCTCGCAGGCAACTTCCCGCCCGGGACGACCATGCGCATCGGAGGCAACTCCTATCCGTTGGAGGCCTTCAACGACCGAACTAGGGTCGCAGGCTGGTCGCCCTCGAAGGGCGACGGCCTTGTAGGCCTCTTGAACGCAACGGTGGTCCGTGGTGACGGTGCTAGCTGCAGACTGCCTCGACGTTCGATAGATCGGGGGAGCATGCGGGGCGAGATGGCAACCGTGACTCCGTTCAGCGACAGTCAGGTCAAGGTCACACTACCGATCGTGGTCTGCCCGGAGTTCTCGCCGCAGGTTGGCGGTCCCTATCCCTGGGTGGCGATCATGGCTGGCAGGGCATACGGACTGGCGGACGCGCCGTTCCTGTACCGGAACGCGACGGAGATCGCGTTCCTGGCTCCGCAGTCACTCCTCCAAGGGCAGACGTCGCTCGTTCTCAAGCGGCTTCTCGCCGGTCGCGAGTACGAGATCCCCTACGAGCTCCAATACGGACAGGGTGCGACCGCTGGCATCTCGATCTTCTCGGTCGTGGACAACGAGGTGACCTTCGCGGTGCGCGGCTCGCAACTCTCGCGCGCCAAGATCGTCCGCCCAGCTGGGATCAGGGTAGAGATTATCAACGACGCGCTCCTCCTGTTTACCATCTCGAAGGACGACGTGGGCAGATACAAGTCGGTGCTGCTTTCCATGGACCGGGCAGCGTCAACGCTGCTGACCTTACCGGTGGTCAAGGACCCCGAATCCAGTAAGAAGCCTACCCTGAAGGAGGGGGCAAGCGTCTCGCGAAGTGTGCCACAGCGCATTGCGATAAACGGAAGCAACCTCAGGTCGGTAGTCGCGGTGAACTACCTTGGTAAGCCGCTGCCGTTCACACGCGCGGCGAACGGCGAGAACGTCACAATTCTTCAGGTTCCGTCGGAGATGATCCTCGGTGAGGGTGTGGTGCCCCTAAGGATCGTCTTCGCCGATGAAACCGCGCAAGACTACGACCTTGAAGTGGTCCCGTAGGACGACGGCCCCGTCGACATCGCCGCCCACCGTTTGCAAAGCTCTGGTGCTGCCAGCGAAGACTTCGCGGTCCGATTTTTATTTGATGGAATTAGCGGCTTGCGGCGCGGTGCAGCGTGGATCGCAGGGTCGTATTGACAACAGTGTGGTTAGGAAACGTGTGGCAACCGCGTCCATGGCCGCGCGTCGCGCTACTACCTCATGCTGAGCCTCGGCAACCAGTTTGCCGCCCGCCCGTCAAAAGCTGACGCGCTGACTTATCAACGGCATGATTGCCAATGAGGAGGCCATTCTTTCAACTCACGTATGCAAAATCGGCGCAATCTAAACGCTGAAGGACAGCGATGTGGCGCGCCCGGGTGGATTCGAACCACCGACCACAAGCTTAGAAGGCTAGTGCTCTATCCGACTGAGCTACGGGCGCTCGGGCGGAGGCATAGGCGAAAAGCGGGGGTTCGGGAAGGCTGTGCGGGGCAGCGAAGCAGGTGGCGACGCCGCGCGCCGCCACCGTGCCCGGGTGATCAGAGCGCCAGGCGCGCGCCGATCGTGAAGTTGTGGAACTGACGCTGGTTGTCGAACTGCGCATCATAGTCGGCGACCAGCGAGAGCGGGCCGTTGCCGGAGATGTTGAGCGACGCGCCGGCGTTGTAGTAATCCTGGTACAACGGCGTCGTGACGAAGTTGAACTGCGACCCGATTCCGGGCTGCTGGAAGCCGGCGACGATGTTGCGGCGCTGGTTGCGAAACTCATACATATACCCGCCGCGGACCTGCGGACGGATGGTGGCGCCGCCCACTTCGAACTTCGTGCCCAGCCGTGCGCCGACGTTCGAGCGGATCGAGACGCGGTTCATGTCGTTCGGCACGACCAGCGCGAACGCTGCGCCGTTGGTTTCGGTGAAACCGTCGATCTTCAGATCGGCATAGCGGACCTGCGCGAACGGCTCGATCTCGAAATTGCGGATCTGGAAGCTCAGCCCGGTGGCGGCACCGCCGGTGATGATGCGACCGCCGGTGCGCGCGAAGGTGGACCCGGAATAGTTGCCGAACGAGAGGTTGCGGTAAAGCTTCCAGTCGAGGTCCGTATAGCTGCCCCAGGCATCGACGTAGAACGGGCCGACGCCGGCGGTGGCGTAAGCGCCGGCAAACCAGCTTTCCAGCGTGCCGTTGGCGGTGTTGCCGGGCGCAAGGTCTGCATCGGTGTTGCTGTAGCCGCCGAACACACCGATCGCGGTTTTCGGCGTCAGGCGGAAGTCGGCGCCGCCGAGGAAGTGATATTCATCGGTCTTCGTACGGTAGCGATCCTGCGCCGCGTCGACCGAGCCGAACCGGCTGCCGCCGCTGACCCAGGCGCCGACCTTGCCGGCTTCATCGAGCGTCACGCGGCTGCCGTCGGTGTTGACGGCGTTGCCGCGCAGATCGCGCGTGTAGCGCAGCACGGTCGATTCCTGCGATTCGAGCACGCCGTAGGAGATATCGGGCAGCGACTGGAACGCCGCCGGGGTGAGCGACTGGAGCAGGCCGGACTGCGCCGCGGCATTGCCGGTCTGCGCATCGATGCCGTTGAAGATGCCCTGCGTGGCGTCGTTCGGCGTGCCGGTGAAGTTGTCGAGCACGAAGCCGACATTCTGCTGGTTCTGGGTCAGGCCCATCGACTGGAACGAGGCCAGTTCGGCGGCGAGGCCGTTATAGGTGGTGTTGCCCGAGATCGCGCCGAGTGCGGTCGCGGTGCCGGTCGCCAGGTTGACGGTGTAGAGCGAGGTGACGCCGGTGGTCGGGTCGGTGAGCGTGGCATAGGCCTGGCCCGAGCGGGTGATGTCGAACCCGACATTGCCGTTGGTCGCGATGCCGGTGCTGGTGCCGACCGAGAAAAGCGTGCCGGTGTTCGGACCGACGGTGCCGGATGCGTTGCCCTGCGTCGCGAGGCGCGCGGTGCCGCCCGACGTGTCGAGCACGTAGAGCGTGGTCGTCGTCGCGCCTGCGACATTGTTGGTGTAGGCGGCGCCGGCGAGCACGGGGGCCGTGCCGAAGCGCGCGTCGCCCGCGGCGTAGCTGAGCGTACCGTCGGTGGCGGCGAGCGTGCCGTTGGTCTGGTTCAGACGCAGATCGGTGCGGTTGCCGTTGACGTAGCGGATCCGGTCGACGGTCGGGTTGAAGTCGAGACCGGCGGCGGCACCGGTCGGGTTGGCGGCCTGCGTGATGGGCGAACCCACGGCGGCGGCGACGCCGGTGCGGCCGTTGATCGAATAAAGCTGCCCGACATTGTCGAGCGCGTAGAGGATGCGCGGGCTGGCCGGGCGGTAGTCGAAACCCTGCAACGTGCGGCCCGCGGCGATGCCGGTGATCGCGGTGGTGCGGGTGATCGTGCCCGGGCTGGCCGCGTTGACCGAGACGAGGGCGTTGGTGCCGCTGCGCAAGGTCTGGACCGACTGGGCCGAAGCGGCACCCGCCATGACGGTGACGCCCGCCCCGAACAGGATCGCGCGCTTTAGGTTCTTCTGCATGATTCTTGCCTCCCTTGACCGTCAACCGGTTCCGCGGTCGGGCTAGGTACGGGGGGCGAGGTGTCCGCGATGCAGCGGATGTATCAATGCTGCATTAAATCGAAACTGTTGCTTCGACGCATCACTTCGGGTTGTCAGCGGGCGAGGAACGCCTCGAACAGCCGGCGGCCGTCCTGCCCGCCATGCGCGGCTTCGACGGCGCGTTCGGGGTGCGGCATCATGCCGAGCACGTTGCCGCCCGCGTTGACGATGCCGGCGATGGCGCGGGCCGATCCGTTGACATGGTCCGCGTAACGGAACGCGACGCGCCCTTCGCCCTCGATCCGGTCGAGCGTTTCGGTGTCGGCGGCATAGTTGCCGTCATGATGCGCGACCGGGATGGTGACGGTTTCGCCGGGAGCATAGCCCTTGAGGAACGGGCTGTCCGCGTCGCCCACCGTCAGCGCGGCGTCGCGGCAGACGAAGCCGAGGCCCGCGTTGCGCATGAGCGCGCCGGGCAGGAGACCCGCCTCGGTCAGCACCTGGAACCCGTTGCAGACGCCGAGCACGCCGACGCCGCGGTCGGCCGCATCGGCAACCGCGCGCATGATCGGGCTGCGCGCGGCCATTGCGCCCGAGCGGAGATAGTCGCCGTAGGAGAAGCCGCCGGGCACGCCGACCAGGTCGATCCCGTCCGGCAGTTCGGTGTCGCGGTGCCAGACCATGACGGGCGCGGTGCCGGTGACATCGCGCAGCGCGACGGCCAGGTCGCGGTCGCAGTTGGAGCCGGGGAAGACGATGACGGCGGTCTTCATGGCGTCAGGCCCGCTCGATCCGGTAATTTTCGATCACCGTGTTGGCGAGCAGCTTGCGGCACATCGCGTCGATGTCCGCATCGCTGGTGCCGTCGGCGAGTTCGAGTTCGATCAGCTTGCCGACGCGGACGTCGCCGATGCCGGCGAACCCGAGCCCTTCGAGGGCGTGGGCGATGGCGCGTCCCTGCGGATCGAGGACACCGGTCTTGAGCGTGACGTGGATACGGGTTTTCATGGCCTGCCTTCGGGCGGTTTCGCGCGCTCTATGACGGGGCGCGCGGTTTGGGGCAAGATGCTTGGCGCAGAAGGTGGCGATCGGGTGCCACAAGGAAAGGCGGACGGGATGCGCGGACTGGATTGGATGGGGCGGACGGTGGCGCCGCCGCGGTTCGTGCTGTTCGGTGTGCTGGCCGCGGTGGCGGTGCCGGTGGCGACGCTGCTGTTCGGCTGGCGACTGGGGATGATGGCGGGGTTCGACGTGGCGGGGGCGGCGTTCCTGCTGTCGACCGTGCCGCTGTTCGGGATGCGCGCCGGGGGCATGCGCGCGACGGCTAAGGTGAACGATGCGAACCGCGCCGCATTGCTGGCGATCACGCTGCTCGTCATGCTGGTCGTGCTGGTGTCGGTGGCGGCGGAACTGGCGCAGAAGGGCAGGCCGGACAGCGGAACGGTGTGGCTGATCCTCGGGACGCTGGCGCTCGTCTGGGCGTTCAGCAACCTGGTGTTCGCGCTGCATTATGCGCATCTATTCTATCTGGCCGGGCACGACGGGCGCGATCGGCAGGGGTTGCGATTTCCGGACACGGAGGAGCCGGATTATGGCGACTTCATGTATTTTTCCTGCACGTTGGGGATGACGTTCCAGACGTCCGACGTGGAGATCGGCGCGCGGGCGATGCGGCGGGTGGTGCTGTTCCACTCGATCGCGGCGTTCGCGTTCAACCTGGGCGTGGTGGCGTTTACGATCAACGTGCTGGGGGGTGGGTAGGGGGTTCCGACGCGTGTGGGGAGCGGACGGACTTTTTGGCCCCGCTCCTTCAGGGGAGGGGTTGGGGTGGGGCTGACCTATTCGTCGTCGCAACGTTGTGGGTGAGGTGCTGTTGCCCCCACCCCAACCCCTCCCCTGAAGGAGAGGGGCTCAGAGAGAAGAAGCCTACTTCTCCTGCGCGCTGGTGCCGGAGGTTGCGGGGGCGGCTTCGCCGGCGATGTTGCCCTTGGGGCTCTTGGCGGCCTGCGCCTCGGTCTGGACGGTGGAGGCGCCGCCTTCCGGAGTGCTGGGAGCCGCGGAGGCGCCGGCGGCGGGGGCTGCGGCGGCAGCCTCGGCCGGGGCGGCGGGCATCGGCAGCGGGCTGTCGCTGGTCGAGTTCAGATAGGCGATCACGTTGGCGCGGTCCTCGGGCTTGCTGAGGCCGGCGAAGGTCATCTTCGTGCCGGGGGCATAGGCCTTCGGACTGGTGAGCCAGGCGTTGAGGTTGGCCCAGTCCCACACGCCGGGCTTGCCCTTCAGCGCGTCGGAATAGGGGAAACCGGCGACATGGCCGTGCGGCTTGTTGACCGAACCGTAGAGGTTGGGGCCGACGCCGTTGGGGCCGCCCTTCGCGTCCGTATGGCAGGCGGCGCATTTCTTGAAGACCTCGGCGCCCTTTTCGGGGCTGGCCGATGCGAGGTAGAATTCGATCGGCTTTTCGGCGGCGGCGGGGCCGGCACCTTCCTCCGCCTCGACACCCTCGACGACGTAGCCCATCTTTTCCGGGCGTTCGGCGTGGAAATATTCACCGGTCACGATCGACAGGCCAAGGGCGGCGATGCCCCCGAAGAGCACCCAGCCCGCGATGGTATTGCCGCGATCGTCCATGCCGTGTGAAACTCCCCTGCGTCGTGCCGTGCCCGATCATGACCGCGCCGGACCGCCGACCTTTAAGTGGCGAACCGCCGCATCGCAAGCATGCTTGCCGCTTGGCCGCCCGGACCGTAAGCGCGGGGGCGCCCATGGAAAACTACCCCGCCCCCGCCCGAGCCCGCGTCGCCGCGATGACCGCCGCTTCCGCCGCCGCCCCCGACCGGACCGTCGCGTTCCAGGGCGCGCCGGGGGCCAATTCGCATATCGCGGCGATGACGGCGTTTCCGGACGGGCTACCGCTGCCGTGTTTTTCGTTCGAGGATGCGATCGACGCGGTGCGCGAGGGGCGGGCCGACTGCGCAATGATCCCGATCGAAAATTCGCTGCACGGGCGGGTGGCGGACATTCATTTCCTGCTGCCCGAATCGGGGCTGGTCATCACCGGCGAGCATTTCATGCCGATCCGCTATTGCCTGATGGCACGCGCCGGCACCGCGCTGCCGGACGTGCGCGAGGCGGTGAGCCATCCGCAGGCGCTGGGCCAGTGCCGCGACTGGTTGCGGACGCGCGGGATTCGGCCGGTGAGCTATCCCGATACGGCGGGTGCGGCGGCGCTGGTGGCGGAGGATGGCGCGCCGGGTCAGGCGGCGATCGCGCCGGAGATGGCGGCGGGGCTGTACGGGCTGGAGGTGATCGCGCGCGGGCTGGAGGATGCGGACCATAACATGACGCGGTTCGTGGTGCTGGCGCGCGGGGCGCCCGAGGGGGCGGACCTGAGCGGGCCGTGCATGACGACCCTGGTGTTCGAGGTGCGGAACGTGCCGGCGGCGCTGTACAAGGCGATGGGCGGGTTTGCGACCAACGGGATCAACATGACCAAGCTGGAAAGCTACCAGCGTGGCGGGAGCTTTGCGGCGACCGAATTCTATTGCGACGTCGACGGGCGGCCGGACGATCCGGCGCTGGGGCGGGCGCTGGAGGAACTGGCGTTCCATACCAAGTGGATGCGGGTGCTGGGGACCTATCCGCAGGCGCGGGCCCGGGGGGATTAAGGTGCTGCGCGGGGTTCATGAGAGCCTTTGATCGACAGGCTCGAACCAAACGGGTCTGGAAGTAGACCGACCTGAATCTATCGATCAGCGTTCAGCCATCCTGTTCTGCCAGCCAGCGCGCGAAGAGGGTGTGCGCCACGGCGTAGGGCGGCGGCGCGATGAAGCGCGCGCCGGGTTCGGCAGCAAGCGCGGCGCGGACGTCTTCGCGGGTGGCCCAGAAGGCGTCTTCCAGTTCGTGCTGGTCTATCTGCAGCGCGGCGTCGGCGACCGGGGCGATGCAGGCGACCATGAGTTGCGAGGGGAAGGGCCAGGGCTGGCTGACGAGGTAGCGGACGCTGGTCGCGGCGACGCCGGCTTCCTCCGCCAGTTCGCGGGCGACGGCTTCCTCGATCGATTCGCCGACCTCCACGAAGCCGGCGAGTGCGGAGTAGCGACCCGTGGGCCAGCTGCGTTGGCGGCCGACGAGGACACAGCCGGCATGTTCGGCCAGCATGATGACGACCGGGTCGGTGCGCGGGAAATGTTCGGCGCGGCAGGCGGGGCAGCGGCGGCCCCAGCCGGCGCGGTAGAGCGCGGTGGGCGTGCCGCAATTCGCGCAGAAGCGGTGGCGGGCGTGCCAGTCGATCAGGCTGCGCGCCGCGGCGTAGGTGGCGGCCTGTGCCGGCTCGAGACGATCGAGCATGCCGTTCAGCGCGGGGCTGCGCCGTGCGGCGTGGGGGACGGCGGGGGTGAGTGCGACGAAGCGGGGCACGCCGTCGATCAGGCCGAGCAGCGCCAGTTCGGCGTCCCACGCCGCCTCCGCCAGATGGCCCCAGTCGAGCGCGCCATCGGCGTCGAGCAGCGGATCGAGCCCCTCCATGCGCAGCAGGCAAGCGCGCGGATCGTTGAGCGCCTTCGTGATCGCGGCCGGGTCCTGTCGCCAGGCGTCGACGCGGTCGAGCGGGGAGCCGGTGAAGCCGGGGACGAGGCTGAAGTCGAGATGGGAGGGGCGGCGATCGGGGGGAATGTCGGTCATCGCGGCGACTCCATGGCCAGGGTGGCGGCCTTTGCGAACAGGGTGGGCAGGCCGGCGTCGGCGAGGGTGGCGCGCGGCCACCAGACGCCGTCGTGCTCCGGCGCGATATCGCGGATCACGACCGTGCGGAAGACGGTGAGCGTCAGGCGGAAATGGGTGAAGACGTGCGTGACGGTGCCGGGCAGCGCGGTCCAGTCCGCCTGGAGCGGGGGCGGATCGTCGGGCGGCGTGTCGGTCCACTCGCCGGTCGGCAGCGCGCGCATGCCGCCGAGCAGCCCGCGCGCCGGGCGGCGGACGAGCAGGACGGTGTCGCCGCGCTCGATCCACCAGATCGCGCCGTGGCGTTCGGGGCGGACGGTCTTGGCGGCCTTGATCGGGAAGCGTGCGGGGTCGGCGGTGTGGACCGCGGCGCATCGCTCGCGCAGCGGACAGATCGCGCAGGCCGGGCGGCGCGGGGTGCAGATGGTGGCACCCAGGTCCATCATGGCCTGCGCGAAATCGCCGGCGCGGGCGTCCGGGGTGATGGTGTCGGTGGCGGCGCGGATCGCGGGGCGCGCGGCGGGCAGCGGCTGTTCGATCGCGAACAGCCGGGTGACGACGCGTTCGACATTGCCGTCGACCACCACCGCCCGCCGGCCGAACGCGATCGCGGCGACCGCGGCGGCGGTGTAGGCCCCGACGCCGGGCAATGCGCGCAAGGCGGCCTCGGTATCGGGGAAGCGGCCGCCGTGATCGGCGACGACGGCGCGGGCGCAGGCGAGCAGGTTGCGGGCGCGGGCATAATAGCCGAGCCCGGCCCAGGCGGCCATCAGGTCGGCATCGTCGGCCGCCGCCAGATCAGCGACGGTCGGCCAGCGCGTGGTGAAGCGCAGGAACGCCGCCTTCACCGCGGCGACCGTGGTCTGTTGCAGCATCACCTCCGACAGCCAGACGCGGTAGGGATCGGGTGCTGGCGTGCCGGGGGCCGCGCGCCAGGGCAGCGTACGGTGGTGCGCGTCGTACCAGGCGAGGAGGGTGGCGGAAATATCAGTGCCGCGATCGACGGGCGGAACGACGGACATATCGACGGGCATGGGGCCGCTATGGCATGGAGCGGGGGATGACGGAACCAGAGACACCCGCGCCCGCGCCGAAGCCGGTCAAGCCGCGCGCCGCAGCGAAGGCGAAGCCGGCCGTCGTGCCGGAGCGCAAGCGCGGCGGTGCGGCGCGGGCGGTGGCGGACATGCTGCCCGACGTGGGCCGTGCCGCGTTCCGGCGGTTCGGGTTCGTCCAGTCGTCGGTCGTGACGCGCTGGCCCGAGATCGTCGGCGAGCGCTATGCCGGCGTGTCGAGCCCCGAATCGATCCGGTTTCCGCACGGTGCGCGGTCCGAAGGCGTGCTGACCCTGGTCGTCGAGGGCGCGCATGCGGTGATGATGCAGCATGTGGCGCCCGCGATCGTCGAGCGCGTGAACCGGTTCTTCGGATATCCCGCGGTAGCGCGGATCGCGATCCGCCAGGGTGCGGCGGTGCGGCGCCCGGCACCCGCGAAGCTGCGGCCGGCGGTGGCGGTGTCTACCGAGATCGGCGACAGCCTGCGCGCGATCGCGGATCCGGAATTGCGCGCATGCCTCGCCGGGCTGGCCGGGGCGCTGGCGACGTCGAACGGGCCGCCGGTGATGGACATTCCGGTGATGGGAAAGGTGCGGTGAGCATGGAGATTCGGCGATCTCGGGGACAATCCGCGTTGCGCGGTGCGGCGGCCGGGCTGGCGATGCTGGCGGCGGTCGGGGGCGGCGGGCTGGTGGCGGGTGCGGGCGCGGCTCCGGCGAAACGCGCGGCGGTCGACTGGACGCGGACGATCGCGACTACGCCGGCCGGGACCTATGTGATGGGCAATCCGCGCGCGAAGGTAAAGCTGGTCGAGTATCTCTCGCTGACCTGTTCGCACTGCGCGGCGTTCGCGGCGGAGGGGATGCCGGCGTTGAAGCGCGACTATATCGCGCGCGGGCTGGTGAGCCTGGAGGTGCGCAATTCGGTGCGCGACGGGTTCGATTTCGCGGGCGTGCTGCTCAGCCGCTGCGCGGGGCCGGCGGGCTATTTCCCGGCGAGCGAGCGGATCCTGGCGACGCAGGCGGACTGGCTGCCCAAGGCGCAGGTGTATTTCGATACGCAGGTCGGGCGGCCGGCGGACCCCAACGGCGCCGCGACGCTGACCGCGATGGCGCGGGCCGCCGGGTTCGACCGCCAAGCGCAGGCGCGGGGCATGTCCCCGGCGCGGGTCGCGGCGTGTCTTGCCGACCGGAAACAGACCGCGATCGTCGCGGCGATGACCGACGAGGCGTTCAACAAGCGGCGCATCACCGGCACGCCGACATTCCTGATCAACGGCGCGATCGTGCCGGCGACGAGCAACTGGGCCACGTTGCAGCCCAGGCTCGCCGCCGCGGTCCGCTGACATTTTTTTTCTTCGGAGAACCTTGAGATGATGACCCGCACCCTCCTCGCCCTCGGGCTTTCGACGCTGGCGCTGACCGCATGCGGCAGCAAGGACGCCGGCAACAGCGCGGGCAACGCGACCGCTTCGGTCGAGGCGCCCGCAACGCCGGTGGCACCGGTCGCAGCGCCGGCCGGTGGCGACTGGACGCAGACCGTGTCCAAGACGCCCGACGGCGGGTTCCGGATGGGCAACCCGGACGCGCCGGTGAAACTGGTCGAGTATGGCGCGCTGAGCTGTTCGCACTGCGCGGTGTTCGAGAAGGAGGGCCTGCCCGAGCTCAAGGCGCAGTTCATCGCGCCGGGCAAGGTCAGCTATGAATTCCGCAACTACATGCTGAACGTGCTCGACGTGCCGGCCGCGCTGCTGACGCGGTGCCGCGGAGCGGAGCCGTATTTCCAGTTGAGCCAGCAGATGTTCGAGAACCAGATGATGCTGTTCGATGCGGTGAAGGGCATGACCGAGGCGGAGCAGACCCAGATGCAGGCGATGCCGCCGCAGACGCAGTTCTTGGCATGGGGCAAGAAGCTGGGCCTGATCGACTTCTTCCGCGCGCGCGGCATTCCGGAGGCGGCGGCGACCAAGTGCCTGACCGATACCGCCGCGGTCGACGAACTGGGCAAGATGAGCGCGCGTGCGACGAGCGAGTTCAACCTGCAGGGGACGCCGACGTTTTTGATTGCGAACAAGCCGGTGCCGAACGTGGCGGATTGGGCTGCGTTGAAGCCGGTGCTGACGAAGGCTGTCGGGGCCTGAGGGGTTGGGGGGGGGGCTTTGCGGGCCCCCCGCGGCTCTGTGAATACCCATATCGTTTTGCCTGAGTAGGGGCTGAGCGTAGTCGAACACCCGTATCGAAGGCTGCATGCAGTGCTTCGATACGCGCCCTCGGTACGCGCCGAGGGGCGCTACTCGGTCGCTACTCAGCACGAGCGGGTGGGGCGTGGTGGAGGTGTGGGCTTTCCGCCGGGCTGGCCTTTCCTTTTCCCCTCCCGTTCGGTTCGAGCTTGTCGAGAACTGCGCGAGTTCTCGACAGGCTCGAACCGAACGGGGTGGGGTGGGTTCTCGACAAGCTCGAACCGAACGGANCTGTCGTCCTGTGCAGATATGTCGGCGTCTCGACTGCGCTCGACGGGGCCCTCGACTTCGCTCGGGATGGGCGGGTTAGGGCATGGGTCATCCCGCGACCGACGCGACGGGCGGTGCATCCCATTGTTCGGGCGGGGCGTTTGGTCGGTAACCGAACAGGAGCATCCGTAATGACAGAGCAGCCCAGCATTTCCCTGAACGACGGACGGTCGATGCCGCAGATCGGGTTGGGGACGTATCAGATCCCGGACGGGGACACCGCAGGCGTGGTGCAGGCGGCGATCGATGCCGGATACCGCGCGGTCGATACCGCGGCGATCTATGGCAACGAAGCGGGCACCGGGGCGGGCGTGCGGGCGCGGGATGAGACGATCTTCGTGACGTCCAAGCTGTGGCGCGACGATTTTGGGTATGACGCGGCGCTGAAGGGGTTCGAGAAGAGCTTCGACCGGCTGGGGCTCGACTGGGTCGACCTCTATCTGCTGCACTGGCCGTTCGTCGAGGAGACGCGGTTCGTCGAGACGTGGAAGGCGCTCGTGCGGTTGCGCGAGGAAGGGCGCGTGAAGTCGATCGGGGTGTCGAACTTCACGATGGATCATCTGGAGCGAATCATCCACGACACGGGCGTGGTGCCGGCGGTGAACCAGATCGAGTTGCATCCGAGTTTCCAGCAGGTCGAGCTGCGCGCCTATCATGACGAGAACCACATCGTGACGACGAGCTGGAGCCCGCTGGGGCAGGGCGCGGCGCTGGCCGATCCGGCGATCACCGCGATCGCGGAAAAGCACGGCAAGACGCCGGCGCAGGTCGTGCTGCGCTGGCATATCGAGGCGGGGCTGACGGTGATCCCGAAGACGACCAACCCGGCGCGGCTGGCGGAGAATTTCGCGATCTTCGACTTCGCGCTGGATGCCGACGACGAGCGCGCGATCGCGGCGCTGGATCGACGCGACGGGCGGATCGGGCCGGATCCGACGACGTTTGCCGGATGATGGGTTCGGGCCTGGCGGGGAGTTCTCGACAGGCTCGAACCAAACGGGTTGGGGGATGGGGTGACCTCGGGGCGTGACGGTTCAGGCGGTTGCCGCGACCCGGGCTTGTGCGACCTTCAGGTCCTCGACGAAGCGGGCATATTCTTCCTCGGCCTGGACCTTGTCGGGGAGGCGGAGGAGGTAGCTCGGGTGGACGGTGATCCACGCCTCGCCGCCGTCGGGGAGGGTGATCGGCTTGCCGCGGGTGCCGGAGATGGTGACGACCTTGCCGAGCAGCGAGCGGGCGGCGGTGACGCCGAGCGCGACGGTGACGGCGGGGCGGACCAGCACGCGTTCCTGGTCGATCCACCAGCGGCAGGCGTCGATTTCGGGTGCGCCGGGCTTCGCGTGGATGCGGCGGCGACCGCGTTCCTCGAACTTGAAATGCTTGACCGCGTTGGTGATGTAGACCTGCGTGCGGTCGATGCCGGCGGCGGCGATCGCCCGGTCGAACAACTGGCCGGCGGGCCCGACGAACGGGCGGCCGGCGATATCCTCCTGATCGCCCGGCTGTTCGCCGACGAACATGAGCCGCGCGTCGACGGGGCCTTCGCCGAACACGGTCTGCGTCGCGGGACCGTAGAGCGGGCAGCGCGTGCAGCCGGCGGCTTCCCCGGCGAGCGCCTCCCAGGCGGCGCGGGCATTGTCGCCGATGTCGGCATGGGCGGTTTCGATCATGCCACTCTCCCTCTTCTGTGCGCCGGCGAGCAGATCGGGGATCAGCGCGGTTTCGGGCATGTTCTTCCAGTATTTGCGCGGCATTTCCTTGGTCATCGCGCCGACCTTGACCCGCGCCGGATTGAAGATCGCGGCATAGTAGGTCTTCCACATCTCCTCGAGCGGATCTCCGTCGGGGGCGTCGGTCTTGCGCGCGCCGGGGGCGAAGGCGAGCGCCGTGCCGTCCCAGTGGACCGAGAGTTCGGGGGTGAGGATCGACCAGTGCATCGTGGCGAAGCGGCGCGCGAAGAAGTCCGCATTGATCCGGACGATGTGGTTGTCGGGTTCGAACCAGGCGACGTAGCGTGTCTCGCCGCCCTCCACCGCCAGTTCGCGGAAGCGGACGAAGGCGCGCATCTTGTGCATGTCGCGCCGGACGTCCTTGGCCATCAACTCGATCCGCTGGACGAGCGGATCGGCGCGGTCGTCGAGCAGGCCCTGCTGCGCGCGGACGCGGATGAGCAGGGTGTAGAGCAACGCGAACCGCTCGGGATCGCGGTGGCAGAGCGCGGTTCGGGCAAGATCGACGAACGGACGAGGGACCGAGAAGGCGCCGGGTGCGGCGTCGGGCGAAGCCTCGTCCCCGAACAGATCGGCGGGGCGTTCGCCAACCTGCCAGACGACGTCGTGTGGTGCGACCTGGGCCAGCGCCAGCGTGCGGGCGGCGGCGCGCCACCCGTCGAAATCATCCTCCGATGCCAGGGTCGCGACGCGCATGGGGTGCAAGACGCATGAACGGGCCGCGGGTTGCCGCGACCCGTCACAGGAACGTCAGAAACGCAGGCGTCAGAAACGCAGGCCGATGCCGCCGAGGATCTGGTGGCGATCGAGGCTGAGCGTGGTGCGGTCGGACGATCCGTCCGAATAGTTGGTGGTCAGCGAGTAGTTGTTGTAGTCGGTGTAGCGATATTCACCCTTGAGATAGAGGTTGGGCGTCACCGCGGCCTCGAACCCGGCGCCGAGCCGGACGCCGTCGACATTGGCCTTGGCGGATTCATTGTCGAGGATGCCTTCGAAATCGACATAGTTCGCCTTGACCCGCGAATTGACGTAGGCGGCGCGCGCATAGACCATGACGCGGCTGCTGAGCGCCTGGCCGAGGCGGCCGCCGACCTCGACGGTGCGGCCGGCCTTGATGCAGGCTTCGTCGAGCCCGAAGACTTCGCTGCATTCGCGGATCGAGCTGTCCTCGATCCCGGCTTCGACGCCGGCGATCAGCGTGGGGGTGAGCGCGATGTCCCAGCCGAGGCTGCCACCATAGGTGATGCCGTCGTCGCGGCCCTTGACCGATGCGGTCGAGACCTGGCCGGCTTCGGTGTAGCTGTTCTTGAGACGCACACCGACATGGTCCCAGCCGCCGTGGATTTCTATGCGCGGGCCGGCGAACACGTCGGCCGGCGCGTCGTCATAGACGGGGGCGTAGGGGAGCATTGGGGCTGGCGGGGGGCTGGCGGGGTAGTCCTGGGCCGCGGCGGGGGCGGCGATGATGGCGAAGGCGGCGACGGTGATGTGCGATGCGTGCATGAGAACCCCGAGTGCGATGCGGAACTGCGATCGGGGCGGGTCTAGGGGGTAAGATACTAGGAAAGCGTGAAGTTCCGGGGCGGACCGTCGTTGGTTCAGCTTTACGCGGCGAACAGTTCGAGCTGTTCCTTCTTGGGCACGAGGTGCGTTTTCAGATCGGCGCGGTCGGTGAGCGTGACGGGGCGCCAGTCGGTGGTGGAGATGAACGGGCGAACCTTGGCGATCGAGACGGTGAGGCGGCCGACATCGTCGAGGCGGAGCGCGCGCCAGCGGCGGCTGACGATGATCGAGTTGACCGCTTTCACACCCAGGCCGGGAACGCGGAGCAGCAGTTCGCGCGGGGCGAGATTGACGTCGACCGGGAAGGTTTCGCGAAACTTGAGCGCCCAGGCGAGTTTCGGGTCGATATCGAGCGGGAGCATGCCGTCCGCATCGGTCGCGGCGACGACCTCCTTAGGCTGGAACCCGTAGAAGCGCATCAGCCAGTCGGACTGGTAGAGCCGGTGTTCGCGCATCAGCGGAGGGCGCTTGAGCGGCAGGATGGCGGAGGCGTCCGGGATCGGGCTGAACGCGGAATAATAGACGCGGCGCAGGCCGAACCGATCGTAAAGCGTCGAGGCCTTCGTCACGATATCGCCGTCGTTCGCGCTGTCCGCGCCGACGATCATCTGCGTCGATTGGCCGGCGGGGGCGAATTTTGGGGCGGCGCGGTACTTCTTGCGCGCGTCGTGGCCGTCCTCGATCGACGTCTTCATCTCGCGCATCGCGCCGTCGATGCGGTCGGCGGATTTCTCCGGGGCGAGCCGTTTCAGCCCGCCGACGGTCGGCAGTTCGACGTTGATCGAGACGCGATCCGCGTGAAGCCCGGCCTGGCGGACGAGTTCGGGGTCGGCGTCGGGGATCGTCTTCAGGTGGATGTAGCCGCGGAACTGGTGATCCTCGCGCAGCGAGCGCGCGACCTCGACCAGCTGCTCCATCGTATAGTTGGGCGTGTTGATGATGCCCGAGGAGAGGAACAGCCCCTCGATATAGTTGCGGCGGTAGAAGGAGAGCGTGAGGTTCACGACCTCCTCCGCCGAGAAGCGCGCGCGGCGGACGTTCGAGCTCTTGCGGTTGATGCAGTAATGGCAGTCGAAGATGCAGCTGTTGGTCAGCAGGATCTTGAGCAGCGAGATGCAGCGGCCGTCGGGCGCATAGGCGTGGCAGATGCCCATGCCCTCGGTCGAGCCGATCCCCTTTTCCTTGCCGGCGCTGGAGCGCTTGGACGTGCCGGACGAGGCGCAGGACGCGTCGTATTTCGCGGCATCGGCAAGGATGGCGAGCTTTCCACGAGTGTCGAGTTGCGCCATTTGTTCAATCTATGTTCTGCTGACCCGAATGTCCAGATGCGACGTCTGGATAGTGTCAGGGTTCTTCCGCCGCCTGGCGCTTTGCGAGTTCGCGTTCGGCGCGGGCCTGCGCCAGGAATTGCTGGAAACAGCCGGTCTGGCCGTTCGATCCGCCGGTGTTGCAGCTGCCGGGCAGACCCTGTCGGCTGACATTTTCGAGCTCCATCGAGCGGGCGCCCCAAGCCATCGCCGCCGGTGCGTCGGCCTTGCGCTTGTCGCGCAGCGGTTTCGGCACGCGGTAACGTTCGCCCTCCGGCATGCGGGCGCAGACGATCACCTCCTCGCCGGTGCTGCGCGGGCAGGGGTCCTTGCCGTAGACGGTGAGCTGCTGGATCCGTTCGGGCGGCGTGCCGCTGACCTTTTCCATGTCCTGCGCAAAGGCCGGCGCGGCGGCGACGAGCAGCAGGAGGAAGGCGGACGTCTTCATCGATGGATCTCCGGGCGAGGTGCGCGCAGGATGGCGCGCCCGCCCCTGACCCCGCGATGAACATCATGCATCATCGGTGGCCAGCGTGGACAGCGCGTCGCGTGCCGCGTTCTGCAGCACTTCCGCCACGGTCGGGTGGTAGTAGGCCTGGTCCGCCAGTTCGGCGAGCGTAAGGCCGCAGGCGAGGCCGAGGGCGACCATGTGCGCGGCATGTTCGGCGTCGGGGCCGACGATGGTCGCGCCGATCACGGTGCCGTCATGGTCGGCATAGAGCCGCAGAATGCCGTCGCCGGCCGCATCGATGTGGACGCGGCCATTGTCGCCGAATGTCGCGCTGCCGATCACCCCGTCGCTGGGCAGTTCGTCATACTCGCAGCCGACCATGGCGATCTGCGGATCGGTGAAGGTGATGGCGAGCGGCGGGAGGATCGGATCGCGGCGCAGCGCGTCGGGCTGTGCGGCGTTGTGCCCGGCGAGCCGGCCGGACCGTGCCGCTTCGTGCAGGACGGGGCGGCAGGCGCGGGCGTCACCGGCGATGAACACCATGGAGTCGCCGCAGCGGCCGGTGCCCGCGTCGAAATGCGGCGTGCCGTGATCGTCGCGGTCGAGGCCGGCCGCGTCGAGGTTCAGCGTGTCGGATACGGGCGGGCGGCCGGCGGCGGCGAGGACTAGGTCGAACACGGCGTTGCCTGCATTGTCGCCGTCCCAGGCGAGGCGGACCTTGCCGTCGGCGAGGTCCGCCGCGGTCAGGTCGGCGCCGAGGTGGATGGTGAAGTCCTGCGCCAGCCGGTCGCGGGCGACGCATTCGGCCTCCGGATCGGCGATGCCGGCGACGACATCGCCCTTGTCGATCATCGTGACGCGCGTGCCGAGCCGGGCGAAGGCAGCGGCGAGTTCGAGGCCGATCACGCCGGCCCCCAGCACCGCGAGCGTGGCGGGTATCGTCGCGATCTCGAAGATCGTGTCGCTTGTGCGGACATGCTCGGCGACCGGTTCGAGAAGCTCGGGCAGCGAGGGGGTGGAGCCGGTGGCGATGACGATCGTGCGGGCGGCGATGTCGGGGCCGCCATCGACGCTGAGCTGGCCGGGGGCGGTGAAGCGGGCGTGGCCGGTGATGTGGCGGTCGGCCGGGATCGCGGCGACATCCTCCATCACGGAGGCGACGAAATAGTCGCGTTCACGGCGGACCCGGTCCATCACGGCGGGGCCGTCGATGGTGACGTCGCCGACCGTGATGCCGAATATCGCGGCCTGGCGGGCGTGGTGTGCGGTGCGGCCGGCGGCGATCAGCGCCTTGGACGGCATGCACCCGACGCGGGCGCAGGTGGTGCCGCCGGGGCCGGGTTCGATCAGCACGGCGTGGGCACCTTCTGCGGTGGCCGCCTTGTAGGCTGCGAGGCCGGCGGTGCCCGCGCCGATGATGGCGACGTCGCAGTCGATACGGTGCATGAAATTCTCCTGATTACGCGCTCAACGCGTCAGGTTCACGCGATGTCCGTCAGGCGGGATTATCGGCGGCGAGCAGGGATTGCGCGCGTGCCAGAACGGGATCACGGCCGGCGCGGAGGTCGGCGAGCGACTGGGTGACGGGGATGGCGGGGACGAGGCCGCGTCCCTCCAGCCGGACGTCGGCGGCGCTGCGGATGTCGAACACCGCGACCCAGAGTTCGCCGCCGTCGGGGAGTTTGGTCTGCGCGGCACCGGTGACCGCGCCCGCGGTGGTGCCACCGATGACGGGGCCGCGGTCGCTGTCCTGCACGAGCGCGGCCAGGATCTCGGCGCCGCTCGCGCTGCGCGGGCCGACCAGGACAGCGAGCGGGCCGGTGTAGCTGCGCCGGCCCGCGCCGACGGTGGGGACGTCGAGCGTCTTGCCGCGGGCGACGCGGCGGAGGAGCGTGCGCTTGCGGTCGAACAATGTCCCGGCGACACGGGCGACGGCGAGCGCCTCGCCCCCTTCGTTTTCGCGCAGGTCGAGGATGAGCGCGGCGGGGGGATCGGCGGCGATCTCGTCTTCGATCCAGCGGTCCTCGCCGCCGGCGAAGACGTCGAAGGCGAGCAGCAGGATGTCGCCGGGCAGGCGGGTGGCGCGGCGCGGCGGTTCGGGCGGGAGCAGTGTGCTGGTCAGGGTAAGCGTGCGGGGGCGGTCGGTCAGGTCGCGGAAGGCGAAGCGCGCGGACTGGCCGGCGCGGGGATGCCAGTCGTCGTCGACCGGGCGGCCGTCGACGGTGTCGATCAGCCAGCCGGGGCGGACGCCGGCCGCGGCGGCGGGGCCGTCCGCGCGGACAGAGAGCACGCGCCAGACGCCGGCGGTGGGCCAGGCGGACAGGCCGAACTGCGCGCTGTCGGCGCCGGCGTCCGCATCGGCATCGCGGCGGACGGCGGCGGGGGTGCGGATGTAGACATGGCTGTCGCCGACCGTGGCGAGCATGGCGGCGAGGATGCGGTAGAGTGCGGCCTCGTCTGTGGCGGCGATCGCTTGCGGGCGGTAGCGTTCGTAGGCGGTGTTCCAGCTTTCGCCCAAACGGTCGCGGTCCCAGTAGCGGCGGTCGACCTCGTCCCAGACGCGGTCGAACAGTTCGGCGTTGTCCGGGCGCGGGGCGGCGGCCGCGAGGGTCGTGCCGGCGATCAGCGCGAGCGCGGCGCGGCGCGTCAGGGGAGCGTGCATGTCAGCGTCAGGCGGCGGGTGGGGACGGCGAAGCGGATGTCGGGGCAGGCGTCGAGCAGGTCGCGGCCGAAGGTGACCGCGGGGATGGCGCGTTGTGGTGCCGGCGCGCGGGCGGTCACGCGGATGTCGGCGGCGGGTTCGGCCGAGCCGGGGATCGGGGGGAGGGCGTTGTCGCCGCGGAAGTCGGCGGTGCGGACCGACAGCGAGGCGACGGTGAAGCCGGCGATCGTGACGGGGCGGTCGAGGATCATCGTGCGGACCGGGCGGGGGATGCCGAACGCGCGCGTTTCGGTGCCGGTGGTCGCGGTGAAGCGGCCCGCGCCGCCGCGGGCGAGGACCGCGGCACCGGCGCCGGTGGCGAGCGTGGCGGCGTGGTTCAGCGTGAAGAGCAGCAGGACCGGGCCGCCGGGGGTGCGGGCGCGGGTGAAGAGGCCGAGATCCTCGCTGCGTTCCATTGCGAAGTTGACGGTTCGGGTGCGCGTCGCGGGGGCGGGCGAGGTGAAGTGGAGTTCGGCGAAGGGGAGGAGGTCGGGGGCGATCTCGCCGTCGACGTTCGCGCAGCAGGGGCGCGGGTAGCTGGAGGCGGTGACGTCGACCTTGCGGCCGGCGACGATCAGGCGGGCGCGGGCGACGCGGCCGGGGATCGCGATGCGGCCGACCTGTGCGCCGCCGTCGCGTTCGAACTCGAGGGAGGGCAGACGCGCGGCGGCGTCGGGGTTGAGTTCGACCACGGCGTGCTGGTCGAGTGCCACGCGGAGGCGGAGGGGCACGCCGTCGATCGTGGCGGACACGACCGGGTCGGCGCGGTCGAGCGTCAGCGTGCCGGTGGGGGCGGCGAGCAGCAGGGCGGTCAGCGCGGCGATCATGTGGCCACGATGATCATGGTCGGCATGACGCTGCGCTGAATGCCTTCAACGCGGAAAGCCGCCCAGTTCGCGGTTGAGGTAGGCGAGGATCATCGCGGCGCGCTGCGCATCCTCGGTGCGGTCGGCGCCGGCGGCGTGGCCCCCTTCGAGTGCCTCGGAATAGTAGAAGCGGTCGCCGAGTTGTTCCAGGCGGGCGGCGAACTTGCGCGCGTGGGCGGGGTGGACGCGGTCGTCCTTGGTCGATGTGTAGATGAACGGCGCGGGGTAGCGGACGCCGGGTTTCAGCTGCTGCAAGGGCGAGTAGCGTTGAATGAACGCCCAGTCGGCGGGGACGTCCGGGTCGCCATATTCGCCCATCCACGATGCGCCGGCCAGCAGGTGCGAGTAACGCTGCATGTCGATTAGCGGGGACCCCATCACGACCGCGCCGTAAAGATCGGGGCGTTGCGTCATGGCGACGCCGACGAGCAGCCCGCCGTTCGAGCGGCCGGACACCGCGATCTTCCGCGGGGCGGACACGCCGGTGCGGATCAGGTCCTCCGCAACGGCGTGGAGATCGTCATACGCGTTCTGGCGTTTCTCGCGCAGCACGGCCTGGTGCCAGGCGGGGCCATATTCGCCGCCGCCGCGGATGTTGGCGAGGACATAGGCATTGCCCTGTTCCGCCCAGAACAGCCCGACCGGGCCGGCGCGGTAGGGTTGTTCGGTCAGGTAGGTCGGCGTCTGCGCGGCCTTGAACCCGCCATAGGCGTGGATCAGCGCGGGGACGGGCCCGGTGGCGCCGGCGCGGCGGACGAGGAAATAGGGGATCTTCGTTCCGTCCTTCGACGTGGCGAAGCGTTGCGTGACCGAAAACCGCTTCGCGTCGAAGCGGGCGGGGAGGGCCTGTACGACGGTTGGCTTGGCCCCCGGCGCGACGGCGTAGAGCGTGGGGGGCAGCGTCATGCCCTCCACCGTGGCGAAGGCGAGGTCCTGCGCGCCCGATGCGGTGTCGAGGTGGACGGTGGCGTTGGCGGGGAGCGGGAGCGCGGTCTGCGTCCAGCCCTGCGCACCGGGGGTGGCGGGGCGGGTGAGTGCCACGAGCTTGCCCGACACGTCGTCGAGCAGCTTCACCCACAGGACGGATTTGCCGGCGGAGACCTCCTCGATCGCCTGGGCGGCGGTGGGGGCGAGCACCAGTTCGGGCGTGACCGGGCGGCCGGCCAGCACGTCGGCGATGCGGTAGGCGACGAGCGCGCCCTGCGGCTGAGCCCCCCACGCGCTGTTCAGCTTGGCGATCAGGCGGCCGTCGATGACGTCCTGGATGTCGGCGTCGGCGGGCAGCGGCGAGGGGACGAGCCGGCCGTCGGGCGCGACGTGGCTGAGTTCGGACCGGTAGAAATCGAGCCCGCGCATGTAGAGCGGCCAGGCGGTGGTGCCGTCGACGATGGTGGTGACGCCGACCCGCACGTCGGTGGCGCGCCCCTCGCCCACCACGGGTGCGGCGGCGAGCGCGGTGCCGCGGACCCAGCGCTTGACGATCCGCGGATAGCCGGAGGTGGTGAGCGTGCCGGCGCCGTAGTCGGTCGCGACGTACAGGCTGTCGCCCGGGCCCCAGGCGACGTCGCTCTTGGCGGCGGGCAGCGTGAAGCCGCCGGGGACGAAGCGGCCGGCGGCGAGGTCATATTCGCGCTCCACCCCCGCATCGGTGCCGCCGTCGGCGATCGACACCATGCAGCGGTCATAGGCGGGCGCGCGGCAGGTGGCGCCGTGCCAGACCCAGCTCTTGCCCTCCGCCCGGCCGAGCGCATCGACATCGATCAGCGTGCGCCATTGCGGCTTGCCCGCGCGGAACGCCGCGAGTGGAGAGATGCGCCACAGGCCGCGCGGGTTCTGCGCATCGCGCCAGAGGTTGAGGATATTGTCGCCGGCGATCTGCGGCGTCGCGATCTGCGCATCGTCCTGCAACAGGGCGAGCGCGCGGGCGCGGGTAGCGGTGAACCCAGGCGTCGCCTCCAGCACGGTCCGCGTCGCCGCATTCCACCCCCGCACCTGCGCCAGCGCCTGCACCCCCTCGACCTGCTCGGTATAGGCCAGCGGATCGGGCGTCGCGGCGAGCAGCAGCAGGGCAAGAGCAATCATGCGGGACCTTTCCGGGGGAGGGGTCAACGTATCGTGAGATGGGGGTGGGAGGAAGGTGGGGGGGGTGGTGATCGATCCAAACCACCATCAAGGAGCTTTCAGTCAACCTGACTGGGGCCAGCGGGTCCAAACGTGATACCGTGCCGGCATCGCTCTGAGCGTCTAGGATGTTTGTCCTCGTTCAGAATAATGCTAAACGTTTCCAATAGAATGCAATGTAAGAAGAAAAAATGAGCTTTGCAGTTTACCTTGAATTGGATCAGTCCACAGATGATCTATTGTGTGATATTGGAAATAGAATTTTACCAGCTCAAGATTCAGTCATCACACCAAGGACGTTTGGCCATGCACATCACCTAACCGTTGCTGTGTATGCCGATATAGACATCGATGTTGCGACTGAGACACTAGAAACTATGACAGACGAATTGTCGGGTTTGTCGGTTTCGATGCCCGGTATAGGTTGTTTTATGGGAAAAACCGCGGTCCTTTTTGCTGCTCCCCTGCCGACCCCACGGCTCATGCAATTCCATGAAAAGTACCATGCGCTTAGTAAATCCAAAAATAAGGCACTGTCATTTTATCGGCCAGGGTCTTGGTTTCCTCACGTAACAATTGCATCCGGGCTAACCGGTGATCAATTAGGTGCAGCAGTATCTAATATATCTAAAAATTGGACAAACCTAGAGGGCTTCTTAACGAAAGCCTGTATCGTCAGCCTAACTCCAACAAGAAAGATATGGTCAAAAAATATTCCGGCTAAATAAAATTTTATTGGTCAAGCGAAGTAGATTTTATGACCAATTCCGGGCTACATGTAGATCGATATACCGCTCGACTCCACTGCTTCAATTTCGCCAAGTATTCTTGCCGAATCACGCGCGATTCCACCTATAGATATTAAGTAGTCTGACAGTGATTCCCCGTTCGGAGCGCTGAGCTGTGGGTAGTACTTTTCCAGTACGCGCGAACCAATATCGGTAAGCTCAAGCACCGACGCGGTGGCACGGCGGTTTATTATATCTTCTAGTCCAACCGTTTTCGAAAGCGCCTCAAGAGATGCTGATGAAAAAACTGGCGATCCAGATTCTGCCGAGAAACAAATCAGAATTGTCCGTAGAGCCCAGACAAATCTTTTCCGCGCCTCGTCGCTACCTCTCCAGTCTTGCTCAATAAAATACTGAAGAATAAGAGCCGCGACTTTTGCGTCGTAGCTGTAGGACGGCTTTTTTCGAAATGACGATTTCAGTTTTGAGATAAAACTATCGGGATCATCAAGTCCTATGCCCTCGAAAGCGACATGATATGAAAACAAACTCCCCTCAGTTGCTTGTTGTGTCAGCCAACCTTGTGAATATCTATGAAGACTTACGCCATTTATTTCTAAAGGTTCGTCTAATCCTTGGCCCTCGACTGCATGTATAAGGTCAACATCGGAAGTGGCTCGTGAGTCACCACGGGCACGGCTACCGTAAAGTATCAGGGAAGTTTTCATGGTCAACGAGCCCTTGAAAGCTTGGAAATCAAAGTCGCGAAGAAAACGGAATAGATCGATATCGCGATAATAACATGAACATTTTGAATTAAACTTAATGTGCTTCCAACTACCTCGGATTGATTTGTGAATCCTACCAGCAAAGAGATGTCAAAGCTTTTTTGCCACGAATGCCCATTAAAATTCTTTGATGGAAAATGCTTATACACCTCAGCAAAGAACACAAAGCATGTAACCAAAGCTAGGTATGGTCGGCTAACCGACTCTCCCCAACCGTTTAGCCAGCCAAACACTCGTAGTATCACGTAATTAACTAAATGAAGCAAAAGTTTGGCCAGAAAGACTGCCTTTTGCGTGTATGACTGAGAGTAAATCTGAAACAGATCATATGAAAGGCGTTCAGTAGACCGTCTTAGCTCATGAAGTTTAACCGTGTGATAGTATGTTCGTTCATCGCCTGTTGTTTGATGGCTAATCATAACTCCCCGAAGGAAGTGAGCCCTGGTTCCTTTGAGGCGGTACCATTGGTTTAGGCGATGTCGAAGCGTTTTGTCGTTAGAATTTCGATTACTTACGGAGGAATCAATCAAGATTGACGGATTGCTAATGAATGTGTGAGTCAGATCAATTCTACTTGAGACTCCCATGCTTTGCCAGTCACAATCACGAAAATCACAGCGACTAAATGACGCAAGAGATAGCGAGGATCCTGAGAACGTACAGCGACGGAAGTGGGCATCCTTCCATCGTGAGTAAGCAAAGTCACAGTTTACAAAATGACATTGGTCAAACATTACTAGGGGAACCGGCGTAAAATCGCCTTGAAAATCACAATTTGTAAAGGTTTTCCCCTTCACAGAGTAAGTGTCACCCGGAGTTATCTGACTGTTTAGGCTTGACCCGGAAATGAAACGATTGGAAGGGCCAGAGTCCCTTGTCGCGTTCCAATCATATGCCTCCTTGTTTATCGTGACGTCGGGGGAGTAAATTGGTTCCCACCAGCAATCTCGACGGCGATGTCCGATATGAACGGTGGCCGCGTCACCTTGCTCGTCAACGCCGGTCGAGCCGGTGCTGTCAGAAGTTCTGGCAGCCCGGATTTTTGACAGTATCTTCATAGCGCTACTCTAGCACGCGAGACAGCGGCAGATACCGCATTTTCACCCATGACGGCGCCGAACTTACAAGGGCTGCTTCGATCATGCTTGCGGACTCTCGTTGCGCTGCCCCAAAACACCTCCATGACAGAACCTCTCTATGCCGGCGTCGAGCTGGGCGGAACGAAGTGTGTGTGTATCCTGGCGGCCGGGCCGGATCGGGTGGTGGCGACGGAGCGGATCGCGACGGGGGCGCCGGGGGCGACGCTGGGGCGGATCGTCGAGGTGCTGCGCGAGTGGGACGTGGGGACGCGGGCGCGGGCGCTGGGGGTCGGGAGTTTCGGGCCGCTGGAGCTGGATCCGGATGCTCCCGATTACGGCCATGTCGTGCGGACGCCGAAGCCGGGGTGGTCGGGGGTCGATATCGTCGGGCCGCTGGTCGCCGCGACCGGGCTGCCGGTGATGCTGGACACCGACGTGGCGGGGGCGGCGCTGGCCGAGGGGCGCTGGGGGGCGGCGCGTGGGCTGGCGAGCCATGCCTATGTGACGGTCGGCACCGGGATCGGGGTCGGGATCGTCGTCAATGGCCAGGCGGTGCGCGGGCTGGGGCATCCGGAGGCGGGGCATCTGCGGATCGCGCGGATGGCGGGCGACGACTGGCCGGGGCACTGCCCCTATCACGGTGATTGCGTGGAGGGGCTGGCGGCGGGGCCGGCGATCGCGGCGCGCAGTGGGCGAGCAGCCGAGCTGCTGTCCCCGGACGATCCGGCGTGGGACGGGGTGGTCCATGCGCTGGCGATGATGCTGCACAATCTGGTGCTGACCACCGCGCCGCAGCGCATCCTGCTGGGCGGGGGCGTGCCGGTGGGGCAGCCGCACCTGATCCCGCGGATCCGCGCCGCGCTGGTCGCCAGCCTGGGCGGTTATGCGCATGCGGAGCGGGTGGCGGGGGACATTGAGCGGTTCGTGTCCGGCCCGGAGCTGGGCGCGATGGCGGGGCCGATGGGCGCGATCGCACTGGCGAGGCTGGCAATCGCGGACGTCGCCGCCTAGAGCAGGGGTGCGCGACGACAGGCATGAGGAACGGTACGGCATGGACGATGATTTCCGGCAGGCGGCGCTCGATTATCACCGGTATCCGCAGCCGGGGAAATTGTCGGTCGAACCGACGAAGCGGATGGCGAACCAGCGCGACCTGGCGCTGGCCTATTCCCCCGGCGTGGCCGCGGCGTGCGAGGCGATCGTCGCGGACCCGGACCAGGCACGCGAGCTGACGGCGCGCGGCAACCTCGTCGCGGTGATCTCCAACGGCACCGCGGTGCTGGGGCTGGGCAATATCGGGCCGCTGGCGGGCAAGCCGGTGATGGAGGGCAAGGCCGTCCTGTTCAAGAAATTCGCCGGGCTGGACGTGTTCGACATCGAGGTCGACGCGACCGATCCGGACCATTTCGTCGAGGTGGTGGCCGCACTGGAACCGACGTTCGGCGGCATCAACCTGGAGGATATCAAGGCGCCGGAATGCTTCGCGATCGAGGCGAAGCTGCGCGCGCGGATGAACATCCCGGTGTTCCACGACGACCAGCACGGCACCGCGATCGTGGTGGCGGCGGCGGTGCGCAACGCGCTGCTGCTGCAGGGCAAGACGATCGAGAATGTCCGGCTGGTGACGTCGGGCGCGGGTGCGGCGGCGCTGGCGTGCGTCGACCTGCTCGTCGCGATGGGGATGCGGATCGAGAACGTCACGATCACCGACATCAAGGGCGTGATCTATGCCGATCGCGAAACCGACATGCTGCCCAACATGGCGCGTTATGCGCACCAGACGGATGCGCGGAACCTGGCCGACGTGATCGCGGGGGCGGACATCTTCCTGGGGCTGTCGGCGCCGCGGGTGTTCAAGCCGGAATGGCTGCCGCTGCTGGCGGACAAGCCGCTGATCCTGGCGATGGCGAACCCGGAGCCGGAGATTCTGCCCGAGCTGATCGCCGAGCATCGGCCCGATGCGATCGTGGCGACCGGGCGGTCGGATTATCCGAACCAGGTCAACAACGTGCTGTGTTTCCCGTATATCTTCCGCGGGGCGCTGGATTGCGGGGCGACCGCGATCACGCCGGGAATGGAGATCGCGGCGGTCGAGGCGATCGCGGCGCTGGCCCGCGCGGAACCGGACGAGACGGTGGCGCGCGCCTATGGCGGACGGTCGCTGTTGTTCGGGCCGGGGCATATCATTCCCGCGCCGTTCGATCCGCGGCTGGCGACGGAAGTCGCGCCCGCGGTGGCGCGGGCGGCGGCGGCGGACGGTGTCGCGACGCGGCCGATCACCGATTTCGAGGCGTATCGCCGCAAGCTGCAGGTGTTCACATACCGCTCGAACCAGCTGATGACGCCGGTGTTCGAACGCGCGCGGACCGAGACGAAGCGGATCGCCTATGCCGAGGCGGAGGACGAGCGGATCCTGCGTGCGGCGCAGATCGTGGTGGACGAGCGGCTGGCGAAACCCGTGCTGGTCGGCCGGCGCGAGGTGATCGAGGCGCGGATCGCGGCGCTGGGCCTGCGCATTCGCGAGGGCGAGGATATCGAGATCGCCGATCCGGGCGCCGATACCGAGCTGTTCGCGTCGCTGGTGCCCGATTACCAGGCGCTGGTCGATCGCAAGGGCGTGACGCCGGCGGCGGCGGAACGGCGGCTGCGCAACCGGCCGGCGGTGAGCGCCGCGATGCTGCTGAAGGCGGGGCATGTCGATGCCGCGCTGTGCGGGGGCAGCGCCGACTGGTGGCAGCAGACGACGTATGTCCTGCCGATCATTCCACGCCGGGCGGAGGTGACGCGCGTGTCGGCGATGACCGCGCTGATCGTGGGCGAGCGGACGTTGTTCTTCTGCGACACGCACATGAACGTCGATCCGAGCTGCGAAGAGGTCGCCGAGATGGCGGTGCTGGCGGCGCGCGCGGTGCGCGGGTTCGGCATCGTGCCGAAGGGTGCGCTGCTGTCGCACAGCAATTTCGGGGCGGCCAATACGCGCCAGCCGCGGAAGATGCGCGAGGCGCTGAAGCTGATCCGCGCGATGGACCCGGACCTGGAGATCGACGGCGAAATGCACGCCGACACCGCGCTGAGCGCGCCTTTGCGCGAGCGGATCGTCGGGTCGAGCGCGCTGACCGACAGTGCGAACCTGTTGATCTTTCCGACCTTGGACTCGGCCAACATCTCGCTGACGCTGCTGGCGGCGTCGGCCGAGGGACTGGTGGTCGGGCCGATGCTGTTGGGTATGTCGAAGCCGATCCATGTGCTGACGTCTGCGGCGACGGCGCGGACGGTGGTGAACATGACTGCGCTGGCGGTGGCTGCCGGGTAGTTGGGTTCGCGGGTCTTAGATCTTCTGAGACCCGCTGGTTGTGGAGCGTGACCGCATCAGGTCCCTAGGCATGCCCCATCCCCGTTTGGTTCGAGCCTGTCGAGAACTCCGCGCGGGGTTCTCGACAGGCTCGAACCAAACGGATCGGTGGGTGGATCTAGTTAATACGGTGATGTGCTAGGTTGTGCTGATCCGTTGACGACAGCGAAGTTGCATCACTTTCCCCTGAGCGAAGCCTTGGGGCGCTGTTGGCGTCTCGGCTGCGCTCGACGGGTCCCTCGACTGCGCTCGGGATGGGCGGTTTTGGGTAGAACGCCGCGTATCCTTGGACCGGTGGAACTCGTCCGGCATTAGTGATCCAAATGAAGGCTGGGACCCGGTCCTGACGCGCTTGTTACGTGAGGGACCACCTAGGCCCCGGCCTTCGCCGGGGAACAGTCGGCGTTGCGGTCGGCCTTAGTTCCTAATCTTCGCGCAGGCTTCGGCGTTGCCGGCGGTGCAGGCTTCGGCGGTTTTGGCTTTCCAGGCGGCGACGCGGGCGGCGTAGTCGGCTTCGGTTTCTTCGGCGATGCGCTGGACTTCGATCGTCTGCTGGTTCGTGACCGCGACGGCGCCGCGATATTGGGCGGCCTGGGCGGCGCGATTGGCGGCCTGGGCCTGGAGTTCGGCCAGGACCTTTGCGTTCAGCGTGAGGGTGGTTTCGGCGCCGGGGAGCGGGACGGCTGCTTCCGCGGCCGGGGCGGCGGCAGGGACCTGCGCGGCAACGGGGGCGGCGGCGAGGGCCAGCAGGGGGATCAGCAGGGCGCGCATGTCAGGTCTCCGGATCGGTATCGCGACGCCAACGTGGGACGCCGGCAAACGTTCGATCAAATATAGGGGGGTGCGTGAAAACCGGCGGGGCTGGTCGTGAAGGTCTCGCAACCGTCGTCGGTGATGCCGATCGAATGTTCGAACTGCGCCGACAGCGAGCGGTCGCGCGTGACGGCCGTCCAGCCGTCGTCGAGCACCTTCACGTCGCCGCGGCCGATGTTGATCATCGGTTCGATCGTGAAGATCATGCCGGGTTTCAGTTCGGGGCCGGTGCCGGGGCGGCCGAGATGGACGACCTCCGGCGCGTCGTGGAACACGCGGCCGACGCCGTGGCCGCAGAAATCGCGGACGATGCCGTAGCGGTGCTTTTCGGCGTGGACCTGGATCGCGTGGCCGATGTCGCCCATCGTGTTGCCGGGCCGTGCGGCGGCGACGCCGGCCATGAGGCATTCGTAGGTGACCTCGACCAGGCGGCGCGCCTTCACCGCGGCGTCACCGGCGATGTACATGCGGCTGCTGTCGCCGTGCCAGCCGTCGAGCAGCGGGGTGACATCGACGTTGACGATGTCGCCGTCCTTCAGCGTCTTCGGCCCCGGGATGCCGTGGCAGACGACGTGGTTGATCGAGATGCAACTGCTGTGCGTGTAACCGCGGTAGCCGAGCGTGGCGGGCACCGCGCCGGCCGCGCGGCACATGTCCGCCACGATCCGGTCGAGCGCGGCGGTGGTGACGCCGGGCACGACATGCGGCACAAGCGCGTCGAGGATTTCGGCGGCCAGCCGGCCGGCGCGGCGCATGCCGGCGAAACCGTCGGCATCGTACAGCTTGATCGCGCCGTCGCGCGTCACCGGGTCCGCGGTGGTGATGGTCAGATATTCCGTCATGATGCAGGATATAGCGCGACGTTCGCCGCTTTGCGAGCATGCGCGAAGGGTCTATGCCGCGGCCATGACCGAGACACGCATCTGGACCGCCGCCCTCCTCGTCATTGGGGACGAAATCCTGTCGGGGCGGACGCAGGACCGCAACGTGGCGCAGGTGGCGCTGTGGCTGAACCTGCAGGGGATCAGGCTGGTCGAGGTGCGGGTGGTGCCCGACGTGGAGGCGGTGATCGTGGATGCGGTCCATGCGCTGACCGCGAAGGCGGATTATCTGTTCACGACCGGTGGCATCGGGCCGACGCACGACGACATCACGGTGGATGCGATCGCGGTGGCGCTGGGCGTGCCGGTGGTGGTGCATCCGCAGGCGCGCGCCGTGCTGGAGGACTATTATGCCAGCCGCGGCGGGCTGAACGAGGCGCGGCTGCGGATGGCGCGGGTGCCGGAGGGCGCGGACCTGATCGAGAACCGGATGTCGGGCGCGCCGGGGATCCGCCACGGCAATATCTTCATCATGGCGGGCGTGCCGCACATCGCGGGGATGATGCTGGAGGCGCTGTCGGGGCAGCTGGAGGGCGGGCGGCCGCTGCTGTCGCGCACCGTCGGCTGCATGGTGCCGGAAAGCGAGATCGCCGACACGTTGCGCGAGACCGAGCGCGACCATGCGGCGTGCCAGATCGGGAGTTATCCGTTCTTCCGCGACGGGCGGGTGGGTGCCAATTTCGTGGTGCGGTCGACCGAGCAGGATGCGCTGGATGCGTGCGCGGAGGACCTGGTCGCGCGGCTGGCCGAGGTCGGACATGTGGCGACCGACGGGGGCATTTGAGGTCTCGCGAGCCCCTCCCCTGAAATGGAGGGGGGTTAATGTTTTAACGTTGACGGCCTATGTTTCAGTCATGAACCGGCCTTCCTTCGCATGATCCCGGCGAGCCTGCGCGGGCGGGGGTGGTGGTGGAGCGCGCCCGATACGTGGGTGCCGGAGCCGCATGAGCGGTCGATCATGCCCGGGTCGCCGGCGATCCCGGATCATCCGATGCGGGTACGGCTGGCGTTCGGCGGGATCGCGGCGCTGGCGGGGATCACCGGCGGGCTGGGCAACGGGATCGTCACCGCGAACCTGACAAGTTTGCAGGGGGAACTGGGGCTGTATCCGGCCGAGGCGGCGTGGCTGCCGACCGTCTATGTCATGACGAACGTGGTCAGCGGCCTGTTGCTGGTGAAGTTCCGGCAGCAGTTCGGGTTGCGGCTGTTCGTGCAGATTTTCCTCGTCGGCTATGTGCTGGCGACGGCGGGGCATCTGGTGGCGCATAGTTTCGCGTCGGCGATCGTGGTGCGCGCGTTCAGCGGGATTGCGGCGGCGTCGCTGTCGACGCTGGCGCTGCTGTACATGATGCAGGCGTTCAAGCCGGCGTGGCGGCTGAAGGGGCTGGTGTTCGCGGTGGGGATACCGCAGCTGGCGACGCCGCTGGCCCGGCTGTTCCCGTCGGAACTCCTGGAGGCGGGGCAGTGGCAGACATTCTATGTGTTCGAGCTTGGTCTCGCGTTGTTGACGCTGGCGGCGGTGCGGTGGTTGCCGTTGCCGCCGAGCGAGCGGTTTAAGGCATTCGAGCGGGGCGATTTCCTGACCTTCGTGCTGGTCGCGCCGGGGCTGGCGCTGCTGACCGCGGTGTTGGGGCTGGGGCGCGTGCTGTGGTGGTTCGAGGCGCCGTGGCTGGGCTACGCGCTGTGCGCGGCGGTAGTGCTGCTGACGGTCGGGTTCTCGATCGAGCACCGCCGCGAGAACCCGCTACTCAACACGCGCTGGCTGGGCAGCGGCGACATCCTGCGGTTCGCGCTGGTGGCGATTCTGACGCGCGTCGTGTTGGCGGAGCAGACGACCGGGGCGGTGGGGTTGTTGACGACGCTGGGGCTGGGCAACGAGCAGATGCGCGGGCTGTTCGTCGTGATCCTGTTCGCGAGCATTGCGGGGATGGTGGTGGGGTCGCTGACGCTGAACCCCAATTTCCTGGGCAAGCCGATCCTGATCGCGCTGGGCATGATCGCGCTCGGGGCGTTCATGGACATGGGGGCGACCAACCTGACGCGGCCGCCGCAGCTGTACGTCAGCCAGGCGATCCTGGGGTTCGCGGCGTTGCTGTTCATCGGGCCGGCGCTGCTCGTCGGGCTGACGCGCGCGCTGGCGGCGGGGCCGTCCTATTTCGTGAGTTTTTCGGTGTTGTTCAGCGTGACGCAGAGCCTGGGCGGGCTGATCGGTGCGGCGTTGATCGGGACGTTCCAGACGGTGCAGACGCGGGTCCACCTGATCCAGCTGGGCAATCAGGTGTCGCTGACCGATCCGGTCGTGGCGTCGCGGGTGACCGCGGGCGGGGCGGGGCTGGGGCGCGTGATCGGCGATCCGGCGTTGCGGCAGGCCGAGGGGGTCGCGCTGATCGGGCAATCGCTGACACGCGAGGCCAATATCCTGGCGTATGACGACGTGTTCCGATTGATCGGCGTGATCGCGCTCGTCACCATGCTATGGGCGTCGATCCACATCACCCGCATCCAGCGGGCCCGCCGCCGGGCCGCGCTGGCTGCGACCACGAGTTGAGCCATGGCCGACGCTGACCCTGAAACGCCGCCCGTCGCCGCGCCCGCGCCTGCTCCAGCCGCGCGCCGGTGGCGGCCGCCGGCGAAGAGCCTGGGGAGCCTCGCGCTGATCGCGGTGCTGGTCGTCGCGGGCGTGCTGGCGATCCTGTACGCGTGGCGGCTGCCGCCGTTCGTGTCGGATACGCAGGCGACCGAGAACGCCTATGTGCGGGGGCAGGTGACGGTAGTGAGCCCGCAGGTGTCGGGATATCTGGTGGCGGTGCCGGTGCAGGATTTCCAGCATGTCGCGCGCGGGCAGATGCTGGTGCGGATCGACGACCGGATCTACCGCCAGCGGGTGGAGCAGGCGTTGGCGACCGTCGCGGGGCAGCAGGCGACGCTGAGCAACAGCGCGCAAGCGCGCCGATCGCGCGAGGCGGCGGTGGCGTCGCAGGATGCCGCGGTGGCGGGGGCGCGGGCGCAGCTGGTGCGCGCGCAGGCCGATATGGCGCGGGTCGAGGATCTGGCGAGCGACGGGTCGGTGTCGCTGCGCGAACGCGACCAGACGCGCGCGGCGCTGTTGCAGGCCGAGGCGGCGTTGCAGCAGGCCGAGGCGGCGCGCGCGATCGGGCAACAGGACGTGCGGTCGGTGGCGGTCGGGCGCGGCGGGCTGGCGGCGGCGGTGGAGGGCGCGGACGCGGCGCTGAACCTGGCGCGGATCGACCTTGCCAACACGATCATCCGCGCACCCCAGGCCGGCACGCTGAGCGAGGTCGGCGGGCGCGTGGGGCAATATGTGACGGCGGGGACGCAGCTGATGTTCCTGGTGCCCGAGCAGATGTGGGTGATCGCGAACTTCAAGGAAGCGCAGACCGCGAAGATGGCGGCGGGGCAGCGCGCGTCGTTCGCGGTCGACGCGCTGGGCGGCGCGCGGCTGACCGGGCGGGTGCAGAACCTGTCGCCCGCGGCGGGGAGCGAGTTCAGCATCATCCGGACCGACACGGCGACCGGCAATTTCGTTAAGGTGCCGCAGCGGATCGCGGTTCGCATCGCGATCGATCCGGGGCAGGCGCTGGCGCGGCGGTTGCGGCCGGGGATGTCGGTGGAAGCCAGAGTGGATACGGGGCGGTGAGGGTTTTGCTGCCCCCTCGCCCCTGCGGGGAGAGGGTTGGGGAGAGGGGGGAGGTCAGCGCGGAGCGTCGGGCGTTTCACCTGGCGTCACCCCCTCTCCCAACCCTCTCCCCGGGGGGGAGAGGGCTTGCGGGTGTCGCGGTTGCGATTCTCCTTGCTGGGTGTGCTGGGCCGCGGCCGGAAGTGCCCGTCGCTGCCGCCGTGACGGCGCCGGCGGGGTGGCGGACGCAGTTTGCTGTGACGGCGCCGGTGACCGCGGAGTGGTGGCGCGGGTTCGGTGATCCCGTTTTGACCCAGCTGGTCGAGGCGGCGTTGGCGAACAACACCGACCTCGCGGTCGCGGCGACGCGGATCGCGGAGGCGCGGGCGAACCAGCGGTTGGCGCGGGCGGCGTTGTCGCCTTCGCTGAACGGGAGTGCGAGTGTCGCCGAGCAGCGGACGTTGACGGCGCTGGGCACGGGCGTGGACGGGCTGGTCGGGCAGCCGGGGGTACAGGTGGCGTATGAGGTCGACCTGTTCGGGCGGCTGGCGACGCTGGACCGGGCGGCGCGTGCGGACCTGCTGGCGGCGCAGGCGTCGCGCGATACGACCGCGCTGTCGGTCGCGGCGACGACGGCGAACGGGTACATCACGCTCCGCGCGCTCGATGCGCGGTTGCAGACGGCGCAGGAGACGCTGGTGGCGCGCGACGAGGCGTTGCGGCTGGCGCAGCGGCGGGCGCTGACGGGCTATACCTCGTTGCTGGAACTGCGGCAGGCGGAGGCGGAATATCAGAGCGCGGCGCAGCTGATCCCGCAGGTCGAACTATCGATCAGCCGGCAGGAGAACAGCTTGAGCGTGCTGACCGGTGGCGTGCCAGGGGCGATCGCGCGCGGGCGGCCGCTGGCGGCGCTGGTGCCGCCGGCGATCCCGTCCGAACTGCCGTCGGAGCTGTTGCGGCGGCGGCCGGATATTGCCGCGGCGGAGTATCGGCTGGCGTCGGCGGACCTCAGCCTGTCGGCGGCGCGGGCGCTGTACCTGCCGCGGCTGAACCTGTCGGGGACGGCTGGGCTGGCGCTGTCGTCGCTGATCGCGGCGCCGGTGACTTTGTTCTCGGTCGGTGGGAGCGTGCTGGGGCCGATCTTCGACGGCGGACGGGTGCGTGCCGGGGCGGAGGCAGCGACCGCGCGGCGCGATGCGGCGGCGTTCGCGTATCGCGGGACGGCGCTGACCGCGTTTCGCGAGGTGGACGACAGTCTGGCCGGCGTGCGGCGGTCGGGCGAGCAGGCCGAGGCGGTCGGGTTGCAGCGCGAGGCGCTGGCGCAGGCGTTGCGGCTGGCGACCAACCGGTACCGGGCGGGCTATGCGAGTTATATCGAGCAGCTGGACGCGCAACGCGGGTTGCTGACCGCGGACCTGACGCTGATCCAGGCGCGGACGGATCAGCTGACCGCGGTGGTGACGTTGTACCAGGCGCTTGGGGGCGGCTGGGGGCGGTAGCCGCTTGGGCTTTGGGTTTGGTTCGACCGAAGGGAGATCCCGGCGTTCGCCGGGATGACGGTTTGGGGTGGGGCTGACCCGGTTGCGCCGCGTGTGCGACGTTCCTCGCCGTCTTTTCCGACGTGCCCCCACTATCGTCATCCCGGCGTAGGCCGGGATCTCCCTTGGGGCCTGGGGTGGGTTCTTCACCGGAGGGAGATCCCGGCTTTCGCCGGGATGACGTGTGTGGCGCGGGCAGTTCGCTCGCCGCGCCGCCTTACTCCGCCGCTTCCAGGGCGGGGCTGTGGACGTCGTAGGCGTGGCGGGCGGCCTGTTCGACGGCGACGGGCAGGGGCTCGTCTTCGCGCAGCGTGACGAAGCGGCCGGTCTTGCCGTCGAGGCCGAGGATGGTGCCGGCGTGGATGTCGACGAACCAGCCGTGCAGCGCGATTTCGCCGCGGGCGATGCCGGCCGCGACCGACGGATGCGTGCGGAGGTGCGTCAGCTGCGCCGCGACATTCTCCATCGCGATGGCGCGGACCTTGTCGGCCCCTTCGAGGTGGGGATAGCAGTCGGAGACGATCTGCGCGGCGCCGTGGCCGTGCTTGAGCCAGCCGGCGACGATCGGCATCGCGCCGAGTGCTTCGGGATTGGCGAGGCCCTTCATCGCGCCGCAATCGCTGTGGCCGCAGACGATGATGTCGCGCACGCCGAGCGCCACGACCGCATATTCGACGGTGGAGGACACGCCGCCGTTCATCTGCGAATGGGGCGGCACGATGTTGCCGGCGTTGCGGCAGACGAACAGGTCGCCGGGCTGCGCCTGCATGATATGTTCCGGCACAACGCGGCTGTCCGCGCAGGAGATCATCAGCGCCTTGGGGCTTTGGCCGTCCGACGCGAGCTTCGCGTACAGGCTGCTGCGATTCTTATATTCGGTCTTCTCGAAGCCGAAGACGCGACCGATCAGCTCGTTCATGGTTCTGCTCCATCCTGTCGGGGCGCAGAGTGCGGCCCCGTTGAGGGTCGAAGTGCCAGACCAGTTTTGCTGCGATAGGGATGGTGCGTAAGTAAGTGTTGCTCGGACCTCAGCGGTGCGGGAGCGTGATTTCGGCGCGGAGGCCGCCTTCGGGACGGTTGATGAGCGCGAGCGTCCCTTCCGCCCGGGCGACGGCGCGCGCGACGATGGCGAGGCCGAGGCCGAACCCCTCGGTATTGCGGGCGCGGGCGGGATCGAGCCGTTCGAACGGGCGCAGTACCGTTTCGAGAGCGTCTGGCGGGATGCCGGGGCCGTCGTCGTCGACGCGGATCAGGATGCGGCCCGGCTCCACCACCAGCGCCACGACGATCGCCTCGCCATAATGGAGCGCATTGTCGACGAGGTTGGCGACCGCGCGCTTGATCTCCAGCGGGCGGAGATGCGCGTCGAAGTGGTCGGGGCCGTCATAGTCGGCGGTGCGGCCGCGGTCGGTCGCGTCGTCGACCAAAGTGGCGAGCATGACGGCGAGGTCGATCCGCTCGGGTGCCTCCGGATCGCTGTCCCCGCCGAAGAAGGCCAGCAGCGAGGAGAGCATCGCCTCCATTTCGGCGAGGTCGCCGTCCATCGAGGTGCGGAGTGCCGCGTCGGGGACGGCGTCGGTGCGGAGGCGCAGGCGCGCGATGGGGGTGCGCAGGTCGTGGCCGACCGCGGCGAGCGCCTCGGTCCGGTCGTCGATCAGTTGCAGGATGCGGGCCTGCATATCGTTGAACGCGTGGATGACCTGGCGCACCTCGCGGCTGCCTTGTTCGGGCAAGGTGGTGGGCGCGCCGTGGCCGATCGCGTCGGCGGCGTTGGCGAGCATCCGCATGGGGCGCAGCGTAACGCGCAGCACGAGGAAGCCGATGCCGATGAGCGCGAGCGCGGGGAGCAGCGCGATGACGATGCGCGTGAAGGCGAGCGTGGTGCCGGTGAGCAGCTCGTCCGTGCTGAAATCGATCCAGGTGCCGTCGGGCAAACGGAGGCCGCCGACCACGATGTTGCTGACCCCCGGCGATTTCAGGCGGAGCCGCAGATCGGTGTTGGCGAGCACCGGTTCCCAGGCGACGATCTGCAACCGCATCTCGCGCAGTTCGGCGGGGACGGGGGGCGGCACGGTGCGGGTGGGGCGCCACTGGATGTCGTAGCGATCGGTGGTCAGTTGTTCGGCGATGGCGGGGCGTTGATCAACCGGGCTGTCGGCGAGCAGGCGGCGCGAAATGACGAGATGTTCGGCGACGCGGCGCGCCTCGTCCTCCTGCGCGGACAGCCGGCTGGTGCGTTCGTAGAGGAAGGTGCTGGCGCCGAATTCGACCGCGACGGTGAGCAGCACGATCAGGAAGATCTGGCCGAGCAGGCCGAGCGAGGGGCGGGCGAGCCTCATGCCGGGCCGCGTAACATCATGTCCGGTTCACGACCGCGTTGAACATGTAGCCCGCGCCGCGGACCGTGACGATCGGCGAGGGCACGTCGGTGGTCGACAGTTTCCGCCGCAGCCGGCTGACCAGCACGTCGATGCTGCGATCCGAGGCGTCGGCGAGCCGGGTGCGTGACAGTTCGATCAGCCGTTCGCGGCCGATAACGCGTTGCGGATGATCCAGGAACGAGGCGAGCAGGTCGAACTCCGCGCCGGTCAGGTCGATGACCGCGCCGCTGGGGGAGCGCAGTTCGCGGCGCGGGAAATCGACCGTCCAGCCGGCGAATTCGGCCTTGTTCTCGCCGCCCTCGCCGTGCCGTCGGTCGAGCCCGCCGCGGCGCAGGACGGCGCGGACGCGGGCGAGCAGTTCGCGCGTGCCGAACGGTTTGGGGAGATAGTCGTCCGCGCCGAGTTCGAGCCCGATGACGCGGTCGGTCTCGCTGGTCTTAGCGCTGACGAAGATGATCGGCACGTCGCTTTTCTGGCGGATCTGGCGGCACAGGTCGATGCCGCTGGTGCCGGGCAGCATGATGTCGAGCAGGACGAGGTCGACCGGGCCGGCTTCGAACGCGATCCACATTTCGGGTGCGGAGGCGGCGGGGCGGACCTGGAACCCGTTCTCGCCGAGCGCGCGGGCGGTGAGCGTGCGGAGGCCGGGGTCGTCTTCGACCAGCAGGATGATGGGGGCGGTCATGCGGTGTGGTTAGGTGCGGGGCGGGGGGCGGTCAATGATGGGGGTTGTTGATGGACCTGGAGTCCTCGCCTCGATCGTATCCCCGCGGAGGCGGGGATCCAGTCCTGCTTCTGTCGGCGTGGCGCTGGTGACTTAGCTGGACCCCGGCATCCGCGGGGTACGGGACGTGTGGGGCGCATGGGAACGTCGGTCGCGGTGCGCCGTTCGGTTGGGGAGTTTGAGGAGCCCTGTCATCGCTATCGACGCCGATCTGATGCCGACCTTGCGGAGTGCGGTTCTGGAGTGGGATCGGGCCGATCCGGACGTCGAGGGTGTGTTTCCGGCCGAGAAGATGTTGGCGTTGCGCGACATGGGGGCGACGCGGGCGTTTGCGACCGTCGCGGCGGGCGAAGAGACGGCGGCGCTGGTCGAGGCGTTGCGGCTGGTCGGTGGGGCGGACCTGGGGCTGGGGCGGATCTTCGAGGGGCATGTGAATGCCGCGCAGTTGGTCAATGCGTACGGCGATGCGGCGCAGCGCGCGATGCTGGCGGATGACCTGGCGGCGGGGATGATTTTCGGCGTGTGGGCGACCGGGCCGGTGCCGGAGATGCAGGCGATGCCGCAGGACGATGGCTGGCGGCTGGTGGGCGAGAAGAGTTTCGCGACGGGTGCGGGGTTTCTCGACCGCGTGCTGATCACCGTGCGCGGGCCCGACGGGGCCAAGCGGCTGGTGTTCGTCGATCTGCGCTGGGAGGAGGCGCGGGTCGACCTGAGCGGTTGGACCGTGCGGGGGATGAAGGGGACGGGCAGCGGGGCGTTCGATTTCGACGGGATGGTGGTGCCGGACGCCGCGATGATCGGCGGCGGCGACGTGTACGAGACGGAGCCGCGGTTCAGCGGTGGGGCGTGGCGGTTCACGGCGGTGCAGCTGGGCGGCGTGATCGCGCTGCTGCGGCATTACCGCGATCATCTGATCGCCGCGAAGAAGGACGGCGACGCGATCCAGCGGGCGCGGTTCGGGGCGTGCGTGGCGGCGGTGCGGTCGGCGGCCTTGTGGGTCGATCGCGCGGCGCAGGCGACCGAGGCCGACGAGCCGGATGCCGTCGCGCTGGTTCTGATGACACGCGGCGTGGTGGAGGAGGCCGGGCTGGCGACGATGGAGGCGGCGGCGCGGGCCGTGGGGACGGCGTCGTTCTTCACGGGTAACCGGATCGACCGGATTACGCGCGACCTGGGACTGTATCTGCGCCAGCCGGTGCCGGACCAGGCGCGCGACCGGGCGGCGGGGGCGTGGATCGAGCAGGACTGCTGGGGCAGCGATCGGTGGTGGTAGCGCCGGGGCAGCGGACCTGGGCGCGGCTTGTGCGGCGTGGGCGCGGGCTGGACGTGGGTGCGTTGGCGGCGCTGGGACCCTGGCTGGTGCTGGCGCCGCATCCGGATGACGAGGCATTGGGCGCGGGTGGCATGCTCGCGCGGCTGGCGGCGGCGGGGGCGGATCCGCGCGTCGCGATCCTGACGGACGGGGCGGCGAGCCATGTCGGGGCGCCGGGCTGGGGGCCGCGGCGGCTGGCGGGCGTGCGGCGGCAGGAGGCGGGGCATGCGGTGCGGGCATTGGGTATGCGGCCGGCGCTGCATCTCGGGTGGCGCGATGCGGCGCCGCCGATGGTGGGGGATAAGGTGTTTCGGGCGGGGGTTCGGCGGTTGGGCGCACTGATCGTGCGGCATCGCATTCGGGCGCTGGCGGTGTGCTGGGCCGGAGAGGCGCATTGCGATCACGAGGCGGCGGCGGCGCTGGCGCGGGCGGTGGTGACTGCGGCGCGGGGGCGGGTGCGGTTGTACGAATATCTGGTGTGGGGCTGGACCGATCCAGCGCTGGGCGCGAAGCTGAGCGGGCGGCGGGTTGTGTCGGTGGATGTGACGGGTGTGCGGCGGGCGCATCGGCGGTCGATCGATTGCCATCGCAGCCAGACGGGCACGCGGGTACAGGGGGCAGTCGATCCGTTCCGCCTGCCGCGCGCGATGATCGCGCTGACCGCACGGCCGCGGACTGTGTTGCTGGAAGGAGTTCGACATGCGGCGTGAGACGACGATCGACGCGGACTATTTCGAGAAGCTGTACCGCGACGACCCCGACCCGTGGAAGTTCGAGACGAGCGAGTATGAGGCGGCGAAGTATGACCGCACGCTGGCCGCCCTGCCGGCGGAGCAGTTCGGGCGGGTGCTGGAGGTCGGCTGTTCGATCGGCGTGCTGACCGAACGGCTGGCGGCGCGGTGCGACGCACTGGTGGCGGTCGACGTGTCGGAGACGGCGCTGGCGCGGGCGGCGGAGCGGTGCGCGGGGCTGCCGCAGGTCACGTTCGCCAAGATGGCGGTGCCGGACGAGGTGCCGGAGGGGGTGTTCGATCTCGTGATGCTGTCGGAGGTCGTCTATTATCTCGACAGCCCGGATATCGTGCGGCTGGGAGCGTATCTGCGCGAGGCTACGGTGCCGGGCGCGCATTTGTTGCTGGTCCACTGGACGGGCACGACCGATTATCCGAAGCCGGCCGATACGGCGACGGCGGAGTTGCGCGCTGCGCTGGGCGACGCGGTGTCAGCCGTCCATGCCGAGCGCCACGACGCCTACCGGCTCGATCTGTGGCGGCGGGAAGACGTGGCCGACTGATGTGTCGGTGGCGGACCGGCGGGCGCGGACGATGCGGCGCGCGGTGGCCATTGCGGCGGGGAGCGTCGCGAAGCTGAGCGGTTGGCGGTCGTCATGGTCCTGCGGCGCGATCATCGCATGGACCGGGTAGGTTTCGTGGAGCGGCTCGGCGTCGTCCTGTTCGATCCAGGTGCGGAGCGTTTCGGCCATGCCGCCCGATGCACGGCCCTCGGTGCGGCAGGAGGTGAAGACCCGGACGTCGCGCGCGTGGCGGATGTGGCCGCCGGCGGTGCGGATTGCGGCGAACAAGGCGCGGTCTTCGCCGACGGGGGGCGTGGGTGCGCCGCCGATCCGGCGGTAGAGGCCGAGCGTGAGCGCCATGCTCGCGCCGCCCTCATAGCCGTGGCAGGGCCAGGCGTCGTCGGTCGCGGCCGGTGCGCGGAGATAGTCGATCGCGGTGAAGTAGCGCCCGAGCAGGTTCAGCCGGGCGACCGCCGCGGGGCCGAGCGCGGCGCGTTCGGCGCGGAGCGTGAGGGCGAGGCCGGCGACCGCATCGTGGCCGGCGTCGATATGCGCGGCGGTCCGCACGATCCAGTCGGGCGCGACCAGCGTATCCGCGTCGGTGCCGAGCAGCAGGTCTTGGTCGTCCGTCAGGCGGTCGGCGGCGGCATCGAGCGCGAGGCGGCGCGCCCAGCCGGCGTGGCGCGCGCCGGGGAGCATCGAGACGGCGCGGGCATCCAGCCGGAAATGCTGCGGGCGGTAGCGGGCGAGGATCGCGACGCTGTCGTCGGTGCAGCCATTGGCGAAGGCGATGACAGTGACGCGGCCGGCATAGCGCTGGGCTGCGCGATCGATCGCGTCGAGGCAGGCGGCGATGCAGTCCGCCTCGTCCCGTAATGGGATGGCGATCGCGACATTCCGGATCGCGTCCCGCTCCGATCTTATCATAGCAAAAGAAATGAGCGGCGGCGGGGTTCGTTCCGATCTGCGGAACCGGTCGGCAAAGCGGCAGGTTCTAATGTCAGACTGCCGCAGGACGACAGACCAGACCGTACGGAAACGAGCATCCATGCAGCAGAAAGAAGACTGGCACCTGACCGAGAAGGTGTTGCACGAACTGGGCCGCGGCGATCCGTTCGCCGCCGCGATCCGCGGCACGCGGATGCCGATGATCATCACCGACCCGCGCCAGCCGGACAATCCGATCGTGTTCGCCAACCAGGCGTTCCAGGACCTGAGCGGATATCCGCGGAGCGAGATCATCGGCCGGAACTGCCGGTTTTTGCAGGGCCCCGATACGGACCGCGGCGAGATCGATCGGCTGCGCGAGGCGATCCGTGCGGAGACGCCGATCAACATCGACCTGCTGAACTATCGCCGCGACGGCAGCACCTTCTGGAACGCGCTGTACGTCAGCCCGGTACGGAGCGAGGAGGGCGAGACGCAATTCTATTTCGCGTCGCTGCTCGACGTGACCGAGCGGGTCGAGGCGCACAAAGCCATCGCGGTGCAGAAGAGCGACATCGAGGCGCAGGTGCAGAGCCGGACCGCGGACCTGGAAGCGGCGCTGGAGACCAAGTCGCTGCTGTTGCACGAGGTGGATCACCGCGTGAAGAACAACCTGACCATGGTCGGGTCGCTGCTGCGGTTGCAGGCGCGCGCCATCCCGGACCCAGCGCTGCGCGTGACGCTGGAGACCATGCTGGAGCGGGTCGATGCGCTGGCGACCGTCCACCGCCGGCTGTACCAGAACCGCGATATCCACCGGTTCGACGCGGGCGCGTTCGCGCAGGACCTGACGAGCGATATCCTGGCGGGCAGCGGGCGCGACGATATCGTGCTGGAGACCAAGGTGGCGTCGTTGCAGATCCGCGCGGCGGATGCGACCGCGCTGGGGCTGATCCTGAACGAGCTGATCGTCAACGCGGTGCGCCATGCGTTCGCGGACGACCGTGCCGGCACGCTGACGCTGAAGGTGTACCGCGAGGGCGACATGGGCCGGATCATGCTGTGCGACGACGGGCCGGGGTTCGCGATCGAGTCCGTCGGCGAGACGATCGGCCGGACTTTGGTGTCGCGCTTGTCGCGTCAGTTGCGGGCCGAGACGGTGTGGCGGAACGCCAACCCCGGGACGTGCGTATTAGTGTCCTTCCCCGTCGCATAGTAAGGACGCCCCGGATGACACATCCCCCGCTGCGTGTCCTGATCGTCGAGGACGAGGCGCTGCTCGCCATGGATATCGAGGCGATCGTCGAGGATTGCGGGCACGAGGTGGTGGCCGAGGCATCGAGCCTGACGACCGTGCGCTCGCTGGTCGGGCTTGCGCCGCCGGACGTGGCGTTCGTCGACATCCAGCTGGCCGAGGGATCGAACGGGCTCGACGTGGCGGCGTTCATCAAGGCGCACTGGAAGGAAACCGCGGTGATCTTCGTCACCGCGAACCCGAAGAAGGTGCCGGACGATTTCGCGGGCGCGCACGGGATCGTGCCCAAGCCGTTTTCGCGCGCCGGCCTGATGGCGGCGATGCGGTATATCGAGGAAGGGCTGTGCGATCCGCCGCCCAGCACGCAGCCGCCGCGCAGTTTCCTGTCGTCACCCATGGTGCGGCAGCGGTGGGAAGCGACCGCCGACTAGGCAGTTGTCGATTTGGCTGCCGACCGGGTAGGGTCGCGCGATGGCGCGGCGCGACAACGAGTATTGGCAGGTCCTGCGGAAGGACAAGCGGTCCAACATCGCGGCGAGCCTTGGGCTGATCGCGGCGCTTTTCTCGACTATGTCCGTCGTCGGGACGGCCGTGCCGGGGCCGTTGCCCGAAGCGCGGGGTAATCCGCTCTACTGGTTGCTGATGCTGCCGATGGTCTACTGGGTGACCGAGTTGACGAGTTTTACGCCGCGGTCCGTCCGGATGTGGACGCCGGCGCTCGTGGTCGCCTGCGTTGCAAGCGCGGTGGCGGCGGTCGTGGTGGCACGGGACGAACCGGGCTGGACGGTGCAGGGCGGACTTTGCGTGGTGACGGTGTTGGCGTCGATCGCCAGTCGCTGGCTGTACCGCGGTAGTCTGTTGGACCGCGAGGGCCCCGCGCGCTGAGGCTTTAGCGGGCGGGTTCGAGGCCCTCGGGCGGCAGGCGGCCGCTGCGTTGCAGCCAGGCGAAGACGCGGTTGAGCAGCGGGTTGGACCAGCCGTTGTTCGTGCTGAAATCGCATGTCAGCGTGGCATGGTGATGGGCGTGGTCCTGCGGCCGCATGACGAGCCGCGTGGCGCGCATGGCGCGGACGATCCACGGCACGTCCTGGCGGTGGAGCGCGCCGTGGAAATATTGCGCGAAGGTGGTACCGATCGCGAAGGTGATCCCGACCGCGATGACGCCGGCGGGGAGCGGCAGCAGCAGGCAGACGACCGTCAACAGTGCGGTGAACGGCAGCGTGGCGAACAGCACGGTCGAGCCGATCAGCCGCACGATGTTGCGCCGGCCGAGCGCATCGGGGCGGGGATGGTGGTTCTTGAAATCGAACACCAGCCGCTCGAACGGTCCGAGCTGCGCGAAGGCGGCGTCGCGTAGCTTGATATACTCGTCGGACTCGCGTGAGCCTTCGTAGAAGTAGATCGTGTCGAGACCGATGCCCTCGCGGCATGGCTTGTAGTCCATGTACATATGGACGGCGCCGGACATCAGGTCGGCGAGATACCAGCCGAGCAGCGCGCCCGGCACGATCCACCAGTCCGCCCGCCCGGCCATGACGCCAAGGTCGACCGCGAGCAGCACGGCGAGCAGGATGAGGGCGAGGCGGATCTTCACGGCGTTTCCAGAATGTTCGCCAGCGATATAGGGATTAACCCCGTCCGATGCGACCCGCTGGAAACGCGGAGCAGGGGTTTGCGAATGATGAATGTGACGTTCGGCAAACCGCGGGTTTGGTGATTAGCGGGCTAGCCACTTCCGGGGAAGCGGCTGTTTATAGCTGACATAGCGCTGAGTTGCGGCCTCTCCCGAAAAGGATCGAATTTCGGGAACGCGATCGCTTTCTCAAAATCCCTCTCGCGCTTAGCAAACGGGAATGATCGCGTCGATTGCTGACCCTCTGAGACCTTACTGGCCTAGCTTAGTAACGTCTTCACCGATGCCGAAAACGATCCCCGCCATCTTGGCAATGCAGTCGCCGTTTAACGACGCGTGCGGGTCGCGAAGGAAGGCCAACGTCACCTGCCCGCCGCAACGGTTGAACATGGCCCCATGGGACTGGCCGGGAACCTGGACGAACCTTGCATTGGGCATGGTAAGAAGCAGACGACGGCCCCAGGCCGGCGGTGTGACCGGATCGAACTCGCCAGCGAGGATGAGGACGGGCACGTCGCTTTTTACCGGGTCGTTCGCTTGCGCATCGGGCGCAGATACACGCCATGCTGCGCACATTTCTGGCGTAGCCGTGCGATTGTCGGTTCCTCCCAATCCCAGTGCCGGGGATATTTGCGCGGTCATCCGCGTAGTCTTCTCGAACGGCATTTCCTCGCCGCACCAGATCGACAGGCGCAATCCCCAGTTAAAGCTCGATGCGACCTGTTGTGTCAGTGGTAGCAGTCCGGTCAGCCGCCCCCCGGCAGCCGCGCTGATGATGCCCGGCAAGGCGGGGATAACGCCGGGTTGCTGCAGACCGGCACCTACCGCCTCGACGATATCGCGACCGCGCAACACGCGACCCGGTAACGGAACACCGGTACGATCCGCATCGGCGACAAGCGCGGCAAGGCGGACACGCAGGTCGGGGTAGCGGACGTCGCACACCGGATCGACGCTGCAAGCATCCAGCAGGGCATCGATCGCGCGACGCAGCGACGAGGCCGCCGTCTCGTCATAGTTGACGTCGATGGGAAGCACTGAATCCAGCACGACGCTACGCACCCCTTCCGGGTGGCGTTGCAGCACCGTTTGAGCAAGGCGCGTACCGTAGGAAAATCCGATCAGGTTCCATTGCCGGATACCTAGCGCCAGACGCAAATCGTCAAGGTCATCCGCGGCCTCGGCCGAGGTGTACCCGTCGAGATCGATTCCCGATGCGACCAGCACCGCCCGGCAGCGTGTGACCGCCGATGTCTGCGCGGCGGGCATTGCGTTCGCGGCACGAAGCTCGTTTATCTCAGGGCAACCGAGCGAAGGCCGGGCAAACTTGTTGCCCCGACCTTCCAAGAGGATCTGGTCGCGTTCCGCGAGGAAGGGATTTCCCTTTCCTGTCGTCCTTCCGTCGATGCTGCTGAGACCCGGCCCCCCGGGGAGATAAACGACCGGGTCGGCTGCGGGAGCGGAGGCTGTACTGCGGAAGATCATGACCGGAAGGCTGATCGTACGGCTTCGAACCTTTCGCCGGTTCTCCGGCACGAACAACAGGCCACACTCGATGCGTTCGCCAGGCGCGACTTTCACGGCGCACTCGGCCCTTTCAAAGCGTGGCTCTACCCGCTTGGCGCCGAATGCGTTCCCCGCCGTCGATGCCATTATCGCAAAAGGTATGAGACCGAACCTGAAGCGGTATTTCCAGATCAAAGCGGTTCCTTGGCGAAAAGCATAGCCGTGTATTGCCTATACAATACACCAAAGCAACACGATCCAATGCGTGCTTTCCCAAAAACGGCCGTATAGCGGAGCAGTCGCCGTGTCGATCGTACCTGCAGGTGCAAGGGGTTTCTGCTTTTCCGGAATCTGTCCCCGATAGGCCTTTCCCAAAATTGCCGCTCGCAGATGAAGAAACGGGAATGATCGCGCTGAACATGTTGCTCCGTTCGGGAAACAGGGGTGACCGACCTGAACGTCCGAGATCGGGCGATAGCGGTCATGAGAATGACAATGTGGCCGCGGCAGGTAGGTTTCCGATCGGTGGTCCCGTGCTAGAAAGAGGCCATGCGTGGGATCTGCAATATCGTCGTGCTGACCGGGGCGGGGTTGTCGGCGGAGTCGGGGATACCGACGTTTCGGACGGTCGGGGGCGTGAATTACTGGGATACGGCGGACGGGACGGCGTATACGATCGACGAGGTCTGCACGCCCGAGGCGCTGGAACGCGACGAAGGGCTGGTGCAGCGATTCTATGACGGGCGGCGGGCGGCGCTGGCCGATGTGGCGCCCAATGCGGCGCATCATGCGCTGGCGCGGCTGGCGGCCGAGTGGGACGGCGGGCTGACGATCGTGACGCAGAATGTCGACGACCTGCTGGAGCGCGCGGGCCTGCGGGTGGAGCGGGTGTGGCATATGCATGGGACGCTGCGGTCGGCGCTGTGCCGGGACTGTGGGGCGCGCACGCCGTGGGACGGGGCGCTGGAGGGCGGGCCGGCCTGTCCGGTGTGCGGGGTCGCGGCGCTCAGGCCGGACATCGTGTTCTTCGGCGAGATGCCGCATCATATGGATGCGATCGAGGCGGCGCTGGCCGATGCGGACCTGTTCGTGTCGATCGGGACGTCGGGGGCGGTGTATCCGGCCGCGGGGTTCGTGCAGACCGCGCGGCATTATGGGGCGCAGACGCTGGAGCTGAACCTGGATCCGTCGGCGGGGAGCATCTTCTTCGACGAGACGCGGCTGGGGCGGGCGGGAACGCTGGTGCCGGAGTGGGTTGCGGCGATGCTGGCGGTCGGGGCTTTACGTTAACGGAAAGTTGGGGAACAAGGGGCGGAGAAGAAACGCGACCGAGAGGACCCATGCGATGAAGGCCATGCTGTCGATCGCGCCCGGTGGGCCGGAAACGCTGGTGCTGAGCGAGGTGGCGGCGCCGGTCGCGCGGATCGGCGAGCTGCTGGTCGATGTGCGGGCGTGTGCGATCAACTATCCCGACGTGCTGATCATCGAGGACAAATATCAGATGCGGCCCGAGCGGCCGTTCGCGCCGGGGTGCGAGGTGGCGGGCGTCGTTTCGGCGGTGGGTCCGCAGGTCGAGGGCTGGGCCGTGGGCGACCGGGTGGTGGCGACGATCGGGCATGGTGGCCTTGCCGAACAGGTGGCGGTGCCGGCGGCGATGGCGTTTCCGCTGCCGGCGGAGCGGCATTTTGCGGGCGGGGCGGCGCTGCTGCTGACCTATGCCACGACGATCCACGCGCTGCTCGATCGGGGTAGGTTGCGGAGCGGGGAGACGTTGCTGGTGCTGGGCGCGGCGGGTGGCGTCGGGCTGGCGGTGATCGGGCTGGGCAAGGCGCACGGGGCGCGCGTGGTGGCGGCGGTGTCGAGCGAGGCGAAGGCGGACGCGGCGCGTGCGGCGGGGGCGGATGCGGTGGTGGTGTATCCGCGTGCGCCGTTCGACAAGGATCAGTCGAAGGCGGTGGCGGCTTTGTTCAAGGCGGCGGTCGGCCCGGGCGGGGCGGACGTGATCTACGATCCGGTCGGCGGGGATTATGCCGAGCCGGCGTTGCGCGCGATCGCGTGGGAGGGGCGGTATCTGGTGGTCGGGTTTCCGGCTGGGATACCGAAGCTGCCGCTCAACCTGACGCTGCTGAAGAGCTGCGACGTGTGTGGGGTGTTCTGGGGCGCATTTGCGATGCGCGATCCGGCGGCGAACCGCGCGCATGTCGACACGCTGTTCCGCCTGTGGGCGGAGGGGCGGATCGATCCGGTGGTGACGGAGCGGTTCGCGCTGGCCGATGCGGGCCGCGCGATCGCGAAGCTGGGTTCGCGCGATGCGATCGGGAAGCTGGTGGTGGAGATCGGTTGAAGGCCTGACGTTACGGGTTGGACATGACGGGCGGCATTGCACGGCGGCGGTGCGCGCCCTATCCCGGTAGGTGACGATTGACCGAGGACAAAGCAGCGATGACCACCTTCGACGAGCGCGAGCGCGCATTCGAGACGAAGTTCGCGCGCGACGACGAGATGCAGTTCCGTGTCGTGGCGCGGCGTAACCGCCTGCTGGGCGAATGGGCGGCGGCGCTGATGGGGCTGACCGCGGAGGAGACCGACGCCTATTCCAAGTCGGTGATCCAGGCCGAGTTCGAGGATGCCGGCGACGAGGATGTGGTGCGCAAGTTGCTGGGCGACCTGACGTCGGCCGGCGTCGACATGGACGAGGCGCGGATCCGCGAGGCGTTGAGCGAACGATCGATCGCGGCGCGCCGCCAGCTGATGGAAGCGCAGTAATCATGGCGATGACCGAAGCCGATATTACTGCGATGATCGTGGCCGCGATCCCCGATGCGGTGGTGCACATCACCGACCTGGCCGGCGACGGCGACCATTATGCCGCGACCGTGACGGCGGAGAGTTTCCGCGGCCAGAGCCGGATCGCGCAGCAGCGCCGCGTGTACGACGCGCTGGGCGGGCGGATGGGCGGCGTGCTGCACGCGTTGCAACTGAAGACGGGCGTTCCCACCTCCTGACCCTGACATTGCTAGTAGGACTTTAGCCATGACCGACGACGCCCAGGCCCGTATCGCCACCGCCGTGCAATCCGCCGACGTGCTGCTGTTCATGAAGGGCACGCCGCTGTTCCCGCAATGCGGTTTCTCCAGCCGGGCGATCGCGATCCTCGATCATCTCGGCGTCGAATATGCGACGGTCGACGTGTTGCAGGACCAGGGTATTCGTCAGGGGATCAAGGAGTTTTCGGATTGGCCGACGATTCCGCAGCTGTACGTGAAGGGCGAGTTCGTCGGTGGTTCGGACATCATGATGGAGATGTACGAGGCGGGTGAACTGGCGGAGCTGCTGGACGAGAAGAAGGTGGTTCGGGGCTGAGTTTTTTCTCCCTCCCCCCTGCCGGGGGGGAGGGTCGGGGTGGGGGGGCTTTGGCTGGGGGCGACGTCTTCTCAAGCCACGCCCCCCCCCCCCCTTGGCTGGGGGCGACGTCTTCTCAAGCCACGCCCCCCACCCAACCCTCCCCCCGGTGGGGGGAGGGCTTTTGCTTCGGTCTCCCCCATCTGCGTCATCCCGGCGTAGGCCGGGATCTTGTTCTGGCTTGGGGTGGTGCTTGACCTGAGGGAGATCCCGGCTTTCGCCGGGATAACGCCGTTGGGTTCGCGCTACGTTGGATGAAGGAGCCCGCCATGTCCGATGTCGCGATGCTGCATCCGCTGGTGCGGCGGCTGACCGCGCCCAATGCTTCGGCTTATACCTTTACCGGGACGCAGACCTATCTGGTCGGGCACGGCGAGGTGGCGGTGATCGATCCGGGGCCGGCGGACGGTCGCCACGTCGCGGCGATCCTGGCGGCGACGGCGGGGGAGAGGGTCGTGGCGATCGTGTGCACCCATACGCACCGCGATCATAGCCCGGCGGCGGCGTTGCTGAAGGTTGCGACCGGCGCGGATATCGTCGGCTGTGCGGCGCTGGTGCCGGCGGCGGGGGCGGATGGCGGCGTCGATGCGGCCTATGATCTCGAGTATACGCCGGACCGGGTGTTGGGCGACGGCGACGAGGTTGCCGGCGAGGGCTGGACTTTGCGGGCGCTGGCGACGCCGGGGCATACGTCGAACCATCTCTGTTATGCCTTGCCCGAGGCGGAGGCGCTGTTCAGCGGGGATCATGTAATGGGCTGGTCGACGTCGATCGTGTCGCCGCCCGACGGGGACATGGGGGCATACATGGCCAGCCTGGAGCGGTTGGTCGGGCGTGACGAGGTCGTCTACTGGCCGGGGCATGGCGAGCCGGTCGATCGGCCACAGCGGCTGGTGCGCGGGATGCTGGGGCACCGCAAGCAGCGCGAGGGGCAGGTCCTGCGGCGGCTGCGCGATGCGCCGGCGACCATCGCGGAACTGGTCGCGACGATGTATGCCGGGCTGGATGAAAGCTTACGCGGTGCGGCGGCGCGGTCGGTGCTGGCGCATCTGATCGATCTCGAACGGCGCGGGCTGGTGATCGGAGGCGAGACTTGGGCGAGGACGGGCTGAAGGCATCTCCGCGCGGACTGGTTCCGAGCTGGGCGATCGGGATCGCGGTGATCGTGCTGGCCGTCGCCGCGGGCTTGATCGGCTATCGTTACTATACCAGCCGCTACGAGGTGCAGACCGACGATGGCGGGCGCGCGGTGGCGGAGGCGGTGGTGACGTCGTTCATGCCGATGGGCGACCTGCGCGTGTCGCGGATCGGCGGGATCGCGCAGAGCGTCGCGTCCGATACGCGGATGGGCGGGATGCTGGTGTCGAACCGCGTGATGAAGGCGCCGTTCGAGGCGAGTTACTTCGTCGACCTGTCGCGGCTCGATCGGCGTGATTACCGTTGGGATGCGCGGAGCCGCACGCTGATCGTGACGGTGCCCGACGTGCGGGTCGATGCGGTGAATGTCGACGAATCGCGGATGACCGTGGACCGGACGAGCGGGCTGTTCGTGTCGCGCGCGGCGATGGCGGCGTTGCAGAAGCAGGCATCGGCCGGCGCGCAGGCGGTGGCGCGGCGCGAGGCGAACAAGCCCGAACGGCTGGCGGCGGCACGGCGCAACGGGCGGGCGCAGATCGCGGCGCTGCTGGTGCGGCCGCTGCGTATTGCTGGCGTCGATGCGACGGTGCGCGTGCGGTACGAAGGCGAGCCGGGCGGCGACGATGCGCAGCTGGATCGGAGCCGGTCGATCGCGGAGATCCTCGCGCTGCCGTGATCGACAAGGCTCAATCCGGCACCTGACAAGACCGTTCGGACCCACTATCTGCATCCCCGAGGAGAAGCGGGATGAATGCACCGACCACCAGCCTGGCAGGACTGGACCTGCGGGCCGAGATCGATCGGTTGCGCAAGGACCGCAACGCCGTGATCCTGGCGCATTATTATCAGGATCCGGAGATCCAGGACCTGGCGGACTTCGTCGGCGACAGCCTGGACCTGTCGTCCAAGGCGGCGTCGACCGATGCGGACGTCATCGCATTCTGCGGCGTGCGGTTTATGGCGGAGGTCGCCAAGATCCTGAGCCCGCAGAAGACCGTGATCCTGCCCGACATGGATGCCGGGTGCAGCCTGGAGGACAGCTGCCCGCCCGAACAGTTCGCGGCGTTCCGCGCGGCGCATCCGGACCATATCGCGCTGACGTACATCAACTGTTCGGCGGCGGTGAAGGCGCACAGCGACATCATCGTGACGTCGTCGTCGGCGGAGAAGATCCTGGCGCAGCTGCCGATGGACCAGAAGATCATCTTCGCACCCGACAAGAACCTCGGAGCATATTTCAACCGCAAGACCGGGCGCGACATGCTGTTGTGGCCGGGCGCGTGCATCGTGCACGAGGCGTTTTCCGAGACCGAACTGCTGAAGCTGAAGGCGCTGAACCCCGGTGCGCCGGTGGCGGCGCATCCGGAATGCCCGGCCTATATCCTCGACCATGCCGACCAGGTCGGGTCGACGCGCGCGATCCTGGAATTCGCGCTGTCGAGCCCGGCGCAGACGATCATCGTCGCGACCGAACCGCATATCATTCACCAGATGCAGAAGGCGGCGCCGCACAAGACCTTCATCGGTGCGCCGGGGGCGGACGGGAACTGCAACTGCAATATGTGCCCGTATATGGCGCTCAATACGCTGGAGAAGCTGTACGTGGCGCTGCGTGATCTGGAGCCGCGGATCGAGATTGACGAGGCGACGCGGCTGCGGGCGAAGGCCCCGCTGGACCGGATGCTGGCGATGGCGGCTGGGTCTGTGGGGCGCGGGGATCTGGGGATTGCGCGGGTGACTGGGGACTAAATTCTTTCTGGCCCCTCTCCTTCAGGGGAGGGGTTGGGGTGGGGGCGACCTCTTCATCGTCGCGACGTTGTGGGTGAGGTGCTGTTGCCCCCACCCCAACCCCTCCCCTGAAGGATAGGGGCTTAAGGAAGTAAAATGACCTTTTTCCTGGCCGGTTTCGATCTCGATGCGTTCGTTGCGGCGACGCTGGCGGAGGATGTCGGGTCGGGGGATGTGACGTCGGCGGCGGTGATTCCGTCCGACGCGCTGTTTTCGGGCGTGATGGCGGCGCGGGATCCGGTGACGGTGGCGGGGTTGCCGATCGCGGCGGCGTTTTTTCGGGCGCTCGATCCGGATGTGACGATCGAGATCGTCGCGGAGGAGGGCGCGCAGGTCGAGGTTGGCGCGGTGCTGATGCGGTTGCAGGGGCGTGCGCGGGCGCTGCTGACGGCGGAGCGGGCGGCGTTGAATACGGTGCAGCATCTGTCGGGGATCGCGACGATGACGCGGACCTATGTCGATGCGATCCGGGGGACCGGCGCGACGTTGCTCGATACGCGCAAGACGATCCCGGGGCTGCGCGTGCTGGAGAAGTACGCGACGCGGACCGGGGATGCGACCAACCACCGCATGGGCCTGTGGGACGCGGCGATGATCAAGGACAATCATGTCGCGGTGGCGGGCGACATCGGCGAGGCGGTGCGGCGTGCGGTGGCGGCCGGGATCGCGCGGATCATCGTGGAGGTCGACCGCGCCGAGCAGATCGAGCCGGCGCTGGCGGCGGGCGCGACGCACCTGCTGCTCGACAATATGGATCCGGCGACGTTGCGTGCGGCGGTGGCGCAGGTCGCCGGGCGGGTGCCGACCGAGGCATCCGGCGGCGTGCGGCTGGACACGATCGCGGCGATCGCGGCGTCGGGGGTGGACTATATCTCGGTCGGGCGGCTGACTCAGTCGGCACCGGCGGCGGACATCGGGCTGGATTTCACCGCGGTCTGAGCCCTTGCGGGTGGGGGCGCGTGCGTTAAGCTGCGCCCCGATCCAAGGGGGAACGAAATGCGACCGAAATCCATCGTGCAATTCGAATATGTGTACATCGCGGCGCTGCTGCTCGGCATCGTGGCAACGTATCTGATGGCGGGGCAGACCGCGGCGTTGATGCAGATGAACGGCATGCCGGTGTCGGAGGGCGCGCTGATCACGATCCAGTGGGTGATGGCTGCGATCCTGGCGGGCATCGCGTTGCTGGCGTCGCGCAAGGCGAGCAATGTGGCGCGCTGGATCGTCATCGTGCTGTGTGGCCTTGCGGTCGTGTCGTTCCTGTTCTCGGTCCGGAACCTGTCGGCGATGGGGTCGGTGTCGATCCTCGCGGTGTCGCAGTTCGTGCTGTCGATCGTGGTGATCTACCTGCTGTTCCGGCCGGACGCGAAGGCGTGGTTTGCGGGCGTGCGCGGGTGATGCGGCGGGCGTTGCTTGCGGTTTCGATCGCCCTGATGCCGGGCGTGGCGGTGGCGCAGGCGGTGTCGTGCCGCGTGCCGGCGGAGGTGGAGACGCCGCGGCCGGACCTGCCGTCCGAAAGCCAACCGCAGCGGCTGCTGCCGATCGCGAGCTATACATTGGCGATCACCTGGTCGCCGGAATATTGCCGGGCGAAGAAATCGAGCGCGCGCGATGCGTTCCAGTGCGGGGGCACGCGGCCGAAGTTCGGTTTCACGCTGCACGGGCTGTGGCCGGACGGGGCGGGCAAGGAGTGGCCGCAATATTGCCGGGCGACGGCGGTCCTGCCGAAGCCGGTTGTGCGCGCGAACCTGTGCGCGACCCCGTCGCCGCAGTTGTTGCAGCATGAATGGGCGAAGCACGGGACGTGCATGACGACACGGCCGGCGGACTATTTCGCGCAATCGACGCGGCTGTACGGTGGGTTGCGTTATCCGGACATGAACGCGCTGTCGCGCCGGAGCCTGACCGCGGGCGGGTTTGCGCAGGCGTTCGCGGCGGTCAATCCGGGGATGCGGGCGGAGATGATGCGCGTGACGGCCACTCGGAACGGGTGGCTGGACGAGGTGTGGATCTGCCTGTCGCGCGCGTACCGGCCGGTGACGTGTCCGGCGCATCAGGGCGGGCTTGCGATGAACGCGCCGCTGCGGATCTGGCGGGGTGGGGGGCGGTAGGCTCGGCTTTGGCCTGATCGGGGGTCGCGGCTAGTTGGTCCCTCACCGGTTCCTGGTTTGACCTGAGCCTACCCCCATCCGTCATCCCGGCGGAGGCCGGGATCTCGTTTCGGTGAAGCGGGACGGTCAAGCTTAAGGAAGATCCCGGCTTTCGCCGGGACGACGGTTTAGGGCGGGCGGGGCCTTTGGCCGGTTGAGCTTGTCGGTCAGGACTTCGACAGCGGGACTGCGTCGACCACCACGGTGGCCGGGTGGTGCTTGTCGAGATGGCGGCGGACGATCGCCAGGTTGCGGGTGTTGGAGCGGAAGGCGAAGTCGAACAGGTCGCCGACCAGCGGGATCGCGCCGATTGCGGTGTCGAAGCCGACATTGCCCATCATGCGCGCAAGCTGCCATTTCGACATGCCGAGGTTGCGTGCCTCCCACACGATCCAGGCGCCCATCGCGGCGGTCGCGATGTCGCCGACGACCGGGACCAGGCCGAGCAGCGCGTCCATGCCGACCTTGCGGTTGATGCCGGGGATGGTAAAGGCGCGTTCGAGCAAATGTTCGAGCGTTTCGATGCGCATCCGGACCGCGGCGGGATCGCGCCCCATGCCGGGCAGGCCGGACGCCAGCTGATCGATCTGTTCGGGCGAAATTCGCATGGGGCGTCCTAGTCCGGGCTGCGCAACGCATCCAGCGCGTGGATGGCGCGCGGATTGTCGCGATATCCATTGAGGTTGGGGGCGACCAGTGCCCAGCGCAAGGGCGACGCGATGGCGATGAACACCGCGATATCGGCAAGGCTGCGGTCCGCATCGGCGAGCCGGGCGGTGCGCGTGACGGGATCGCGCGCGATGCGGGCAGCCGCCAGCGCGGCGTCGGCGCGCTCGCTGCACAACGGACTCCGGTCGCAGGTGAAGCGGTGGAGGTACCAGGCGGCGCTGCCCGACGGGGCGACGCGATCGACCAGCCGCAGGTCGGCAGGCGCGTCGGTCGCGACCGCGATCGTGTCGATCCCGATGCGTCGCCAGTCCTGCGCGGCGAGCGCGTAGAGCATCCGCCCGCCGGGGCCCGCGGGGATGGCGATGCGCAGCGGGACGGGTTGCACGGACGGGTTCTGCGCACGCCAGCGGGCGATTGTGTCGGTCGCGAACGCGATCCGTTGGGTGAGCGGTGCCGCGGACCAGTCGGGTACGACCGGGTCTGGCAGGTCGTCGCCGCCGGCCGGCACGATGCCGGTGCGCGACGTCCAGCCATCCGCGAACAGCCGGACGATGCGGTCGCGATCGAGCGCGACGGCGAGCGCGAGCCGGTTCTCCGGCGCGGACAGGATGCCCTGGTTCGAGACGATCGCGAACCCGAACAGGCCGGTGGTGGGATCGATGTGGAGCGTGGTCGCGGCGCGACCGTCCGCCCGTGCGATCGCGATGTCGGTGAAGCGGCCGCCCAGCACGACGCCGGCACCGCCCGCCTTGAACCGCGCCACCGCCTTTGCCGCGCGTTCGCCGCGGAGCAGGATGTCGGTGGCGGGGTCGTTGGGTTCGGCCGGGACATCGGCGGGGTCGTCGTCCGGCGATGCGGGGGCGTCGGCCGGGCGGACGAGGGTGAGGCGGTCACCGTCGCGGGTACGGCGCAGGACGCGGAATGGGCCGGTGCCGCCGGGCGCGCCCTTGTCGAACAACGCGAGCGCGGGCTGGGCGAGGAGCAGCAGCAGGTCGGGGCGCGGGGCGGCGAGGCGGATCTCGACGACCTCGTCGGTGACCGCGACGATCTCCGCGATCGCGGTCAGTTCGGATGCGAGCGGGTTGTCGCTGGCAGGGGCGATCGCGGCGCGGAGCCGGCGTGCGACGGCGGCGGCATCGAGCGCGGCGTCGGAGTTGATGCGGAAGGTGTAGTAGAGCCCGTCGTCCGACACGTCCCAGCGGATCGCGAGGCCGGGTTCGATCTGACCCGCGGCATCGAGCCGGACGAGCCCTTGCGCCACCGCGCCGAGCAGGACCGCGTCGGGCGGGGTGTAGCCGCGCCGGCTGGGATCGACGAGCCGGGGGCGCGGGCCGATGACGCTGACCGCGACGGGTTCGTCATTCGGCACATCGCCGCTGGTATCGCACGCGGCCGGCAACAGCAGGAGGAGCAGGAGGAGGTACCGCATTGAGGCTTAACCTAGAGCATCCCGGTGGTGGGGCTAGGCTTCTTTTGGTCTGCGACCTCGCGGTTCGTCGACGGGCGTGACGCGCGGTGTCTCGAAACGCGCCCTCGGTACGCGCCAGGCGGCGCTACTCGGTCGCTACTCAGCACGAACGGGTGTCGGGTGGGACGGAGCCCCACCCGCATCCTCACCCCACGAAGGCGCGTTCGATGACGTAGTGGCCGGGGGCGGCGTTGGAGCCTTCGGTGAAGCCGAGGCCGTCGAGGAAGCCGGCGAAGTCCTTGATCATCGCCATGCTGCCGCAGAGCATGATGCGGTCCTCGGCCGGATCGAATTCGCGGCCACCGGTGAGCGGCGGGACGAACAGCTTGCCCGAGGCGACGAGCGCGTCGATGCGGCCGGTGGTGTGGAACTCCTCGCGCGTCACGGTGGGCACGTAGCCGAGCTGGTCCTGCGCCTGTTCGCCGATTAGCGGGTCGTCGGCGAAGGCGGCCTCGAGTTCGGTGCGGTAGGCGAGGTCGGCGACGCGCCGCACGCTGTGGACGATCACGATTTCCTGGAACTGGTCGTAGATGTCGGGATCGCGCGCGACCGACAGGAAGGGCGCGAGGCCGGTGCCGGTCGAGATCAGGAACAGCCGGCGGCCGGGGAGCAACGCGTCGGAGACGAGCGTGCCGGTGGGCTTGCGGCCGAGATAAATCTGGTCGCCGGCCTGGACGTGGCGGAGCTGCGAGGTGAGCGGGCCGTCCTCGACCGCGATCGACAGGAATTCGAGTTCGTCGCTGTAGGCCGGGCTGGCGATCGAATAAGCGCGGAGCAGCGGTTTACCCTTCGGCCCCGGCAGCCCGATCATCACGAACTCGCCGGAGCGGAAGCGGAAGCTGGCCGGGCGGCTGATCGCGAAGCTGAACAGATGCTCGTTCCAGTGGCGCACCCACAGGATGTTTTCGACCGACAGCGCGGTGGTGGGTTCGAGCCCGGTGGCGGCCGGGGCGGCAGCGGCGGTGGCGAGGGGGGGCGCGGACGGGGCCACGGGATCGGTCATGTCGGTCCTTTTGCCGCAGCGGCGGCGTCGATTGGGTTGGTGGTCCCTTAACGGACGATCCGCGCTTTTGCACCCGAGATGAGGTTGGGGTGAGGAAAGCTGGGGCGTTAGTGTTTCGAACGCCTTGCGGTTTTGAGACCGACAGCACCCGCAGCCGTTTGTCCTGAGTAGGGGCTGAGCCTGCCGAAGACCCGTATCGAAGGATCGGTCCGGACCCATGCTTCGATACGAGCCCTCGTTACGCGCCGAGGGGCGCTACTCGGTCTCTACTCAGCACGAACGGGATTTGGTTTGACAGAGTTGTGTCATGCTGGGCTGCAGCCACAAAGACAAAGGGTGCGGACGGCGGGACTCGAACCCGCACTCCCGAAAGAAACGGATTTTAAGTCCGTCGCGGCTACCGGTTTCGCCACGTCCGCCCGGAAAGGATCCGGCCCCGCGCAGGGATGACCGCATCCAGCGGCCGGGGTCAAGCCCGTCAGACGTTGAGGCGCGTGCGCATGTCCTTGCCGGGTTTGAAATAGGGGACGCGTTTGGCGTCGACCTCGACCGCGTCGCCGGTGCGCGGGTTGCGGCCCTGGCGCGCGGCGCGGGCGCGGGTGGAAAAGGTGCCGAACCCGCGCAGTTCGACGCGGCCGCCGGCAGCAAGCTTGTCCACGATGGCGTCGAACACCAGCGTCACGATGCGTTCGATCTCCTGCGTTCCCAGATCCGGATTGGCCTCGTGAAGGCGGGCAACGAGTTCGGACCTGATCATGCGATCTCCCTGGGCCGCGCACGGCATGCGGGGATGCGGAGCGGCGGAACGGGCGGTTCGGACCACCCTGTCTACTTGATCCACGTTATGATCGAAGCCCGGAACGGTCAACGCTGCGGGATCATACGGGCATGTTCGATTTGTACGAAAAAACGAAAAGGGGCGCGGACCTTTCGATCCGCGCCCCCGATCCGCCCGTTCGGGCAATGACGCGATCAGCTGTCTTCGTTGCGTGCCTTGAGCGCCGCACCGAGGATGTCGCCGAGCGAGGCACCCGAGTCGGACGACCCGTACTGCGCCACGGCCTGCTTCTCTTCGGCCATCTGCATGGCCTTGATCGAGAAGTTCGGCTTCTTCGACCGGTCGAACCCGATGACCATCGCATCGAACTTCTGACCGACCTGGAAACGCTCCGGACGCTGCTCGTCGCGGTCGCGACCCAGATCCGTGCGCTTGATGAAGCCGGTGACGCCGTCGTCGCCCATCTGGACTTCGAGACCGCCGTCGCGAACCTCGAGCACCGTGACCGTGGTCACGACGTTCTTGTTCACGCCGCCCTGCGACGAACCGCCGCCGCTGCTCGAAATCGTACCGGCAGCCGCTGCTGCACCGGCCGCACCGCCGACCGCGACACCGCCGCGCTCGAGCTGCTTGATGCCGAGCGAGATGCGCTCCTTCTCCGGATCGATGTCGAGCACCACGGCCTGGATCGTCTCGCCCTTGTGATGAAGCGCGAGCGCCTCTTCGCCGGTGACGCCCCATGCGATGTCGGACATGTGGACCATGCCGTCGACGTCGCCGTCGAGGCCGACGAACAGACCGAATTCGGTGGCGTTCTTGACTTCACCCTCGACGGTCGAACCGACGGGGTGCTGTTCCATGAACGCATCCCACGGGTTGTTGATCGCCTGCTTGAGGCCGAGCGAGATGCGACGCTTGTCCTGATCGACCTCGAGGATGACCACGTCGACTTCCTGAGACGTCGAGACGATCTTGCCCGGATGGACGTTCTTCTTGGTCCAGGACATTTCGGACACGTGGACGAGGCCCTCGATGCCCGGCTCCAGTTCGACGAACGCACCATATTCGGTGATGTTCGTGACCCGGCCGGTGAACTTGCCCTCGATCGGGTACTTCGCGGAGGCACCTTCCCACGGATCGCTCTCGAGCTGCTTCATGCCGAGCGAGATGCGCTGCGTGTCCTTGTTGATGCGGATGATCTGGACCTTCAGCGTATCGCCGATGTTGATCATCTCGCTCGGGTGGCCGACGCGCTTGTAGCTGAGATCGGTCACGTGGAGCAGGCCGTCGATGCCGCCGAGGTCGACGAACGCACCATAGTCGGTGATGTTCTTGACGACGCCTTCGATCACCTGACCCTCGGCCAGCGACTGGATGAGGCCGGTGCGCTGTTCGGCGCGGGTCTCTTCCAAGATGGCGCGGCGCGACACGACGATGTTGCCGCGGCGACGATCCATTTTGAGGATCTGGAACGGCTGCGGAATGTCCATCAGCGGGGTGACGTCGCGCACGGGGCGGATGTCGACCTGCGAACCGGGCAGGAAGGCCACGGCACCGGACAGGTCGACCGTGAAGCCGCCCTTGACCCGACCGAAGATGACGCCTTCGACGCGCGCGGTGGTGGAGAATTCGGCTTCCAGCTTGTCCCAGGCGGCTTCGCGGCGGGCGCGGTCGCGCGACAGCATCGCTTCGCCGTGGACGTTCTCGACGCGGTCGACATAGACCTCGACGGTGTCGCCGATCGCGAGTTCGGCCTTCTGACCCGGTGCGGCGAATTCGCTGAGGCGGACGCGACCTTCGGACTTCAGCCCGACGTCGATGACAGCCATGTCGTTTTCGATGCCGGTGACGGTGCCCTTGACGACGCGGCCTTCGAAGCCTTCGTTCTCGCCGCCGAGCGTTTCGTTGAGGAGCGCCGCGAAATCATCGCGTGTCGGGTTTGCCGCAGTGGCCATAAAGAGGAATTTCCTGAGTCTAGGTTCGGCCGTCCGGGAAGAATCCGGAGGACTTTGGAAGGCCGTATTGCCGCGACGACCCCATGCCGGCACAGCATCCGACGGTCGGGACGTACGCGTGAATGCGGGGAGCCGGAGCGGGGTGGCTCCATGGCAAAAGGGCACGCCGGACGCGCCGGTCCGTGGACCGGAGCCTGGCGCGCCTGTCAGCCGGCGCGCTTAGCGCGCGGCCATCCGGGCATCCACGAGCGCGATCGCCCGCTGGACGGCAGTCTCTATACTCAAAAGGCTGGTATCCAGCAAGTCGGCATCCGCGGCCTGCACCAGCGGGGCGGTATCGCGCGTGCTGTCGCGCCGGTCGCGCTCGCGGATCTCGGCGAGGAGGGTGTCGACCGAGACCATCTGCCCCATGCCGGCCATCTCCGCATGGCGGCGTTGCGCGCGGACGGTGGGGCTGGCGCGGACGAACAGTTTGGCATCGGCGTGTGGCGCGATGACGGTGCCGATGTCGCGCCCGTCAAGGATCGCGCCGCCGGGCCGCGCGGCGAAATCCCGCTGCCGCTCGACCAGCGCGGCACGGACCGCGGGGTGGGCGGAGACGATCGAGGCGGTGGCGCCGGCGTCTTCGGAGCGGAGCTTGGGATCGCCCAGCAGCAGGTCGTCGAACTGGCAGCCGGCGAGCGCATCGTCGGGATCGGACGGGTTGCCGCCGCCACGCACGACGTTGAGGCCGACCGCGCGGTAGAGCAGGCCGGTGTCGAGATAGGGCAGTCGGTAATGCGCGGCGAGCGCGCGGGCGATGGTGCCCTTGCCCGATGCGGCGGGGCCGTCGACGGCGATGATCATGCGATGTCTCCGTCGTTCACGCCGTCGTGCAGCCGCATCCAGTCGCGCAGATGCGTCAGGAACAGGTCGCGCCGGTCGTTCTGCAGGCGGTGGGCGGCGCCCGCCACGACGATGGTGGTGCCGCGGTTGTGCGGGACCATGGCGGCGAACTTGAGCGCGGTGGGTTCGGTCACCTCGTCCGAGTCGCCAATCAGGAACAGCGTGGGCGCCTCGAGTTGGGCGAGCAAAGGCGTGCCGTCATAGTCGGCGAGCGTGCCGGTCGCGCTGAACTCGCTGGTGCCCCACATCGCCTCGTACAGCGTGGGCGTGAAGCAGCGCGGCATCGCCGATGCGTAGGCGGTGACGACCGGGTCGGGATCGCGTGAGCACCAGTAGCGGTCGTAATAGACGCGCGTGGCCGCGCGGCAGGCCTCCGCGGCGGGCGGGTTCGGCCCCTCGCAGGCGATGAGCGTGGCCTGCACGCCCGCGGGCAACCGGGCGCGAAGTGTGTCGGCGTCGCCGAGCCAGGCGGCGGTCGAGACGAGCGGGCCCATCAGGACGAGGCTGGCGATGCCCGGTGCGCGGGCGGCATGTTCGAGCGCGAGCGTCGCGCCCCAGCTGTGGCCGAACAGGTGAAGCCGGTCGAGCCCGAGCGCGGTGCGGATCGCGGCGATCTCCGACGCGAATCGGGTGACCGTCCAGTTCGCGGGGTCGCCGGGGTGGTCCGATCGGCCGCAATCGAGCTGGTCGTAGAAGATGACCGCGCGGTCGGTGGCGAGCGCGGCGGCCGGGATCAGCCCCGCGTGCGAACCGCCGGGGCCGCCGTGGACGAGCAGCAGCGGGGTGCGACCGTTGGCGAGGTCGCCGTCGATCCGGACGTGGAGCGTGCCGCCTTCGACCGCCACGCGCTGGGTGCGGGTGGCGGGTGCGGCGACGGCTGAGCTGCCGAGCGGGGTCATGGCGCGGGGTCCGAGCGCGCGCCGAGCGTGGCGAGCAGCGTGGGGAAGGTCGGGAAGCTGGTCGCGATCGGGCTGGTGTCGTCGATGACGACCGGGCCGGTGGCGGCAAGGCCGGCGACCGCGAAGCTCATCGCGATGCGGTGGTCGAGATGCGTCTGGACGGGGTTCGCGCCGGCGGGGAGGCCGGGGAAGGGCGCGCCGTCGCGGCCGTCGATGACGAGGCCGTCGGGCAGTTCCTCGACCACAGCACCGATCGCGCGGAGGCCGGCGGCCATGACGGCGATGCGGTCCGACTCCTTGACGCGCAGCTCTTCCAGTCCGCGCAGCACGGTGCGGCCCTTCGCCAGGGCGGCGGCGACGAACAGCACGGGATATTCGTCGATCATCGACGGGGCGGTCTCGGTCGGGACTTCGATGCCGTGGAGCGTGGAGGCGCGCACGACGAGGTCGGCGACCGGTTCGCCGCCGACTTCGCGCTGGTCGTGGAAGGTCAGGTCCGCGCCCATCGCGTGGAGCACGCCGAACAGGCCGGCGCGGGTCGGGTTGATGCCGACATTCTCGATGCGGACCTCCGACCCCGGCACGATCAGCGCGGCGACCACGAGGAATGCGGCGGACGACGGGTCGCCGGGGACGTCGATATGCTGCGGCTTCAGGTCCGCCGGGCCGTGGATCGCGATGGTGCGGGTGCCGTCGGCGTCGGTCTGGACGTCGACGGTCGCACCGAAGCCGGCGAGCATCCGTTCGCTGTGATCGCGGGTCGGCACCGGTTCGATCACGCGGGTGATGCCGGGGGTGTTGAGCCCGGCGAGCAGCACCGCGGACTTCACCTGTGCCGAGGCGACGGGGAGCGTATAGTCGAGCGGGACGGCGGGGTTGAGGCCGCGGACCATGAGCGGGAGCCGGCCGCCGGGGCTGGCGGTGATGTCCGCGCCCATCGCCGACAGCGGATCGATGACACGCCCCATCGGCCGCTTGCTGAGCGATGCGTCGCCCACGAAGGTGGCGGTGATCGGGTGGCTGGCGACGAGGCCCATCAGCAGGCGCGTCGACGTGCCGCTGTTGCCCATGTCGAGCGCAATGGAGGGTTGCAGCAGGCCGCCGATGCCGACGCCGTCGACCGTCCAGCGGCCGTCGTCGGATCGGACGATGGTGGCGCCCATGGCGCGCAGTGCGCCGGCGGTGGCGTGGACGTCCTCGCCCTCCAGCAGGCCGTCGATCGTGCTGCGGCCGACGGCGAGCGCGGACAGCATCAGCGCGCGGTGCGAGATCGACTTGTCGCCCGGCACGCGGACCCGGCCGGACAGCGGGCCGGCGGTGGTGAAGGTGGTGGGGGTCGGGACGGGCCGAAGGGAGGGAGCGTGCATGGGGCGCGGCTTTGACAGGGGCATGGGGCTGTGGCAAGGCGCGCGGCAATTCGCGTCGACGGCTCCCGGCTTTCGGCGCGCTTCCCCTTTTGCGGAGCAACCATCCATGACGAAGCCTGAATGGGGCGCCAAGCGGACCTGCCCGAAGTGCGGCACGCGGTTCTACGACCTGGGCAAGGACGATCCCGTCACGTGCGTCGAATGCGCGACGCAGTTCGAACCGGAAAGCGTGCTGAAGTCCAAGCAGCCGCTGTCCTATGACGCGCCGAAGAAGGTCGTCGAGGAAAAGGACGATTCGGACCTGAGCGAGGACCTCGAAGTCGACGAGGACGCCGAGCCGAGCCCCGACGACGATGTCGACCTGGGCGGCGACGACGATATCGGTGTGGCCGCACCGGCGGACGAAGACGAGAATTAATGCTTGCAGGGGCGCGCCGGCTTTCGTAGAGCGCGCCTCACCCCGCCGGTCCCCAGCCGGCGGTCAGGGTACGGGGCCGTAGCTCAGCTGGGAGAGCGTCGCGATGGCATTGCGAAGGTCTGGGGTTCGATCCCCCACGGCTCCACCAACCCACTAAAAAAGCCCGCAGCGATGCGGGCTTTTTTGCGTTTGGGGTTGGGCGATCGCGATGCGGCGGCCGCTTGCCAAGCAGGACTCGCTGAAACCCCATCCTGCGACCCGCGAGCGGCCAGTCTTCAGATCGGCGGTGCCGGACCGTTGCGCTAGTTCCGGCTCGCGCTCTCGATCAGGAAGTCTCCATTGCCACGCGTGGGCTCTGGTTCGTCCCCGATATTCGCCGTAGACGGTTGGGCTGCGACGCCGTCACGTGGATCACGGCGCGGGTGGGGGACGAAAATGCCAGCTATTGCACGACGGATTCTACCCCTGGCGATGGCTGCCGGCATGGCGATGAGCGGTGTCGCATCGGCGAGCGATCTTCCGCGGCTCGTCACGAAGGATGGCCGGCACGCGCTGATGGTCGATGGGGCGCCGTTCCTGATGCTCGGCGTGCAGGCGAATAATTCGGCGAACTATGCATCGCAGCTTCCGACGGTCTGGCCGGCCGTGAAGGCTGCATCTGCAAACACGCTGGAAATGCCGATCGCGTGGGAGCAGATCGAACCGACCGAGGGAAAGTTCGATTTTTCCTTCGTCGACGAATTGCTGACGCAGGCGCGCGCGAACGACGTCAAGCTGGTCCTGCTGTGGTTCGGAACCTGGAAGAACAACAATCCCGATTATGCGCCGGAATGGGTGAAGCTGAACAACCGGCGCTTTCCGCGTGTCGTGAATGCGAAGGGGGAGGTGAAGAACTCGCTCTCACCCCATTTCCGCGCGACATTGGAGGCGGACAAGCGGGCGTTCGTGGCGCTCATGCGGCACCTGAAGACGGCCGATCCGGATCATAGCGTCATCATGGTCCAGGTCGAGAACGAGGTGGGCACGTACAGCGCGGTGCGCGATTTCTCACCCACGGCGCAGCGGCTATTCGACCAGCCGGTGCCGGCCGAACTGGTCAAGGCGATGCGCGCGAAGCCCGGCACCTGGAAAGCCGCGTTCGGCAAGGATGCCGACGAGTATTTCCATGCCTGGCACATCGCCCGCTACGTGGATGAGATCACGGTGGCCGGGAAGCGCGAGCTGGCTCTGCCGATGTATGTCAACGCGGCGTTGCGCGATCCCTTCAAGTATCAGGATCCGTTCACCTATTCGTCGGGCGGCCCGACGTGGAACGTCCTGGACGTGTGGAAGGCGGGAGCGCCGGCGGTCGATGCGATCGCGCCGGACATTTACGACCGCGATAGTGCGAAGGTCCGCAAGACGCTGGATCAATATGGGCGGGCGGACAACGCGTTGTTCGTTCCGGAGATCGGTAGCGACAAGGGCTATGCGCGCCATTTCTATGACGTGCTGGGGCGGCAGGGGATCGGCTTTGCACCGTTCGGCCTCGATTACTCCGGCTTCTCGAACTATCCGCTGGGCGCGCGGCAGGTGACCGCCCAGACGGTCGAGAACTTCGCGGTTCATTATCGGCGATTTGCGCCGATGGCGCGGGACTGGGCCAGGCTCTCGTTCGAGAACAAGGTCTGGGGCGCGGGTGAGGCCGACGATCGGGAGCCGGACACGCTGCGGCTTGGCGATCGCTGGACGGCGACGCTCACCTACGGCCAGTGGCAGATGGGGACCGTCGGCGACAGTTGGCTGGGGAAGGCGGACCCGGTGCCCGATCGCGACGTGCCCGACGGCGGGGCGACGATCGCGCAACTGTCGCCGAACGAGTTCCTGCTCGTCGGGCACCGCGTGCGCGTGCGGTTCGATTCGGCAAAGGGCGAGCGGTTCATGATGGCCCGGGTCGAGGAAGGGCATTTCAAGGACGGCAAATGGGTCTTCGAGCGCGTCTGGAACGGCGACCAGACCGGCAGCGGGCTCAATCTGACGACGTTGCCGCAGGTGCTGAAGGTGAAGCTGGCGCCTTACTGAACCGGTCAGGCAGGCACCGCGACCGGGGCGTTGCGGGCCTGGAAGAGTTTGCCGCGTTCCACGAGCAGCACCATGGCGAGCGAGCCGACGCCGGTCAGGAAAAAGCCCGCGGCGACCGGGATGGTGGTGCCGTTGAAGCTCTGCCCGATGAGCAGGCCGACGAGCGCGCCGCCCGTTGTTGATAGGAAGCCCTGGATCGACGAGGCGGTGCCGGCGATGTGGCCCACGGGCTCCATCGCCATGGAGTTGAAGTTCGACGCAGCGAGCGCGAAGCAGCCCATCGTCGCGGCGAGCAGGACGGCGAAGCTCAGCACGGTTTCGTAGCCGGCCGCGGCGACCGCGAGATGGACGCCGCTGATCGCGATGAAGCCCAGTAGCGCGGTGTGCGAGACGAGCCGCGTGCCGAGCCGTTCGACGATCCGCGAATTGAAGAAGGAGCCGATCGCCATCGTGCCGGCGGTCGCGGCGAACACGGTGGTGAAGATGGCCGGGCGCTGGAACACGTCGGCGAAGATCTGCTGCACCGAGTTGATGTAGCCCATCAGCCCGCCGAACAGCAGCGAGGTGGCGAGCGTATAGCCGAGCGCGTAGCGGTTGGTGACGACTTCGCGTGCGGCGGACAGGATCGACGTGACCGAGATCGGGCGGCGATAATCCTCGTGCAGCGTCTCGGGCAGCTTGAACCAGCCCCAGGTCACCACCGCGACCGCGAAGGCGGCGAGGAAGTAGAAGATCCACGGCCACGGGCCGGCCATCAGGATAAGCTGGCCGATGCTGGGCGCCAGGATCGGCACCGCGAGGAACACGATGAAGCTCAACGACATGACGCGCGCCATCTGGCGGCCGGAATAGCAGTCCCGCACGATGGAGACGGCCAGGACGCGCGACGAGGCGGCCACGACGCCCTGGAGCAGGCGGGCGGCGACGATGGTCGTGAAATCGGTGGCGAAGGTGGCGGCGATGCTGGCGACCGCGAACAGGGTCAGGCTGACCAGCAGGACGGGCTTGCGGCCGACGCGGTCGGAGAGTGGGCCGTAGAACAGCTGTGCGGCGCCGAAACCGAGGACATAGGCCGCGATGATGAACTGGCGCTGGTTTTCAATCGTGATGCCGAGCGCATTGGACATTGCGGGGAGCGCGGGCAGCATGATGTCGATGCCGAGCGCGTTGATCGCCATCATCGCGGCGATGAACGCGACGAACTGGCGGAAGCCCATGCCGGGGTGGGCAGGGCCGCCGTGGCGGGTGGTGGCTTCGATCATGGACGGACTTTCGCTGCGTTGCAGCAAGATGGTGGGACAGGGCCGCTACGGCAACCCCGTTTACTGCGTCAGTTTCCCGAACCGAGCGGTGTGCCGGTGGGCTGGCCGGCGTTGGACAGCGTGGTGCCGCCGGACAGGCCGCCGACCGCATTGTTGCCGGTCGACGCACCACTGGCGCCCGACCCGGTGTAGCCCGCGGTGCCGGTGGAGAGCCGGTTGTTGAGGCGCGAGGCGCTGCCCAGGCCGGCCTGCGCGTTGACGCGGGCGCTGAGCGAGGATTGCGAGCCGAGCGGGGTGCCGGGCTGACCGTAGTTTGTGCCACCGACGTCGGGGATCGAACTGCTGGCGCTGTTCGACGTGCTGCCGGAGAGCGAGCCGCTGCCGAGGCCGATGCCGAGGCTGCTGCTCGACGAGCCGGAGCCCGTGGTGGTGGACGACACGCTGCCGGTCGAGGCGGTGTTGCCGCCGGTCAGCTGCGCCGTGGCGGGGGCGGCGATGAGGGCGATAAGCGCGAGGGCGGCGGTGGGACGCATGGTGGGTCTCCGGATAAGTTGCCGGTGTAACCCGGCGGGATAGGCGAGGGTTCCGCGGGTCAGGTGGCGGGGGCGGCGTTGCTGAGCGCGAGTTGGGCGTTGAGTGCAGCGACGAGGCGGTCGCAGCCGGATTGGTCATAGCTCTCGGCCCGTGCGACGAGGAGGTCCTGCGTGTTGGACGCGCGGAGCAGCCACCAGCCGTCGGGCGTGGCGACGCGGACGCCGTCGGTGGTGTCGACGGTGGCGCCACTGTTTGCGAGGCGGGCGGCGACCTCTGCCACGACGGCGAACTTGCGGTTCTCGCTGGAGGCGAAGCGCAGTTCGGGGGTCGCGGTGCGGGCGGGGAGCGCGTCGGCGAGGTCGGCAAGTCGTTTGCCGGCGAGCGTGCGGATCAGGCGGAGCGCGGCGTAGAGCGCGTCGTCGTAACCGAGATAGTCGTCGGCGAAGAAGATGTGGCCGCTCTGTTCGCCCGCGAGCAGCGCGCCGGTGTCGCGCATCGCGTCCTTCATCGGGGCGTGGCCGGCGCGGCCCATGACGGGGGTGCCGCCGAGCTCTGCGATGCGGTCGAAGAGGGTCTGCGACATCTTCACGTCGCCGATGACGGTCGCGCCGGGGTGGGCGGCGAGCAGCGGTTCGGCGAGGATCGCGAGCAGCCGGTCGGCGGGCAAAGTGCGGCCGCGGTGGTCGATCACGCCGATGCGGTCGCCGTCGCCGTCGAACGCGATGCCGATGTCGAGTTGCTCGCGCAGGACGAGCGCGCGGAGATCGGCGAGATTGGCGTCGATGGTGGGGTCGGGGTGGTGGTTGGGGAAGCTGCCGTCGATCGCGGTGAACAGCAGGTGGTGTTCGCCGGGGAGGCGGGCGGTGAGCTGTTCGACGATCGCGCCGGCCGCGCCGTTGCCGGCGTCCCAGCCGATGCGGAGCGGGGGGAGGTTGGGGCCGTCGAGCAGGCGATCGACGTAGCGGGTGGCGATGTCGAGGTCGGACACTTGGCCCGGGCTTGGTGCGTCGGTCCAGTCGCCGGCCGCGGCGAGTGCGCCGAGGTCCGTGATCCGGTCGGCGAAGAAGGGGCGGTGGGCGAGGACGAGCTTGAAGCCGTTGTGCGACGGCGGGTTGTGGCTGCCGGTGACCATCACGGCGGCGTCGACGCTGAGCACGGCCTCCGCAAAATAGAGCATCGGGGTGGGGCCGACGCCGATCCGCACGACGTCGCAGCCGGCGGCGGTGAGGCCGGTGACGAGCGCGTCCTGGAGCGCCGTGCTATGCGTGCGACCGTCGCGACCGACCGCGATGCGGGTGCCGCCGGTGCGAGTGACGAGGGTGGCGAAGGCCCGACCTACCGCGAGCGCATTGGCGGGGTGGAGCGTGTCGCCGACGATGCCGCGGATGTCGTATTCGCGCAGGATCGACGGCGCGAAGCGGTGGGGCGCTGGCCGGGTCAGCGGTCGATCGGGCGCGACGGGGTGACGGCGAGCAGCGTGTCGCGCGCCAGGTTCACGCGGCGGGCGAGGTCGGCGGTGCCGCCGGCGTCAGGGTGGACGCGGGCGATGAGCCGGCGGTGTGCGGCGCGGATCCGGTCGGCATCCGCACCGATCGGCAGTTCGAGCAAGGCGAGCGCCTCGGTCTCGGTCATCAGCGGGCGGGCCGGCACCTGCTTGCGCAACCAGACCCAGGCGCCCGCGCCGCCGAGGGCCACGATCCCGAGCGTGGGATTGCCCTTGAACAGCAGGCTAAGCCCGATCAGGGCCGCGACGCCGGCGGCGACATCGGCATAGCGCAGCGTCTTGAGCGAGCCGTCCTTGTACGCCCAATATCCGACCGCGGCGGCGGCAAGGAGCAGCAGGAGCATCAGGCGGCGGCCATCGTCGATGCGGGGGCCGGTTCAGGCTTGCGATCGGGGAGCGCCAGGCCGGCGATCATCTCGCGCAGTTCCTGGCGCGCGGCGATGTGCGCGATGCCGGCGTCCGCGCCGATCGCCTTCAGGTCGAGCAGCGTCAGCCCCTTCGGGAACAGTTCGCGGAAGATGACGCGTTCGGACAGGCCGGGGATGACGCGGAAGCCGACCCGCTTGCTGAGTTCGGCGAGGGCCGCGGCGACGCGTTTCATGTTGCGCGCCTCGATATGCTGCAGCCTGTTGCGCAGCACGACCCAGTCGACGGTGCCGCCGTCGGTCTTGGCGCGGACCTTGCGCGCGTCCCACACGATCTCCGCGTAGAAGCTGGGGCGCTTGATCTTGTAGCTGTCCGGATCGACCTGTCCGATCAGGTCGAGATCGATGAAGCTGTCGTTGATCGGGGTGACGAGCGTGTCGGCGCGTTCGATCGCGGCGCGGGCGGGGCCGTCGTCGCGGCCGGGCGTGTCGACGACGATGATGTCGACCTGCGACCGGAGCGCGTCGATCCGTTCACCGACCTGCGGGCCCTTGGCGGGATCGAGCGTTTCGACGTGCGGCAAAGGCAGGTCGACGCCGAGCCGCTTCATCGTGGCGGCACGGTTTTCCAGATAGCGGGCGAGCGTGCGCTGGCGGTGATCGAGGTCGATCGTCGCCACCCGGCGGCCGGCCGCGGCGAGGCCGACCGCGGTGTGGACCGCGGTGGTGGACTTGCCCGAACCGCCTTTTTCATTGGCGAAGACGATGAGATGCGCTGTCTGCAAAAGCCCTTTGCGGGTATGCCCCGCCCCCTTGAACTCGTCCGGCGCGCCCCCCAAAGACGCTGTTCAGCCCTATCGGAGGCCACCCCAAGGTGCAAATCATTCGTACTGTCGGCGCGTTGCGCGCCATCGTCCGCGACTGGCGCGCGGCGGGGGAGAGCGTGGCGCTGGTGCCGACGATGGGGGCGCTGCATGCCGGGCATATGGCGCTGGTCGCGGCGGCGCGGTTGCGGGCGGACCATGTGGTGGCGTCGATCTTCGTCAATCCGACGCAGTTCGGACCGAACGAGGATCTGGTCGCGTACCCCAGGCGCGAGGCGGCGGATGCGGCGATGCTGGACACGGGCGGCGTCGACGTGCTGTGGGCGCCGGACGTGGGGGCGATGTATCCCGATGGGTATGCGAGCAACCTGTCGGTGGCGGGGGTGAGCGAGACGCTGTGCGGTGCGGCGCGGCCGGGGCATTTCGACGGGGTGGCGACGGTGGTCGCCAAGCTGCTGAACCAGGTGCAGCCGGACGTGGCGCTGTTCGGCGAGAAGGACTGGCAGCAGCTGGCGGTGATCCGGCGGATGGTGGCGGACATGGATTTCGCGGTGGAGGTCATCAGCGTGCCGACGCAGCGCGAGGATGACGGCTTGGCGCTGTCGTCGCGCAACGCCTATCTCGACGACGAGCAGCGCGCGGCCGCGCGGGCGATGCCGCGGGCGCTGGGCGAGGCGGCGGCGGCGATCGCGCGCGGCGACGAGGTGGCCGGCGTGCTGGCGGCGGCGGAGCGGCGGCTGATCGACGCGGGCTTTGCCAGCGTGGATTATGTGGCGCTGAGCGATGCGGAGAGTCTGGTGCCGGTCGCGGTTGTCGGGGATCGGCCGATGCGGTTGCTGGCCGCGGCGCGGCTGGGGACGACGCGGTTGATCGACAACGTGGCGGTGGTGGTGGTGGGTTGAGGCTTTGCGCCGTTAACCATTTATTCTCGCTTGTGGCCTCATCTTTCCAGACCTGACGACTCGCGTCGGAACAGGGAATGGATCATGGGACAGCAACTTCGCACCGCAGGCAGCATCATCGACGATCGGATCGCGGAGGCGACCCGGGGGGATGTCGATGCGCTGCTCGATCTTGGGATGGCCTATTCGTCCGGGGGCGGGGGGATCGGGCTCGACCTGGTCGAGGCGCACAAGTGGTTCAACCTGGCGGCGCTGAACGGCAGCGAGCGGGGGCAGCAGTGCCGGGCAGAGATCGCCGAGGACATGACCGCGCGCGAGATTGCGAACGCGCAGAAGGCGGCGCGGGCCTGGTTGGGGCTGACGATGCGGGTTGCTGCTTGAGGGACTTGGCCACCCACCTCCGTTCGGTTCGAGCTTGTCGAGAACCCTGGCCACGGGGTGCAGGGTTCTCGACAAGCTCGAACCGAACGGGGTTTGGGATCGGGAACGCGTTCTCGACAGGCTCGAACCGAACGGAGTTTGCGGGGTGCTGTTGGCTTCTCGGCTTCGCTCGAAGGGTCCCTCGACTTCGCTCGGGATGGACGGTTCTAGAAGTTACCGGGGCTTAGACCTCACCCCTTCTTGAACGGGGTCATCTCGTCGAGTTCCTCGATGTCCTCGGCCACGGCGGCGCGTTCGGCTTCGAGATAGTCGGCGACGGCGCGGCGGAAGGCGGGGTCGGGGATGTAGTGGGCGGACCAGGTAACGGCGGGGGCGTAGCCGCGGGCGAGTTTGTGGGAGCCTTGTGCGCCGGCTTCGACGCGGGAGAGGCCGCGGGCGATGGCGGCGTCGATCGCCTGGTAATAACAGAGTTCGAAGTGGAGGAAGGGGACGTCCTCGGTCGAGCCCCAGTAGCGGCCGTAGAGCGTGTCGGCGCCGATCAGGTTGAGCGCGCCGGCGATGGGCACGCCGTCGCGCAGCGCGAGCATCAGCAGGACGCGGTCGCCGAGCCGTTCGGACAGGAGCGAGAAGAAGCGGCGGTTGAGATAGGGGCGGCCCCACTTCCTGGCCCCCGTGTCCTGGTAGAACAGCCAGAAGGCGTCCCAATGCGCCTCGGTGATCTGCGCGCCGGTCAGATGGACGATGTCGAGTCCCTGGACCGCGGCGGCGCGTTCCTTGCGGATCGCCTTGCGCTTGCGGCTGGCGAGTGCGGCGAGGAAATCGTCGAAGCTGGCATAGCCGTCGTTGGTCCAGTGGAACTGACGGTCGGCGCGGATGAGCCAGCCGGCGGCCTCGAATATCTCGACCTCGTCCTCCGCGACGAAGGTGGCGTGGGCGGACGAGAGGCCGAGCCGGTCGACGACCGCGGCGATGGCGTTGACCAAAGGCACGCGGAGCGCAGGGTCGCGGGTGAGCAGGCGCGGGCCGGGGACGGGGCTGAACGGGACGGCGATCTGGAGCTTCGGGTAGTACTGCCCGCCGGCACGCTCGAACGCGTCGGCCCAGCCATGGTCGAAGACATATTCGCCCTGACTGTGGCTCTTGGCATAGGCGGGCGCGATCGCGGCGGGGCGGCCGTCGGGGCCGTCGATGACGATCGGCACGGGCTGCCAGCCGGCGCGGGGTTGCGCGCAGCCGGCGTCTTCGAGTGCGGAGAGGAAAGCGTGGCCGACGAACGGGTTGTCCGTGCCGGCGCAGGCGTCCCAGTCCGCCGCGCTGAAATCGGCGAGGCCGCCGGCCATGCGGGCGGTGAGGCCGGGCCCGGAATCGCTCATCGGTGTGCGCCTTCGAAGATCACTTCGTCCGCATGGGCGGCGGCGATCCGTTCGGCGGCGGCATCGCGCACGGTCCAAGTCAAGACGGGCATCCCGCGGGCGCGGCATCGCGCGGCGAACGGGCTCGGCAGGCTGCGGATATCATAGGCCAGGAAGTCGGGTTTCGCATGGGCCAGCGCAAGGGTGCGGCGGGCGTCATGCGTCGGTCCGTGGCGGTCTTCCTCGCTGACGATCAGCCCGCGCGGGATGGCGGGCACGTTGCGCCAGAACCAGCGTGCGACGCCGGGGTGGAACGACATGACCGCCGCCGGCCCGCGATAGCCGTCCAGCTCGCGTGCGACGGCGCGGCAGATGGGGAGGATGTCGGTGGCGGGGGTCTTGACCTCGATCAGCAGCGGCACGCGGCCGAGCGTGCGGGCGAGCAGCTGGAACAGTGTGGGGATCGTCTCGTCCGTGCCGGACAGGCGGATGCCGTCGAGCGCGGCGGCATCGCGCGCGGCCAAGGGGCCTGTCTGGTCGGTCAGCCGGTCGAGATCGGCGTCGTGGAAGACGAATGCCTCGCCGTCGCGGCTCGCCTGGACGTCGCATTCGATGCCGTAGCCCGCGGCGATCGCGGCGACGAACGCGGCGCGGCTGTTTTCCAGCCGGCCGTCGCCGTGCAGGCCGCGATGCGCGAAAGGTTGCGCGCGGAGGAAGGCGGTGCGCGCCGGATCTGGGGCGGGCACCGCCGGAGCCTTTTAGGCTTGAGTTCAGGCCGGGCGGACGGCGAAGACCGCGTCGATTTCGACGACCGCGCCGAGCGGCAGGACGGGCACGCCGACCGCCGAGCGCGCATGGCGGCCGGCATCGCCGAACACCGCGACCATCAGTTCGGATGCGCCGTTGGCGACCGCGGGCTGGCCGGTGAAGGCCGGGTCGGACGAGACGAACACGCCAAGCTTCACGACGCGTTCGACGCGGTCGAGCGTGCCGAGCGCCTTCTTCACCTGCGCCAGCACCATGACGGCGCAGCGTTCGGCGGCCTTCTTGCCATAGTCCGCGTCGCGGTTGCCGCCGACATAGCCGGTCATCAGCGCGCCGTCGTCGAACGGCAGCTGCCCCGACAGGTGCAGCAGGCCGCCGGCCTCGACCGCCGGCACATAGGCCGCGACGGGCGCGGCGGCTTCGGGAAGGGCGATGCCCAGTTCGGTGAGGCGGGTTTCGATGCTCATGGCTGTGGTCTTTCGGATGGGGGACGGGGTGGGTCAAGGGGGATTGGGTTTGGTTCTTCTTCTTAGCCCCTCACCTTTAGGGGAGGGGTTGGGGTGGGGCTGAGCGCTTCAATATCACGAGGTAGAATTCGTGGTGCTGTTGCCCCCACCCCAACCCCTCCCCTGAAGGAGAGGGGCTTGATGGCTTGTTGCTCAGCCCTTTACCCCCGAGGCCCCTCTTCGAACCGCGCCAGGATCCAGTCTTTGGCTTCGCGCCAGTCGTCGATGCGGGCGTCGGCCTCGGGCGCCGGGGCGACGTCGGGGGCGAGGGTGGGTTCGGAGACCATGTGGAGGCGCCAGACCTCGGGTGTGTGTTCGGCGAGCGAGGCGTGGTGTACGGCCAGGTCGTCGACGAACACCGCAGCGGAGGGGGCGAATTCCTCGATCAGCGTGCGCGCGGGGGTGCCCTTGCCGCCCTGGTTGCAGACGACACGGTGGCGGATGTCATGCGCGGCGAGTTGTGCCACGCGGCCGGAATGCCAGTCGGGCAGGATGTTGGTGAGCACGACAATGTCGGCGACCTCCCCGATCTCGGCCAGCGCCTCGGCCGCGTGGGGGACGAGCGTCTGGCGGTGCATCTGCGTTTCGAAGAAGCCGTTGAGCAGCGGCCAGAGTTGTTCGTCGGGGAACAGCGTGCCGTCGCTGCGGCGGCGTGTGCTGGAGGTGAAGTGACCGCCGCGCGGCTGGAAATCGAGCTGATGTTCCGCATCCAGCCAGGCCCCGAAATGGGTGACCATGTGAAGCAGCACCTCGTCGCAGTCGGTGATGAGCAGCGGGCGGCTCATGCGGACAGCAATGCGTTGGCGCGGACCAGCCGATCGGGCGCGACGTCGAGGTCGGCGGCGCAGGCGATCAGGTCCGGCTCGTGCGATTCGAGGAAGCCGAGGACGGCGCCGAGGACCGCCGGATCGTTTGCGCGGGTGCGCAGGTCGGTGGGGTCGAGGCCGGTCAGCGCGAGCAGCCGATCGGCGCGCGATGGTTCGCCCAGCGTCCAGACGAGCGCGTTCAACGCGAGCGCGGCGGCGCCGTCCGCGTTCATTGTATCCTTGGCCGCCATCCTCTACTCCCGTGCCAGATGCGAGAGGGTGCGGTGGCGAAGAAAGTCCTGATTGTCGAGGACAACGAGCTTAATCTCAAGCTGTTCTGCGACCTTTTGCGCGCGCACGACTATGACGCACGCGGGGTGAGCGACGGGCGCGAGGCGCTGGCGACGGCGCGGGAGTTCTCGCCCGACCTGGTGATCATGGACATTCAGTTGCCGCATGTGAGCGGGCTGGACCTGATCGCGGCGATGCGCGCGGACGATGCGTTGCGGGCGATCCCGGTGATGGCGGTGACGGCCTATGCCGCGCACGGCGACGAGGCGCGGATCCGCGCGGCGGGCGCGCAGGCCTATGTGTCGAAACCGATTTCGGTGATGCGGTTCGTGGGGTCTGTGGAGGCTTTGCTTTAGGGGGGTGGTGTTTGGTCCTGCCGACCTGCCGAGCGACAGCTATTATCAACGGTTGTCATCCCGGCGAAAGCGGGGATCTCCCTTCGGTTGGGGGCGACTATCTTCCACACGGTGTCGCCTGCGCCGGGTTCGCGATTCCAAGCTGGCGCGTGTGACCAGGCTCCGCTTTACCGAAGGGAGATCCTGGCTTTCGCCGGGATGACGGTTTGGGAGTGCGGAGGGTTGGGGGTGTAAGCCCTGGCCGGGTGGGCGACGGCTGGCGACGTGCGCCGGACGCACAAAACCCGCAGGGTCGGCGCTCGTCTTGAGCGTGGACCCTGCGGGTTCTTTTGCTGGATCCCCGCATGCGCGGGGATGATCTAGGTCCGCTGCTTGGGCGGACCTAGATCACTTGATCTTGGCTTCCTTGAACTCGACATGCTTGCGCACGACGGGGTCGTACTTGCGGAAGGTGAACTTTTCCGTCTGCGTGCGGGGGTTCTTCTTCGTGACGTAGAAGAAACCCGTGTCGGCGGTGCTGACGAGCTTGATCTTGACGGTGGTCGGCTTTGCCATGACCCGGAACCTTTGCGAACGCGAAAAAAAGAAGGCGACGTTGCCGCCGCCTGTATGCCGGGTCCTTTGAGCGACGCGAGGAGGAGAGTCAAGCCCGCGGGGGCCAATGTCGCGGACGCGTCTTAATCGGTGGATAAGGAATGCGGGCGCACAAGGTCGCATTGGGAGGACGCACGATGGCGACCGCTTACAGGCAGGATGACGAGAACGACATGGCCGCGGCGACCCGCCTGTGCGGGCGGATTGCGGTGCTGGAGGCGGATTTGCCGACGCTGTCGCTCGACCGGCTGATGCAGCGGGTGGGCGAGATTCGCGGGACGGCGCGGTTGCACGGGCTGTCCGCGGTCGTCGGGATCGCCGCCGAACTGGCGACCGCGATCGGGCGCGACGGGCGCGCGGCGCTGATCCGGCCCTATCTGGCGGGGCTGCGCGAGGCGTGCGGATGCGCGCCGGGCGACGATCATGCGGTCCATGCGTTGCTGGCGTCGATCAGCGTCCGGTTTGCGGACTGATCCTACGCGTGGGGTTCGCTGAATAGATGGATGCATTGCTGAGTGCGTTCGTGGCGTGCGGGCTGGCCGAGATCGGCGACCGCCGCCAGTTGCTGGTCATCCTGCTCTGCCTGAAGTTTCCGGACCGGACGGGCCGCGTGCTGGCGGCGGCGGGGCTGGCGGCGCTGGTCAGTACCGGGATCGGTGCGGCCGGCGGCGCGGTGGTGCATGGCGCGGTGCCGTTCCGCGCGCTGTCGCTGATGGCGGCGCTGGCATTATTGTCCGCGGGAATCGGGTCGCTTGCGCGGCCCAAGACGCCGAAGCTGACTGTGTCGCCGCGGCTGGGGGCGTTCGGGGGCAGTTTCGGCGTGCTGCTGGCGGCGGGGCTTGGCGACAAGACGCAGTTCCTGGCGTTCGCGCTGTCGGCGCGGACCGCGGCGCCGGTGCTGGCGGCGATCGGCGCGACGCTGGGCGTGCTGGCGGCGGCGGTGCCCGCGGCGATGCTGGGGCGGCGGTTCGTGACGGTGGTGCCGTTGCGTGCGGTGCGGATCGGGATCGGGGTGGTGTTCATTCTGGTCGCGCTCGGGTTCGGGCTGGATGCCTTGCGGTTGCTCTAGCGTCCTGCGCGAAAATTCTGTGCGCGGGGATGCGACCGAGGCGGGTCTGGGTCGTTGAGGACCCGAACCAAATATCCGGAGACGCATCATGGCCGACACCCCGCAGCCCGAACTGGCAACCCCGACCGACATCGCCACGACCAATGCCAAGACCGTCGCCGACGCGCTGAATGGCGTGCTGGCGGACAGCTTCGCGCTGTACCTGAAGACCAAGAATTTCCACTGGCATGTGTCGGGGCCGCATTTCCGCGACTATCACCTGATGCTCGACGATCAGGCCGCGCAGATCCTGGGCACGACCGACGCGATTGCGGAGCGCGTGCGCAAGACGGGCAACGTGACGCTGCGGTCGATCGGCGATATTTCGCGGCGCCAGACGATTCAGGACAATGACAAGCCGTTCGTGAGCGCGGACGACATGCTGGCGGAGCTGCGCGAGGACAATCTGCAGCTGGTGCAGGCGCTGCGCGAGGCGAAGGACATCGTCGACGAGGCCAAGGACAATGCGACCAGCGGCATCCTCGATGACTGGACCGACCAGGCCGAAGAGCGTGCGTGGTTCCTGTTCGAGACCAGCCGCAAGGCATGACGTGAACGGGGCCGGGCGACCGGCCCCGTAACATGGGGCAAAGTGGTTTCTTGTGAGGCGTCGGTTGGGCGCGTAAGGCGCGCGGCATGATCGAACCCGTCACCCTGGCCATTCCGAAGGGCCGCATCCTCGACGAGGTGCTGCCGATGCTGGCGCAGGTCGGGATCGTGCCCGAAGCGGCCTTCTCCGATCCTGCGAGCCGTGCGCTGATGTTCGCCACCAGCGACCCCGGCGTGCGGATCATCCGGGTACGGGCGTTCGACGTCGCGACGTTCGTGGCGCACGGCGCGGCGCAGGTCGGCGTCGTGGGGTCGGACGTGCTGATGGAGTTCGATTATTCCGAACTCTATGCGCCGGTCGATCTGGACGTCGGGCATTGCCGGCTGTCGGTGGCGGAACCGGTGGCGCTGGCCGCGGGCGACGACCCGCGCGAATGGAGCCATGTGCGCGTGGCGACGAAATATCCCAATATTACGCGGCGCCATTTCGAGGCGCGCGGGGTGCAGGCGGAATGCGTGAAGCTGAACGGGGCGATGGAGATTGCCCCGGTGCTGGGACTGGCCGACCGGATCGTCGACCTGGTGTCGAGCGGGCGGACGCTGGTCGAGAACGGGTTGGCCGAGGTCGAGGTGATCGCGCAGGTGTCGGCGCGGCTGATCGTCAACCGCGCGGCGTTCAAGACGCGCAGCGGGCAGATCGCGGCGTTGATCGACGGATTCCGGATGGCGGGGGCGCAGCGTGCGGCCTGATTTTACAAGCGGAGGCGGGCGATGACCCAGCGGCTGGATGCGACCGACGCCGGCTTTGCCACGGCGTTCGAAACCCTGGTGAGTGCGCGGCGCGAATCGGATGCTGGCGTGCGCGAATCGGTGGCGGCGATCGTCGCCGACGTGCGCGCACGTGGCGACGTGGCGGTGGCGGAACTGACCGCGCGGTTCGACGGGCATGAGCTGGCGACGACCGGGTGGGAGGTGCCGCGGGCGGAGCGGCGTGCGGCGCTGGACGGTTTGGCGAGCGACCTGCGCGAGGCGCTGGAACTGGCGGCGGAGCGGATCCGGCTGTTCCATGCGGCGCAGGTGCCGGCGGATCGCGATGCGGTCGATGCGCAGGGCGTGCGGCTGGGCTCGCGCTGGCGCGCGGTCGAGGCGGCAGGGCTGTATGTGCCCGGCGGTCGCGCGGCCTATCCGTCGTCGGTGCTGATGAATGCGCTGCCGGCGCGGGCGGCGGGTGTCGATCGGCTGACAATGGTGACGCCGACCCCGAATGGCGAGGTCAATCCGCTGGTGCTGGCCGCGGCCGAGATCGCCGGTGTCGATCAGGTGTTCCGCATCGGCGGCGCGCAGGCGATCGCGGCGCTGGCGTACGGCACGGAGCGGATCGCGGCGACCGACGTGATCGTCGGGCCGGGCAATGCCTGGGTCGCGGAGGCCAAGCGCCAGCTGTACGGCGTGGTGGGGATCGACATGGTCGCCGGGCCGTCCGAAATCGTGGTGGTGGCCGACGGCGCCAACGACCCGGACTGGATCGCGATCGACCTGCTGAGCCAGGCGGAGCATGACCCCGTCAGCCAGTCGATCCTGATCACCGACGATGCGGCGTTCGGCGACGCGGTGATGGCGGCGGTCGAGGCGCGGTTGACGACGCTGGCGACCGAGCGCGTGGCGCGGGCGAGCTGGGCCGATTACGGCGCGATCATCGTGGTGCCGACGCTCGATGCGGCGATCCCGTTGATCGACCGGCTGGCGCCCGAGCATCTGGAGATCGCGACGGACGATCCGGATGCGATCTTTGCGCGCGTGCGGCATGCCGGGTCGGTGTTCCTGGGGCGGCATACGCCCGAGGCCGTCGGCGACTATGTCGCGGGGCCGAACCATGTGTTGCCGACCGGGCGACGCGCGCGGTTTTCATCCGGACTGTCGGTCCTGGATTTCATGAAGCGGACCAGTTTCCTGGCGCTGGATCCCGTGTCGCTGCGTGCGATCGGGCCGGCGGCGGTGACGCTGGCGACGGCCGAGGGGTTGCCCGCGCACGCGGCGTCGGTCGCGGTCCGGCTGGGGAGTTAATAGATGGCCAAGATCAACGAACGTTCGCGATCGCGCAGTGCCGCGCGACTGGCGGCGGTGCAGGCGTTGTACCAGCAAGAGATGGAGACGATCACGCTGCCGCGGCTGCTCGACGAATTCCATCGCCACCGGCTGGGTGCGACCGTCGACGATGTCGAATATGCCGATGCGGAGGTCGATTTCTTCGACGATCTGGTGCGCGGCGTGGATGCGCGGCGCGACGAGGTCGACGCGGCGATTTCGGACAAGCTGGCCGCAGGCTGGTCGATGGCGCGGCTGGACAAGCCGATGCGGCAAATCCTCCGCGCGGGGACGTACGAGCTGATCGCGCGGCCGGATGTGCCGACGGGGAGCGTGATCTCCGAGTATGTCGATGTGGCGGCGGCGTTCTACGACAAGCGTGAGAAGGGGTTCGTGAACGGGCTTCTCGACGCGGTCGCGAAGGCTGTGCGGGTTTAGGCTTCTTTTAGCCCCCCCTCCCTTTCAAGGGAGGGGTTGGGGGCGGGTGGTACCTGCTCGCTATTGCGACGTTGAATTTGGGGCGCTGTTGCACCCACCCCCAACCCCCTCTCTTGAAAGGGAGGGGGCTTATTGTGGCTGGAGGGTAGCTGTGTCCGACGAGGCTGCGTTTATCGAGTTGCTGCGGAGCGTCGCGACCGATGGGGGCGCGCGGGGGTTGCTCGATGATGCGGCGCTGTTCGTGCCGCCTGCCGGGCGGGTGCTGGTGCTGACGCACGACATGCTGGTCGAGGGGGTGCATTATTTGCCCGGCGATCCGCCGGAGGATGTGGCCTGGAAGCTCGTTGCGGTGAACCTGTCGGATCTGGCGGGGAAGGGCGCGCGGCCGGAGGGGGTGTTGCTGGGCTATACGCTGAGCGGCGATCGCGGGTGGGATGCGCGGTTCGTGGCTGGGTTGGCGGAGGTCTGTGACGTCTATGCCGTGCCGTTGCTCGGGGGCGATACCGTCGCGGGGCGGGGGGCTCGGACGCTGGGGCTGACGGCGATCGGGTCGGTCGAGCCGGGTGGTGCGCCGTCGCGGAGCGGGGCGCGGCCGGGGGACGGGTTGTGGGTCACCGGGACGATCGGTGATGCCGGGCTCGGGCTGGAGATCGCGCGCGGGGCTGTGTCGGGTTCGGCGGCGTTACTGGCGGCGTATCGTCGTCCGCGGGCGCAGGTCGCGACGGGGCAGGCGTTGGTGGCGTTTGCGCGGGCTTCGGCGGATGTGTCGGACGGGGTGCTGATCGATGCCGGGCGGATCGCGGCTGCCAGCGGGTGTGCGGTGGCCGTGGCACTGGAGGCGGTTCCGCTGTCCGATGCGCTGATCGCCGCGGCCGGGGGCGATACGCTGGACGTGCGGATCGCGGCGGCGACCGCGGGCGACGATTACCAACTCTTAATGGCGGTGCCGCCGGATGCGGCCGCCGAGATGCAGGCGCGTGCGGCGGCGATCGGCATGCCGATCAGCCGGATTGGGGCGTTTTCGGCTGGTTCGGGGCTGGGCCTGAGCCATCGGGGGGCCGCGGTGGCGGTGCCGGGGCGAACCGGATACCAGCATGGTGCAACCGAAAAGGACCCCGCGCCGTAGGAACCGTATCGTTTCCGGTGCGTATCAACATCCTACTCGACGCAAGGGCTGCACAGGCCATCGTCAAAACAGGGAGGTCGTTATGGGTTTGATCATGTGGTTGATCGTGGGTGGTGTCATCGGCTGGCTGGCCAGCATCATCATGCGCACCGACGCGCAGCAGGGCATCCTGCTCAACATCGTCGTCGGCATCGTGGGTGCCTTCATCGGCGGCCTGATCATCACGGGTGGCTCGATCAACAACGCGCCGCTCAATCTGACGACGTTCCTCGTTTCGCTGCTGGGTGCGATCATCCTGCTTGCGATCGTGAACCTGTTCCGCCGCGGTCGCGTCCGCTAATCGCGGCGCACTATGGTGTAGCATGAGGCCGTCCCGGGAAACCGGGGCGGCCTTTTCTTTGTGTGCGCTTGGAGGTGAGCGGTCGCCGGCCGGGTGGACGGCCGGACGGCGACCGGGGCGGATTATTGCAGCTCGAACGTGACGCGGACGGTGACGCCCAGCGTCTGTTCGCCGGCCTGGACGGGGGTGCTGTCCTTTTCCATGCGGGCCAGCGACATGGATGCCATCATCGGGCGCGGCTGGTTGGTCTGTTCACCTTCCTCAGCGATCGCGACGATGCGGCGGACGGTCATGCCGGCGACGCGCGCGTAGAGATCGGCGCGGGTGCGGGCGAGCGCCATGGCGGCGGTGCGCGCCTCGTCGAGCGCGGCGGCGGGTTTGTCGAGCGAGAAGGCGGGGCCGTTGATCTGGTTCGCGCCCGCCTGGACCAGCGCATCGAGGATCGCGCCGGCGCGCTTGATCTCGCGGAAGCGGATCGTGACCTGGTTCGACGCCTGGTAGCCGGTCAGGACGGGGGGCACATTCTCTCCGTAACGATATTGCGGGCTGAGGTTGATCGCCGCACTCTGGATGTCGCGTTCCGCAACGCCGGCGCGGCGCAGGGCGGCGATCGTGGCGGTCATGCGCGTCGCGTTTTCGGCGAGTGCGGCGGATGCGGTTGTCGCCTGCGTCACCACGCCGGCCGAGATGGTCGCGATGTCGGGCGCGCGCACGACTTCGCCGGTCGCCACGATGTCAAGCCGCGTGCCGGCAAGCGTCGCGACCGGCAGCGGGGTGACCTGCGCCGCGGCGATGGCGGGCATCGCGGCAGCGGCGAACAGCGCCGCGAGCGGGAGGGCGCGGCGGAGCGGACGAAGCGTTTGCATGGGGTGATCCTCCTGTTGTCGGTGGAGGGCGGATAGGCTGGCAGCGCTGCACGGCGGCTGAACGCGGCTTTATCGATGTGCAAGACGCTTTCGTCGCGTGGCACGAACTTGCCGTCGCCAAAACATGCTACGTCGCCACCAAGGAATCGCGCTTGAGTGAAGTGATTTAGTCGGATAACACAGCGTCGCCGGGTCGCCCGGTCCCGTACTGAGAGGCACAGACCCGATGAAGATGCAGTCCCCCGACACCGACCGATCGTACGCGATGGCCGATGCGGCGGATGCCCGTCCGCGCAGCCGACGCTGGCTGGTGATCGGGATCGTGCTGATCGTCGTGGCGGTCGGTGCCGCGCTGTTTTTCATGAGGAGCGGTGCGAGCAAGACGGCCGCCGCGAGCCAGGCGACTGCCGCGACCGGCAAGGGTACGGCGCAGCGCGTGACGGTGATCGTGCCCGGTCGCAGCGCGTCGTCCTCGACCATTTCGGCCACCGGCACGCTGGCCGCGCGGCGCGACATGCCGGTGGGCGTGGCGGGCGAAGGCGGGCGGGTGACCGCGGTTCTGGCCGAACAGGGCCAGTGGGTGAAGGCCGGCCAGACGCTGGTCGTGATCGACCGTTCCGTCCAGACGCAGCAGGCAGCGCAGTTGCGCGCGTCGATCACCGTGGCGCAGGCCGACGCCGCGCTGGCGCAGTCCAACCTGGATCGTGCGCGCAGCCTGGTGGGCCGTGGTTTCGTGTCGAAGGCGGACCTGGACAGCCGGATCGCCACACGCGACGCGGCGGTGGCGCGGGTCGCGGTGGCACGCGCGCAGCTGAACGAATCGCAGGCGCTGATCGGGCGGCTGGACGTGCGCGCGCCGGCCTCGGGGCTGGTGCTGGCGCGTTCGGTCGAAGCCGGGCAGATCGTGAGCGGCGGTGGCGGGACCCCGCTGTTCCGCATCGCGCGCGAAGGCGAACTGGAATTGCAGGCGCGGCTGGCGGAGCAGGACCTGACCAGCCTGTCGGTCGGTCGCCCGGCGCAGGTGACGCCGGTGGGCGGCACGCGGACGTTCAGCGGCCGGATCTGGCAGCTGTCGCCGATCATCGACCCGACGTCGCGTCAGGGGCTCGTGCGGATCGCGCTGCCTTATGATCCCGCGCTGCGGCCGGGCGGGTTCGCCAGCGTGGTGATCACCAGCGGGTCGGTCGACCAGCCGTTGCTGCCGCAATCGGCCGTACTGGCCGACGGCAAGACCAATTTCGTCTACATCGTCGGACCGGACAATGTCGTGGTGCGCCGCGTGGTGACGGTTGGTGAGGTGACCGACGGTGGCGTTTCGATCGCATCGGGCCTGAACGGCACCGAACAGGTCGTGGTATCGGCCGGCGCGTTCCTGAACCCCGGCGACAAGGTGATCCCCGAACGGCGTTCCGCCGCGGCCGCCGCCGCCGCCGCGTCGGCACGCTGAAGGACCGAAGATGCGTAACATCTCCGCCTGGTCGATCCGCAACCCGATACCCGCGCTGGTGCTGTTCGCGGCACTGACGCTGGCGGGGATCATCTCGTTCATGCGGATGGACGTGAACCAGCAGCCGGACATCGCGTTTCCGGGCGCGAACATCATCGTGTCGCAGCCGGGCGCCGCACCCAGCGAGATGGAAACGCAGGTCACGCAGCGGATCGAGGCGGCGGTGCGCGGCATCAACGGGATCGACGAGATCCAGTCGACCGTGACCGAGGGCACATCGCAGACCTTCGTCCAGTTCGTGCTGGGCACGCCGATCGACCGCGCGGTCACCGACGTGCGCGAGGCGGTACAACGCGTGCGCAGCGACCTGCCCGAGGGGATCCAGGAGCCGCAGGTGACGCGGATCGACATCGATGGCGATGCGATCGTGTCCTATTCGGTCGCGGCGACCGACATGACGCTGGAACAGCTCAGCTGGTTCGTCGACAACCAGGTGACCAAGCGGTTGCTGGCGGTGTCGGGCGTGGCGTCGGTCGAGCGCGAAGGCGGCGTGACGCGCGAGATCCGCGTGATCCTGGACCCCGCGCGGATGCAGGCGCAGGGCGTGACCGCGAACCAGATCAACGCGCAGCTGCGATCGACCAACCTGAACGCAGCCGGTGGGCGCGCGGAGATCGCGGGCGCGGAGCAGTCGGTCCGCATCCTGGGCAATGCGGCGGACGCCTATGCGTTGGGTCAGAAGCAGATTTCGGTCGGCAACGGGCGCGCGGTGAAGCTCGCCGATATCGCGCGGGTCGAGGACGGCTATGCCGAACAGCGGCGGCTGGCGCGGATGAATGGGCGCGAGGTCGTGAGTTTCGACCTGTACAAGGCCAAGGGCTTTTCCGACGTCACCGTATATCACGAGACGCAGAAGGCGATCGAGACGCTGCGCAAGGAGAACCCGGGCGTCCGGTTCCAGCAGCTTTATACCAGCGTGGATTATACCGAGGCGCAGTATGAGGCCGCGATCGAGGCCATGGTGCTGGGCGCGGTGCTGGCGGTGATCGTGGTGTTCCTGTTCCTGCGCGACTGGCGCGCGACGATGATTTCCGCGCTGGCGATCCCGTTGTCGGCGATCCCGACATTCTGGGCGATGGATCTGATCGGCTTCACGCTGAACAGCATGACGCTGCTGGCGCTCAGCCTGGTGGCGGGCGTGCTGGTCGACGATGCGATCGTGGAGATCGAGAATATCGTGCGGCACATCCGGATGGGCAAATCCGTCTGGCAGGCGTCGATCGACGCGGCCGACGAGATCGGGCTGGCGGTGGTCGCGACGACATTCTCGATCGTGGCGGTGTTCTTCCCGGTCAGCGTGATGCCGGGCATCGCCGGGCAGTTCTTCAAGAATTTCGGGTTCACGGTCGTCGTGGCGGTGCTGATGAGCCTTGCGGTCGCGCGGCTGATCACGCCGATGATCGCGGCGTATTTCCTGCGCGCGCACGGTGAGCGCGAACATGGCGGCGGCCGGGTGATGCTGATGTACCAGTCGGTGCTGCGCTGGACGCTGGACCGTAGATCGGCCGATGCGGCGCGTGCCCGTGGCGGCATCGGGCAGCGGTTCGCCTGGCTCCGTGACCATCGCTGGTGGACGATGGGGTTCGGCCTGCTGGCGTTCATCGCCACGATCATTTCGTTCGCGACGCTGCCGCAGACATTCTTCCCGGTCGGCGACACGGACTACAGCCAGTTGCGCATCCAGCTGGTCCCCGGATCGACGTTGCAGCAGACCGAGGCGGTGGCCGACCGCGCCGCGCGGCTGCTCGATGCGCAGCCGGAGGTGCAGTCCGCCTACACCACGGTGCAGGTCGGTACGGCGCGCATCCTGGTGACGTTGCGGAAGGACCGGAAGCGGACGAGCACCGAGTTCGAACGCGAATTGCAGCCGCAGATGAACCGCATCGCCGACGCGCGAATCAATTTCCAGGCGCAAAATGGCGGCGGCGGTGGACGCGACATCGCGATCATCCTGGCGAGCGACGATCCGGTGAAGCTGGACGCCGCGGCGCAGACGGTGGTCGATCAGATGGCCAAGATGCCCAAGATCCGTGCGCCGCGGACCGAAGGCGACCTGCCACGGCCGGAGATCGTGATCCGTCCGCGAATCGATCTGGCCGCCGATATGGGCGTCACGACGCAGGCGCTTTCGACCGCGATCCGCATCGCGACGCTGGGCGATATCGACCAGAATGTCGCGAAATTCTCGCTGAGCGATCGGCAGATTCCGATCCGCGTGGCGATCGACGAGGGATCGCGTCGCAACCTGTCGACGATCCGCAACCTGCCCGTGCCCACCACGGCCGGCGGATCGGTGCCGCTGTCGGTGGTGGCCGATATCGGGTTCGGCGAGGGGCCGTCGCAGGTCCGGCGCCTGAACCAGGTGCGCCGCCTGCTGATCGGGGCCGACCTGGCGCCTGGCGCGATCGACGGCGAGGAGCGCGCCAAGATCCTGGCGTTGCCGGCGATGAAGAACCTGCCGGCGGGCGTCGAATATGTGACGTCGGGGCAAAGCAAGTCGCAGGAGGAGATGATAACCAACTTCATCACCGCCGTGTTCGCGGGCGTCATGCTGGTGCTTGCCGTGCTGATCCTGCTGTACAAGCGGGTGGTGCCGCCGTTCGTCAACCTGGGATCGTTCCTGCTCGCGCCGCTGGGCGGACTGATCGCGCTGCACATCGCCGGCATGCCGGTTTCGCTGCCGGTCTATATCGGGTTGCTGATGTTGCTCGGCATCGTCGCGAAGAACTCGATCCTACTGATCGATTTCACGATCGAGGAGATGGACCGCGGCGTGCCGAAGTATGAGGCGATCCTGGAGGCGGGGCACAAGCGCGCGCAGCCGATCGTGATGACGACGGTGGCGATGGTCGCGGGCATGATCCCGATCGCGCTGTCGATCGGCAGCGACGGCAGCTTCAACCAGCCGATGGCGGTGGTGGTGATCGGCGGGCTGATCGCGTCGACGCTGCTGACGCTGCTGATCGTGCCGGCGGGGTTCAGCCTGGCCGACGGGTTCGAGCGCCGGGTAGGCCCGTTCCTGCGCCGGACGCTGACCAATGGGGGCGAGGTGAAGGGCGGCGGCAGCGGGGTGACACAGCCGGCGGAGTGAGCTTTGAGTGAGCGCGCGGGACACGTTCGCTCGCGGTTGGGATGCGCGAAGCCGGTTCGGGTCGGGGACGTCCGGTAAGTGCTCCGCCCACGCCGTTTGGGGTTGGAGCATGGGGTCCCCGCCGTTCTGGAGCGTTGAGGCAAGGTGGTGCTGGCGTCTCTGTTTCGCTCGAAGGGGGCCCTTTGAACGGGTTCGGGATAAGCGGCGCTTGGTGTCCCGCCTCCGTCTGCCGAAACGGGATTGAACCATCCGGGGTTGCGGTCATTCTAGCGGGATGATGCCGTCTTCTCTCGCCGCGCCCGCCAATGGTGGCCCGCGTACCATGCGGATCGTCGCGACCGGGCTGCTGGTGGCCATGGCCGGGCTGTATGGCCTGTCGCGGTTCATGGAGCCGCGCCATGCGGGGTGGGGTTTCGTCCGCGCCTTTGCGGAAGCGGCGATGGTCGGCGGGCTGGCCGACTGGTTCGCGGTCACCGCGCTGTTCCGTCATCCGCTGGGCCTGCCGATTCCGCATACCGCCATCATCCCGCGCAACAAGGACCGGATCGGCGCGACGCTGGCGTCGTTCCTGAAGGACAATTTCCTGACGCCGCGGGTGGTGGCGCGGCGGATGCGGCGGATGGATGTCGCGAACGCCGCGGGCCGGTTCCTGGCGACGCCGACCGAAGGCGGGCGGCTGCGTGCCGGCGCATCGCGGCTGGCGGCCAATGTGCTCGAGTCGCTCGACCAGGACCGGCTGGGCGGGATGGTGAAGGGCGCGATCGCGGGGCGGCTGCGCGCGCTGAACGCCGCGCCGCTGATCGGGCAGGCGATCGCCGCGGCAATGCAGAACAAGCGGCATCTGCCGGTGATGGACGCGCTGATCCAGTGGGGCAGCAAGGTGCTGCTGCGCAACGAGGCGACGGTGCGCGCGATGGTCAGCCAGCGGTCGGGGTCGATTCTGCGCTGGACCGGGCTGGACGAGCGGATCGGGCAGGCGGTGATCGACGGGCTGTACAAGCTGCTCGACGACATGGCGACGGACCCGGACCATCCGCTGCGGATCAAGGCGGAAGAGGGGCTGGCGCAGCTGGCCTACGACCTGCAGCGTGACCCCGAGATGCAGGCGCGGGTGGACCGGATCCGCGACGAACTGCTCGACAATCCGGCGATCGCGTTGTGGATCAACGGGCTGTGGGAGAGTGCGCGGGCGGGAATGCTGCGCGCCGTGCGCGATCCGCAGGCGGCGCTGGCGGGCAAGCTGGGTGAGATGCTGCGCCAGCTTGGTGGGACGTTGCAGCAGGACGCGCGGCTGGCCAAGACGATCAACAGCTTCGTGCGGCGGGCGGTGGTGGGAGCGGTCGCGACTTATGGGGATCAGATCGTCACGCTGGTGTCGGAGACGATCCGCGGGTGGGATGCGCGGACGATCACCGGGCGGCTGGAGAATGCGGTGGGGCGGGATCTGCAGTATATTCGGGTGAATGGAACTGTTGTGGGTGGATTGGTGGGGGTGCTGATCCATTTGATCGACAGGGCGGTTGGTTAAAGACGTACTCTCCCGCTATGATCCCAGAGGCAGCCGAATAGATGAGTTTCGACTGAAGGGGGAGTTTAAGGATGTCAGTAAGACAGAGAACGGGTCTTGCATTTCTTATTATGTTGTCGTTGGCGGCGCCTGCCGGTGCCAGTGTCTATAGCGATGATTTTGGTAAGTGTCTGGTGAAGGCCACGACGGATACCGATAAGGCTTCGCTCGTGAAATGGATATTTGCGGCTTTTTCTGCCGGGCCGGTGGTCGCGTCCATGTCGAAAGTCACGGTGGCTGAGCGTCAGGGCTATAATCGCGCTATCGGGAAATTGATGGACCGCCTTGTCCTGTCGGACTGCCGGCAGGCCGCAATCGATGCGGTAAAGGCAGATGGGCCAGGTGCCTTCCAAACGAGCTTCGAGCTGCTGGGCGCGGTTGCGGCCCGGCAACTGATTAGCGATCCGGTGGTCGGTGCCGAGATGCAGTCTCTGAGTGAGAACGTCGACAAAAGTGGCTGGGCCGACCTGATGAAAGCGGCCGGGGTGGCGGCACCGGCCAAGTAGGCGCCGCCCTCAATCCCCGCCGGCGCGCTCGATCTCGGCGCCGACCGCCGCCAGCTTGTCTTCAAGCCGTTCGTAGCCACGGTCGAGGTGGTAGATGCGGTGGACGCGGGTTTCGCCTTCGGCGGCGAGGCCGGCGAGAATGAGGCTCATCGAGGCGCGCAGGTCGGTGGCCATGACCTCGGCGCCGACGAGGCGGTCGACGCCGCGGACGATGGCGGTGCGGCCCTGGACCAGGATGTCGGCCCCCATGCGCGCCAGTTCGGGAACGTGCATGTAGCGGTTTTCGAAGATCGATTCGGTCAGCACACTGGCCCCGTCGGCGAGCGCGAGCATGGCCATGAACTGCGCCTGCATGTCGGTGGGGAAGGCGGGGAAGGGCGCGGTCGAGATGGTGAGCGCGCGCAGCTTGGCGGGCGCTTCGATGCGGATCGCGTCGGGCATTTCGGTGGCGGTGACGCCGGCTTCGCGCAGGCCGTCGAGAATGGCGATCATGTCCGCGCTGCGCGCGCCGACCAGGTCGAGCGAACCGCCGGTGATGGCGGCGGCGCAGGCGTAGCTGCCGGCTTCGATCCGATCGGGCATGACCTCGTGCGTGGCGCCGTGGAGGCGGGGCTTGCCCTGGATGGTCAGTCGTTCGGTGCCGATCCCGGCGATTTCCGCGCCCATCGCGACAAGGCAGCGGCAAAGATCGGCAATTTCCGGTTCGCGCGCGGCGTTGTCGATGACGGTTTCGCCGGTGGCCAGGACCGCGGCCATCACGACGTTTTCGGTGGCACCGACCGAGACGACGGGGAAGCGGTACTGCCCGCCGCGCAGGCCGCCGTCGGGGGCGGTCGCCTTCACATAGCCGGCGGCGATTTCGATGTGCGCGCCGAGCGCCTCGAGCGCGCGGAGGTGGAGGTCGATCGGGCGGTTGCCAATCGCGCAGCCGCCGGGGAGCGAGACGGTCGCCTCACCCGCGCGGGCGAGCAGCGGGCCGAGCACCAAGATCGAGGCGCGCATCTTGCGGACGATGTCGTAGGGCGCGACGGTCGACGCGATGCGTTGCGCGTGGAGCGTCATGATGCGGCCGAATTCGGCACCGCGTGCGCCGGCGACCTGCGTCGATGCGCCGAGTTCGTTCAGCAGATGGCCGAAGCCGTCGACGTCGGCGAGCCGCGGCAGGTTGCGCAGCATCAGCGGTTCGTCGGTGAGCAGCGCGCACGGCATGAGCGTGAGCGCGGCGTTCTTCGCACCGGAGATGGGCACGCGGCCCGAAAGGCGGTTGCCGCCGCGGATGATGATCCTGTCCATGGGGACAGCGCCTAACGCGGTTTGTGTGTGACGCCAAGGTGGGAGGGTGTGGTTGGGTCGGGTTGTGCCCCGGCGTAGGCCGGGGCCTAGGTGGGTGCTCTAGGCAATTTTAAAGCCCGCGTGCTTCGCGCTTCGTTGCCGATCGGATGCGGGATGTAGCGCCCTGGGGGAAGCGCCTGCGTCCCTGGATCCGGGATCAGGTCCGGGATACGATTGGGGCGGGCGCGGTGTGTTGTTTAGCTGTTTCGGGGGAGCGTCTAGGCCCCGGCCTGCGCCGGGGAACTGTTCGGGTGGTTCAGGGCGAGAGCGGCTGTCGGTTCAGGCTTTTTCCAGCGTGCATTGCAGCGGGTGCTGGTTCTCGCGGGCGAAGTCGGTGACCTGGCTGACCTTGGTTTCGGCGACTTCGTAGCTGAAGATGCCGCAGACGCCGACGCCGCGCTGGTGGACGTGGAGCATGACGCGGGTGGCGTCTTCCATGCCCATGCGGAAGAAGCGTTGCAGGCAGAGGACGACGAATTCCATCGGGGTATAGTCGTCGTTGAGCATCAGCACCTTGTAGGGCGACGGCTTCTTCGTGCGGGTCAGCGTGCGGGTGGCGAGGCCCGCGCCGGTGTCGTCATCGCTGTCGACGTCCTTGCGGTTCGCCATCGCGGTGATCGCGGGCGCATGGGCGTCGCCGACCGGGGGGGATATCATGGGCGAAATCCTGTGTGGACGCGTCGGGTTCTGCATCCGCAGAATATGGGAGAGCGGCGGGTGAGGGCAAGCCCCGACGAACGCAGACGAAACGCGAAACGGCCGCCCCCCGGTGGTCGGGGAGCGGCCGTCGCGGAGTTCAGACTGGTCGGTCGATCAGAAAGCGGCCGACTTCACCTTTTCCGATGCCAGCGCGACACGGTTGGACAGCGGCTGGGCGACGTCGCCCATGAACTTCATCATCTGTTCCGACGCCTTCGACGCGTTGGCGACGAGCTGGTCGAACGCGGTCTTGGCGTAGTCGGACTGAAGCTGGAACAGCTCGGTTGGCGACTTGACCTGGGTGAAGGACTTCATCGCGGTCTGCGCCTGTTCGAAGCTCGACTTGGCGGTTTCGGTGGCGTCATGCGCCATGGCTTCGATGCCCTTGGCGGCGACGCGGCCCGATTCGACGATCGCCTGGACGTTGCCCTTGGTGAACTCGGTCATGTCCTCGGCGAACTTCACGCCTTTCTCCATGGCGCCCTTCGCCTTGGAGGACATGTCGCCCATCATGTCGTGGGTCTTGGTGGTGTCGAATGCGGTGGCCATGACGTGCGGTCCTTCTGCGAGAGCGGAGACGGTTTCCCGGGTTTGAGCGGCGACGGTCTCCACGGTCCGCTCGGTCTGGGTCTCGACCTGCTCGGCGACGTCGGTCGCGGGCGGGGTCGGGGTTTCGTGCGCGTCCGCGGCCACGATCGGCGCGGTGTCCGCAATCATGGGGGCGGCGACGGGTTCGGTCGCAGCGATCAGCGCTTCGGCATCGACCATCGGCGCCGGGGCGGGCTTTGGCGGAAAGGTGGCGGTGCCGGACACGAAGGGCGTCGACGGCGCCGCGGAGGCCACAGCAGGATTGGCGAGAATCGCGGGGGCAGGCTTGGCGCGTTTCACCCGCGGCTTGATCGGACTTGCCATGATCGGTCCCCTGCTATGTTGCACTGCGCCAATAGCGCGGGTTTCCTACGCTTTCAAGACAAATTGTGCAGTGCAGCATAAAGTCGAATCAGCGGGTCCGGACGTAGCGGCCGGGGGCGTCCTCGATCGCGGGCAGCTTGCCCTCACCGGGGATGCGCGCGCCGTCGACCGCGACCGTGTCGCCGTCCAGCGCGGCGATCCAGCGGCGCCAGTCGGGCCACCAGCTGCCCTTCGTTTCGGTCGCGTCGGCCACGAACGCGTCGAGCGTGTCGACCTTCGCCTCATTGACCCAATATTGATATTTGGTGGCGGACGGCGGGTTGACGACGCCGGCGATGTGGCCCGAGCCGGCGAGCACGAAGCGCACCGGGCCGCTCAGGTGGCGGGTGAGCTTGAACACGCTTTCGACCGGCGCGATGTGATCCTCGCGCCCCGCCTGGATGTAGGCGGGAGTGTGGATGACGGAGAGGTCGATGGGCGTCCCGTCGATGACATATTCGCCGGCGCGGGCGAGTTTGTTGTCGCGGTACAGGTCGGTCAGATAGGCCTGGTGCCATTTGGCGGGCAGGTTGGTGGTGTCGCCGTTCCAGTGGAGCAGGTCGAACGGCGGATAGTCCTGGCCGAGCAAGTAGTTGTTGACGACATAGTTCCAGATCAGGTCGCGCCCGCGCAGCAGGTTGAACGTCAGCGCCATGTAGCGCCCGTCGAGGTAGCCGGTTTCGGCGGAGAGCTTGCCAAGCATCGCGAGCTGTTCGTCGTCGATGAACATCGTCAGTTCGCCGGCCTGGTCGAAATCGACCTGTGCTGTGAAGAAGGTGGCCGAGGCGACCTTGTCCGCCTGCCCCCGTTCGGTGAGGATGGCGAGCGTGCAGGCGAGCGCGGTGCCCGCGACGCAGTAGCCGATGGTGTGGACGGCGGGTACGTCGAGCAGATCGCGCACCGTGTCGATCGCGTCGACCTGACCACGCAGGATATAGTCGTCCATCGTGACGTCGACCATCGTCGCGTCGGCGGATTTCCACGACACGACGAACACGGTCAGCCCCTGTTCGACCGCCCAGCGGATGAAGCTCTTCTCCGGGTTGAGATCGAGGATGTAGAAGCGGTTGATCCAGGGCGGGAAGATGACGAGCGGGATCGCGCCCACTTTCTCCGTCGCGGGTGTGTATTGGATGAGTTGGTAGAGCGGCGTTTCGCGGATCACCTTGCCGGGAGTCATCGCCAGGTTGCGGCCGATTTCGAACGCGGTGGGATCGGTGTGGGTCAGCTGCCCGCGGCCGATGTCGGCGAGCATATGTTCGAGGCCCTTGACCAGATTCTGGCCGCGCGTCTCGATCGTCTTTTCCAGGACGAGCGGGTTGGTGAGCGCGAAGTTGGTCGGGCTCATCGCATCGGCGAAGGCGGAGGTGGCGAAGCGCAGCTTGTCGCGCTGGCGATCGTCGAGGCCGGTGAGCTGGTCGACACCCTTGAGCAGATGGTCGGTGACCATGAGGTAGCTTTGCCGGATCATGTCGAACACCGGATTGTCGCGCCATTGCGGCGCGGCGAAGCGGCGGTCGCCGGTCTTGGGCGGGGGCGATGCCTCCGCCGGGGCGGGCGTGGCGGCGGGGGTGAGGAAACGCTGCCACAGCGCCATGCTGTCCTGCCAGAATTCGGCCTGTGCGCGGAGGAAGACGGCGGGGTCCTGCAGCGGGAAGGTCTTGGCCGGGGCGGCATCGGCGGCGGCGGTGAGCGCGCCGGCCATATGCTCCATCATCTGCTGCTGCGCCTGGCCGACGATGCCGGTCCAGTGCTGTATATCCTCCAGCGAGGGTGCGGCGGGTGCGGGGGCCGGTTCGGGCTTCGGTTCGGGGGCCTGGTCTTGCGCCGGATCGCGCGGCGGCTTCGTGCCCTTGGATTTGGCCATGACGATCCTCTCCCGGTCGCCGTCCCCGATCCGACGATCGGCGGATAACCGAGCCTGTCGCGGGACGCTGTTCCGGCCTATAGTGCCATTTGTCCGATCATGCGACAGCTGGTCGGCCAAACCCAAGGCCCATATCCCGAGGACTGGACCCGATGAACGACGACTTCTACCGCATCCGCCGGCTGCCGCCCTATGTCATCAGCGAAGTCAACGCGATGCGGGCAGCGGCGCGCGCGCGCGGTGAGGACGTCATCGACCTGGGCATGGGCAATCCCGACCTGCCACCGCCACCGCACGTGATCGCCAAGCTGGCCGAGGTCGCGGCCAATCCGGGGTCGCACGGTTACTCCGCATCGAAAGGGATCCCCGGGCTGCGGAAGGCGCAGGCCGGTTACTACAAGCGTCGGTTCGGGGTCGATGTCGATCCCGAGACCGAAGTGGTGGTGACGCTCGGGTCGAAGGAGGGGCTGGCGAACCTGGCGCAGGCGATCACCGCGCCGGGCGACGTGGTGCTGGCGCCCAACCCGTCCTATCCGATCCACACGTTCGGGTTCATCATCGCGGGGGCCACGATCCGGTCGATCCCGACGACGCCCGACGAGCGGTTCTTCGAGTCGCTGGAGCGTGCGGTGAAGTTCACGGTGCCCAAGCCCAGCGTGATGGTGATCGGCTATCCGTCCAACCCGACCGCCGAGGTCGTGGACCTGAAGTTCTACGAGCGGGTCGTGGCGTTCGCGAAGGAGCACAAGATCTGGGTGCTGTCCGACCTGGCCTATTCCGAGCTGTACTATGACGACCAGCCGACGCCGTCGATCCTGCAGGTGCCGGGCGGCAAGGACGTGGCGGTGGAGTTCACGTCGCTGAGCAAGACGTACAGCATGGCCGGGTGGCGGATCGGGTTTGCGGTGGGCAATCCGGTGCTGATCGCGGCGCTGACGCGGGTGAAGAGCTACCTCGATTATGGCGCGTTCACGCCGATCCAGGCGGCGGCGGTGGCGGCGATCAACGGGCCGCAGGATATCGTCGAGCAGAATCGCCAGCTCTATAAACGCCGGCGCGACGTGATGGTCGAGAGCTTCGGCCGCGCCGGCTGGACGATCCCGTCGCCGCGGGCGAGCATGTTCGCCTGGGCCCCGCTGCCGCCCGCGCTGGCGCATCTCGGCAGCCTGGAATTTTCCAAGCAGTTGCTGACCCATGCGGGTGTCGCAGTGGCGCCGGGCGTTGGGTACGGCGAGGAGGGCGAGGGGTTTGTCCGGATCGCGATGGTCGAGAACGAACAGCGCATCCGGCAGGCGGCACGGCAGATCAAACGCTACCTGCAATCGATGGGCGTGAACGCGGTGGGCGCGACGGTGAGCTGAACCCGCGGGAAAGTGCGTGCCATATCATCGGCTTGGCGCGCCGGGCGGGCGCATCTTGGACCCATCGTGACCGGCCGGTGGGGACGAACCGCCCGGAACGTACGGGAAAGCGTGGTTCGAAGCGTCCGAAATGGTGCGGTGCAACTTGTCCTGCCGCCGGGCTGCTGGTAACGGGTCGCTGTGCTTGGGGGAGCACGTCGTGACGGGGTGGGGTCGACTTTGGTCTCATGCCCCAGATGCGGCGGCGCTTCCTGATTTTGTAGGGTGGAGCGAGCGATGACCGTGGGCAAGACAGCATTGATTACCGGCATCACCGGCCAGGACGGTGCCTATCTGGCGCAGCTCCTGCTCGAAAAGGGTTACCGCGTTCACGGCCTGAAGCGGCGGTCCTCGTCGTTCAACACGGGCCGGATCGAGGACATCTACGAGGATCCGCACACGGCCGATCCGCGCTTCTCGCTGCATTATGGCGACATGACCGACTCCACCAACCTGATCCGGCTGGTGCAGGAAACGCAGCCGGACGAAATCTACAACCTGGCCGCGCAGAGCCACGTGCAGGTGAGCTTCGAGACGCCGGAATATACCGCGAACGCGGACGGCATCGGCGTGCTGCGCCTGCTGGAGGCGATCCGCATCCTGGGCCGCGAGAAGACGACGCGGTTCTACCAGGCATCGACGTCCGAACTGTACGGTCTGGTGCAGGAAGTGCCGCAGAGCGAGACGACGCCGTTCTACCCGCGGTCGCCTTATGGCGCGGCGAAGCTCTATGCCTACTGGATCGTGGTGAATTACCGCGAGGCGTATGGCATGCATGCGTCGAACGGTATCCTGTTCAACCATGAAAGCCCGCTGCGCGGCGAGACGTTCGTGACGCGCAAGATCACCCGCGCCGCCGCGGCGATCAGCCTGGGGCGTCAGGACAAGCTGTACCTGGGCAACCTGGACGCCAAGCGCGACTGGGGCCATGCGAAGGAATATGTGCGCGGCATGTGGATGATGCTGCAGCAGGACGAGCCGGACGATTATGTGCTGGCGACCGGCGAGACGGTGATGGTGCGGTCGTTCGTCGAATGGGCGTTTGAGGATGTCGGCATCAAGCTGGAGTGGAAGGGCGAGGGCGTCGACGAGAAGGGCTATTGCACCGAAACCGGTCGCTGCCTGATCGAGATCGATCCGCGTTATTTCCGCCCGACCGAAGTCGAGCTGCTGATCGGCGACCCGACCAAGGCACACACCAAGCTGGGCTGGAAGCACACGACCAGCTCGCGCGAACTGGCGCGGGAGATGGTGCAGGCCGATCTGAAGGTCATGCAGAGCGCGCCGATCGGCAAGGGGGCCTGATCATGGCGGACCCGGTCTATGCGCTGGCGGGCAAGCGCGTGTACGTCGCGGGCCATCGCGGCATGGTCGGGTCCGCCATCGTGCGGCGGCTCGCGCAGGAGGATTGCGAGGTCCTGACCACCGACCGCCGGACGGTCGACCTGCGCGATCAGGCCGCGGTGCGCGGCTGGTTCGATGCGGAGCGGCCGGACGCGGTGTTCCTGGCGGCGGCGAAGGTCGGCGGGATCCTGGCGAACGACACCTATCCGGCCGATTTCCTTTACGAAAACCTGATGATCGAGGCGAACATCATCGAGGCGGCGCACCGCACCGATGTGGGCAAGCTGCTGTTCCTGGGTTCAAGCTGCATCTACCCCAAGGAAGCGGCGCAGCCGATCGTCGAGGAATCGCTGCTGACCGGGCCGCTGGAGCCGACCAACGAATGGTATGCGATCGCCAAGATCGCGGGCATCAAGCTGGCGCAGGCGTATCGCCGGCAGCATGGCCGCGATTACATCAGCGCGATGCCGACCAACCTGTACGGGCCGGGCGACAATTTCGACCTGAAGAACAGCCATGTCCTGCCCGCGCTGATCCGCAAGGCGCATGACGCGAAGGCCGCGGGGGCCGAGGCGATGGGCATCTGGGGCACCGGCACGCCACGCCGCGAATTCCTGCACGTCGACGACCTGGCCGATGCCTGCGTGTTCCTGATGACGCAGTATTCGGGCGATGGTCATATCAACATCGGCTACGGCGACGACGTGACGATCCGCGAACTGACCGAGCTGGTGTGCGACATCGTCGGGTTCGACGGAAAGATCGAAACCGATCCGACCAAGCCCGACGGGACGATGCGCAAGCTGATGGACAGCGGCAAGCTGCACGCCATGGGCTGGTCCCCGCGGATCGGCCTGCGCGACGGGATCGCCGGCGTCTATGCCGGGTTCGTCGCCGATCCCGACGGGCAGCGCGCGGTCTGATATCCAAGCGCCGGGCCGGGCCCCCGCGGTGGGGCGCGCGCCCGGCGGCACTTCCTGGCCAACCGGTTTGCCGCAACTCTGCCGGACCGAACTGATGGAGCACATATGCGTATCACGATGATCGGGACGGGGTATGTCGGGCTGGTATCGGGGGCGTGTTTCGCCGATTTCGGGCATGACGTGATCTGCGTCGACAAGGACGCGGCCAAGATCGCGGCGCTGGACGACGGGATCATGCCGATCTTCGAACCGGGCCTGAAGGAACTGGTGGCGACGAACGTGGCGGCCAAGCGGCTGTCGTTCACGACCGACCTGAGCGCGGGCGTGGCGGATGCCGATGCCGTGTTCATCGCGGTCGGCACGCCGTCGCGCCGCGGGGACGGGCATGCGGACCTGGGCTATGTCCACGCCGCGACGCGCGAGATTGCGGCCGCGCTGACCAAGCCGACGGTGATCGTGACCAAGTCCACCGTGCCGGTCGGCACGGGCGACGAAGTAGAGCGAATCGTCGCCGAGGTTGCGCCCGACGCCAAGGCTTGGGTCGTGTCGAACCCGGAATTCCTGCGCGAGGGCGCGGCAATCGCCGACTTCAAGCGGCCGGACCGCGTGGTGGTCGGCACCGAGGATCCCGATGCGATCGCGGTGATGGAGGCGATCTACCGCCCGCTCTACCTCAACCGGTCGGCGCTGATGTTCACCGGGCGGCGGACCGCGGAGCTGATCAAATATGCCGCCAACGCGTTCCTGGCGACCAAGATCACGTTCATCAACGAGATCGCCGACCTGTGCGAAGTCGTGGGTGCGGACGTGAAGGACGTGTCGCGCGGGATCGGGATGGACAACCGGATCGGATCGAAGTTCCTGCACGCGGGCCCCGGTTATGGCGGGTCGTGTTTCCCGAAGGATACGCTGGCGCTGCTGAAGACGGCGGAGGACCATGACGTGCCGGTCCGGATCGTCGAGGCGGTGGTGCAGGTGAACGACAGCCGCAAGCGCGCGATGGGCCGCAAGGTGTTGCGTGCGATGGGCGGCGATCCGCGCGGCCGCCGCGTCGGCGTGCTGGGCCTGACGTTCAAGCCCGACACGGATGACATGCGCGATGCGCCGTCGCTGTCGCTGATCCAGGCGTTGCAGGATGCCGGTGCGGTCGTGCGGGCGTACGACCCGGAAGGGCAGGAGCAGGCGTCCCGGATGCTGAAGGATGTCGAGTTCGCCGAGGACGCCTATGCGGCGGCCGAGGGTGCCGACGCGCTGGTGATCGTGACCGAGTGGAACGCGTTCCGCGCGCTGGACCTGGAACGGATCGCGGCGGCGATGAACACGCCGCTGCTCGTCGACCTGCGCAACGTGTATCACCGCCGCGACGTGGAGGCGGCGGGCCTGCGCTACCAGGGTATCGGGCGCGGCTGAGGCAAGGCGCGCGCGTTAGCCCGGTGGGGGCCCGACGAGGCGGGCGGGGCCTGACGGGGAGGACGCGCGATGCAACTGGCAAAGGACCTGTGGCGGTGCGTGATCGTGCCGGCACCGATGGCCGAGATCGTTGGGCGCGCGAGCCTTGACGGGTATCCGCTCCACTGGCTGCCGATGCCGGCGGGGCTGGCCTATCTGGCCGATCCGTTCGGGTATTGGCGCGACGGGCGGCTCTATGTCTTCGTGGAGCGGTTCGCGTATCGGACGGCGGTCGGGACGATCGATGTCCTGGTCTATGACGCGCAGTACCGGCTGATCGACCAGCGGCCGGTGCTGGCCGAGCCGTGGCATTTGTCCTACCCGATCGTGTTCGAGGCGGACGGCGCGACGTGGATGCTGCCCGAGGCGCACCAGTCGGGCGGGCTGACATTGTACCGCGCAGAGGCGTTTCCAGACCGTTGGGTGCGGGAGTGCGTGATCCAGCTGGACCATGTCGCGATCGATGCGACGCCGCTGTTCCATGACGGGCTGTGGTGGTTGTTCTACGCGTCGGCGGACCGGCCGCAGGATCATCTGGCGAGCCTGCATGTGGCCTATGCCGAGTGCATCACCGGGCCGTGGACGCCGCATCCCGCCAATCCCGTGCGGCAGGACATCGCCGGATCGCGACCGGGCGGGAGCGCGATCGTGGTCGACGGGGTCGTGCAGCTGCCGGTGCAGGATTGCGCGCGGACCTATGGTGGCGCGATCCGGATGCTGGCGTTTCCGACGCTGGATCGGGAGCGGTGCGCGATCGCGCCGGGCGCGCGGATCGTCGCGCCGGGGAGTGCGGCGCCGTGTACGCAAGGGCTGCATACGTTGTCCGCGGCGGGGCCGGCGACGCTGGTGGATGTGAAGCGGACGTCGGTGTCGCTGGGCGGGCTGGCGATGCGACCGTTGCGCGAGCTGGACCGGTTGCGCGCGCGGCGCTGAACGTCGCGGGGTCAGTCGCGGGTCTTGGTGAGCAGGTGGTAGAGCGCCGCCGGGTTGGTGTACATGTAGCGCAGGCCGAGCCGGGCCGGTTCGCGCATCGCGCGGTAGAGCCATTCGAGGCCGGCCGATTGCAGCCACATCGGCGCGCGCGGAATGTTGCCGCCATAATGGTCGAACAGGCCGCCGCAGGTCCGGATCCAGGCGAGCCCCGCGAGGCGCTCGCGATACTCGATCGCGAACTGTTCCTGCTTGGGAACGCCCAGCCCGAGCCAGAGGATGTCGGTGCCGGCGTCGACGATCTGCCGGACGATGGCGGGTGCCTCCGCATCGGCAAAGTAACCGTCGCGCGTGCCGGCGATGATCAGGCCGGGGTAGAGCGCGCGGAACGCGTCGGCGGCGCGTTCGGCGACGCCGGGCTTGGCGCCCAGGAAGAAGAACCGGACGCCGGCGGGCGCGGCGGCGGCACAGGCATCATGGATGAAATCGGTGGTGGCGACCCGTTCGCGCAGCGGCTCGCGGCAGAGCAGGCGCGTGGCGAAGACGAGCGGCATGCCATCAACATCGACGAGATCCGCTTCGTCGAAGATCGCGCGGAACGCCGGGTCGGCATGATATTTGGCGAGGATGTGCCCGTTGAGCGAGGTGACGATACGCGGTACCGCCAGTTCGCCGCGGTGCGCGCGGGCGGTGTCGGCGACCATCCGTTCGGCGAGTTCGCGGCGCGACGTGCGGGATGCGGTGACCCCCCCGACGACGATCGTGCCGACAGTTTCCGTGTCCGGAAGCATCACCGACCGGACACGCCCGATGGCGCGCGGCCGCGATGACCGGCGGTGGCGGTTCTGGCGGCGGTGGCGGGGCGCAGTGCGGCCGACCGGCGGTGACCCGCCCGGCGAGCGGCCGTTCCCTGCGATACCATCATGCTACCCTGTGTCATGGCGCTCATCGGATGCGATGGGACGGACGCGGCCCGGATCGGCCGGCTGTCCCGCTGCGCGGTCATTCGGCGTTGTAGTATTTCGAATAATTCTTCGCGTAATATTTCGAATAATAGAGCCCGCCCATGACCTCCGCCGATGAATCAACCATCGTGTAGATCACCCCGACGGTGTTGCCGCCATCGTTGCGGAGCAGCGAATGGGCCGCCTTTGCCGCGGCGGCGGGCGTGACGCCCCACCGCACGATCAGCACGACGGCATCGGCCAAGACCGAGATGAACCGGCCGTCGGCCAGCCCGAGGATTGGCGGAAGATCGAGCACGATATGGGTATATTGCGCGCGGACGGCGTCGAGGATCTGCCGCATCTCCTCCCCACCGAACAGATCCTCGGCGCTATAGAACGGGACCGACACGAGCAGCTGGTCGAGGTTCGGGACGTCGGACGGGACGATCCCCTCGGTCAGCGTCGCCTTGCCCTGCAGCACTTCGACCAGGCCGGTGCTGGTGGCGGGCGTGCGGACCAGATGGCGCATCGCGGCGCGGCGGACGTCGCACTCGATCAGCAGCGTCTTGGCATCGGCCGCGGCGAGCGTGCGGGCGAACGCGAGCGCGGTCGTCGTCTTGCCCTCGCTCGGCAGTGCCGAAGTGAAGGCGATGACGTGTGGCGGGGCCTGATCGCGGACGCCGAGTATGCTGGCGCGGGCGATGCGGAGCGATTCGGCAAAGAAGGAGGTGGGCCGATCGATCAGGATATCGGCGGGGTTTTGCACCTTTTCGTTCGGGATGGCTGCTAGGATTGGAACGCCAAGCTGTTCCCGAACTTCCTCCGCTGTGCGCATGCCACCCGAGGTTATCTCGAGGGCGCCGATCGTGCCCGCGCCCGCGATCAGCGCAACGATGCCGGCCAGTGCCAAGAGTAGCGGCCTGTTCGGAGAAACTGGGCCGGTCGGTACGTCTGCGTGATCGATAATTGCCGCCTGCGACAACGAAACCTGCGCTGCTTGGGTGCTGCCTAGCGAAAGTTGGGACATCCGTTCGTACAACGCTCGCTTTGCAGCAGCCTCTCGTTGATAGCTAGATGCCAGCGCCGCGGCGCGGGAGTCGCGCTCGCGTCTGTTCTGGAGATCGTTCAGAGAGCCGCGCAAGCTAGAGACACGTGCTTCTGCGGCAGCGGACGTAGCTTGAAGCGAGTTCACGATCCGGCGCGATTCGGCCTGAATTTGGCTGTCGAGCGACGAGATTTGGTCATGCACACGCATAGTCTCAGGATGTTTTGGACCAAACTTTATCCCCACCGAAGCTTGATCCCGCAAAGCTTCTGCCCGTTGCCGTCTAAGATCGCCGATCACAGCAGAGCCGAGAACCTCCGAAACGGCATCGAGGCCGCCGCGACTAACTTGGCCACGTGCGGCGGCTAAGTTAGATCTTGCAGCAGCAGCGTCGGATTCAGCGGAGGCAACTGTGCCGGTTAGCGGCGCAATTTGTTGATCAACAATAGTCCCACCATCACCCAGCGGATCACTACCAACAATACCTGCCTGAGCACGAAATTGGGCAACGCGAGCGTCGGCAGCCATCACTTGTTGGCCCAGATCGTCAAGCCGCTTGTCGAACCATTCGCCCTGACGGCTGGCGGTGCTGGCCTTGTCGGCTACGCGTGAGTCGATGTATGTTTCTGCAATTGCATTTGCAACCTGCGCTGCAATCACCGGGTCAGGAGACCGATACTTGATATCTAAGACGTAGGTGAGTTTTTCACGTGATACAGACAGATTGGAGAGTACAGTCGAAGCAACCTTCGCCTCACGTTCCGCCGATGTCGAAAGAAGGGCAGAATCACTATTTCTCAAAGCCGAGTTGAATAGCGGGCTCTCGACGAGCTTTAGTTTACGCACAACAGCTCGAGCAAGTGCGATGGAGTTCATCGCCGAGGCTTCAGTATCAATTGTGGAGGACGAGGGTTCGGCTCCGGTTCCCGTATTGACGTTCGAAAGTGGATTACGGGACGGATCAATGCGCATCCGAGCAGTTGCCTGGAAAATCGGACTTAATCGCATTATGTAAATGGTCGCGGGGATAAATACAACTGCCGAAACCGCGAGTAAGGTAACCCATCGCCGGCGGATTGTTTCACGAACAAGAGCGATAACGTCCGCTAGCCGAGCATTTCGGTCCTCAATGTCCTGTCCAATTTCCATTGTTCTACGTCCTGCTAACGGCCAAATCACAAACTCGGGTCGACTTTTTCACCGCTGCAGCACGATCCCGAACTGTCCCCGTAACTCTCCGACCCTGTAACCCACTGTGCCACTTCGAGTCGAGCGATCTGAGTAACGCGCGGCAAAATCCAAGCGGACTCGTCGCGTGGAAAGATAACGTGCCCCGAGTGCAAATTGATAGCCCTCCGCACCAAGGCTCGGTAGATCCTGATATTCTATTACTGAGTAACTTGCCGAGACGTTGCCTATGAGATTACGACGAATTTCACGGTCCAAGCGCAAAGTAAAACGGCTATCAAAATATGGCGCCCCGTTTCCAAAACTTGAGTCTCCAATTGACCTACTAACATCGATCGTGTAAGTTGAAAGATCGTCTGGGAACAATTCGATGCGAGCTTCAACCGACAAGCCCTTGACGCCATTATATATTGGCGAATCAAAGTCGCGAATAATATAACCGGCCCCAATCGAGCCACGAGCACGGCCAGCAAGGTCGAAATTAACGCCTATTAAGCCTCGATATCCAGTGGAGTCCCGTTCTGGCGCGGCTGGAGCCAAGGGTCGCACGAAGTCGTTACGAGCAATTCGTGCCTGTGCAAACAATGAGACGCTTGGCGTGCGAGCGTAATCTAACTGTGCAGTTAGCCGGCTGACGCCCCTGTCGCGGCCGGATTGATCTCTTTCAGCTCCGTCCTGGAAGCGAATAGATCCATACCGATCATCGGAGTGGTCGGCTGACAATATTACGCGCGTTCGTCCAAGCGAGTAAGTTCCACGTACAATACCGTAGTAAGTATCAATACGCGAAAGAGCAGCTATATCCGCTTCAACGTCACCAGAGAAAAATCCTTCGACACTACGAGCTCGAAGTAATCTACCTTCTATCTTTAGAGAAGATCCAAGATCAATACGACTACTTAATCCTAAGTTCCACGTATTTTCGTTTCTTGGACTCTGATCAATGTATCGGACGAAGCGGCCAGCTGCTTGAAACTGCAAGAAGTGACGTGACCAGAGTGACGCGGCGGTAACGGAAGGTGAGGCATAGCTAAATAAAGCAGCGCGCGGGTTATTTGCCTCGCTGTAGGTATTGTTGGTCCCACCAATTCCCAGCTCCAAGGCTGAGATTACGCGGAACGAACGAACATCGATACCAAGCGGGTCATAATCGGTCCGTGCTCGTTCAGTCACGGCAATATTGCGGCCACGATCGAAACCACTTGGTACCGCTGGGCGTGTAAGTAGTTCCTCGCCGACCTGCGCAACGGAGATTGATGGCCAAAGTGCCGGTATTGCAACAAAAGCTGCCCGGCAAAAGGCCTTCACATAGTAGTCGCGCGATCTTGGCACTCTGCGGCCGCCAATAATCAGAGAACTGAATATTGTCTCGGGTTTCCAGAAGTGCAAAACGGTGTCGGGTGCGTCATAAATATCATGTACACGCCCATGCCTCCGTATGTTCAGGTCGCACTTCATACTCAAGCAGAAAGTCCCGAACTACTATAGCATATTAGAAAGTCGGGATTGAAAGTGCCCATATTCAATACGCCCTTCATCAGAAGAACCGTTCCTGCACCCGTACTGTATCGCCAGGGTAGATGCGGAGTTCCGGCGTAACTTTGTATATCTTCTCCTCTGCCTCCCCGCTTCTGCGAATGCCAACAACAGCGCGGTCGGAACGGGGAGTGTATCCACGAGCAACCGCGATTGAGTTAAGCGCGGTTAGGCCTACTGTGTAGGGGTAAGGCCCGGGCTGCGTCACTTCGCCCATTATGAAGAAGGGACGAAAGGTAATGACCTCCATGCTAACGCGAGGATCGCGCAGATAGCCGTCGCCAAATAAGCGTTGCGCCTCCGCCGCCACCTCCGAAACAGTCTTGCTCAAGGCTGGAACGCGGCCGATCAACGGCAGAGCCAGAGCGCCATCGGCGCCTACCGCGAACTCACCCGAAACCTCCGGCTGGCTGAACACCGTCATGCGAACCCGGTCGTCAATGCCGAGCCGGTAATCCTCCAACGAGGCGTCTGGCGGGGCGTATCGCGCGCCCGACGAAACGATTTCATTCCCACCGGAGGCGCAAGCAGATATAACAGCGAGACCGCCGATCAAGATACTTGTTCCGAAGCGCATCTGGCTTACCCCCTCGATCGCGCTGGCGCGCGGCATCGTCCGGTCAAGCGCATGGCATAGCGGCATGGCCGTGGCAATCGCGATCGGGGCGGGTGGGCGCTGGCGCGCGGCGGGCGCACGGACCGCTTTATCGACGTGCGCGACGCGCTGTCTTATGGCACGCAGGGTGGCCACAGTTCGGTCGCGGGCAGCGGGCAAGCGGAGAGCGGCGATCCTACCACCGTCACCATCCGATGCCGGGCCGGACGTCCGAGCCGCCGTGCTGCCCGGGACGCCGGTCCTGCGCGACCTGATGCGGTACGGCATGGCGCTGGTCGGGCCGGTGGGCGTGGCGGGGACGCAGTTCCTGCTATCCATCGGGCTGCTGCGCACGCTGGAGCCCGCGACGTTCGGGCGTTATTCGTTCCTGCTGATCGTCGCGCAGTTGAGCTGGGCGTTGTGGTCTGCGCTGTTCTGCGCGCCTTTGCCGTTGTTGCTGGCGGGCGGGCCGCTGCCGTCCGAGGGGCCGGTGAATGATACGCGCGAGGCGATGCTGCGGTCGCTGACGGCGGCGAGCCTGCTGGGGGCGGTGGCGGCGATGCCGGTGTTCGCGGCGCTGGCGTGGATGCTGGGCGACGGGTGGCGGACGGCGTTGCTGTTCGGCGCGTTCGGCGGGCTGGCGATCGTGCGGTTCTTCGGCCGAGCGCTGGCCTATGCGGTTCACCGGCCGCTGCGCGCGATGGCGTCCGACATCGTCTATGGCCTCGGGCTGCTGGGTGGGATCGGGGTGATCTGGTTCGAGCATGCGCCCGCGGCGGATACCGCTTACGCCGCGCTGGCGGTGGCGGCGGGGGCGGGGCTGCTGCCGTTCGTGCACGGCGACCCGCGGCGGATCCGCCAGCTGGCCGATCCGCGCCGGCTGGCGGCCTATCCGACGGTGTGGCGCGAGCATGGCCGCTGGTCCTTACTGGGCGTCGCCACGACGGAGATGACCGCGAACGTCCACGCCTATCTGATCACGCTGTTCCTGGGGCCGGGCGCGTTCGCGCCGCTGGCGGCCAGCGCGCTGCTGATCCGGCCGATCGCGGTCGCGACCAACGCGATCGTCGAATATGAACGGCCGCGGCTGGCACAGGCGTTGCAGCCGGGGCAGCGGGCAGCGACGCAGCGCGCGACTCGGCTGTTCCGCGCGATCCTGATCGCCGGGTGGGTAGCGGTGGCGGCGGCGAATGCGGCGATCCTGGTGGTGTCGCCCGGGCTGATCTATCCGGGCAGCTACGACCGGGCGCATCTGGCAGTGGCGACGACATTGTGGCTGGCGACCGCGTTGCTGCGCATCCTGTCGGTGCCGGAGGGGACGTTGTTGCAGGCGATCGGCCGGTTCCGGCCGCTGGCGATGGCCAGCCTGTGGTCGTCGGCGGTTTCGCTGGCGTCGGTTGCGCTGTTGCTGATCGTCGCGGCGCCGATATGGTCGATCCTGGGGATCTTGGCAGGGGAAGCGGTGGTGACGATCCTGGTCCTGCGCGAGGGACGCCGTGCGCTGATGCCGGAGAGCGGGACTGCCGCATGACGATTACGGTCGGGATCAAGGCGCTGAACGAGGCGGCGCATATCGCGGCGGCGATCGACAGCGCGTGCGCGGCGGTGGCGCCGTTCGGTGGCCGCGTCGTGCTGGCCGACAGCGGATCGAGCGATGCGACGGTGGCGATCGGCCGGGCATGCGCGGCGCAGGGCGTGCGGACGGTGCAGCTGGCGGACCCGGGCGACCGGTCGTGCGGGGCGGGGGCGCAGCTGGCGTGGCAATATGCGGAGGGCGAGTATTTCTGCCTGATCGACGGGGACATGACGTTGCAGCCCGGTTTCGTCGCGGCGGCGGTGGCGTATCTGGCGGCGCATCCGGACGTGGCGGGGGTGGGCGGCCGCGTGATCGAGCGCAACCTGGAAACCGCGGAGTTCCAGATCCGCGCGAAGGCGGCGGAGGGCGAGGCGCATCGTCGCGCCGGGCCGGTCGACCGGCTCGACGGCGGCGGTGTGTACCGGGTGTCGGCGATCCGCCGCGTCGGTTACTTCGCGGATCGCAACCTGCATGCGTTCGAGGAGCTGGACCTGGCGGTGCGGCTGGCGTTGCGGGGCGGGACGCTGGTCCGGCTCAACATGCCGGCGGTCGATCATCACGGGCATAGGGGGAGCGGGTACCGGTTGCTGCTCCGCCGGTTGGTGTCGGGCTATGCCAGCGGGGCGGGCGAGGTGCTGCGCGGGGCGCTGGGCCGGCCGCACCTGCCGCTGGTGCTGCGCCGGCTGGGGCATCTGCGCCACGGGCTGGTGATCCTGCTGTGGTGGGCGGCGCTGATCGCGGCCGGGGTGGCTGCCCCGATCGCGCTGCCGGTGCTGGTGCTGGTGCCGCTCGGCTATCTGTCGGTGCGGCGCGGCGGGATCGCGCTGGGGCTGTATTCGCTGTGCCAGTGGAACGTGATCGCAGTGGGGCTGATCCGCGGGCTGTGCCGGTCGCGCGTGCCGCCGACGCGGGCGTTGCCGGCGGTGGAGTTCAGCCCCGCCGAGCGGGCATGAGCGCGATCGCGTCGGCGAGCGTGGCGACGCAGGCCGGCCAGTCGTAATCGGTGCGGACGCGGTGGCCGAGCGCGACGCCGCGGCGGCGGAGCGCGACCGGATCCTGCGCCCAGAGCCAGTCCGCGGCGGCGGTGACGGCATTGTCATCGGGGACGACATGACCGTCGCCATGCGCAACCATCGCCGCCATGCCGGCCATGTCGGTGACGAGCGGGAGCGCACCGGATGCCATCGCTTCGAGGACGATCAGCGGATAGCTGTCGAGGACGGACAGGTGGACGAGGACGTCGGCGGCACGGAGCTGTTCGAGCAGCGGGGCCTCCGCCATCCAGCCGGCCCAGGTGAAGGCGGGGCCGAGATCGGCGGCGGCGATGTCTGCGCGGAGGCGTGCGGTGGTCGGCTCGTCCGCGGTGCCGACGAGTTGCGCGATGAAGGGCAGGCCGCGGCGCTTCAGTTCGGCGCAGAGCGCGACGAAGCGGAAGCTGCCCTTGCCCTCCGACAGCCGTGCCGCGTGGATAAGCCGGATCGCCGGGCCGCGGTCGGGCATGGGGGCGGCGGGGCGCAGCGCACCGCGCGGCAGCAGGGTGCGGATCACCGAGCGCGGGACGTGCGGGGGGAGCGCGATCTCGCGGTCCTGCCCGTCGAACAGCAGGGCCAGCCGGTCCGCCCGGGCGAGCAGATGGCGGAGGATGTGGCGGAGTGGGGCGGTGCGTTGCAGCTGGCTGTTCGCGCCGAGGTGCGGGGTGACGAGGACGCGCACGCGGAGCAGCCGGGCGAGCAGCAGATAGGTGAGGTCGGGAAGGTTACACGCCTGGAGCCAGAGCAGATCGACCCGGTCGCGGCGCGCGGCGCGGACGAACGTGGCGAGCGCGCGCAGGAAGCCGGGAAACCGGGCGGGGCGGAGGAACGCGGTTTGCGCGGGGAGGGTGGTCAGCCGCCAGTCGGGACGGCAGAGCGCGACCGCCGCATCCGCCCGTTCGGTAAAGATTTCGACCCCGCCGCGCGATGTGGGCGTGCCGCCGACGATGCAGAGGTGAAAGGGGCCGTCCGGGGGCGCGATCAAGACTTGCCTCCATCGCGGCCGCGAACGGTCGAGGCGCCCGACATGGCTGGTCGCCGGTCCGCGCTTCCCCGCTCAGCGGGTTCTTAGCGCGGACCATGTCCCGGTTGCAACGGCGACGCCCCGCCCGGATCGCCGGCAATCGATGCCCGAAATGGCTCCGGGTCAGGCCGGGCTGATTGGGGTCGGCGTGGGAGTTGGCGTCGGAGTAGGGGTTGGCGTTGGCGTCGGAGTAGGGGTCGGCGTCGGAGTGGGAGTTGGCGTCGGAGTAGGCGTTGGTGTCGGAGTAGGTGTTGGTGTCGGAGTAGGTGTTGGTGTCGGAGTAGGTGTTGGTGTCGGAGTAGGTGTTGGTGTCGGAGTAGGTGTCGGCGTCGGAGTCGGAGTGGGTGTAGGCGTCGGCGTCGGCGTCGGCGTATCGGAATCGTTGTCGCCGTCGGCGGATGCGACGATGATCGCGAGGAGCGCGAATGCGGAGACGCCGAGCAGGACGAACAACCAGGAGTTCGAACCGAACAGGCCGTTCTCGTCCTGCACGACGGTGCCCGCGCGGCGGGTGAGGCCGCTGCTGGCGAGCGAGTCCTTGCGGACTTCGGATACGCGGGATGCGAAGGGTCGTTCCGTCACGGCGCGGGCGGGCGCGGGCTGTGCCGCGGCGATTGCGGTGGTGGAGACGACGAGGGACGCCGCCGCAGCGCTGAGCATGAGCTTCCTGAACGTCACGGCGAAATTCCCCTGAAACCTAGGTTTTATGCGGGAAGACATGCCAGAAAAATGCGTTGGACACAATATTTTCGTCTAATTCATGGCCAGTCCGCTTGACACCGTAACAGCTTGTCGATCCCCGTTGACAATGATGGGTTCAATATCAACGGGATAGCTTGAATTCGGCACGGTTTGCGGGGAACGTTACGTGACCAATATGATTAATATGTGGGAGGCGATCAAGGCGGTGATTGTCCCATCAGGGGCCGCCGAACGTTCGCTGATCCACGTTCATGGCGGCATGATGGTGTTTGTTTTCGCCATTTTGTGCGCGCCGCGGCGACTCGCGTCGGTCTGGCCGCCGGTGATCGTGACCATGCTGGTCGTGGTTAACGAACTGTTCGATTTGTACCATCACTGGCCGGTGATCCCGGCTTGGCTGTGGCGCGACTCGGGAAAGGACGTCTTGCACACGATCGTGTGGCCCTGGGTGATCTGGATCGTCGCGACGCAGGGCGCACGCCGGGCGGATCAGCCCGTTGGATCGTCGGACGGCGGGGCCGCCGCCGGGGTTTCGGTCGAGGCGGGCGCGGGCGGCGGGACGACCGGGCGATAGACGGGCGGCAGCGGTTGCGCGCGGACTGGCGCGCCGGCGGCGGTAAGGTTGCGGTCGCCGCGGATGGCGGCCGGGCGGGCGGCGTAGAGCGCGTCGGTGCGGTTGCCGGCGACGAGCGCGGTTGCGGGCGACGGGGACTGGACGACGATCGGCAGGCTGCCGGTTGCGACGGCGATGCGGTTGCCGCTGACCTCCAGCCCTTCGAGCGGCAGGGTTTCGCGGACCAGGATCGCGGCGGTGCCGGGCGGTTGCGCGACCGTCGCACGGATGTCGTTGCCCGCGATCATGGTGCGCAGCGCGCCGCCGCCGAGCAGCGCGGCCGGGGTTTCGCCCGCCCGGTCGAAGCGCAGCTGATTGTCGCGGATCGCCAGCATGCGCGTGCGGCCGTAGGACAGGTCGCAACGGACATTTTCGAAGATGTTGCCTTCGACCCGCAGCCGATCGAAATAGCTCGGCAGGCAGGTGCCGAACCCGGTCGCGCCGGTCCAGCGGAAGCGGTTGCGGACGAACGCCACGTCGACCGCGCCGTCCCCGCGCGAGAAGCCGGCGCTGCGCAGCGCGAACAGCGCACGGCCGGTACTCTTGCCGTAGCCGCGCGTGGCCCAGGCGGCGGCGAGCCGGGCGGCCGACCCGTCCTGCACGCCGACATTGTCGCGGAACAAGATGTTCTTCGCGGCATAGAAGGTGGCGAAGCAGAAATTGCCCGCGTTCGTGACGCTGTTGTTCGCCGCGACCGCGTTGAAGCAGCCTTCGAAATCGATCCCGACATCGAGCATGTCGCGCACGTCGTTGCGGACGACGAGGATGCCGTCGCCATTGTTGCCGTAAACGCCGCCGTTGGCGCCCGACAGCCGGTTGTCCGCGACGTAGATGTCGCGGGCGCGGCGCAGGAAGCCGATCGCGCCGCCCTGGTTCCAGCGCGCGGCACCGCCCCACCAGCTGATGTTCGCGAACCGGCCGATATTGCCGACGACCGCGACGCGCGACGCGAAATCGAACCGCACGACCTTCGACGCGTAGCTGCCGGCATCGACGCGGTTGTCGTAGACGAAGATGCGGTCGGACAGATCGTCGGTCCGGGTGGCGGAGAAACCGCCGGCGACCGCGGGATCGACGTCGGGCTTGGCCCCGCGATAGTCGATCAGCCGCAGTTTTTCGCGCAGATGCTGGACCGTCAGCGTGCCCATCCGCCGTGTGGTGCAGCGCGTGACCGAGACGTCGCGGAGATTATAGCCCTGGAGCAGTACGCCGAGCGGTTTGAAGGGTGGCGGCCGTTCGATCGCGAGATTGTCGATGTGGACGCCGGTGAGGAAGCGGGCCGGATCGTCGCCCTGCGGCATTGCGAGGAAGGCGTGCGGCACGCGCCCTTCGTAGCGGATCAGCGAACGCGGCCCTTCGCCCAGGATCGCGACGGGCCGGTCGATCCGGATCTGGCGGGTGAGGCGGAGCGCGGCCCCGGCGGGCAGCGCGGGCAGGCGGATTGCGGCCACACCGGAGGCGAGCGCGCGTTCGACCGCGTCGCTGTCGTCCGCGCGGCCGTCCATCACCGCGCCGAAACTGCGCAGGTCGCGGCCCTTCGTCAGCCCGAGCTGTGCCAGGCGGGCGTAGAGTTGCGCGCGCGGGGGGGCCCAGGCGGGCCAGTCGGCATTCTCGCCCGTCGCGGCGGCGGCGGCGGCGATCGGCGCGGGGAGGAGCGCCAGCGTGCCGGCCCCGGTAGCCAGCGCCAGCAGGTGGCGCCGGTCGATGTTTGGACTGAGGTCGAGGGGGACGTCGTGCATCATGCGCTTCCCTTCGGTCGCGGTCGCCGGACTATGTGCCAGGATATCGCGCCCGTCGCCGCGCGATAGCGGGCGGGCGCCGGATCGGGGCAGGGTGACCGATCGCTGCGCCCGCCCGCCACTCCGTCGGGCGGGGGAAGGCGCTGGCGCGGCGTGGCGCGATGGATTAGTCCGCGTGAAACCGCCGGAGACCGCAGCAGGTGGCAAGCTCTTATCCCCAGTATCGGCAGACCGTGGACCCGCGCGACTGGCGTTCGTCGGGCCCGGCGGCCGCGCCGGCCGCCGGGCATCCGCTGATCTTCGCCGGGTTCCTTCTGCTGATGCTGTTCAACGTCGCGCTGCCGAAGGGCGGGATCGCGGCGGGCGGTGTGCCGCTGACGTTCGGCTATATGCTGATCGGGCTGATCGCGCCGCTCGGGTTGATCGGGCTGATCCGCCGGCCGGCGATTTCCCCGGTGGCGGCGTTCCATTTCCTGGCGCTGTTCCTGCCGCTCGGGCTGTTCACGCTGTACCGCATCGAGAGCGGCGCCGGTGCGCCGGTCGTGCTGCTGACCTATGGCGCGCTGTTCCTGATCCTGCCGCTGGTCACGCTGATCGTGTTTTCGAGCTATCTGGAGGCGCTGACCGAGCGGCAGATCGCGGCCGTGCTGAAATGGTGCGTCGTGTTCTTGCTCGGCTGGGGGATCCTGAATTTCCTGTCCTATGCGCTGTTCACGCATTTCATCGAGGTCCCGTACCTGACGGTGAATGCGGCCGATGCGGGCGAGATCCTGGGCAAGAACAACCGGCGCGGCAGCCTGATGAAGCTGGTGTCGACGTATAACAACGGCAATGTCTGCGGCGTCTGCCTGCTGATGCTGATGCCGCTGTTCGTGCATGTGACGAAGTCGCGGATGTGGACGGTGCTGATGTGCCTGGCGATCATCCTGACGCTGAGCCGGACGGCGTGGTTCGGGCTGGTCTGCGTGCTCGGCATCATGATGGCGTTGCGGCTGATCCGGGTCACCAACATCTTCGGCTGGACGGTGGGGATCGCGCTGGCCGGGCTGCTGATCCTGCTGCTGCCGGTGATCGGCTGGACACCGGACCGGTTGATCGATCCGACGCTGGGGCACCGCGATTATCAGTGGCTGGGGTTGCAGATCACGCTGTTCGGATCGGGCGAGGTGCGGGTCCACGAGATCCTGTATCTAGGGCTGTTGCAGAGCCTGGGGGTGATCGGGTTGTTGCTGGCGCTGGCGGTGCTGTTCTTTCCGGTCGGGTACGGGCTGGCGTCGCTGTCGCGGTTGTCCGCGCTGCGGCGATCCGCGCTGGCCGGGATCATCGCCTATCTGGTGGTGGCGTGCCTGGACGCGGCGCTGATCTATCCGCCGGTGTTCCTGCAGTTCCTGTTCCTGGTCGCGCTGCTGTACCGGCGGGGTCATTCCGGGGCGCGCGAGGCGGGCTGACGGGCAGGACGAACCCGCGCAGCGCGACCGCACTGCCGGCGCGGGTGAGGTGATCATAGTCGTAGGTGAGCAGGTGGCCGGACTGGAACGGAATACAGCGCGGCGTGCAGAGCAGCGACAGCGGATCGTAGCGCGTGATCCGCGGCGAGGCGGCCAGCGCGGCGTCGAAGATGCGGACAGTAGGCGTGCGGAACCTGCGCTGCTCAACGATGTCGGAGCCGCAGATGCCAAGCGGGCGGCTACTCCACATCGCACGGGCGATGCAGCCCTTGGCGCTGCGTGGATAGCGTGGTGGCTCGTCGATGAAGGTGGTCGGGACGGCTCGGCGGTCCATCGCCGCCGCGATTGCGGAGAGCGCGGAGGAGAGCGCCCCGATGGAGTTGTTGAGGGTGCGGATGTCGGTGCCGTGAGGCATCAGGTAGCGCGCGGTCGGATCACGGACCCCGCCGGGGAAATCGATGCCCGCAAGGTTGGACCAGCGCGCACCGACGACGACACCGCGCAGACCGGGCATCGTTGCCAATTCCGCCGCAACCCGGTTCGAGAATTCACCGCAGCGGGCGTCGATGCGACCCCTGCCGAACGTGGCGTCCACCCCAGGGGTCGGCAGGCAGCCCGTGGCGATGAAGCTGACCGGGACCAGCCCCATCGCGCGGATGCGGGGCGACAGGACGTCGATGTGATGGCGCGCGAACGAATCGCCCCAGAGCACGATCTTGCCCCGCGGATCACGCCTAACACGCTCGAAACAGCGCGAGACGGCGTCGGGGCGGAGCTCGCCCTGGAACATGCAGCCAAGCTGGATTTCGGGCGGTTGGGTTCGTTGCCGATCAACGAACCGCGCGGCGGAGGGCAGGCGTTGTGGTAGGCCGCGAAGCGCGACGATGGCGAGGCCGGCACCCGCGACAGCAAACAGGGCGAACGCTGAGGCAAGCAGGACCGCAATCGTCCGGCGGGGCGCTCTGTCCGGCACAGGCCGGCGAAACGGCCGCTCGATGAAGCGCCATGAGCCCCAAGCGACGAGGACGGACAGCGCGAGCATCGCGATGGCCTCAGCCGTGGTCGCGTCCCGCTGGGCGACGATGAAATGGAGCGAGAAGATCGGCCAGTGCCAGAGATAGAGCGAGTAGGAGATCAGGCCGATAAACAGGAACGGCGGGAGCGACAGCAAACGATGCGTCCGGCTCTGCACCGATTGGCCGATGTGGATGAGCAAGGCCGTGCCGAGGACGGGCGGGACCGCGCTGAGCCCCGGGAAACGGATCGTCTCGGTATAGAGGACGACGGGCGCGAGGATGAGTGCGAGCGCGAGTGCAGAGAGCGCCTCGGCGAGCGTGCGGCGCCGGACCGCGGGTAGGTCCCCGGTGGCGATGATCGCGCCGGCGAGCAGTTCCCAGGCGCGAGCCGGGAGCATGTAGAACGATGTCTTGGGTGAGTAGCCCAGCATAAGTTCGGCCGCGGTCAGCGACAGAATAATCGCGAGGGCGATCAGCGGCGTGCGCCAGCGGGTGAGCCCGAATCGGTAGAGCAGCAGTACCGCGATCGGCCAGACGAGATAATATTGCTCCTCCACCGCCAGCGACCACATGTGGAGCAGCGGTTTCGACAGCGGTACGCCGCCGAAATAATTCTGGGTGACCTGGAAATAGAAGTTCGCGCCGAACAGCGTGGAAGCGACCATGCTTTTGCTGAAGCTGACCAGTTCGGACGGCAACAGGACAAATGAGGCAACCACCAGCGTGACCGTAATCACGACCAGCAATGCCGGTAGGATGCGGCGGAAACGCCGTTCGTAGAAACGCGCGATCGAGAGGCGGTTGTCATCGGCATCGGCGAACAGCGCGCGGCCGATGAGGTAGCCGGAAATGACGAAAAAGACGTCAACTCCTATAAAACCGCCGGAAAAGGCCACGAACCCCGCGTGGAACAGCACGACCGCACCGACCGCGACGGCGCGGAGACCATCGATGTCGGGGCGGTATTTGATGTGCATCCAGTCTCCGGATCTGTCCCCGGTTTTCTACACACCACGCGCGCCGCAGCAAGGGGCCGGCCGCGCCCGTGCGACCGCCGGAGCGACGGCGGCGCTGGACGACACGGGACCACGCGCATAGGGAACGGGGCGCCCTATCTCCCACCGGAGGACATTGCCGTCATGCCTGATCATGCTCCGGCCCGCGACCGGTTGGCCGCATGGCCTGAAGCTGGTTGCCCGACGGGTCCGCGATGCGTGTCTTGAGCGTGGCGCAGCACTTGCTGGGTCGCCTGCGTCGCAGTCGGCTGGCGTCGAACAGTTCGGTCTATCTGGGTGGCACGCTGCTCAACCGGCTGTTCCCGTTTTTCCTGACCCCACTCTACACCCGGACGATGACCCCCCATGAATTCGGGATCTGGGGGTTCTGCATGACGGTGCTGAACGCGTTGCTGATCGTCGGGGACCTAGGGATCGGGAGTGCGACGACTCGGCTGTACTGGGATCATGCCGGCAGCGACGGGATCGGGCGGTTCCTGACGGTCGGGTTCCTGACGCGGATCGGGGTGGCGTTCGGCGTGTCGCTGGGGTTGGCGTGGCCGCTGATGGCCGGGTGGCAGTGGCTGGGTGCGGGGATGGTGCCGACCTGGCCGTTCGTGCCGCTGCTGCTCGGCTGTTCCGCGGTGCAGGCGATCGTGGCGTTCAACCTGGAGATCGCACGGTCGACGCATAACCCGTTCCTGTTTTCCAAGATCCAGATCGGCCAGACGATTCTGCAGTCCGCAATGGGCGCGGTGCTGGTCCTGTCGGATTGGGGAGCGGTCGGGCCGATCGTTGGATATCTGGTAGGCGCGGTGATCGTGGCAATAATCGGCGCGATCGCGTTCGTTCGGCAGTACGGGACGCTCGCCGGGCTGGACTGGAGCGTTAGCCGGGCGGCGCTACGATACGGCATTGCGAGCATTCCGATCAGCGCGTCCACGTGGTTGCGGCGGATGGCGGACCGGATCATGGTCGGGCGCTCGATTTCAATGTCAAACTTGGCAATTTACCAAGTCGCGGCAAGCGGAATGGCGCCGCTCGCCATCCTGATGGGCAGCGTCAATTCCGCGTACCTCCCTTATTATTACGAGCAACGGAGGTGCGGCGATGTGGTGTTGCCGCGGCTTGTGGCGATGGACAGCCTGATCACTGCGGGGCTGGCGGGCATCTCGCTTGCTACCATTGCAGTGGTGCCCGAATTGATCCACATCCTGGCCCCACCAAGCTACGCATCTGCCGCGGGGCTGGCATCGTGGTTCGTGCTGATCGCGTTCTTCGGCGGGTTGACGCTCCAGTTTACGAAGGAGCTGTTGTTTCTGAAACGCCCGGACTTGGCGAGCGTGATCACACTCGTGCCATCGATGCTTGGCGTCGTGGCCAATTTTTTCGTGATCCCGCGATTTGGCGCGGCGGGCGCGACGATGGTCGGCGTAGCGGTCAACATGATCATCTTCGTCGTCACGGTCACGGTGACCAGACGGGTTCACAGCAGCGGCCATGATCTTGTGCGGATCGGCCTAGTTTGCGCATTAGTAACCCTTTTCTGCGCGCTATTTACCGAATGGCATTTCATACCCTTTGCCGCTTGGTCGCTCGGCCTCCGGATGCTGGCCGCGATACTCTGTCTTGCGGCGGTCGTTTCGATACTGTCGATCAGAACGGCCTGGCGGCAGACCATCGGCGGCCAGGCCGGGTCACCGTGATCAATTTGCGCAGTAAGGCCGCAACGCTTCCATATTGGTGTGTGTCGTTCGCCACAGATGCTGCTTTCCGATATCAATGCGGTCATACATCGCCTGCCGGTTTTGCTCGAACGCCGTTACCAGTTCATTGATCCGATCCTCCATGTTCGGATCGCGAAGCGGAACCGCCAGCTCGTCAAGGCCGACTTCCTCGAGGAAATATCGGACCTTAACGTGATTGATAATGCCCATGACCGGTACCCCGATGCCGTACGGAAGCATGACGCCATGGCCACGCATTCCAATGACGAGTGTCTTTGAGCGGTAATAGCGGACGATATCTGCCGGCGACATCATGTCCATCATGCGATGCGAGAACATGACCCGCTCCTCGACGAAGGCCGGCAGCGCCGCGAGTTCGTCGACCGTGTGGGTTGCGATATGGATTTCCCACCCGTTCGCCGCCATGCGCTTGGCCTGCCGCGCGATCCGCCGGATCTGGTCGCGATCTTCGACGATGCCGAGTTTCTTGAAGCCCATGAAAAGCACGAACACGACCGCTTTCACGTTCGGGTCGCGTTTTGCGGACCATGAATCCGGTCGGATCAGCGACATCACATTGGTGGGACATGGCTGAATGACGATTTTGTCCGCTACCGTCGGGGGCAAGTAATCGCTTAGCTTTTCCAAGCTACCTCGGTTACGCACGCTGAAGAAGGCGGATCTTTCGACAGTTTCCGTAATGTGTTTCCGAAAAGACGGGAAGAAATCGTCCTGAACCTCCATTCGGTTGTAACCGATGGCGAAACCCAGCAGGGGCCGACGAAGCCGCTTCAGCGTCGCGAGCGGAATGTTCCACAGCCAATCACTGTCCACATTCGGGAAAGGCCGGTGTCTGTCCGGTAGTAAGAGGCCGCCTCCACCGACGACGACCGCTCGGGCGTCGCGATTGATCCGCTCAACGTCCTCTACGCGAACCAGCTTCTTATGATCCTCGTTCACCCACGGGGTCTCACCGAACCGACTCGCAAAAAGCGCATGCTGCGCATGAACGATCATGACGTCGCCGGCATTGCCATGCCAACCCGCATAGTGACTGAAGTAGCCCGCACCCGCTTTTGCACGGCGGGACGCACGTTCCGCTCCGATCCGGTGCGCGAGGAAGCCCGGAAACTGGAGTGGTTGACGTGAGCCGATCAAGCCAAGTCGACGTACTTTGTTAAAGATCGACATTGCGGCATCCTCTCTCGTCACACGCCCGATCGAGGGTGGGTGACGGCAGCGCATTCCAGCCACCCTAGCGAGCGGTCAGACTCAAGAACGAAGCTGTCGTCGCCTCCAGCTCAGGCGGCGGCGACGGACTTCGGTTTGGCGCGCCACTTCAGCTTGTCGCGCTGGACCTGTTCGACGGGGAGGATCTCGCTAGCCTTGTACTTGAGCGAGCCTTCGACGGCGCGGAGGTCGCGGACCAGGCGGCGGAGGCCGTCGGGTTCGAGCGAGGCGGCGTGGTCGGTTCCCTTCCACGTGCGGTCGAGCGTGAAGTGGCGTTCGACCCACTGCGCGCCAAGTGCCAGGGCGGCGACATCGGCGGCAATGCCGAGATGGTGGCCGGAGAAGGCGATCGACTTCACCCGATCGCCGAACCGGTCCTTCAGTCGCGTGATTTCGAGCAGGCAGATATCGTCGAACGCGACCGGATAGCCCGAGGTGCAGGCGTAGAGCACGACGTCCTTGGCACGGCCGCGTGCCTCGAAGAAGTCGACGATCTGCGCTTCCTCATCCTGCGTTGTCATGCCGAGCGAGCAGTGGATTTCACCGCTATAGTCGCGCGCCAGCACGTCGAGCATCTCGAAATGGAGATTGCAGGCGGAGGGGATCTTGAGCAGCGCGGGCTTGAGCGAGGCCATTTCGACCGCGGACGTCACGTCCCACACCGAAGTGGAATAGCCGATGCCGTTGAGCGCGCATTCGGCCATCAGTTCGGCATGCTGCGCGACGTCGAATTCGAGGAACTCGCGGTGCGCGCCGTAGGTATCGCCATAGGCATTGGCGGGGTTCGGATGCGGCGTGCGATACTGCTCGTCGGTCAGCAGTTCGCGGTTGTTGCGCTTCTGGAATTTCACCACGTCGGCGCGGGCATAGACGGCCGCGGTGCGGATCATGTCCTTGGCGATCTGCATATCACCCTTGTGGTTGCAGCCGACTTCCGCGATCACCCGAATACCCATGACTATCCCCGTCACCGCCAACAAAACCGGCCGCGCCGTAGCAGATTTCTACCCGTCGAAACAGTGGACCCGATGGACGATCCCGTTCGGGATCGGGACAAACGGGGCGAAATGGACGAATGGAGCGACCGGAGGGCGGAGCGCATGACGGGACGATCGATCGCACTGGTGGGCAGCGGCGGATCGTCCGGACGGACGCTCGCGATCGTCGAGGCGGCGTTGCGCACGCGGCTGGGCGATATTGCGGTCCGGTTCATCGATACGCAGCCGTTCAACCTGCGCACCGGCGGGCGGACGGCGTATGACGGCGACGGCGACGTGCGGGTGGCGTCGATGGCGGCGGCCGGGCTGCGGCGGTACACGGGCAGCTGGTCGACGAACATGCTGCTGAACGGCGGGCCGATGATGACGCGGCGGCTGGCGCGACATGCGCGCGACCTGCTGGGTGGGCGGCACGACGGGATGATCATGTGCCACGACCGGATCTATATCGAGACCGCGCTGATCGGGGCCGCGCGGGCGAGCGGCACGCCGACCGTGCTGGTGCAGGAGGGCCCGTTCTGCGCGATCGGCAGTCCGGCGCCGCAGACATGGCGGTTGCGTGCGAAGGCGGCGCTGGCGCCGATCGTGACCGCGACGGGGCTGCTGCCGGTCATGCCGGACTATGGCTGTGCCGGGCACGACCTGATCACCGCGGTGTCGGATGCATACCGCGCGCGCTGGATCGCGGCGGGGGTGCCGGCGGAGCGGATCGCGGTGACGGGGGTGCCGCGTTACGACCGGCTGGCGGGGTTGCGGGGCGGTGCTTCGGGGGCCGGGGACGTGCTGCGGCTGTTGTATATCGTTCAGCCGTTTGCGGCGCATGGGAAGGTTGATGGGCAGGAGGCGGCGCGGTTGCAGGCGGTGCTGGCCGACGGGATCAACCGGGCGGCGACCGAGCGCCCGATCGCGGTGACGGTGCGGATGCATCCGCGATCGGGCGGGGCGGATGCGGCGGTGCTGACGGGCGGGCTGACCGGGGAGTATGAGGTCGACGATGGGGCGGAGCCGCTGGAGGACGCGGTGATGCGCCACGACCTGGTGGTGGGGCATTATTCGAGCGGGTTGCTGGAGAGTGTCTTGCTGGACCGGCCGGTGCTGTGTTTGCCGGTGGCAGCTGGGGCGTTCGCGGAAGCGTCCGAGGCGGAGAAGCAGGCCTGGCTGGTGCGGACCGGGGTCGCGGTGGCTGAGACGGCCGAGCGGGTTGCGACGGTGTTGATGGGGGGTACGCGCGGGGTGATCGACCGGGCGCTGATCGCGGAGGAGACGGGGGTTGTGGATGGGGGTGCGGCGGCGCGGTGTGCGGAGGCTGTTGCTGGGGTGATGGGGTGATTGCTGGTTTGCCGGGGGCTTGCCTGTTCACCACGCCGTTTGTCCTGAGGAGGGGCTGAGCGTAGTCGAAGGCCCGTATCGAAGGGGCTGCGCGGTGCTTCGATACGAGCCCTCGATACGCGCCGAGGGCGCTACTCGGTCTCTACTCAGCATGGACGGGGTGGGAGTTTGAGGATGTGTTGGCCGTCTCGGCTGCGCTCGACGGGTCCCTCGACTGCGCTCGGGATGGACGGGTTTTTGGGGTTTGGCTTGCCTTCTTTTCCCTTCCCCTTCCGTTTGGTTCGAGCTTGTCGAGAACGGCGCTTGGTTCTCGACGAGCTCGAACCAAACGGAGGTTTGCGTTTGGGGCTGTTCTCGACAGGCCGAACCGAACGGAGTTTTGGGGTGGGTGCGGTGCGTGTTTCGACAGGGTTACGCTGGGGTGCTTGGCTCCAGCGCCATCAGTACGCTCCGTAGCTCTTCCCCGGTCGCAATCACCCTAACCGGGTTCGCCTTCCATTGGCGCAACGTGCGCGCCATGCCGTTCAGGCCGAACAGCACGGGAATGAAGAGGCTGCGGGCGGGGCGATCGAGGTCGAGGAGGCCGGTGGAGACGGCGGCGGCGTAGGCGGCGTAGCCGTAGCGGGCGGCGTGGGTCATGAGGCCGGCGGCGTCGGGTTCGACGATCACCTGCGCGAGTGGGGCGAGGTCGGTGGCGAGGCGGGTGCGGTCTTCGCGCGGGTGGGGGAGGTAGCGGATCGGCCAGGGGCTGGCGGCGGCGACCGAAGCCAGGCCGCGGACGAAGCGCGGGCGGGCGATGAGACGGTCCTCGACCAGCGGGGAGCCGATCAGCAGCAGTTCGGCGCGGTGTTCCGCCGGCGGGGGCGGGGGGAGGAGGCGCAGGTTGCGCGCGGCGAATCGGTCACGGACAAGTACGCGGCTGCGGTCGATCCGGCGGTGGAGGATGCCGCGGGGGTGGAAGCCCGCCGCCGCCTGCACCGCACCGCGCGCGGCGTACCAGAGCGGGTGGGTGAGATCGACATAGTGCGACAGGCCGTCCTCCCACAATTCGACATGTTCGATCGACGGGAGCGTGAGGAGAAAGCGTTCGAGCGGTTCGCCCTCGAGGAACAGGATGAGGTGGCGGATGCCGGCCTGTTCGATCAGTGCGCGGACATGGGGGTAGTAGGCGCGGTTGGCACGGCGGGCGGCGAGCAGGCCGGCGGGGGTGCGGCCGGGGAGCTGTTCGCGGCCGAGATCGAGCGTGCGGCCGGGGAAGGCGGCGTCGAGCGCGGCGCGCATCGCGGGATCGCGGAACAGCACGATGTCGGGCGCGGCGTCGTTGTCGAGCAGGAAGCGGAGGTGGAGCAGCGACCGCGGCAGTGCGGCGATCGGGCCGGTCCGATCAGCCATGATCGAGCAGCAGGTCGGCCAGCCGGCGGAGCGCTCCGCGGCCGCCGTCGGCATCGAGCACCACGTCGGCAATGCGCAGGACGGAAGGGTGCGCATCGCGCGGGGCGACCGCGCAGCCGACGAAGGTCATGCAGGCGATGTCGTTAATATCGTTGCCGACGTAGATCGTGCGGGCGGGGTCGTGGCCCTCCGCCTGGAGCCAGTCGCGGACCAGCGGGAGCTTGTCGTCGACGCCGTGATGATAGGGCAGGCGCAGCTTGCGGCAGCGCGCGGCGACGACGGGGTTGGCTTCCTTCGACACGACCAGCATGGGCACGCCGGCGCGGCGGAGACGTTCGATCCCCATCCCGTCGCTGCGCGAACAGGCGACGGTTTCGCGGCCGTCCTGATCGGTGAAGACGCGGTCGTCGGTGAACACGCCGTCGAAATCCATGACGATCGCGGCGGGGGGCGTGGGGAGTGCGGCGGCGCTGCGATTGCGCGCCAGCCGGGCGATGCGGTCCTCCGCCATGCGAAAATCCTCCGGATCGTCGATCTCGAGCCGGCGTTCGGGCGGCGTTTCGAACAGCGCGGTCTGGCCGAAGAAGCGGTGGCGGGCGGCGAGGAACCCGGCGGTCCGCATGACGTAGACCGCGCCGGTTTCGAGATATTCGGGGTCGCGCTGCTGCCGCATCGGGCGGATCGCCTTGTCGTGATTGACGCCGACCGCGGCACCCGACGCGTCGTGCCGCCAGAGGAAATAGTGGAAGGCGGTGACCGCGACGGCGGTGTCGGCATTCGAGTCGCGCAATGCTGCAACCGTGCCGTCGATGTCGGCGGGCGCGGTGAGCGGCGAGGTGCATTGCAGGAAGACGGTGAGGTCGGGGCGGTAGCCTTCGGCGGCGGCGAGGTGGCCCAGGACGTGGAGCAGCGCGTCCTCCGACTTCGCGATGTCGCCGGCGATCGCGGCGGGGCGGTCGACGACCTCGGCCCCGTGGGTGCGGGCGACAGCGGCGATCTCCGCGTCGTCGGTGGAGACGATGACGCGGGTGACCGATGACGCGGCGCGGGCCGCGGCGATGCTGTGCGCGATCAACGGGATACCGCCGAGCGGCAGGACATTCTTGCGCGGCAGGCCCTTCGATCCGCCGCGCGCCGGGATGATCGCCAGAACGTCCATGGTCATGCCGGCCCCTCGTCGCTGCGTGCGACGGGACCTAGACGGGGCGGACGCGCGCTGTCGAGCCCGACGATGGCGGGCGGCGCACCTGTACGGAAAATCATTTGACCCGGTCGGTGCGCACCGTCAAAGCTCAAGCCCGGGGGGTGACACGGGGTGGACGACCTGCCGATGGCAGGCGGCGAAACCCCTGGTCGATCCACTTGGCGGAACGTGCCCGTCCGGGAAATCCCGGGGCTCGACGATTGGCAAAGGGGGTCCGCATTTCCAGTATCCGTCTCCGATCGCGCCGCTGCGCCGCATCCGGGCTGGCCCTGCTGCTGGCGGGGTGCGCCACGCATAATGCGATCGAGGAAGGCACCGCCACCGCGGTGACGCCGATCACGACGCTGCCCGTGCCGGACGCGCGGACGCTCGCGATCCCGCTGGAAAAGGCCTATTATATCGGGCCGCACGACAAGCTGGACGTGTCGGTCTACCAGTTGCCCGACGCCACCCGCACGGTGGAGGTCGATACGGCGGGACAGGTGAACCTGCCGTTCGCCGGGACCGTGCAGGCGGCGGGCCGCACCGCGACCGAGGTGCGCGACGACATCGCCGCACGGCTGGGCCAGCGATATCTGCAGAACCCGCAGGTGACCGTGGCGGTCAGCCTGGTCGCCAGCCAGCGGATCACGGTCGAGGGCGCGGTGACGCAGCCCGGGCTGTTCCCGGTCACCGGGCAGCTGACGCTGCTCCAGGCGATCGCGCTGGCGAGCGGCACCAACACGGTGGCGAACGAGCATGTCGTCGCGATCTTCCGCACCGTGAAGGGGCAGCGGATGGCCGCCGTGTTCGACCTGGAGAAGATCCGCCAGGGCGAGCTGGTCGATCCGACGATCTACGGCAACGACATCGTCGTGGTCGAACGGTCGCGCGGCAAGGTGATCCTGCGCGACGTCGTCAGCGTGCTGCCCGTGCTGGGCGTGTTCCGGACCATCGACTATGCCTTCTGATCGGCGCGCGCCGAGCGGTGTCGGCATCCGTTCGATCCAACATGGTGTGACGTCATGAACGAGCAGCCACGCCCCCCCGTCTACCGGCCCGGCGACGATGCGGCGATGCCCGCGGGCGACGCGTGGGTCGGCAGCGCATTGGGCGGTGGCGGAACCGGGCGCCCGGGCGGGCCGGACGGCGACGGCGGCAGCGACCTGTTGCGCGGATATGTCGCGGCGCTGCGCAAGCGCCGGTTGCTGATCCTGGGCATCACGGCGGCGGCGGTGGCGCTCGCGCTGGTGCTGACGCTGTTGTCGGGCCGCGTCTACGTGGCGCAGGCGACGTTCGAGGTGCAGCGCGAGGCGTTGCGCGTGCTGGACCGCGACGAGGCGTCGGTCGAAAACGACCCGGCATCGAGCGAAGAGCTGTTCATGCAGACGCAGTTCGCGCTGCTGAAGAGCCGGTCGCTGGCCGAGGGGCTGGTCCGCCGGCTGCGGCTCGACACGCGTCCCGATTTCGGGATCGCCGAGGCGATGCCGGCGGCGAGCGGGGCCGGCACGATCCCGCCCGCAGCGCTGGCCCGGCTGCGGTTCGACGCGGCGGTGAACAAGGTGATGGGGCTGATTTCGGCGGCACCGCTCGGCACGTCGTCGGTCATCGAATTGCAGGCGGAAAGCGACAATCCGCAGCTTGCGGCGGCGATCGCCAACGGTGCGGTCGACGAATTCACCGAAAGTTCGATGCAGCGTCGGTACGCGGCGTCCAACTATGCCCGCGGGTTCCTGGCGCGCCGGCTGAACGAGATCAAGCAGCGGCTGGAAGTGTCGGAACGCCAGCTGGTGCAATATGCTGAGCAGCAGCGGATCCTGCCGCTGTCGGATGCGCGCGTCGGCGTGACGGGCGCGTCCGGCGGCGGGCAGTCGCTCGATTCCGCGTCGCTCGGCACGCTGAACCAGGCGCTGAGCGAGGCGCGGTCGGCGCGGATCCTGGCGGAGGCGAATTACCGCCAGGCGGCGCGCGGCGGCGTCAACGCGATGCCGCAGGCCGAGAGCAATCCGGAACTGGTCGCGTTGCGCGGACAGCTGGCGCAGGCGCAGGCCGATTACGACCAGCGACTGCCGACGTTCAAGCCGACATTCCCCGACATGGTGGCGCTGGCCGCGCGGATCAGCCGGTTGCGCGCGCAGATCGGGGCGGCCGACACGCAGTCGGTCGCCGGCACGCGCAACGCCTACACGCTGGCGCGCGACCAGGAAGTGGCGTTGCAGCGCGAGGTCGACGGGCTGAAGGGCACGGTGCTGCAACTGCAGAACCGGAGCATCCAGTACACCATCCTGCAGCGCGAGGTGGACACCAACCGCGCGCTGTATGACGCTCTGCTGCAACGCTACAAGGAGATCGGCGTTTCGGGCGGCAGCGGATCGAACAACGTGTCGGTCATCGACCGGGCGCGTGCGCCGGGGGCACCGGCGCGGCCGATCCTGTGGCTGAACCTGTTGCTGGCGCTGGTCGCCGGGCTGGGCCTGGGCGTCGCGATCGCACTGATCCTGGAATATCTGGACGACACGTTCAAGCAGCCGGACGATGTGGAGCGCAAGCTGCACCTGCCGCTGCTGGGCATGACGCCGAAGCTGGCGGATGGCGACACACCGGTCGCGGCGCTGACCGAGCGGCGGTCGACGCTGTCCGAATCCTACCAGTCGATCCGGACGGCGATCGAACTGTCGAGCGCGAACGGCGTGCCGCAGATCCTGTGCGTCACCAGTTCGGGCATCTCGGAGGGCAAGTCGACGACCTCGATGGCGTTGGCCAAGAGCTTCGCCGATCAGGACAAGCGCGTCCTGCTGGTCGATTCGGACCTGCGCAAGCCGACCATCCACCGGATGCTGGGCCTGCCCAACACGGTCGGTTTCTCCAACGTGCTGGCCGGCGAAGTGCCGTTCGCAAGCGCGGTGCAGCATGTCGCGTCGCTGGGGATCGACGTGATCCCGTGCGGGCCGACGCCGCCCAACCCGGCGCTGCTGCTGACGACGGGCCTGCGCGCGCGGTTCGCGGACCTGCGCGGGGCCTACGACATCGTGCTGGTCGATGGGCCGCCGGTGATCGGGCTGGCCGACGCGCCGTTGCTGTGCGACGCCGCCGACGGCGCGGTGATGGTGGTGGAGGCCAATGTGCAGCGCCGCAACGCCGTGCGTGCCGCACTGCGCCGGCTCAGCCGGTCGCGCACCAACCTGCTGGGCGTCATCCTGACCAAGTTCGACCCGAAGAAGGCCGGGCATGGCGATACCGAAAGCTACATGACCTATTACTACAAGTACGGCGCCGACCGGCCGTAACGGACGGGTGGGTCAGCCGTCCGCGTCGTCGCGGAACGGCGTGTCGGCGAGCAGTGCTACGTAGAGCGCCAGGATGCGGGCGTTCATCCGTTCGGCGGTGAAGCGGTCGCGGAACAGCGCCTGCGCCGTTGGGCCGAGCCGGCGGAGCGTTGCGCGGTCGAGGCCGGCGAGGCGGTCGGTCAGCGCATCAACGTCGCCGGGCGGAACGAGGTAGCCCGAGACGCCGTCGCGGACGAGCTCGGGCAGGCCGTCGACCGCGCTGGCGATGACCGGGCGGCCCTGGCGCATCGCCTCGGCTGCGGCGAGGCCGAACCCCTCCCACAAGGATGGCACGACGACCGCATCGACGGCGGCGATGAAGCCGGGAACTGCTTCGCGTGCCTGCCAGCCATGATGGGTGATGTTGGGAAGCGGCGGGAGCGCGGCGTCGCCCGACACGACTGCGGCACCGACGCAGTGCAGGTGGATCGGGCGTCCGGACAGCCGGCGCATCGCGGCGTGGAGGACGGCGAACCCCTTTTGCGTATCGAGCCGGCCGATGAACAGCAGGTTGAGGCAGGCCGGGTCCATCAGCGCCGACCGGTCGGGCACGGGGCCGGGATCGGCGCGGACGCCGTTGTGGATCGTGACGAGCCGATCGGCGCGCAGGCCGCGGGCGAGCGCGTCGCGGCGTTCGGCGTGCGAGATGCAGATGATGGCGTCGCTGGCCGGGGTCAGCAACCGTTCGATCCGGGCGTAGGCGGCGCGTTTCCAGGCGGCGACGCGCATGTTGAACGACCAGCCATGCGCGCAATAGACGATCTTGGACCGCGGTGCGGGCAGCGGCATCGACCGGACGGCCATGCCCGCGAAGCTGCTGTGTAGATGGACGATGTCGGGCCGCTCACGCAGGATCGCCAGCCGCGCGGCGCGGGCGAAGCGGAGCAGATCGCGCGGGGAGCGGCGCGACGAGGGGAAGGTGCGGAAGATGCCGGGCGGCGCATCCGGGAAATAGGCGCGCTGGTCCGCCGCGGCCAGCATGACGACATTGTCGGCCCCGAGCGCCGCGACCTGTGCGGGCACGACCTCGGTCAGATAGGCCCCGACGCCGCCCTGGAGAATCTGTGCGACGTGCAGGATCTTCATGGACGCGACCCTAACCGGGTTCAGCGCGCGGGCGCCACCCGGAACGCGTCGAACGTTGCCTGTGCGCCGTCGCTGCTGGCGCTGCCGGCGAGGATCGCGAGCGTCTGGCTGGGGCAGGCGGGCGGGATGGCGAACATGGCCTGCTGGCGGGACGCGTTTGGATCGACGGCGGCGCGGGGGCGGAGCGGGACCGCAGCGCCGCGGCCGGTGCAGCGCAGTTCGATGGCGAAATCGGACGGTTCGCCGCGAACGATGCGGCCCGTGAACGAGAGGGTGTAGCGGCCGGGGCGGAGCGCGAGCAACTGGGTGAGTGCGGGGCGGGCGTCGGCACCGAACGCTTCGATCGTGAGCGCCGGGTCTGCGCCGTCCGGGGCCTGCGGCGTGAACGACAGGGTCGCCTGGCTGCGCGGCGGGACCTGCCAGCCGAACGGGGCGGATACGGGCGGGCCGGCGGCGAGCCGGTCGAAACCGCCGTCGACGATGGCGGTGCGCGGATCGCCGGCCGCCGGATCGACGGCGCGCCACTGCGTCACCAGCGGATCGACCCGCCCGTCGGCCAGCATCGCGGTGGCGCCGGCGGCGGGGTCATAGCCGGCGGGCAGGGCATTTCGCGCGGCCAGCCGGCGCAGCAGATCGGCGAACCCGGCGCGGTCGGCGGGCGTGGTCGGGTCGGCACGCAGGAAGCCGGGCGCCCAGTCGGGGGCGAGCGCGATCCGGTCGGCGAGCGCGGCGCGACCGCCGTCCGTGGCGAGCAGGCGGATGAACCCCGCGGTGCCGGCGGCGCGGTCGCCGTTGGTGCGGAGCAGCGCGTCGGCCGCCCGGGCCGCGGTCGGCCAGTCGCGATCGAAGAGTGCGCGTTCGAGGACCCAGCGCTGGACCGCGGCATCGCGCCAGCCGGTTTGCGCGGCCAGCAACATGATGCGGTCGGCCACCGCACGGTCGCCGGCGGCGAAGGCGAGCGTGGATGCGACGTGGAGTGCGCGCGGGTCCTCCAGTCGCAGCGCCAGCGCTTCCGCCAGATAGGCCGCGGCGCGGGGATCGCCGGCGTGCAGCGCAGCCTCCGCCAGGCGTGTGGCGGCATGGGGGGTGGCGGACCAGATGCGGTGCGCGTCGCCGGGGTGGTCGGCGGCCATCATGCGGGTCGCGAAGGCGGTGCCGATGATCAGCCAGGCGATCGCCACCGCGACCACGCCGATCGCAACGCGGCTCACATGGCGCCAGGAGCGGGTCATGCGCCGGGCTCCGCGTCGTGGGCCGGCGGGGGGACGAGCAGCGCGAGGAGCAGGCCGGCGCCGGTCAGGTGGGCGAAGGTCTGGAGGGGGAAGTCAACCAGTGAGTGGAGCGCGAGCACCGCGATCATCAGCAGCGCGGCAAAGGCGAACCGGCCGACGGGAGTCGCAGCGTGTTGGCGGAGGGTGCGCCAGCCGCGATGGGCGACGAACGAGGCCAGCAATGCGATCTGCGCCAGGCCGGCGACGCCGCTTTCGATCAGGATTTCGAGATATTCGTTGTGCGCGCGGTTGATGGTGAAGCGGTTGATCGTGGCGAGCGCCTCGGTGCTTTCGTAGGCGCGGACGAAATTGCCGAGGCCGGCGCCGAACGGGAAAAAGGTCTGCGCGGTGTAGACGACGTCCGGCCAGAAGATCAGCCGACCTTCGCTCGCGCGGTCGGCGAAGCGGGCGAGCGAACTTCGCACGACGCCGGACAGCGGCAGGAGGAGTGCCACGACGACGAGCGCGCCGAGCCAGAGCAGCAGTTGCCGGCGGGTCGGGCGCAGGCCGGTGAGCGGCAGCAGCGCGTAGAGCAGCGGCACGACGAGCAGCACCATGCCGGCGCGCGAGGCTGTGCCGACCACGCAGGCCGCGAAGACCAGCGTGAGTGCGGGCAGCGCGATCCGCCCCTGCGCGCGGAACGGTGGAACGTGGCGGAGCGCGAGCGCGGCGATCGCGGCCTGCACCATGAACACCGCTTGGTGGTTGCGGTTGGAGAACAGGCCGGTCGGCAGGCGGATCGGTTGCAGCGTGGGGAACAGGTAGAAGCCGTCGGCGGTGGCGACCTGGACCAGCCCGAGCAGGACGCTGACGAGCGCGAGCGCCACGAACAGGGCGAGCAGGAGTGCGCGGCGGTGCGCGTCGAGCCGCACGGTGAGCAGGAACATCGCGACCGGGGCGAGGATGGAGAGCCAGGCGATGAGCGTGGCACCGGGATCGATGCTGATCGGTCGCCACAGGTCGGGCAGCAGCAGGCGGGCGATGTCGGCCCCGACGGCGCGGCCGGGCATGGCCCACCAGAGCGACGGCGGCAGCGGGATAAGCTGAAGCAGCGGGAGCAGGACCGCGGAGAGGATCAGCGCGGCGGCCAGCCGGGGAACATTGGTGGGCCGGCGATCGACGAGCGCGACGACGATGCCGCCGAGCGCGATCAGTTCGATGACCATGCCGCGCATCGGGATGCCGCCGCTGGTGCCGCCGAGCAGGAAGGCGGTGGCGAGCAGCGCGACGGCGAGCGGGAAGGGGAGGCGGTCTTCCGGGGCGTTCGTGGTCAGGCGGGCATCGCTGCGGATCGGCCGGCGGGCGGGTGCGGTCGCATCATGATCGGCCATCGCGACGCCCCCCTGTCATCGGCGGGTCGGATGCCGCGCCGCCCGGTTTCGGTGCGGCACTATGCGCGCGGACGCGTGCCGGTCAATCGCGGCGCGCGGGGGGTAGTTCTGGCGATAGTGACAGGCGGTGCGGCAAGCGCCATACTCCGCTGCGATGGAGCTGACCTTCTATACCTATCCGGGGTGGAACCCGCGGATTCGCGCGGCGTCGCACAAGCGCGAATGGATGGACGCGAGTTCCGAACAGTTCGCCTATCGGTGCCTGCCGCTGGCGATGGCGAACAGTCATGGCTGGGAAATCCTGTCGCCATGCGGGTTCAAGGCGCGGTGGAACGGGCGGCCGGGGCCGGACGGGGTGGAGGTCGTGCTCGATCCGGGCAGCGATGCCGGAACCGCGCCGGTTTCGCTGTTCGGTGCGGGCACGGTGACGTTCCATGTCGAGGCGCTGGTCCGGACCGCGCCGGGCTGGAACATCTGGCTGGGCGGATCGCCGAATGCGGCGAAGGACGGGATCGCGCCGCTGGGCGGGCTGATCGAAACCGACTGGTCGCCGTACAGCTTCACGATGAACTGGCGTTTCACGCGGGCCGACCATTGGGTGCGGTTCGAGAAGGACGAGCCCTTCTGTTTCCTGTTTCCGGTCGAACGCAAGGCGATCCAGGACGTGCAGCCGGTGATCCGGTCGATCGACGAGGCGCCCGAACTGAAGGCGGGGTTCGAGAAGTGGAGCGAATCGCGCAATGCGTTCCATGCCTGGGTCAAGGAGACCAACCCCGTTGCGCCGTCCGACAAGTGGCAGAAGCTGTATTATCGCGGCGTCAATCCGGACGGCAGCCTGGGGCCGGCGGACCATGCCAGCAAGCTGCGCCTGCCGCAGCCGCAGGTCGGCCCGGGGGCCGCTGTGACCGGCGCGGCGGCGGTGTGTCCGATGGGCGGGACGGCCCAGCGCGAGGTGGCGCATGAGGCAGCGGCGCCGCCGGCGGTGCTTGGGTCGGTGATCACCGCGATGCGCGCGGGGGCCGGGACGGAGGCTGAAACGGTGGCGTCGACAGAGCCGGTGGCAGACGTGGTGACGGCGGATGTCGCGCTCAAACGACGCGAGTGGATCCTGAACCAGATGGAGACGCAGCGCGCGCTGTCGCCGGTGGCGGCGGGTATTCCGCGGGTACAGGGCCTGACGTCCGACGAGTTTCTCGATCATTTCTATGCGCCCAGCCGGCCGGTGGTGATGACCGGCGCGATGGATCATTGGCCCGCGCGGCACTGGACCCCCGAGACGCTGGCTTTGAAGGTCGGCGCGCGCGAGATCGAGTATCAGGGCGGGCGCACCGACGCCGCGGATTACGAGCTGTACAAGGACAACCACACGCGGCGGATGACGTTCGACCGCTTCATCCGCGAGGTGACGGGCGCGAACCAGGGGAACGACGCGTATATCACCGCGTACAACAGCGCGGTGAATCGCGAGGCGTTGCAGCCGTTGCAGGCCGATCTCGGGCGGTTCGACACGTTGCTGACCGATGCGCCGGGAATGATGTGGATCGGGCCGCTGGGCACGTTCACGCCGCTGCATTTCGACCTGACCAACAACCTGCTCGCGCAGGTGACGGGGGCGAAGCGGATCCTGCTGCTGCCGCCGTCCGAGACGGGCAAGCTGTACAACAGCAAGCATGTGTTCAGCGACGTCCACGACATTGCGGACGAGGCGATGCTGGCGCGCTATCCGCTGGCGCGCGATGCGCGGGTGTTCGAGGTGGACCTGATGGCGGGCGAGCTACTGTATATTCCGGTCGGCTGGTGGCACCAGGTGACGTCGCTCGATTTCAGCGTAATGCTGACCTACACGAACTTCATATGGACGAACGATCCGTATCGCAGCTTTCCGGGGTGACGGATGCGTCCGCCACCGTCGATCGCGACAGGGAGCGCGATGATGACCGTGATGCGGAGTCCGATGGACCGAACCGAGATGGGACAGACACGGTGAGCGGCCCGGTCAGGTTCGACGCCGTGCCTGCGGGCACCGGCGCGGTGCACGGCGCGAGCGAGCCGTTGCCGCGCCGGTCGGCGTTGCGTCTGCGGTTGCACCTGGCGTTGATCGGGCTGGATGCGGCGTGCGTGGTGTGCGCCTTTTTCCTGGCGCTGATGATGTTTCCGGAGCCTGGGCAGCTCCACTGGTTCTCGACCGCGTCGGCGGTGTTGCCGGTGTATCTGGGCGCGGCGTTCCTAGGCGGTGCCTATTCGGTGCAGGTGTTGCAGGACCATGCGCTGGGCGTGAAACGCGCGCTGCATGCGTTCTGCCTGGCGACCGCGGCGGTGATCTTCGTCGCGTTCTACTTCAAGGCGAGCAACCAGTTTTCGCGCGTGACGTTCGCCGCCGGGTTCGTCGACGGCGTGCTGTTGCTGGCGATCGCGCGGTCCGGTTTCCTGCGGCGGGTCGACCGGTTGCTGGGCGGGAACCCGTACAGCGTCGTGCTGATCGCGGAAGCCGGGTGCGCGCGCCCGACGGGGTCGTTTTCGCGCGTGCTGGACGGTGCCAGCTTCGGCGCGGGGGAGGATCACCCCGAAATGTACGACCGGCTGGCGCGCGGGGTGGCGCATGCCGACCGCATCGTGGTGGCATGTTCGCCGGCGAACCGCCTGAAATGGGTGGGCATGTTGCAGGGGCTGAACGTGCGGGCGGAGATCGCGACGCCCGAGCTGGACGTGATGGGGACGCTGTCGCTGGCGCGGTGCGGCGACACGCCGACGCTGGTGGTGGCGCGCGGGCCGCTGGGGTTCTCCAACCGGGTCATCAAGCGCGCACTGGACATCGCGGTGGCGGCGACCGCGCTGCTCGTCTGCCTGCCGCTGATGCTGGTCGTGGCGATCGCGGTGGCGCTGGACAGCCCCGGCGGCGTATTCTTCGTGCAGACCCGGATCGGCCACGGCAACCGCCAGTTCCGGATGCTGAAGTTCCGCACGATGCGGGTGGAGGCGCGCGATGCCCGCGGCGACCGGCTGACGACGCGCGACGACGACCGGGTTAGCCGGGTCGGGCGGCTGCTGCGCCGGACGAGCATCGACGAGCTGCCGCAGCTGCTGAACGTCCTGATCGGTGACATGAGCATCGTCGGGCCGCGGCCGCATGCGGTGGGCGCGCGCGCGGCGGACAAGCTGTATTGGGAGGTGGACAGCCGCTACTGGCATCGCCACGCCGCCAAGCCGGGGCTGACCGGGCTGGCGCAGGTGCGCGGTTATCGCGGCAGTACGGAGGCGGAGCAGGACCTGACCAACCGGCTGCACGCCGACCTGGAATATCTGAACGACTGGTCGATCTGGCGCGACCTGCACATCATCCTGCTGACGTTCGGCGTTCTGACGCATCGGAATGCGTTCTAGCGTCAGGATCCGGGGTGGACGGTCTGGTTTAGGCCGCGTCTTCCGATGTGGTGGCGATGACGAGCCGGTCGGTGCCTTCGAGGTAGAGCGCGGTCAGGATGTCGCTGTCATAGGCGCCGGTGTCGATGCCGATGCGGTTTTCGAGCATCTCGACCTCCGCGCTGATGCTGTGGCCGTGGACGATGACCGCGCCGTGATCGCGGGTGTCGCCCAGGAAATCCTCGCGGATCCAGAGCAGGTCCTGGCGGTTCTGGCGCTTCAGCGGCACGCCCGGACGGATGCCGGCGTGGCAGAAGAAATAGTCGCCCGACTGTGCGGTGCAGGGCAGTTGCCGGATCCATTCGACCCAGGCAGCCGGCACGTCGCGGCGCATCTGCATCACATAATCGAAATCGTCGGCGTCGCGGTCGAGCGGCGGCATGCCGAAGCTGGCCAGCGTCTCGCGCCCGCCGACGCCGAGCCAGGGGCGCAGGACCTGAAGCTGCGCATCATAGGCGCGGAGCATCATCTCCTCATGATTGCCCTGCAGCACGATCAGGTCGGGTGCGCGCTGTTGCAGGTCGTGGAGATGTTCGACGACGCGCGCGCTGTCCGGTCCGCGGTCGACCATGTCGCCCAGCTGGATGATATGTTGCGACTGCGCGGGCGGGAGCGATGCGGAATGGGCGGCGATCCGGTCGAGCAGCACGCGCAGCAGATCGTAGCGGCCATGGACGTCGCCGATCGCGTAGATCCGTTCGCCGGCGGTGGTCGACGGCGGGCCCTTGCGGGACCGCCAGGGCAGTACGAAGGCCAAGGACGATATCTCCAGTCGCGGATCGGGGCGGTCGCCCGCGAAGATCCGCTGTACCGGGATCGACGCCGGTCAGGAAGAGGGCTGTTCGGCCGGGTTCGCGCCGCGCGCCACGATCGGTGCGAACAGCGGCACGAGCCGCTTGTTGCCATATTCGCTGAGATGATGCGCGTCGCGCACGATCGCGCGGTGGCCGCTCGACCCCTGGCACACCCCGCCCGGACAGAGATAGGGGGCGGGATCGAGCAGCCTGACGCCGCAGGACCGCGCCGCCTGTTCGAAATAGGGCATCAGCGTCCGGTTGCGGGCCGTGACGTCGGCCAGCGGCATCGTGACCTCCGGCGCGTGCGGATCGGCAACCAGCGCGCTTTGTAGCGTCGTGCCGACCTGGACCGGGAAAGTCGGGGTGGGCAGCAGCATGTAGGTGGTTCCGCCCTTGGCCAGCGCGCAGGCGGTGCGGACGATCTGGCGACCGAGGCCGTGCGCATCGGCGGGTCCGACATCGCCGTCGAACCGCATCGTGGGCGTTTCGGCATAGGCATCCCACGCCGCGATCAGCACGACCGGGGTGGCCCGCGGGCGGGTGAGCGGCGGCAGGTAGCGCGCGATGAAGCCCGCGCACCGGCTGTCCGGATCGGTCGAGCGGCCGCCCAGCAGCGGGGCGCAGGAGGCGTAGCCGTTGAATGCGACTCCGCCCTGCGCATCGGCGGGGAGGCTGGCGACGACCGCGCTGACGGTCGCGTCGGCATGGCTGTCGCCGATCACGGTGACGAGCGCGCGATCCTTGTGCGGGCCGACGATGCACGGGGCCGGGACCGCCGCGACGATCGAGAAACAGCCGCTGGAATAGGGTGAGCCCGGCATCAGATCCTGTTGCAGAGCCTGGACCTCCGGCGAGAAACGTTGCGGGAAGCCGCGCGCCTTCCACACGCCGGCGCCCGCCCCGGCGATCACGAAGACCATGACGGCGAAGGCGAGGTGCGGCCGGAGGCGGTCCTGCAACGGGGCGGTGTGGATGTAGGGCGCCGCCTTCGTCCGCGCGCCGCCGCGTTCGACGAAGCGGTAGGACAGGTGGCCGAGCACGAATGACGCGGCGAAGGCGGCCACCATCCAGCGCCAGTCGCCGGCATGGCCGCCGCGCCGCAGGATCACGGCAAGCGGCCAGTGCCAGAGGTAGATCGAATAGGAATTGAGCCCGACCCAGGTCGCGACCGGGTTGCCGGTGATCCGACTGTCGCGCCGGGCCGTCAGGATGACCAGCGCGGTGCCGAGCACGGGCGCGATCGTCCAGATGTTGGGCCAGCCGGCGTCGGTGACGAGGAGCAGCGCGCCGGCGATCAGCGCGAGGCCGGCCAGTTGCGCCGCCCGCATCAGGCGCGGCGGCAAAGCGGGCGCGAGATAGACGAGACCGCCGGCCAGCATCTCCCACCCGCGCGGCGGCAGAAGGAAGAAGCCGGAGCGCGGCGAACTCTGGCTGAGCCACAGCATCAGCGCGAGGCTGGCGGCACCCGCGATCGCCAGCGCGACCCACAGCCGGTGGCGGGGCAGCAGGCGCACGAACGCCAGCAGGACGAACGGGTAAAGCAGGTAGAATTGCCATTCGACCGACAGCGACCAGGTGTGGAGCAGCCACTTGCCCTCCGCCGTGGGATCGAAATAGCCGCCCTCGCGCCAGTAGACCATGTTGGACAGGAACAGCACGCTGGCCGCGGCATGCTTGGCGTAGACGAAATAGTCGGACGGCATCAGGAACAGCGCGCCGAGCAGTAGCCCGGTGCCGAGCAGGACGGCGAGCGCGGGGATGATGCGCCGCGCCCGATCGAGGAAGAAGCCGGGGATCGAGAAACTGCCGCGGTCGAGCCGGCCGAGCACGATGCCGGTCATCAGGAAGCCGGAGATGACGAAGAAGATATCAACCCCGATGAACCCGCCGCGCAGGCCCGGCACGCCGAAATGGAAGGCGAGGACCGCAAGCACCGCAATGGCACGCAATCCGTTGATATCGGCGCGGAAGCCCCCCCCCCCCCCCTTCGTCACGCGTGCGTCGGCGTTCGTCATGGTTTCCCCCCCTGGAACCAGCCCTTGCGGCGAATATGCTCGGTGACGGCATCGGCCCAGATGCGGGCGCCGGCCGGGTTGTAGTGAATGTGGTCCGCGCGCAGCGAGCGGGGCGGCGTGTCGCGCGCCATGTCCGCCCGGTCGTCGGCACGGCGCGGATCGCCAGCGCGGTTGTAGGCCGCGCGGATATCCAGGAAGAGATCGGGGTAGCGTTCGGCGAGCCGGCGGTTGAGGGCCACGATCCGGTCATAGCCGGGCGTGCCGCGCGCCTCCCCGGGGTCGGCCGCGTTCGGGATGCCGAGCAGGACGATGTGGTCCGCACGCGACCGGGCCAGCGCGATGATCGCATCGACCAGCGCCATGAACCGGTCCGGATCGGCGGTGCCGCCGTTCCGCCCGACGCACAGCAGCAGCAGGTCGTACCGCGTGGTGTCCGCCCCCACTGTGATCCGCGTGCCGTTCGGGATGGGGCGCGGCAGTTTCTGGCCCGGATCGGGGACGAAGCTGGTCCGGTCGGCCCCGGCGGCATCGACCGCGCGGAGCAGCGTGCCCGAAACGCCCGCGATGCGCGCCGGCATCGTGCGCGCGTCCTTGTTCGAGCTGCGCAGCAGTTCCGGCGCGATCGTGGTGAGCGCGTTGGCGCCCGGCATCAGCCGCCCGCCCGCCACGACGACCGTGACGGGGGCGGTGCCGTATCGCGCGGCGACCTGCAACGTCGATTGCCCGCCGAGGCCGGCATTGACCATCGTCGCGCCGAACCGGGCGGCGACGATGTCGGGATAGCCGCCGGCGCTCAGGCTGTCGCCGAGTGCCGTGAAACGCGGTGGCGGGGCGGCGGATACCCCGGTCGATACGGTTGCGGCCCATGCCGCCGCGAACAGCAGGCAGACCCGCATCGGCCCGCGACCGATGCCGCGGGGCAAGCGGCGTCGCGCGCGATCCTGCGTGCCCGTTGCGTCGGCCAACCGTCCCGTTCCCCATTCCAGTGGCCGACCGCAGCCCAAGTTCTGCTTGCAGCGGTCGAGCGATCCCGGATATCCCGCGCACGCTGCATCGCGTCAATAGCTGCTGTCGCCGCCCGGGGGGGCAGACGTCATCGCCTGAACAAGGGGTATCCGGATGGATCGAACGACGCCTTCGCCGACCCTGCGGGCCAGCCGTGCCGGTGGCGTATCGCGATGACGGCCGCCGCGACATTGCGGCGGATCGGCAGCGTGCCGCTGGCGCTGCTGAACGATCTGCGCGGGCCGACGGGCGACCTGGAGTCGCCGGAAGGGCGCGCGCGCGAACGACGGCGGCGGGTGATGATGTCCGCGATGATGTCGATGGCGGCCAAGATCGTGTCGGTCGGCACCGCGCTGATTACCGTGCCGATCACGCTCCATTATCTCGGCACCGAACGCTACGGCATGTGGATGATCATGAGTTCGCTGGTGGCGATGCTCTCGTTTGCCGACCTCGGTATGGGCAACGGCATCCTGAACATGGTCGCCACCGCTTATGGCCGCAACGACATGGGCGCGGTCCGGCGGATCGTATCGAGCGGGCTGATGATGCTGACGCTGGTCGCGATCGTGGTGATGACGGGGTTCGCGATCGCATACCCCCATGTCGAATGGTTCAAGCTGTTCAACGTGGCGTCGCCGCTGGCGCGGTCGGAGGCGGGGCCGGCGATCGCGGTGTTCGTGGCGGGCTTCGCGCTCGCCATCCCGACCGGCATTATCCAGCGCGTGCAGATGGGGCTGCAGAACGGGTTCGTCGCGAGCATGTGGCTGTGCGGCGGCAGCGTGCTGGCGCTGGCGAGCGTGCTGCTGGCGGTACATTACGAGGCGAGCCTGCCGTGGCTGGTCGCGGCGTTCCTGGGCGGGCCGATCGTCGCCAACGTGCTCAACACGCTGGTCTACTTCAGCGGCGCCCGCCGCGACGCGCGCCCGGCGATCAGTGCGGCGAGTTGGGAAACGGGCCGGCTGGTGCTGCGCGGCGGGATGCTGTTCCTCGTGCTGCAGGTCGCGGCCGCCGTCACCTATAACTCGCACAACATCATCATCGCGCAGATCCTGGGCGCCAGCAGCGTGGCGACCTTCGCGGTCCCGGAACGGCTGTTCAGCCTGATCACCATGACGGCATCTATGGCCCTCGCGCCGCTGTGGCCGGCGTATCGCGAATCAATCGAGCGCGGGGACAGTGCGTGGGCGCGACAGACATTGCTGCGGTCGCTGCGGGTGGCGATCGGATACTCAGCCGTGCTCTCGATCCCACTGATCTTTCTCAGCCCCTGGATCATCCATCATTGGGTCGGGGGGGCGGTCAACCCGCCGTTCCTGCTGCTGCTCGGCCTTGGTATTTGGAAGATCCTGGAGGCCGGCGGCCTTGCCCTCGGCATGTTCCTGAACGGTGCGCACGAGGTGAAGCCGCAGGTCGTGATCGCGACCGCGACGGCGATCGTTTCGATCGGAACGGAGATCGCTCTGGTCCGGGTCATCGGCGTCTCGGGCGCGGTGATCGCGACGCTATTCGCCTTCACACTTTGCGCGGTCATTCCCTACACGATGCTCGTTCCGAGGATCCTGCGGAAACTGGACGGGAGTACGCGATGAGCGGCGGTGACATGGTTCGCAAATTCGCACGGCTCGGCTGGCAGGCGGTGGGGCCGATCTACCGCGCGCCGACGAAGCTTTCGTTGCGGATTGACGCGAAGCGCAAGGAAAGTCGCTGCGTGCTTGAGCAGGGCGCGGTCCTGTATCCCGCCGCGCGCGTGTCCAACAACCAGCCCCGCGAGGCGATCCGGTTCGGAGCCAATACCCGCGTGCTGGCGCGGTTCGAGACGATGGGGCACGGCGGACGGATCATCGTGGGTCGCGACTGCTTCATCGGGGAAGACAGCTATATCTGGTCTGCGGCCTCGGTGACGATCGGCGACCGAGTCCTGATTTCTCACGGCGTCAACATCCACGACCATAACTCGCATTCGCTGTCGGCGGCGGGTCGGCACGCGCACTTCAAGGCGATCTTCTTCGAGGGAGGGCATCCCAAGGTGCTGGAGAACGTGCCGTCGGCGCCAGTTGTGATCGAGGACGATGCCTGGATCGGGTTCGGCGCGACGGTACTGCGCGGCGTGACGATCGGCCGCGGTGCTGTCGTCGGCGCGCAATCCGTCGTGACCAAGGATGTCGCGCCGTTCGACATCGTCGTGGGGAATCCCGCGCGTGTCGTGGGTCGGTCCGGTGAGTAAGGTCTCCGCCGCAGCGGGGAACGGTTATCGGGTCATCGGCCTCCGCCTCGGCGGCTGGCTGCGGCCGAACACCGACGCGATGGCGGCGGCGTTGCCCGATGCGGCACGTTATCTGGCCACGCTGGAGCGGGCGTACCCGAATATCTCGGTCCCGGTTCGGGCGGCCGGCAAATCACAGGGCGATCTGGCATGAACGATCCACGACCATTTTCCCGGGGGCGGGCGCTCGTGACCGGGGCGTACGGCTTCGTCGGGCGGCATGTCGCGCGGCGGCTGGCGGCGGACGGCTATCATGTCACTGGGCTGGGTCATGGCAACTGGGTGGGTGAGGATCCGGTGAGCTGGGGCATCGCATCCTGGCATTCGGCGGACGTCGATGGCGAGACGCTGGCCGAGCATGGCGGCACGCCCGACCTGATCGCGCATTGCGCGGGGTCCGGATCGGTCGCCTATTCGCTGGAACGGCCGCGCGAGGATTTCCGCCGGACGGTGGATGCGACGCTGGCCGTGCTCGATTTCGTGCGGATGCATCGGCCCGACGCGCGCGTGGTGCTGCCGTCGAGCGCGGCGGTGTATGGGTTGGCCGAGACGTTGCCGATCGCGGTCGATGCGCCGCTGCGCCCGCTGTCGCCCTACGGCGTCCACAAGAAGATGGCGGAGGATCTGGCGCGGTCCTACGCGACGCATTTCGGCGTGCGGGTCGCGATCGTGCGGTTGTTCAGTGTCTATGGTCCGGGCCTGCGCAAGCAGTTGCTGTGGGATGCGTGCCGCAAGATCGCCGCGGGGCCGGCCGGGTTCGGCGGCGACGGCGAGGAAACGCGCGACTGGTTGCATGTCGAGGATGCCGCGACGTTGCTGGCCGCCGCGGCGCAGGCGGCGTCGACCGAATGCCCGGTGGTGAACGGCGGGATCGGCGAGGCGGTGACGGTGCGTGCGGTGGTCGATCGGCTGGCGGAGCGGCTGGGCGGTGGGCCGGTGTCGTTCACCGGCACGATCCGGCCGGGCGATCCGCGACATTTCCTGGCGGACGTGGACGGATCGCTGGCGCTCGGCTGGCGGCCGATGCGCACGCTGGACGACGGGCTGGACGCCTATGCCGCCTGGTACCGGGGGCAGGCGGCATGATCCGCGTCGGCTTCGTGCTCGCCAACAGCGCAAGCTGGACCGGCGGGCTGATCTATCTGCGCAACCTGATCACGACGGTGATGGCATTGCCGGACCGGCAGATCGAGCCGGTGCTGATCACCACGCCTGAAACGCCCGATGCGGACCTGCTGGGGTTCGAGGCGATCACTGTGCTGCGTACGTCGCTGGTCGGGCAGGGCCGCGGGCCGCGCGTGCTGCGCAAGGCGTCCGCGGTGCTGCTCGGCCGCAACCTGCCGCTGGAGCGGTTCCTGCGCCGCAACCGGATCAGCGTGCTGTCGCATTCGGGCATCCTGGGCGCGAAGGCGACGGTGCCGTCGATCGCGTGGCTGCCCGATTTCCAGCATGTCCGGATGCCGGAGTTCTTCCAGCCGGCCGAGGTGGAGGCGCGCGACCGCGGTTATGCGCGGATCGCGGCGGAGGCGGACCTGATCCTGCTGTCGAGCGAAGACGCGAAGCGCGACCTGGCCAAGTTCGCGCCGGAGGTGCTGGGCAAGAGCCGGATCCTGCATTTCACGGCGGGCATGGTGCGCGCCGACGATGCGCGCGGCGCGCCGTTTCTGGCCGAAACATACGGGCTGGACCGGCCGTTCTTCTACCTGCCCAACCAGTATTGGAAGCACAAGAATCACGGGCTGGTGATCGACGCGCTGGCGCTGCTGGCCAAGGACGGCGACGCGCCGCTGGTGGTGAGCACGGGGAAGGCGGAGGACCGCCGGAACCCGACCTATTTCACCGAACTGATGGGGCATGCCGCCGCGCTGGGCGTGGGCGACAATTTCCGGGTGCTGGGGCTGGTGCCGTACGATCACCTGTCGGTGCTGTCGCGCGAGGCCGTGGCGCTGATCAACCCGTCGCATTTCGAAGGGTGGAGCACGACGGTCGAGGAAGCCAAGTCGATGGGCAAGGCGATCATCCTGTCCGACATCCCGGTCCACCGTGAACAGGCGCCCGAACGCGGCGTCTATGTGCCGACGGACGACCCGGCCGCGATGGCGGCGGCGATGCGGTCGGTGCTGGCCGGCTGGTCGCGCGCGGCGGACGAGGCGGCGATGGGCGCGGCGACGGCGGCGCTGCCCGCACGCCGCCGCGCCTTTGGCGAAACCTACCAGCGGATCGTGCTGGAGGCGGTGGCCCGCGACGCGTGATGCGCACGGGCCGGTCGTTCACGCCCAGTTGAGCGCGGTCATCCTGGCATGGATCGCCTGCATGACGGCGGTGTAGCCGGCATTGCTCAGGTGGATGGCGTCGACCATGCTGGCCGACGGCAGCTTGCCATTCTCGGTCGCGAGTGCCGTGAACAGATCGACCACCCGCCCGCCATAGGCGGCCGCCAGCCCGGCGTTCACCTGCTGCATGGCGACATAGTTGACGTCGCCGACCGCCCAGCCCGCGCGCGGATACATGTTGCAGACGAGCGTGTTCGGGTTGGTCCGATAGGCGAGCGCGCGATCGACCTGCGCCCGGATCGTGGCGAGCCAGCCCGGACCGTTGCCGACATTGTCATCGAAGTCGTTCGTGCCGATCCACAGGACGGCGTTCCACTGCCGCCCCGCCACCTGGTCGGCGATCAGCCGGTCGACGATCGCGGCCGACTTTTGACCACCCAGCCCCTTGGCCGCGATCGGCCAGCCGGGCCGCTGGCGACGCAGCTGTGCGGTGACGTCCATCGGCACGCCACTGACCGGCGACTGCCCCGTGCCTTCGGTCAGGCTGTCGCCCCAGATCGCGGTCGCACGCGGATTGGCGACGTTGATCGGGACGGTGCCGGTCGCCAGCATCTCCAGCGAGGAACCGAGAATCTCCATCGTGTCGCCGTTCACCGCCCGCACGTCCAGCGACAGGGTGACCGGCTGCGCGAAGTCGACCAATACCGTCTCGACCGTCGGCGGGGCCGAGTTGGTGACGAAGTTGATGTAGTTGGACGGCTGGCGCACGCCGACGCTGGCGGTCGAGCCAGCCTTCGCACCGGTCGAGGCGAAGGTGCCGGCGGACAGCGACGAGATATCGAGCGTGTTGGCATTGTAGACGAACGCCGACTTGCGATCGTTCGCGATGCGGATCCACTGCTCGGTTTCGACGGTAGCGAGCGATGCGCCGATGTCGTTCTGCGCCACCACCAGATTGCCGATCCGCAAGCGCCAGTTATGGCCGCCGCCGAACGGCGCGTACTTCGCGATCAGCAGCCGGAGCCGCAGCGTGGCGCCGCCGACGATCGTGTCGGGCGGCAGCGTGACGCTCTGCACCGTGACGAACGCGGCACCGGCCGGGCCGTAGATCGGGCCGGATTGTCCCGCCGCCATCAGCACGCGGGTGCGCGTGGCGGCATCGGTGCGGGCGCGGACGGCAAGACCGCGCGCAACGGTATCGAGGCTCACTGCGACACCTGATAGGTCAGCGTGCCGCCGTTCAGCGTGACCGCCAGCCAGTAGCCGGCGCCCGTGCTGCTTTCCTCGCCGATCGCTTCTTGTGCGTTGGCGGTGAAGGTCGCCCAGCTCTGACCCGCGACGGTGAGCGGCAGGCGCGTCGTGCCGCCGTCGATCGACCGCAGGACCTGCACGGTGCCGGTCCAGCTGCCGGACAGCTGGACCCTGATGGGCCAGGCGAGATCGGGCACGAACGGACCGACCACGGCCGAGACGTTGGTGGTGCCCACCAGCGGGGCCGCGGCGATCGCATCGCGCACCGCCACGACGGGCAACGGATGTTCACCGTTCACCGGGACGGCCGGCGCACCGACACCCCCGAACGCAAGACCGAACAGCGGGACGAAACCCGCCGGTTCCTGAATGATACCAGCCACAATATTCTCCCTCGTTCTGGATTTGTTCCAGAGGGCGAGAGGTCCCAAGTGGTTCCCTACATTGCAATTCTTTAACCGTATCGGTTCAAAATCGCAGCTCGGCCTTGCGCTTCTCGATGAACGCCATCAGGCCGCGTGCCGCCTGTTCGACGTGGAAGCGGCTAAGGAAGCTGGTGCGAGCCGTGGTCCCCATCGCGGCGCGTTCGGTCGGCGATAGTGCGACGAAGCGCGACAGAAGCGCGCGGGTGCCGTCCAGCGTATCGGGTTCGACCAGTCCGGCGCCGTCCGCCACGACCTCCCGCCAGATGTTCACCTTGTCGCTGATCAGCACGGGGGTGCCGCAGGCCATCGCCTCGGCGACCACGATCCCGAAATTCTCCTGATGCGACGGCAGGACGAAGGCGTCGGCCGCGCGGAACGCGCCGGTCTTGATATCGCCCTTCAGCATGCCGGGGAAATGAATGCGTGTGCCGATGCCCAGCGCGTCGGCCCGCGCCTGGAACCCGGCGACGAGGCCGACCTGGTCTGGTCCGGCGATGACGAGGTCGAGCGTCGGATCCTGGGCCGCGACGTCCGCGAACGCCTCGACCAGCAGGTCGCAGCCCTTTTTCGGGTGGATGCGGCTGAGGAACAGCAGGAAGCGTTGGTCGCCAAGTGTGGGCAGCGCGGCGCGGAAGGCGGCGATCTGCGCCGCGGGATCGCCGGACACGTCGGCCGTGCCGTAACCCACGACGGCACCGTTCAGGCGGTAGGGCCAGAACGCCTTGTCCGCGAGGATCATCTCCTCCTCGGTCGTGAACAGCACATTGGCGGCGTGGCGGGTCAGCGGTCCCTCGGCCCACCACCAGGACAGCTGCTTGCCCCAATTCTTGGCGGGGGCGCTCTGCTTGAACCACGGGTCCAGCATGCCGTGGGTGAACACGAAATAGGGCACCGGTCCGCCGGCGAGCGCCTTCATCGCGCCGCGCGCCATGTAGCGCCACAGGCCCGAGACGATCACCGCATCATAGTTTCCGACATTCGCCTTCAGCCAGGGGACCATATCCGGTGCGTAGCGATAGCGGTTCAGCAGCGAGCGGCCGCGCGGCGGACCCACGGAGAAGATCTCGCCGGGATAGTCGGTCAGGAAGCGCTCGCCCGGCGCGTCGAGCGTGAGCAGGTCCTGGCGGTGGCCGTCGCGCGCCCACACTTCGGCAAAGCGCCGCGCCCCTTCGATCGGGCCGCCGCCGTGGAGGTCGGCGCTGGTGATGATGCGGAGGATGCGGGTCATGACGGTGCTCCGAGCGAGAGGCCGGTCAGCGATTTCAGCCGGGCGATCCGCGCTGCGTTCGTGGTGCAGTCGCGCATCGCCTCCTCGAGCTCGACGACCTTTGCGCCGACCAGGAAGCGATACCAGAAGCCTTGCAGGAAATGGTAAATCAGGCCCGGCCGCCCATCGAGGAAGCCGAGCTGCCCGATGTAGCGGTAGAGGAAATAGCCGGTCGGGCCGACCCAGAAGGGCAGCTTGTTGTACAGCGCCTCTTTCAGCCAGCGCTTGGTGCCCGCCTGGCCGGCGACCGCGTCCGCGGCACGGGCATCGTCGCGCGGGAACAGGCCGTAGCGCTGGCTCAGCTGCTCGATCGCCTCACGCGTCGCATATTTATTGTGCTTGTCGGTGAAGAAGGTCAGGTCGTTCAGGTTGATGTCGGCAAAACCGCCCTTCAGCGTCACCGTGCCGCCGCCCCACACGACGATATGTTCGTCCATCCAGCGGTCCTCGACCCGGCCCTGGTTGGTCCGGAAGACGCGGAGCAGGCGCAGCGGGTAGCGCCCGCCATGGCGGATCCAGCGGCCCATGAAGATGTGCTTGCGATCGAAATTGATCCCCGCGACGTCGGCCGGCATGTCCGGAAGGCGGCGCGCCAGTTCGGCGGCGAGGTCCGGTTCGATGACCTCGTCCGCATCGAGCCGCATGATCCAGGCGGTGGCGATATCGCCATGTTCGAGGCCCCACTGGAACTGCCGCGCCTGGTTGACGAAGCGGTTCTGGAGCACGCGCGCCCCGGCCCGGCTGGCGCGTTCGACCGTGTCGTCGGTCGAGAAACTGTCGATCACCAGCACATCGCGCGCGATCGTCGCGACGCTGGCGATCGATCGTTCGATATGATGCGCTTCGTTAAAGGTCAGGATGACGACGGTGAGGTCGGGCGCGTTTCGCGTGTGGTCCGTGACCGGGGTGGGCGCCACCGGGGTGAGGGTCGGTTCCATCGGGACGTTCACTCCGGGATCGGTGGGGACGCGGGACCGCCATCGTCGAAGCGCAGCCGGCGGGCGCGGATCGGCGCGGCGGGGTTGCCGCTGTAGACCGTCCACGGATCGAGGTTCCGCATCGCGCAGCCCCGCGCGCCGAGCACCGCGCCGTCGCCTACCGTGACGCCGGGGCCGACGAATGCCTCCGCCGCGATCCAGGCGCGGGCGCCGATGTGGATCGGGCGGGACCGCAGCTGGAAACTAGCGTCCTCGATATCGTGCGTGGCCGCGCAGAGATGTGCGCCCTGCGACACGATGGCGTAGGGGCCGATCCGGATCGGCGCCATCGCGTAGATCGTCGCGCGTGGGCCGATCGCGGCATAATCATCCATGATCAGGTTCGCCGGCGACCAGATCCGCGCGCTGCCATACACGTTGGCGGTCGGCGCGAGCGTGGCGCCGAAGCGGCGCAGCAGCCAGCGCCGCCACCCCCGAAGCGGTGGCGGCGTCCAGGCGGCGAGCAGCGCCCAGGTGATGCCGAACGCGAGGCGGTAGAGCCGGTTGGCGCGCGAGAAGCTCGCGCCGCCTTCCCAGGCGCGCGACTGCGCCGCGTCGAGGGGGTGCAAGGCGGCCATGTCCGTCAGCGCGCCGGAAGCGCGATCTTGAGGTAGCGCGATGCGAAGTTCAGCGGCCAGAGCGGCCCGCCATGGCGGCGGCAGAAGTGCAGCCATTCGCCGACCGGCAACCCCTTGGGATCGCGCAACATGAACTTGCGGTTCTGCCACGTCAGCCGGGCCAGCTTGGCATGGGCGGCGTGGTTATAGGGCGTCCGGCCCACCGGTTCGCGCGACTGGAACAGCTTGTAGCCCGCATCCCGCGCGCGCAGGCCGTAATCGATGTCGCCGGTATGATGGCGGTAGCGATCGGACAGCAGGCCGACATCGTCCACCGCGATCGCCGGCACCAGCACGCAGTTGCCGTTCATCGTGTCGCACGGCGCGCCATCGTCGGGCGCGCGCAGGAAGCGCAGCCGCGACAGGCCGGGCGCGACGCGGTAGCCGCCATAGGTGATCGTGTCCGTTTCGGCGTCGAGCACTTTTCCGATGCTGATGACCTTCGGCCCGTGGGCGGCCTCCATCGATTTCTGGAAGCTGAAGAGCCGCGTGATGCTTTCGGGTTCGAGTTCGAGATCGTCGTTGAACAGCATATAGTAGCGTGCGCCGGTCTGCACCGCGGTGCGCCACGCCTTCAGCATGCCGCCGTTCCAGTAGAGCGAGCCGTCGCCCTGGATCACGGTCGCTTCCGGAAAGTCGCGCCGGACGGCGTCGCCGGTGCCGTCGGTGGACCCGTCGTCCACCAGATAGACGTGATAATCGATCCCAGCCGCGGCACGGCGCAAGGCCGCCAGTCCGTTCAAGGTGATTTCACGTCGATTAAAGCAAGTCGCCAGGACCGAAATGTTCATACGACAATTCCCAAATTACCTTGCAACCGAGTTTTGGGCAAATCGCGATGAGGATAAATCCGCTGACCCTAACCAAGCTGAATCGGTTACCCTTTCTGCAAAACAATGCTGGGCGTTGATGGAGGCAATCGACGAAACGCCTTTTACTAAAAACGGCATGCGTTTACCAACGCCAAGGTAAGGATCCGTTTTCTCTAGACCTATCGGGAAACTTCGCCTCTTCCAATCAGCGTATCCTAAATTTTCAGTATAAATTGACTGGGCCGAGTTTCCCCGGCCGGCATCGATGTGTATCGCCGATCTTGGCCCGTTGGCATGGCTTAAAATGTCAAAAACATTGGAATTATTAGGCCGCGCATACCTTGACATCATTCGGATACCATATCCGCATATTCCGGTGTACGGAAAGCTCCGAGCTGGCCCCGAATTACCCGGTCCCGAAAGATTTGTATTTTTTATAGTCATAAAGACATTGTCGTCGAACCACTTATCAATAACTTCTGCTCGACTATCAAGATTACAATCCAAAACACTGCGGATATTACTAAAGAGGCACTTGTCCGCAAACCCACCGGTCTCTGAATATTCATTCAACGAATACCTATAGAAACCACCTATCACTATACCAGCGCAACATTGAAGCAAATATATATCCCTGAAAGAACACTGTTCAAAAGTTCTACCCAAAATTCCAATACTACACGCCGTGATAGTTAGGTCACTAATTAACCAATTAACGGCGGTGGTTTCTGTGAACGCAATCCCTACGAAGAAGCCACTCACAGTCCCACCACTAATACGAACCGGGAATTGCCCATCTGATTTCTCAATACCAAAACACGCTAGCTTCATTTTAGAGGACGTGGTTGACTCGTTACTGTAAATTCCGCCACCACCCTCGAAGATTATTCGCACGCCAGGTCGTAATCTAATCGCATATTCGAGGGAAGGTGCTGTGATGCTGTCGAGGCCAAGCGAAAGCTTTCCTACAGCGCTTGAGACAAAGTGCCTCTTTCGGATTACGAGATCGCCACCGCCTCGTGCCGCCAATTGCGAAATCGCCTCGTTGAGGTACTTCGTATCATCTCGGCCCTGCCAACCCTGAGGCCCATGCCGGGCGTCACCCTCGCCTAAAAAGGTTACGTCGTTCGATTCTCTTCGACGCTCACCCGCGGGAAATTTTGATAGCAAAGGTTGGGATTGACCCAACAACCCTGCTCCAGCAATCGTCAAAAAACCGCGTCTGGTGTCGGTCATTCGAGCCTTGCCCTCGTTCACAGAATTGTTATCACGCGACGCATGCTAACTCGCAAGCCCCGATACGCGATCTGGATCGCTGCGCTGATCACATCGGGAGCCATCCAGTATATGCTTCCAGCCATTCTTGCAACCCTTGCTGGGGCAGTAACGTACTGGCGAATACCGGACACTTTCATCGATGCTGCTGGCCCAGAGCGCTACTTGAAAGATATTGTAACGTTTGGTTTTGCTATCTACTGGCCTATGGTGGCTAAGCCTAGAACTGAAGTCGTATTATACATAATCTGGATAATGGTACTAACAGCAATTGGCATGATTGCCTATATTCTTAACACTGGATATCTCCCATTTATTATTGCTGGTATCCGTTGGATTACTGTTTTGCACGATTCATTTGGAATATATATTCTTATCGATCAATATGGAGTAACTAAGAACAATCAAAGGCTTATACTAGGCGTTGCATTGTTTTGGTTGGCGTGTTCGTTAGTTGCGTCATACATACAGTTTTCTTATCATGGGAATTTTTCCTCGGTCGGCAGCTCGCGAGAGCCGGGCATATTTTCTTTGGCGGGGGTCAACGGGTATTATGCAGCAAGTGTTGCTGTAATTGCTATGGCTTCAAGGCACGCAACGGTTTTAAAATGGCTAGGTTACCTATTCGGCATATTGATTGGTGTATTGTCGGGTACGCGGTTCACTATTCTCTGTATTTTGGTAATTATATTCCTCGATAATCTGAAACGGCTGAGACGATTTCCAATCTTTAGAGTCTTTATCTACTCTACCGTTTTGCCGTCAGTTCTATTGTTATCGATATTCGCTGCTGGCTCTTTGAGCGGGCGTGGTGATGTTGTTAACGATCAAATGCAAGACGGCGGACGGTTGGGCAATGGCTCACAAGTCGTGCAACTCTTAGTGCAAACTGGTGATTTTACGGATCTCACGGTGGGTCGTGGGCTGGGTCAAGGCACAAACGGCGCAATGCAAATGGTGAAGGATGGCCAAGAAATACCAAAGTGGCAGATACTCGTTGATAATACGTTCATAACCTCTTTTATACAGTTTGGCCTTATTGGATTTGTATGGTTGTTTGGAGGAATTTTCCTTTTCCTGTGGTCGCGAAGAGCGGAGTTATACTTGCCGTTCTATCTGATCGTTCTGATTTCCCTTCTTACGCAGAACGTTTTTGAGCAGTTGTTCTGGATGCTGAGTATCGCGTATTATCTAGGCTCATCGAAATATTTTCATAAGCTCCGGCAGTATCGACCTACTGCAGACGCTACATTGAGGGCGGCTGCGTCGCCTGTTTAACGCAATCTTTCTATGTCAACTCAGCCATCGGTTCTAGTAGGGCTACTTTAGCAGATACTTGTAGTTTGTCGGCGATCTGTCGACTGAGGATCGATGGCCACGCTGACCCTGATCATGCCGTCTTCGTCCCGGGCCATCGGGTCGCGTTCGTCCTGCCCAACCCCGGGGCAAAGCGGCTCGAGGCGATGCTGGCGGGGCAGTTGCCGCAGCCCGACCGGCCGTAGAATGTTATTATGGCTGGATTGGATTTGGAACCTAGCCGCAACGCTATGATTAGCGTGACGGCAGCACCGACACCGCGATCGACGACGGCGTCGTCTGCCAAGCGGCCGGTAAAGGGATCGCGGTGAACGGCGAGGCGGGCGTGACCATCCGCCGGACGATCGTGGCGGAAACGGGCGAGCGCGGCGTGATCCTGGGCGGCGGTGCGCGGGTGAGCCTGACGCCCGCGCGCCATGCCTTCGTCGACGGGCTGGTGTCCGATTTCGGCCTGCTGAGCCCGAGTTACCGCCCCGCCATCGATGTGTGGGGAGTGGCCAACACCGTATCGGGTTCGGTCATCCAGCGCGGCGACCATGCCGGGATCCTGCTGAGCGGGAACGACCATGTCGTCGCGGACAACGAGATCCGTCAGGTGCTGCGCGATACCGAGGATGCCGGTGCGGTGTATATGGGGGCGGACTGGTCGCAGCGCGGGAACCGGATTACGGGGAACTACATCCACGATCTCGGCACGCCGGGGCGCAAGACGACGTTCCTGAACGGCGTGTATCTCGACGACCAGGGCAGCGGGACGCAGGTGACCGGCAACATGGTGGTCGGCGGCGAGTTCGGCGTGACGATCGGCGGCGGGCGCGACAACCGGGTGGCGGGCAATGTCTTCGCCTTCCAGACGCGGGGCGGGCTGTCCTTCGATGCGCGCTGGATGGACAAGCAGCGTGCGGTGATGCCGGCGTTCGTCCGGAAGATGCGCGCGATGCCGACCACCACCGAACCGTGGCGTTCGCATTATCCGGCGCTGACGGCACTGGACCCCGCACGATACGGCGTGCCGGACGGTAATGTGGTGACGGGCAACCGGGTGATCGGGGCCACGCGACCGACCTGTGCCGTGCCGCGGATCATCGCGGGGCCGCAGCCCGTGCTGCACTTTCTCAAGCTCGATGCGAATGTCGCGCTTTGCGCGGCACCGGGCCGCGTGGCGGGGTTCGACACGGTTCGGCGGAAACGGGTCGCGGCGTTGCAGGATCGGCTGGCGGCGTTGTCGGGACAGGATTGAGGCGCGTCAGGCGGGGCGGCAGCTGGCGCGCAGTTCCGTTTCGAACCGGGCGAGGATGCGGTCCTTGCTCCAGCGTTCCTCGGCGCGCACTCGCGCCTCCACGGCATAACGCTCACGCAGGGCGTCGTCCTCCAGCAGGCTGCGGATCGCGGCGGCCATCGCCGGCGCGTCGCCGGGCGGGGTGACGATGCCGCAACCCTCGACCTCGCGCGCCAGGCCGGTTTCCGGCGGGGCGGTCGCGACGACGGCGCGGCCGGACGCCAGCATGTTGGTCAGCTTGGACGGCAGGACGAGGTCGGCGGCGCCCTCGATCTGCGGCAGCAGGTGGATCGACGCCAGGCCGAGCAGGTCGGACAGCCGGTCCATCGGCTGAAGATCGAAGAAACGGATGTTGCCGAGTCCGGCGGCGCGCGCCATCAGCGCCTCGCGGTTCGGACCGTTGCCGCACACCACGATCGTCAGGTCGGCGCGGTCGGCGAGCAGCCGCGCGACCTCCACGACGATGTCGATGCCCTGCTTATTCGCGATGTTGCCGGAATAGAGGGCGACGTGCGGCGTCGCGATGCCCCATTCGGTACGGTAGCTGGACGGTTCGACCAGCGGCTTCACCTTGTCGATGCTGGCCCAGTTGCGGAATTCGACGATCTTATCGGGCGCGATCCCGCTTGCGGCAAGCTTGGCGCACATCGGCAGCGAGATCGAACTGATCCGGTCGGCGTCCAGGCTCCACGTCTCGAACCAGCGCGCCATCTTGCCGGACCGCCCGTCGCCGTTCAGCAGGCCGGTGGCGAAGGCGGCTTCGACCTCGAAATCCTGCACGTGGATCCAGAGTTTCGCGCCGAACAGCCGGGCGATCGTCCGCGCCGCGACCAGCGAGATCAGCGACGGGGCGATGCCGATCACGACATCGGGACGCAGCCGGCGCGCCTCCAGCAGCATCCGGACCTGTGCGGAGGCCGCGAAACTGGCATGATGGACGAGCCGCCGGCCGCCGCTCGGCACCGCGGGCACGTAGATCGGCAATCGGACGACCGTGACGCCGTTTTCGACGGATCGCCGCGCGCCGCCGCCGGCATAGGCCGGATCGACCTGCCATGCGGGGTAATAGGGCTTGCCGCAGACGACCGTGACGCTGTGGCCCGCGGCGACGAGCGCTTCGGCCATGCCGGTGGTGTAGGGGCCGATGCCGATCGGTTCAGGGGCGTAGTTCAGACCGAGGATCAGGACCCGGAGCGGGCGGCGGTCGGTCGCGTCCGAAACATCCCGCGCCACGCCCGGCGTTCGGGCGGTCGGGGAGCGGGAGAGCGACGTCGGTTTGGCCATGCGATTATGATGTCCCCAGACAGGCTCCGTCCGACGGAGCGGATCACGTCCGTTCGGCTGGTGCAAGGTGATCCGTACGGCGACGCCTATCAAAAATCCGACCGGACTGCCGTAACGGCATGCCGCCGCCCTTGCGAGCGCCGTTCGGATAATGGCCCCGGCTGGAACTGGCAAGCCTCGCCCCTGGGCAGGACTCAGAAACCGCGGTGATCGGGTCCGGGTGGCAGGCCGCTTGACCGTGCGCGCGGGCGGAGGCTAGGTCGGCTCCGGTCGAACGATGGTCGGCACGGGCCTGATGGACGGAGCGACGTCGTGAAGCTGCTTCAGCGTAACGGAAGGCCGCAGACCCAGGGCGCGACGGGGCAGCCGGTGCTGGCGATGCTCGCCTTGCTGGCGTTGCTGCTGCTCACGCTGGCCGGGCCGATCATGACGATGAACGGCGGCGATGTCGAAGGGCAGGGGCGGGTGTACCGCCAGCTCGGCTATTTCCTGATCGCCGGTCTCGCGTTCATCTCGGTCAATCCGCTCCGCCATCCGGAGCGCGTGCTGGCCGTCGCGATGCCGCTTGTCGTGGCGCTTGCGTGGTGCTGGGTCAGCCTGACGTGGGCGCTGTATCCCGAGATCGCGGTCCGCCGGCTGGTGCTCACCACGATCGTACTGTGGTCGGTGTTCGTGCTGGTGCGGCAACTGGGCTACGACCGAACGCTGGCGATCGTGCGGATCGCGCTGCTCGCGGCGCTGATCGCCAATTTCACCGCGGTGCTGATCGATCCGCTGTTCGCAATCCACGGGCCGGAAGAGGGGCTGGCCGGCGACTGGCGCGGGGTGATGATGCATAAGAACATCGCGGGGCAGGCCTGCGCGTTGACCGCGATCTTCTTCGCGTTCGACCGGCAGAAACTGCCGCTGGCGGCGCAGCTTGGCGTGATCGGGTCGGCGGTGGTGTTCCTGGTGCTGTCCAATTCCAAGACGGCGATGGCGGCATGTGCGATCGCGATCCCGGTCGGCTTTCTGTTCCTGCGGTTCTTCCCCGTGCTGCAGCGGGCGGCCGACCGGATCGGGCGGCGGCGCCACGCGCGCTGGATCGCGATCCTGGTGCCGGTGGCGATCCTGACCGCCGCGCTGTTCCTCTACCGCGACTCCGCGCTGGCGGTGCTGAACGATCCGGCGGCGTTCACCGGGCGGACGCTGATCTGGCGCGCACTGTTCCTGTCGTTCCTGGAAAATCCGATCCTCGGGGTCGGCTACGGATCCTACTGGAACGTCGGTCCGGCGGGCCCGATCTACCGCTACGCCAATTTCGCCTGGGTGGAGGGGGTGAGCCAGGGGCATAACGGGTATCTCGACCTACTGGTCCAGATCGGGTTGCCGGGGCTGTTGCTGGTGCTGTTCGCGGTGGTGGTGTGGCCGGTGCGGCGGATGCTCGGCACGCCGGATCTGGCACCCGCCACGGCCGGGCTGATCGGCGCGGTGATCCTGTTCTGCCTAATCCACAACGGATCGGAATCGACGCTGTTCGATCGCGATACGATCGGTCAGGTGTTCCTGATGATCGTGCTGGCGATGGCGCAGGCCGGCCGGGTACCGGTCGCGCGGACCGCGGCGAAGGCGAAGCCGGTGGCGCTCGACCTGCCGAAGCGCGAGAGCCGCCTGCGGCTGTGACCCGGGCGGTGTCAGGCGAGGCGCCGGGCCGGCACGCGGCGGCGATGGCGCGTCACCTGATCTGCATCCTGGCGCTGATGTGGACGGCGCTGGTGAACGGGCAGCCGTTCTTCTTCGACGATACGACCAACTATATCCGCGCGGCCGATTCGGCGGTCTTCGTCGCGTCCGGACACCGGATTTCGACGGCGTGGACCGACCGGTATCGTGATGCTGTTGTCCCTTCGCCTGCGGCGGCGAGCGAGCAGGCCGGATCGACGACGCCGAACGATGTCGGCAGCGGGACGATCATGGCCGGGCGGTCGCCCTATTTCGGCGCGCTGCTGTGGCTGGGCTATGTGATCGGCAATTTCTGGCCGTTCGTCGTGATGCAGGCGGTGGTTTGTTACCTGCTGATGCTGCTGGCGCTGCAGCGGTTCGGGATCGAGCGGCCGCGGACCATCCTGCTGACCGTGGTCGGCATCGCGGCGACGACCGCGCTGCCGACGTATAACGGCCTGTTGCTGGCCGATGCGTTTGCCGGGTTCGGGGTGATCGCGTTCCTGCTGCTGGCGACGCCGGGACGGCTGACGCGGGTCGAGACGGCGTTCCTGATCGGCGTCGTCCTGCTGTCCGCGATGTTCCATCTGACCCATATCGCGATGCTGGCGGGCATGGTCGGCGCGATGATTTTGCTTGTCTTGTTCAGAGTCAGGCCGCCGCCGCGCCGGGCGTGGCTGACGGGGGTCGCGGGGATCGCGATCGGGTTGCTGTCGGTGCAGGCGACCGCGCTGGTGGCGCAGGCCGCGTTCGGGAAGGCGCCGCAACTGCTGCCGCTGCTGACCGCGCGGTTCTATATGGACGGGCCGGGGCGGCGGTTCATCGAATCGGGCTGCGACGGGCGGCGGTTCACCGTGTGCCGGATCGCGATCGGCGCGGTGCCGACCAACCCGGCGTTCCTGTTTTCGACCGACCCGCGCGAGGGCGCGTTCATGATCGCGACGCCGGCCGAGCGGGAGCGAATGGGGGCGGAGGACACCGCGTTCGCGCTGGCGGTGCTGCGCCATGATCCGCTGGGGCAGGCGGCGAAGATCGGCGAGAACATGCTGCGCCAGCTGGCCTGGATCGATTATGACGGGCTGAACACCGGGTGTTTCGCGCAGGCCGATTGCTGGGCGTCGCTGCCGCCGAAGGTGCGTGCGACGTTGCGGGCGAGCCCGAGCGGGCGGAATGCGTGGCCGGTCGGGATCATGAACGTGCTGCTTTACTTGGTCGTGATCGCGTCGCTGGCCGTGATCGCGTGGGCCGCGCGGCGGTGGTGGCGGAGCGAGGCGGCGGAGGCGGCGATGCTGCGGACGTGGATGCTGCTCGGCGGTGCGGCGTTGCTGACCAATGCGTTCTTCGGCGGGGCGGTCGCCGATCCGCAATATCGGTACCAGGGGCGGATGATCTGGCTGGTGGTGCTGCTGGCCGCGATGCTGTTGCCGCACATGCGCAGGATCCAGAAAACGCCGGACGGAATCGTCCCAGGTTGAGACATCGGATTGCGTATTTCAGTTCGGTACGCCCGAGTAACGATTGATCAATATTCCCCAACGCGTCCCCGTGATAGCGAGAGCCCGTCACGACTCGGGTGGGGATCAGAGATGACGGTTGTTCGCTTTATTCAGCGCATATTGTGTTTGTTCGATTATCACCGCCGCGACCGGCGAAGAACCCGGGCGGACGGCAGCCTGCGCGTCAGCCCGTGCCTGGGATGCGGACGGCGCATGGTGCGGCGCCGGCATGGGTGGCGGATGGAACGCAGCGCGCCGCTCGATTGGGACCGGCAGGACTGATCCGGTCAGTCGCGGTTGCGTTGGGCCGCGCGGGCGAGCGCGGGTTGCGCGGCGTAGAACGGGACCAATGCGTCCAGCGCAAGCGGCCGATCGGCCTTTCGCCCGTAGAAGAACAGCGCGCTGGCCCCGTCGAGCCCGCGACGCCCGTCGCACCAGCGATCGAGCAGCCGCAGCCAGACGAACGGGAAGGCCGCGATCTGGCCGAGCTTGGTACTGCGCAACAGCGATTGGGCGAGGTAACGGATCGCCAGCGCCGCGGTGGTGCCGGGGCCGGACGAATAGCCGACCGACATGACATCGAAATCGCGGAACAGCCAGCGCAGCCCGCTGGTGGTGAAGCGCATGAAATCATAGGCATGTTCGCACACCGGCCAGAGGAAGGCGGTGTTGGCGAACACCAGTCCGCCGGGGCGCAGCACGCGGGTCATCTCCGCCACGATCGCGAACGGATCGACGGTATGTTCGAGCACCGCCTGGACCCAGACCGCATCGACGCTGGCGTCCTGCAACGGGATGGCGTGCCCGTCCGCCACGAAGGTGATGTGGGGCGAGACGTAGATGTCGAACGCGACGAGATCGACATCGGGCGAGGCGTAGAGCGGTTCGGCGCCGCTGCCGATCGCGCCGCCGCCGACGATCAGGATGACCGGCCGTCGGGTGCCGTTCGATGCGGCGAGATCGGCGATCATCGTGCGGGCATAGTGTGCGGAGAAATGGTTGCGGCCGTCGACGACGCGGGACAGGACCTGCCGCCAGCGATCGCGGCCGAGCACGCTGGCGCCGCCGGTGGCGAGCATCGCGTCGCGATCGAGGATGCTGCGGTCGAAATCGACGAGCACGGCCTTGCCGTCGATGCGGTCGAGCGGGACGTCGCGTCGGTCGCAGGACTCGGTGCGGCAGGCGGGATCGTCGGGGGTGCCGGCGAGCGGACCGTTACAGGCCGGGCAGGCGAGCAGCGCGGCCAGTGCGGCGGCATCATGGACCAGCATCGTTCGTCGCCCCCGCGCGTGATGACGCGATGCCGGGTGGAGCCGCATCGCTGTCAGGCCGGTGTATGGGACGCGGGGGGCGGCGTCGAGGTTGCGCATCCGCTTTCGGTCTTGCGAGGGTGGCGACGGGCGGTGCGGTTTGCAGCGATTGCGGCGTTTATGGTCGCCGGGCCGGTGGCGGCGTCTCCGGCGCAGGACGCCATGTTTGCGCGGCTGCGCGGACTGGACCGGCGGGTCGCGGTCGTTGCCGAGCGGTTGCTAATCGCCAATGCGACGCTGTGCCGGCGGACGCAGCCGGCGTTCGGCATGGTCCTGCATGCGATCGACCAGTATCCGCCGGCGATGCGCGCCCGGGCACGGGCGGCGTTCGGGTTCGTCGCGCCGGTGGCGGTCGAGGCCGTGGTGCCGGGGGCGGCGGCCGAGCGGGGCGGGGCGCGCGACGACGACGGGGTGGTGGCGATCGCGGGCGTGCCGGTGGCGGTCGAATCGGGGACTGCGGTCGGTACGCGGACGCGCGATGCGGTGCTGGATCGGCTCGCGAACGTGCCGCCGGGCGCGCCGATCGTGCTAACGCTGCTTCGTGATGGGATTGCGCGGGAGGTGCGTCTCGTGCCGCCGGCGGCGTGCGCGGCGCGGGTGGAGCTGTCGACGGACCGCGGGACGAACGCGGTGGCCGATGAGGCGACGATCCTGGTGGGTAGCGATCTGGTGGAGCGAATCGCGGATGACGGGCTGGCGGTGGTGCTGGCGCATGAGCTGGCGCATGTCGTGCTGGGGCATCGTCGGCGGCTGGCGGCGGCGGGGGTACGGCGTGGAGTGGGCGGTGCGTTCGGACGCAGTCGGCGGCTGACGCGCGCGACGGAGGACGAGGCGGACCGGATGTCGGCCTATCTGCTCGCCAATGCAGGTTATGATGCCGGTATGGCGGCGGCGTTCTGGCGGACGGCGGGGGCGGGATTGGCGGGGTCGTTCCGTAGTCGGACGCATGGTGCGGCGTCGGCGCGGGCGCAGTTGTTGGCGGAGGAAGCGGCGGTGATCGCGGTGATGCCGGGGCGGCCGGTTCGCCCGGCGTTGCTCGGTCGGCGGGACGTTCCGTTGCGCTGATCCGCGCGGAGGTCATTGGAAAGACTTGCTTCTGTCACGCGGCCGTCGGCCGGCGGGCGCAGCATGACGGTGGACCCGATTGCGAAACACCGCGTTGAACGGGCCGACACTAGGAGAGAATAAATGACCACCACCATTACGCGCCTGTTCGACAGCCATGCCGACGCCAAGCGTGCGGTGACCGAGCTTGAAGCGCTCGGCGTGCCGCACGGCGACATCAGCATCCTGGGCAACGATCCGGACCATGTCGGCGACCATGACGAGGGCGTCGATCATGCCGGCGATGTCGATCGCGGCGTGAAGACGGGTGCGGCGATCGGTGGTGTGGGCGGTCTGCTGGCGGGCCTCGGTCTGCTCGCGATCCCGGGCATCGGGCCGATCGTGGCGGCGGGCTGGCTTGCGACCACGCTGGCGGGGGCCGGTCTCGGCGCGGCCGGGGGTGCGGCGACGGGCACGATCGTCGGTGCGCTGACCGATGCGGGTCACAGCAGCGACGATGCCGGGGTTTATGCCGAGGGCGTCCGCCGCGGCAGCACGCTGGTCAGCGCGCGGGTCGCCGATGCGCATGCTGATGCGGCCGAAGTGGTGCTGAACAAGTACGGCGCGGTGACCGCGACCGATCGTGGTCGTGATTATGCGTCGAACGGCTGGTCGGGGTACGATGCTTCGGCACCGGCCTATACGATCGAGGAAATGCAGGCCGAGCGTTCGCGCTATGGTCGTCGGACCGACGAGATCTGATGTGACGGGCGGGGGGCGGTTTTTGGACCGTCCCCCGTTTTTTGTTGATTTAGCGGGCAAGTTTTTTCGCAGGCCACGCCCTAGCCGACACTGCGGTGCGGTTTTTAAGGGTCTGCAATAGTCCTCCTCGGGTGGGGATCTGGTTGTCGCCCCAAGGTGTACCCCCGCCTTCGCGGGGGTACACCTTGGGGCGGAGTTGTATCTAGGCCCCGGCCTTCGCCGGGGAACGTTACGGTTGTTACAGTACGCCAACAGGCGTCGGCGCCTGGATCCGGCCTCAACTCGTCGGCAGGTACAGTTCGCTGCCACTGAGGCGGAACTTCTCCTTCATGTCCGCCATGCCGCGTTCGGCCTCGTCCGGACTGGTGGCGGCAATGAAGGTGTCGGCGGGGGCGTTCTGTTTGGCGGCGAAGTCGCGGACTTCCTGCGTGATCTTCATCGAGCAGAATTTGGGGCCGCACATCGAGCAGAAATGCGCGGTTTTCGCGCCTTCGGCGGGCAACGTCTGGTCGTGGTACGATTCCGCGGTGTCGGGATCGAGCGACAGGTTGAACTGGTCGCGCCAGCGGAATTCGAAGCGGGCGCGGCTGAGTGCATCGTCGCGTAGCTGGGCGGCCGGGTGGCCTTTGGCGAGATCGGCGGCGTGGGCGGCGAGCTTGTAGGTGACGACGCCGACCTTCACGTCGTCGCGGTCGGGCAGGCCCAGATGCTCCTTGGGCGTGACGTAGCAGAGCATCGCGCAGCCGAACCAGCCGATCATCGCGGCACCGATGCCGCTGGTGATGTGATCGTAGCCGGGCGCGATGTCGGTGGTGAGGGGCCCGAGCGTGTAGAACGGCGCTTCGCCGCAGGCCTCGAGCTGCTTTTCCATGTTCAGCTTGATCTTGTGCATCGGCACGTGGCCGGGGCCTTCGATCATGACTTGGATGTCGTGCTTCCACGCGATCTGGGTCAGTTCGCCGAGCGTGGCGAGTTCGCTGAACTGCGCCTCGTCGTTGGCGTCCGCGATCGAACCGGGGCGCAGGCCGTCGCCGAGCGAGAAAGCGACGTCATACGCCTTCATGATTTCGCAGATCTCCTCGAACCGTTCGTAGAGGAAGCTTTCCTTGTGATGGCTGAGGCACCATTTCGCCATGATCGAGCCGCCGCGCGACACGATGCCGGTCACGCGCTTGGCGGTCATCGGGATGTAGGCGAGCCGGACGCCGGCGTGGATCGTGAAATAGTCGACGCCCTGTTCCGCCTGTTCGATCAGCGTGTCGCGGAAGATCTCCCAGGTCAGGTCCTCGGCGATGCCGTTCACCTTTTCAAGCGCCTGGTAGATCGGGACGGTGCCGATCGGGACGGGCGAGTTGCGCATGATCCATTCGCGCGTGTCGTGGATGTTGCGGCCGGTGCTGAGGTCCATGACGGTGTCGGCGCCCCAGCGGATCGACCAGACGAGCTTGTCGACCTCGGCCGCCACGTCGGATGCGACCGCGCTGTTGCCGATATTGGCGTTGATCTTGACCAGGAAGTTGCGGCCGATCGCCATCGGTTCAGATTCGGGGTGGTTGATGTTGTTCGGGATGATCGCGCGGCCGCGGGCGACCTCGTCGCGTACGAATTCGGGCGTGACATAGTCGGGGATCGACGCGCCGAAATCCTGACCGTCGCGCGCCGCTTTCTCGCGCAGTTCGGCGCGGCCGACATTTTCGCGGATGGCGACATATTCCATCTCGGGCGTGATGATGCCGCGGCGGGCATAGTGCATCTGGCTGACGTTCGCGCCGGGCTTTGCGCGCAGGACGCGGCGGCGGACGTTGGGGAAGGGTTCGACCCCGCCGGAGCGGTCGGGGCCCTTGAGGCCGTTATCCTCGGGCCGGACCTCGCGCTGGTCCACTTCCTCCACGTCGCCGCGCGCGCGGATCCAGTCGCTGCGGATTTCGGGCAGGCCGGCGGCGATGTCGATGGTCGCCGCGGCGTCGGTGTAGGGGCCGGACGGGTCGTAGACGCGGAGAGGAGCCTCGCCGCACGACGGATCGAGCATGATCTCGCGCATCGCGACCTTCAGCGGGCCGACATGGATCTTGCGGCTGCCGCGGATCGGGCCGGTGGTGACCGTCATCGCGGTGCCGCGTGGCAGATCGGACGATTCGGTGCGGGCGTTGATATCGGCCATGGGGACGCTCTCCGTTTTGGCTGGACGGAGGGGGGGTGCGGAAGTGAAGTGCCGCTCCCTCCCTACGCCGGTGTCAGCCGGATCAGGTTCAGCGGGTCGTGGCCGGACAGCCACCTCTCAACCGCTGCGTGCGGTCCCCCGGGGAATGTCGTCACGATAGGCGCAAGGCGCGCGGCGTCAAAGCAGATATTTGACCTTCACGCGTTCGGCGACCGGGCCGCCGGCGACGGCGAAGCGTGCCGAGGAAAAGCGCGGCGGGCCGAAGCGGATGGCGGGGTTGCGCGAAAAGCCGAATCCTTCGCGCGGCATGCCGACGAAGGTATCGAGCTTTCCGTTGCCGTTTTCGTCGTGGACCATCGCGACGGCATAGTCCGCGGAGGGCAGCCAATCGAACCGCAGCGCGGCGGCCGCAGCGGCGGGCACGGTGGTCTTACGCGCGGCCGGATCGTCCTGACAATTGGGGAAATGATCGGGCGCGGTCGTCAGGCAGACCATGACGTTGCCCTTCGTCGACCGCAGGCCGGCGATGCCGAGATCAACCCGCCCGGCTGGGCTCGCCCCCGGCAGCAACGCCAGCGTCGCCAGCAGCAGCGCGGGCTTTGGCAGATTTCGCAGGCTTTGCGGTGAAATCGCCCAAGCCGCGGTCCGTGCCACACAACCTGTCCCAGAATCGGAAGTAGAGACCATAGTTGCACCTATATTGCGCGTGATGGCGTTCATGGTGGCTGGCGGTGATTAGCCAGCGACCGGCGGGCCCGTTGACGAGACGGCGCGGGAACATCTCCCACCCCATGTGATTGGTGACACCCATAAGCGTCATCACCGACAGCACAACGCCGAGTGCGATGGGGTGAAGGGGAATGACGAAGACCAGTGTCGGAATTACCACGGCACCGGTCAGCGCCTCGATCGGGTGGAAGCTCATCGCCGCCCAGGCGGTGGGCGGGCGGCTGGCATGGTGGACGGCGTGGGCCAGCTTGAACGGCTTGGGCCGGTGCATCCAGCGGTGCGTCCAGTAGAACCAGGCATCGTGCGCGACCAGGCAGAGCAGGATCGACACGGGCAGCCACCAGAGCGGATAGGCGTGGAGATCGGTATAGACCTGCGTCCAGCCATGTTCGCGCCAGCCCCAGGCGACGATGCCGGCGGGCACGCCGTAGATCGCGGCGGACACCAGCGACCAGAACAGTTCGCTGCGGATCTGGACGTCCTGCCCCGCATAGAGGCCGGGCGCGTGTGCGCGGGTGGCGAGCGCGAAGCCGCCCGACACGATGAGATAACGGACCGCGACGATCAGCGTCATCGCCAGGGCAGAGAGGAACAGGCCGAGCAGCATGGTCATGGCGGAGCCAATAGCACGGATAGATGAACGTGTCAGAAATCGCTGGCGAGGGTGAGCGCGATGCCGTTGCCGGGGCGCGCGCGGCCGGCGACGCGGAGGCGCCCCTCGACGGCGAGCGTGACGGGGAGCCGCGCGGTGCGAGTGGTGACGGCGATGCGCGGGCCGATGTCGAGCCGGGCGGCACCGGGCTGGGCCGCGCCCCATGCACCCGCGCCGAGCCGGAGGTCGGTGGCAGCGCCGATCGCGGTGCGGTGGTGGATACGGACCGCGCCGTCACCGAACAGGTCGCGTCGCTGCGCGCCGACGATGCCGGCCTGCGCGTAGCCGTCGAGTTCGAGTCGCGGACCGATCGCGCGGTAGAGCCCGCCTGCGGCATAGGCGGCGAACGCGTCGCGCCCGTCGCGGCCGATCGCGATGCGGCGCTCGACCGACAGGCGCAGATTGGGGAGGGGGAGGAGGTCGAGGCCGGCGGCAACCTCCGCCTGGCGCGTGTCGCGGAGCGGGGTGGCGATGCGCGCGGCGATGGCGATGGGGGTGTTGTCGAGGCGGTAGGCCAGCCGGGCGGCGGCCTGCGATCCGCCGATCTGGCCGGCGGGGGCGAGGGTTGCGGTGCCGGCGCGATCGGCGCGGTGGAAGATGTAGGCGTAGCCGGACCACTGTGACGTGGGCGGCGTGTTGGCGCGGGCGAGGCCCAGCGGTGCCTGGGACGGCAGCGAAGCGGGTTCTGCTGGTGCTTCTGGACGATCCGATGTCGATGCTTGGCCGGCCGGCGTCGGCACGGCGCGCGAGGCTGCGGCGGAGGCTGTGGCGTTCGTCAGTGGGCGGGCGATCGCGAGGCGCCAGGGCTGGGCGGGGCGGACCTCGCTGACGGCGAGCAACAGCGTAGGTGCGACGCGAGCCGGCTGGGCGACCAGTAGGGTTGGCGTAGCTGCGTCGCGCCGGGTCTGCGGGACTGTCCGCGCCGCCGCGACCGTGACGATCGGGGCCGGGCGCAGGTCGGGTGTCCAGAGGATCGCGGTGCGCACGCCGGCGTAGCAGAGCAGCGCCAGGATAAAGCCGCGGACCGACCGCGAGCCGTTCATCGCGGTGCGTCGTCGGGCAGGGTGTGGACGGTCGCGTCCCAACGCGGCGGCGCGCCGGCGACGTAGCACCACAAGGCGCGGGCCGATGCGGCGATCGCGACGAGATTGCTGACCACGATGCGCGGAACCGAGCGCAGCGCCTCGCCCGGACCATAGAGTCGGCCAACAAGCAGCGCGCGCATCGCCAGACGCCAGATGAGGAGCACGAACAGCAGGTGGGCGATCGGCGTGTCGATCTCCGCGAGCAATGGCGCAGGTCGCCCCGCAGCCCAAGCGAACGGCGTTTCGAACAGCGCGAGCAGGATGGCCGTATAACCCGCCGCCAGCACGGCCGCGGCGAGCGGCGCCGACCGATCGCGCAGCCGCATCCAGCGCTCAAGCCCGCCGCCCTGCCAGCCGAGCCGGTCCCACCCGGCCAGTGCGATGCCGGTAACCCAGCGCGCCTTTTGCCGGACCGCGGCGTGACCGTGATGCGGGAAATAGGCCTCCACCGCGACCAGTTCACCGCCCGGCCGGTCGAACAGCCGCGCCAGGATGCCGCGGCCACCGAGCCGATCGATCCGGAGGCCGAGTTCATAATCCTCGGTCAGCGATTCGCCGTCGAACGGGGTATTGCCCTGCTCGTCCGCCAGCCGGTCGAGCATGTCGCGGGCGATGGCGCAGCCGGTGCCGGCGGAGGGCACGCTGGCGCCGATCGCCTCGCGCACGACGAGCTGTTTGCCGTGCGCCTCGGCGAACTCATCCAGATAGTGACCCGCGACGCCGGGGTGGCCGTCGCGTTTGAGCGGGCGGACCGGGATCTGGACGAGCGCGAATCGTTCGATCAACGTGTCGAACAGTCGTAGCTCGTGCGCGGCGACATAGTCCTCCGCATCGTGGAGGATCGCCGCCTTGTAGCGAAAGCCCTCCGCGGCCTCGTCGGCGCGCAGCGCATCCCAGTTGCGGTTGAGCGCCTCCGCCTTGGTCACCGGGCCTGGGCGGTCGCCGGGGACGATGCGGATGCGGCGGCGGGCGTCGGCGGTGGTGCGGACGGCCTCGATCGCGGCATGCGTCGCGGGGTCGTTCGGGTAGGTCGCGACGTAGATCCGGTAGTCCGCGTCGCCCCAGCGGGCGAGCGCGGTGGACAGGGTCGAGCCGATGACGGCGGCTTCGTCCCACGCGCCGATCAGGATCGCGAAACGTCCCGGCGCGACGGGCGCGGCGAGCGTCCGCATCGTGACGCGGTCGTGCCGGGTGTAGACCGTCGCGGCCCGCCAGCCGGCGCGACCGATCCAGATCGTATCGAAGAACAGTTGCTCAAGCCCGAAAGCGAGGAAGCCGAACTGCGCGAAGACGCCGAGTTCGTGCCGCGCGCCCGACATCAGCCAAAATGCCGAACCGTCCATCGTTCCCCCCGGAATTACGACGAATGATCCGGAACGGCGGAAGTTAAGACAAGGGGTAGGCGGAGAGTTGGGCGGTTTGCGTGCCGGGCGTGGCCGATTTGCTGCGCTTTATATTAGTACGGTGCGGTCGCGGTATCAGCGGCGTGCCAGGAAGAAGTTCCGAAGTTGAGCAGCGGCTTCCGCCTCGCCGATCCCGTCGTGGACCTCGGGGCGATGGTGGCAGGTGGGCTGTGCGAACAGCCGGGGGCCGTGGAGGACCGCGCCGCCCTTCGGATCGGGAGCGGCGAAGTAGAGCCGGGCGATCCGGGCGAGGGCGATGGCGCCGGCGCACATGGCGCAAGGTTCGAGCGTGACCCACAGGTCGCATTGATCGAGGCGGCTGGTGCCGAGGGCGGCCGCAGCGGCGCGGATCGCGAGGATTTCGGCATGGGCCGTCGGATCATGGCCCGATCGCATGGCGTTTGCGGAGGTGGCGATGACTTCGGTCGTCCCAGTTCGGACGACGACTGCACCCACCGGAACCTCACCTGCGGTTGCGCATGCGGCCGCAAGATCGAGCGCGAGACGCATTGGTGAGGGGAGCGGGAAGGCCATCAATAGCCACCTACCGCGATTCGGTAGTGGGCAGCCAGTCGGTTGATCGAATCAGTGCGCCAGTGCTCTCGAGTCGTTGCGATCGGTTAGCACGATATACAGCGCAAAGATGACACCCGGCACGAAGGCCGCGATCGTCAGGACCACTCCGATCCAGAAATCGCGGCCGAGCCCCCGTGACAGGAAGATGCCGAGCGGGGGGAGCAGGATGGCGGCGATGATCCGCGCAATGGTCATGATCCTGCTCCCTCTTCGACTTTAAGGCTTAGTTGGCCTTCTTGACGCTCAGCGTCGGCACTTCGACGGTTTCAGACTCGGTCTTCACCTTCGGCACTTCGACCGTCGTGTTCTTCGTGCCGACATCGATCGACCCGACGTCCGCATCGACGCTGGGCAGGGCCCCGCCATTCACTTCGACCTTGGGCAGCGCGCCGCCCTTGGAGCTGAAGTCGAGGAAACCAGTGGCGACGGCGGCGATCACGGCCAGGACGGCGACGACCAGGATGATGATGATCGTGCGGCCTGCGCCACCGCTGCGGCGCGGTTCGTTCCGGTAATTGTCGCTCATTGTGTTTTCTCCTGTTATGTAAATACGGGCTGGAAACGACGCTTGCCTGAATCGGTTGCATGAACGAAACGACATCCGTGCGGAGGCGCGGGCAGGCCATATTGGTTGACGCGCGCCGGTATCCCGGTTATCCGCCGCCACTTTCCGGGCAACCCCGAACACCGTAGGATCAAACCATGTCGCGCATCTGCGAACTGACCGGCAAGGGCCGTCAGGTCGGGCACAATGTGTCCCACGCCAACAACAAGACCAAGCGTACGTTCCTGCCGAACCTGCAGAACGTTACGTTGCTGTCGGACGCGCTGGGCGAGAGCGTCAAGCTCCGCGTGTCGACGCACGGCCTGCGTTCCGTCGAGCATGTCGGTGGCCTGGACAACTGGCTGCTGAAGACCGGCGAGGACAAGCTGTCGCTGCGTGCGCGCCGTCTGAAGCGCCAGATCGCCAAGAAGGCGGCCTGATCCGGCTGGTGACTCGCTTCGGCGGGTCGCGGGTTTGAATGAACGACCCCGGGGGCGCAGACCGCGTCTCCGGGGTCGTTCGTTTGTTCGGGCTGCCTGCCGGGGTTAGTCGAGCAACTCGAACTTCAGCAGCAGGGTCTGCTGGAAGACCCAGAAATTATCGTCCGACGCGATCCAGACGATCGTGCGGCCACGTTCGCGAGTGACGGCGAGCGCCTCCATATTATCGATCGCCAGCGGCTGGCGGAGAACGGCGATCGGGCGGGACGTGATCGTGACACCGGGGCGGATCGCGCGCGGATCGAACACCGCGAGCATCGCGCCGAACCCGTCGCGCGGCGATAGTTTGCGGTGCAGGACGAGCAGCCGGCCGTCGGGCAGGCGGCGCAGGTCGGTGGGCCAGTAGCCGGGGGCGGGGGCGCGATAGCCGAACCGGATCACGCGGCTGCGCGGGTCGGTGGGGTCGCCGGAGAAGAGCAACGCCTGTTTCGTGCGGTCCGTGCCAGGGACAAGCGCGTTTTCGGACAGGATGACGAAGCGCCCGTCGGGAAGCCGCTCCATGCTTTCCGGACCGGTGACGCTGGGCCACTCGTCCATCGCGGCGGGGGCTAGGCCAGCTTCGATCCGGGTCAGGCGCGGGGCGAACCGGCGGATGCCGTTGCGGACCTCGTACCCCACCCAGACGCGACCGCTGCCGGGATCGACCGCCATCGATTCAGTGTCGCTGAGTGCCTTGCGTTCGCCGGCCGCGGGAAGCGGACGAATCGACGCGGGGCCGACGACGCCGGTCGGGCCGATGCGGAAGCGGAACGCGGTGCCGGCATCGCTGAGTGCCAGGAAACGGCCAGCATCGTCGGCGACCATCGTCGACAGGCCGCCGAACGCCATGTTGGGGGAGCGCAGCACCCAACCCTGGAGGAACAGGAGGCCACCGACTCGCAGCGGACCGGGGCGATCGCGGTTCAGCGGGATCGGCGTGGCGGTGATCGGACCCGCCGGATCGTAGACCGCGCGGTCCCCCGACGTGTGGGCCAGCAGCGCCAGGAACAGGATCGAAAAGAGGCCGTAGCGCATTGGTGCCTTCTGGCGGCTCGGCGCGGCTTTGCAAGCTGAACGCGGGCTAACGACGCCGTTCAGCCATGATGCACGGGCGGCGAGTCATAAGAGCGTCACAGTTGGTGGAGGAATGGCAGATGTTCGGAAAGATGTTCACCTTGAGCGCCGCGGCCGTCGCGACGCTGGCGGTCGCCCCATCGGCGGCAAGCGCGCAATATTATGCGCCGGGATACTACGCGCCGGCGCCGGTCCAATATTATGATGGCGGGCGCGGCTATGACCGGCGCGGTTATGGCGGCTACGGCCGACGTGACGGGTATCGCCGTGGCTATGGCGGCGGTCGCGGTTATTACGACCAGCGCGGCTACGGTTATGCCCCGCGGTTCGCCGGGCGCGGCTATGCTGGCGGTTATGGTCGCGGCTACGGCCGGGGCTATCGCGGATATCGTTGTGACCGTGGGACCGGCGGGACGATCGTGGGCGCGATCGCGGGCGGCCTGCTGGGCAATGTGATCGGCCAGAACAGCGGCGGCGGCTATTATGGTCGCGGCGACGGGACGACGGGTGCGATCATCGGTGGTGGTCTCGGTGCGCTCGCAGGGCGGTCGATCGATCGGAACTGCTGAGGCTGGGTGGATTGAATGAGGAGGGGGCGGGGCCGGGAGGTTCCGGCCCCTTTTTTTATGCCTCACCTCCCGTTTGGTTCGAGCTTGTCGAGAACGTTGCGCGGAGTTCTCGACAAGCTCGAACCAAACGGGGTTGGGGGGTGGGATTGGGGGTTTGGGTTTGACCGGCTGTTGTGGGGCTGATCGAACTGCGTTGGATTCTCGGCTTCGCTCGAAGGGTCCCTCGACTTCGCTCGGGATGAACGGGTCGAGGGGGGCTTCAGGCGTCGAAGAGGCCCGCAAGCTGTTCGACGAGGGTGCCGCCGAGCTGTTCGGCGTCCATGATGGTGACGGCCTTCTGGTAGTAGCGCGTGACGTCGTGGCCGATGCCGATCGCGACGAGTTCGACGGGCGACTTGGTTTCGATCCAGCCGATGACCTGGCGGAGATGCTTTTCGAGGTAGCTGCCGGAATTGACCGAGAGCGTCGAGTCGTCGACCGGGGCGCCGTCGGAGATCACCATCAGAATGCGGCGATCCTCGTTGCGCGCCACGAGCCGCGCATGCGCCCACATCAGTGCCTCGCCGTCGATATTCTCCTTCAGCAGGCCTTCGCGCATCATGAGGCCAAGCGACTTGCGGGCGCGGCGCCAGGGTTCGTCGGCGCGCTTGTAGACGATGTGGCGCAGGTCGTTGAGGCGACCGGGAAGCGCGGGACGACCGTCAGCGAGCCATTTTTCGCGGCTCTGCCCGCCCTTCCACGCGCGGGTAGTGAAACCGAGAATCTCGGTCTTCACGCCGCAGCGTTCGAGCGTGCGCGCCATGATGTCCGCGCTGATCGCCGCGATCGAGATCGGGCGGCCGCGCATCGAGCCGCTGTTGTCGATCAGCAACGTTACGACGGTGTCGCGGAAATCGGTTTCTCGCTCGTTCTTGTAGCTGAGCGAGAGGCCGGGGTTGATGACGACGCGGGCGAGGCGGGCGGCGTCGAGCAGCCCTTCCTCCTGATCGAAATCCCAGCTGCGATTCTGCTGCGCCATCAGCCGGCGCTGGAGGCGGTTGGCGAGCTTGGTGACGGCACCCTGGAGGTGGACGAGCTGCTGATCGAGATAGGCGCGCAGGCGGGTGAGTTCCTCCTCGTCGCACAGATCGTCGGCGGCGATGACCTCGTCATAGGCCTGGGTGTAGGCGAGATAGTCGAACTGGCCGGACATGTCCGCGAACGGACGGTTGGGGCGGACGGGCATCATGCCCTCGCCCTCCTCGCCCATGTCGCCGTCCATGTCGGCGTCGCTCGATTCGTCGGTCTGGTCGCTTTCACCTTCCTCGTCGCCGGACTCGGAGGCTTCGGCGCGCGCATCGACCTGCGAATCGCTGCCGCCCTGGTCGTCGCCCTGGTCCTGTTCGTCGCCGGCTTCGGCCTGGTCCTCGCCTTCGTCCTCGCCGCCCTCGTCGGGGTCGACGTCGGGCTGCGTCTGGCCTTCGACCAGGTCGAGATCCTCGAGCAGGCGGGTGGCCATGCGGGCGAAGGCGTTCTGGTCGTCGAGCACCAGTTCGAGCGCGTCGAGATCGGCGCCTGCCTTAAGCTCGATCCATTCGCGAACGAGGTTGAGGCCGGGGAGCGTGGCGGGCGGCGGCGCGACGCCGGTCAGCCGCTCGCGGACGATGAGCTGTACCGCGGTGGCGAGCGGAACCTCGTCGCGCGCCTTGGCGCGGACGATGGGGTCTGACCGCATCCGCATTTCGAACGCGGTGTCGAGATTATAGGCGACGCCCGCCATGGCGCGCGTGCCGATCGCCTCGACCCGCGCCTGTTCGGCAGCGTCGAAGACCGAGCGGGCGATGGCCTCGGCCGGAGCCTGCGACCCGTGGAGCGCGGTGTCGTGATGGCGCAGGCGGAGGGCGGCGGCGTCGGCGAACCCGCGCGCCTCGGCCACCGCCTGTGCCGGCAGGGTGCGGGCGGGCATCGGCACGCGCGCCTGCTTGCCGAGCAGGCCGGGATTGTCGCCGGTGTAGTTCACCTCCGCCAGCGGATCATGGCTGAGCGCGCGGGCGGTGCCGCCGAGCACCTGGCGGAACCGGTCGAGCGGAGATTGTTCGGTCATGCGGTGGTTCCGGCGGAAACGGGGGCTGCGAGGCGGCGGTGACGGAGGAACGTGCGGACGATCAGGATGGACGCGGCCAGCGTGATCAGCGCGAGGACGGACAGATACAGATCCTCGATCGCCTCGATGCCGTAGACGCCGAGCGCGGCGGCGGTTTCGACCAGCGCGACCGTCATGGTTTCGGTGAACGGGATCCGGCCCACGACGCGCATCATGGCGGCCCACAGCAGGAGCGTGGCGACGACCGTCACGACCTTGCCCAGCGCACCCGATACGGCCGGACGCTCAGGCCGCGCGTCGATCGTCCGGGCGCGGCGTGACGCCATCGATCAGACCTTTCCGACCACACTTTCGGGCAGGTCCTTGCCGAACACCCGCTGATAATATTCCGCGACCAGTGCGCGTTCGGCCTCGTCGCACTTGTTGAGGAACGACAGCCGGAACGCGAAGCCGACATCGCCGAAGATCAGCGCGTTCTGCGCCCAGCTGATGACGGTCCGTGGCGACATGACGGTGGAGATGTCGCCGGCGATGAAGCCCTGGCGCGTCATGTCGGCGACCTTGACCATCTGGGTGACGACCTTCTTGCCGTCGGGCTTGTCATATTCGCCGGACTTGGCGAGCACGATCTGCGCCTCGACCGCGGCGGGCAGGTAGTTGAGCGTCACGACGATGTTCCAGCGGTCCATCTGACCCTGGTTGATCTGTTGCGTGCCGTGATAGAGCCCGGTGGTGTCGCCGAGGCCGACCGTGTTCGACGTCGCGAACAGCCGGAACCACGGGTTCGGGCGGATCACGCGGTTCTGATCGAGCAGCGTCAGCTTGCCTTCCGTTTCCAGCACGCGCTGGATCACGAACATCACGTCGGGACGGCCGGCGTCATATTCGTCGAATACGATCGCGGTCGGCGTCTGGAGCGCCCAGGGGAGCAAGCCTTCCTTGAACTCGGTGACCTGCTTGCCGTCCTTCAACACGATCGCGTCGCGACCGACGAGGTCGATGCGGCTGATATGCGCGTCGAGGTTGATGCGGATGCAGGGCCAGTTGAGGCGCGCCGCAACCTGTTCGACATGGGTCGACTTGCCGGTGCCGTGATAGCCCTGGACCATGACGCGGCGGTTGTGCGCGAAGCCGGCGCAGATCGCGAGCGTGGTGTCCGGATCGAACACATAGGCCGGGTCGAGATCGGGCACGCGTTCGTCGGCGACGGAGAAGGCCGGGACCTCCATGTCGCTGTCGACGCCGAACGCCTCGCGGATCTTCACCATCTTGTCCGGTGCGTCCATGATCGTGTCGGCGCGCGTATCCGGCTGTACGTTCGAAATCTCGGTCATCTTGGGCGGTCCTGGTCGGGCGCGACAGCGGCGCCGGGTCGAGGTGAGGGGTAGAGGGATGGTTCGTGTTGGGCAACGCCTCGAACGTGCCAAAATGTCCGACCCTTCCGGATATCGTCGCGCGATGCGAACATCCGGCCGCCGACGACTCGGGAGGCGACGTCGCCGGGCGCGAACGGGAGGGGCGATCGATGGCGTATGTCGAGGGATTCGTGGTGGCGGTGCCGGAGGCCAACAAGGCCGCCTATCGCGCGCATGCGCATGCGGAGGCGGCGGTGGCGATGTTCCGCGAATATGGCGCGACCCGGATGGTGGAATGCTGGGGTGACGATGTTCCGCGCGGGACGGTCACCGATTTCTGGGGTGCGGTGAAGGCCGAGCCGGGCGAGGCGGTGCTGTTTTCGTGGATCGAGTATCCATCGAAGGCGGTGCGCGACGCCGCCAATGTGCGGATCATGACGGACCCGCGGATGGAAGCGCTGAGCGCGGCGCCGTTCGATATGAAGCGCATGGTGATGGGTGGGTTCGAGATGATTCTGGACGCGTGAACTTCGCCGCGGTCATGCGAAGGCGGGCGCGCCCTTCAGATGGGTGTAGGCGGTGATGACCGCCTGGAGCGCGCGTTCGTGGCTGCGGTCCCCGCCGTTGCGGTCGGGATGGTACAGCCGGACGAGTTCGGCGTAGCGCGCCCGGAGCGTGCGGCGGTCGCTGTCGACGTCGAGTTCGAGCGCCTTCAACGCGCGGCGGTCGGCGTCGCTCAAGGGGCGGCCGTCGGCGCGGGCGCGCGGCATACGGGCGGCGAACTTCGCGCCGATCGCGTCGAGCGGGTCGACGAAGTCCGCCCATTTCGGCGTGCCGGCCGGCGTGGCGGAAAAGGCGCGGGTTTCGCGTTCCCAGCCGGCGAGCGGGCGCTGCGCCGCCTCGATCTGGTCCGTCGTCATGCCGGCGAAGAAATTATAGCCGCCGTTGAACGCGCGGATATGATCGAGGCAGTACCAGCGCCAGTCGCCGGGACCGTCGAAGCCGGGGCGCTTGCCGTCGGTGTTGGGCGCGCGAAACTCGCCGTCGCCGAAGCAGCCATCGGCATCGCAGAGCCGGCCGCTGTTTTCGACGCGCCCGTGGAACCGGGGGCTGCGTTTGGTGGCCGGACCGTCACTCGCCAATGTCTGCCAACTCCTGCGCAAACAGGCTATATAGGAGGCATGATGCAGGACACCACCGGGCCGGTCGCGGCCGAAATGACGGAACGGCTGACGGCCGCGCTGAACCCCACCCACCTTGCGGTGATCGACGACAGCGAGGCGCACCGCGGGCACGGCGGCCACGATGCGCGCGGCGAGAGCCATTTCACGGTCGATATCGTGGCAGCCGCGTTCGACGGGCTGAACCGCGTCGCGCGGCAGCGGCTGGTCAATCGTGCGCTGGCGGACCTGCTGCGCGAGCGGGTCCATGCGCTGGTGATCAAGGCACGTGCGCCGGGGGAGCTGTGACATGAGCGTCTGCGAGCTGTGGTACTGGCCGGGCATTCCGGGGCGCGGCGAGTTCGTGCGGCTGGCGCTGGAAGCGGGCGGCATCCCGTACCGCGACGTCGTGATGGCCGCGCCGGATGCGGACAGCGGGATGTCGGCGATGCTGGACGATATGGAGCGGGACGATCCCGCGCCGCCGTTCGCGCCGCCCTATCTGGTGGCGGACGGCATGCGGATCGCGCAGGTCGCCAACATCCTGGCGTTTCTGGGCGAGCGGCACGGGCTGGCACCGGCCGATCCGGCGGGGCGATACTGGGCGGCGCAGCTGCAGCTGACGATCGCCGACATGGTGGCGGAAGTGCACGACGTGCATCATCCGGTGTCGGTGGCGTTGCGGTATGAGGACCAGATGCCCGAGGCGGCGCGGCGGGCGGAAGCGTTCCGCGCCGAGCGGATGCCGAAATTCCTCGATTATTTCGAGCGGGTGCTGGTCGCGCGTGGCGACTGGCTGTGCGGGGCGACGTGGAGCTATGCCGACCTGTCGCTGTTCCAGCTGGCCGAGGGGCTGGCGTTCGCGTTTCCCAAGCGGTTCGCGGCGGTGATCGCGGATCGGCCGCATGTCGCCGCGTTGCGGGCGCGGGTGGCGGCGTTGCCCGAGTTGCAGGCGTATCTGGCGAGCCCGCGGCGGCAGGCGTTTTCGGACGGGATCTTCCGCCATTATCCGGAGCTGGACGGGGTGGACTGAACCCGCGTTGATCCGCGCGATTTGCCGCGCGGGGCCGATCGGCTAGGGAGCGGGGAATGACGCCCGACGCCGCGACCGACGCCCCCCGCCCCGAAGGGCCGATCCGCCGCGCGATGCGCAATGCCGCCTGGTTGCTGGGCGGCAAGGGTGTCGGCGGGTTGTTCAGCCTCGTTTATCTGGCGTTGGTCGCGCGGACGCTGGGCGTGGCCGGGTTCGGGCTGTTCGCGATGATCCTGGCGTACGGTCAGGCGCTGGCCAATGTCGTGGGCTTCCAGTCGTGGCAGACGGTGATCCGCTACGGCGCGCACCACCGGGCGGATGCGCGGCCCGACCTGTTCGGGCAGGTGCTGCTGTTCGCGACGTTGCTCGACATGGGGGCGGCGCTGGCTGGCGGCGCGATCGCGGTGGCCGGCGCGCTGATCATCGGGCCGGCGATCGGCTGGTCGCATGAGACGCAAGTGCTGGCCGCGTGGTTCGGGCTGTCGCTGATCTTCACGCAGCGCGGGGCGCCGACGGGGGTGCTGCGGCTGTTCGATCGGTTCGACCTGGCGGCCTATGCCGAGCTGACGCTGCCGACGACGCGGCTGATCGGGACGCTGGCGGCGTGGGTGCTGGACGGCGGGCTGGCCGGGTATCTGCTGGCGTGGGCGCTGGCGGACCTGATCACGACCGGGTCGATGTGGTGGCAGGCGTGGCGCGAACTGGCGAAACGCGACATGGTGCGCGGGCAGGACCGCTGGCGGTTGCGCGGGCTGACGACGGGCAATCCGGGTATTTGGCGTTTTTCGATCACGACGAACCTGACCGCGTCGATCGGGCTGGTGTGGCAGCAGGTGCCGGTGCTGGCGGTCGGCTGGATCGCCGGGCCGGCCGGGGCGGGCGGATACCGGATGGCGACGCAGCTCGGCACCGCGCTGACCAAGCCGGTCACGTCGCTGGCACGCTCGATCTATCCGGAGTTCGCGCGGATGTCGGTGGGGGGCAGCCCGCGTGCGCTGGTGCCGGTGCTGGCGCGCACCGCGTGGATCAGCGCGGCGCTGGGGCTGGCATCGGTGGTGCTGATCGCGGCGGCGGGGCGGCATATCCTGCTGTTCGTCGGCGGGCCGGACTATGTGTTCGCCTATCCGGTGCTGGTGGTGCTGACGCTGGCGTCGGCGCTCAATCTGGTCGGGTTCGGGCTGGAGCCTGCGCTGGTCGCGATCGGGCGGCCGGGCGCGGCGCTGGTCGCGCGCGGGCTGGCGACGATCGTGTACATCGCGCTGCTGGCGGGGATGCTGCGGTGGATGGGGCCGATCGGGGCGGCGTGGGCGACGTTGATTGCGACGGGGTTGTCGACGGTTTTGCTGGGGGTGGCGTTCTGGCGGGCTGGGGATACTTCCGAGGCCGCTGCACCTACTAAGTCGCAAAGTTGAAGCGGTTGCCCCCACCCCAACCCCTCCCCTGAAGGAGAGGGGCTAGGAAGTGGACCTATCCGCGCTCCACCTTGGTGGCGCCGGCGTCGCTGAAGGCCTGTTCGACGGCTTCGGCTTCGTCTGCGTTCATGTCGACGGTGACAGTCAGTGCGCCGGCGAGGGCGGGGGCGGCGTCGGTCTCGATGTCGGGGTGACCGCTTTCGACGTCGGCACCGGCGGCTTCGACGCCTGCGCTGTTCGCGTCGGAGACGGGAGCGACCATGATCGCGGCGCGGTCGAGTCCATATTCCTGGACAAGGTGTTCGACCGCGATGTCGGCGGCGCGGCGGGTGTCGAACGTGCCGACGATGGTATTGGACATGGGATCAGGCCTTTTCGGACGGGGATGAGCGGTCGTTGTGCGGGGACACAAGCGCGGTGTCTTCCTCGGCAGCCGACTTGCCGCCGCCGTCGGAATAGGCGCCGCCATTCGATTCGCCGGCGGGGCCGCGACCGCGTTGCGCGGGAGCGGTGCCGTCGGGGCGGAGTTTCGGGCTGTCCTGCCCATCCGCCTGCATCGGCTGCGTACCGTCGTCGCCCATCGTCCGTCTCCAATTCGTCAGGGGAGAGAACCCCGTCGGGCGGGCGATCGTTCCTTTATTTGCGACGCGCGTCCTGGAATTCCTGGCGCAGCTGGCGGCGGATCTGGCTGCCGGCCATGTGGGCGTCGACCTGATCGTAATTTTCGGATTTCAGCTTGCGCACGACATCGTCAATATTCGTGCAGCCGCCACTGCGCGCGAGTTCGAACGCGCGTTCGAGCAGGTTGGGCGTGGTCGCCATCGGCATATTCCTGTGCTGGGCCGGCGGGGCCGGCCGCCGACCGAACCGGCGACGTTGCGACCCCCCGTCGCTGATCCCGGACGCCTTACACGCCCGTGACGATTTTACCAAGATCGCAACGCCTTGTGGACGAAACGCACCGCAGGCGGCCACCGGCTGGCGCGAACGCGTCGGCATGCCTAAATGTGGGACATGGCAAATCCAACGATCATCGACCTTCCCCACAGCCTTGGCCGCGACGAGGCGCGCCGCCGCATCCGATCGCGGATCGGTGAGCTGCCGGGCCATATTCCGGGCGGCGTCGCGACGGTGAAATCGTCGTGGGAGGGTGAGGACCGCATGACGATGCAGGTCGCCGCAATGGGCCAGGAGGTGACCGCGACGCTGGACATCCAGGACACGCTGGTCCGCGTCAGCCTGATCCTGCCGGGGATGCTGTCGTTCTTCACCGGCGCGATCGCGGCGGGCGTGAAGGCCAAGGGATCCGACCTGCTGCTGGGCGACGACAGCAAGAAGGCTTAAGCGCGGGCCGCATTACCGATTGGTCATGTGGCGGCCACGGTCCGAGACGGGCGGTTGGGATAGGCGGGGATGCCGCGATCGGCGGTACCCCGAATCCCCAAGGAAACCGGTGATCATGTCGCGTCCGCGCACCGTTCGCTTTCCCAACGCCGCCGTCCTATGATCCGCACGGTAACAGGACGGGAGGATGGCGTGGGGCAAAGGATCCTGGTCGTGGAGGACGATGCCACGACGGCCGCGTACATCGCCAAGGGGCTGATGGAGGAGGGCTTCGTCGTCGATCGCGCCGACAACGGGCGCGACGGCCTGTTCCATGCGACCGACGGCGATTATGCCGCGATCGTGCTCGACCGGATGCTGCCCGGGCTGGACGGCCTGGCGGTGCTTGGCGCGATGCGGGCGAGCGGGATCGCGACGCCGGTGCTGGTGCTGTCGGCACGCGCCGCGGTGGAGGACCGGGTCGGCGGGCTGGTCGCGGGGGCCGACGACTATCTGACCAAGCCGTTCGCCTTTGCCGAGCTGCTCGCGCGGATCCGGGTGCTGATCCGCCGCGGCGCGGTGGTGCCGACGGTAGAAACAAAGCTGTCCTGCGCGAACCTCGAAATGGACCTGCTGGCGCGCAAGGTGCGGCGTGACGACCAGGTGATCGAGCTGCAGCCGCGCGAATTCCGGTTGCTGGAATATCTGCTGCGTCACAAGGAAGAGGTGGTGACGCGTACGATGTTGCTGGAAGGCGTGTGGGATTATCATTTCGACCCCGGTACCAACGTGATCGACGTGCATGTCAGCCGGCTTCGCAAGAAGATCGACGAAGGGCATTGCCCGATCCTGCTGCACACGGTGCGCGGGGCGGGATACCGCCTGGGCGTGCTGGGCTGAGACGGGTCCGCGTGCGGCGCTGGCTCCGGTCGTCGACCTTCGGGTTCGTGGTGCTGGTGTTCCTGCTGCAGTTGGCGTCGGCGGCCGCCATCCTGTTGACCGTGCGGCAGATGACGGCGGGCGAGGCGCTGCGCGTCGCGCGGGTGCATGCGACGCATCTGGCGGCAACGTTGCCGGACCGGCACGACATCACCGCGCTGGCGGACAGCATCACGGCGCGGCTGCGCGCCGATCCGGGGACCGACATGGTCATCCTGCTGACCGACCGGGCGGGGCGGGTGCGCGCGGGCAATCTGGCCGCGGTGCCGGCCGGCCTGCCCAACGACGGGCGCGCGCATGTGCTGGACGTGGAACGGACTGGCGCGCGGCGCGGGCCGGAGCGGGTGGTGGTCGGCGCGCGCGAGATGCCGGACGGCGGGCGGCTGGTGGTGGGCGAGGTGATCGAGGACGATCTGGCGCCGGCGATCATCGTGGAGGATGCGATGCTGGGCGCGGCGTTGCTGGCGGTGCCGCTGGCGTTGCTGGGCGCGGTGGTGGCGGCGCGCGTGGTGAACGCCCGCGTGGCGCGGATCGCGGGGACGGTGCAGGCGGTGGCGGCGGGCGATTTGACGCAACGCGTGCCGCTGGCCGGCGCGAACGACGCGTTCGAAACGCTGGCGCGCGGCGTGAACGCGATGCTGCAACGGATCGAGACATTGGTGGGCGAACTGCGGCTGGTGACCGACGGGCTGGCGCACGACCTGCGATCGCCGTTGACGCGGTTGCGCGCGACGCTGGACCGCGCGACGGCGTCGACCGACGATCCGGTCGCGTCGGCGGCACTGGATACGGTCGCGGTGGAGGCGGACGGCCTGCTCCGCATGCTGACGACCGCGCTGGAGATCAGCCGCGCGGAGGCGGGGATCGGCCGCGCGGCGCGGAGCGACACGGATGTCGCGGCGCTGATCGAGGATCTGGCCGAGCTGTACGGGCCGCTGGCGGAGGAGCAGGCGCAGCGGCTGGAATGGCGCGCGACGCCCGGGCTGCATCACCGGCTGCACCGCGAACTGGTGGGGCAGGCGCTGGCCAATCTGATCGACAATGCGCTGAAATATGGCCGGGCGGGCGGCGTGGTGACGTTGTCCGCGGCCGCCGCGGCGGAGGGCGGGCTGGAGCTGGCGGTGGCGGATGCCGGGGCGGGGATCGCGCCGGAGGACCGCGCCGCCGCCCTGCGCCGGTTCGGGCGGCTGGACCCGGCGCGGCAGCAGGAGGGGGCGGGGCTTGGCCTGTCGCTGGTCGCGGCGGTCGCCGGGCTGCACGAGGGGACGATGGACCTGGAGGACAACCGGCCGGGCCTGCGTGTGGTGCTGCACCTGCCCTGACCGGTTGGTTCAGGTGGTGGGTTGCAGGACGCGGCCGCTGCGTTCCATGCGGCCCCAGCCGACCCAGGGGCCGGTGAGCGCCGCCGCCACGGCGCGCAGCACGACGATATACATCAGCTGGCGGTAGATCAGCCGTTGCGCCACGAGCAGCCCGGCGGGGTAGCGGCTGCGGTTGCCGTCCAGCCGGTACGCGATCCAGCCGCAGATGACGTCGACCGTCGTGAAGGCGACCCAGCAGAGCGCCATGCGGAGCACGTCGCTCTGCGTCTGGGCCCAGCCATGCTGGTGGACGTGGAGCGCGGTGCCGAGGATGCTGATGACCAGCGCGAGATCGATGATCGGCGAGACGACCGAGAACGCGATCTGGAACAGCCAGGCCTGCGGCAGGCCGATCGTGGCGAGGCCGCGAGGTTTCCCGGTGCGAAGGATCGCGCGGTGCTTCCACAGGCATTGCAACGTGCCGAATGCCCAACGGAAGCGCTGGCGGGACAGCGCGGCGAAGGTCTCGGGGGCTTCCGTCCAGGCGACCGCCTCCGGATCGCAGGCGACGGGCCAACCGGCGCGCTGGACCGCGATGGTCAGGTCCTGGTCCTCCGCCAGCGTATCGATCGGGTAGCCGCCGACCGCATCGAGCGCGGCGCGCGACCAGGCACCGACCGCGCCGGGCACGACCGTGATCGCGTCGAACCCGGCCAATGCGCGGCGTTCCAGGCTCTGCGCGGTCGTATATTCGATCGCCTGCCAGCGCGTGACCAGGTTGACGCGGTTGCCGACCTGCGCGTTGCCGGCCACCGCGCCCAGCTTCGGATCGACGAACCAGCGCGCCAGCCGTGCGATGGTGAGCGGTTCGAACTGCGTATCGGCATCGAGCGCCACGACCACGTCGCCGCGCGCCAGCCGGAGCGCGGTGTTGAGCGCCGCTGCCTTGCCGCCGTTCACCAGCGTCAGCAGCCGGACGCGCGGTTCGTCGGCGAATGCGTCGGCGACGATCCGGCTGGTGCCGTCGGTCGATCCGTCGTCGATGACGATCACCTCCAGCGCGACGTCGCGGCTGGCGAGGACGCGGCGGACGGATGCCTCGATCACGCGCGCCTCGTTGAAGGCGGGGATCAGGACGGAGACGAAGCGCGCCGGATCGATCGCGGGCGGCACGATGCCGCGGTCGCGCCGGCGGGCGATGATCGCCAGCACCGCCAGCGTGATCGCGCGGCCGAGGCCGAGCACGATCGCGACGAAGAACAGCCAGCGGATCGCGTAGGCAAGCCCGCCGACCAGCAGGAACACCGCGACGTCGACCCGCACCCAGGCAAGGTCGCGGCCGGCGACGGTCGGCATGACCTGAGCGGGGCTGAGCCCCGCCAGTTCGGACACGGGGACGAAGCGGTAGCCGCGCGCGCGTAGCGTATCGATGATGCGGGGCAGTGCCGCCACGGTCTGCGCCCGGTCACCGCCGCCGTCGTGGAGCAGGATGACCTGTGCGGACTGTTCCGCGCTGTCGTTGCCGACCTGCGTCACGACCTGATTGACGATCGAGTCCGCGCCGGGGCGTTGCCAGTCGTTCGGATCGACATGCAGCCCGACGTTCAGATAACCGTCCTGTTGCGCCGCCAGTACGGGATCGAGTTCGTCGCGCGTCGTGGGTTCGGCGTCGCCGAAATAGGGCGCGCGGAACAGCCGCGTCGAACGGCCGGTATAGGCCTCGATCAGCCGCTGCGTCGCGTTGAGTTCGAGCCGCGTGCCGCGTGCCGATTCGAGCGCGAGGTTGGGGTGGGTGTAGCTGTGGTTGCCGATCTCGCTGCCCGCCGCGACGATGTCGTTGAGCAGCGCCGGATGCGTCACCGCGTTCTCGCCGATGACGAAGAAGGCCGCGGGGACGTGGCGCGCCTTCAGGATCTTGAGGATCGCGGGGGTCCAGGTCGGGTCCGGGCCGTCGTCGAACGTCAGCGCGACGAGGCCGGGGCGGTGGCCGGTGCGCTCAACGGTGTAGGGCGTCGGCAGGCGGTGATAGACCTCGTTCCGGATCAGGCCCTGGTTGTCGAGGGTCATGGTGCGCCGGCCGGGGGTGGGGACATGATCGATGCGCAGCAGTTCGCCCGTCCCCTCGACATCGACGCTGGTGGAGGCGTGGATGCGGGTCAGATCGGGCAACGTGCCGCTGTGGAAGCCCCGGAACACCGGCCAGATGCCGGAATCCTCCAGCCCCAGCCGCCAGAGCGCGACGCCGGCGACACCCTGGTCGTGGGCGACGCGCAGCTGGTTCCAGGCGCTGGCCGCATCGAGCAGCCAGACATGGTGCGCCTTGCCGGACTCCTCGTAATCGAACGTGGCGTTGCCGCTGGCGGCGTCGAAGCGCGGGACGACGCCGCTGTCGTGCGCGGCGAGCCAGGTATCCTCGATCGACAGCGCGGTCGCCTCGCCGCCCTTGTCCGTCCAGTCATAGGCGTAGCTGCCGATCGCGACGATCGACTTGGCCGCGCCGATCTGCGCCACCGCGGCGCGGGTCGCCTGCGCGAACCAGGGCTGGGCTGCGATCGGGCCGGGGGTGCCGCCGGGCCAATGCTGGTCATAGGCCATGATGAAGAGGCGGTCGGCGACCTTCGCATAGTCGGCGAGCCGCCAGTCGGAGTCGGCGACCGGGACCGCCAGCGTGACCAGCCAGCCGTGCGGGGCGAAGCGGGCATGCGCCTGTTTCAGGAAGAGCTTGTAGTCGGGCTGTGCCGAGGCGGGGAGCGATTCGAAATCGAACACCACGCCACGGGCGTTGTGCGCGGCGAGCACGGGTTCGAGCTGGTCGAGGAAGCGCGTGCGGGCGGCGGGATCGTGCAGCAGCTTCGCGGTGCCCGCGCCGTCCCAGCCGGCGTCGGCGACGTTCTGGACCATCGGCAGGATGGCGGGGCGACGCGCGGCCCCGTCGAGGATCGCGTTCAGGTGCGGATCGTCGGTGGTCGTCAGGTGATGGTCGGGGCCGGTGACGGACATCATCGCCGGGACCAGCCAGTCGAGTTCGGCGACATGGGCGGTCAGCGAGGCGCGGCTGGCATCGTCCCACGGGGTGTAGAAGCCGATCACGGCCTGATGCGCGGGGCGGCCGCCGGCCGCGGCGGCACCGGTGGGGGCGAGCGGCAGCCAGCGACCGAACAGCGCATGCAGCCGCGTGCTGACCTTGTGCCGGATATGCCCGACCTGCTGGACCAGCGGGCGCGGGTGCGGGCGTTCGACGCCGAACGCCAGCGGGCGCGGGACGGGCACGTCGATGATCGTGAACGCGAACACGCCGCCGAGCGCGGTCAGCAGCAGGACCGCGAGGACGAGGGACCGCAGCGACCAGCGCCGGCGACGGCCGCTGGGATCGTAGAAGACGGGGGCGTTCATCGCGGAACCTGACGGCCGATGTGGAGGGGGGGTGCCGACGCGCCAGGGAGGAAACGCGTCGGCATGGCCTTACTGCGCCTGTCGCCATGCTGGTGGCATGACGGCCGCATGACGGATCGGTAATGTGGCCGCGGTTGGCGGGCGATGTACGCGGTGGCGCGCGCGGCCTATGGCGGGCGGATGCGATGGCCGGGGACGATATGACGCAGGATCACAGCGGGCACGGGCATAGCCACGGCGGTCATGGGCATGGCCATGGCCATGGCGGTGGCCATCATGACCATACCGCGGGTGCGGACGTGCGGAGCCTGCGCTGGGCGCTCGCGCTGACCGCCTTCTACCTGTTGGTGGAGGTGGTGGGCGCGTTCTGGTTCAACAGTCTCGCGCTGCTGTCCGACGCGGCCCACATGATGACCGATGTCGCGGCACTGGTGATCGCCCTGGCCGCGATCTCGATCGGGGCGCGGCCGGCCGATGATCGGCGGACGTTCGGGTATAAGCGGTTCGAGATCCTGGCGGCGGCGTTCAACGCGCTGCTGCTGTTCGCGGTGGCGATCTATGTGCTGATCGAGGCGGTGCAGCGGTTCCGGACGCCGCAGCCGATCGAGTCCGGCGGCATGATGGCGGTTGCGGTGCTGGGGCTGATCGTGAACTTCGCGTCGATGCGGCTGCTGTCTGCCGGGCGCGACGGCAGTCTGAACATGAAGGGCGCGTATCTGGAGGTGTGGGCCGACGCGATCGGATCTGTCGGCGTGATCGCGGGCGCGGTGGCGATCCGGTTCACCGGCTGGACCTGGATCGACCCGGTGGTGGCGATCGGTATCGGCCTATGGGTCGTGCCGCGGACCTGGACGCTGCTGCGCGATACGATCAACGTGCTGCTCGAAGGTGTGCCGGGGGGGATGAACCTGCCCGATATCCGCGCGGGGATCGGCGGGATCGCGGGCGTTGGCGGGGTTCATGATTTGCATGTGTGGTCGGTGTCGTCCGATGCGGTGAACTGTACGGTGCATGTGGAGCTGACAGGCGGGGCGGATGCGGACGGGGTGCGGCATGCGGTGGCCGAGTGGTTGGCCACGCGGCATGGGATCGGGCACAGCACGATCCAGACGGAGACCGCGGCGCAGGCGTGCGGGCACCGGGATCATCTGCATCCTTGAGGGATATTCCCCCGCCTCCGTTTGGTTCGAGCCTGTCGAGACCCAGCGCTGAGTTTTCGACAGGCTCGAACCAAACGGGTTGGGGATTGGGTCTCTGACAAACTGCCTTTGTGCGAGTGCAAGCTCACATGATCGGCATGCCACCTGCAACGGTGATGAGCGCGCCCGACGTGTAGCTCGAGCGGTCGGAGGCAAGCATGACGTAGGCCGACGCGAGTTCGGCGGGCTGGCCGGGGCGGCCGGAGGGGTTCTTTTCGCCGAAGCTGGTGACCGAGTCCGCGTCCATGCCGGCGGGGATGAACGGGGTCCAGATCGGGCCAGGCATCACCGCGTTCACGCGGATGCGGCGCTTGGCCAGGAACTGTGCCAGGCCGACGGTCAGGTTGCTGATCGCGCCCTTGGTCGCCGAATAGGGGAACAGGTTGGGCGTCGGATCTTTGGAATTGACCGACGACGTGTTGATGATGCTGGCGCCGGCGGCCATGTGCGCGACGGCAAGCTTGGTCAGGTGGAAGGTCGCGTGAACGTTGGTGTCGAACGTCTTCTTCCATTCGTCCAGCGTGACGTCGTCGAAGTCCTCGAAATAGGTCTGGTAGGCGGCGTTGTTGACCAGCACGTCGATCCCGCCGAACTCCGCCACGACGCGGTCCATCATGGCGACGGCGTGCGCCTCGTCCGTGATGTCGCCGGGGATCAGCAGCGCGCGCACGCCCGCCGCCTCGATCAGTGCGCCGATCGTTTCCGCATCCGCCTGCTCGTCGGGCAGGTAGGCGATCGCGACGTCCGCCCCTTCGCGTGCGAAGGCAATCGCGACGGCGGCGCCGATGCCGCTGTCGCCGCCGGTGATGAGCGTGCGCTTGCCCTTCAGCTGGCCGGAGCCTTCGTAGCTGGTTTCGCCGTGGTCGGGCTTGGGGTCCATCCTGGCGGTCTTGCCGGGGAAGGCCTGCTGCTGCGTCGGGAAGGGCGGGGTCGGATAGTCGGGGATGGCCATGGGGGGGCTCCTCAGTGGGCGGGGTTCGTACCGTAGAGACGCATGACCTCGTGGATCAGCGCCATGTGGCTGAGACCTTGCGGGAAATTTCCGAGATGGGCGCCGGTGTCGGGGTCGATCTCCTCGCCGTAGAGGCCGAGATCGCTGGCGGCGGCGAGGACGGGGGCGAGCTTGCGCGCGGCGGCGGTGGTGTCGCCCGCGGCGGCATGGGCGCCGACCATCCGGAAACTGGCCGCGACGAACGCGCCCTCGCGTCCCGCCAGCCCGTCGTCGAACCGGTAGCGATCGTGCAGGCCGCCGCGGCCGAGTGCGGCCTCGTGCGCCGCGATGGTGCGGGCGAAGCGATCGGAGGCGGGATCGAACACCGCCATCAGCGCGAGCCGGAGCGTCGACATGTCGAGATCGGTGCCGCCATATTCCATGACGTAGCTGGCGACGTCCGCGTCCCAGGTGCGGTCGTGAAGTTCGGCGAGCATCGCGTCGGCGCGCGGTTGCCAGTCTGGATCGGGCGCGAAGCCGAGCCGGTCGAAAATCAGCCGTGCGCGATCGACCGCGGCCCAGCACATCGCCTTGCTGTGGAGCAGGTGGCGTGCCGGTCCCCGCAGTTCCCAGATGCCCTGGTCGGGCACGTCGAACCGGTCGATCGCCGCGCGGGCGCAGCGCCGGACGAAATTCTCCAGATTGCCGACCAGTTCGCGGCAGAGGCCGTCGGTGCCGTGGTCGATCGTGTAGAGGTTGAGCGCGGCGAGATATTCGCCGTAGATCTCGTGCTGCGCCTGGTCGTTGGCGCCGTTGCCGGAGCGGACCGGGGCGGAGTTGCACCAGCCGGTTAGCGCAGGGTGGCTGATCTCGTCGGGGACGTCGCCATCGAGCGCGTACATGACGCGAAGCGGACCGTCGGCGCCGATGCCGTCGCGGTGGTGGAGGAAGCGCAGGAACTCGGCCGCTTCCCGCCGGTAGCCGAGCACGAGAAAGGCGGAGACGCAGAAGACCGCGTCGCGCGTCCAGACATAGCGATAGTCCCAGTTGCGCGCGTGGCCGACCGCCTCGGGCAAGCTGGTGGTGACTGCGGCGATCAGCCCGCCGGTGGGGGCGTGGGTGAGCAGCTTCATCGTGATCGCGCTGCGCAGGACCAGTTCGCTGTGGTCGCGGTCGTAGCGGCAGGCGGCGGACCAGCCGGTCCAGTAGGCGGCGGTGGCGTCGAGCGCGGCGGTGGCGGTCGCCGGGTCGGCAGGGGCGTCGTGCGCGAGGATCAGGACGAGCGTTTCGCCAGTTTGCAACGTGGCGGCGACGCGCGCGTCGGGGCCGTTCGCGGTGATCGGGTGCGAGGCGGTGACGACGATCGGGCGGTCGGGCCAGCGGATCGCGGTGCCGTCCGGTTCGGCCGCGACCTGCGTCTCACCCCAGTCGAAGCGTGGGGCGACGCGGATCGTCACTTCGGCGGGGCCGGCGGTGCAGGTGACGATGCGGATCAGCGTGCCGGGGGCGTCGGCGTCGGGGCCGGTGTTGCCGGGGTCGGCGATGGCGGTGAGCGGCATGAAGTCGGTGACGGTGATCGTAGCGGGGCCGGCGGCGAGATGCGTGTCGAGGATCGCGGTGCCGGTGCGGTAGGCGCGGCCGGCGGGTTGCCAGTCGCCTTCGATCTCGCAGGCGCCGCCCGCCCGGCCGAGGAGGGCGCCGAACAGCGGCGGGCTGTCGAAGCGCGGCCAGCAGAGCCAGTCGATCGCGGCGGTCCGGGTGACGAGTGCTGCGCTGCGCAGGTCGCCAATGACGCCGTGGTCCTCGATCGGGGTGCGGTCGAGGTCGGTCACCGGGCGAGCGCGGCGAGGAGGGCGGCCTGGAACGTGGCGGGGTCCTCGACCTGCGGGCTGTGGCCGAGTGCGTCGAACTTGACGAGCCGTGCGCCGGGGATGCGTTGGACGGTGGCATCGGCGAGTGCGGGGATGGCCGGGATCGACGCGCGGATCGAGGCGGGCGCGCGGGCGCGGCCGAAGGCGGTGGTGTCGCGCATGCCGATCATGAGCGTGGTGGGGACGCGCAGGCGGTCGAGTTCGTAGGCGATCGGCTGCGTCTGGATCATGTCGCTGGTGCGGGCCTGCGCGTTGGCGACCGTGGCACGACCGGGGCCGGCGGACATGCCGGCGGACATCGCGACCCACTTGTCGTACTCGGGCCGCCACGTGCCGTGATAGTAGTTGGCCTGCTGGTAGGCCTTGATGCTGGTCGCGCTGCTGCGGTTCTCTTCGGCGAGCAGCTGGGTCAGCGTGGCGGGGGGCACGCCCTGCGCGATGCGGTCGGCGAGGCCGAGCGGGTTGACGAGAATGAGCTGGTCGACGCGGTCCGGGTGGAGCAGCGCGAGCCGGACCGCGAGCATGCCGCCCATCGAATGGCCGACGACATCGACCTTGCCGAGGCTGCGCTTGGCGAGCAGCGCGTCGGTGAGGTTGCTGAGTGCTGCGAAGCTGTACTGGAAGCCCATCGGCTTGGACGATTTGCAGAAGCCCACCTGGTCCGGGACGATGACGCGGTAGCCCTTTGCCGCGAGCGCGTCGGCGGTGGCGCCCCAGGTGGCGGCGCAGAAGTTCTTGCCGTGAAGAAGGAGCACCGTGCGGCCGTTGGCGGGGGCGGTGGGGGCGATGTCCATATAGGCCATCGTGACGGGCTCGCCCTGCGGCGTGGCGGCGAAGCGCCGGACGGGGTGGGGGTAGGCGAACCGTTCGAGGTTGGGGCCGAGGTCCGGCGTGGCGGGCGCGGCGGCGGGGGCTGCGGCGAGCGCGGCGGTGGCGAGCAGGGTGGAGAGCATGCGGGGGTAACGGGTGAGGGGGGATGTTTCTCCCTTTGGGGTTTGGTGGTGGGCTTGGTGGGACTTAGCCCTCCACCCACCGGGGGGAGGGTTGGGTGGGGGGCTTTGGCTTGAAAAGTCCTCACCCCCAGGCCACGCCCCCCACCCCGGCCCTCCCCCCGGGTGGGGGGAGGGGGCAGAAGAAGTGTCAGTCCAGCCGCATCGCTTCGGCGGCCAGCGCTTCGGCTTCGATCAGGAGGTCGTCTTCGCCATCCGATTGCAGCACGCGTTCGCGGCCGATCAGGACCAGCACCGGGACGGCGAGCGGGGAGACGCGGTCGAGGTCGACGTGGAGCATGGTGCCGGCGGCGCGGTCGAGGAGGAGGGCGAGGCGGCCGACGTCGGTCATGCGGGCGCGGGCGTCCTCCCACGCGGCCTCGAGCAACAAGTGCGACGGTTCGTAGCGGCGCAGCACGTCGTAGATAAGGTCGGTGGAGAAGGTGACCTGCTTGCCGGTCTTGCGCTTGCCGGGGTGCTGGCGTTCGACGAGGCCGCCGATCACCGCGACTTCGCGGAAGGCGCGTTTCAGAAGCGCGGACTGTTGCACCCAGTCGACGAACTCGTCCTCCAGGATGTCGGCGGAGAACAGGCTGGCGGGGTCGGTCACCGGCATCGAACTGAAGGTGGCGAGCGCATAGTCGTTCGACACGAAGCCGATCGGTTTGAGGCCCTGCGCCTCCATCCGTTTCGTGATGAGCATGCCGAGCGACTGGTGCGCGTTCCATCCTTCGAAGCTGTAGGCGACCATGTAGTAGCGGCCGTCGCGCGGAAAGGTTTCGACGAGCAGCTGCGACGGATCTGGCAGTTGCGAGCGCGCCTGCTGGATCTGGAGCCAGTCGCGGACGTCGTCGGGGAAGCGGTGCCATTCGGCCGGTTCGTGCAGGAAATGTCGGACGCGCGCGGCCAGGTTGGTCGACAGCGGCATACGCGACCCGCCATATTTCGGGATGCGCGCGGGTTTCGACGTGGCGCGGACGAGCAGGTCCTCGGTGTCGATCTTGTCGACCTCCAGCGACATGCCGGCGAAGAAGAAAGTGTCGCCCTTGGTCAGCGTGGAGGCGAATCCTTCCTCGACCTTGCCCAGGCTGCGGCCGTTCTTGAAGCGGACGTTGAGCATCGTCGCCTCGACGATGATGCCGGCGTTCAGGCGGTGCTGCGCGATGAAGCGCGGGTGGGTGATGTGCCAGAGGCCGTCGGGGTGGAGCGTCAGGCGCTTGAAGCGGTCATAGGCCTTGAGCGCGTAGCCGCCCGATTCGATGAAGCCGAGCACGCGGTCGAACGTGTCGCGCGTCAGCGCCGCATAGGGGGCGCTGGTTCGCAGCTCGGCGAACAGGTCGTCGGCCGCGAACGGCGCGGCGCAGGCGCAGGCGGTGATGTGCTGGGCCAGCACGTCGAGCGTGCCGCGGCGGAAGATGTCGGGGTCGAGCTCGCCCGCCTCGACCGCGTCGAGGGCGGCGCGTGCCTCGAGATATTCGAAGCGGTTGCCGGGGACGACGATGGCCTTCGACGGTTCGTCGAGCCGGTGGTTGGCGCGGCCGATGCGCTGCGTCAGGCGCGACGAGCCCTTCGGTGCGCCCATCTGGATCACCAGATCGACATCGCCCCAGTCGACGCCGAGATCGAGGCTGGCGGTGGCGACGAGACCGCGCAGCTTGCCGTCGGCCATCGCCTGTTCGACCTTGCGGCGCGCCTCGCGGCTGAGCGAACCGTGGTGGACGCCGATCGGCAGCTGGTTGTCGTTCTCGTGCCAGAGATCCTGGAAGATGAGTTCGGCCAAGCTGCGCGTGTTGCAGAACACGATGGTGGTGCGGTGCGCCTCGATCGCGGCCATGACTTGCTTCGCGGCATAGCGGCCGGAATGGCCGGACCACGGGATGCGATCGTGCGGCAGCAGGATGTCGATCGTGGCGGGCGCGCCGGGGGCGCCCTGGACGAGTGCCACGGAGTCGATGTCGCCGTCGGGGGTCAGCCAGCCGCGATAGCCGTCCGGATCGTCAACGGTGGCGGAGAGTGCCACGCGGCGGAGCGTGGGGCTGAGTTTCTGGAGGCGGGCCATGCAGAGCGAGAGCAGGTCGCCGCGCTTGCCGGTGGCGAAGGCATGGACCTCGTCGATCACGATGGTGCGCAACGTACCGAACATGGTGGGCGCATCGGGGTAGCTGAGCAGCAGGCTGAGCGATTCGGGCGTGGTCAGCAGCATCTGCGGCGGGCGGGTGCGCTGGCGCAGCTTGCGGTCGGACGGCGTGTCACCGGTGCGGGTTTCGACGCGGATCGGCAGGCTCATCTCGGCGATCGGATCGAGCAGGTTGCGCTGCACGTCGACGGCGAGCGCCTTCAGCGGCGAGACGTAGAGCGTGTGGAGCGCGTCGATCGGCTCCTCGATCAGCTCGGTCAGGCTGGGCAGGAAGCCCGCCAGCGTCTTGCCCGCGCCGGTTGGCGCGACGAGCAGTGCCGAGCGTCCTTCGCGGGCGGCGGCGAGCATGGCGAGCTGGTGCGGGCGGGGCGACCAGCCCTTGTCCGCGAACCAGGTGGCGAGGGGTGCGGGGATGGTGGTCACCTAGTGGAGATAGTGTCGGGCGGGGAAAAATGCTGCATTCTTGCCCGTTCGATGAGGCTTACGCTTCGTCTTCGCCGCGGTCGCGGCGGCGGACGATGGACCAGAGCATCAGCATGCCGAGGCAGAAGGGGATGATGATCGCGGCGGCGATGGCGAGGTTGCTCATGCGCGCGGGCCCCCGGCGGGCGGGTCGAGCGGGGTGGTGTCGACGGCTTTGTCTTTATGCGCGATGCGGTCTTCCTCGGCATAGAGGTCGTGGGTGGCGCGTTCGGTCTGGGCCTTTTGCGCGCTGCTCTGGGCGCGGTTGCGGAGCAACGACCAGAGCATGACGATACCGAGCAGGACGGGGCCTAGGATGGTGATCGCGATCCAGAGTTTGCTCATGTGCCGCGGTCCCTCGGTGTTCGGTTGGAATATGTGACCGGGTAACGCGGCAGTGCCGAAATCGTGCCGGGGCGGCATGGCGGGCGGGCGCGGAGGCCCCATATCGGACGGATGGCACGCCTTGCATCCTGGGTCGAACCGCATCCGACCGGCATCTACATCCCCGTCGCGGACGCGTGGATCGACCCGTCCGAACCCGTGCCGCGGGCCTGGGTGACGCATGGCCATGCGGACCATGCGCGCGGCGGGCATGGCGCGGTGCTGGCGACGCCGGAGACTCTGGCCATCATGGACGTGCGCTACGGGCCGCAGAATGGGCAGGCGATCGGTTATGGCGAGAGCGTGACGGTGAACGGTGTTTTGGTGCGCTACGTGCCGGCGGGACATGTGCTGGGTTCGGCGCAGATCGTGATGGAATATCAGGGCGAGCGGGTGGTGGTGTCGGGCGACTATAAGCGCCGGCCGGACCCAACCTGCGCGCGGTTCGAACCGGTGCCGTGCGACGTGTTCGTGACGGAGGCGACGTTCGGGCTGCCGGTGTTCCGCCACCCCGATACGGGCGCGGAGATCGACAAGCTGCTCCACGCGCTGCACGCCAATCCGGAACGCTGCGTGCTGGTCGGGGCCTATGCGCTGGGCAAGGCGCAGCGCGTGATCCGCGAGGCGCGCGACCGCGGGCATAGCGCGCCGATCTTCATCCACGGGGCGATGCAGAAATTGTGCGACCTGTATGTGGCGCACGGGATCGATCTTGGGGAACTGGTGCCGGCGGCGGGGTTGAAGGCGGCGGACATGAAGGGCGCGATCGTGGTCGCGCCGCCGGGAGCGATGAACGATCGCTGGTCGCGGCGGTTGCCCGATCCGATCACCGCGATGGCGTCCGGCTGGATGCGGGTGCGCGGGCGGGCGCGGCAGAAGAATGTCGAGCTGCCGCTGATTTTGTCGGACCATGCGGATTGGGACGAGCTGACCGAGACCTTGACCGAGATCGCGCCGAGCGAGGTGTGGGTGACGCATGGGCGCGAGGATGCGCTGGTCCACTGGTGCATGACGCGGCAGATCAAGGCGAAGGCGCTGGATCTGGTGGGGTATGAGGATGAGGATGATTGAGGTGGGGGCTTAGGTTCGACGTTCGGTTTGATGTGAACGTTGCCCCCACCCCAACCCCTCCCCTGAAGGGGAGGGGCTAAGAATACGTCTAGCGCTGTGTTCTGTTCTTCGCGGTCGTCATCCCGGCGGAGGCCGGGTTCTCCCTTGGGCTGGGGGTGGGCGTTTTACCTGAGGGAGATCCCGGCTTTCGCCGGGATGACCGTTTGGGGAGATGCTTGCTCGACGCTTGTGCTCCCTCCACCCATCGGGGGGAGGGCTTTTTGCTTAGCTCTTCACCCTTAACCGCATACGAAAACGCCCCCGGCCTTGCGGTCGGGGGCGTACGTCTTCCGGGACGTGATCGAGGGCTTAGGCCGAGTAGTACATGTCGAATTCGACCGGGCTGGGGGTCATTTCCCAGCGGGTGACTTCGTGGAACTTCAGTTCGATGTAGCTGTCGATCTGCTCGTCGGTGAACACGCCGCCCTTGGTGAGGAAGGCGCGGTTCTTGTCGAGCGTTTCGAGGGCTTCGCGGAGCGAGGCGCAGACCGTGGGGACCTGGGCGAGTTCTGCCGGCGGCAGGTCGTACAGGTTCTTGTCCATCGCTTCGCCCGGGTGGATCTTGTTTTCGATCCCGTCGAGGCCGGCCATCAGCAGCGCTGCGTAGCAGAGATACGGATTGGCGGTCGCATCCGGGAAGCGGACCTCGACGCGCTTGGACTTGGCGCCGGTGCCGTAGGGGATGCGGCACGAGGCCGAGCGGTTGCGCGCGGAATAGGCGAGCAGCACGGGGGCCTCGTAGCCCGGGACCAGCCGCTTGTAGCTGTTGGTCGACGGGTTGGTGAAGGCGTTGAGCGCCTTGGCGTGCTTGATGATGCCGCCGATGAAGTAGAGCGCCAGATCGGACAGGCCGGCATAGCCGTTGCCGGCGAACAGCGGCGTGCCCTTGTCCCAGATCGACAGATGGGTGTGCATGCCCGATCCGTTGTCTTCCTTGATCGGCTTCGGCATGAACGTCGCGGTCTTGCCGTAGGCCTGCGCGACCTGGTGGACGACATACTTGTAGACCTGCATGCGGTCCGCCGTCTGGGTCAGCGTGCCGTAGGTGAGGCCGAGTTCATGCTGCGCGGCGGCGACCTCGTGATGGTGCTTGTCCATCGGCAGGCCCATTTCGAGCATGGTCGAGACCATTTCGCCGCGGATGTCGACGGCGCTGTCGACCGGGGCGACCGGGAAATAGCCGCCCTTGGCGCGCGGACGGTGCGCCATGTTGCCGCCCTCATACTCGCGGCCCGTGTTGGTCGGCAGTTCGATGTCGTCGATCTTGTAGTAGGACGTCGCGTAGCTCGTTTCGAAGCGCACGTCGTCGAACAGGAAGAATTCGGCTTCGGGGCCGATATAGACGGTGTCGCCGATGCCGAGCGATGCGGTGTAGGCCTCGGCCCGCTTGGCGCAGGAGCGCGGATCGCGTTCGTAGAGCGCGCCCGAGACCGGATCGACGATGTCGCAGATCAGGATGAGCATCGGGGTGGCCGAGAAGGGATCGATGTAGATCGCGTCCAGATCCGGCTTCAGGATCATGTCGGATTCGTTGATCGCCTTCCACCCCTCGATCGAGGAGCCGTCGAACATGAAGCCGTCGTTCAGCTCGTCGTCGGTGACGACGTTCTGGCACATGGTCAGATGCTGCCACTTGCCCTTGGGATCGGTGAAGCGGAGGTCGACCCACTCGATCTCCTGATCCTTGATCATCTTCAGAACGTCGGATGCCGTGTTGGCCATGTTCAAACTTTCCCCACTGCGGCCGGACAGACCCGGCATGTTGTGAAAACCATATCCGAAACCGGAATGTTCAGGCCGGCGCCCTGTGTGTCAAACCCGGACGCAACGGGCAACCCGGCGTTAACCGTGCGCATCAGATCGCGTCCGACCCGCGTTCGCCGGTGCGGATGCGCAACGCGGTTTCGACGGGCATGACGAAGATCTTGCCGTCGCCGATCCGGCCGGTCTGTGCGGCCTGCGCGATCGCCTCGACCACCCGGTCGGCCATGTGATCGTCGACGACGACCTCCAGCTTCACCTTGGGCAGGAAGTCGACGACATATTCCGCGCCGCGATACAGCTCGGTATGGCCCTTCTGGCGGCCGAAGCCCTTGGCCTCGGTCACGGTGATGCCGGACACGCCGACATCGTGCAGGGCCTCCTTCACCTCGTCGAGCTTGAAGGGTTTGATGATCGCTTCGATCTTCTTCACTGGGCGTCCCTCCCTCAGAACGCGAACGCGCGTCCTTTCACGAACCGTGCCAGCCGCGAAAGGCCCGCATATCGTGGGGCGACGATACCGCAAACGCGGGCGCGCTGCTACAAAAGCGGGCAGCCAAACGGTGTGTGCCGACAAAATAAGCAACCGCGGGCGACCTGCGCGTTGTGTCCCGCATGATCGAACGCCCGCCCGAGTGGCTCCACCCGCCGGACCTGAAGAGTGCGACCGGCATCCAGCGCGCGATCGCCGACGCGGTGGAGATGACGGACCGGATCAGGACCGTGCAGCGCGTAGCGGGCGCGGACACGTCGATGAAGTGGCGCGACAGCCGCGGGCCGATCCATGCAGCGATCGCATGCGACGACGGGACGGTGGGGCAGGCGACGCGGATCCCGCCCTTTCCCTATGTGCCGGGCTATCTGGGGTTTCGGGAATGTCCCGCGCTGGTGGCGGCGTGGGAGACGCTTGAGATAAAGCCGGACCTCGTGCTGATGGACGGGCAGGGGCGGTCGCATCCGCGGCGGTGCGGGGTGGCGTGCCAGCTGGGTGTGCTGCTGGATGTGCCGGTGATCGGGGTCGCGAAGTCGCTGCTGTGCGGTGTCGTCGAGGGGGTGCTGGGCGACGAGGTCGGGGCGACCGCGCCGCTGGTCGATCGCGGTGAGGTGGTGGCGATGGCGGTGCGGCTGCGCCTGCGGGCGGCCCCGGTCTATGTGAGCATCGGGCACCGCGTGACGCTGGAAACCGCGGTCGCGTGGGTGCTGCGGTTGTCGGACGGACGGCGCGTGCCGCCACCGGTGCGGGCCGCGCACGAGGCCGCCAATGCGGTGCGGATCGCGCATGCGGCGGGCGCGGATGGCGGAAAGGTGGACATTTTGTGACGGTTTCCCCCGCCCGCATGATGCGTTAGGGTGGCGGGCAGAAGAGGAAATCCGCGTTCCATGCCCGCAATCCCGTCCGACCGCCCGACGACACCGCTGCTCGACCTAGCAGCGACGCCCGAAGACCTTCGCCGGTTGAAGCCCGAACAGTTGCGCCAGCTGGCGGACGAACTGCGCGAGGAGATGATCTCCGCGGTGGGGACCACGGGCGGGCATCTCGGGTCCGGGCTGGGCGTGGTCGAGTTGACCGTCGCGCTGCATTATGTGTTCGACACGCCGACCGACAAGCTGATCTGGGACGTGGGCCACCAGGCCTATCCGCACAAGATCCTGACCGGGCGGCGCGACCGGATCCGCACGCTGCGCATGGGGGGCGGGCTGTCCGGCTTCACCAAGCGGAGCGAGAGCGAATATGATCCGTTCGGCGCGGCGCATTCGTCGACGTCGATCTCCGCCGCGCTGGGTTTCGCGGTGGCGAACAAGCTGAACGATCGGCCGGGGCGCGGGATCGCGGTGATCGGCGACGGCGCGATGTCGGCCGGCATGGCGTATGAGGCGATGAACAATGCGGCGCAGGCGGGCAACCGGCTGGTCGTCATCCTGAACGACAACGACATGTCGATCGCGCCGCCGGTGGGCGCGCTGTCGGCGTATCTGGCCAAGACGATCTCGTCCGGCAGTTTCATGTCGATGCGCGACGTGCTGCGCAAGCTGGCGCGGCGGATGCCTAGGCCGCTGCACAGTGCGGCGAAGAAGGCGGAGGAATATGCCCGCGGGATGGCGACGGGCGGCACATTGTTCGAGGAGCTGGGCTTCTACTATGTCGGCCCGGTGGACGGGCATAATCTGGACCAGCTGCTGCCGGTGCTGGAGAATGTGCGCGATACCGAGACGGGGCCGATCCTGGTCCATGTCGTGACGAAGAAGGGCAAGGGCTATGCCCCGGCCGAGGCGGCGTCGGACAAATATCACGGCGTGCAGACGTTCGACGTGGTGTCCGGCGTGCAGGCCAAGGCACCGCCCGGGCCGCCGGCGTACCAGAATGTGTTCGGTGCGGCGCTGACCAAGGCGGCGGCGACGGACCCGCGGATCTGCGCGATCACCGCGGCGATGCCGTCGGGGACCGGGCTGGACGGGTTCGCGGCGGCGCATCCGGAGCGGTTCTTCGACGTCGGGATCGCGGAACAGCATGCGGTGACGTTCGCGGCCGGGCTGGCGGCGCAGGGGATGCGGCCGTTCTGCGCGATCTATTCGACGTTCCTGCAGCGCGCGTATGATCAGGTGGTGCACGACGTGGCGATCCAGAATCTGCCGGTGCGGTTCGCGATCGATCGCGCCGGGCTGGTCGGGGCGGACGGGGCGACGCATGCCGGCAGCTTCGACGTGACGTATCTCGCGACGCTGCCCAATTTCGTGGTGATGGCGGCGGCGGACGAGGCCGAGCTGACCCACATGGTCCACACCATGGCGCTGCACGACGACGGGCCGATCGCGGTGCGCTATCCGCGCGGCAACGGGACCGGCGTGGCGATCCCGGGCGTGGCGGAGCGGCTGACGATCGGGCGCGGGCGCGTGGTGCGCGAGGGCAAGAAGGTGGCGATCCTGTCGCTCGGCACCCGGCTGGGCGAGGCGGTGAAGGCGGCGGAACAGCTCGATGCGATGGGCTTGTCGACGACTGTTGCGGATATGCGGTTCGCCAAGCCTCTGGACGAAGATCTGATCCGGCGGCTGCTCTCGACGCACGACGTGGCGGTGACGGTCGAAGAGGGCGCCGTCGGGGGGCTTGGCGCGCATGTGCTGACGCTGGCGTCGGACGAGGGCTTGATCGATGGCGGGTTGAAGCTGCGCACGTTGCGGCTGCCGGATGTGTTCCAGGATCATGACAAGCCGGACCGGCAATATGCCGAGGCTGGGTTGGATGCGGATGCGATCGTCGCGACTGTGACGGCGGCTTTGCAGCGGAATTCTGGTGGGTTGGCGGAGAGTGTTCGAGCTTGAGGTTTTGGTTCAATTCCCGACCCGTTCGGTTCGAGCCTGTCGAGAACGCTGCGCTGAGTTCTCGACAGGCTCGAACCGAACGGGTTTTGGTTTGGGGGTTGGAGCAGTAGGGCTGAGCTTCCCGGAGTTGTTATAAGAGTGAAGCGGTAGGCTTCTCGGCTTCGCTCGAAGGGCCCCCTCGACTTCGCTCGGGATGGGCGGGGTTTGTTAAGTCCTCACACTGGTAAACCTTCTGCGCGTGGCTCGAATGGGCGCGTCGCTCGCCCGGCTTTCGACGCTTCGTTGTTTCTTGCCTATCAAAACCTCCCCCCCGTTTGTGCTGAGTAGAGACCGAGTAGCGCTCTGGCGCGTATCGAGGGGCCGTATCGAAGCATTGGCTGGCGGGCAGGACTGATCCTTCGATACGGGCCTTCGACTTCGCTCAGTCCCTACTCAGGACGAACGGGGTTTTGAATGGGGAGAGGTCGCGGTGGGCGTTCTTGGCACGCGCCGCACCCCCTAAAAACCGCTGTCCTATTTGGATTTGCTGCTGTCAGGCTCGCCATGCGGGCTCTCTTTTGGGGGAGTTCTTATGGATCGGGGTTGGATCAGGGTGGCGGCCGCGGTGGCCGGGGGGCTGGCGTTTGCGGTCGCGGTGCTGGCGGTGGCGGCGTGGGTGCGGGCGGAGCGGCGGCGGCGGATTGCGGGGCTGAGTGCGCGCATCGCGGAGGCGGGGGCGTTCGTGCAGGCGCGGGAGCGTTATGCGGACGGCGACGCGGGGATGGCGGCGGCCTTGCCGTATCTGCTGCTGTGTGCGGCGGGGTTCGGGGTGTTGCTGGTGCCGGGTGGGGCGGTTGCGGGGGCGGCGTTCCTCGGTGGGTATCTCGTCACCGCGCGGATGCTGGTGCGGGCGGTACAGAATGACGAGCTGACCGCTTTGCTGTGGCTCAGGTGCGCGGTGCATCTGGTGCAGGGGGCGGTGGTGGCGCTGGTCGGGGCGCGGGTGCTGGGCCTGGATGGGACCGGGGACGCGGCGAGTTTGGCGACGGGGCTGGCGTTCGCGGCGGGGTATGCGCCCGACCTGGGGCTGGCGGGGATCGGGCGGCGGTTGCGGGTGCGGTTCGCCAAGCCGATCGACGACGCGGCGCTGGCGGGGACGAGCGTGCAGCCGCTGGAGATGATCGACGGGATCGACGGCGAGATCGCACGGCGGCTGGAGCAGGGCGGCTGGTACGACGTGCAGAATCTGGCGACCGCGAACCCGGTGCTGGTGCATCTCGCGACGCCCTACGGGCTGCATCAGGTGGTCGACTGGGTGGGGCAGGCGCAACTGGCGCTGCGTGTCGGCAGTGCGGCGGCGCGGGCGTTGCGGGCGGTGCATGTCCGGACGCTGTTCGATCTGGAACGGATCGGGGCGGGGGCGCTGGCGGAGCCGCTGGGGCTGGAGCCGGGGGTGGTCGCGCTGCTGGTCGACGAGCCGCATGTCGTGCGGTTGCGCGCGCTGCGTATGGTGCTGGCGGCATGAGCGGGTTCGACGCGAAGGTTTTGCCGGCGGCGTATCGCTGGCTGGGGTCGATCGGGACCTTGCCGCGGATGCTGGCCGAGGGGCTGGCGCTGTACGGCGTGCGCGAGACGGCGGGGGCGAAGGATACTCCGGCGATCCTGGACTGGGCGCGGGAGGCGAAGGTGGCGGGGTATCGCGCCGATGCGACGCCGTGGTGTGGGCTGTACCTGGCGGTGGTGGCGCGGCGGGCGGGGTGGGCGGTGCCGGACGCGCCGCTGTGGGCGCTGAACTGGGGCAAGTTCGGGGTGGCGGCGGACCGGCCGATGCTGGGTGATGTGATGACGTTCGTGCGGCCGGGGGGCGGGCATGTGGCGCTGTATGTGGGAGAGGATGCCGCGGCGTGGCATGTCTTGGGGGGAAATCAGGGCGATGCGGTGGGCTTTGCGCGGATCGCGCGGGGGCGGATGCGGGCTGTGCGACGGCCGCCTTATCGGCTGGCGCCGGCTACTGTGACGGTGCGGCGGCTCGCGGCGGCGGGGGGTTTGTCGGTGGATGAGGCTTGAGGGGTGCTGTGGTCCGAGTTTGAGCGACCCCTCCCACCCTCCGTTCGGTTCGAGCCTGTCGAGAACGGCGCGCAGGGTTCTCGACAGGCTCGAACCGAACGGGGTTTGGGTTGGTCTCGACGGGTTTAGTCCGGGTGCGAGATGGGGCAGTTCTCGACAAGCTCGAACCGAACGGCGTTTTGGTGAGGGGTTTGGCCAGCGACTCCGGCGCTGCAGCGGGAAGCGGGAAGCGGGAAGCGGGAAGCGGCAAGGCTTCCCCCCGTGCTTTGCATCCGCCATGGGGATGCATGGCCAAGACGCTGCGGGTGGATCGGATGCTGGTGGAGCGCGGGCTCGCCGAGAGTGTCGCGCGGGCGCAGGCGCTGGTGCTGGCGGGGCTGGTGTTTTCGGAGACGCGGCGGATCGACAAGGCGGGGCAGTTGCTGGCGATCGACGCGCCGGTGAGCGTGAAGGGGCGCGAGCATCCGTGGGTGTCGCGCGGGGGCGTGAAGCTGGCGCATGGGCTGGCGCATTTCGGGTGGGATGTCAGCGGCGCGATGGCGATCGACGTCGGGTCTTCGACCGGTGGCTTTACCGACGTGCTGCTGACCGGCGGGGCGGCGAAGGTCTATGCGGTCGATTCGGGGACGAACCAGCTGGCGTGGAAGCTGCGCCAGGACGCCCGGGTCGTGGTGATGGAGAAGACGAGTGCGCGGAGCCTGACCGCGGACCAGATCGCCGAGCCGATCGATATCGTGGTGTGCGACGCGAGCTTCATCGCGTTGTCCGCCGTGCTGGACCGCGCGATCGAGTTCGTGCGGCCGGGCGGGCGGCTGCTCGCGCTGGTGAAGCCGCAGTTCGAGGCGGCGCGCGACGAGGTGGAGAAGGGCGGCGTGGTGCGCGACCCGGCGGTGCATGCGCGGGTGTGCGCGGCGGCGGCGGACTGGATTCGAGCACGCGGCTGGACGGTGGCCGGCATCGCGACGAGCCCGATCACCGGACCGGAGGGGAATGTCGAGTTCCTGCTGGGTGCGGTGAAGGATGGCGGCATGGGTCTTATCGACCCAGTCTGAGCTACTATCCTTGTCATGGTGCATTTGTCGGGGTAGCTCAACGCCTTCAATGCGCCCGATCCTGCCCGCCCTCCTGATGTTTCTGCTGGCCGCCTGTGGGGGTGACGCCAGTGACGGGGCGCGTGGCGGAAGCCGCGCCGCGCCGCTGGTGACCGTCGCGATGGCGGCGCCGGCGCGGTTCGTCGACCGGATCGATGCGGTCGGCACCGCGCGCGCCAACGAGCAGGTAACGGTGTCCGCGCCAGTGACGGAACGCATCCTGAAGCTGAATTTCGAGGATGGCGGCTACGTACAGCGCGGCCAGGTGATCGCGACGCTGGCGCGCGGGCAGGAGACGGCCCAGCTGGAAGAGGCGCAGGCGCAGGCGCGCGTCGCCGGGCAGCAGCTGAACCGCCTGCAACAGCTGAAGGCGCGCGGTTTCGCGACCAACGCCAGCGTCGATACGCAGGTGGCGGCGGCGTCGATCGCGCGGGCGCAGGCAGCGGCGGCGGATGCGGCGATCGGCGACCGCGTGGTGCGCGCGCCGTTTTCGGGACAGGTGTCGCTGCGCATGATCTCCGCCGGTGCGGTGGTGCAGGCCGGGACCGAGATCGCGACGATCAGCGACCTGTCGCGGATCAAGCTGGATTTTCCGGTGCCCGAGACGTTGCTCGCGTCGATCAAGCCGGGGCAGGCGATCGAGGCGCGCGCGGCGGCCTATCCCGACCGGCCGTTCCGCGGGACGATCGCGACGATCGATTCGGTGGTCGATCCGGCGACGCGGTCGGTGGTGGTGCGCGCGGTGCTGAACAATGGCGACCGGATGCTGAAGCCGGGGATGCTGCTAAGCGTCGCGATCGAGAGCGATCCGCGGACGGCGATCGCGGTGCCCGAACTGTCCGTCGTGGGCGAGGGCGAGGAACGCTATGTGTTCGTGATCGACGCGGGCGGGAACGCGCGGCGGACGCCGGTGAAGACGGGCATTCGGCGGGATGGGATGATCGAGATCTTGTCCGGGTTGCGTGCCGGTCAGCGCGTGGTGGGCGAGGGTGTGGTCAAGGTGACCGACGGCATCAAGGTGCGGACCGGGGCGGCGAAGGCGGCTGCGGCGCGTGTTACGGTGGTGCCGTATCCCCGCGGAGGCGGGGATACAGTTCGGAGCGCGGAGCTGGACCCCCGCCTGCGCGGGGGTACGCTTCGTGTTCGCGGGGGTGCGTCTTCTTCGGACATGGGTGCGTCCGGCCAGAGTGCATCCGGTATGATCCGGGTCTGACGCGATGATGCTGTCCGATGTCTCGGTGCGCAGGCCGATCTTCGCGGCGGTGCTGGCGATCCTGCTGACCGTCGTCGGGATCGTCGCGTTCTTTTCGCTGTCGGTGCGCGAATATCCCGACGTCGATCCGCCGATCGTTTCGGTGTCGACGACCTATACCGGCGCGGCGGCCAATGTGGTCGAGAGCCGGGTGACGCAGTTGCTTGAGGAGCGGCTCGCCGGGATCGCAGGGATCCAGACGATCACGTCGGTGTCGCGCGACGGGGCGTCGAACATCTCGGTCGAGTTCGCGCCAGGCAGCGATGTCGATTCGGCGGCGAACGACGTGCGCGACCGGGTGGGCGGCGCGGCGGAGGACCTGCCCGACGGCACGTTGCCGCCCGAGGTGCGCAAGGTGGATGCCGATGCGCAGCCGGTGATCTGGTTCGCGCTGTCGGCACCGCCGGGTTGGACGCGCATCCAGTTGTCGGACTGGGCCGACCGCAACCTGGTCGATCGGTTCTCGGCCATTCCCGGTGTCGCGCAGGTGCAGGTCGGCGGCGAGGCGCGGCCGGCGATGCGCGTGTGGCTGGACCCCGCAAAGCTGGGCGCGTTCGCGCTGACGCCGGGCGATGTCGAGACGGCGATGCGGACGCAGAATGTCGAGCTGCCGGCTGGGCGGATCGAGGCGCAGAGCCAGAATGTCACGGTGCGCGTCAACCGGTCGTTCGCGACGCCCGAGCAGTTTGCACGCCTGATCGTGGCGCGCGGGGCGGGCGGCTATCTCGTCCGGCTGGGCGATGTCGCACGGGTCGAGCTGGGGCCGGAGAATCCGTATTCGGCGTTCCGGTCGAACGGCAAGACTGGCGTGGGCCTAGGCATCGTGCGGCAATCGGGCGCCAATACGCTGGCGGTGGCGGAGGCGGCCAAGGCGGTTGCGGCCGCCGCGACGCCGGGTCTGCCCGCGGGCATGCGGATCGACGTGGCGTCGGACAGTTCGCTTTTCATCGATCGCGCGATCGAGGGTGTGTACCACACGCTGGCCGAGGCCGCGGTGCTGGTGGTGCTGGTGATCTTCCTGTTCCTGGGGTCGTGGCGCGCGACGCTGATCCCTGCGGTGACGGTGCCGATCTGTCTGCTCGGCACGTTCGCGGTGCTGTGGGCGGGCGGGTTCTCGATCAACCTGCTGACGCTGCTGGCGCTGGTGCTGGCGATCGGGCTGGTCGTCGACGATGCGATCGTTGTGCTGGAGAATGTGTACCACCGGATCGAACAGGGTGAGGACCCGCTGGTCGCGTCCTATCTCGGCACGCGGCAGGTCGGGTTCGCGGTGATTTCGACCACTTTGGTGGTGTGCGCGGTGTTCGTGCCGATCATGTTCCTGTCGGGTCAGACGGGGTTGCTGTTCCGCGAGCTGGCGGTGGCGATGGTGGGGGCGGTGGCGTTTTCGGGCTTCCTGGCGCTGAGCCTGGCGCCGATGCTGTGTTCCAAGCTGTTGCGGAACGAGGAGCGCGGGCGGTTCGCGCATTGGATCGACGCGCGGTTCCAGCGGATCGAGCGTGGGTACGACCGGTCGCTGGCGCGCGCGTTCGCCAAGCCGTGGATCGTGCTGGGCGTGACGGCGGGCGTGCTGGTGCTGGCGGGGGTGCTCTACACGACGCTCAATTCCGAACTGGCGCCGGCCGAGGATGTCGGCGTGATCCAGGTGCAGCTGTCGACCGCGGAGGGGACGGGCTTCGCCGAGCTGGACCGCCAGATGAAGCGCGTAGAGCAGAAGATCCTGCCGCTGGTCGGCGAGGGGCCGGTGCGCGGCGCGCTGACCCGCCTGCCCGGCGGCGGCGCGGACGAGGATTTCAATACCGGCCGGATGGTCGTGTTCCTGAAGCCGTGGGAGGAGCGGACCGAGACGACGCAGCAGGTGATCGAGGCGATCAACGCGAAGGTGCGCGAGATGCCGGCGATGCGCGGCAATGCGGCGTCGCCCTCCTCGCTCGGCCGTGGGCGCGGGCAGCCGATCAATTTCGTGATCGCGGGCGCAAGCTATGCCGAACTGGCGCGCGCGCGGGACCGGATCCTGGCGGCGGCGGCGCAGAACCCCGGGCTCGTCAACTTGGACAGCGACTATAAGGAAACCAAGCCGCAGCTGCTGATCGACGTCGATACGGAGCGCGCGGGCGCGCTGGGCGTGTCGGTGGATGCGGTGAGCCAGGCGTTGCAGACACTGATGGGGTCGCGGCGGGTGTCGACCTATGTCGATCGCGGTGAGGAATATCGCGTGATCGTGCAGGCGGAGGCGGACGGCCGGTCGGTCGAGCGCGACCTGCAGCAGGTCTATGTCCGGTCCGCATCGGGGCAGCTGGTGCCGCTCGCCAACCTGGTCCGCACGCGGCAGGGGGCGGATGCGCGCGAGCTGGGGCGGTACAACAAGGCGCGCGCCATCACGTTGCAGGGTGCGCTGGCGCCGGGCTACTCGCTGGGCTCCGCGCTGACGTTCCTGGAGACGGAAGCGGCCGCATCGCCCGAGATCAGCGCGATCGGGTATCGCGGTGAAAGCCAGGCGTTCCGTGAGACGGGCAATTCGATCCTGCTGGTGTTCGCGCTGACGATCGTGGTCGTCTACCTGCTGCTCGCCGCGCAGTTCGAGAGCTTCGTGCATCCCGCCGTGATCATCACGACGGTGCCGCTGGCGGTGGCGGGCGGGATCATCGGGCTGGCCGCGATGGGCGAGACGCTGAACCTGTACAGCCAGGTCGGCATCGTGATGCTGGTGGGGCTGGCGGCGAAGAACGGCATTCTGATCGTGGAGTTCGCCAACCAGTTGCGCGACGAGGGCGTGGCGTTCAGCGATGCGATCGCGCAGGCGGCGGCGCGGCGGCTGCGCCCGATCCTGATGACGTCGATCGCGACCGTGGCGGGGGCTGTGCCGCTGATGCTAGCGAGCGGCGCGGGGGCGGCCGCGCGGCGGTCAATCGGCGTCGTGGTGGTGTGGGGCGTGTCGATCGCGACGCTAGTAACCATTTTCCTCATTCCGTTGTTGTACCTGCTGGTGGCCCGCCGGACCGAATCGCCCCAGGCGGTGTCGCGCCGGCTGGACGCGCAGTTGCGGGGCGGACCGTCTGGCGCGGTGGAACAGCCCGCGGAATAGCGGGCGATGGGGAGCAGGGTACGGCATGGGTGAGATCGCATCGCGCGGGCAGATCCGCATGGCCGGGCTGCGCTGGGGCATCGTGCTGGTGCCGCTGGTCCTGCTGCTCGGGCTGGCATCGGGGCGGCTGTCGGGGTCCGGATATGGCAATGACTGGTTCGCGGCGCTGGCCAAGCCGGGGTTCACGCCGCCGGGCTGGATGTTCGGCGTGGCGTGGAGCCTGCTGTACCTGATGATGGGCGTCGCGCTGGTGATGATCGTGGCGGCGCGCGGGGCGCAGGGGCGCGGGCGGGCGATCGGGTTGTTCGCGGTGCAGCTGGCGTTGAACCTGGCGTGGTCGCCGCTGTTCTTTGCCGCGCACCGGATCTGGCCGGCGTTCGGGCTGATCCTGCTGATCCTGCTGTTCGCCGCGCTGACCGCGCGGGTGTTCTGGGCGATCCGGCCGGCGGCGGGGCTGCTGATGTTGCCGTATCTGGCGTGGCTGTGCCTGGCCGCGGCGCTGAATTTCGAGATCGGGCGGATGAACCCGGCGGCGGCGGAGGTTGCACATTCTGACCATAGGCCCCACCTTCACGTCTGAATAATCGGGTTGGGACAGAGCATGCAGACCGAGAACCGCTTCATCGACGACATCGTGAAGATGATGAACGGCGCCGCCGGAACGCTGGCCGGCGTCGGGCGCGAAGCCGAGTCGTCGGCACGCAGCCGGGCGCGCGAGTGGATCGGCGGGCTCGATTTCGTGTCGCGCGACGAGTTCGAGGCGGTGAAGGCAATGGCCGCCGCCGCACGCGACGAGGCCGACACGCTGCGCGCGCGGATCGCGGCGTTGGAGGCGAAGGCGGATCGCGTGTCGCCGACTGTCGCGCCGAGCGTGGTCGAAGCGCCGACGACGCAGTCGCAGTCGCAGGGCCAGTCATACGGTGGGTCGCCGACCGCCTACGGGTCCGACGGGACGGTCGCACCGTCCTGAGGCGGCTTATCCACAGTTTATCGGTGACGTCCGGGCGACCACGGGTTGCCCGGGCGCTTTGTGGCGTCCAAGCAGGGTCATCACGGTTGGATTTGGGCGTATGACGCTGGACGACGAGGAAGCCGCCGCGGATCCGAGTGCGCCGATCGACATGCTCGAAGAGTATTTCGAGGCGCATGGTTGGTCGAGCGAGCGGCAGGGCGACGAGGAAATCGTCGCGCATTTCCAGGGTAGCTGGACATTGTACGAGCTGCGCGCGGTGTGGCGCGAGGAAGACCAGGTCCTGCAGTTCCTGGCATTGCCCGACGTGCGCGTCGCGGCGGACAAGCGCGCCGCGATGTACGAGACGATCGGGCTGATCAACGAACAGCTGTGGATCGGGCATTTCGAGCTGTGGGCGTCGTCCGGCATGCTGCTGTTCCGCCATGCCGCGCTGCTCGACGGCGAGGGCGAGAGCGTGCTGACGCTGGACCAGGCAGAGACGCTGGTCGAGGCGGCGATCGACGAGTGTGAGCGGTTCTACCCAGTGTTCCAATTCGTGCTGTGGGCGGACAAGACGCCGGCCGAGGCGATCGCCGCGGCGCTGATCGAGACGCAGGGCGAGGCATGAGCTTCGGGTCGATCTGGGCGGTCGGCGCGGGCAATATGGGCGGCGCGATGCTGCGCCGCTGGTTGGCGACTGGGCTGGACCCGGCGCGGCTGACGGTGATCCGGAAGTCCGGGGTGGCGTTTGCCGAGGGTGTCACGACCTTGTCCGCGGTGCCGACGGATAGCGATGCGCCCGAGCTGGTGCTGCTCGGGGTGAAGCCGCAGATGCTGGATCTGGTTGCGGGGCCGCTGGCGGCGGGGATGCGGCCGGGGACGGTGCTGGTGTCGATCCTGGCGGGGGTCGAGGATGCGGCGCTGCGCGCGCGGTTTCCGGGGGCGCGGATCGTGCGGGCGATGCCAAACCTGCCGGTGGCGATCGGGCAGGGGGTCGTGGGGTTGCATATGGTCGACGACGGGCCTGAGCTGCGGGCGGCAATCGATGAACTGATGGCGCCGCTCGGGCTGGTGGCCTGGATGGACGATGCGGCGGCGATGGACGTGGTGGCGGCGGTGGCCGGGTCGGGACCGGCGTTCCTGTACCGGTTCGTCGATGCGCTGGCGGCGGCGGGGGTCGCGGCCGGGTTGTCGGTGGAGATGGCGGCGGAGCTGGCGCTGGCGACGGTCGTGGGGGCGGCGGCTCAGGCTGGGTCTTCGGATGTCGGGCCGGCGGAGATGGCTGAGCGGGTGGCAAGCCCTGGCGGGAGTACGCGCAAGGGGTTGGATGTTCTCGATGGGGATGCTGGGTTGGGGGCGTTGATGACGCGGACGATCGCGGCGGCTGTGGCACGGAACCGCGAGATGGCGGCGGCTGCTCGCTGATGTTTATTGGAGCGCTTGGGGGGCTGTGGGCTTCTCGGCTGCGCTCGCGGGGTCCCTCGACTTCAATCAGATGGGCGGGGTTTGGTGATGCGGTGCTGAGGCAGATGACACCTCTCCAAATAACTCACTAACCCCGTTTGGTTCGAGCTTGTCGAGAACTCATCGCCGTTCTCGACAGGTTCGAACCGAACGGGGTTTGGGTGTGGGTGGGGGCTAGCGCGGGGTTGCCGGATAGTGAGCGTCACCTTACGCCTAGTCATTCCCCGCCCGTTCGTCCTGAGTAGGGGCTGAGCGTAGTCGAAGACCCGTATCGAAGGATCGCGTGACCGGTGCTTCGATACGCGCCCTCGATACGCGCAAGAGCGCTACTCGGCCGCTACTCAGCACGAACGGTTGGGGTGGAGACCGCCGATGGAGGATTTGCCCCTATGATCGCCCTGCTGACGATGCTGGCCGCTGCGTTTCCGCAGGCGCCGTTGCCGCCGGTGCAGCCCTGGTCGGGGAAGAGCGTCGCGCTGGTCGTCAAGGCGGGGGATCCGTGGATCACGCCGTCGGAAGCGAGCGGGTTTGCGACGACGCCGTCCTATGCGGAGACGCGGGCGTGGGTCGATCGGCTGGTGGCGGCGTCGCCGTTGTTGCGGATCGAGCCGTTCGGGCGGTCGCCGGAGGGGCGGCTGTTATATGCGGTGGTCGCGTCGAAACCTGGTGCAGGCAAGCCGGTGCTGATGGTGCAGGCGGGGATCCATGCGGGCGAGATCGACGGAAAGGATGCGGGGCTGATGCTGCTGCGCGACATCGCGTTGCGCGGGAAGGACGGCTTGCTGGACCGCGCGACCTTGGTGTTCGTGCCGATCTTCAACGTCGACGGGCATGAGCGGGCGGGGGACTATAACCGGCCGAACCAGCGTGGGCCGGCGGGGCAGGGCTGGCGGACGACGGCGCAGAATATGAATCTGAACCGCGATTATCTGAAGGCCGATACGCCCGAGATGCAGGCGATGATCGGGCTGATCCGCAAATGGGACCCGGCGCTGTACCTCGACATCCACGTCACCGACGGGATCGATTATCAGTATGACATCACGACCGATTTCAACGGTTTCGGCGGGCGTTATGCGCAGTCGGCGGCGGTCGGGCGGTGGCTGGACCGGACGTACCGGCCAGCGGTCGACGCGGCGCTGACCGCGGCGGGGCACAAGCCGTATCAGTATATCTCGACCATCGATCCCGATCCGGACAAGGGGATCGAGGATACGGCCAGCACGGGGCGGTTTTCGGACGGTTATGGCGACCTGCGCCATGTGCCGACAGTGCTGGTCGAGACGCATTCGCTGAAGCCGTATCGCCAGCGCGTGCTGGGCAGCTATGTGCTGATCGAGGCGTCGTTGCGGCTACTCGGCGCGGACGGAGCGGGGGCGCGGGCGGCGATCGCGGCGGATCGGAAGGCGCGGCCGGCCGAGCAGGTGCTGGCGTGGAAGCGGAGCGCAGCACCGGGCGCGACGCGGGCGTTCGACGGTATATCGCATGACATGGTCCCGTCGGCTGCTGCCGGGGGCGAGGTGATCCGCTGGACCGGGCAGCCGACGCGGGTGCAGATGCCGATCTGGGGCGAGGAGCCGGACGTGACGACGCGGCTGCCGCGCGCGTGGTGGGTGCCGGCGAGCCGACCCGACGTGATCGCGCGGCTGCGGCTTCACGGGGTGGAGATGGAGACGATCGCTGCCCCGCGGACGGTGGCGACGGAGCGGGTGCGGCTGGTCGATCCGGTACTGGGCGATGCGAACGAGGGGCGGGTGCCGCTGAAGTCCGCGACCTATGTGCACGGCGTGGCGCGAGAGACCTGGCCGGCGGGATCGGTGCGGGTGCCGGCGGACCAGCCGCTGGAGCAGCTGGCGGCGGCGTTGCTGGAGCCGGAGAGCCCGGACGGGTTGCTGGCGTGGGGGTTCTTTCCGGAGATCCTGCAGCGGACCGAATATATGGAGGCCTATGTGGTGGCGCCGATGGCAGACGCGATGCTGGCGCGCGATCCGGCGTTGCGGGCGGCGTTTGCGGCGAAGGTGAAGGGGGATGCGAAGTTCGCCGGCGATGCGCGGGCGCGGCTGGCGTGGTTCTACGAGCGGTCGCCTTATTTTGACGCGCGGTATCTGGTGTATCCGGTGGGGCGTGAGGTGCGGTGAGGGTTGGGTTCCTCGGTTGGGCTTAAGGGATGTCCAGCCACCGCTCGCATGACGGGGGTGCGACGGTCGCGTCATGTGTGACGGGCTCTAGACGACCGGCCACCGGTCATCTGACCGCGTCCGCGGGGATACGATCGGGCTGGCTTTGCGCGGTCGATTGCGAACGATCGACGACCGGTCTTGCGTGGCCGGTGAGGGGAGCGGGCTTCGTCGATGCGTTGGATTCGTGGTGCTGTTGCACCCACCCCCAACCCCCTCCCTTGAAAGGGAGGGGGCTTTGCTTTGGACGCCGTTGCGCGCGGTGCTTTAAGCCGCTTCCGCCGCGGCTTCTCTCGAGCGTTGTTCCAGCATCACCTTGATCATCGCGACGATCGGGTCGGCCAGCGCCAGGCCGAGGATGCCGAAGAGGGCGCCGAACAGGAGTTGGGCGCCGAGGACGAGGGCGGGGGCGAGGTCGACAGAGCGTTTGGCCACCATGGGCACGATGATGTAGCCGTCGATCACCTGGACGACGCAGTAAACGCCGACCGCCCAGAGGCCGGTGTCGACGCCCTGGCTGAACCCGACGAGCACGATCAGCACGCCCGACACGATCGCGCCGATGTTGGGCAGGAAGGCGAGCAGGCCGGTGAGGATGCCGAGCAGCCCGGCCATCGGCACGCCGCCGATCGCCAGCAGCGCCCAGGTGCCGACCCCTTCGACCGCCATGCCGATCAGCCGGCCGAACATCAGCATGCGCAGCATGTGGCCCATCTTGGCGGCGGTCTTGTAGAAGGACTCGCGCCCGTCGAGCGGAAGCATCCAGGCGATGCCGCGTTCGTACAGCTTGGGGTCGGCCGCGAAGAATAGCCCGAGCACCACGATCATGGCGATCGACGAAAGCGCGCCGAACGCGGTGCCGACCGCGGAGGTGAGCTTGCCGATCGAGCCCATCAGTTGTTGCCCGACCTGATCCATCTGCGCGCCGCTGGCGGACAGGCCCATCGACTGGCCCCAGGCGAGCACGCGGGCGCTCTGCTGCGTCACGGTGGTGCGGAGCATGTCGAACTGCCCCATGATCGACGCGCCGGCGAAGTAGACGACCCAGATCATGAAGCCGAGCACCGCCAGGCAGACGATCAGCAACCGCCACGACCGGCCGATCGGCAGGATGCGACCGAGCAGGCGGGTGCCGCCGTCGAGCATCTGGCAGATGACGAACGCGCCGATGATGACGAGGATCGTCTGCGACAGCGTCCAGACGAGGAAGATCGCGGCGGCAAGGCCGAGCCAGACCGCGGCGCGGACCAGCTCGCGGCCTACGATCGGGCCGTTATTGTCGGCCGGGCCGGGGGTCTCGGTCCGCTCCTCGCCGCTCATTTGGCGGGCGTGACGGCGGCGGCGCTACGGTCCGGGTGGAGGCTGATGCCCGCCCGGTCACCGCGCATCGCGGTAAACCAGCTGATCGGGTTGAGCCAGGTCGAGGTGCCGTCGAGCGAGAAGGTGATGAATTCCGCGCGGCCGCCGAGATTTTCGTACGGGACCGGGCCGTTCAACCCTTCCTGATCGGCGGGAACGCGGCTGTCGGCGGACTGATCGCGATTGTCGCCCATCAGGAAGACGTGGTTCGCCGGGATCGTGATCTCGGCATAGTCGTCGACCGCGGGATAGTCGCCGAGGTCGATCGTGTTGAAGGTGGCACCACCGGGGAGCGTTTCGCGGACGAGCGGGAGTGCGCAGTAGAGCCGGCCGTCTTCGCCGGTGACGCGGTACTGCATCACCTGCGGCTGGTCGCACGGCACGTTGGCGTCGACCGGGATCTTGGCGGTCCCGACCGAGCGGCGCTGAACGGGCACGCCGTTCAGGATGACGGTGCCGTTGCGGACGGCGAGGCGGTCGCCGGGCAGGCCGATGACACGCTTGATATAGTCCGATGTCTTGCCCGGAGGGGTGACGATGACGATGTCGCCGCGTTCCGGCAGGCGGCCGAACAGCCGGCCCTGGAGGAACGGCAGGACGTGGAAACTGGGCGAGACGTAGGACCAGCCATAGGGATATTTCGTCACGACCAGCCGATCGCCCTTCACCAGCGTCGGCATCATCGATTCGCTGGGGATGTAGAACGGCTTGGCGAGCAGGCTGTGGAAGGCGAGGACGGCCAGCACGAGCCAGAAGATGCCCTTCGCCTCGCCCCACCAGTCCGTCGGCCGGGGAGCGGGTTTTGCGGGGGCAGCCATTGCGGCCTTTGTATCGCTCACGGCGTCTGTCTTTCTCGTATCGGGCGGGCGAAGAGGATGACGAAGGCCTGCGCGAAGGGATGGTCGTCTGTCATGGTCAGATGGATATCGACGGCGTGGCCCGGTGGCGTCATCGCGTCAAGCCTGGCTTTCGCGCCGCCCGTCAGCGCCAGGGTCGGCGCGCCGGTGGGCAGATTGACGACCCCGATATCGCGCATGAACACGCCCCGCCTGAACCCGGTTCCGACCGCCTTGGAAAAGGCCTCCTTGGCGGCGAAGCGCTTGGCGTAGGTGCCGGCGCGGGTGAAGGGGCGCTTGTCGGCCTTCGCCCGTTCGGCGGGGGTGAAGACACGGTCGGTAAAGCGATCGCCGAACCGGTCGAGCGAGGACTGGATCCGGTCGATATTGCAGAGGTCGGAGCCGATGCCGACGATCATCGCCGAATGCTCATCGAGACACGTTCATCGCGCGGAGTCCATCAGCGCGCGCATCTGGCGGACGCTGGCGTCGAGGCCGGTGAACAGCGCCTCGCCGACCAGGAAGTGGCCGATGTTGAGTTCGGCGACCTGCGGGATCGCGGCGACCGGGACGACATTGTCGTAGGTGAGACCGTGGCCGGCATGGACCTCGATTCCGTTGCGCGCGGCAAGGGCGGCGGCATCGGACAGGCGGCGCAGTTCGGTGGCGCGGTCGGCGTCCGGCAGGTCGGCATAGTGGCCGGTGTGCAGTTCGACGACGGGGGCGCCGAGCCGGATCGCGGCGTCGATCTGCCGCGCTTCGGGCGCGATGAATAGCGACACGCGGATGCCGGCATCGCGCAGCGCGGCGACCAGCGGCTGGAGCCGGTCATACTGGCCGGCGGCGTCGAGCCCGCCCTCGGTCGTGCGTTCCTCGCGCCGTTCGGGGACGATGCATGCGGCATGCGGGCGGTGGCGTAGCGCGATGCCCAGCATTTCGTCGGTCGCGGCCATTTCGAAATTGAGCGGAACGGTGAGCGCGGCGGCGAGCCGGGCGATGTCGTCGTCGGTGATGTGGCGGCGATCCTCGCGCAGATGCGCGGTGATGCCGTCGGCCCCGGCCTGTTCGGCGAGGAGGCCGGCGCGGACCGGATCGGGATAAGCGACGCCGCGTGCGTTGCGGATCGTGGCAACGTGATCGATGTTGACGCCGAGACGGAGATGGCCCGGCGCGGTCATGCCGCCCGGCTGCCGGGCTTCGTCGTCGGGATGGCCGCAAGTTCGGGTGGTAGCGCGTCGGCGGCGTAGCTCGGCACGTCGAGCCGGATGAGCGGGTAATAGGGGACGCCCAGGTCGACGGTGCCGTTCGAGCGATCGACGAGCGAGGCGGCGGCGATGACCTCGCCGCCCTCGTCCTTGATGGCGCGGATCGCCTCGCGCGAGCTCAGCCCCGTGGTGACGACGTCCTCGACCAGCAGGATCTTCAGGCCGGGAGTCAGGCGGAAGCCGCGGCGCAGTTCGAACGTGCCGGTCGGGCGCTCGACGAACATCGCGTCAAGCCCGAGTGCGCGGCCCATTTCGTGGCCGATGATGATGCCCCCCATCGCTGGGCTGACGACCGCGCCGAGCTGGATCTTGATCTTGTCGGGGATCGAGAGCGCGAGGGCGGCGGCGAGTCGGGCGGCGCGCGCCGGATCCATCAGCACGCGGGCGCATTGCAGGTATCGTGGGCTGTGCAGGCCGGATGATAGGACAAAATGTCCTTCGAGCAGCGCGCCGGCTTCGCGGAATTCGGCCAGGACCTCGTCTTCGTGCACTTGGGGCAACCCTTAAGGTAAAATACGATCAGGGCCGATCGTTCCGGCGGCAGATAGGGCGGTGGCCACCGCGCCGCAACCGCGCCGCACGGTTTTCGGCGGAGCGGGTTGAGGCCGGGACCGGCGGCGGGTATAGGTGAACAATTGGACAGGTGCGCTAAAGGGACGCAAAGGCGTTTCGCCGCCCGAAACGGGGGATGAATGAACGGCTTCAAGACGATGATCGCGACGCTGGCGGTGGTGCTGAGCCCGACGCTGGCGCTTGCGCAGACCGCGGCGCCGCCGTCTGCGGTTGCCAACCCGGCCGCCGCGCAGACCGTCGCCCCGACGGGCGCACCGGCACCGGCCATCGTCAACGATGCCGCGCAAGGGACGCCGACCGCCGCCGCGGCAGCACCGCTGCCGCCGAAGGGCGTGGGCGTGGATCCCGTCGCCCCCGCGATCGGCCAGGCGAGCGCCAACGTGCCGTCGAGCAACGATCCGGCCGCCGCCGCCATTCCGCAGGCCCTGCCGACCCCCGGCATCGGCCTGCCCGACGGGCGCGCCGGTTTGCAGGATCAGGTGACCGAGGTCGGTCAGGACGCGGCGTGGATGCACGACATCGTGCTGATGCCGATCATCACGATCATCACGCTGTTCGTGCTGGCGCTGCTCGTCTGGGTGGTGTTCCGGTATCGACGGGCCGCCAACCCGACACCGTCGCGGACCTCGCACAACACGTGGCTGGAGGTGTTCTGGACGCTTGCGCCGGTCGTGATCCTGCTGGTCATCGCGGTGCCATCGATCCGACTCCTGGCCAAGCAATATAGCCCGCCGCCCGCCGACCTGACGGTCAAGGTGATCGGCAACCAGTGGTACTGGACCTATCAATATCCCGACAACGGCGATTTCGAACTCGTGTCGAACATGCTGAAGGAGCCGGGCCAGGTTACCGGCGATCAGCGTGCGCGCACCCCCGCCGACGGACCCCGCCTGCTGGCGGTGGACGAGCGGATGGTGGTGCCCGCGGGTGCGGTGGTGAAACTGATCGTGACGTCGGCCGACGTCATCCACAGCTTCGCGGTGCCGGCGTTCTGGACCAAGATGGATGCGGTGCCCGGCCGGTTGAACGAGACCTGGTTCAAGGTGGACCGCCCCGGCGTGTATTACGGCCAGTGTTCCGAGCTGTGCGGGGCGCGCCATGCGTTCATGCCGATCGCGGTCGAAGTGGTGAGCCGTCCGCAGTTCGCGGCGTGGGTCGCGTCGAAGGGCGGGACGATGCCGGGCGCCAAGGGCGCCGCCAATCCGGATGCGACCAGCCCCGCCAGCCCGGCGACCGCCGCCGTGCCGACGCCGGCGGCCGACGCCGCGATTGCCGGCCGCGGTGCGGGTGGCAGTGACAAGACGATCGACGCGACCGTGACCGCCCAGCCCGTCGCGCAGGGCGCCACCGCAAATGAAGGCACGCAGGCCAAATGACCGATAGCACAGCCAACGCGCTGCATTTCCAGGCGCACGAAGCGCCGGGTCATGCCCATGATGCGGACCATAAGCCGGCGTTCTTCCAACGCTGGTTCATGTCGACGAACCACAAGGACATCGGCACCCTCTATCTGATCTTCGCCATTCTGGCGGGCGTGATCGGCGGGGCGATCTCCGGCCTGATGCGGGCCGAGCTGGCGGCGCCGGGCATCCAGTATCTGGAAGCCTGGTCGGGGCAGGAAGGCGATGCGGCGCTCCAGTTCTGGAACGTGCTGATCACCGCGCACGGCCTGATCATGGTGTTCTTCATGGTGATGCCCGCCATGATCGGCGGGTTCGGCAACTGGTTCATCCCGATCATGATCGGCGCGCCAGACATGGCGTTCCCGCGCATGAACAACGTGTCGTTCTGGCTGATCGTGCCGGCATTCATGCTGCTGCTCGGGTCCGCCTTCGTCGGCGGCGCGGGGACGGGCTGGACGGTCTATCCGCCGCTGTCGACGATCGGATCGTCGGGCGCCGCGGTCGATATGGCGATCCTGTCGCTCCATCTGGCCGGCGCATCGTCGATCCTCGGGGCGATCAACTTCATCACCACGATTTTCAACATGCGCGCGCCGGGCATGACGCTGCACAAGATGCCGCTGTTCGTGTGGTCGGTGCTGGTCACCGCGTTCCTGCTGTTGCTGGCGCTGCCGGTGCTGGCCGCGGCGATCACGATGCTGCTGACCGATCGCAACTTCGGCACCGCGTTCTTCGATGCTAGCGGGGGCGGTAACCCGATCCTGTACCAGCATCTGTTCTGGTTTTTCGGACACCCCGAAGTGTACATCATGATCCTGCCGGGCTTCGGCATCGTCAGCCAGATCATCGCGACGTTCAGCCGGAAGCCGGTGTTCGGCTATCTCGGCATGGCCTACGCCATGGTCGCGATCGGCGTGGTCGGGTTCATCGTGTGGGCGCACCACATGTTCACGACCGGCCTGGACGTGAACACCAAGATGTACTTCACCGCCGCCACGATGGTGATCGCGGTGCCGACGGGGATCAAGATCTTCTCCTGGATCGCCACGATGTGGGGCGGCTCGCTCAGCTTCAAGACGCCGATGCTGTGGGCGATCGGGTTCATCTTCATGTTCACCGTCGGTGGCGTGACCGGCGTGGTGCTGGCGAACGGCGGCATCGATAACTACATGCACGATACCTATTATGTGGTGGCACATTTCCATTATGTGCTGTCGCTCGGTGCGGTGTTCGGGCTGTTCGCGGGCTTCTACTACTGGTTTCCCAAGATGTCGGGGAAGATGTACAACGAGGTTCTCGGCCAGCTGCACTTCTGGGTGTTCTTCGTCGGCGTGAACCTGCTGTTCTTCCCGATGCATTTCCTGGGGCTGGACGGCATGCCGCGGCGTATCCCGGATTATCCGGACGCGTTCGCCTGGTACAACCACCTGGCGACCATGGGCTACGGCATCATGGCGGTTGGGATGTTGTTCTTCTTCGTGAACCTCGTCGTGTCGTTGATCGGTGGGAAGCCGGCCGGGGACAATCCGTGGGGCGAGGGCGCAACGACGCTGGAATGGACGCTGTCCAGCCCGCCGCCGTACCACCAGTTCGAAACCCTGCCGAAGATCGACTGACCTTCGGTATCCTGTGCGCCGTCCCGACCATGGGGCGGCGCCGATTTGATCGAGTGACATGGCATCCAGCGCCTATCCTGACCTGACCGCCCCTGCCGACGGCGCTGCCGTGCCTGCACCTGTTGCGGCGATGCCGGCGGAGTGGCGCGATTTCGTCGCGCTGTGCAAACCGCGTGTGCTGACTCTGGTGGTGTTCACCGGGTTGTGCGGGATGCTGGCGGCGCGGGTGCCGATTCATCCGGTACTGGGGTTCACGGCGATCCTTTGCATTACGCTGGGCGCGGGTGCGGCGGGTGCGCTGAACCAGTGGTATGAGGCCGACCTCGACGCGAAGATGAAGCGGACGCGCAACCGGCCGCTGCCCGCGGGGCGGATGGACCGGCAGTCCGCGCTGCACTTCGGTGTCGGGCTCGCGTCGTTCTCCGTCCTGCTGATGGGGCTGGCGGTGAACTTGCTGGCGGCCGGTATCCTGGCCGTGTCGATCCTGTTCTACGTCGTGATCTACACCGTCTGGCTGAAGCGTCGGACGCCGCAGAACATCGTGATCGGCGGGGCGGCGGGTGCGTTTCCGGCGCTGATCGGCTGGGCCGCGGCGACGGGGCGGGTCGACCTGCTTCCGGTGCTGCTGTTCGCGCTGGTGTTCCTGTGGACGCCGCCGCATTTCTGGGCGCTGTCGCTCTATGTGAAGACCGACTATGCGGCGGCCGGCGTGCCGATGCTGCCGGTGGTCGCGGGCCTGACGGTGACGCGGACGCAGGTGCTGCTCTATACCGTGCCGATGGCGATCACGGCCGTCGCGCCGTGGCCGCTTGGGTTGACCGGCGCGATCTACGGCGTGGTGGCGAGCGTGTTCACCGCGGTGTTCGCTGCGATGGCGGTGCAGGTCGCGGTCAGCCGCGAGACCGACCAGGCGGCGATGAAGCCGGAGCGGCGACTGTTCGCTTTCTCTATCCTGTACCTGTTCGTGCTGTTCGGCGCGCTGGTCGTCGATCGGTTCTTCGCATGACGCCTGATCTCACGCCCGCGCAGGAGGCCGAACTGCGGCGTCGGCAGAAGAGCCGGTCGATCGTAATGGGGCTGTGCCTCGGCGCGCTGGCGGTGCTGTTCTTCGGGATCAGCATGGCGAAGATGCTGTGAATACGGCCGCGGCTCAGACGCTCGCGGGGCGCAACCGGCGCGTGCGCAACCTCATGCTGCTGCTCGTCGCGGCGATGGTCGGGCTGGGGTTCGCCAGCGTGCCGCTGTACCGGATCTTCTGCGAATATACCGGGTTCGACGGCACGACGCAGCGCGCGACACTGGCGCAGGCTCCGGGCGCGGTGGTCGGCAAGATCATCTCGGTGCGGTTCGACGCCAATGTCAGTTCGCGGCTGCCGTGGACGTTCACGCCGGAACAGCAGACCGCGCGGGTCGCGATCGGCGCGCGCGAACTGGCGTTCTTCAACGCGACCAATGCGGCGGATCATCCGGTCACGGGCAGCGCATCGTTCAACGTGACGCCGAGCCAGGTCGGCAAGTATTTCACCAAGATCCAGTGTTTCTGCTTCACCAACCAGGCGCTGGAAGCGGGCGCCACGATGCGCATGCCGGTGACCTATTATGTCGATCCGAAGATCCTCGACGATCCCGATGCGCGCGACGTCAGCGAGATCACGCTCAGCTACACATTCTATCCGGTGGATTCGCCCGAGACGGCGGGCTAAGCCCAAGCAACGACAAGAGGGGAAGACCGCAGATGGCCGGTGCCAAGAACCATGATTATCATATCCTTCCGCCGAGCATCTGGCCGTTCTTCGGGTCGATGGCGGCGCTGGTCATGGCGTCGGGCGGGATCATGTGGATGCACAGCGTCGCGCATGGCGGGCTGGTGTTCTTCCTCGGCTTGATCGGGATCCTCTACACCTTCTACAGCTGGTGGTCGGACGTGATCCGCGAGGCGAATGCCGGCGATCATACGCCGGTGGTGTCGCTCCACCTGCGCTACGGGATGATCCTGTTCATCGCGTCGGAAGTGATGTTCTTCGTCGGCTGGTTCTGGGCGTGGTTCGATTTCTCGCTGTTCCCGTCGACAGTCGATGCGGTCGGTGGCGTGTGGCCGCCGAAGGGGATCGAGGTGATCGACCCGTTCCACCTGCCGCTGCTCAACACACTGATCCTGCTGTGTTCGGGGACGACGGTGACCTGGGCGCACCATTCGCTGCTGCAGGGCGACCGCGAGGGGCTGAAGACCGGGCTGTGGTGCACGATCGCGCTGGGTGCGCTGTTCTCAACGATCCAGGCCTATGAGTACATGCACGCGCCGTTCGCGTTCAAGGGACTGAACTACGGCGCGGCGTTCTTCATGGCGACCGGCTTCCACGGCTTTCACGTGCTGGTTGGCACCATCTTCCTCGCGGTCTGCCTCTTCCGGACGTACAAGGGCGACTTTACGCCGAAGCAGCATTTCGGGTTCGAGGCGGCGGCTTGGTACTGGCATTTCGTCGATGTCGTGTGGCTGTTCCTGTTTATCTCGATCTACGTCTGGGGCGGCTGGGGCGCGACGATCCACGCGGGCTGAGGCGCCAAGCCTGACCGGACCTTATGTCCTGCCACGATCCCTCCGGAACCGCGCTGCGTTCCGGGGGGATCATGCTATCTGGGGCGAATGACCGAGCCCCTCCACATCTCGCCTGAGTATATCGCCGCCGGCCTGAAGGGGCTGTGCCCGCGCTGCGGCGCGCGGACGCTGTTCGCGGGTGTCGCGCGGTTCTCGCCCGCCTGTTCGAACTGCGGGCTCGAGTTCGCGAAGTTCAACGTGGATGACGGGCCGGCGGCGTTCCTGACGCTCGGCATCGGGACGATCATCACGATCGCGGCGATCACGCTGGAACTGACCGTGTCGCCGCCCTTCTGGGTGCATTTCCTGATCTGGACGCCGGTGACGTTGCTCTCGGTGGTTGGGTCGCTGCGCGTGGCGAAGGGGATGCTGATCCTGGCGGAATATCGCAACGACGCGCGCGAGGGGCGGATCCGCGGGGACGCGCCGGAGGATCGGCCGTGACTGGACAAGCCAGCGCAACGCCGCGGCTGCGCATTCCGATCGTCGCGACGCTGGTCGTCGTGGCGGCGGCGATCGGCATGGCGATGCTGGGCCTGTGGCAGGTGCGGCGGATGCACGAGAAGGGAGCGTTGCTGGCGCAATATACGGCGGCACCGGGCAAGCCCGCGGTCGCATGGCCGGCGGTGCCGGTGCGCGACGGGGCGCTGCTGTACCGGCGGAGTGGCGGGTTCTGCATCGAACCGATGGGCTGGACCGCGCGGGCCGGGCGGAGCCGGACGGGGGAGAGCGGCTGGCGGCATATCGTGCAGTGCCGGACGGGGGCCGAGGGCCCGGGCATGGCGGTGGACATGGGATGGTCGCGCGACCCGAAGAACCCGGTCGGCTGGACCGGTGGGCGCGTGACGGGGACGATCGATGCGGACCGCGATCATGTTCTGCTGCTCGTTGCGGACCAGGCGGCACCGGGTCTGACGCCGAGCCTGCGGCCGAGTCCGGAGGATATTCCGAACAATCACTTCGCCTATGCGGTGCAATGGTTCGCGTTCGCCGCGATTGCGCTGGTGATCTATGTGATCGCGCTGACGCGGCGGAGGGTTTGAGCTTTTCGGTTTCCTCTCCGGGTCTGGGTTGGGCCGCTCTCACACTAACGTTGCTCAGTTGACGAGGTTGGCCCCACCCCAACCCCTCCCCTGAAGGAGAGGGGCGTTCTGTTGCGGTTTGGTCCAACGTTCGTTTTGACCGGGATGCGGGAGGCCCCGGCTGGCTTGATTGGCGGACCGCGATGGTTGCCCCTCGCCACACACGGGGCTAAGCCGCGCGGTCATGCAATATGTCAGCACGCGCGGGACCGCGCCCATCCTTGGCTTCGAGGCCGTGACCCTGGCGGGGCTTGCCGCCGATGGCGGGTTGTACGTGCCGGAGACGTGGCCGACGTTCGATCACGACCAGATCGCGGCGTTGCGCGGCAAATCCTATGCCGAGACCGCGGCGATCGTGATGGCGCCGTTCGTGGGCGACGCCCTGTCGCGCGAGGACCTGCACGCGCTGTGTGTCGCGGCCTATGGGCGGTTCGAGCATGATGCGGTAACGCCGCTGGTGCAGCTGGATGCGCAGCACTGGTTGCTGGAGCTGTTCCACGGGCCGACGCTGGCGTTCAAGGACGTGGCGTTGCAGCTGCTGGGGCTGTTGTTCGAGCGGTTCCTGTCCGGGCGGGACAGCCACCTGACCGTCATCGGCGCGACGTCGGGCGATACAGGGTCGGCGGCGATCGATGCGCTGGCGGGGCGGGCGAAGGTCGATATCTTCATGCTGCACCCGGAAGGGCGCGTGTCGGAGGTGCAGCGCCGGCAGATGACGACGGTGCTGGCGCCGAACGTCCACAATATCGCGATCGACGGCAGTTTCGACGATGCGCAGGCGCTGGTGAAGGCGATGTTCGCCGACCGGCCGTTCGCCGAACGGTTCGAGCTGTCCGCGGTCAATTCGATCAACTGGGCGCGGCTGATGGCGCAGATCGTCTATTATTTCTACGCCGCGGTGCGGCTGGGCGGGCCGGAGCGGCCGGTGGCATTTGCGGTGCCGACGGGCAATTTCGGCGATGTCTTCGCGGGATATTGCGCCGCGCGGATGGGGCTGCCGATCGCCAAGCTGATCGTCGCGACCAACGTCAACGACATCCTGCACCGCGCGCTGTCCGCCGGGGACTATTCGGCGGGCACGGTGACCGCGACCGCCGCGCCGTCGATGGACATCCAGGTGAGTTCCAATTTCGAGCGGCTGCTGTTCGATCTGCACGGGCGCGATGCGGGGGCGCTGTGCGCGGCGATGGGCGGGTTCGATCGCGATCGGCGGATGGCGCTGACCCCGGCGATGCAGGCGGAGGCGGGCAACATCTTCGTCAGCGCACGGGTGGATGCCGCGGCGATGACCGGGGCGATGCAGCACGCGGCGACGCGGATGGGGCAGGTGATCGACCCGCATACCGCGATCGGGTTGGCCGCGGCGCGCGCGATCGGGTTGTCGGCCGACGTGCCGGTGGTGACGCTGGCGACCGCGCATCCCGCCAAGTTCGGCGATGCGGTGGAGCAGGCGATCGGGCGGCGACCCGAGCTGCCCGCGCGGATCGCCGGGCTGTTCGACATGCCGGAGCGCTCCGTTTCGTTGCCCGCGACGCTGGCGGCGATCGAGGGGCATGTCGCGGCGCATGCGAGGCCGCGCGCATGACGACGGCGCGGGTGCACCGGCTGGCCAACGGGCTGACCATCGCGGTGGAGCCGATGGACGGGGTCGAGACGCTGGCGGTGGGCGTCTATGCCGATGTCGGTTCGCGGTCCGAGGCGGCCGGGCAGGGCGGGCTGGCCCATCTGGTCGAGCATATGGTGTTCAAGGGTGCGGGCGGGCGCGATGCGCGCGCGATCGCCGAGGATATCGAGGATGTCGGCGGGAGCCTGAACGCGTGGACCGCGCGCGACCACACCGTCTATCATGCGCGGCTGCTGGCCGGTGACCTGGCGCTGGGCGTCGACATGATCGCCGACCTGGTGCGCGCGCCGCGGTTCGACCCGGACGAGCTGGAGCGCGAGAAGAAGGTCGTGCTGTCCGAACTGGGCGAGGCGAACGATACGCCCGACGACATCGTGTTCGATCACCTGCAATCGGCCTGTTATCCGGGGCAGGCGATCGGCGTGCCGGTGCTGGGCGACGAACGCACGCTGGCGACGCTGACCGCGGGCGACCTGCGCCGCTGGACCGAGGCGCAGTATCGACCGGGTAGCCTGGTACTGGCGGCGGCCGGCAAGGTGGACGAGGACGCGCTGCTGGCGCTGGCCGAGGCGCGGTTCGGCGACATGGCCGCGGGAACCGCACCGGCGGCGGTCAGCGCGACCTTCGGTGGCGGGACGCATCACGACCGGCGCAAGTTCGACCAAATCCATCTGGCGGCGGCCTGGGCCGGGGTCGGGCACGAGGATCCGGACGTGCACGCGCTGTCGCTGTTCTCGTCCGCGGCGGGCGGGGGCATGTCGTCGCGGCTGTTCCAGCAGCTGCGCGAGGAGCGTGGGTTAGCGTACAGCATCTATAGCTGGACGCAGACCTATGCCGAGACGGGGCTGTTCGGGCTGTATTGCGCAGCGGAGCGCCCGCGGGCGGCGGAGGCGCTGGCCTTGGCGCGCGTCGTGCTGGCGCAGACTGCGGACGATTTGAGCGAGGCGGAACTGGCGCGGGCCAAGTCGCAGGCGAAGGCCGGCTGGCTGATGGGGCTGGAGTCGGTGGCGGCGCGGTGCGACCGGCTGGCGCGCGACCTGCAGGTGCATGGCCGGATCGTGCCGGTGGCCGAGACGGTGGCGGCGATTGATGCGGTGACGGTGGCGCACGCACGCGCGGCGGGGGCGAAGGCACTCGGCGGTGCCGAGGCGCTGGCGACGGTGGGCGGTACGTTGACCGGTTCGGGGAAGGCAGCGGCATGAGCGATCTGACGACTATAATCGCGGAGCCGTGGGACGACTATGCGCTGGTCGATTCGGGGCATGGCCGGAAGCTGGAGCGCTATGGCCGGTTCCGGTTTATCCGGCCCGAACCGCAGGCGATGTGGGCCCCCGCGACGACCGCGTGGGAGGCGGACGGCGACTTCATCGGCGCATCGGACGAGGATGGTGGCGGACGCTGGCATCTGTCGCGCGATGTGCCGCGCGGGGGCTGGCACATCCGCTGGGACGACCTGCGCTTCACCGCGCAGAACACGCCGTTCCGCCATCTGGGGTTCTTTCCGGACATGGCGCCGGTGTGGTCGTGGATGCGCGAGCGGGTGGGCGAGCGGTCCGAGGTGCTGAACCTGTTCGGCTATACCGGGATCGGATCGCTGGCGCTGGCGTCGAAGGGCGTGTCGGTGACGCATGTCGATGCATCGAAGAAATCGGTCGAGGCGGGGAAGGCGAACGCGTTTTTGTCGGACCTGGGCGATCGGCCGATCCGCTGGATGGTGGACGATGCGGTGAAGTTCGCCGCGCGCGAGGTGCGGCGGGGCAAGCGCTACGACGGCATCCTGCTCGACCCGCCAAAGTTCGGGCGCGGGCCGGACGGCGAGGTCTGGCGGCTGGAGGAGCATCTGCCGGGGCTGATCATGCATTGCCGCAATCTGCTGGATGCGGAGTCGAAGTTCCTGGTGCTGACGGTCTACGCGATCCGGATGTCGGCTTTGGCGATCGCTGAGTTGTTGCGGCAGGCGACGGCGGATCTGGGCGGGCGGGTTGAGTGCGGCGAGATGGCGGTGCGTGAAGAGGCGCGTGGGTTGTTGATGCCGACCGCTATTTTTGCGCGGTGGGTGAAGGACTGAAGTTGGGCTGAGCAAGGCCTTCTGATCCCTCAACACCCCGCATAACCCCGTTTGGTTCGAGCCTGTCGAGAACTCTGCGCAGGGGTTCTCGACAGGCTCGAACCAAAACAGGGTTGGGGTTGGGGGCAGGCCCAACAACGTCGCTTTGTAGGCGGCTCAGTCCTTCCCCGCCCGTAGGGCGGCCCCGCCGGCGAAAGGCGTGATTGCGACTAGCAGCAGGCTGGTCGCGGCGAGAAGCTTGAGTGCGCCGCCGCCGGTGTCGCCGAGCGCGCCTGCGCCGAAGATCAACAGCGGGATGGCGAGCGGGAGCATGATCAGGCCGGCGAGCGCGCTTGCACCGCGGAGGCCTGCGGTGAGCGCGGCGGTCAGGAGGCCAAGGGCGGCGAGGCCGGGGGTGCCGAGCAGGAGGCCGGCCTCGATCCGGGTGACGGTGGTGGTGTCGAGTTTGAGGAGCGCGGCGGCGGGCAGGACCGCGATCATCAGCGGGGGCGCGAAGCCGAGCCAGTGGGCGAGCAGCTTCGACGCGACGGCGAGTTCGGTGCTGATCCCGCGGACGGCATATTGATCGAGCACGCCGGCGGCGCGGTCGGGTTCGATCAGGCGGTCGACCGGCAACAGGGCCGCGAGCAGCGCCGCCATCCAGAGCGCGCCGCCACCGGTGCGGGCGAGCAGGGTGCTGTCCGGGCCGATGGCGAAGGGGAAGAGCGTGGCGACGAGGAGGAAGAAGAGGATGGGGAGGAGGGCCGCGCCGCCTGTGTAGTGTTGGGTGATGTCGCGGAGGAGGAGGGGGGTTTTGCTTCCTCCGGTTGAGATCTGCTCGCGATGTTGAAGCGGGGCCGTACTCCCTCCCCCCACCGGCGGGAGGGTTGGGGTGGGGGGTGTTTCCGGGTGGAACGGTCGGGGCGTTGCGTCCAGTGACGCCCCCCACCCAACCCTCCCCCCGTGGGGGGGAGGGCTCTGTTGCGTTTGGTTTTGCGTTGCGGCCTCGGGCGGGCGTTGCTCCCCTCTCCCAACCCTCTCCCCGGAGGGGAGAGGGCTTTCTTGCAGCATTAACTGTTGAGCGTTTTGCAGGCCGAGGGGTTGGTGGGAGGCGGCTATGATGATGCCGCCGTTTGCGCGGTGGTGCGCCATTGCTTCGGCCAGGGCGATCAGGCCGCTGGTGTCCAGCCCGTTCGCGGGTTCGTCCAGCAACCACAGGCCGGCACCGCTCCCGAGCGTGCGGGCAAGGACGGCGCGTTTGCGTTGGCCGGTGGAGAGCATGCGGACCGGGACGGTGGCGAGGTGGGGGATCGCCATCGCCGTCATTGCGGGGGCGACCTGGGTCGCGGTGCCGTCGAGCTCCGCCCAGAACGCGAGAGCGCGCGACAGGGGCAGGCGGGGGTCGAGCGCGTCGCCGTCGGTGGTGGCGAGGGCCAGGCCGCCGGTGTTGGTGACGGTGCCGGAGAGTGGGGTCAGCAGGCCTGCGATGATCGCCAATAGCGTGGACTTGCCCGCGCCGTTCGGGCCGGTGACGAGCAGCGCGTCGCCTGGGGCGAGGGTGAGGTCGATCCCCTCGAACAGCAGCCGGTCGCCGCGCCAGGCGGCGATGCCTTCGAGCCGCAAGGACGGCGTCATCCGGCGGCGGCCTCCAGCGCATGCATGTCGGCGTCGGACAGGCCGAAATGATGGCCGACCTCGTGGACCAGCACGTGGGTGACGAGCGCCTCCAACGTGACGCCGGTTTCACACCATTCGTCGAGCAGCGGGCGGCGGAAGAGGTGGATCATGTCGGGCATGGCTGCGGTGTCGGTGACCGATTTCTCGCCGACCGGGCGCCCTGTATAGAGGCCGGTGAGGTCGAACGGATCGTCGATCTCGAGCGCGTCGAGGACCTCCTCATCCGCGAACTCCTCGACGCGCAGCGCGATGTCGCCGAGGTGGGCGCGGAATTCCTCCGGCAGCGCGGCCAGCGCGCGGCGGGCGATCGCCTCGATGTCGTCGGCGGTCGGGGCGAGGCCGGTGATTGCTTTATCCATGGCCGCGACCCTATCGTCGCGGTGACGACGATACCAGCCGGGGAGCCTTGCCGCATGATCGAACCTTTGTCCGAAGCCGAGCGGATCGACGCGCTCGACGGCCTGCCCGACTGGGATCATGACGACGGGCGCGACGCGATCACGCGGCGGTTCGTGTTTGCGGATTTCGGCGAGGCGTTCGGGTTCATGACGCGCGTCGCGTTGCTGGCGGAGAAGGCGGATCATCATCCCGAATGGTCCAATGTCTGGAACCGGGTGGACGTGACGCTGACCACGCATGACGCGGGTGGCCTGTCGGTGCGCGATGTCGCGATGGCGCAGGCGATCGATGCGGTGGTGGGGTGATTTGCCTTTAGGCAGGGGATGGATGTGACGACGACGGCGATCGCGTTCGAGGGGGTGACCAAGCGTTACGGCGACGCGATCGTCGTCGATGCGGTGACGCTCGACATCGTGGCGGGCAGTTTCGTGGCGCTGGTCGGGACATCCGGGTCGGGCAAATCGACGTTGCTGAAGATGGTGAACCGGTTGGTGGAGCCGGACGCGGGCGCGGTGCGGGTCGCGGGGGTGGCGGTCGCGGGCGGGGATGCGCCGGTGCTGCGGCGGTCGATCGGGTATGTGTTCCAGAATGTGGGGCTGTTCCCGCACCTGTCGGTGGCGGACAATATCGCGATCCGGGCGCGGTTGGGCGAGGGGGTGCCGGATGTCGGGGCGCTTCTGACGCAGGTCGGATTGGAGCCGGATGTCGCCAAGCGGTCGCCGCGGGCGTTGTCGGGTGGGCAGCAGCAGCGCGTCGGGATCGCGCGGGCGCTGGCGGGGGATGCGAAGATCCTGCTGATGGACGAGCCGTTCGGCGCGCTCGATCCGGTGACGCGGGAGCGGATCGGGCAGACGGTGCGCGAGCTGCACGTCGCGCGCGGGCTGACGACGATCATGGTGACGCACGACATGGGCGAGGCGTTGCTGCTGGCGGACCGCGTGCTGGTGATGGTGGCGGGTCGGATCGTGGCGGATGCGACGCCGGCCGAGATGCTGCGTGCCGAGGACGGGCCGGCGGCGGCGCTGGTCGCGGTGCCGCGTGGGCAGGCGGCGCGGATGCAGGCGCTGGCCGACGGGGGCACGGCATGATTGCGGCGTTCGGGCAGGTGCCGGGGCTGGCGGCGTCGCATATCCTGCTGGCCGCCGCCGCGCTGGTGCTGGCGCTGGTCGTGAGTTTGCCGCTCGGGGTGTTCGCGGCGCGGCGGCCGGTGTTGCGGCAGGCGGCGCTGGGGTTCGCATCGCTGGTCCAGACGGTGCCGGGGCTGGCGTTGCTGGCGTTGTTCTATCCGGTGCTCGTCGGGTTGTCGGCGCTGGTCGGGGGCGGGATCCCGGCGTTGGGGTTCCTGCCGTCGCTGCTCGCGCTGACACTGTATGCGCTGCTGCCGATCCTGCGGAACGTGATCGCGGGGCTGGGCGGGATCGACCCGGCGGTGATCGAGGCGGCGGACGGGATCGGCATGACGCCGGCGCAGCGCTTGCGGCTGGTCGAGGCGCCGCTGGCCGCGCCGGTGGCGATGGCGGGGATCCGGACCGCGGCGGTGTGGACGATCGGTGCGGCGACGCTGTCGACGACGGTGGGCTATCCGTCGCTCGGCAACCTGATCTTTGCGGGGTTGCAGACCGAGACGACCGCGCTGGTGCTGGCGGGGTGCGTGGCGAGCGCGGCGCTGGCGCTGGCGGTGGACGCGTTGCTGGCGCTGGTCGAGCGCGGGGTGGCGACCGGGCGGCGCTGGCTGATGGCGGGGCCGGCCCTGCTGTTGCTGGCGGTGGTAGGCGGTGCGGCGGCATACACATGGTGGCCGGCGAAGCCCGCGATCGTGATCGGGGCGAAGAATTTTTCGGAGCAGTATATCCTGGCGCGGCTGATCGGCGAGCGGCTGGAGCAGGCCGGGTTCGACGTGCGGTACCGCGAGGGGCTGGGCTCCGCGGTGGCGTTGCGCGCGCTGGAGGGCGGCGATGTCGACGTCTATGTCGATTATGCGGGGACGATCTGGACCAATGCGATGGAGCGGACCGACACGCCGGCGGCGCCCGCGATGGCGGCGGGGATCGACGGCTGGTTGCGCGCACGGCCGGGGCGGGCGCGGGTGATCGGGCCGCTGGGGTTCGAAAATGCCTATGCGCTGGCGATGAAGCCGCGGAAGGGCATCTCGTCGATCGCGGACCTGGCGCGGGTGGCGCCGGGGTTGCGGCTGGCGGCGGACCTGGAGTTTCTCGACCGGCCGGAGTGGCGGACGATCCGCGATGCCTATGGGCTGCGGTTCGCGGATCAACGCGCGTACAGCCCGACCTTCATGTACCGCGCGCTGTCGGGCGGACAGGCGGATGTGATCTCGGCATTCTCGTCCGATGGGCGGATCGCGGCGGACGGGCTGGTGGTGCTGGCCGATCCGAAGCGGGCTGTGCCGTCCTATGATGCTCTGTTGCTGGTCGGTGGCGCGCGGGCGGGCGATGCGCGGGTGCGGGCGGCGTTGCAGCCGCTGGTCGGACGGGTGCCGGTGGCGGCGATGCGGCGGGCGAACTACATGGTCGACCGCGATACCGACAAGGCGACGCCCGAGGTGGCGGCGCGCTGGCTCGCCGGTCAGCTGGGTCGCACGGGGGCGCAGAAGCCGGCGATCAGGTAGGCGGCGACGCCCCAGCTTCCGGCCCAGGCGAGCGTCAGCAGCACCGCGGCGATCCGGACGAGGAGCGGGTCGAGGCCCGTGCTGTCGGCGATGCCGGCGCAGACGCCCATGATGCGGGCGCGGGACTTGTCGAGCGTGAAGGTCTTCATGGCGGCGGGTCCTTGTCGGTTCAGGCGGTGCGGGTCGCGGCGATGCCGGAGGCGGGCGCGACGGCGGCCAGGACGCAGGTGGTGGAGAGCAGCAGTGCTGCAGCGGCGGAGAGGGTGCGGATCATCTGGATCGTCCGGTTGGGGTTCGGGGTCAGGCGACGATGACGCTGTGGCGCGTCGGGGCAGCGGTGGTGCCGACCGGGCCGACCGCGGCAATGACGCAGGTGGCGGAGAGGGCGGCTGCGACGGCGGCGGTGGCGATCTTGCGGGCGATGGTGGTGGCGGACATTGCTTGGGTTTCCCTGACTTTGAAATGGTCGCTGGCCAGGTGGCTGGCGATGTCAGGGTGTTTGCAATGGGCGTGCCAGATTGGATTTTGGCGGGTTTGTTGGGGATTTCTCGACGGTGGCAGAGTCTAATAGTTCGGTCTCACGCCGACAGTTGGCATTCTGCGCTGACGGTTAGTGCAAGCGACTGGGTGTCCGCCTTCGTTGTAGCGCTTGTGTTGCCGCTGCCCCCACCCCCAACCCCCTCCCCTGAACGGGAGGGGGCTTTTCTGTTGCTCCCGCGCCAGGCGATCAGATCGCGACCTGGCCGTAATTTTGTTGGGTGAAGGGGTGGCTGCTGGCGAGGCCGCCGTCGACGACGAGGGCGTGGCCGTTGACGTAGGAGGAGGCGTCGGACGCGAGGAAGAGCGCGGCTTGCGCGAGTTCGTCGGGTTCGCCGCCGCGGCGTAAGGGGTTGAGGCGGCCGATGCGGTCGGCCTTGCCGGCGGCAGTGGCCCAGTCGTAGATCATTTCGGTCATGCCGGTCTGGATCAGGCCGGGGCAGATGGCGTTGACGCGGACCTTGCTGCCGACGAGTTGTTGGGCTGCGGTCTGGACCAGGTTGATGACGCCGGCCTTCGACGCGGAATAGGCGACGCCGCCGGCGCCCGAACGGAGCCCCGCGACCGAGGCGGTGCACAGGATCGACCCGCCGCCGCGTTTCGCGATGGCGGGGGCGGCATGCTGGATGGCGAGGAACGGGCCGATCAGGTTGATCCGCAGGATCTCGGCGAAATCCTCCGCGCTCTGATCGAACAGGCCGGCGAGGCCGCCCGAGACTCCGGCGTTGGCGAACATGATGTCGAGCCCGCCGAAGCGCTCTTCCGCCGCTTGGACGAGCGCGGCGACGTCGTCCGCGCGGCCCGCGTCGCCGACGATGGCGTGCGCGGCGTCGCCGATGGCGCGGGCGGTGTCATGGACCGCGTCCGAGACGTCGGAGACGACGACGCGGGCGCCCTCCGCCGCGAACAGGTGGGCGGTTGCGCGACCGATGCCGCTGGCCGCGCCGGTGACGATCGCGACTTTGCCTTCCAGGCGGCGGCCCGTCACAGGCCGACGCCGATGGTGGAGCCGCCGTCGACGACGATCGTCTGGCCGGTCATGAAGGTGGAGGCGGGGCTGGCGAGGAACACCGCGGCGCCCGCGATCTCGTACGGTTCGCCGATGCGGCGCATGGGGGTGGAGCGGGTGACGGCCTTCAACGTGTCCGGATTTTCCCACAGCGCGCGGGCGAAATCGGTGCGGACCAGGCCGGGGGCGATGCAGTTCACGCGGACGCCGGCCGGACCATATTCGGCGGCCAGGTTGCGCGCGAGCTGGAAGTCGGCGGCCTTCGACACGTTGTATGCGCCGATGACGGTGGAGGAGGTGAGCCCGCCGATCGACGAGACGATGACGATCGAGCCTTCCTTGCGCGCGACCATGCCGGGGGCGGCCATCGCGATCAGCCAGTGGTTGGCGAGCACGTTGTTTTCGAAGATCTTGCGGAACTGGTCGTCCTCGATTCCGGCCATCGGGCCATAATAGGGGTTGGACGCCGCGTTGCAGACCAGCACGTCGATCCGGCCGAAGTGCCGTTCGGTTTCGGTGACGAGGTTGCGGAGCGCGTCCTTCGACGAGAGCGAGGCGGCGATCGCGATGGCGGTGCCGTCGCCGTGCGCAGCGTTCAGTTCGGCGGCGACGGTCTCGCAGATGTCCTGGTTGCGGCTGGAGATGACGACCTTTGCGCCCTGTTCGGCAAGCGCGGTGGCGATCGCCTTGCCGATGCCGCGCGAGGAGCCGGTGACGATGGCGACCTTGTCGGTCAGGTCGAAGAGGGACATGCGGTGCTCCGGGTGAGGGTTGTGGTCTTGGGTCATGCGCCGGCTTTCTGCGCGAAGGACCAGGCGGCGTCGGCGAGCGGCACGACGCGGGCGGCGGTTTCGGCGGCCTGCGCGCTGGAGGCGGTGCCGTCGGCGACGCGTTTCTTGATGCCCTGGACGATGCCGGTCAGGCGGAAGAGATTGTAGGCGAAATACCAGTCGAGGTCGGGTAGGCCGTCGCGGCCGGTGGCGGCGCAGTAGCGTGCGACGGCCTGTTCCAGCGTCGGGATGCCGAGCGCGGGGAGGTCGAGGCCCAGCAAGCCCGAGCGGCCCTCCGGTTCGGTGACCCAGTTCATGAGCAGGTAGGAGACGTCGGCGAGCGGATCGCCGAGCGTGGACAGTTCCCAGTCGAGCACGGCGACGACGCGCGGCCCGTCGGGCGCGTAGATGAGGTTGTCGATCCGGTAGTCGCCGTGGACGATGGCGGTGCGGTCCTGCCGCGGGAGCGTGCGTGGGAGCCAGTCGATCAGCCGTTCGACGCTGTCGATCCGATCGGTTTCGGAGGCGCGATACTGCTTGGTCCAGCGTGCGACCTGACGTTCGAAATAGTTGCCGGGGCGGCCGTAGTCGCCGAGTCCGACCGTGTCCGGATCGACCGCGTGGAGTGCGGCGAGCGTGTCGATCATCGCGTCGTAGGTGGCGCGGCGTTCGGCAGGCGCGAGGCCGGGCAGGCTGCCGTCCCAATAGGTGCGGCCGGCGACGTGGCTCATGACGTAGAAGGTCGCGCCGATCACCCTGTCGTCTGTGCAGAGCGCGAAGGGGCGCGCGACGGGGAAGCCGGTGGGGGCGAGGGCGGCGATCAGGCGATGTTCGCGGTCTACCGCGTGGGCGGAGGGGAGGAGCGGGCCGAAGGGCTTGCGGCGCAGGACATAGTCGCCGGAGGCGGCGGCGATGCGGTAGGTCGGGTTGGATTGGCCGCCGGGGAATTTTTCCAGGGTGAAGGGGCCGCGGAAGTTTTCGACATGGGTGGCGAGCCAGGAGGCGAGGCGGGTGGTGTCGACGTCGGTCATTGCTGGGCGCCTGACGTCTTGGCGGCACCGCAATGTTGTCCCGTACCCCCGCGTAGGCGGGGGTCCAGTTCGGAGCGTGGAGCCGTACCCCCGCCTTCGCGGGGGTACGGCGTGCGGTCAGCGAACACGGTATTTGCCGAATTCGGCGCGGGCGATGGCGCGGTTGTGGACTTCGTCGGGGCCGTCGGCGAGGCGGAGGGTGCGGATGCCGGTATAGGCTTTTGCCAGGCCGTAGCCGCTGGTGACGCCCGCGCCGCCGTGGGCCTGGATCGCGTCGTCGATGATGCGGAGCGCCATGCGCGGGGCGGCGACCTTGATCATCGCGATCTCGTTCTGCGCGACCTTGTTGCCGACCTTGTCCATCATGTCCGCGGCCTTGAGGCAGAGGAGCCGGCAGAGTTCGATGTCGATCCGCGCCTCGGCGATCCGCTGTTCCCAGACGGACTGTTCGGCGAGCGTCTTGCCGAACGCGGTGCGGGTCAGCAAACGGCGCGTCATCTTTTCGAGCGCCTCCTCCGCCACGCCGATGGTGCGCATGCAGTGGTGGATGCGGCCGGGCCCCAAGCGGCCCTGCGCGATCTCGAACCCGCGGCCCTCGCCGAGCAGCATCGCGTCCTCCGCGTTCACGCGGACGTCGTTGAGCTGGATCTCCATGTGGCCGTGGGGCGCGTCGTCGTAACCGAAGACGGGGAGGTGGCGCAGGATCTCGACCCCGGGGGTGTCGAGCGGCATCAGGACCATCGACTGCTGCTGGTGCTTCGCGGCACCGAAATCGGATTTGCCCATCACGATCGCGACCTTGCAGCGTGGGTCGCCCGCACCCGACGACCACCATTTGCGGCCGTTCAGGACATAGTCGTCGCCGTCGCGGTCTATGCGCGTTTCGATGTTGGTGGCATCGGACGAGGCAACGTCGGGTTCGGTCATGAGGAAGGCGGAGCGGATCTCGCCGCGCATCAGCGGGACCATCCAGCGCGTCTTCTGCGCCGCGGTGCCGTAGCGGTGGAACACCTCCATGTTGCCGGTGTCGGGGGCGGAGCAGTTGAAGACCTCCGACGCCCATTCGAGATGGCCCATCTCCTCGGCGCAGAGCGCATATTCGAGGTTGGTGAGGCCGGGACCGTCGAACGCGACGCTGTCGTCCACCGGCACGCGGCCGGACGAGGGCGGCATGAAGAGGTTCCAGAGGCCCTGGGCGCGGGCCTTTTCCTTCAGCTCCTCGATCACGGGCAGGACCTTCCAGCGGTCACCCTCCGCCTGTTGCGCGTGATAGTCGGGGTCGCGCGGGCGGATTTCGGTTTCGATGAAGGCGCCGACGCGGTCGCGCCAATGCGTTTCCCGATCGTTCAGGGTGAAGTCCATCCGCGGCATCCTCTCGGGCTCTCGTTGACGTGAACGTAAGCGGAAGGTGGGGGTGGCGTCTAGGGGGTTGGTTGGGGGCGTCGGTCTAGGGGTGTTGCGGAGGTGCGCTCAGCTTCGGAAGTTGTAACTGTTTGCCTCCGTCGCGCGTACTACGGGGCAGGAGAACGGCATGACGGACGAGCGACCCTTGGTGAAGCGGCATGCGTGGCCGGTGCGGGTGTGGCACTGGTGGAATGCGGTGGTCGTGATCGTCATGCTGATGAGCGGGCTGATGATCTTCAACGCGCATGGGCGGCTCTATTGGGGGCAATATGGCGCCAATACCGACCAGGCTTGGCTGGAGATCGGGTCGACCGCGGAGGCCGGATATCTAAAGGTCGGCGCGGTGCAGGTGCCGACGACGGGCGTGCTGGGGTATTGGCAGGACAGCACGGGCGCGGTGCAGCGGCGCGCGTTTCCGGGGTGGGCGACGATCCCGAGCGGGTACAGCCTGTCGGCGGCGCGGCGGTGGCATCTGTTCTTCGCCTGGCTGCTGGTCGTGCCCGGGGTGCTGTTCTGGTTGTGGAGCTTCGTACGCGGGCATGTGCGCCAGTTGACGCCGACCCGGAACGAGCTGGCCCCGCGGCACGTGATGGCAGACATCCGCAACCATGCGCGACTGCGCTTTCCGGCGGGGCAGGCGGCGCTGACGTACAACATCCTGCAGAAGCTGAGTTATTTCGGGGTGATCTTCGTGTTGCTGCCGGGGCTGGTGCTGACGGGCCTCGCGATGTCGCCGGCGATGGACGCGGCGTGGCCGTGGTTGCTGGATGTGTTCGGCGGGCGGCAGTCGGCGCGGTCGCTGCACTTCATCGCGATGGCGCTGCTGGCGGCGTTTATCGTCGTGCACCTGCTGATGGTCGTGCTGGCCGGGCCGTATAACGAGATTCGATCGATGGTGACGGGGTGGTTCCGGCTGCCGCCCGAGCGCGCGGACGCGAAGGCGGAGGAAGTGGCATGAGCATATTGACGCGGCGCGCGGTCGTGGGCGCGGGGCTGGCGGGGGCGGGGCTGTTGCTGCCCGGGTGCGACCGGCTGGATCAGTCGCCGGCGTTTCGCGAGACTTTGCGGCTGGGCGAGCGCGTGTCGATGGGGGCGCAGCGGCTGGTGTCGGACCGAACGGCTCTAGCGCGCGAGTTCGACGGGGGCGACATCAGCCCGGTGTTCCGGTCGAACGGGACGCGGGTGCCGGGGGGGACGGACTATGCCGCGCTGATGGCGGACAAGTTCGCGAACTGGCGGTTGCGGGTCGACGGGATGGTCGCGCGACCCCTGTCGCTGTCGCTGGCGCAGTTGGGCGCGATGCCGGTGCGGAGCCAGACGACGCGGCACGACTGCGTCGAGGGGTGGAGCGCGATCGGGCGCTGGACGGGGACGCCGCTGAAGCTGGTGCTGGATGCGGCGGGGGTGCGCAATACGGCGCGCTACCTCGTGTTCCACTGTGCCGATCTGTACGGGGCGAGCCCTTATTACGAGTCGATCGACATGATCGATGCTTTGCATCCGCAGACGATTTTGGCCTGGGCGCTGAACGGGCGGATGTTGCCGGTGGGGAATGGTGCGCCGCTGCGGCTGCGGGTGGAACGGCAGTTGGGGTACAAGCATGCCAAGTATCTGATGCGGATCGAGGCGGTGGCTTCTTTGGTCGGATTGTATGGTGGCAAGGGTGGGTTCTGGGAGGATAGTAATGATTATGAATGGTATGCGGGGATTTAGGGGGTTCTAAATTCCTTACTCAATCCGTTTGGTTCGAGCCTGTTGAGAACGTTGCGCGGAGTTCTCGACGGGCTCGAACCAAACGGGGTTGGGGTTGGGGTTTAGCCCCTTCAACGTTGCGGTTTGCGGCGCCGTTGGCCGTCTCGGCTGCGCTCGACGGGGTCCCTCGACTTCGCTCGGGATGGACGGTTTTGGGGGTGCGGGTGAACCTGCTGCGCGCGTGCTTCGATACGGGTCTTCGGCTTCGCTCAGCCTCTACTCAGCATGGGCGGTTTCGCGTGCTGGCTAACTGACCGGCTCGCGAAGATCGTTTCTGCGACCGCCAGCGTGCGGGGGTTGTCGACGTCGATGGCGACGGCGCCGTCGTCGAGGATGACGGCGCGGATCGGGAAGCCGAAGCGGCGCGAGAAGCGGGCGAAGGCGCCGTCGATGGTGCCGAGCCCGAGGCGGAAGGCGATGAGGTTGTAGAGCCCGAGCGCGCGCAGGATGCGGACCGGGTGCTTGGCGAACTGGCCGCCGGAGCGGAACACCTCGGCCACCGCGAGCGCCACGGGGCTGCCGATCCAGTAGGCGTTGCAGTTGGAATAGCTGTCGTCGCGGAAGCGGTAGAAGCGGCGCTGGCCGTCGGGGTGCGCGGCGAGCACGGAGTCGCGGCGGGTGAAGGCGACCGCGACGGACTTGGCGCCTGCCGCATCGCCCGCCGTGCCGATCTGCTCGACCGCGGCGGGGGTGAGCAGGACGTTGTCGGCGGTGGTGACCAGGATCGGGAACGCCTGTCCGTCCAATGCGGCGAACAGGCTGTCGACGAGGTTATGCTTCGCGCGGACCGCGACGAGGCGGCCTTCGTCGATCAGCGCGCGGGCGGCGGGGACCGCATCGAGCAGCGCTGGGTCGTTGATCGATACGATGATCCGCGCGATCGACGGGGTGTCGGCGAGTGCCACCAGGACATGCTCGATCATCAGGCGGCCGGCGACGGGGATGAGGCATTTGTCGGCGAGTCCGGCGGCGGCGGCGAGCGGGTCGATGCTGCCCTCGCGCCGACCGGCCATCACGATCGCGGTGGTGCTGCGCATCAGGAGCCGGCGAAGGCGGGGACGCCGCCGGTTGCCGCGATCTGCCAGGCGGGGACGGTCTTCTTCAGCGACTTCGGCGGGATCAGGCCGTTGCGTTCGAGGCTTTCGGCGACGATCGTCTCGATCAGTTCGGCATGGCTCCAGCCGCCGAGCCATGCGGCCATCGCGATCGTCTTGCGCGACCACAGGTTGCAGTTGAGGTTGACCTCCATGAACTGGATCGCGCCGGTCGTGGCGTCGATCCGGAATTCGAAGCGGCCATAGTCGAACGGCAGAAATTCGGGGATCAGCGCGTGCGTCGCCGCGTGGATCTCGGCCAGCCGGGCGTGGTCGTTATAGGGCTGGATCGCGTAGGACTGCGGCTTGCCGGCCAGATCGCGCTTTTCGGCGTAGCTGCGGAGCTGGGCGGGATCCTGCTGTTCGACGATCATGACGGGCAGGATGACGGGCTTGCCGCCGACGGTGATGACCGACACCTCGATATCATGGCCGGTGATGAACGGTTCGACGATGGCGTCGTGACCCTCGGCGTGCAGCGTGGCGACGGCATCGCGCACGCCGGCCCAGTCGTGCGCGGAACGGATGCCCCAGCTGGCGGAGGATGCGTTGGGCTTGATCACCCAGCGGTCGGCGCGTGGGCAGCGTTGCGCATCAACGGGCGCGAGCCGGCGGTAGATCGCCCAGTCGGCCATGGCGAGGCCGCGGGCGCGCGCGACGGTCTTGGTCAGATGCTTGTCGTCGGACAGGCCGCGGATGATGGGCGAGCCGCCGAGATAGGGGATGCGCAGCCGGTTGCAGAGCAGTGGGAGCATCATTTCGGAATTGAGGAAGCCGCCGCGGTTGAGCAGCGGGAAGACGAAATCGACGTCCGGCTTGTCGAACAGCACCTCGTAGCGGTCCGCGACGACGAGGTTCAGGCCGAGGCCGCACAGTACCTGCCGGATTTCGGCATGGTAGGTGGCGTGGGTGCCGTCCTGGCCGTCCGCATGGCCTTCCGACAGCGCATGCTTGGCGATGTAGAGGATGCGGAGGGCCTTCTTCGCCCGGTTGGGGATGGTGGACGGGCGGGCATCGATCAGGCGCTGGGTCATCCGGCGGGGGTAACGGCCCCGTGCGACGCTTTTCTGGCAGGCGGGTGACAGTCCTGCGTAAGCCGTTCAGCGGTGGGCGGCGCGGGCCAGGTGGTGGGCGAGCAGGATGCCGTAGCGCCCTTCGCCCAGCCCGCGGCGGGAGGCGCGTTGCGGCATGAGCACGCCGGGCTTGCCGTTGCCCTCGATCAGGATCGGGCCGTCCGCGGCGAACCCGACGTCCCAGCCGATCAGCGCATAGTCGGCAAAGGCGCGGGCGTGCGCGTCGGCCACCAGCGCGCGGGCGGCGGCCCAGTCGGGCAGGCCCAGGCCGGGGATCGCGACGCCGGTGACCGGGTGGAGCGGATAGTCGCCGCCGCCATAGCCCTTGCACGCCAGGCCCAGCGTGCCGTCGTCGATGTCGATGGGGCTGAGCAGGCCGCCGGCCTTCATATTGTCGACCATCGCCGCAGGATCGGACGGCACGCGCAGGACCGCGCTGGCGAGTTCGGGGACGCCCCGTTCGTCCAGGATCGTCGTCATGCGGGCGGTGGGGAGGGCGTTGAGCGCGAGCTGGTTCAGCGCGGCGTGGGGGATGATGCGGTGCTGGAGCAGCCAGGCGTGGCGGCGCTTGCCGAAGTGGGTGTGGAGCCAGGCGGCAAGTTCGGTGGTGTCGTCGGGTGCGCCGTCGACGAAGGCCACGCCGGCGCCGCCCTCGCCGCGGGCGGGTTTCAGCAGCAACGGGTGACCGGCGGGGGAGGCTTGGACCGTAACCTTGCCGTCGACGATGGCGGCGACGACCGCGGGGTGGCGCAGGTCGTGCGCGGCGCAGCGGGCGTAGAAGGCGATCTTGTCGGCCAGGACGCAGCCGGGGGCCCAGGCGAGCGGGTTGATGTGGCGGTTGAGGTCGGCGTCCTCGAACCGGCGGATGTAGCCGTCGAGCTGGTCGGCGAGGTCGATGCGGAACAGCGCGATGTCGTTGGGGTCGGCGAAGGTGGCGTGGGCGATGGCGGTGGCTTTGGCGGTCCAGCGGGCGTCGAGGCCGTAGCGCTTGCGGACGGCGCGGGCGCGGAGCGGGATCCAGGCGTGGAACGCTGCGCCGGTCAGCAGGTCGAGCGCTGCGCGGAGCGGTCCGCGGGTGCGGGCGCGGTGGGCGTAGTGCGCGGCGAGGAAGTGGCCGGAGACGGGCGTGCGCATGCCGGGGAACAGCGGGAACGCCTTCTTCGCGCGGTACCAGAGTTCGGTTGTGGACAGCATCGCGCCCACGCTTTGTCCGCGCATGTTACGCGGTGATGGCAGCGCGCGTGATTGTCATATCGGCGCGGTACCGGGTTCCCATGCGGATCGCGATCTACGTCCATGACATGCGCGCCAGCGGCGTGGTGCGCGCGATGATCGCGCTGGCGAGGGCGCTGGCGGAGGCGGGCGACGATGCGGTGCTGGTCGCGGGATCGTCGGCCGGGTGGTTCGGCGCGGCGGATGTGGCGCCGGCGCGGTTCGTGGCAGCGACCGAGCGCCAAGCGGAGTCGCGCGGGCAGTTGCGCGGGGTGCCGGCGCTGCGCCGGGCGATCCGCGCGATCGCGCCGGACGTGGTGCTGTCGGGTGGGAACCATGGGCATGTGAGCTTGTGGGCGGCGACGCGGGGCCTGGGCATTCCGCGGGTGTTCGTGTTCAGCAACCCAATGGAGCGGGCGGGGCAGCCGATCCGGAACCGCTGGCGGATGGCCAAGAGTGCGACGCTGATCGCGGCGTCGGCGCGGTCGGTGGTGGTGGGGCGGAACCTGGCGGACGACGCTGCTTTCTCGCGCGGGATCGCGGCGGGGCGCGTCGTGCTGATCCGTAACGGGATCGCGCGGGCCGGGGTGGCGGCGTCTCCGGTTCCTGCGGCGATGGTCGATGCGGTGCCGACCGTGCTGGCGGTCGGGCGGCTGACGAAGCAGAAGAATTATGAGGGGCTGATCGCGGCGATCGCCGCCGCGAACCGGGTGCGGCCGATGCGGCTGGTGGTGCTGGGCGGTGGCGATGCTGCGTATCGCGACGGCTTGGCTGCGCAAGCGGCGGCGCTGGGGGTCGGCGACCGGGTGCTGTTCGCCGGGGTGACGGACGATGTCTATCCGTGGCTGCGCGCGGCGCGGGTGTTCGCGATCGCATCCTGGTGGGAGGGTTCGTCGATCGCGCTGCTGGAAGCGGTCGATGCCGGCGTGCCGATCGTCGCCAGCACGACGGCGGGCGATGCCGTGGAGGTGCTGGACGGCGGGCGTTACGGGCTGATCGTCGCACCGGACGACGCGGAGGGGTTTGCCGCGGCGTTGTTGCGGCAGGTGGGGGACGATCCGGTGCGGCCGGGGGATCGGATTTTAGCGTACGATGCGGGTGCGATGATGCGGGCGTATCGGGCGTTGTTGGTTGGGGTGGTTGAGGGGGCGCCGGTTCGGACACCCACCCGTTCATCCTGAGTAGAGTCTAAGGCCCGTATCGCTGTGGCCTACTGACCTAGCGAGGGTCCGCCCGCTGCCCCGTTTGGTGTGCGGTCCTATTGGGTTTCACTGCATGATGACCGGTGCAGGAAACCGCGCTGTCGGCTTCTCGGCTGCGCTCGAAGGGGTCCCTCGACTTCGCTCGGGATAAGCGGTGTTTGAAACTACACCTCCACCGCGAACGCGGTCGCTTCTCCGCCGCCGATGCACAGCGCCGCGACGCCTTTCTTCAGGCCACGGGCAGTGAGGGCGGCGATGAGCGTGGCGATGATGCGCGCGCCGGACGCGCCGATCGGGTGGCCGAGGGCGGTGGCGCCGCCGTTGACGTTGAGGCGGTCCTCCGGGATGCCGAGGTCGCGGGCGGCGATCATGGCGACGACCGCGAACGCCTCGTTCACCTCGAACAGGTCAACGTCGTCGACCGACCAGCCGGCCTTGGCGAGGACCTTGCGGATCGCGTCGACGGGGGCGGTGGTGAACAGAGCCGGCGCGTGGGCGTGGGCGGCGTGAGCCACAACGCGGGCGGCGACGGGCAGTCCGAGTTCGGCCGCGACGCTGGCGCGTGTCATGACGAGGGCGGCGGCACCGTCGGAGATTGACGAGGCGTTGGCGGCGGTGATCGTGCCGTCCTTGCTGAACGCGGGTTTCAGCGTCGGGATCTTGTCCGGCCGGGCGTTACCGGGCTGTTCGTCCTCCGTGATCGTGTCGGTGCCGCGGCGGCCGGTGACCTCGACCGCGACGATCTCGCCCGCGAACGCGCCGTCGGCGATGGCGGTGGTGGCGCGGTCGAGCGAGCGGAGCGCGTAGGCGTCCTGTTCGGCGCGGGTGAACTGGTAGGATTGTGCGCTGTCCTCGGCGAAATGCCCCATCAGCTTGCCGGGGTCGTAGGCGTCCTCGAGCCCGTCGAGATACATCGAATCCTGGACCGACTGGTGGCCGATCCGCGCGCCGCCGCGCATCTTCTGCAGCAGGTAGGGGGCGTTGGACATGCTCTCCATCCCGCCCGCGACGACGATGTCGGCGGAGCCCGCGGCGAGCGTGTCGTGCGCCAGGATCGCGGCCTGCATGCCCGAGCCGCACATCTTGTTGACAGTGACCGCTTCGACCGAGTCGGGCAAGCCGGCGCCGAGGGCGGCCTGGCGTGCGGGGGCCTGGCCGAGGCCGGCGGGCAGAACGCAGCCCATCATGATCTGGTCGATGCGGGCGGGGTCGACGCCGGCGCGCTCGACCGCGGCGCGGACCGCGGTGGCGCCGAGCACGGTCGCCTTCACCGCCGACAGCGCGCCCTGGAAGCCGCCCATCGGAGTGCGGGCGTAGCTGACGATCACGACGGGGTCGGTGGCGGGCATGGCGGGTGATCCTCTGATTGTGTTTTTGCGGATATAGGGGCTGGTCGTGACGCTATCAGCCCCTCTCCTTCAGGGTTGGGGTGGGGGCGACAGCCGATCACCCGCAGCGTTGTGGCTTTGACGAGGTCAGCCCCACCCCAACCCCTCCCCTGAAGGAGAGGGGCGAAGAAGTATAAGTCAGAACCCCTTGGCCACCCCGTCGCGCCTTGGATCCGCACCACCTTCGTATCCAGCCCCACGGCGCAGGATGATGTGGACGCCGCTGTTCTCGCGGTCGTCGGGGCGGAGGGTGATGCCGCGGGCGGCCAGGCCGGCGACGGTGGCGGGGGCGAACATCGCGGTGTCGCCGGAGAAGCGGTCGCCGCGGGCGACGAGGTTGGGGAGCGCGGCGGCGGCCTGTGCGCGGAGCTTCCAGTCGAGCAGTCCGACGATCGCCTTCAGATTATAGGCCTGGATCGCGGGGCCGCCGGGGGAGCCGGCCGCGGCGACGAAGGCGCGTTGCCGGTCGAGGATGATGGTGGGGGCCATCGAGGAGCGCGGGCGCTTGCCGCCGGCGACCGCGTTGGCGGCGGGGGTGCCGTCCGGGCTCAAGGGTGCGAAGCTGAAATCGGTCAGCTGGTTGTTGAGGAAGAAGCCGCCGACCATGCGACCAGAGCCGAAGATGCTTTCGACCGTCGTGGTCATCGACACGACGTTGCCGGCCGCATCGGCGATGACGAAATGCGTTGTGCCGCCCGGTTCGGCGGTGGCGTCAACACCGGGCGCGGGGGCGGCGGCGGGCTGGCCGTGGTCGGGCGCGGGGCCGGCGACGGTGCCGATCAAGGCGGCGCGTTTCGCCAGATAGTCGGGTGCGAGCAGGCCGGCGACCGGCACGCGGACGAAGGCGGGATCGCCGACGAAATAGTCGCGGTCGGCGTAGGCGAGCCGGCTGGCCTGCGCGATCTGGAACCAGCCCTGCGGATCGGCGGGGGTGCGGCGGTCGATGTCCGTCGTCGCGACGATGCCCAGCGCCTCCTGCAACCCGATGCCGCCCGATTCGGTGGCGGCGGTGCAGACGATGTGGACGCGGTAGGGGCGGCAGAGTGCCTCGGTGCGGCGCGGGCGGTAGGATTTGAGGTCCGCGAGCGTCATCGCGCCGGGCCGTGCGCCCTCATGCGTGCGGGCGACGATGGCGGCGGCGATCGGGCCGTCGAGCAGCCCGGCGGGTCCTTCCGCGGCGATCCGGCGGAGCGTGGCGGCATAAGACGGGTTGCGGAGCGTGTCGCCGGCGGCATAGCGCGTGCCGTCGGGCTTGGTGAAATAGGCGACCGCGTCGGGCGCGGCGGCTTGCGGTGCGCGGCCGTTGATAGCGGCACCCATGCGCGGGGGGACGACGAAGCCGTCGGTGGCCAGCCGGGCTGCGCGGGCGAACAGCGAGGGCCAGGGGCGCTTGCCGTGGTCCGCCTGCGCCATTGCCAGCATCGCGATCGCGCCGGGGACGCCGGTGGAGCGGCCCGACAGCAACGCCGAGCGGAACGGTTCGGGGCGGCCGTCCGCCTCGCTGAACAGGGCGGGGGTGGCGGCGGCGGGGGCGGTTTCGCGGCCGTCATAGGCGGTCACTTTGCGGGTCTTGGCGTCGTAATAGACCATGAACGCGCCGCCGCCGAGGCCGGAGCTTTGCGGTTCGACGAGGCCGAGCACCGCCTGCACCGCGACCGCCGCGTCGACCGCGCTGCCGCCGGCGCGCAGCACCTCCAGCCCCGCATCGACCGCCATCGGGTTGGCGGCGGCGACCATGGCATGGGGGGCGAGGGTGGTGTCGCCGGCGTTCGGGGCGGCGGGGGCTGCGACCGGTGCCGGGGTCGGTGCCGGAAGGTTTACCGTGCAGGCGGACAGCAGGAGGGCGACGGCGGGCAGGGCTTTCAGGATCATGCCGCAACGATAGTGCGAAGCCCGAAAAGGTCCACCGCGTTGCAGCATGCCGGAACCGAACCGCGGGTTCGACGCTTTAAAAGCCAGCAATACGGAGAGAATGAGCATGTTCGGGAAGATCATCGGAGCATTGGTGGGCCGCGAAATGGATCGGCGCGACGGCAGCGGCGGCACCAAGGGTGCGCTGCTCGGCATGATCGCCGGCAGCGGTCTGCGCCGGATGGGTCCGCTCGGCATGTTGCTGGGTGGCGGGTACGTCGCGAAGAAGGCGTATGACCGGCGCAAGGCGTCGCGCGGGCCGCGCAGCTACTGAGGCTGGCGGACCTTCGGGTTCAAGGAAAGGGGACCGCGGCGCGAGGGCGTTGCGGTCCCCTTTTTCTTAGGGTCAGAGTGCGCCCTGCCATGTGCGGATCGCATCGATCGGGGCGATGAGCATGACGATGTTGAGCGTCAGGTTATCGCGGATGAGGACCAGCGTCAGCAGCTCGAAGCCGATCGCGAGCGCGACGGTGATCGCGACCGGCAACCGGGCCGCCAGCACGAAGCCGGCCGCCATCCAGCCGATGTCGGCGACCGAGTTCAGCACGCTGTCGCCGGTATAGCCGAGCGCCATCGTCGCGGTGCGGTAGCGATCGATGACCGCGGGCGAGTTTTCAAGCAGTTCCCAGCCCGCCTCGATCGCGACCGCCAGGGTGAGGCGCGCGGGCAATTGCCAGCGGCGGAGCAGCGCGTGGCCGAGCGCGTAGAACAGGAAGCCGTGGATAACGTGGCTCGGCGTGTACCAGTCGGCGATATGTTGGCTGTTGCCCGCATCGAGCGCGGGGTGCCACAGGTCGACCGTGCCGCAGGTGCAGATCGGCGGGCGGCCCATGGCGAGCAGGATCGCGGCCGCCAGCGCGACGATCGCGGCGCTGGCGAGCGTGCCGTAGAGGGTCGGGCGGCGGGCGGGCGAAGCAGTCATGCGCGTGGTGATGCACGAGGCGGAGCGTGGCGGCCAGACGGCGCGTCGTGGCCGATCCGGCAATCGCCGATTGACGGGGGGGGCGTGCCCGCGCCAAGGATGGGGCCATGCACGATCCGAACGATACGCCCGCCCTGCCGCAGCGGCGCCGTCCGCATGACATCGAGCATCAGCGCCGTGGGCTGTTGTTCGTGCTGTCGTCGCCGTCGGGGGCCGGCAAGTCCACCATCGCGCGGATGCTGCTGGAGGCGGACGAATCGATCGCGATGTCGGTGTCGGCCACGACCCGGCCGATGCGCCCGGGCGAGGTCGAGGGGCGCGATTATCACTTCGTCGATACCGCCGAATTTAAGCGGATGGTGGCGGACGGCGAATTCTACGAATGGGCGCATGTCTTCGACCACCGGTACGGCACGCCCAAGACGCAGGTCAGCACGATCCTGGACCGCGGGCGCGACGTGTTGTTCGACATCGATTGGCAGGGCGCGCAGCAGCTGTTCCAGCAGGCCGGCGGCGACGTGGTCCGCGTCTTCATCCTGCCGCCGTCGGTCGAGGAACTGAACCGCCGCCTGGCCGCGCGCGGAACCGACAGCGCGGAGGTCGTCGCCGGCCGCATGGCGCGCGCGGCGAGCGAGATCAGCCATTGGGACGGGTACGACTATGTCCTGATCAACGACGACGTGGAGCGCTGCTTCGCCCAGGTCCGTCTGATCCTGCGCGCCGAACGGCTGAAGCGCAGCCGTCAGACGGGGCTGATCGGCTTTGCGCGTGGTTTGATGGGCGGGGGGTAGGGTTTGGCGGGTGTCCGGGTTTGGTAGAAAGCGGCCTGTCCGCTATCGGGCAGCGATTGTTGTAAACGGCCGTTCGTTCAGATGGCGGGGCAGAAGCGCATGCTGCCGCTTCCTGGTGGAAAGCGGAACCGCCGCTTTCGGGCGCCAATTCGACATGACCGGCCGTTCGTTCAGTCGGAGGTGCAGCGGCAGCTACGAGGGATCGTGCACGTCAAGCACATCCAGACCATGTTGATGGATGGCGAGGATCTGCCGTACGGCCCTCGAACTACGCCTCAGCCTGCAGGCGATGCTCAATTATAGGATGCGCGCCGCGCAAACGCGGGACGAGGTCTATGTTTGCGCGCTGCGGCAGGCGAGCAAGGTATCAATCTAGATCGGCTGGCTCGTTCGGCGTCGCCTGTGCGTGCCATGTTCGAGTGTTATGCGTGCACTCTGCCTGTCGGCCAGAGCGAGCCTACCACGATTATGATGCTTTGGTGGCCGCCACTGACGACACCTGATACGTGCTTAACGCCGCGAGGCTGGCGTCAAATCTGCGTCAGCGGTTTTCGGGGCAACAGCGGCTGAGGAATCGATATGAAGCGGGGGACGGGAGAAGGTCTGGAATCGCGTCTTGACCCGTCGCTGATCGACCCGTCGCGTGACGTCATGTATCTCGAACCCGCGTTCCATGCCGCGTTGAACGTCCACGGCAAGTACGAGACCATGCGTTTCGTCCTAAGTCTCAGCCCTCGCAATCACGAACTGATCGATGGCATTGAGAACGGCGTGTACGACTTGGGGACGATATCGCCTGACGCATTGCAGGCCTATTCGACCTACCTGCATGAGACCGTTCACTGGTGGCAGCATGTGGGCTCGACGTCCGGGCTGATGCAGCCTGAGCTACCTTGCCCAATCGCATTCCAGCCTGGCATTCTTGCGCGATGCACTGAAGACATTCGGCCCGATTAAGCCGTTGAAGCGGTGGGCGGACGAAACGCTGATAGCGCGGGGACCGTCAGCGCAACCGATGCTGGCCGACGCGAACGTCGCGATCAACAACGCCTTGGACGTTGAATATTACAAGCAATACGCGATGGCGCCGCAGATCACGGCCAGACGGCTGTTCGATCAGCAGCATTTCGAGTGCGTCGGCCATTGCTACAACATCGCTGTGGGGCAGCTACTTGGCATGATCGCCCATGAAATCGATCCGGAATTTTCGTTCATTCCGGACGGCAAGGCATGGGAAGACGATTTTCGACGTCTGACGAGGTCACGTCACGAAGGCTTTTATCACGGATCGCCATTACGCGTTCCGCCGGTTGGGCTGCATGCGATTTACGAAGGCCAGGCGAGATTTATCCAGCTTCAGTTTCTCGACGGTATTCGCAAGGCCCTTTTGCTGCCTACGATCACCTCTCGACCTACCTGCAGGCGATCTTCGGTTTCCTTGGCGTCGAGGATGTCAAGGTGATCCGCGCGGAAGGCGTTGCCTACGGACCGGAGCAGGATCAAGCCGCGATGGCGAGCGCCGTTGAGAGGATCAGGGCACTCACCACTGCTGCCTGATTATAGCTTGAGACACCCCAGCCAGTCACGGAAACCGAGCCGTGGCTGGCCTGTCCGGTTCGGGCGCGGCGCTGCCTCAAGTAGCCGAGATATCAGCAAGGATAATTTAGCAGGAGGGTCCCTCTCTTACAGCCGTCACGACCCATACGAGTGACTTTGTGGAATGCAGTCTCGTCTTCGCGCCCAATGTCCGCCCGCGATAACCGCCCGAGCGCCCCTTTGCCAAAAGCTGAACGAACGTTCGTTTATGATGGAAGGCCATATCAAGCTGAATTTTGGCTTCTGGGTCGCCTGCGAACCGAATAGTCGGGCGATGCGCGTAGGATCTATGTCATGGACGCAAAGCTGAGTGGTGGGGCGGATCGCGCACGGGCGCTGTCGCTGTTCGCGGCGGTGGTGGAACATGGCAGCTTTTCCGCGGCGGGCCGGGTGCTGGAGATGAGCCCGTCGGCGGTGAGCCGGGTGGTGGATCGGATCGAGGCGCGGCTCGGCGTACGGCTGCTGTTGCGCTCGACCCGTGCGCTGTCGCTGACCGCGGAGGGGCGGGTGTATCTCCAGGCGGCGCGGCGTATCCTGGCCGATCTGGACGAGGCGGAGCAGGAGATCGCCGATCGCGGCGTACCGCGCGGGCGGTTGCGGATCAGTGCTGCGCTGTCGCACGGACGACTCTGCGTCGTGCCGCTGCTGGGCGAGTTCGCGGCGCTGTATCCGCATATCCTCGTCGATTTCGCGTTAACCGATGCGGTGGCAGACGTGGCGGGCGGGGAAGCGGATGTCGCGATCCGCTTCGGGCGGCTTGCAGACAGCGCGCTGACCGCCCGCAAATTGGGTGAGACCGGGCGCGTCGTGGTCGCATCGCCCGACTATCTTGCGGCGCACGGGACGCCGGACACGCCGGAGGATCTGCACCGCTTCAACTGCCTGAACTTCAATTTCCGCCGGGTCGAGCCGGTGTGGCCGTTCCGGCGCGATGGGCACGACTTCGAACTGTCCGTGAAGGGCAGCATCGAGGCCAACAACGGCGAGACGCTGGGCCAATTGGCGGCGGCTGGCGTCGGCGTGGCGCGGGTCGGTCGGTTCAGCGTTGCGCCGGAACTGGCGGACGGACGGCTCGTGCCGATCCTGGAGGCGTATAATCCCGGTGACGTCGAACTGATCCACGCGGTGTTCGTCGGCGGCGCAAGCATGCCGGCGCGCGTGCGGGTGTTCGTTGATTTCCTGGCAACCCGCCTGCGGTGAAGACAGCAGCTCATCTGTTCGACGGAGCAAACTCGCATCAACGGGTCTCCGAACCTGGGAATGCCGAAAGTGTGAGGCGATGGCAGCTTCTAAGTTCAGTCAGGGAGGAGGGTCTACAATGGTGTGAGCAGATTTCCGCTAAGCTGTAGCTGTTCGATGTCACGCCTGGGGGGCGCGCCGAACAGGCGCGCGTACTCGCGGCTGAACTGCGAGGGGCTTTCATAGCCGACGGCGAAGCCCGCGCTGCTCGCGGTCATGCCCACCGACAACATAAGGCGCCGTGCCTCCTGGAGGCGCAACTGCTTCTGATATTCCAGCGGCGTCATTTTCGTCACGGCCCTGAAATGTTCATGCAGCGACGACGGGCTCATGCCGGCAGCAGTGGCGACGTCCGAAACCCGAAGCGGCTGGTCGAAGCCTTTGCGGATCGTGGCGATTGCGCGGCTGACCTGGTTGAGGTGGCTGTCGGCCACCGCCATGTAGCGGAGCGCGCGGCCGTGCGGGCCGGTCAGCAGACGATACAGGATCTCCCGCTCGATCAAAGGCGCGAGCGCCGGGATGTCGTCGGGCCGATTCAGCAAGCGCATCAGTCGGCATGCGGCATCGATGAGATCGTCGTCGCTGCGATATACCGCAAGAGCCGGCAGGTCGGCTCTGGGTGCCCGACCGCCCTCCGCCAGGATGAGGTTTGCCAGCACCGCCTGGTCGATGTCGATCTTGCAGCAAAGGTAAGGGGCAGTGCGATCCGCCACGATGACATGCCCGACGAGCGGCAGGTCGATCGAGACCAGCAGATAATGCGCGGCATCGTAGACCAGGCTCTGCTCCCCCAACGACACTCGCTTGGCGCCCTGGGCGATAATGCAAACCGAGGCGTCGTAGACGGCCGGCAAGGGCACGGTCGGTTCATCAGCCCGGAAAAGCGAGAGTCGTTCAACGCGCGTGCGTGCCATGCCGGTCTTGGGCACATGACGCGCAACAAGCGCGGCGAGGTCTGCGATCGAGCTCATGCTGGCACTGTGTTCGCTGTGGCCTGTCCTCGCAAGGATCGCAACATCGTTTCGGAGGATCGTGCAATGATCTCGGGCGATCATTGTCACGCTTGCGTTGCGTCTGGGTCCATCTGCGCTCTGCCTCAGGGCGACAGAAGGGAATCACTATGAACGACGTCATCGACAAGACCGTGCTGATCAGCGGTGCCTCCAGCGGCATTGGCGAGGCGACCGTGCGCGAGCTTGCAGGCAAGGGTGCGCGCCTCTTCATCGGCGCGCGCCGGACCGACCGCCTTGAAGCGCTTGCGGCAGAACTTGGTGCCAATGTGGCGTGGCATGCGCTGGACGTGACCGACCCGGCAAGCTTTGCGGCCTTTGCCGTTGCAGCGGAAGACCGGTTCGGGCGCATCGATGTGCTCATCAACAATGCTGGCGTGATGCCGTTGTCGCCACTCGCCCTGCTGAAGCAGGACGAGTGGACGCGGATGATCGACGTCAACATTCACGGCGTGCTCAATGGGATCGCTGCCGTGCTGCCGCGTTTCATTGGGCAGGGATCGGGCCATGTCGTGAATGTCGCATCGATCGCCGCGCATACCGTGATGCCGAGCGCAGCCGTCTACTGCGCGACTAAATACGCGGTCTGGGCCATCACCGAAGGGCTGCGCCAGGAGCATGATGACATCCGCACCACGATCATTTCGCCCGGGGTCGTGGCAACCGAACTTGGCAACGACATAACCGACCCCGATGTTGCCGCGGCGCTGACCACTTGGCGGCAAAAGTCGCTGACTCCAGACGCGATTGCGCGGGCAATCCGTTACGCGCTGGAGCAGCCCGAGGGTGTCGACATCAACGAAGTCATCGTCCGCCCGACTGCAGCCGGCATGTAGGGGGCGGCGCGGAGTGCAGTCCGGGCGGACTTACCGACCGCCCGGTCGCTGTTAAGATGAGGGCATGAAGCGCGCCGGGTGAACGACCATCCGTTTTGGAGAAGCGTAAACGAGCTCGTGAATGTCTGCTATTAGGTCGGATACGACTGAAGTCGGGGAGGCCTAGCCTATCGCTCTGCGTCGTGCGCCGCGACGTGGCGCGGATCGTCGCCAGCCACAGCGTTTCCCACGCCGCCGCCTCCAAATCTGCCGTCATCATCCATGGGCTGCTGCCGCGCGAGCAGGCACCCGGCGCGAGAAAAATCACGATGGGATACTCGAACGTCGGGTGGTTCTCTCAGCCTTTCCGCTTGCCGATGATCCCGCAAACGGGAAGGAGTGTAGCATGAAAATCCAAGCTGCCGTCCTGCGTGCTCGTGGCGCCGCTCCGCCATATGCGGATAGCAAGCCGCTCCATATCGAAACGCTCGATCTCGATCCGCCGGGCAAGGGCGAAGTGCTTGTCCGCATCGCCGCGGCGGGGCTGTGCCATTCCGATCTTTCGGTGATCAACGGCGACCGTCCGCGCCCACTGCCAATGGCGCTCGGTCACGAAGCTGCCGGCATCGTCGAGGAGCTGTGCGAGGACGTGAATGATCTTACGATCGGCGATCATGTCGTGATGGTGTTCATGCCGAGCTGCGGGCATTGCCTGCCCTGCGCCGAAGGACGTCCGGCTTTATGCGCGCCGGGTGCGGCGGCGAATGGCGCGGGAACGCTGCTCGGTGATGGCGTGCGGCTGCATGGCGAGGGCGGTGCTGTCCATCACCATCTCGGCGTTTCCGCCTTCGCGAGCCATGCCGTCGTCTCGCGGCGTTCACTGGTCAAAGTGGACAAGGAATTGCCGTTGCACGAAGCAGCGTTGTTCGGTTGCGCCGTGCTCACCGGGGTCGGCGCCGTCGTCAATACCGCCGATGTAAGGGCGGGGCAGACCGTCGCGGTGATCGGGCTGGGCGGGGTCGGCCTCGCGTCAGTGCTGGGCGCAATCGCGGCCGGCGCAGCGCACGTGATTGCGGTGGATCTGGCCGACGACAAACTGGCGTTGGCGAGCGAACTCGGTGCGACCGCGGTGGTCAAGGCCGGCCCGGATGCCGTCGACACAGTGCGGGCGCTGACGGGTGGCGGGTGCGACGTGGTGCTGGAAATGGCCGGCTCGGTCCGCGCGCTGGAAAGCGCCGTGGCGATGACGCGCCGTGGTGGAACCACCGTCACTGCCGGATTGCCGCCGCACAATGCGAAGCTGGCCGTCAACGTGATGGCATTGGTAGCGGACGAGCGCACCTTGAAGGGCAGCTACATCGGCACCTGCGTGCCGACCCGCGATATCCCGCGCTACGTTGCTCTGTACCGCGCTGGGCGCCTGCCGGTGGACAAGCTAGTCAGCGGCTATCTGCGGCTGGACGAGATCAACGCCGGTTTCGATGCGCTACAAGCCGGCCGTGCGGTGCGCCAGATCATCCGGTTCGACGTTGACACGCCGCGCGTCATTGCGTCCTGAACACGATTGATCAGATGATAAAATGTTCGTTCGGAAGGATGAATGAACGTCCGAGGAAGCACGGAAGTCAATCTGAACGTCCGGCATTGGGTCGGAGCCGACGTGCGAAGACTTGTTAGCCTTTCAACGACCGGCTTGCAGACACCCTCATGAGTCAACCGTTCGGACCGGACAGACTGGCAAGACCAGCTCGAAGAAGGTGGAAAGCGACGATGCACATGACGCCAGTTGGACCAATCATCCTTTTCGACGCTGAGTGCGTGCTCTGTTCTGTCAACGCGCAGTTTGTGCTGCGTCATGACAAAGTTGGGCGCTTCCGCCTTGCTTCGATGCAGGGTGAGATCGGCGCAGACCTGTACCGGCAGAACGGGATGGACCCGCACCAGCCGCTCAGTATCCTCCTGATCGACGGGAGCGAGATTCGTCAGGATAGTGACGCCGTGCTTGCCATTTACGAGGGGCTCGGCTTTCCGTGGCAGCTTGTCGGCGTGTTGAGGGTCGTGCCAGCCCTTGTTCGCGATCCTATTTATCGGTGGGTCGCGCGAAACCGTTATCGCCTGTTCGGTAAGCGGGATACGTTCTGGGTTCCCTCTGCCGAGCATCGAGACAGGTTGCTGTGATCTGGCCGGCGTGGCCGCGCCGAGGAAAATCCTGATTCTAGGGGGGCTATGGCGTATTTGGTGGGTCCCTTGCAGCGTAGCTTTCCGATCCAGTCGATCTCGATCTCGTCATTGTTGGTCGTGACCTCCGCGGCGTGGAGGCTTTCTGCGCGGCTTGGCAGGGGCGGGTACGCGTCGAGCCGGTCGCGCTCGATCGCGCCGACATTGCTGCGGCACCGCTGCCAGCGACTATCGCGAAGAAAACGGACACGTGGCGCAGCGGCTTGTGCGCAACCATGACGGGGATCGCACTGGCTACCTAGCTGCGATCGGTTTCGAACAGGCGCAGGAAATAGCGCGTGAACCGCACGGCATCGGCGTCGACACCATCCTCGTCAGTCGGTTCCACGCCCCAAAGCCGCTTGTTCTGCCGGTTGGCGCAGAAGCCGATCAGGGTCTGCGCCATCCGGACCGTATTCTCGTCGCGCAACCGGCCGGCAGCAACCTGATCGCGCAGATAGTTGGCCAGCGCGGTCTCGATCCGCATCGCGGCCTGTTCGTAGAAGATCCGACCGAGTTCCGGAAAACGCCCGCTCTCCCCGACGATCAGCCGCCATGCCGCGACAGTATCGGGCAGCGCCGTCGTTTCCATGAAACACGCGCAGAACACCGAAAGTGTCCGTTCCAGGTCGGCCGGTTTCTGCAGCCCACCCTCCAACTCCGCACTGAACGCCGACGTCAGGTCCTCGATGACGGCCGCGAAAAGCTCCTCCTTCGACCGAAAATAGCTCCACAGCGTCGCCTTCGACCCACCCAGCGTCTTGAGCAGGCCGGACATCGACGTCGCCGCATAGCCGTCGTCCAGGAACGCCCGGCGGGCCGCCTCGATGATCGCCTGTCGCCGGTCCTGTTTGTTCGACTCTCGCCTGCCGACCGGGCGCTCGCTTGCTGTTTTTTCCATAGCTGTACTCTAAGGTACATTTTCTCGTTGACAAGGCTCCGGTGCATCTCCAATTAGAAACTGTACCCACTAGTACGGCTTTGCACATGACCCGCATGATCCTGCCCCACGCTGTCCGCATCCTTCCGGCGCTCATGGTCCTATCCGCCTGCGCCTCGGTGCCCCGGCTTGGCCCGGCGCCCGTTGTTGCGCCACCGTCGGCCTATGCCGCCAGCCGGAGTCTGGCGGGCGACGCACAAGCCGCATGGCCCGACACCGCCTGGTGGGAGGCCTATGGCGACCGGCAACTCGACGCGCTGATCGCCGAGGCGCTGGCCGGCAGCCCGGATCTCGCCGTCGCGACCGCGCGCGTCCGACAGGCGGAGGCCTATGCCCAGCAGGCCGGGGCCGCCCGCCTGCCGACGCTCGACGTCTCGGGCAGCACGGGCATCGCGAAGCAGAGCTACAACAACGGCATCCCCGCCGAGTTCGTGCCGAAGGGCTGGAACGACAGCGGGCGGGTCGAGGCCGATCTGGGCTTCGATCTCGATCTGTGGGGCAAGAACAAGGCGTCCTACGCCGCGGCACGCTCCGATGCGGAGGCCGCCCGGCTCGATCTCGCCCAGTCGACGCTGACGCTGTCGACCAACATCGCGGACGCCTATGCCGACCTGGCGCAGCTGTTCGCGCAGCGCGCAGTGCAGGTCAGCGCGCTCGACATCCGCCAGCAGACCCGACAGCTGACTTCCGACCGCGTCGCCGCCGGCCTCGATACCCAGGCGGAGCTGAAACAGGCGCAGTCCGCGGTCCCGACCGCCAACGCCGATCTGGCCACCACCGACGAACAGATCGCGCTGACCCGTAACCGGATCGCGGCACTGCTCGGCAAGGGGCCCGATCGCGGGCTGACGATTACGGCGCCAGCCACCACGATTATCGCGCACGGCCTGCCTGCGAACGTCACGACCGCGTTGATCGCCCGCCGGCCGGACGTCATCGCCGCGCGCACGCGGGTCGAGGCGGAGGCGAGCCGGATCAAGGTGGCGCGCGCCGATTTCTACCCGGCGGTCAACCTGTCGGCGATCTTCGGTTTCCAGTCGCTCGGCCTCGGCAACCTGTTCAAGGGCGGATCGTCGTTCGGCAGCGCAGGCCCGGCGATCAGCCTGCCGCTCTTCCGCGGCGGCGAACTCCAGGGCAAGTATCGCGGTGCGCGCGCCAACTACGACGAAGCGGTCGCGACCTATGATCGCACCGTCACCGACGCCTACCACGCCGTCGCGGACGCCGTCGTCAGCCAGCGCGCGCTCGGCACCCGCTTGGCGCAATCGCAACAGGCGCTCGCCTACGCGCAGGCCGCGTACGGCGTCGCGCGCGAACGTTACGAAGGCGGCCTCTCGCGCTTTACCGACGTCCTGACCGCGCAGGACCGCGCGCTCCAGACGCGCCGGACGGTGTCCGACCTCCAGGCCCGCGCCTTCACGCTCGACGTCGCGCTCGTCCGCGCGCTCGGCGGCGGCTTCTCCGATCCCGCTGCGGCTGCCGCAGCGATCAGCAAGGACCCGAACCATGGCTGACGCAGACGCCACCCCGATCACCGCCCCCAGGACCGAGACCGAAGCCATGCCCGACCCCGCCGCATCGTCGAAACGCAAGACCCTGCTCACCGGCATCGGCGCGGCCGTGCTGCTCGGCGGTGCGGCCTATGGCGGCTGGTACGCCGTGGTCGGCAGCCACTTCGTCGAAACCGACAATGCCTATGTCGGTGCCGACACCGCGCAGGTCACACCCATGGTGCCCGGCCAGACGGTCGCGGTGCTGGCATCCGATACGCAGACCGTCCGGAGCGGCGACGTGCTCGTCCGGCTGGACGACCGCGATGCGCGGATCACGCTGGCGACCGCCGAGGCGGATCTGGCCAAGGCCCGCCGCCAGTTCGGTCAGACGGCCGCGACCAGTGGCGCCTTGTCGGCGCAGCTGCGCGCGCGCGCAGCCGACATCGTCAGTGCCCGGGCCCAGCTCGCCTCCGCCCAGGCGGCCCTGTCCAAGGCGCAGGTCGACTATTCGCGCCGCCAGAAACTCGTGGCGAACGGCGCCGTTTCGGGCGACGAACTGACCAGTGCGACCAACGCGCTGGCCGCGGCGCAGGCCACGGTCGAACAGGCGCGCGCCGCGGTCGCGCAGGCCGGGTCGCAGCGCGGCGCCGCCGCGGGCAATCTCGCCGCGAACCAGGCGCTGATTGAGGGGACGAACGTCGGCACCAGCCCCGACGTCCTCGCCGCGGAGGCCAAGGTGCGCCAAGCCGAACTCGATCTCGACCGCACCGTCATCCGCGCGCCGATCGACGGGGTCGTCACCAATCGCGCGATCCAGGTGGGGCAGCGCGTCGCCCCCGGCGGCACCGTTATGCAGATCGTGCCGCTGACCCAGCTCTACGTCGATGCCAATTTCAAGGAAGGCCAGCTGACGAAGGTCAAGCCGGGCCAGCGCGTGACATTGTCCGCGGACCTCTACGGCGACGACATCGCCTATCATGGTCGCGTGGCCGGTTTCTCGGGTGGCACCGGAGCGGCCTTCGCGCTGATCCCGGCGCAGAACGCGACCGGTAACTGGATCAAGGTCGTCCAGCGGCTCCCCGTCCGGGTGGCGCTCGATCCGAAGGAGCTGGCCGCGCACCCGCTGCGCGTCGGCCTGTCGATGACCGCGAAGATCGACACGTCGCAGCAATGACGGACCGCTAACCGCATCCGTCACGAACGAGCTTGTCGCCTGCCGTCTCCCCCGAACGTCAGGGTCCGGCCATCCCCCAGGGCCGGATCCGGGGCAGGTGACGAGGGGGTGGGTGAGGGCCGCCGAACGGCGGTTCTCACCCGCTTTCCCCAAACGGCGTCGAGGACGCGCGCAGGAGTATCGCCGCGATGACCACCACCGACGAATTCGAACCGCTGACCGGCGTCACGCTGCTGCTCGCCGGCGCGGTGCTCGCGCTCACCAACTTCATGGTTGTGCTCGACACGACGATCGCCAACGTGTCGGTCGCGCATATCTCCGGATCGCTCGGCATCTCCTCGTCGCAGGGGACGTGGGTCATCACTTCCTACGCGGTGGCGGAGGCGATCTGCGTGCCGCTGACCGGTTGGCTCTCCGCGCGTTTCGGCGCGGTCCGCACCTTCGTGCTCGGCATGATCGGTTTCGGCGTCTTCTCCGTCCTGTGCGGCCTGTCGAGCAGCCTGACGATGCTGGTGGTCTGCCGCATCGGCCAGGGTTTTTGCGGTGGCCCGTTGATGCCGCTCAGCCAGACGCTGCTGCTCCGCATCTTTCCCAAGGAACAACAGGGCCAGGCGATGGGCATGTGGGCGATGACGACCGTCGTGGCACCGATCCTCGGGCCGATCCTGGGCGGCACGATCAGCGACAACCTGTCGTGGAACTGGATCTTCTTCATCAATATCCCGGTCGCCGCGCTGTGTGCGTTCGGCGCGTTCAAACTGCTCACCCCGGCCGAAACCCGGACAGAACGCATGACGATCGACACCGTCGGCCTCGCGCTGCTCGTGATCTGGATCGCGGCGTTGCAGATCATGCTCGATCTCGGCCGCGAACATGACTGGTTTCAGGACGGTTTCATCGTAACGCTCGCCATCGTCGCGGCGATCGGGCTTGCGGTGTTCGCCGCCTGGGAACTGACCGATCGGCAACCGATCGTCGATCTCCGCGTGTTCCGCCACCGCGGGTTCACCGTTGCGGTGCTAAGCCTGTCGTTCGCATTCGCCGCCTTCTTCGCCTCCGCCGTGCTGATCCCGCAGTGGCTGCAATCGAGCATGGGCTATACCGCAACCTATGCCGGCTATGTCACCGCGTTCACCGGGGTCGGCGCGGTCATCATGTCGCCGATCGTCGCCAAGCTGCTGGAAAAGGTCGATCCGCGCGGCCTGGTGTTCTTCGGCATTCTCTGGATGGGCGCCACCACGCTCCTCCGCGTCCACTGGACCAGCGGGTCCGATTTCTGGACGCTCGCCGTGCCGCAGATGCTGCAGGGGATCGGCGTACCATTCTTCTTCATCCCGCTGACCACGATCGCGCTGGGGGCCGTCGACCCAGAGGAGACCGCGTCCGCCGCCGGCGTCATGAGCTTCATGCGCACGATGGCGGGCGCGATCGGGACGTCAGTCTCGACGACGCTCTACTACAACAATGCGGCGGTCGCCCGCAGCGAGATCGTCTCGAGGCTCCACAGCGACGCGACGAGCACTGCGTTGCAGGCGAGGGGCTTCTCGCTCGGCCAGGTCCGCGGCCTGATCGAACAGACGGTGATGCCGGAAAGCTACGTGCTGGCGATCAACCACGTCTTCCTGCTGTCGGCGATCGTGTTCGGCGGCGCCGCGCTGATCATCTGGCTGTCGCCGCGTCCGACCCGCGTCATCGAAGCCGGAGCGGCGCACTGATGCCCCGCGCCATCGTATCGCTCGATCCGGCCAGCGTCGCGTTCGGGGCCGACCTGCTGCAACTGGCCGGACCCTTGCGCCAGCGGGCATATCGATTGACGCGCGACGCAACGCAGGTGGAAGACCTGTTGCAGGACACCATGACACGCGCCTGGTCGGCCCGGCTCAGCTTCCAACCGGGGACCAGTCTGCGCGCGTGGACATACACCATCCTGCGCAATGCCCATCTGAACGCGCTCCGTCGGTCCAGCCGCGTCGTCGAACTGGACGCACGCGAGACGGAGGACCTTGGTGCGGTCGCCGCCGGTCAGCACATCCATGTCGAATTGCAGGAGGTGCTGCGCGCGATGGATGACCTGCCGGCGGATCAACGTGCCGCGCTGTCGGCCGTGGCGCTCGAAGGGCTCGACTACGAGTCCGCCGCGGACCGGCTGAAGGTTCCGCACGCGGCACTGAAGAGCCGGGTCCACCGGGCCCGCGCCGCGCTTCTTCTGCTGATCGAGGCGGGCAGGACCGAAGCCGCCGTCCGGTCGCGACCGGTTGAGACCGGATCGTCATCCGCCGCCCGCGCCCGCGCCCCGGTCCGCGGCCTCTGGACCGTCGCCAAACTGACCGGCCGGCCATTGTGGATCGGTTGATGACCCGTGTGAAGCGGCTGGGCCGCGCGTGTGCCGGGCGGATCGCGGCGCTTTGCCTCGGGCTCTGCATCGCCGGTTGCGCAACCGTCGCGCCGCGGACGCCGTACACGCTCGCCGACGCCTCGGCCGCCAGCCCGATGGCGGGCCATCCTGTCCGAATGTGGGCGCGCGGTGACACCGTCAGATACGATCAGGTCCGCGATGAACTCGTCGCCCAGCGCCGGCGCGTCGGCCTGCCGCCGCCATCGACCATACTTGCCTTGTCCGGCGGATCGGACAAAGGCGCGTTTTCCGCGGGCCTGCTCAACGCCTGGACCCGACGCGGCGACCGGCCGCAGTTCGATGTCGTGACCGGTGTCAGCACAGGCGCGCTGATCGCCCCCTTCGCGTTCCTCGGCAGCAGCGAAGACGCAACCTTGACGCAAATCTATACCCATGTTTCGCAGGCCGACATATTCCGCAAGCGCGGCATATTGGGCGCACTCGGGCAGGCCGGCGTTGTCGACACGACGCCGTTACAGACGCTGATCGCGCGCTACATAACTCCCGCCTTCCTCGACCGCATTGCCGCCGAACATCGACGCGGCCGCCGCCTGTTCGTCGTGACGACCAATCTCGACGCGCAACGCGGGGTCGTCTGGGACATGGGAGCAATCGCAACCGATCCATCGCCGGATCGTGCGCGCCTGTTCGCCCGCGTCCTGCTCGCTTCGTCGAGCATTCCGGGTGCATTCTCGCCCGTGCTGATCGATGCCACCGCAGGGGGCCGACATTTCAGCGAAATGCATGTCGACGGTGGGGCGGTCGGCGGGTTTTTCGCCGTGCCCAGGACAATTCTGAGCGAGAATGCCAGCGTCGTTCTGGCGCCGGATACGAGAATCTACGTGCTCTACAATGGTCGGTTGAACCCGACGTTCAAGGTCGTGAGAAAACGCATCCTGAGTGTGGCGGGTGGTGCGCTCGCAACCTTGCTTGGCGAAATCGACAGAAACGCTATCGATGAACTGCGCGATTTTGCTCGCGGCGCGAAAGCGCACTTATCAATATGCTCGATCGAAGATGACCTGCCGAGTGACGAAAAGCCGGTATTCGATACCGTTCGAATGCGCCAGCTCTACAGATTTGGCGAGCAAGCGGCCACGATCCCCCATTCATGTCTGACGCCGTGATAGCATTTTGCTACGGTCTTCACTTATAGGCGGGCTGAGACCATGGTTGTCGCGCGGCGATCAGGTCAATGACCATGAAGCATTTCCCAATAAAAAGGCTGCATATCCTGCCACGGCCGCAATAATCGGGCTTTCCGATGGCGATGGTGTCACCTGCATATTCTGCTTGATTTAGGACAATGACATTACTGGCTTGGCGAAAATCAGCTGGAATGGACGCGGTCGGTGAATCTGTCGAGCGGGAACGGGTCGGTTTGAGGCTGGGTCTGGGCAAGAACCGGGGTTGTTGCCAGAAGAGAGGCGGTGGCGAGCAGTCAATGACGCATGAGACGTCCTCTCGGAGCGGTACGATGCAGGTTCACCCTGCATGTTGTCCTGGCACGTACGTTGGGCCGCATCGGAGGGTGTCCAAATTCGGTTTCAAAGACTATGTTCCGGTCCGATCAGCGAGACCGCACTACCGTGTTCGGCAAAGCGCAAAGAAAAGCCGTGCAGGTCCGCAATCGCCTTGACCAGGCTCAGCCCAAGACCTGCGCCCTCGCGGTCATGCCGGCCGCGATAGAAACGCTGCGTGACCAACGGGCGCTCGGCAATCGGTACGCCGGACCCTTCGTCGGTGACGGTGATGACCGCCGCACCGTGATCCTGCCGGAGCGAGAGCGTCACGCGTCCGCCGGGCGGTCCGAACTTCATGGCGTTGTCGATCATGTTCGACATCGCCTCGATCAGCAGGCTCGCATCGCCCTCGACATCGCCCACCGGTTCGATTTCGCAGACAAGGTCGATCCCGCGGTCCTCGGCCGTCGGGCGGTGCAGCTCGCAGGCGTCCTCGGCCAGCTTTGCGAGATCGACCGGGGCAAATCGGCTGCGGCGGGCGTGGTCCTCGAGCTCGCGGACGCGGAGTAGCGCGGCAACGATGCCGAGCAGCTGATCGATCTCGGCAAGCGCGGCGTCGCCCGTCGCCTCGACGGATGCGGCATCGTCGGCATCACGCAAGCCGCGTTCGAGCCGCGCGCGCAGGCGCGTGAGGGGGGTGCGGAGCTGATGCGCGATGTCGTCCCCCACGCCGCGCACGTCGAGGACGAGCGCCTCCAGCCGATCGAGCATCACGTTGATATGGGCGCAGAGCAGGCCGAAACTGTCAGGATGCCGTCCGACGGGGAGGCGGCGTTCAAGATCGCCCGCGACGATCCGTTCGGTCAGCGCGCGGACCGCATCGACCTGTCGCGCGGCACGGCGACCAGCGAACAGGCCGACACCGATCGCGAGCAGCAGACCGGGGATCAGCCCGAAGGCGACCGACCGTTCGACGACGTGCAGCGCCTCCTCCGAATCGTCGAGATCGACGCCGGTGAGCAGGCGCGTACCGTCGGGCATCGGACAGACGACGAGCCGCGCGACGTCGCTGGTCTTGCCGGGTAGCTCGGTCGGCCGGACCGGCGCGACGAACGAGGCGGCACCTGGCGTGTGCGGCGGCAGGACGGCGACATTACCGTCGATCAGCGTGCCGTGCGCATCGAACAGCGCGAGGAAGCGGTCGCGGTGGATGTCGCGGGTGAGCCAGTGGCGCAGCTCCGATCGCCTCGTATCGGGGGACAACTGGGCGAGCACGCGGCAGTCCTGTGCAAAGCCGCGCTCCGCCTCGCGCCGGTGACTGCCGGATGCGAGCATCCAGAACAGCGCGGCCAGCACGATCGACTGGACGATCAGCATCCCGGCGATCGCACCGCCCCAGCGCCAGGTCGCGCGGGCGCGCGCGCCGGTCCGGTCAGCCGGCAATATCGAAAACATAGCCCTGCCCACGCACGTTGCGGATCAGTTGCGGTTCGCCGTCGGCATCGACCTTGCGCCGCAGGCGGCCCATGTGGACGTCGACGACGTTGCTGTTGGGTTCGAAGGTGTAGCCCCAGACGTCCTGCAGCAGCATCGAGCGGGTGACGATCCGTCCCGGCCGGCGGACGAGATAGTCGAGCAGCTTCAGTTCGCGCGGCAGGAGATCGAGCGCGCGGCCGGCGCGCGTGCCGCGGCCGGCGAGCAGGTCGAGGTCTAGCGGCCCGACGATCAGCCGGTTTTCGCGGGTTTCGTTCGGGCGACGGAGCAGCGCCTGGACGCGCGCAACCAGTTCGACAAGCGCGAACGGCTTGGGGAGATAGTCGTCGCCCCCGGCGCGCAGGCCGCGGACCCGGTCGTCGAGGCTGCCGAGCGCGCTCAGCACCAACGCGGGTGTGCGACGCCCCTCCGCACGCATTCGGGCGATCAGGTCCAGCCCCTCTCCATCGGGCAGCTGTCGGTCGACGATCAGCAGGTCGACATCCGCGTCGCGCACAGCAGCGAGCGCTTCGGCGACGTTGGTCCGGTGTGTGACCGCGTAACCGCTGGCGGCGAGTTCGAGTGCGATCTCGTTCGCCGTCCCTGCGTCGTCTTCGATCAGGAGTATCCGCGGCATCGCCCTGCTTCGCCGAATGTCCGCGCTCGCGTCAACTGAATAGCAGTTCAGACTATGAACCCGGATTTAATCGACGAGGGCGCGTTCACCTGCGTAGCGAAGGATCACTCTTCGTCGAAAGCAAAGCATGCGAACCAGCGTCATCGCGCTCCTGGTGGCCGCGATCCCATTACCCGCCGCGGCCCAGACGACGGGTCTTTCACTCGATCGGCTGGTCCAGGATGTCGTCGCGAACAACCCGGAACGACAGTTCTACCAGCGTCAGATCGAAACGGCCGGGGTCGAGCGGTCCGCTGCGGGGCGTTGGGCGGATCCGGAGGCCGTCGTCGAGTTCGGCCAGCGCACTGCCGACGACCGCACGACCGGTGCGCCGCTTGGCGACGGGCTGACCTATACCGTGTCGATCGTCCAGCCGATCGAGTTCGGAGGACGGATCGCACTGCGTCGTGCGATCGCAGACCGGCAGGTGGGGCTAGCGAAGATCGGCCTCGAACAGTTCGACGCGACGCTGGCGGCACGCGCGCGGACCCTCGGCTACGCGCTGTTCGCGGCGGACGAGAAGGCGGGAGTGGCGCGCACCGTGGCGCAGCGGATGCGCGAGCTGGCCCGCGTCATCGTCGCGCGTGATCCGGCGGGGCCCGCGCCGCGGCTGGAAGCGGCGTCGTTGCAGGGCGGCGCGATCAGTGCGGAGCGGACCGCGGCCATCGCCGACGCGGAGGCGAACTCCGCGCTGTACGAGCTGAACCAGTTGCGCGGGGCAGCGTTCGCGGCGCGCCTGCGGATCATCCGGCCGGACATGAGCCTGCCCGATCTGGCGTCCGGCCAAGCGCTGGCCGAGCGCGCCAGCGCCAACAACTTCGAACTGCAGGCGTTGCGCGCGCAGTTCGAGCAGCAGGGGCTGCGCGTCGATCTGGCGCGCCGGGCGCGGTTCCCGACGGTCGGTGTCGGGCCTTATTATGATCGGGCGCGGTCCGATATCCGCGAAACGAACTACGGCGTCCGGCTGTCGACGACGATCCCGCTGTGGAACCGGCAGGCGGGCGACGTGGCGATCGAGCAGAGCCGGCAGGCGCAGGCGAACGCGACGCTGCTCAACGCGGAACGGCGCATCGCGCGCGACGTGTTCGACCAAGCGGCGCAATATGAAGCCAAGCGGCAGGCGCTGGCGAAATGGGACGGGGCGTCGCCGCAGAGCTTTGCCAGCGCCGCGGAGGACGCAGACCGCAACTACCGGCTCGGCGCGATCCCGCTGACCACCTACATGCAGATGCAGCAGACCTATGTCGAGGCGACCAACGCGGTCCTCGATACGCGGCGCGAGGCGATGGCAGCGTATCTCCAGCTGCGCACGCTCAACGGCGGCAACGCGCTCGCTCGATGATCGCGGCGCTGCTCGATTTCGTCACCCGCCGCCGGCTGGTGATCGCGGCGATCACCGCGGTCATGGCGGCGATCGGGCTATGGTCGTTCGCCACGCTGCAGATCGACGCGATCCCGGATATCACCGGCGTCCAGGTGCAGGTGAACACGATGGTGCCGTCGCTGGCGCCTGAGGAGATCGAGCGGCTGGCGACGTTGCCGATCGAGCGCGCGATGGCGGGGCAGGCGGGGCTGACCGAGACCCGCGCGCTGACCAAGACCGGCCTGAGCCAGGTCACGTTGCTCTACGCCGACGGCACCGACCAGATGCGCGCGCGCCAGCTCGTCACGGAACGGCTGAACGCGGTACGCGACCAGTTGCCGCCCGGTACCACGCCGCAGCTCGCGCCGATCACCACCGGGCTCGGCGAGATCTATTACTACACGCTCGAGTGGAAGCGTCCGCCGGCAGGGATGGATGCGCAGCGGCAGCTGATGGAGCTGTATGAAGCGCAGGAATATACCGTCCGCCCGATGCTCCGCGCGGTAACCGGCGTCGCCGACGTCAACACCAATGGCGGGCTGGAGCAGCAGTATGTGGTCGCGCCGGATCCGATACGCCTGACCATGCACGGCGTCACTGCGACCGAACTTGCCGAGGCGGTCGGCAAGAATGTCGAGAATGCCGGCGGCGGCATCATCGCGCGCGGGGCGGAGCGCTTCACCGTTCTGACCAATGGCCGCGTCACCAATGCGGCCGAGATCGGTGCGATCCCGGTCAAGTTCGCCGCCGGTGTGCTACCGCTGCAGGTCCGCGACCTGGCAAACGTCGTGATCGGTGCGGCACCACGGCAGGGAGCCGCCACGCAGAGCGGGCGCGAAACCGTGCTGGGCACGGTCATGATGCTGGTCGGACAGAACAGCCGCGAGGTCGCGCTGCGCGCCCGGGACACGCTTCCCGACATCCAGGCGGCGCTGCCCAAGGGCATGGTGATCGACGAGCAATATAGTCGTGCCGATCTGGTCGACCGCACCATTTCGACGGTCGCGCGCAACCTGGGCGAAGGCGCGCTGCTCGTCGCGCTGGTGCTGCTGGTCGTGATGGGGAACTGGCGCGCAGCGCTGATCGTGACGCTCGTCATCCCGCTCGCCTTTCTGGTCACGGTGACGGGGATGAACGCGATCGGGGTGTCGGGCAATTTGATGAGCCTGGGCGCGCTCGACTTCGGGCTGATCGTCGACGGGGCGATCGTGGTGGTGGAGAACAGCCTGCGGCTGCTTGCCGAGCGACGGCGCGCCAAGGGCGAGGACCTGACGCCCGAGGAGCGCCGCGCGACTGTGGCGGATGCAGCGCGCATGGTCGCGCGCCCGACGATCTTCGGCATCGCGATCATCGCGCTGGTCTATGTGCCGGTGCTCAGCCTCGGCGGGGTCGAGGGCAAGCTGTTCCAGCCGATGGCGCAGGCCGTGATGCTGGCGATCGTCGCCGGGCTGGTCTGGACCTTCACGATTGTGCCGATGCTGTCCGCATGGCTGCTGCGCGCTCCTGCGAGCGAGCAGCAGGACGGACGGCACAAAGGACTGATCGGGTATGCCGAGCGGTGGTATGTACCAACGCTCGAACGGGCGATCGGACATCCCTGGTTGCTGATCATCGGGGCGGTGCTGCTGCTGGGCCTGACCTTCGGCGTGTTCCGCACGCTCGGATCGCAGTTCACGCCGCAGCTCGACGAGGGCGCGATCACCGCGATGGTCTATCGGCCGGTCGGCATGTCGCTGGAGCGCAGCCTTGCGATCGAGCAGGCAACGGAACGCGAAATCCGCCGCCAGTTCCCGCAGGTGACGCACACCTTCTCGCGGATCGGCACGAGCGAGGTCGCAACCGACCCGATGCCGCCGAACGAGAACGACCTCTATATCTTCTATGGCCCCGAAAAGGACTGGCCGCAGGGCGACGGCAAGCCCGCGACCAAGGACGAGTTGATCGCCGGTATCCGCAAGGTCGGCGAGCGCGTCTACGCCGGTCAGACATTCGAGTTCGCGCAGCCGATCGAGATGCGGTTCAACGAGATGCTGGAGGGCGTGCGGGCCGACGTCTCGGTCAAGATTTTCGGCGACGATTACGACGTCCTCGAACGCGTGGCGAGGCAAGCCAAGGCGATCCTCGAACGGCAGAAGGGCACCGAGAGCGTCGAGTTCGAGACGGCGGGGCGGCCGAAGAGCATCGTGATCGAACTGAACCATGCCGCCCTGCTGCGGCTCGGACTGAGCACCGCGGAGGTCAACAAGGCGGTCACTGACGCGATCGCCGGGACCGAGGTCGGCTTCATCCCACACAACGAGGCGCGGCACGCGATCGTCGTGCGGATGCCCGAAACCTTGCGCGCGAACCCGTCCGCGATCCTCGCACTGCCGCTCCGCGTCGGCGAGTACGGGATGTTGCCGCTGTCGCGCGTCGCGCGGCTGCGCGAGATGCGCACTGTCGAACCGATCCTGCACGACAGCGGCAATCGGCGGGCGGCGCTGATGGTCAGCCTGAACACCAGCGACCTTGCCGGCTACGTCCAGGCGGCGCGCGCGGCGGTGGACGGTCAGGTCAAGCTGCCGCCGGGGTACCGGATCGAGTTTGGCGGCCAGTTCCGCCAACTGGAAGCCGCGCAAAAGCGGCTGTCGATCGTCGTGCCCGCCGCGCTGCTGCTTATCTTCCTGCTCGTTTACGCAGCGCTCGGCAGCGTGAAGGAGGCGGCGATCGTCTATACCGGCATTCCGTTCGCCGTGACCGGCGGCGTGCTGGCGCTGTGGTTGCGCGGCATGCCGTTCTCGATCACCGCGGCAATCGGCTTCATCGCGCTCTCCGGTATTGCGATGCTCAACGGGCTGGTGCTGGTCGATCACATCAACTCGCTGCGCGACGGCCGCGATGGTGACGCGCTGCCGGTTGATGACGCGGTCCGCCAGGGCGCGGGCGACCGGTTGCGGCCGGTGCTCTCCACCGCGCTGGTCGCGGCGATCGGTTTCGTGCCGATGGCGATCGCGAGTGGAGCGGGGGCGGAGGTGCAGCGTCCCCTTGCCACGGTCGTGATCGGCGGGATCGTCACATCGACCGTACTAACCCTGCTGCTGCTCCCTAGCCTCTACCGCCTGATTGCAGGCCGCAACGCACCCGAACATGAGGAGGCAATTGCATGATCCGTCACGGAGCGATCGTTCTGGTCGCCGGACTCGTTATCACAGCACCAGTACCAGCCGTTGCGGGGACGCGGGGCTGGGCGAAGGCGAGCGGCATCGGCCGAACCCTGCTGGTCGGCACCGCTCTGGGCGTTCCTGCGGTGCAGGGCGACTGGCGCGGCGATCTCGAAGCCGGGACGAGCCTGCTGGCGGCAGGCGGCACGACCTATGTTTTGAAAGAGCTGATCCACGAGCGCCGGCCCGACGGGAGCGACAACCGCAGCTTTCCGTCGGGTCATACGTCGGTGTCGTTCGCCGCGGCGGCGACGCTGGAGAAGCGCTACGGCTGGAAGGCCGGCCTGCCGGCCCTGGCGGTTGCCAGCTTCGTCGGGCTCGCCCGCGTCCAGGCAGACAAGCACTATGTCCACGACGTCCTGGCGGGCGCGGCGATCGGGAGCATGAGCGGTCTGCTGCTGACCAGCCGGAAAGATGATCGAGTGAGGCTGACCCCTTGGTCGACGCACGGCGGTGGCGGCATCGACGTAGCGTTTCGGTTTTAGCCCATTTACCTCCACGCTGATTGATGCAGTCGGCGGAAGACAGCAATCCCGAAACTGTCGAAGCCTGGAGCCGGGTATAAGGGCCAGCCCGGCGCATGCAGACCGTTGGAGCTGTTGGATGTGATAAATACGGCGGTATTTCCTTCTCCCTTTCGGTGCAAATTCCCCGCGAAGCCGAACCGGGCGTGGACCGGCGGACGATCAAGATCGGCCGCGTCGTTGTCAAAATTGGCGCGTGCGAAATCGCCGTTCCGCAGGTCCAGCGAGAGGATCGGATGAATTCGTCCGCTTCTGCTGCCAGGAGCTACGAATACCGAACCGAGCGATGCGTCTTCCGTATCTATGGTTGGCATGTCCTGCCCCGCGGCAGGCGCGTGCATCAGAAGCAGCGCACCCGCCGCGAGCTGCCGGAGCGTCGTCAGCGCCCCGATCCGCCAGCTGGTTCCGCATAAGTGCCGACCAGTTCACCAGCCGCCAGAATATGACCTCGAGCGGCGGCAAGGACCTGGTCGCGGGTTGCGCCCAGCGGCAGGTCAAGATCGCGATCGAGCGCGAGCAACTGGAAATGATAGCGGTGCGGGCGGTCGCCCTTCGGCGGGCGGGGACCCTGCCACCCCACTGAACCGCGTGACGTCGCACCCTGCATGATCCCCTCCAGTGGCCCGCCCGTCAGCCGATCGCGCTCTTGAAGGCCGGCGGGCAGCCGGGTGGTGCCCGCCGGTACGTTCCATGCAACCCAGTGGACGATGGGCTTGGGATCGGCGGCGTCAGGATCCTCCGTGACGATCGCATAGGATCGGGCGCCCGGGACCGCCGTCCAGCTCAGCTCCGGCGAAATGCCGAGACCATATTCGCTATGCTCGCGCGGGATCGCCCCGTTCGCACGAAAGGCTGCGGCGGTGACCGCGATCGACGTCGCGCCACGCTCACGCGTCTCGGGACGCTGAAGCGCGAGCGGGACGCCCGAGCCGACGGCGGCCTGTCGGAGCATTGGCTGGGCTGGTGGCTGATAAGGTGCGGCCTGCCCGGTCGCACCGTCGTAGGTGATGCGATAAATAATGCCGTTGGCATCGTCCGACATCAGGATCGACCCGTCGCGCATGATCGCAACGCCGCAGGGGCGGCCATAATGGCCGGTCCCGTCGCGACTCATGAAACCGCTCACGAAGGGTTCGATACGGGTCGGACGGCCGCTCGCGTCGTAACGCACGCGCGCCAGTTCATAGCCCGATGCCGGCTTCCTATTCCAGCTCCCGCGAAGCGCGACAAAGGCGTCGCCCGCCACGTCGGGGCCAAAGCCGCCGCCGGGGTGGAACGCCCATTGCATCCCCGCGCTGTGCGCAACGTGGAGCAACGCCGGGTTGGTTGACGACGTCGCCCACTGCGCGGCGGTCAGGCCGCCGGGGGGCTCGTCCTGGGGATTACGCTCGCCCTTCTCGAAGATGTACGGCCAGCCGTAGCGGCCGCCGCGCTCAAGCCGGTTCACCTCCTCGCGTTGCAAGTCGTTGCCCAGCCAGTCGATCCCCTGATCCCAACCCCACAGCTCGCCCGTCACAGGGTGCCAGCCAAAGCCGATCGTGTTGCGCAGGCCCGACGACCAGATCGCACGGGTCTTGCCGTCGAGGCTGGCGCGCAGCAGCGTCGCATTCTCCTGACTGGATTCGTCGCAGGCGTTACACGTCGACCCTACGCTGATGTAGAGCATCCGGTCAGGTCCGACCGCGAGCGTGCGGTTCAGATGCTGTCCCGCGTCGGGCAGGTCGTCGATCAGTGTTTCGACCGCGCCAATGCCGCCGTCTGCGCGCAACGGCGCGCGGAACACCTCCCTTGCGGTCATGAAGTAGAGCTGACCGTCATGGATCGTCAGCCCGTGAAGGCCGGGACGGTTGACGATGATCGTCGGTGGCCCGTCAGCCCGCCCGTCTTCGTTGGCGTCGACCAGCCGGACGATGTCCGCCTCCGACCGACGGCTGACATAGACCGCGCCATCGGGTGCCACCGCAAGCATGCGCGAATTGCCAAGCCCGCTCGCCCAGACGCTTGCCCGATAGCCGCGCGGCAGCTTCAGGCTTGCGGCGAAACCGGGCCCCGGCTTCAACGGGGTCAGTTCGTAGAAATGCGCACTCACCGGCCGCTTGTCGTTATCCTCCGGGCTGCTCTGGGCAAAGAGGGGCGTAGCGGCGGTCAGCAGCAGCGCGGACGCAAGCAGGGCAGCTTTCATGACATATCCTCGAGGCGGCTCAGCAACAATTCGCGGCTGGTGACTGCACCGTGCAGTTAACCCGGCTGATTGCGTCGGGTTGCCGTTTACTGACGTGGTGCCAATTTTAAGCCGCTGATATGTTAGCCCCGGTATCCACGGGTTTCCTGAAACAATCAGCTGCTGTCGGATATGCTCGATCGCAAACGTTCGGAACGGCACCATCCTTATTGGGTGCGCGGGGACAAGTTCGACGCAGCACCAAGCTCCGCGTCGGCATCCGGAGTTAGATCGAGGATGTGGAGCCGGGGTTTCCCGACATGGGTGCGGATTCGCGATCGATCCGACGCCACCTGGTCCGCGACAACCATGAAGCGTTCCCGCCGCCACAGGCCGGTGGAACCGGGCGGTAGCGCGAGCGGCAGATAGCGCCGATCGGCCAGTGCCCGTTGTGCGCGTTCGATCCACTCGCCTTGAGCGTTGGGCGCCCGGGTCAGTTGCTCTATATCCTCAACGGTACCGTCGCCGGTGATCCGGAAGCGGAAATCGACCCACTGGTTGCGTGTGATGCTCGATGTTCCGCCGGTCCGAGTAAGAGTCGTACCGAGATCGACAGGTGGCATCATTACCAGCATTGGCGTGGTCGTCCGCTTGGTCTTCACCTGTTGCAGGACATCGTCGATGTTCGCCTTCGTGTCGGACATGATCAGCAACTTGGCCTCCAGCAGGGCGGAGGCGTCACGGACCGTCTGCGAGGCGGGGGTGGTGAGGCGGCGTAGCGCGGCATAGCGGCGGCGGGCCTCGCCCCGGTAGGCAGGGCTGATGCTGGCGGCGGTCGCATAGAAGGCCAGCGACCGGAACATGGCGGCGGCCTGAAGGCTCGGCCACCCCGAGCGCGCGGCCTGATCGGCGATCGCGTCGTACATTTTCACAGCCGTCGGGTAGCGACCTTCACGTCGAAAGACGTCGGCCACCAGTAGCCGCTGGGTGGCCACCTGCGGCCCGTCCTTTGGCAGGCCAGCCTTCAGTGCGGACAGCGAATCGATCGTGCCGATCCGGCCGGAGTCGGTGAGCCCCGATAGGCTGGCAACCTCCGCGTTAAAGAAGAGCAGGTTGCTGACCGGTACAGGCAGCTTCTTGGCATGGGGTTTGTTGCGGCCGGTCGATTTCAGGAGCGTAGTGCGCGCGCCCTGGAGATCGCCCGCGATCAGCTGGTTTTCCGCGTGAGTCATCGATGTCGCGATATCCTCAGCGGGAGGGCAAGCGCGCGCAAGGCAGCTTTCCAGCGCGTCACCGGTCACCTTGAGGCTGACGCCGGTTATGGTGATGGTCTGATCGGTAGGCGCGACCGGAGATGCGGCTGGCTGCGCTAGTGCGAGCAACAGGAGGATCAGCATTGCATGTCTTCCTCGTCGATCCGGTGATGATCGATAATGGCGGAAGATCGGCCAATAGCAAAGAGTGGGGAGGGCGGTGCCAGCTACCCGAGCGCTGCATCAACCGATACTGCTCAAGCACACGGCACACCCGCCGCTAGGGTAACCGTCCGCTTTCGCGGGTCTGCTTGTTTATGTCGCGCATGTCCTGAGTTTAGCGACAGCCCTATTCCAGCAGGCAAGCCAAGGTGAAAGGTTCCGCGATCTTCGTGGTCAGCCTGTTCATGCAGGTGGTCCAGCCATCGACGCCGCTGGCAACGCAGCTTGGCTATGGTGCTTTTATCTCGATCGCGCACATCGTCTGGTTCGGACTGGTCGCCATGTTCTTTTCAGCCGGGCGCGTGCGGGACCGTATCCTTGCCGTGCGCCACTGGATCGACCGGGCGTTCGGCGGGCTGCTGGTAGGCTTCGGGCTGCTGCTGGCGCGGTCGGGCGTGTCGCGATAGCGGCGTGGCAATTCGTGTAGGTTGAGCGGGGGCTTCTCGGAATCGATCCTGAGAAGAGAATGGAATGAGCTTCCCAAAAGGCGCTTGTAATGAGGTTTAAGAACAGCAACCCCGTCTCTCTTCGGTTCTATGAGATTGCTATGTGTCGGTCAGGCCACCTTGCAGGTCGCGCGCTGACAGCTCTATCGGCTGCCGCCCGGATCGCAGCTACTGGGCTAGTCACCTTGGCCAGTTCAGGTGCCTCCACCCGCAGGTGCTCGACGCCATTGCGCCATTGTTGACGCCACCATCTGCTTCCCGAACGCGCATCCATGTGTAGGAGCGTGGCCCGTGCGTAACGGAGCAGTTCATCGGCCGGGATCAGGTATCGGCCGTCGGCAAGCGCGTGGGAGAGGTCTTTCGCGAGGTCTACGTTTGCCACCTTCGGCATCTCCGCCGTGCGATGTTCGAGATCGGCGACAAGATTCCGCTTGGCCGTAGCCCATTCCTTTGGCGTAAAGCCGGACGTGGCCAGGTCACACGCCGTCTTCCGCAAACCCGCGACCGCCAGTTCCCATTGATCGCCGATGTAGTTATCCCAGAGCATGATCTGGCGATGACCTTGCTCGCCATTCTCGATGAACATGCCGACCTTGCCGCGCGGACTGTTCGGCTGGAGAGCGACGAGCCGATCGTTGATCGCACGCGTGACGAGCAAGTCCATAATGTCGGCACGTGCCTGGCGATCACGCGACGATGGCGGGGCCGGTGTCGGCATGACCACTGCTACCAACGCCGTTCGGCGCCCTTGCGGAAGCGCGGAGAAGCTGATCGGGCGGATTCGATCACGCTCAAACATCGGGAAGGGCGCATGGCGCGGGCTGGGCTGCGTACGCTTCCAACTCCTAAAACGCTTCTCGATCAGCGCCCTCGTTTCATCGACCTTCACATTGCCGACAACCACGATCACCATGTTCTCGGGACGGTACAGACGTTGGTATAGCCCGCGAATGGTATCGATGCTCGCGGTCGGGACATCGTCCGAGTTCTGCGCGTCGATCACGTCATTCGGCGAACCCGGCGCGACGGCCGCGATGTAGCTGGCGTAGATCTCGTTGCCGAGCTTCTTGGCCGCCATTTCCTGCATGACAGAAGTACGCTGACCATCCACACTGTCAGGTCTGAACGTCAGGTCGGACGCGGCTTCCCGGAGTAGGGCCAGAATGCTGTCCAGGTCACCGGTTTGTGCGGTCTTGCTTGACAGAAAATAGTTGCTTTCGCGCCAGCTCGTTGTCGCCACGTGGGGAGCGGGAAGTGTCAGTTGCAGACCGACACGGGTGAAATGATCAAGGTCATCCGGAGACCCCACCGTTGGACTGTGAAACACGACATGCTCAATCAAATGCGCCAGACCGCGCTCGCCGGGTCGGTGCTCGGCGATAAAGCCGCCTTCGTTGCGCATGAGCAGCGCGACGCCCGGTTCATTGCCGTGTCGGGGCAGGATCGCAAACCGTACGCCGTTCCCGAGACGACCGATCGCGGGAATACTCCGATCGGAAGACGGGCGGTTCGTAGATCCTGAACTGACGCTATCGGGTGCCGGCGCCCTATCCGCAGTAAGTCCTGACGAAGAAAATACGAACAGCGAGATGAGGATGGAGCGCATCGACGCAAGGCCATGTTTCCGCATCTAAGGTCCGCTCCTCTATCGGCTGCCTGCCTACGTCGCGCCAACATCACCAGCAGGCAGGATCGTTGATTTGCCCCCTGATGAGGCAGGAACGTGACCTACGAGCCGGAAGGTAAAACCCCGATTGCTGTTCTCGATGGGTAACGGCCTGCGAGAAGGCGCGACGTTCTCGGACTCGATGGTGTTTCGGGAGAAGCTCTTACCGGGCCGCGCGCAACAATCACTTACCGGCGGTAAACCGTCGGACGGCAGCGATTGCAGCAGCCTCACGTAACGCCCGGCCGTGCGGACCTGGGACGCTTACGGTCGTGACTGATGCTCCGCGTTCACGAAGCCGAGCAGCGAAGTCGGTCATGATCTGGGGACGGACAACCTGATCGTCCTGCGACGAAATCAGCAGGATCGGTGCCGCAGACTCGATCGCATATCCTTCATAGTCGAAGCGCGCGAGATCCGCATCGGTTCGGACATGTACGAATGGCTTCATCAGAGTCGGCACGGCATTGCGGCCGATTGCCGCTATATCGGCAGCACTGCCCTCAAGAATCAGACCCGCGGCCTTTGCCTGCCGCGCGATCCCTGCGGCCTGACTTCCTCCGAACGACAGTCCATAGACGAAGAGCGGCTCGGAGCCGAGCCAGTTCTGGGCGCGCAACTGGGCAATGAAAGCAGGTCCGAAGGAGATCAGAGCATCGACCGTCGCCGGCACATCGGTGCCGCCACGCCCCGGATAGTCGTACAGAATGATGTTTGCGCGGGTTGCTTCGGCAAGGGCCGCGACGGTGGCGCTTTGCCCAGCCACGAAACTCATGTTCCCGCCTGCGTAGAGGACCGTTGCACTACTCTGCGGATTGCTCAGGCGAACCGCGTGAACACGGCCAAGACCAGGCAATGCCATCACCATGTCCTCCACTTTGTAGCCCGGAGGAGGGACAAGCGCGCCCTCTGGCGGCTTGACCGATGCCGGAAAAAAGCTCGATTGCTTCACGACTGCGGTGCAGCCGCCCAGAAGCAAAAGCGAAGCGAGAGCCATGCTGCGATACCGCATGAGAATTCCCTTGAGGCAGACGACCTTCCGGGTCGCCGGAAACCGCTTCTTCCTGTAAGGAGGAATATGTTTGCTGTAAAACAGAAAGGTATATTCGGTGCACGAATATTCAATGAGCGTTGGTCGAGCACGGGCATGCCGATGGCTCGGCTGCGCATTCGGTCTGGCGGGATTGCTGCAAGCGGCATCGATCGCGGTAGTGCTGTTCGCGCCGCGCTTCCTGGCGCTGCAGATTGATTGCATGCGTGGCGGGTGCGCCGCCGTCGGTGTTCCCATGACGCTGCTGTCGGATCGACTGCGCAATACGGCCGCGGCAATGACCAATGCGGCGGATTTGCTCGATCTGCACCTCGGACTTCCCACGGTTCGCCTCGAGCTTTTCTTCGCGCAACTCGTGATCGACCTTCCGGTGGTCGGCCTGCTTCTGTCAGTGGCGTTAGGGGTCCATGCACTCGGACAACGTAAGGGCCACGATCTGGCGCGCGCGTTGCCGTGGCTGCGCAGGGCGGCGGTCTTCGCGCTAGTTGCGGCACCACTTATACCGCTTGGAGAAAGCATTCGGACCACCGTCCTGATGCAGGCATTCGGGCCCCCCGTGCGCTTCTATCTGAGCATGGAGTTCCAACGCCTTGTCCTGAACCTGCTACTGGCTCTAGTCGCACTCGCCGTCACTTGGGCGCTCGCTGCGGGACTGAGGGCCGAACAGGACCTTGCGGAGATCGTCTGATGCCCGTGATCGTCAACCTCGATGTCATGCTGGCCCGGCGGAAAGTGCGCTCCAACGAGCTGGCGCGGGCCGTGGGCATTACGGAATCGAACCTATCGCTGCTGAAGTCGGGCAAAGTCAGGGGCGTGAGATTCTCCACTCTTGCCGCGATATGCCGCTATCTCGAATGCGAGCCCGGCGACATTCTTGGTTATGAGGCGTCGGACGCAGACCTTCAGGGACCTGAGCCGGAGTAGACCAAGGTTCTAGTCCGCGTCGTTGCTACCCTCGCAAAGCGTTCCCCGGCAGGGGGAAGCGCAGCGGCTTCTCGATTGAGATCGTTGAGTGGGAACGCCTGCGGCTTCCCAATTTCCTTTCGAATCAGAACGCCGGAGCCTTGGTTTACGGGTACGATTGCATGGTTCAGCAGGTCATGATCTACGGTCGAAAAGCAGATTGTGGGAGAGAAGCTGATGTGGCGACTTGCCTTTCTGACGTTACTGGCGTGCGCACCAGTATCCGCGGATGCGCAGGCGGCGTCGCCGACGACGGCACTAGCGGCAGAACCATCGTCTTCGGAGATCATGGTCACCGGCGTCCGGAGCCGTCCAAGTCAGTGGCGCGAAGCGGAAACGAGCCATGTGCGCGTGCTGAGTGACGGCACCGAGGCGGAATTGATACGCATCGCCCGCAACCTCGAAACGCTGCATCTACTCTTGTCCGGACTAATGGGGCGCGGATCGGCTGACGACGACACGGTCAAGCTGCGGATCACGCTGATCGGGGGCGTCGCGGACTTCGAGGCAATGGATCTGCACAACACTCGCTGGCAGCAGGGTCCGTTCGCGCGCCCGTTCATGATTGCGCGTTATTACGATCCGCGTGACGAAGGCGCGGTCATGGCGTCGAGCCGTTTCGATCAGACAGCCGTGCTGCAGCAAGGGTTGAACTTGGGGGCGTTGACGGGGATCCTTCCGGGCGTGCAGCCGGGTGCCGGCGGTGCGCAGGTGGCGGGCGTCGTGCCGCTACTCGGCCTAGCCGACAGTGCATTCGGCGTGCCGCAGCCCAATGAACTCTCGGTCGCGGTTCCGGCCACGTCCATATTATATTCGTTGTTCGCGCAGCACTGGCTGATGACCTATTTTCCCGGCGCCTATCCTCGCTGGTATCTCGACGGGTTTGGGCAACTCTTCTCAACGATAACGGTGCGTGACGGACGAATCGTTGAGTATGGCCGCGCGCCGGAGAACAGCGACCGGGTGATCCGCTTCTACGGCGGATATCCGCTCGAACGTCTGTTCGATGGCCGCTATCTCGACACGAGCGAGCGCACTGAATGGACGCCGTTCCACGCCTGGCTGATTACGCATTACCTGTTCTTTTCCGACGATCGCCGACCGCAGGTGCGGCGTTATCTCGCCGCGCTCGGCAATGGCGCATCGCAGGCGTGAGCGAACATTGGCGATGCCAAGGTGTTGGGGTCAGGCATTTCATTGCGGGCGGACTGATAATGAATCCTGCCGTCCGTCAGGATGGCGGGTTCAAAGAGGTCCTATCAGTCTGCTGCCGACGGAGCGGAAAGAGCCAGAAACCGTGCCGCGGCCATGAAGTCCGCTTTCCTTAGCATGCGGGCTTCGGTGGCGAGGGTGTCTTCGCCCCAGCGTTCGACTTGCCAGAGTTCGTCGAGGTGGGTGAGGTCGAAGGCGGTGTCGGCGTCGAGGTGGCGGTCGGCGACGGCGAGGGCGGCGATGAGCGAGCCGGCGATGGTGGTGAGCGGGGAGAGGGCGGCGAGCGCGTGGGCGTCGTGGGCGGCGACGGCGGTGCGGAGGCGGGCGAGCGTTTCGGGGGGTTGCGCCACGTGGACGATGCCGGTCGTGACGCGGAGTGTGACGTCGTAGCGGGTGCGGGCCCAGGCCAGGAGCGGGTCCCAGGCCTCAGCCTGACGCGCGACCAGTGTATTGGGCGCGTCGGCGCGGTAGCAGAGCAGGTCGGTTTCGGCGTAGGCGGCGATCTGGTCCACGAACAGCGCGGGGTCCGGCATCACGCGGTCGATCGCGGCGTTCGACAGGCCGGTCATGGGCATGGTGCGCGGGTCGACTTCCTCGCCTTGGGCCTCCCATTCTGCGGCGACGGCGTCGGCCAGTGCGCGGGTCGGCAGGACGAGCGGCAGGCGCATCGGCGTGCGGACCGGGCGGGTGTCGAGCGTGATGGCGTAGCCCGTGGGATCGGCGGGGACGACCGCGACGTCGGTCCAGAAGCGTTTCATGGCTGGAGCCTCAGGCGCGCGGCGGGGTCCGCCACTGGCGGATGAAGTAGCGCGGGAGCAGCATCGATTCGGCCATGCCAAGCACGAACAGCGGTAGGCCGACGGCGGTGTTGCCGCCCACGTCGAGCAGGTCGCCCCACCAGATCCACATGCCGAACAGCATCATAACGACGCCCGAGGCGCGCAACGCGCTGATGATCGCGAACCGCGTCTGGGCCAGTTTGTCGCGGTCTTCGGGGGTCATGCGGTCTCCGGCGTGGCGGTTGCGGTGGCGGCTGCGAGCAGCGGGACGAGCTGATCAGGATGGGTGGCGATATGGGTGGCACCGGCGGCGATCAACAGGGCGGTGTCGTGATATCCCCACGTCACGCCGACCGTCGCGACGCCGGCGGCACGGCCCATGGCGATGTCGTAATGCGTGTCGCCGATCATGACGGTGTCGGCGGGCGTTGCGCCGGCATCGGCCATCGCCAGTTCGAGCATCGACGGATGCGGTTTGGACGGGTGGCGGTCCGCGGTCTGGAGCGTGACGAAACGGTCGGTCAGGCCGTGATGCGCGAGGCAGAGCGCCAGGCCGCGATCGGACTTGCCGGTCGCGACGCCGAGCTGCCAGCCGTCCGCCGTCAGCCGGTCGAGCGCATCGACGATGCCGGCGTAGAGCGGTTCGTGGACCTCGCCGCGGCCGCGCTGGGCGTGGAACGCGTCTTTGTAGGCCTGCGCGACGCGGCGGTGGGTGGCGGGGTCGGCGTGGGGCAGCAGTGCGGCGACCGCCTCGACGATGCTGAGCCCGACGATGCCAAGCACCGCGGCGCGCGGGAGCGGGGGCTGGTTCTCGGCCCGCAACGCCGCGGCCATCGCGGAGACGATGCTGGACTGCGAATCGACGAGCGTGCCGTCGCAGTCGAAGATGGCGAGGCGGGTCATGGGCGGAGGGAGGTGGGGAGGCGCTTGGCAGGACGATCGTGCATCAGCGTTCGGTGCCTCGGCCGCCCCGGTCTCCGCGGTCGCTGTCGCGTTCGCTGCCGCGGCCGCGGCGTTCGCCCTTGCGGTCCTTGCGGCGCGCCTTGGCGATGTTGAGCGCGGCGCGCTTCTTGCCTTCAAGCGTTTCGCTAAACTTCACCTCGTCGAGCGGCAGGTCGGCGCGAAGCGGGTCGAAACCGAGCATCTCGACGCTCTCGGCGAAATGGGTCGGCAGTTCGGCGGTGATGTCGAGGACGCCACCGTCGGGCAGGTCGACCTTCAGCCGGCGCGCGTGGAGGTGCATCTTGCGGCTGATCCCGCCGGTCAGGAAGCTGTCCTGTCCGCCATATTTGCCGTCGCCGACGATGGGATGGCCGATCGCGGCCATGTGGACGCGCAGCTGGTGCGTGCGGCCGGTGAAGGGTTGCAGCTCAATCCAGCAGGCACGATTCCCGGCGCGTTCGATGACGCGGTAGCGGGTGCGGGCGGGGCTGCCCTCCTTCATGTCGACGTGCATCTTTTCGCCGCCGGTGCCGGGCTGTTTCCCGATCGGCAGTTCGATCATGCCGTCATGCACGTCCGGCACGCCGGTCACGAGCGCCCAGTAGACCTTGCGCGCGGTGCGGCTGCTGAATGCCTTGGCGAAATGGCCGGCGGCGTTGGCGGAGCGCGCGACGAGCAGGACGCCCGACGTGTCCTTGTCGAGCCGGTGGACGAGTTTCGGCCGGCCCTCCGCATCGAACATCAGCGCGTCGAGCATGCCGTCGACGTGGCGGTCGGTCTTGGTGCCGCCCTGCGTCGCGAGGCCGGGCGGCTTGTTGATGACGATGGCGTGCTTGTCGCGGTGCAAGACCAGCGACTGCATCAGCTCGATATCCTCGGGCGGCAGATCGGCGACGATGCGCGCGGGCTTCGCGGGCGCGGTCGCGGCCTCGGCGGGGGGGACGCGGATCGACTGGCCCGCCTCGACCCGGTCGCCGGGCGCCACGCGCTTGCCATCGACGCGGAGCTGGCCGGTGCGCGCCCAGCGCGAGACGATGTTGAAGCTGGCGTCGGGCAGGTTGCGCTTGAACCAGCGATCGAGCCGGACGCCGTCGTCGTCGGGCTTCACCGTGAAGGTGCGGACGTCGTCGGAGGCGCTCATGCGAGCACCCGTGCGGCCTGGAGCCCGACGAACAAGGCGGCGAGCGCGCCGAGGACCGAGACCATGACGTAACCGACCGCGGTAGCGAGTTCGCCGCGTTGCAGCATCAGCACCGTTTCCAGGCTGAACGCCGAAAAGGTCGTGAAGCCGCCCATGACGCCGACGCCGAGCAGCAGGCGGACGGATTCGCCGGCGACTTCGCGCGCCAGCAGGCCGGCGAGGAGCCCCATGAGGGCGCCGCCGATCAGGTTGACCGCGAGCGTACCAAAGGGGAAACCAGGGCCGAACTGCGCGAGGGCGAGGCGACCGACAAGATAGCGGAGGCCCGACCCGATCGCACCGCCGCCCATGACGAGGAGGAGAGAAGGCATGGCGTCCCATACGCGCTGTGCCGTGCAAACGCCATCCTGCCGGCTGTGTGGTCGGTTAACCGAAGAACATCGCAGACAGGACAAGCAGGAAGCCGACGAACGAGACGCCGAAGATCGCGGTGCGCAGCTTCGGGATGCCCGCCGCGTAGATCGGCAGGTAGACGACCCGCGCCCAGACGAAGAGGTGCGCGCCGAGTTCGGTCTTCCAACCCAGCCGCCCGGCCACGACCGCGGCGAGCAGCGCGACCGCGAACAGCGGGAAGGTTTCGAAATAGTTCGATTGCGCACGTTGCAGCCGGCCGACGATCGGGTTGGGCGGCGGCAGCTCCGCATCGCGCGCGCCCATGTTCCATTCGATGCCATATTGCTTCGTGCGGACGTGGGCGGCGGCGAAGATGTGGACCGCGCCCAGCAGGACGGCGACCCCGAGCAGGGTCAGTTCGATCGGCATGATGGTGGCGTCCCGGTTGCGTGATGTTTGCTCTCAACGCGTCGCCCGCCGGGTATGGGCCCGGATCAGCTGCCGATGACGAGCTTGCCGGTCGAGCCGGACTGGGCGGGGGCGAGCGTTAGTTGCACGGCGGTGCCGTCGGGCTTGCGGCCGGACAACGCGTTCGGCTGATCGGTGAGGGTGTAGCCGGCCTTCTGGAACATGTCGTGATAGTAGGTGCGCAGCGTCGCGACGGGCGCGGGGGCGGCGAAGGTGACGGTGACGGTGCCGTTGTTGGATTTCGTCCCGGTGTCCGTGGTGTTTCCGGCGACGTCGAACCCGGCGACCGTGGTGCCGGGGTAGAGCGCCATGCCGTCGAGTTTCAGCATGTCGGGGGTCAGTTTGATCGCGGGCATGCGGATGTCGGCGTCGAAACCGGGGAGGTCGATCGCCACCCGGCCGTCCGCCGCCTTGATCGAGACGCTTTCGTCGCTGGTGGTGGTCTTGGTCTGCGGGGCCTTGTCGCAACCGGCGAGCGGGGCGACGAGCAGCGCGGCGACCGCGAGCAGCGGCAGGGTGGGGGACGATGCGGACACGGGCGGTCTCCTGACGAACGGACGAGTCGCAGGGTATCGCAGGTGTGTTATTCGAGCAAGACAGCTTTTTGCTTGAAGCTGTCATCATACGCCCGCATATTGCGGTCATGCTCAACATCGCCTCGCTCGGCATCGGTGCCGTCACCTTCATCCTCGCGCTGTTCGCGTTCATCCCGTTCCTGGGGTGGGCGAACTGGTTCCTGATCCCGATGGGTCTGGTCGGGCTGGTGCTCGGCGTGCTGTCGCGGTCGACGACGGGGCGCAACGTCAACATCGTTGTGCTGCTGATCTGCTTCGTCCGGCTGTCGATGGGCGGCGGCATCTTCTGATCCGCGACGTGGGGGAACGAACGGCGCGGATCGGCGCGCTTTGCGGCCTCGGCGCTTATGTGTCGTGGGGGCTGCTGCCGCTTTTCCTGAAACTGCTGGTCGGTGTGCCGCCGGTCCAGATCCTGGCGCACCGCGTGCTGTGGTCGCTGCTGCTGCTGGTCGTGATCGTCACGATCGCGCGCGGGTGGGGCGCGGTGCGGACGGCGTGCCGCTCGCGGCGCACGCTGCTGCTGCTGTGCGCCAGCGCGGTGCTGATCGCGATCAACTGGCTCGTCTATATCTGGGCGGTGGTGCACGGCCATGTGATCGAGGCAAGTCTCGGCTATTTCATCAACCCGTTGGTGAACGTGGCGATCGGCGTCGCCGTGCTGGGCGAGCGGTTGCGGCCGGTGCAGCTGGCGGCGGTCGCGATCGCGGCGGTTGGCGTGGCGGTGCTGGCGCTGTCCGGCACGGGCGCGCTGTGGATCTCGATCACGCTGGCGCTGAGTTTCGGCACCTACGGACTGGTGCGCAAGGTGGTCGCGGTCGATGCGCTGGCCGGGCTGACGCTGGAGACCGCGTTGCTGGCGCCGATCGCGGCGCTGGTGCTGGTCCTGTCCGCGACGGGCAGCGACGCGCTGTTCGGGGCGCCGGCGTTCGGGCAGTCGGCGCGGCTCGACATGCTGCTGATGACGGCGGGGGTGGTGACCGCGCTGCCGCTGCTGATGTTCGCGGCGGCGGCGCGGCGGATGAAGTACGCCACGCTCGGGCTGTTCCAGTATATCGCGCCCAGCCTGCAGTTTGCGGAGGCGGTCTGGCTGTTCGGCGAGCCGCTGCGCACCGTGCATCTCGTGACGTTCGGCTGCATCTGGGCGGGGTGTGCGCTGTATGCGGCGGACACGCTGCGTGCGTCGCGCGCTGTGCCGGCGATGGCCGCGGAATAAGGCTTGCCGGCGGCGGAGCGGTTCCGTATAGGCGCGCCTTGGCTCCGCCGATCGCGTCCTTCCCGGGACAGTCAGTCGATCGGCACTCCGTCGGGGGGTAGCTCAGCCTGGTAGAGCACTGCCTTCGGGAGGCAGGGGCCGGAGGTTCGAATCCTCTCTCCCCGACCATATTCTGTATTCAGCGATCAACGCTCGTAACTCTGCTTGCGGGGCACGCGTGATGCTGCCTGTCGGTGTCAGGCTCTTAACAGGCCGGTCCGTTTCGTCGTCGGAGGCGGGTAAGCGGACGCTGGGCGACATTTTTTTGTAAAAATCGGTCGGTCCGGTCGACGTGGTCTCGCGGCGGCAAAGTCCGCTTGGCAGGCCGGTTTCGGCGGAGTTCGAGCGGCTAACCCATTGGGAAATGGTCGTTCCGGTGACAGTCCGGTGGCAGGCGCGGTAAGATTTGGTTCAGGGGTCCTTGCTAGCCAGGTGCGGCAGGGGGCTCAACCAGATGGCCGGTACCGCAATGTTGAAGCCCACGGCCGTCGGCGGCCACAACAGCGAGTCGGTGGCAGTCATGCTCGCGCGGGCGGATTTCGCGTTCCAGCCGATCGTCACGACATCGTCGATGACGGTCCACGGGTTCGAGGCGCTGGCGCGGTTTCCCGAGGGGATGCCGACGGTCTGCGCCCTGCTCGACGAGGCGGAGGTGACCGGCACTCTGCGCGCGCTGGACCTGGGCCTGGTGCGCAAGGCGATCACGAAGTTCGCGCGGTTCGAGAGTGCCGGCGCGACGCGGCTGTTCTGCAACGTCGACAACCGTACATATGGCGGAAGCCCGGCGACCCTGGGCGGTATCCGCGACCTGTTTACCGAGTGCGGGCTGGCGGCCGGCAATTTGTGCCTGGAGATTTCGGAGCGCGCGCCGGTGCAGGATTCGACCAACCTGCTGCGCACGGTCGAGATGCTGAACGGCATGGGCGTGCGGATCGCGCTCGACGATTTCGGCGTGGGGATGTCGGGTCTGCACATGCTGCTGACGATCGAGCCGGATTATGTGAAGATCGACCGCGCGTTCATCGACCAGATCGACACCAGCGCGCGCAAGCAGGCGATCGTTGCCAAGCTGTGCGGGCTGGCCCATGCGCTGGGGTTCATGACGGTCGCGGAGGGGGTCGAGACGGAGGCCGAGTTCCGCATGGCGCGCGACCTGGGGTGCGACCTAGCGCAGGGTTTCGGCATCGCGCGGCCGACGACGCGGATCGAGGATCTGGCGATGTCCTATGGGCGCAGCCTGCTCGTGTCGCACGGCGCGCGGATGCATGCCCGCGTGGAGGAGTTGCTGAACCCCGTCGCGCCGATGTTGTTGGATGCGCCGCTGGTGGATGCGGCCGACCGGTTCAAGGCGATGCCCGACCTGCGCGTGATCCCGGTGATCGATGCGACGGGATCGGTGCTCGGCGCGCTGCTCGAAGAGGATATGCGGCGGTATCTGCTGAGCGATTACGGGCCGGCGCTGCTCGCCAACAAGGGAGCGGCGCCGCGGATGGAGAAGCTGGTCCGGCGGTTTCCGGTCGCGGATGCCAACGGGACGGTCGAGGCGATCGTCAACAGCTATGTCGCGGCGGACAGTGCGTGCGGGCTGATTTTGTCGGACGAGGGGCGCTATGCCGGGTTCCTGACCAACAATGCGGTGCTGCGGCTGGCGGCGGAGGCGGCGGTGTCGGCCGCGCGGGAGCAGAACCCGCTGACCCAGCTGCCCGGCAACCGCAGCATCGCCCACCATATCGGCGAGGCGCTGAAACGCCGGGGGCCGCAGGCGCTGATCTTCTTCGACTTCGACAATTTCAAGGCGTTCAACGACCATTACGGCTTTGCCGCGGGCGACCGTGCGCTGATGATGTTCGCCGATCTGCTCCGCAAGCTCGACGTGACGACGGCGTCGTTCGTGGGTCATATCGGCGGGGACGATTTCTTCGCGAGCATCGCGGCGGAGGAGCCGGCCAGCACCGAGATCGTCCACGAACTGTGCGCGAAATTCGCGAGCGACGCGGAGAGCCTGTATTCGGTGCGGGACCGCGCGGCCGGCGGGATCCATTCGGTCGATCGGTTCGGCCAGAACCGCTTTTATCCGCTGCTCCGGACGTCGGCGAGCCTGCTGCACCTGCCGGCGGCGCGGGCGCATCTGACGGTCGAGATGGTCAACGACCAGCTCGCGACGGGCAAGCAGATGGCCAAGGCGTCGTCGTCGGGCATCGCGGCGGTCCGGCTGCCCGAAAGTGGCATGGTGTCGTGATGCCGGCGCCGGATCAGGGCTTGCGGCGGAGCCGGCGTCCGACGGCGAGGCCGACCGAGACCGCGAACAGGATCACGATGGTCGTCTGGACGATCGAGAACAGGATAACGAAGCCGAACGCCAGCGTGCTGGTGCGCATCATGCCGTGCAGCGGGATCGAGATGAGATTGACCAGCAGATAGGCAATGAACAGGTGGCGGAACGGGCGTTCGGGTGCGCGCGCGGCCCAGCGTTTCAGCGCCGGCGCCTGGACGGCTGCGGTGTCCCATTCCTCCAGCCGGTGGTTGCCGGCGACGAAGGCGGTCCAGAGCGGGAAGGCCTCGCGCGTTTCCGCAAACCGGCGCCAGCGGTAGAGATCGGCGATCGAGCCGTCGGGCGGGCCGGCGGCGATGCGGGCGAGCAGCTTGTCGGGTTTCCGGCGTTGTCTCGGGGCGATGGCGTCCCAGCGGGCGCGTTCCTCGATCAGGCGGGCGAACCAGCTTTCATAGGGGCCGAACCCGCCCATGTCGGTGCCGACCATGTCCCAGCCGAAGCGCCGCATGGCGGCATCGAGCAGGCGGGGGCGATCCGGTGTGCGATCGTCGAGCAGCGCCGCGATCGCATCGGCTTCGCCATCGTCGTCGGACGGGGCGGCGGAGGGCCGGCCGCTGCGGTACGGGGCAAGGACCGGCGGCATGCGCGCGGCGGGCGGCGCGTCGCGCGATCCGGTCGCGTTGTCGATGTCGGCGCGCGGGTCGGTGGTGTTCCTGAGGCGGTGGCGCGGTGCGGTGCCGCGTAGGTTCCAGCGGACGGTTGCGGGGGCGGGGGCCGGGATGGCGTCGGCGTCGGGCGTGGGTTCGGGCGGCAATGCGAGTGCGGGTTCGCCCGGTTCGTCTTCGATGTAGGGCACTTCCCGCAAGGCCGTCTCGTAGGCGGCGCGGAGGCGGGCGAAGCGGTCGGGTTCGGCGGCGAGGTCGATCGTCTTCAGAATGCCGGCATAGGCGCGCTTGATTGCGCGGACCTCGCCCGTGGGGGCGATGCCGAGCGTCGCGAAACAACCCTGATAGCCGTGGCCTGCGTCAGTCATCGGCGAAGACCCGACCCTCATACCAGTCGAGCTGGCCGCGCAGCTGGTCGCGGGCCGCGCCGACCTGCGCCGGGTCCTGCCGTTCGAGCACGGCCTCGAACTGGCTGACCGCCATGGCGATCGCCTCGCGCGCGTCGCCCTGCGCTTCCTCGACCATGCGTTCGCCGCGGGCGAGGAGCGTGCGGTTCTCGATCGTTTCGCGCGGGTGGAGCTTGATCGCGGACAGCGCCTTCAGCCGGGTCGCGATCTCCGCTTCCGACATGTCGCTTTCCAGTTCCTGCAGGACGAGGCGGTGGACCTCGCTGCTGCCGGTGCGCCGGGCCTCGATCTCCAGCAGCCCGTCGACATCGTAGGTGAACCGGACGTCGACCGCGCGTTCGGCCTCGTTCCCGGACGGGAGCGGGACGGTGAGCCGGCCGAGCGCGATGTTGTCGCGAACCATGCGCGCTTCGCCCTGGTAGACATCGATGATCATCGCCTTGCTGGTCGGCGAGGTGGGGATGTAGCTCTTTTCCCGGCTGGCGGGCACGATCGTGTTGCGCGGGATGATCGGGTCGAACCACCCTTCGACGAATTGCCCGTCGTCCAGTCGGCGGCGGATGTCGGTGCCGAGCGAATAGGGCGCGACGTCGGTCATCACGCGATCGGACAGCGCCGCGTCGCGCATCAGCAGCCCGGCCTGGACCGCGGCACCGCGCGCGATGACCTCGTCCGGGTCGATATCGACGACCGGGAAGCGGCCGAACAGCTTCGTCGCCTCGCGCCGGACCATCGGCATGCGCGTCGCCCCGCCGGCGAGCACTACCGCGTCGAGCGCCTCGCGCGCGATCCGCGCATCGCCGAGCGCGATCCGGATCGGGCGACGCAGCCGTTCGAGCAGCGGTTCGCTCAGCGTTTCGAACTGTTCGGTGGTGAAGCTGGCGGCGTAGTGCGTATCGTCCCAGTCGAGCGCGATTTCGGCGGTCGGCTCGCTCGACAGCGCGCGCTTGGCGCGTTCGACATTGGCATCGATCCGCCGCGCGATGGCGGGGTTGGCGAGCGCTTTCTCCGGCACCTTCGCGTCGCGCAGGAAGGCGTCGGTCAGGATCTGGCGGAAATCCTCGCCGCCCAGGAAATTGTCGCCCGCGCTGGCCCGGACCTCCATCACGCCGTCGAACAGTTCGAGCACCGACACGTCGAACGTGCCGCCGCCGAGATCGAAGATCAGGAACGTGCCCTCCGCCTCGCTCTGCAACCCGTAGGCCATCGCGGCGGCGGTGGGCTCGTTGAGCAGCCGGACGGTGCCGAGCCCGGCGAGCTGCGCCGCGCGGCGCGTGGCCTTGCGCTGCGGATCGGAGAAATAGGCCGGCACGGTGATGATCGCGCCGGTGACCGGCACGCCGAGATGCGCGACGGCATCGTCCTTCAGCGCGCGCAGCACGAAGGAGGACAGTTCCTCCGGCAGGAAATCGCGCTTGCCCAGCCGGGTGTGGCGGGTGGAGCCCATCGTGCGCTTGAACACCGCGGCGGTGCGGTTCGGGTGGGTGCGCAGCCGGTCGAGTGCGGCGGCGCCGACCAGGATGCTGCCGTCGTCGTCCAGGCTGACGCAGCTGGGTGTCAGGACCGAGCCGAGCGCGTTCGGCACAAGCTGCGCCGCGCCGTCGCGCCAGTAGCCAACCAGGCTGTTGGTGGTACCGAGGTCGATGCCGACGATCATGCCGTCTTTCATGCTGTTACTCACCCTGCCGCCTGCATTTCGCGGTGGAATTCGCCCGCGGCGGCGAGCAGCATCTCGGTCAGCCGGACGAGCATCGCGCCGTCGATCGCCTCCGGCCCGGTGGTCAGCCATTCGGCTGTCGCCCAGACATTCTCGTTCGGGGTGACGAAGACCGACACGCATTTGTTGTCGCGCGTGATGCCGTTGCCGATCCGGTAGGCGTGGGTGCGTTCCGCATCGTCGTCGATCGGCCAGAAGTTCGGCAGGGCGAGCCGGAGATAGCCGGGATCGCGCGTGTTGAAGATCATGAGGAGCGACCTGCCCTCCGCCTTGAACCGGACATCGCCGTCCTCGTCCAGCTCGACGCCGCGATAGCCTTCCTGCTCCAGCAGGTGGCTGACATGCGCGCGCATGCCGTCGATGGCGGCGGTCGTCTCGGTGTCGTCGGTCATGTGTCCATCCTCCTGACGTGTGGGACCATAACCGCAACCGTTCGCGGCGCGCCAGAGCGGGGTGGCGGTTAGTTGGCCGAGCGGAACAGCGTCGGCCAGTCGCCGGGCGACATGCCGCCGCACGCCTGCTGGAACGCGAGTTCGGACAGGCGGAAGCGTTCGCCGTCCCAGATCGAAGTGGCCGACATGCCGCAATCGGCGAGCCCGCGGCCCTTGGCGACCATGGCGAGCCGGCCGGTTGCGGGATCGAATTCGGCTTCGGTGAAATAGGCTCCGGTCGATCGGTCGCCGGCGTTGCCGAGATAGGGTTGCTGCACGAACAATTGCCGCGACGGACCACCGGCGCGCGGCGCGATGAACGCGAGCGAGGAGCCCTGATAGGCGCCCATCAGGCAGGGGATCAGGACGAGCGCGCGGCGGGCGTCGAGCGCGTGCGCCTCGGGCGTCATGGCGTTGGGGTTCGCCTCGCAATCCTCGCGGGCGAACAGCGCCTTCTGGCCGGTGCGGACGGCGGCGATCAGCCGGCGCGCCTCGCCGGGGGCGAGTTTGGCGGTGATGGCGCGCGCCGAGATCCGGGGGAGCGGCGGGGCGGCGGGCACGCGGGTGGCGGGGGTGGAGCCGGGTTTCAGTAGCGCTGTGACGCCGTTCACCCGGCCCTGGCGCGCGTCGATCCGCAGCATGGCGGCGGCGAAACCGGTCAGCGGGACGGTGGCGTCGCGGCCCAGCGTGACCTTCGATGCGTCGCGGAGCTGGCGGACGAGGCGCCGGATCTCGGCGGGGTCGGTGGTGGCGATGCTGTTCTCGCCGTCCGGGGTGCGGCGCCATGCGGGGGCGGCGAGGATGGCGGGTTTGCCGTCGATGCGGATGTCGGCGAGCGTGAAGCGTCGTTCGGCGTCGATCGAGGCGGTGAGCGTGCCTTGCGGGCCGGCGGCGCGGACGATCTCGATCTGTCCGCCCTGGTAGCTGTCAGCGGGGAAGCCGCGTGCCACGCAGGTCAGCGTGTTGTCGCAGGCGACGAACCATTCGCCGTATGTGTCGTAGGACTGGATCGTGCCGGGTGGGGGTGCGGCGATCGCTGGGACGGTTGGTGTGGCGAGGAGGAGGAGTGCGGCAGAGAGTGGTCGTCGCATCGGGGTCCCCTTCGTCCTTGGCGGTGCGGTTCTGGCTCGACCTGCTTGCTGCGTCGAGGCTTTTCCCACGTATTTCCGACAAACCTGACGCACCGTCGACGTCATCCCGGCGGAGGCCGGGATCTCCCTTGGGCTGGGGGTGAGCGCTTTACCTGAGGGAGATCCCGGCGTTCGCCGGGATGACGGTTTGGGGGGAGGGTGAGGTTGGGTCGGGCGTCGCGCGTCTCGGCTGCGCTCGACGGCTCCCTCGATTTCGCTCGGGATGGGCGGAGGTTGGGGGTGGCTACTGCGCAACCATTTCGCGGACGCGGTTGGCGAGGACGTCGACGGGGAAGGGCTTGGTGATGACGGCCATGCCGCCGTCGAGCGAGCCTGTGCCGAGCGCGGCGTTTTCGGCGTAGCCGGTGATGAACAGCACCTTCAGGTCGGGGCGCGACCGGCGTGCTGCGTCGGCCATCTGGCGGCCGTTCATGCCGCCGGGCAGGCCGACGTCGCTGATCAGGAGGTCGATGCGCACGTCGGAATCAAGGATGCGCAGCCCCTCCAGGCTGTCGGCCGCCTCGATCACGGTGTAGCCAAGCTCCTCCAGCACGTCGGTGACGAGCAGCCGGACGGTCGGTTCGTCGTCCACCACGAGCACGATCGCGCTCTGTTCCGCGCGCGACAGCAGCCGGATCTCGGGGGGCTGGTCCTCGCTGTCCTCGGCATGATGTTGCGGCAGGTAGATGCAGACGGTGGTGCCTTCGCCGACGACCGAATGGATGCGGACCTGACCGCCCGACTGCTTGGCGAAGCCGTAGATCATCGACAGGCCGAGGCCGGTGCCCATGCCGATCGGCTTGGTCGTGAAGAACGGTTCGAACACTTTCTCGATGATCTCGGGCGGCATGCCGGTGCCGGTGTCGGTGACGCAGAGCGAGAGATAGTGGCCGTCGGGCAGATCCTTCATCCGGCCGCCGTCACGGTCGGACCCGGTGTTGGCGGTTGCGATCGTGATGCGGCCGCCGTTCGGCATCGCGTCGCGCGCGTTGATGCAAAGGTTGAGCAGCGCGTTTTCGAGCTGCGACGCATCGACCAGCGCGGGCCACAGGCCGTCTTCGCTCTTGACCTCCAGTTCGACCGACGGGCCGACCGTGCGGCGGATCAGTTCGGCCATGCCGGCGACGAGCCGGTTGACGTTGGTGGGTTTGGGATCGAGCGTCTGGCGGCGCGAGAAGGCGAGCAGCCGGTGGGTGAGCGCCGCCGCCCGTTTCGCCGCACCCTGGGCCGCGGTCATGTAGCGGGCGACGTCGGCGTGGCGCCCCTGCGCCAGCCGCATCTCCATCAGTTCCAGGCTGCCCGAAATGCCGGCGAGCAGGTTGTTGAAATCGTGCGCCAGGCCGCCGGTCAACTGGCCGACCGCCTCCATCTTCTGCGCCTGGCGGAGCGCCTCCTCGGTCTTGAACAGTTCGGCGGTGCGGTCCGACACGCGCTGTTCCAGTTCGTCGTTGAGCGTGCGCAGCGCGATGATCGCGCGGTCGCGTTCCGCCTCCACCGCGCGGCGTTCGTCGACATCGATCAGCACGCCGGAGAACATCGATGCGATGCCGTCCGCGTCGCGGTCGACACGGCCGTTCGCCTCGATCCAGTAATATTTCCCGTCGCGGCGCTGGACGCGGTACTGGTGCGCGTAGGATCCGCCGCGGGCGATGGCCTCGTCGATCGCGGCGCTCAGGCCGTCGCCGTCGTCGGGATGGACGCTGGCGACGATCTGTTCGAGCGTCAGCCCCTCCCGACCGAGCGCGGGATCGACGCCGAAGCTGCGTGCGAACGGTTCGTCGATCGTGAAGCGGCCGGTGGGCAGATCCCAGAACCAGGTGCCGATGATCGCGCCCGCGTTGAGCGCCAGCCGGACGCGTTCGTCGTTGACGCGGTCGCGTTCCTGCGCGGCGAGCGCGTGGGTGGTTTCGTAGGCCACGTTGAGGAACCCGACGACGCCGCCGTCGCCGTCACGCAGCGGGCTGTACGAACAGGTCCAGTAGGTATCCTCGACATAGCCGTTGCGCGTCATGGCGAGGTGGAGGTTGTCGAGCTTCACCGCTTCGCCGGCCATGGCGCGCGCGATGAGCGGTTCGATGTCGCCCCAGATTTCCGGCCAGACCTGGTCCATCGGCTGGCCCAGCGCCGCCGGATGGCGGGCGCCGAGGAAGGCGGCGTAAGCGGCGTTATACAGGAAGGTGCGGTCCGGCCCCCACGAGGCGCACATCGCGAAGCCGCTGGACATCATGATGTCGTGCGTCGTCCGGAGTGCCTGCGGCCAGGCATGCTTCGGACCGAGCGGTGTCCGGCTCCAGTCGAAAGCCTCCAGATATCGCAACGCTGAACCCCCTGATCGAACCGGCGTGGGCCGCCGGCCAACCGCGTTACAATATCGCGGAGCCGGACCGTATCCGTTTTTTTCGGGCGCGTTACGCCGGTTCGTAGGGCCGTAGCGGCAGGACGAGGCCGGCGACGACGAACCAGCTCGTGTCGACCGCGGCGGCGATGGCCTGGTTCAGGCGGCCGGCCTCGTCGCGGAATGCGCGACCGAGCGGGTGATCGGGGACGATGCCCATGCCGACCTCGTTCGTGACGATGACCAGCGCGCGGTCGGTCGCGGCGATGGCGGCGAGCAGGTCTGCGGAGCGCGCCGCGACGCCATGCCCGCCGAGCATGAGGTTCGACAGCCAGAGCGTGAGGCAGTCGACGAGGATCGCGCCGTCCGCGACGCCGGCGATCGCCTCGGGCAGCGCGAGCGGGCATTCGACCGTTCGCCAGCGGTCGCTGCGTTCGGCCTGGTGGCGGTCGATGCGGTCGACCATCTCGTCGTCGTGCGCCTCTGCCGTCGCGAGGTAGGCGAGCGGGCCGGGATGGCGTTCGGCCGCGGTCAGCGCGAGCCGGCTCTTGCCCGAGCGGGCACCGCCCAGGAACAATGTGGTCGTCATCTTGTGTTCGCCTCCGGCCGCTCGTATTGGCGCTTTTGCGACAGGTTTCCAGAGATGGAATGAAAAGGGAACCCGGAAGCGAGCGGCAACGCGCGTCATCCGGGGCTGTCCCCGCAACTGTGACCGGCGAGCCTTGCTCCATCTGCGTGCCACTGGATTTTCGGATCCGGGAAGGCCGGGCAAGGCGACGACCCGGGAGCCAGGAGACCTGCCTGTCGCGGTTGTCCTTCGTGCGGACGGGGTGTTCCGGGCGATCGAGGTTTCACCTCGTGTGACGACGGTGTTGGGGTCGTTCGCGACGGACCGCCGGTGATCGGCGGACCGTTGCGCGTGGCTCCGTAAGTTGTTGCCGGGGGACCTGCCGTGAAGCCTTATTCCTATCTGATCCTGCTGCCGTGCGTTGCGGCTGCACCTGCGTTCGCGTTCGAACAGAGTGCGCAATCGACCGCCGGGCTGACCCAGGCGGCGGAGGCCGGGCGCGACATCGTGGTGACCGCCAACCGCGAGGCGCGGCCGATCGCGACGGTGGGCCAGGCGGTGACCGTGCTGGACAGCGAGACGATCACACAGCGCCAGGCGTCGGTCGTGTCTGATCTGCTGCGCCAGACGCCGGGCGTGGTCGTGACGCGCAACGGCGGGCCGGGGACCACGACGTCGGTCAACATCCGCGGGGCGGACAGCGACCAGACCGTGGCGCTGATCGACGGGATCAAGCTGAACGATCCGTCTTCGCCGGGCGGGGGGTTCAATTTCGGCAACCTGCTGATCGGCAACATCACGCGGATCGAGGTGTTGCGCGGCGCGCAGTCGGTGCTGTGGGGCAGCCAGGCGATCGGCGGCGTGGTGAACCTGATCACGCGCCAGCCGACCGAGACGCTGGCGGTTAACGCGCGGGCCGAGGGCGGCTGGCACGATACGGGGCAGGTGTTCGCCAACATCTCCGGCAAGAGCGGGCCGGTGTCGGCGAGCCTGGGAGGGGGATATTATACGACGGACGGCGTCTCGGCCTATGCGCCGGGGACGGAGCGCGACGGGTTCCGGAACTATGCCGCGAACGGGAGTCTCGGGATCGCGCTGGCGCCGAACGTGTCGGTCGATCTGCGCGGGTTCTACATGAACGGGCGGACCGAGATCGACGGGTTCCCGGCGCCCACGTTCGGGTTCGGCGACACGCGCGAATATGGGAAGAGCGAGCAGTGGCTGGGTTATGCCGGGCTGAACGCCGCGCTGTTCGACGGCAAGTTGCGCAACCGGTTCGGTTATGCGCGGACGCAGACGAACCGGCGTAACTTCGACCCGGACGGGGTGCCGACCGAGACGTTCGCCGCCAAGGGGCGGAACGAGCGGCTGGAATATCAGGGGGTGGCCGACCTGACGTCCGCGGTGTTCGCGACGTTCGGAGCGGAGCGCGAGGTCTCGCGGTTCTCGACGTCGAGCTATGGCGGCCCGGTGGGGCGCGGGCGGGCGCGGATCTTCAGCGTGTACGGGCAGCTGGCGGTGACGACGATCGCCGGGCTGACCGCGACGGGCGGCGTGCGGCACGACGACCACAACGTGTTCGGCGGGGCGACGACCTTTTCGGGGAGCGGGGTCTATTCGCCCAACAACGGCGCGACGGCGTTCCGGGCGAGCTATTCCGAAGGGTTCAAGGCGCCGACGCTGTATCAGTTGCAGAGCGAATATGGGAACACGGCGCTGGATCCGGAGCGGTCGCGCGGGTGGGATGCGGGCGTCACGCAGCGCGCGCTGGACGGCAAGGTCGAGGCGAGCGCAACTTACTTCCGGCGGACGTCGCGCGATCTGATCACCTTCGTGTCGTGCACCGCGCCGTTGACCGGGATCTGCGCCGATCGCGCCGATGGGACGTACGACAATATCGCCAAGACGCGCGCGCAGGGGGTCGAATTCTCGCTGCTGCTGCGGCCGGTCGAGGCGTTTACGGTGAGTGCGAGCTACACCTATCTCGATGCGGTCAACCGGTCGGCGGGGACCAGCAATTTCGGGCGCGACCTGCCGCGGCGGCCGGGCGACAGCGTGACCGTCAATGCGGATTATCGTTGGGCGTTCAGGCTGACGACCGGGGCCACGATCACCGCGATCGGCGACAGTTTCGACAACGCGTCGAACGCGCGCCGGCTGGACGGCTATGTCGTGGCCGACGTGCGCGCGTCGTTCCCGGTGGGGGAGCATGTCGAGGTGTATGGCCGGATCGAGAATGCGTTCAACGCGCGGTACCAGACGATCTATCAATATGGGCAGCCGGGGCGCGGGGCGTTCGGCGGGGTCCGGCTGACCTACTGACGATGGTCGACTCTGGGATCGACGCGGGCGTCCTCGACACCTTCTGCGGCCATGGCGGCCGGGTGGACGCGGCGCGTGCGGCGCTCGGGGGGGCGGACTGGATAGACCTGTCGACCGGAATCGCGCCGTGGAGCTGGCCCTTCGAGGGCGTCGCGCTCGGGTTGGAGCGGTTGCCGGAGCCGGGGGCGATCGCTGGGCTTGAGGCGTGTGCGGCGGCGGCGTTCGGGGCGGACCCGGCGGGTGTCGTGGCGGTACCGGGGACCGACCTGGCGATGCGGTTGCTCGCGCCGTTGCTGGGCGCGCGGCGGGCGGCGGTGCTGGCGCCGGGTTATGCCGGGCACCGCGCGGCGTGGCCGGATGCGGTGGCCGTGGGGGATGTCGGCGAGGTTGCGGATCACGACCTGTTCGTGCTGGCGAGCCCGGCGAACCCGGATGGGCGGGTGGCCGATCCGGCGGTGCTGCGTGGGCTGGCGGCGCGGATGACGGTGGTTGTGGACGAGGCTTATGCCGATCCTGCGCAGGGGTTGTGTGGGGAGGCTTCGGACGAGTTGATCGTGCTCAGGTCGTTCGGGAAATTCTATGGGCTGCCGGGGCTGCGGCTGGGGTTCGTGGTGACGGGGCCGGGGCTGGCCGGCGGCATGCGGACGATGCTGGGCGATTGGCCGGTGTCGTCGCCTGCGGTGGCGATCGGGACGGCGGCTTATGCCGATGCGAGCTGGCGGACGGCGCAGGCGGGGCGGATCGCTGAGGCGGGCGAGCAGCTCGATGCGGTGCTCGACGGCGCGGGGTTGGCGGTCGTGGGGCGGGCGCCGCTGTTCCGGCTGGTGGCGTGTCAGCGCGCGGTCGAGCTGTTCGCTGTGCTCGCCCGCCATGCCATTTTGACGCGGCCGTTCGCGGGGCGGCCGGATCGCTTGCGCATCGGGCTGCCGCGCGGCACCGTCGAACAGACCCGCCTTGCCGCCGCTCTAGCCGAGTTCAGATCATGACCGATACGACCGACGATTTCGCCCGCCACAATGCGCGGATGGTGCGGCTGTCCGAAGCACGCGCCAAGATGCAGGCGCGGCGCACGCTGGAGCGCGGGCTGCTGATCGTCCACACGGGGAACGGCAAGGGCAAGTCGTCGTCCGCGTTCGGGATGGCGATCCGCAGCATCGGCTGGGGCCTGAAGGTCGCGATCCTGCAATATGTGAAGGGCAAGTGGGAGACGGGCGAGCGCAACTTCTTCGAAGCGCACCCCGATCTCGCGACGTTCGAGGTGATGGGCGAAGGCTTCACCTGGGACACGCAGGACCGCGCGCTGGATATCGAGGCGGCGCGCGCGGCGTGGGAACGGTCGAAGGCGATGATCCTCGACCCGGAGATCGATTTCGTCATCCTGGACGAGCTGAACATCGTGCTGCGCGACGATACGTTGCCGATCGCGGAGATCGTGGCGTTCCTGCGCGATCGGCCGCTGACCAAGCATATCTGCATCACCGGACGCGGCGCGAAGCCGGAACTGCTGGAGATCGCCGACCTGGTGACCGATTTCACCGAGGTGAAGCATCCGTACAAGGCCGGGTTCAAGGCGCAGCGGGGGGTCGAATATTGATCGGTCGCCGGGTCTGCGGGCTGGGGCTGGGGCTGGCGGTCGCTTCGTTGTCGCTGGTGTCGGCGGCGCCGGCACGGGTGGCTCGCGGGCCCAAAATCGTGTCGATCAATCCGTGCGTTGACGCGGTGCTGATGCAGGTCGCGGATCGCGGACAGATCGCCGGGATCAGCCACTATTCGCAGGACCCGCGCGCGACGTCGATCCCGCTGGCGCAGGCCAACGCGTTCCGCGCGACGTCCGGCACGGCGGAGGAAGTGGTCGCGCTGGCCCCCGACATGGTCATCACCGGGCCGCATGTCGCGCCCGCGACGATCGCCGCGCTAAAACGGATGCGGATCGCGCTGGTGCAGTTTCCGGTGCCGGATTCGGTGGCCGAAAGCGTGGCGCAGGTGCGCGAGATCGGGCGGATCACGGGGCATCCGGACCGCGGCGCGGTGCTGGCGGCGCGGATTGCGGCGGCGGCGCGGCAGGCGGGCGGCGCGCGGGTGCCGGCGCTGATCTGGCAATCGGGCGGGCTGGTACCGGGGGCGGGCACGCTGTCGGACGAACTGCTCGGCCGCGCCGGGTTCCGCAACATGAGCGCGGTCTACGGGCTGAAGAAATGGGACGTGCTGCCGCTGGAATATCTGGTCGCCGCACCGCCACGCGTGCTGCTGTCGGTCGGCGCGGCGGAGGTAGGTGAGGACCGGCTGGTAGGGCATCCGGCGATCAGGCGGCTGGCGCAGCGGATCCGGGTCGCCCCCTATCCGACCCGCCTGATGAACTGCGGCGGGCCGACGATCATCGCGGCGATGGCGCGGTTGCGGCAGGTGCGGCGGGAGATGGGCGCGTGACGCGGCTGAACTTCGCGCTGCTGGTCGGGGTGCTGCTCGCGGTGTGCCTGTCGGTCGCGTCGGGGAAAGTGTGGGTGCCGCTGGACGCCTGGACCGCCGCCGATCCGCGGTCGATCATCATCGTCGAACTGCGTTTGCCGCGGACCGTGATGGCGTTGCTGGTCGGGGCCGCGCTGGGCCTGTCGGGGGCGGTGATGCAGGGGTATCTGCGCAATCCGCTGGCCGATCCGGGGCTGTTCGGCGTGTCGTCGGGTGCGGCGCTGGGCGCGGTGGTGTCGCTGTATTTCGGTTATGCCGCGCAGATCTGGCTGTTGCCGACCTTCGCGCTGGTCGGGGCGGCGGGCACGATGGCGCTGCTCGCGCTGATCGCCGGGCGGTCGGGCAGCCTGATCCTGTTCACGCTGGCGGGGATGATCCTGACGAGTATCGCCGGATCGCTGACCGCGCTGGCGATCAGCCTTGCGCCGACGCCGTTCGTGTCGTCGCAGATCGTGACGTGGCTGCTCGGGGCGCTGACCGATCGCAGCTGGGACGATGTGAAGGTGGCGTTGCCGATCATCGTGATCGGGGCCGGGTTGCTGGCGACGACGGCGCGGTCGCTCGACGCGCTGACGCTGGGGGAGCAGGCGGCGCGGTCGATGGGGGTCGATCCGGGGCGGCTGCAATGGGTGGTGATCGCCGGCATCGCGCTGACCGTCGGGGCGGCGGTGGCGTCGGCGGGCGTGATCGGGTTCGTCGGGCTGATCGTGCCGCATATGGTTCGGCCGTTCGCGGGCAACCGGCCGTCGGCGGTGCTGCTGCCGTCGGCGCTGGGGGGCGCGCTGCTGCTAACGCTGGCGGACAGCCTGGTGCGGCTGGCGCCGACGGTCAGCGAGCTGCGGCTGGGGATCGCGATGTCGATGCTGGGCGGGCCGTTCTTCCTCTATCTGCTGATCCGCATGCGGCGGCGGCTGGCATGAGCGTGCTGGCGGCCGACCGGATCGGGCTGACGCTGGGCGGCAATCGCGTGCTGGACGATGTCAGCGTCGCGTTCCGGCAGGGCCGCGTGACGGCGTTGCTGGGGCCGAACGGCGCGGGGAAGAGCACGCTGCTGAGCTGTCTGGCCGCGTTGCGCGTGCCGGACCAGGGCGCGGCTTCACTCGACGGGGTGGATGTACAGGCGATCGAGCGGCGCGCGCGGGCGCGGGCGATCGGGTTGTTGCCGCAGGCGGCGGACGTGCATTGGGATATCGACGTCGCGACGCTGGTGGCGCTCGGCCGGTTGCCGCATCGCGGGCGGTGGGGGGCGACCGCGGCGGACGATGCGGCGGTGGCGCGCGCGCTGGCGGCGACCGACATGACCGCGCTGGCCGGGCGAGGCGTCGAACGGTTGTCGGGTGGCGAGCGCGGGCGGGCCTTGCTGGCGCGCGTGCTGGCGGGCGAGCCGGACTGGCTGCTGGCGGACGAGCCGTTGGCGAGCCTGGACCCTGCGCACCAGATCGACGTGCTCGACCGGTTGCGGAGCGTGGCGGCAGCGGGTGGTGGGGTTGTGCTGGTGCTGCACGATCTGCACCTGGCGGCGCGGATCGCGGACGATGCGGTGCTGATGCGCGGCGGGCGGGTCGTGGCGGCCGGGCCGGCGGACGACGTGCTGACCGCGCCGCTCATCGCCGAGACCTACGGCGTCGCGGTGGAGATCGGGGTGACGCCGGCGGGGCAGCGGTTCATTCTGCCGATCGGGCGGTGAACCATGCGGCGCTGCTGCTGGCCGTGCTGATCGTCGAGGCGGCGGTGGGGTATCCGCGGGGCTGGCCGCATCCGGTGATGGCGGTCGGTGCGCTGATTGCGGCGGTTGAACGGCGCTGGAACCGCGGGAGTGCAATGCGGCAGCGGGCGGGTGGCGTGGCGCTTTTGCTGTTGCTGATCGGCGTGGCGGTGGCGGTCGGGTTGGCGATCGAGCGGCTGGGGGTCGGCTGGGGCTGGGTGATCGTGGTGGCTGCGGGGACGACCGGGCTGGCGCAGCGGAGTTTGCACGATCATGTCCGTGCGGTGCTGGTGCCGTTGGCGGCGGGCGATCTGCCCGCGGCGCGTGGGGCGGTGGCGATGATCGTCGGGCGCGATACCGATGCGCTGGACGAACAGGGCATCGCGACGGCGGCGATCGAGAGTCTGGCGGAGAGTTTCTGCGACGGGGTGGTCGCGCCGGCGTTCTGGTTGCTGCTCGGCGGGTTGCCCGGGCTGTTCGCGGCGAAGGCGATCAATACGGCGGACTCGATGGTGGGGCATCGGACGCCGCAGTTCGTCTGGTTCGGCTGGGCTTCGGCGCGGGCGGACGATGTGGTGAACTGGGTGCCGGGGCGGATCGCGGGGGCGCTGATCTGTCTCGCCGGGCGGGGCGGGTGGCGGACGATGTTGCGCGATGCTGCGCGGCATTCGTCGCCCAACGGGGGCTGGCCGGAGGCGGCGATGGCGGGAGCGATCGGGCGGCGGCTGGGCGGGGCGGTGCGCTATGACGGCGTGCCGGCGGCGCGCGCCGTGCTGGGCGAGGGTATGTTGCCGCGGGCGGCGGATCTGGCGCGGGCTTTGAGTGTGTACCGGGGTGCGTGCCTGTTGATGTGGATCGTGGTGGGAGCCTGCGCATGGGCGCTGTGATGTTGCAGGGGACGGGGTCGGACGTCGGCAAGTCGGTGCTGGTCGCCGGGCTGTGCCGCGCGCTGGCCAATCGCGGGCTGTCCGTGCGGCCGTTCAAGCCGCAGAACATGTCGAACAATGCCGCAGTGACCGCGGACGGCGGCGAGATCGGCCGGGCGCAGGCGTTGCAGGCGATAGCCGCGCGCGTGGCGCCGAGCGTCGACATGAACCCGGTCCTGCTGAAGCCGCAGAGCGACCGGACGTCGCAGCTGGTGGTGGCGGGCAAACCGCGCGGCACGATGGCGGCGGGGGAATTCTGGCGGCGGAAACCCGACCTGCTGGGCGAGGTGCTGGGCGCGTATCACCGGTTGGCGGCGGAGGCCGATATCGTCGTGGTCGAAGGGGCGGGATCGCCGGCGGAGATCAATCTGCGGGCGAGCGACATCGCCAATATGGGTTTTGCGCGCGCGGCGGGCGTGCCGGTGGTGCTGGTCGGCGATATCGATCGCGGCGGGGTGATCGCGGCGTTGGTCGGCACGCAGGCGGTGATCGATCCGGCCGATGCGGCGATGATCCGCGGGTTCATCGTGAACAAGTTCCGCGGCGACCCCACGCTGTTCGACGACGGGGTGCGGGCGATCGTCGAGCGGACCGGCTGGGCGAGCATCGGAGTGGTGCCCTGGCTGGCCGATGCGGCGCGGTTGCCGGCGGAGGATGCGGTGGCGCTGGGGCGCGGCGACGGGGTGGGCGAAGGGCCGCTGATCGCGGTGCCGATGCTGTCGCGGATCGCGAATTTCGACGATTTCGATGCGCTGGCGCATGAGCCGGGCGTGCGGCTGGCGATGATTCCGCCGGGGCGGCCGATCCCGGGCGATGCGGCGCTGGTGGTGTTGCCGGGGACGAAAGCGACGGTCGCCGACCTGGGTTTCCTGCGCGCGCAGGGCTGGGACGTCGACATTGCCGCGCATGTCCGGCGCGGCGGGCGGGTGCTGGGGATTTGTGGCGGGTACCAGATGCTGGGGCGGACGGTGGCCGATCCGGACGGGATCGAGGGGGTTGCCGCGACGGTGCCGGGGCTGGGGCTGTTGCCGATCGAGACGGCGATCGGGGCGGACAAGCTAGTGCGGCCGGTGACGGGGAGCCTGGTCGGGTCCGGCGCGGGGTTTGCTGGCTACGAGATTCATGCCGGGATCACTTCGGTCGATGCGGGGTCGCCGGCGCTGCTGCGGTTCGCGGACGGGCGGGCGGACGGGACGAGCGCGCGCGACGGGCAGGTTGCGGGCTGTTATGTCCACGGCTTGTTCGATCAGGCGGAGGCGCGCGCGGCGTTGCTGGCGGAGCTGGGCGCGGCGTCGGACGGGCTGGAGCGGCGCGAGGCGATCGATGCGGCGCTCGACGGGATCGCGGCGGTGCTGGAGCGGGTGCTCGACGTGGATGCGATCGTGAGAATAGCGAAGGACGCGCGATGATCGACGATGCGGATGTGTGGGCGCACATCGATGCGCTGGCCAAGCCGAAGCGCAGCCTGGGGCGGCTGGAGGACATCGCGGTGCGGCTGGCCCGGACGCAGGGGCGGATCGATCCGCGGACGCGGCCGCGGCGGATCGTGCTGTTCGCCGGCGACCACGGCTGTGTCGCGGCGGGGGTTTCGGCATGGCCGTCGGCGGTGACGGGGATGATGGTCGGCACGATTTTGGCGGGGCGGGCGACGAGCAACGCGCTGGCGGCGGCGCATGGGTGCGATCTTCGATTGGTCGATGTCGGAGTGATGGGCGCGCGGCCGGACGATCCGCCGGGCTTCTACCGCGATGCGCGGATTGCGGAGGGGACGGCGAACCTGGCGGACGGGCCGGCGATGGATGCGGCGCAGTTCGCGGCGGCTTGGGGCCTCGGGGCGGACGAGGCGGATCGTGCGGTGGACGACGGTGCGGCGCTGCTGATCGCAGGGGAGATGGGGATCGGGAACACGACGCCGGCCGCGGCGATCACGATGCTGCTGGCCGGGGCGGGCGTGGCGGATGCGGTGGGGCGCGGGGCGGGGGCCGATGATGCGGTGCTGGCGGTGAAGACGCGGGTCGTGGAGGCTGCGGTGGCGCGGGCTTCGGCGGAGGCCGATCCGGTGGCGGCGATCGCGTCGGTCGCTGGGTATGAGATCGTGGCGATGGCGGGGTTCTTCGCGCGTGGGGCGGAGCGCGGGGCGACGTTGTTGCTCGACGGGTATGTCGCGACGGCGGGGGCGCTGATCGCGGAGCGGCTGGCGCCGGGGACGGTGGACGCGATGATCGCGGGGCATCGGTCGGCGGAGCCGGGACATGGGGCGGCGCTGGCGCAGTTGGGGCTGGAAGCGTTGCTCGATTGGGGGATGCGGCTGGGCGAGGGGAGCGGGGCGCTGGTGGCGTTACCGTTGCTCGATGCGGCCGCGGCGATGATGGGCGATGTCGCGCGGCTGGACGCGATCGGCGCGGAGCGGGCGGATTGATGGACGCGTCAGATCGCGCGCCGGGGTGGGCGCCGCCGCTTATGGCGGTGCAGTTCCTGACGCGGTTGCCGGTGCCGGTGCTGGCGCGGCTGACGGGGGCGCAGGCGGGTGACGGGCTGACCCGCGCGATGGCGTGGCTGCCGCTGGTCGGAACACTGATTGGGGGGGTGACGGCGGGGGTTTATGTGGCGGCGGGGCTGGTGTGGCCGCCGGTGGTGGCGGCGGTGCTGGCGCTGATGGTCGAGGCGTTGCTGACCGGTGCGTTTCACGAGGATGCGGTGGCCGATTTCTGCGACGCCTTCGGGGGGATCGCGCGCGGTGACGATGCGCTGCGGATCATGCGCGACAGCCGGATCGGGAGCTATGGCGCGCTGGGGCTGGGGTTGTCGGTGGCTTTACGGGTCGCGGCGATCGTGGCGTTGCCGGCGGGCATCGCTGTGGCGGCGATCGTGGCGGCGGCGACGGTCGGGCGGCTGTGGGCGGTGCTGCTGGCGTACATCCTGCCGCCGGTGGCGGCGGGGACCGGACTTGCGGCGCGGATCGGGCGGGGGATGCCTTTGCGGCGCTTGGCTGGCGCGCTGTTGCTGACCGTGCCGGGGGTGGTGTTGCTGGTGATGCACGATCCGGCGGCGCTGGTGTTCACTGCGGGCGCGGGTGTGGTGTTCCTGTGGTGGATCGCACGGTTCCTGCGCGGGCGGATCGGCGGGTCGACGGGGGATTGTCTCGGGTTCGCGGCCTATATGGGGCAGCTGGCGGTGCTGCTCGCGGCGGGGATGGCGTGACGGGGACGGTGCTGCTGGTGCGGCATCCGCCGGTGGCGCGGGCCTGGGTGGGGCGGTGTTACGGGCGGTCCGACATGGGGTGGAGCCGGGCGGGGGCCTTGCTGGCGCGTGGGCTGGTCGAAGATTTGAGCGCGCGGCGGCCGGATGTGGTGGTGCATTCCGGGGCCGTGCGGACGCGGCGGTTGGCGGAGCGGGTTGCGGCGCGGGTGGGGTGTCCGGTGCTGAGCGATGCGCGGTGGCTGGAGCGGGATTTCGGATCCTGGGAGGGGCGGCGGTGGGATGCGATCTGGCGTGAGACTGGCGATTTGATGGATCGGATCATGACCGATCCGACCGGGTTTCGGCCTGGGGGTGGGGAGACCGGGCTCGATTTGTCTTTGCGGGCGCTGGCGGCTTGGGATGATTTGCCGTTGGGGGGCGTGGTGTTGGTGGTGGCGCATGGCGGGCCGATCGCGGCGTTGCGGGCGGCTTGGGCGGGGGCTCCGTTGGAGCGAATGATCGAGTTCGTGCCGGGGCTGGGGGAGGTTTTGGAATTGGATCGGTAGCTGTTTGCCGGGGTTGGTTTTGGGGTGCTGTTGGCTTCTCGGCTTCGCTCGAAGGGTCCCTCGACTTCGCTCGGGATGCGCGGGCTTTATAGGTTGAGTTTGCGACGAGCGTTGCGCGGCGTTCTCGACAGGCTCGAACCGAACGGGTTTGGGAGTGGGTAAACCCTGAGTCGTTTGCCCCTTACCCAGCCGCGTTGCGGAGGACGCGGGAGACCTGTTCGACGCTGTAGGGTTTGTGGAGGAGTTCGAAGCCGTGGGTGCCGTCCTCGACGAGGACGTTGCTGTAGCCCGAGGTGAGGACGACGGGGAGCGTCGGGTAGGTTTCGCGGATCGTGCGGGCGAGGTCGATGCCGTTCATGCCGGGCATGACGACGTCGGAGAACACGATGTCGAAGCGGCCCGCGTCGCTGGCGAGTTCGGCGAGCGCCTCCTGTGCGTCGGCGGCCCAGGTGGTGACGTAGCCGAGTTCGGCGAGCGACTGCGTCGTGAAATGGCCGACCTCGTGATTGTCCTCGACCACCAGCACGCGCAGGCCGTGACCTTCGGCGGGGCCCTCCGCGATGTCGGTCGTGGCGGCGGGTTCGGCCCGGTCGACCTGCGGCAGATAGAGCGTGAAGGTGGTGCCGTGGCCGGGGCGGCTTTCGACGCGGATGTCGCCGCCCGATTGCTTGGCGAAGCCGAACACCTGGCTGAGGCCGAGGCCGGTGCCCTGCCCGACGTCCTTGGTGGTGAAGAACGGTTCGAAGATCCGGTCGAGCTTGTCCGGGTCGATGCCCGAACCGGTGTCACTGATCGCGATCGCGACGTAGCGGCCGGTGACGGCAGGATCGGCGCGGAGGGCGGGGATCCCGGTCGCGGGACGCACGGTGATCGCGAGCCGGCCGGCGCCGCCCATCGCGTCGCGCGCGTTGACCGACATGTTGACGAGCGCGGTGTCGAGCTGGCTGGGATCGACGTTGGTGAAGCAGGGCGCGTCCGGCTGATCGATGTCGATCACGATCCGCGATCCGGTGAGCGTGCCGAGCATGTCCGAGATGACGCGCAGGCTCTGCCCGACGTCGATGACCTCCGGCTTCAGCGCCTGGCGGCGGGCGAAGGCGAGCAGTTGTCCGGTCAGCTTGGCGGCGCGATCCGCAGTGTCGGAGATGGCGTCGATATAGCGTTCGCGCCGTTCCGCGCTGAGCCCTGGGCGCTTGAGCAGGTCGGTGGCGGAGCGGATGACGGTGAGCAGGTTGTTGAAATCATGCGCGACGCCGCCGGTCAGCTGGCCGACCGCCTCCATCTTCTGCGACTGGCGGAGCGCGTCTTCGGCGTTCTGAAGCTCGCTGGTCCGCGCCACGACCTGCTGTTCGAGCGAGGCGGCGAGCGCGGAGAGTTCATGTTCGGCGCGGCGGCGCTCGGCCGCGATGCGGGTGCGTTCGGCGACTTCGCGGATGAAGGCGATCTCGTCGTCGCGCCAGCGGCGGTGGCCGGCGTCGTGGAGGAACAGCATCGCGACGAATTCGCCATGTTCGATCAGCGGCATGTTCATCATGGCGCGCGCGCTGATCGCCTCCAGCGCAGGAGCGTGGGCGGCGGTGCGCGGATCGGTGCGTGCGTCGGCGAAGCACACTTCCTCGCCGCATTTCAGGTCGTCGATGTAGCTGCCGTAATCGCGGAAGCGGAGCGTGCCGGCGAGCGAGGCGATGCCGGGCGCGGTCCAGTCGCGCGCGACGTCCATGGTTTCGGCGACGGTGTCGACCTCGCCGTAACCGACCCGGCAGACGCCGAGCGTGCGGCCGATGATGCGTGCGGCGGAGAACAGGATGTCGTCGGGTTCGACCGTGTCGCGGAACACGTCGCCCAGTTCGACCAGCGCCGCGCGCATCGCGTCGCTGCGTGTCTTGTCGGTGATGTCGGTCGACACGCCGGCGATGCGCAGCGCGGTGCCGTCCGCGTTGAAGAAGGGCTGCCCGCGCGATCCGATCCAGCGCATTTCGCCGTCGGGGCGGATGATGCGGTAGGTGACGTCGTAGTCGGTGCCGGCCTCGACGCAGCGCCGCACCTCGTCGATGCTCTTGGCACGGTCGTCCGGGTGGATCGCGGCGAGCCGGTCCTCGTAGGTGAACGGCTTGTCGACCGGGCGGCCGAAGATCTCCTTGCAGGTGGCCGAGACGGTCAGGCGGTTGGTCGCGATCTCCAGGCTCCAGGTGCCGAACCGCGCGGCCTTCAACGTGAAGGCGAGTTCGCGCTCATGCTGGTCCTGCGCCGACAGCCGGTCGGTCAGCTCCGCCATCAGCGAGGCGTTGCTCGATTCCAGCCCCTGCAACCGTTCGCGTTCGATCGTGACGTTCAGCTGGCTGGCGAAGAAATAGGCGAGCACGCCCTCCGTATCGTAGACCGGCGCCAGCAGCAGGCGGTTCCAGAACGGTTCGCCGTCCTTGCGGTGGTTGCGGATGTCGATTTCGATCGGTTCGACGCGCGTCACCGCATCGCGGATCCGCTGGACCGTCGCCGGATCGGTTTCCGGCCCCTGCAGGAAGCGGCAGTTGCGGCCCAGGATCTCGTCCCGTTCGTAGCCGGACAGCCGGCAGAAGGCGTTGTTGACGAACACCACGGGATTGTCGGGCAACCGCGGGTTGGTGACGATCATGGGCATGCGCGTGGCGCGCACGGCGGCGACGAACGGATCGGTGCCGACATCCTCGCCCACCAGTTCGGCCGCGATACGGGCGGCATCGGCCGTCATTTTCGGCACGCCGGTGGCGGCGTGATCGTTCGTGTCGGTCAAGGCCGCCTGCTCGCAAAGAAATAGAGGAAGTTTACCTAGGTTATGATCGCCGCGACCGCAATGGAGCCGAGGTTCGTGGCGGCGAAGCAGATATAGTGCGGATGCATGTAAACGCCGGGTTGCGGGCTGCGCGAGGCTTTGCCAAGCCGTTTGCCGAGTCTATGCAAGCATCGTGCGGCGCATTCGGGGGGAGTCCAATGATCAAGGAAATACCCAAGGCGCATGTCTGGTCGCCCGAGCATCTGCGCCTGGCGGTCAACGCGGCCGGTGTCGCGTTATGGGCGTGGAACGTCGATAGCGACGCGTTCACGATGGACAAGCAGGGCTTCGCCTTGTGGGGCATGGAGTGGCAGCCCGACGTCGGGTTCGAGGAACTGTCCGCCAACATCCACCCCGCCGACCGCGATCGGGTGCGCGCCGCGTTCAACGCCATGCGCGCGACGCTGGGGCGGTACGAGACCGATTTCCGGATCATGGTGGGCAACGAGGTGCGCTGGATCGCGGCGCGCGGCGAGGGCGACGATGTCGGGATCGTCGGGCGGACGATGTTCGGCATCTTCCTGGACGTGACGGGGCGCAAGCAGGCCGAGGAAGGCCATGAACTGCTGGCCGGGGAGATGAGCCACCGGGTCAAGAACCTGCTGACCATCGCCACCGGCCTGACCGCGATCACGTCGCGGTCGGCGACGAACATCGAGGAAATGGCGAGCCAGCTGACCGAGCGGCTGTTCGCGCTGGACCGCGCGCACGACCTGGTCCGGCCGTTGCCGGAGGGGCAGGGCGATGCCGCGTTGCTGGGCGACCTGCTGTCCGTCGTGTTGAAGCCCTATGACGACATGGGCGCGTTTTCGGGGCGGATCCGCGTGTCTGTCGAGCGGATGGGCGTGGGTCAGGCCGCGGCGATGGGGCTGGCGCTGGTGATCCACGAACTGGCGACCAATTCGATGAAATATGGCGCGCTGTCGGCCCCCGAAGGCACGCTGGACGTGACGAGTGCATCGGACGGCGGCGATGTGGTGCTGACCTGGGTAGAGCGCGGCGGGCCGCCGGTGAAGGCGCCGCCGGAGAAAAGCGGGTTCGGGACCCGGTTGGTCGACCGCAGCGTGTCGAGGCAGCTCGGCGGGACGATCGGTTACGAATGGGAAGAAGAGGGCCTGATCGTGACGTTGCGGATGATCCGGTCGCACCTGGCCCTGTAGGCGCGACCGGGCCTCGACGGGGGCTCAGCCGGAGCCGGGCTGCTCCTGCTCGCGCTCGTAAGGGGCGTCCGTACCGATCTTGCCGGTGGTCGCGGCCTGCGCCACGCCGTCGGTTTCGAGGACGGTGAACGACCCGCTCTCGGTCTTCACGTCGCGTGTCTGCCGATCGGGCGCCGGCACGGGGAGCGGGCGATCATGGTCGGCGACTTCGCTGCCGATCGTGCCGGGGACGGTGCCGGGTTCGCTGATATCCTCGGTCGGTTCGCCGGACTGGTCGGTCGACGGGCTGTCGTCGTTGACGTCGGCGGTCTTGGAATGCGGGTTGGGATAGGCGGCCCCGCCGCTTTCACCCATGACCGAGCGGCCGTGCGGCTCGCCGTTGCCGGGGGAGCCGGAGACGCCGTCGGGCTGGCCCTTGGTTTCGGGATTGCCGGGGACGGGGGTGGGGACCGTGTCGCTCATCGTCGTTCCTTCGAATGTGGCAGCAGCCAGAACGGACGATACCGCCCCGCGTCTGGCGCGAAGCGGTATCGTTCGGGTCGGGTCGGGATCAGGGGCGCAGCACGACCTTGATGACGCCGTCCTGCTTGTCGCGGAACTTCTGGTACATTTCCGGCGCGTCTTCGAGGCTGGCCGGGTGGGTCACGACGAAGCTCGGGTCGATGTCGCCCGCCTCGATCCGGGCGAGCAGCGGCCGGGTGTAGGCCTGGACGTGGGTCTGACCGGTCTTGATGGTCAGGCCCTTGTTCATCATCGCGCCGATCGGGATCTTGTCGCCCATGCCGACATAGACGCCGGGGATCGAAACGGTGCCGCCCATCCGGCAGCTCATGATCGCTTCACGCAGCACATGGACGCGGTCGGTCGCGAGGAAGGCCGCGGCCTTCACCTTGTCGATCACCGCATCCACCGAGCCATGGCCCGATGCTTCGGCACCGACCGAGTCGATGCAGCTGTCCGGTCCGCGACCCTTGGTGCGGAACTGCAGCTCGTCATAGACGCTCTCGACCTCGGCGAAGTTGATCGTCTCGGCACCGCCGGCCTCGGCCATGGCGAGCCGTTCCGGCACTTCGTCGATCGCGATCACGCGGCCGGCACCGAGCATTAGCGCGGAGCGGATCGCGAACTGACCAACCGGACCGCAGCCCCAGATCGCGACGGTGTCGCCCTCTTCGATGTTCGCATTCTCGGCGGCCATGTAGCCGGTCGGGAAGATGTCGGACAGGAACAGCGCCTGTTCGTCGGTAACGTTGTCCGGTACCTTGATCGGGCCGAAATCGGCCATCGGCACGCGGAGATATTCGGCCTGGCCGCCGCAATAGCCGCCGAGCATGTGGCTGAACCCGAACAGGCCGGCGGGCGAATGGCCCATCGCCGCGATCGCGAGATCAGAATTCGGATTAGTCCGTTCGCAGGCGGAGAACAGCCCCTTCTTGCAGAAGAAGCATTCGCCGCAGCTGATCGTGAACGGCACGACGACGCGGTCGCCGATCTTCAGGTTGGTGACTTCGGACCCGAGGGCGACGACTTCGCCCATATTCTCATGACCGAGGATGTCACCGGCCTCCATCGTGGGCTGGTAGCCGTCGAGGAGGTGGAGATCGGAGCCGCAGATCGCGCAGGCCGTGACCTTGATGATCGCATCGCGCGGATGCTTGATCTCGGGATCCTTGACAGTATCGACGCGAACGTCACCTTTTCCGTGCCAGACCAGTGCGCGCATCGAAAATCTCCGTCTGTTGATCGTGTCGAACCGGCCCCGCGACGTTGGTCGCGTGCGGGCCGGCGGGTCGCCTGACGGTCGGGGACGGGGCGTTCCGTGAAGGACAGCCACGCTGGCACCGAGCCGATGCGACGATGCCAGGACAACCGCCTGCGTCCGTGGATCGTTCCCGCTGGGCAGTAAAATCCTGGTACTATTCTACTATGTTGATCTACATCAAGGCGTGGGGAGATAATGTTTCGGCGCCGTTCTATTGATGTGGGCAAGATCGCATCGTCATTCCAGACCCGCCAGAACTGCTGGCGATCGGGCAAGAGGTATCACAATGGTCGGCAATATTGTGCGGTTGCTTGATGCAACCCATCGGGCGATCGCGCATTGTGTCCGCGTCATCTTCGGTCTGCGACATATCCATGACACGCGGCCGAGCAGATCGGCGAGCGGCCGCCATTCCATGCGCCGCCGCCCTGCCAAATCCGGGAACCCACCATGAAGATCAAGGCCATCCTCTTCGACATCGACGGCACGCTGGTCGATACCAACGACATGCATGTGCTGGCGTGGGAGGCGGCGTTCGCGGGGATCGGCAAGACGTTCGACCGGCAGGTGGTGCACGACCAGATCGGCAAGGGCACCGACATGCTGGTGCCGACGCTGCTGCCCGAACTGGACGAAGCGGCGCAGGAGGCGCTGGGCGAGGCGCACGGTAAGGTGTTCAAGGCGAAGTATCTCAAGACGGCCAAGCCGTTCGCGAAGGCGCACGAGCTGCTGCGCCATGCGGCCGGGCTGGGGCAGAAGGTCGTGCTGGCGTCTTCGGCATCGGAGGGCGAGCTCGACCATTATCTCGACCTGCTGGGCGCGCGCGACCTGGTGACCGCGACGACCAGCAGCGACGATGTGGAGAAGACCAAGCCGGCGCCGGACATCTTCGCGACGGCGCTGGGCAAGCTGGACGGGATCGATGCGGACGCGGTGATCGTGGTGGGCGATACGCCCTACGACGTCGAGGCGGCGGGCAAGTGCGGGATCGTGGCGGTCGCGGTGCGATCGGGCGGGTTCCCGGACGACGTGTTGGTCAAAGCCGGGGCGATCGCGATCTATGACGACGTCGCCGCGTTGCTGGTGGACTATGCCGGGTCGCCGCTGGGACGCTAAGGGTCGCGCGACCCCTTGGTGGAGCGCGGGCGATGATGGTGGACGAGATTGCGGGACGGCGTGTGCTGTTCGCGATGGCGGTGGAACAGGAATATGGGCAGGAACTGCGCCGGCGGATCGCTCCGCTGCTGACCGGTGTGGGGCCGGTCGAGGCGGCGCTGTCGACCGCGGCGGCGTTGCAGCGGCTGGAGAGCGAGGGGCGGCGGCCGGACCTGGTGGTGTCGCTGGGCTCTGCGGGATCGCGGCGCTGTCCACTCGGCACGGTGTGGCAGGTTTCGGGCGTATCGTGGCGCGACATGGATGCGACGCGGCTGGGCTTCGCACGCGGGGTGACGCCGTTTGCGGATCATCCCGCGGTGATCCCGCTGACGACCCCGTTGCCGGGGGTGCCGACCGCGACGCTGTCGAGCGGGGCGGACATCGTGTGGGGCAAGGGCTTCGACGCGGTGGACGCCGACATGGTCGATATGGAGACGTTCGCGGTGGTGCGGGCCTGCGCGCGGTTCGGGGTGCCGGTGATCGGGTTGCGCGGCGTGTCGGACGGGCCGGGGGAGCTGGACGGACTGTCCGGGTGGACGGCGTTGCTGGGGCATCTGGACCGCGAACTGGCGGTCGCGGTGGATGGGTTGGCTGGGGTTGTGGACTGCCTATGAGCGTGCCCCGGCGGAGGCCGGGGTCTAGGTGAAGCGGTTGCGTCTGGGCCCCGGCCTGCGCCGGGGAACGGTTCGTTTGGTTAGGCGGCGTTGATGCTGAGCGCGACGGCCTCGGCGGTCTTGATGCCGTCGATGGCGGCGGAGAGGATGCCGCCGGCGTAGCCTGCGCCCTCGCCGGCGGGGAACAGGTTGCGGGTGTTGAGGCTGTGATGATCCTGGCCGCGGGTGATGCGGACGGGGGAGGAGGTGCGCGTCTCGACGCCGGTGAGCATCGCGTCGGGATGGTCGTAGCCGGGGATCTGGCGGCCGAAGACGGGTAGTGCCTCGCGCATCGCGGCGACCGCATAGTCGGGCAGGCACTCGGCCAAGTCGGTCGGGTGGACGCCGGGGCGGTAGGACGGTTCGACGCTGCCGAAGCCGGTCGACGGGCGGGCGGCGAGGAAGTCGCCGAGCGTCTGGCCGGGGGCGGCATAGCTCGACCCGCCGGCGACGAAGGCGGCGCGTTCCCAGTGGCGTTGCAGCGCGATGCCGGCGAGCGGCGATCCGGGGAAGTCGCGCGCCGGGTCGATCCCCACCACGATGCCGGAATTGGCGTTGCGTTCGGCGCGCGAATATTGGCTCATGCCGTTGGTCGCGACATGGCCGGGTTCGGACGTGGCGGCGACGACGGTGCCGCCGGGACACATGCAGAAGCTGTAGACCGTGCGATCGTTTTTGCAGTGGTGCGACAGGCTGTAGGCGGCGGCGCCGAGGTCCGGGTGGCCGGCGCAGGCGCCGAAGCGCGCGCGGTCGATCCAGCCCTGCGGATGTTCGATCCGGACGCCGATCGAGAAGGGCTTCGCCTCGACATGCACGCCGCGATCGTGGAGCATGTGGAACGTGTCGCGCGCGCTGTGCCCGACCGCGAGCACGACGTGGGAGGCGGCGAGGTAGCCGCCGTCGGCCAGGTGCAGCCCGCGGATCGTGCGGGTGCCGTCGGTGGCCTCATCGATGTCGAGATCGTCGACGCGCGTGCCGAAGCGATATTCGCCGCCGAGCGATTCGATCGTGGCGCGCATGTGCTCGACCATCGTGACCAGCCGGAACGTGCCGATATGGGGGTGTGCCTCGGTCAGGATTTCCGGCGGGGCGCCCGCGGTGACGAATTCGGTCAGGACCTTGCGGCCGAGAAAGCGCGGATCCTTGATCTGGCTCCAGAGCTTGCCGTCGGAAAAGGTGCCGGCGCCGCCTTCGCCGAACTGGACGTTCGATTCGGGTTCGAGCACGCCGCGACGCCAGAGGCCCCAGGTATCCTTAGTCCGTTCGCGGACGACCTTTCCGCGGTCGAGGATAATGGGGCGGTATCCCATCTGTGCGAGGATGAGCCCGGCGAACAACCCGCAGGGGCCGGCGCCGATCACGACGGGGCGCGGCGTCGTGTTGCCGGGGGGGGCGTGCGCGACGAAGCGGTAGCCGGTGTCGGGCGTGCGGCGGACATGCGGATCGCCGGGGAAGCGCGCGAGGATCGCGTCCTCGTCCGCCACGGTGATGTCGACCGAGTAGACGAGCAGGATCGCGGTGCGGCGACGCGCATCGTTGGCGCGGCGCGCGATCGCAACGTCGAGGGGCACGTCGTCGGCCAGGCCGAGCCGCGCGCGGACGGCGGCGGTCAGGGCCTCGGGCGGATGGTCGAGCGGAAGCTTGATGTCGGAGAGGCGGAGCATGGCGGTGCCTTAGCGCCCCGGGGGCCGCGGGTAAAACGGAGGCTGTTGATTGCGCGGGGACTTTCGGGCGTGCCGGCCGTTCGGGTCGTAACAAGGGAGCAGACCATGGCCGAAGTCGACGAACCGCAGACCCCCGACAACAAGACGCCGCGCGCGGTGCGCCCGTGGATCATCGCGTTCGGGTTGATCGCGCTGCTGGCGGCGGGGACGATCCTGTACGTGTTCACGACGCGCTTTGGCCAGACCGCGACGCCCGGCGCGACGCCCGTGGGCGGGAGCCGGCCGAGCTCCTGAAGACGTCGGTTGAGAGACCGCCACTATGGTCGTCGCCCCGGCGCAGGCCGGGGTCTCGTTTTGGCTTGGGGGTCGGTTCGACCTGAGGGAGATCCCGGCTTTCGCCGGGATGACGGTTGGGCGTGCGGTCTGCTGAGGTTTAGGTGACGCCCTAAACCGCCGCAGCCTGCCAGAAGCCCGTCTTGCGTTCGTGCGTGCGGTGGAGTGCCGCGACGTAGGTGGCGTGGTCGGGCAGTGCGCCATAATCGTCGATGCGGGCGTCGGCGGCGGCGCATTCGCGGAGGTGGCGGCCGGCGTGGGCGTAGCGTGTGGCGCGGGCGGTGCGGAGCGTGAAGTCGATCATCGTGCGGCGGAGCAGGGTCGCGGCGAGCGGGTGTGCGGCGTCGAGCAGGTCGGCGGCGTCGGCCAGCACCTCGTAACGATCGCCGTCGAGGCTCTTCGGGCGTGCCATCACCATGCGCGCGGCGCGGTCATAGGCCGGCCAGGCGACCAGGAAGGCGAGCGCGGCGTGGGCGTCGGGGTAATTCTCGACCAAGGTCAGCGCGCGCTGTTCAGCCTCGAAATCGTCGAAATCGGGCAGGCGGCGGAGATGGTCGCGCAGGTGGCCGGCGTGGAGTGCCGCGGCGAACCGGTCCCAGCGGAACGCCTGCGCGTCGTCGTGGCGGCCGAGCGCCTCGAGGATGGCGAGCCGGACGCTGTCATATTCGGGCGGGACATAGGCGATCCGGCTGGTGTCGGCGGCGTCGATCGCGGCCATCGCCGCCTCCGCACGGCCGGCCTTGAGCAGGCGGCCGGCGATCGCGGTGGCGACCATCGGCTGCGCGCGGGTGCGGTCGGGTTGCTGCGCGATATAGGCGTCGACGTCGCCGGTGGCGTCGGCGATCCGCTCGCCCACGATGCGCGCAACCGCGGCGCGGCGGGTTGCGACGCGCGCGACGCTGCCGCCCGCCATGTCGGGGTCGTCGGGGTGCGGCGTGGCGACGGCCCAGGCGGCGACGCGGGTGTTCAGGCGGGCGAGGCCATCGGGACCGAGTGGGTCGGCGAGGGCGGCGACCAGCACGTCATACTGGCCGCGATTGGGGCCGGTGAGCGCGTCGAACGCGCGGTCGGCGAGGGTTGCGGGCGCGACGTCGGCGGCTTGGGCGAGGCGCGCGATGTCGGCGGTGGCGGCGCGGAACAGATCGATCAGCTTGCCGGCGCTGTCGTCGGTGCGTTCGAACACGCGATCGGCGAGTTTGAGGAAATCCCAGAGGAGGTCGTGCGCGGCGACGGGGTCGGCGGTGGCGAGCGGGCCGGTGATCGCGGCATGTTGCGTCGCGAGGTCGGCGATCAGCGCGCGGAGCTGCCGCCAGTCGAGGTTGGACCGCGCGCGGGCGATGGTGGCGAGCCGCTTGCGGACCTGCGTCGCGATCTCACCCGGGCCGGTGGCGTCGGCGAGTGCCAGGCGCAGGCGGCGCTTGATCGCGCCGTGGCCGGTCGAGACCTCGATCAGCAGCTCCGCCAGCGCGGGCGCGCCGAGCCGTTCGAGGTTGCGTGCGTTGAGGGTGGAGGAGGCGGCCATGCTGGGTTCTCAAGTGGCGTGGATCGGGGGCGGGTGCAACCTGGGGGTGTTTGGTGCTGGATCCCGGAGAGTTTACGTCTGGCCTCTTCGCATCTTACCGTTTGGATAGACGGGGTGTCCGGCCAAAGCCCCCCACCCAACCCTCCCCCCGGTGGGGGGAGGGCTATGCGGTCGTCGATGTGGAACGGGACTTCCTCCACCCATCGGGGGGAGGGTTGGGGTGGGGGGCTTGGCTGGGGGTGAGTTTGACTGCGGTGCGTCGGTCCGTACGAGTAGCAACGCAGCTCGTGGCATCGCCCCTGCCGGTTCATCGGACGGTCAGCATATCGGAGGCACCGAATGACCATGCGCGCGTGGCCGATCCTGTCGTTGCTGGTGTTGGCCGGCTGTATCCCCGCGGGGCGCGGGCCGGAGCGGCGGGCGCCCTCGCGGCGGCCGGCGGTGGCTCAGGCGGCACCCGCGCCGGCGTTGTCCGACGCGGCGTTGCGGCAATGCCAGGCGGATCTGCGCCGTGCCGGGGTGTCGTTCCAGGCGTTGCCGGACCGCAGTTTCGGGGGTGGGTGCGATGCGACCGCGTCGGTCAAGCTGGTCGCGATCGGGACGCCGATCACCAATCTGGGCGCGATGCGCTGTCCGCTGGCGCTGGCGTTCAGCCGCTGGGTTTCGCAGGTCGCGCAGGTCGAGGCGGAGCGGACGTTCGGCCAGCCGTTGCGTCGGATCGAGAGTTTCGGGACCTATGCGTGTCGTCCGGTGAACGGGCAGGCGGGGCGGCGGTTGTCCGAGCATGCGCATGCCAATGCGGTCGATATCAGCGCGTTCGTGCTGGCCGACGGGACGCGCTTTACCGTGAAGGACGGCTGGGGCGGCGAGGACGAGCGGGTGCGTGCCTATCTGCGCGCCGTGCATGATGCGGGGTGCCGGCGGTTCGGCGTCGTGCTGGGCCCGGACGCGAATGCGTATCACCGCGACCATTTCCATTTCGATATGGCGAGCGGGGGCTATTGCCGCTAAGAAGCCCCGCTTTCCCCCGCGGGTGGCCCCGCCGGGCCAGCAGGAACCCGCATGACCGATCGCTACATTCCCAAGCGCGTCTTCTCCCCCGCCCGCGAGGAGGCGGAGACCGCATCCAAGCAGGTGTCGACGCCGCAGACGTCGGATCCGGCGTATCGGCTGGCGTTCCAGGACCCCGATTTCCTGCTGCGCGAGGACCTGCGTTCGGTGCGCTTCCAGCTGGAGCTGCTGAAGCCCGAACTGCTGCTGACCGAGGCGGGGATCGGGTCGACCTTCGTGTTCTACGGGTCGGCGCGCATTCCGGAACCGTCGAAGGCGGCCGCACTGGTCGAGGCGGCGGGCGACGGGCCGCGCGCGAAGGTGGCCGCGCGGCTGGCCGAGAAATCGAAATATTATGACGAGGCACGCAAGCTGGCCGCGCTGGCCAGCGGGACCGCGCCGTCGCAGGACGGCAAGCGCCAGTTCGTGGTGTGTTCGGGCGGCGGGCCCTCGATCATGGAGGCCGCTAACCGCGGTGCGGACGATGTCGGCGCCGAGTCGATCGGGCTGAACATCGTACTGCCGTTCGAGCAGGCGCCGAACCCGTATGTGACCCCGAAACTGTCGTTCCAGTTCCACTATTTCGCGCTGCGCAAGATGCATTTCCTGCTGCGCGCGCGGGCGGTGGCGGTGTTCCCGGGCGGGTTCGGCACGTTCGACGAGACGTTCGAATTGCTGACGCTGATCCAGACCGGCAAGGTGACGCCGATGCCGATCCTGTTCTACGGCCGCGATTTCTGGACGCGGGTGATCGATTTCGACGCGCTGGTCGAGGAAGGCGTGATCGGCGCGCAGGACCTGGAACTGTTCCGCTTCGTCGAGACGGCCGAAGAGGGCTGGGCCGCGGTGCAGGATTACTGGGCCTCACGGGGCTGAGTCGACGCCCCCTGCCCTGATGGGTGGGGTGTTCCGGAATCTTTTTTCGAGTGCCGTTTCCCCCTCCTGTGCAGGAGGGGGATTTCCGGTCGTGCGCGGCCTGGAGTCCCGTTCCGGGGCGTTCCGGGTGGTTGACCTCGCATGGGAATTGAGGGAACATAAAGGGAACAAACGAGTCGTGTTCCCATGTCCGATATCAACCGAACCACAAGACTGGATGCATTGCGCGAGAGCGTGCGTGCGATCGAACGCGGGGGTGCCGAGCGGCGGCCGGTGCTGCCGTTCGGCGTGGCCGGGATCGACGATCGGCTGGCCGAGGGCGGGATCGCGGGGGCCGCGCTGCACGAGGCGGCGGGCGCGGATGCGGGCATGGGCGCGGATGCGGCGGCGACCTTGTTCCTGGCCGGGATCGCCGGGCGACTGACGGGGCAGGTGCTGTGGGTGGTCAGCCGGCGGGACCTGTTCGCGCCGGGCCTGCAACAGGCGGGGCTGCCGCCCGACCGGGTGATCTATGCCGAGACGGGGCAGGACGCCGACACGCTGGCGGTGATGGAGGAGGGGCTGCGCCACGGGTCGCTGGCCGCGGTGATCGGCGAGGCGAGCCGCGCCGGGCTGACCGCGACGCGGCGGTTGCAGCTGGCGGCGGAGGCGGGCGGCACGACCGCGCTCTTGTTGCGCCGGTGGAAACGGTCCGGGGCCGATCCGATGGAAGAACCGTCGGCGGCGGTGACCCGCTGGAAACTGGCGCCCGCGCCGTCCGCACCGTTGCCGGTGGCGGGCATCGGTCGGGCACGCTGGCAACTCTCGCTCGTCCGCCAGCGTGGCGGCGATATCTTCGACTGGACCGTGGAGGCCAATGATGCAGCGGGTCGTCTCGCTCTACCTGCCGGAATTCGCGATCGAGCGGGTGCGGCGGATCGACCAGCGGATCGGGCTGGAAACCGGGCCGGCGGGCGCTCAAGTGGGCGTGCGGCCGCCTGAACCCGCCGCGACGCTCCCGCCGGCCGAGGCGCGCGGCGAAGGCTGGCGCCCCGGCGCGCGCTGGGCCCGCAACAGCGGCGACCGGGTGCGCGAGAAACAGGCGGTGGTCGATGCGATCGCCACGCTGCCCGCGCACCAGCGCCCCCCGATGCGCGAACTCGGCCGCCGCAGCGAACCCGCACCCATCCCGTTCCGCGCCATGCCGCGCGACGAGGCGGGCGGCCTGCGCCAGGGTTGGGTGCCGCCGATGGTCGGGCGTGATGGCGGATTTGCGGCGGCGGATGGCGCGGCGGAGCTTCCCGGAGCGTGGGCCCAGACGGCAGCGAGGGCGAACATCGTGCCGTCGCCGACGTCCCATGAGTGGCGGGCGGCATCGCGTTCCGCGTCCGTGGGGACTGCGTCCGGCGGTGTGACGATAGATGCTTTGGCTTGCGATCAGGACGGCGCCGGCTTGTCGGCACGGGCGGGCACGGTTGTCATGGCAACCGATCGTCATCCCGGACTTGATCCGGGATCCAGAGTCACAAGCGCTGTTCCTTGCGTCCCTGGATCCCGGATCAAGTCCGGGATGACGCGGGGGGAGGGTGGTCCTTCCGTTCGCCCATCATCGCAGCGGACGTCTGAATCCGGTGTCACCCTGCCGGGGGCCGCAAGCAACGTCGTGGCTATAAAGTCCCGCGTTCGTGAGCAGGACGGCAACGAGGTTGGGATTGCACGCGGGAGTGATGGGGGGAAGGCAGGAGTCTCAAAGCTGGGTGGTGATGCAGGCGCGGTACGGGCGCCTGGGGATGATCGGAGAGCGGTAGGGTCCGCAGAACGCCAGCGTGCCGGGGGAACCACCGCAAACCGGAAGGGCGGCAAGCCCGTTGTGGCGAGGCCCGGCTATGATCGCGAGGGGGCGTTCTGGCAGACCGGGCGCGAGCTGGGGGGTGTGGTGAAGCGGGCGACGCGGGTGGAACCGTCCGTAGCGCGGGATGTGGGGGCGGCCGATGGTTCTGCGCCGGTGCCGCTTGTCCTGACCGTGCGGGATGGGGCGCGCGTGGTGGTGGGGCATGCGTGTCCGGCGGCGCGGGCGCTGGGGATCCGGGTGGGGATGGCGATGACGATGGCGCGGGCGATGGTGCCGGGGCTGGACGTGCGCGATGCCGATCCGGCGGGCGTGGCGGCGGACCTCGACCGGCTGGCGCTGTTCGCGCTCAAGCGTTGGACGCCGGGCGTGGCGGTGTCGGATGCGGACGGGTTGTGGATCGACCTGTCGGGCGTCGCGCATCTGCATGGCGGCGAGGCGCGGTTCTGTCGGCGGGTGCTGCGGTTCTGCGCGCGGCTGGGCTTTAGCGCGCGGATCGCGGTGGCGGGGACGGCGGGGGCCGCGCATGCGCTGGCGCGGTTCGGGCGGGTCGCCGCGCCGATGCTGGAAGGCGGGGCGGAGGCGGAGGCGCTGGCTCCGTTGCCGGTCGACGCGCTGCGGATCGAGGTCGCGGCGTGCGATCGGCTGCGGCGGCTGGGCGTGGAGACGGTGGGCGACCTGATCGCGATGCCGCGCGCGCCGCTCAACCGGCGGTTCGGGGGCACGGTGCTGCGCCGGCTGGACCAGGCGCTGGGCCGCGTGTCGGAGCCGATCGTGCCGGTGGTGGCGCAGGCGTTGCCGTCCGCGCGGTTGCGGCTGGTTGAGCCGATCGCGACGGCGGACGCGATCGCACAGGTGATCGGTGATCTGCTGGCGCTGCTGGTGGTGGAACTGGCCGCGCGCGGGCTGGGCGCGCGCCGGCTGGAGCTGCGGTGCGAGCGGGTCGACGGGCAGGCGTTGATCGTGCGGGCCGGCACCGCACGGCCGAACCGCGACGCGGCGCATCTGGCGCGGCTGCTGATCCCCAAGATCGAGACGATCGACCCCGGTTTCGGCATCGACGCGATGGCGATCCGCGCGGTGGCGAGCGAACCGCTGGGCGCGACGGCGATTGCGACGATCGGGGAGGATGCTGCGTCGGACCTGACGATCCTGGTCGATCTGGTGACCGGGCGGGTCGGGACGCATCGGCTGTTCCGGATGGGTGCGGTGGAAAGCGACGTGCCGGAACGCGCGCATGCCCGGGCCGCGCCATTGTCCCCGCCCGCCGCCTGGCCCGCTGCGTGGCCGCGCCCCGTGCGGTTGCTCGATCCGCCGCAGCGGCTGGACCATGTGACCGCGCTGCTGCCAGACCATGCGCCGCGCCGGTTCAGTTGCCGCGGCCATGTCCACGACGTGGCGCACGGCGATGGCCCGGAACGGATCTACGGCGAATGGTGGCGGCGCGCGGGCGAGGCGGACGCGGTGCGCGACTATTTCCAGGTCGAGGACGCCAGCGGCGCCCGCTACTGGATCTTCCGTCGCGGCGACGGCGTGGACGGCCGGACCGGCGACATGAGCTGGCATCTGCACGGCGTGTTCGCGTGAGTGGGCAGAGCCTGCTGATGCCCCGTCTTTCGACGGCGAGGAAGCACGACCATGTGCGGCCGCGAAGCGTAACGGATGCTCGGGACGGCCTTTATCATCGGATTATCCGATGAATGCCCGGTCATCCGCCATTCCGGACTTGATCCAGCAGCCAAAGTTTCACGCACCGCACTTGTGTTCCTGGATCCCGGATCAAGTCCGGGGTGACGTGGGGGGTGGGGCTACGGATGCGTGCCGGCTTCGGGCGGGGCGGGGTGGATTTTTCGGGGTGTCGCGGTTCGGTTTGTGTCCGACGGCGGGTTCCATGGTGCGACGGTGCCACGTCCGATGACCGGGGCCGGGTATCATGAGTTGCAGGTGACGACGCATTTCAGTTTTTTGCGGGGGGCGTCGTCGTGCGAGGAATTGTTCGCGCAGGCGCGGATGATCGGGTTGCCGGGGCTGGGGATCGTCGATCGCAATTCGGTGGCGGGGATCGTGCGCGCGATGGTGGCGGCGCGCGATACGGGCATGCGGATGGTGGCGGGGTGCCGGCTGGATCTGGTCGGCGGCACGTCGCTGCTGGTGTGGCCGGAGGATCGCGAGGGGTGGTCGCGGCTGACGCGGCTGCTGTCGCTGGGCAAGGCGCGTGCCGAACCGCGCAAGGGCGAGAAGGGGCAGTGTTTCCTGCACTGGGAGGATGTCGAGACGCATGCCGCGGGGTTGGTTGCGGCGCTGCTGCCTGACGGTGGTGCGGGTTATGCTGCACAGATTGCTGCGGGTAATGCTGCGGTTTACGGAGCCGTCCGGACTGCCGCCGACGATAACGCGCGGCTGCGCGGCGACGTGCGGATGATGGCCGATGTGTTCGGTGATCGCGCGCATCTGGTCCTGTCGCAGACGCGGCGGCCGGGCGATGCGTTGCGGCTGCACACGCTCGATACGTTGGCGCGCGAGCATGGCCTGACGTCGCTGGCGACGGGCGACGTGCTGTACCATGCGCCCGAAAACCGGATATTGCAGGATGTGGTGACGGCGATCCGCCACGGCCGCACGATCGACGAACTGGGGTTCCTGCGTGAACGCCATGCCGACCGTCATCTGAAGAGCCCGGACGAGATGGCCCGGCGGTTCGGCGATTATCCGGACGCGATCGCCGCCAGCGGTGCGATCGCCGAACGCTGCACCTTTTCGCCGACTGACCTGACCTATCAATATCCGGACGAGATCGTGATGCGCGGGCGCGACCCGCAGGCCGCGTTGCAGAGCCTGGTCGACAGCGCGCTGGACCGGCTGTTTCCGGAGGGGGTGCCGGAGGCGTACCGGGCGCTGGCCGATCACGAGCTGAAACTGGTCGGGAAGCTGAAATATGCGCCCTATTTCCTGACGGTCAATTCGATCGTCGCGTTCGCGCGGAGCCAGGACATCCTGTGCCAGGGGCGGGGATCGGCCGCCAATTCGGTCATCTGCTATGCGTTGGGGATCACGTCGATCGACCCGGTGAAGCATGAACTGCTGTTCGAGCGGTTCATTTCGGGCGAGCGGGCGGAGCCGCCGGACATCGACGTCGATTTCGAACATGAACGGCGCGAGGAAGTGATCCAGTGGATCTACGAGACCTATGGCCACCGGCACGCGGCGCTGACCGCGGTGGTGAGCCGGTTTCGCGCGCGGGGGGCCGTGCGCGAGGTGGGCAAGGCGCTGGGGCTGCCGGAGGATCTGACCGCGGCGCTGGCCGGGCAGGTGTGGGGGTGGTCCGCGGAGGGCGTGGGGGAGCGGCATGTTGAGGCGCTCAACCTGGATGCGGGCAATCCGCGGATCGCGTTGACGCTGGAACTGGCGCGGCGGCTGATCGGGACGCCGCGGCATCTGTCGCAGCATCCCGGTGGGTTCGTGCTGACCCGCGACCGGCTGGACGATCTGGTGCCGATCGAGCCGGCGGCGATGGTCGATCGGCGGGTGATCGAGTGGGAGAAGGAGGATATCGAGACGCTGGGGTTCATGAAGGTCGACATCCTGGGGCTGGGGATGCTCGGCTGCATGCGGCGCGCGTTCGACCTGCTGGCCGAGCATCGCGGCAAGCGCATGACGCTGGCGTCGCCGGAGATGCAGGAGGATTGCGAGAAGACGTTCGCGATGATCGCGCGCGCGGACACGCTGGGCACGTTCCAGATCGAGAGCCGCGCGCAGATGAGCATGTTGCCGCGGCTGAAGCCGAAGGTGTTCTACGACATCGTCATCCAGGTCGCGATCGTGCGGCCGGGGCCGATCCAGGGGGACATGGTGCACCCCTATCTGCGCCGGCGGGAGGGGAAGGAGCAGCCGGAGTATCCGAAGCCCGAGCTGAAAGCCGTGCTGGAACGGACGTTCGGCGTGCCGCTGTTCCAGGAACAGGCGATGAAGGTGGCGATCGTGGGGGCGGGCTTTTCCCCGACGGAGGCGGACGGGCTGCGGCGCGGGATGGCGACGTTCAAGTCCACGGGAGGTGTGGGGCGGTATCAGGACAAGATGATCGAGGGGATGGTGGCGAACGGGTATGAGCGCGACTTTGCCGAGCGGACGTTCAGGCAGATCGAGGGGTTTGGGAGTTACGGCTTTCCCGAGAGTCACGCGGCGTCGTTTGCGAAGATCGCTTACGCGTCGTCGTGGATGAAGTGCCATCATCCCGATGTGTTCTGCTGTGCGCTGTTGAATGCGCAGCCGATGGGGTTTTATGCACCGGCGCAGATCGTGCGGGACGCGCGCGATCATGGGGTGCGGGTGCTGCCGCCGTGTGTGAATGCGAGCCGGTGGGATACGGTTATGGTTGGGGGTGAGCGGGCTCCCTCTCCCCTTCGGGAAGAGGGGTTTGGCTTGGGGCGGGCGCGTTCGGACGCTGCAGCCGGTGATGCCTTTCCTACTCTACGTCACGACGGGGAACGGCCTTCTGCTCCCTCCCCCCAACGGGGGGAGGGTCGGGGTGGGGGGCTTGGCTGGGGGGAACAGATGCGTCAGGCCACTCCCCCCTCTCCCAACCCTCTCCCCCAGGGGAGAGGGCTTTTGGCCCGCTTTGGGGAACGGTCGTTTCCAGCCTAAGCCCCCCACCCAACCCTCCCCCCGGTGGGGGGAGGGCTTTTGGGTTGCTCGGGGGAAAAGGCGTTCCAAGCTACCGGCCGTCCCTCCGGTTGTATGTCGCCCCTCCGACTGGGGCTGCGTCTCGTTGCCGGCCTGTCGAACCAGCATGCGGCGGCGATCGTGGCGGCGCGGGGGGAGGTGCCGTTCGGGTCGATCGAGGATGTGTGGAAGCGGTCAGGCGTACCGGTGGCGGCGCTGGAGAAACTGGCGGCGGCGGATGCGTTTGCGGGGCTGGGGCATGACCGGCGGCAGGCGTTGTGGCGGGTGCGCGGGCTGGGCGAGGCGCCGCTGCCGCTGTTCGCGCATGCCGACGCGCGCGAGGAGGGGCGCGAGCCGACCGTCGTGCTGCGCGCGATGAGCGAGGGGCGCGAGGTGGTGGAGGATTACCGCACGCTGCAACTGTCGCTGCGCGCGCATCCGCTGAGTTTCCTGCGTGAATCGTTCGCGCGGCGGGGGTTGCGGACCTGTGCCGAGCTTGACCGGGTGCGCGACGGGACGCCGGTGGAGGTGGCGGGCATCATCCTGATCCGCCAGAAACCGGGCAGCGCCAAGGGCGTGCTGTTCCTGACGATCGAGGACGAGACCGGGATCGCCAACGGCATCTTGTGGCCACACAAGTTTGAGGCACAGCGCCGCACCGTCCTGTCCGCTGCGATGATCGGCATCCGCGGGCGCGTGCAGCGCGAGGGCACGGTCATCCACGTCATCGCCGACCGGATCATGGACTATACCGACGAACTGCGCTCGGTGGGCGAGATGGCGTTCCCGCACAAGCCGGGGCCGGGCGACGGCGCGACGCATCCGGGCGCGCCGGACCGCGGCGATGCCGGCTGGGCGCCGAAGGGGCGGCGCGATTATCACCGGCCGTTCCGTGATGGGGCGGATCCGGAGGAGGTGATCCGGGTGCAGACCCGGGATTTCCGGTAGGGGGGTGCGGGTCCCTTGCGGGGGTGCCGCCTTCTGGTTTGCGTGATGCCCATGCCCATGCCCATGCCCATGCCCATGCCCATGCCTGTGGCGTGACGGGTGTGCCGACGCCCGAGCATGGCCCTTTGCTTTGTTGTCTCCGTCCACGCTGCTCCGTTCGTGCTGAGTAGAGACCGAGTAGCGCCCCTTGGCGCGTATCGAGGGCGCGTATCGAAGCATGGGTTCGCGGGTGGGACTGATCCTTCGATACGGGTCTTCGACTGCGCTCAGCCCCTACTCAGGACGAACGGGGGGCTCGGAAGGAATGGTGCTTTTGCCGTTTGGTCTCGCGGGGCCGGCCGCGAAGTTCTCGACAGGCTCGAACCAAACGGAGGGGGCGTAGGTTTGCGTGGCTTGTCGAAGCGCGAAGTTCTCGACAAGCTCGAACCGAACAGGCGGTGTGGCGGTGTGGCGGTGTGCGCTAAGGTCCCACTTTACCCGCAAATCGCCCGCCAACATCGCTTCCGCTGCGCTTCGTGAGCGCGTAAGTGGCGGGAATGCGTGCTCCGTCTACCCGTGCGATGATTGCTGAACTTGGCGTACCGTTGGCGTGGGCGCGGGGACAGGTGGCCTGGCGGGGGTTGGCGCGGGCCTATCCGGGGGATGGGCGGCCGGTGCTGGTGCTGCCGGGTTTTCTGGCGGACGACAGCACGACGGTGACGCTGCGCCGGACGCTGGGGGCGGCGGGCTATGTTCCGCATGGCTGGGGGCTGGGGCGCAATCGCGGGATCAGCCAGGCGCTGCTCGACCGGATGCTCAAGCGGCTGGCGGCGGTGACGCGGGAGCGGCCGGCGGCGATCGTCGGGTGGAGCCTGGGCGGGCTGTATGCGCGCGAGATCGCCAAGCGGGTGCCCGACCTGGTCGAGCGGGTGGTGACTTTGGGGTCGCCGTTTTCTGGTGACATTCGGGCGAACCATGCCTGGCGCATGTACGAGCGGGTGACCGGGCACGCAGTGGACCAGTTGCCGATCGCGGCGGTGCTGGCGGAGAAGCCGCCGGTGCCGACCTTTGCCTTGTGGTCGGCGCGGGACGGGATCGTGGCGCCGGCGGCGTCGCGTGGGCTGGCGGGGGAGGCCGATGCGGCGATCGCGGTGGATTGCCGACATATCGGGTTCACGTCGGATCCGGCGGCCCTGCGGGCGGTGCTGGAGGTTTTGCGGCGGGGGGTTTGAGTTTCGGGGACTTTTCTGCGGCGTCGGTTTTGTGGTGCTGTTGGCTTCTCGGCTTCGCTCGAAGGGTCCCTCGACTTCGCTCGGGATGGGCGGTTTGTTTTATTAGGTAGCACCTAATTCCCCGTTTGGTTCGAGCTTGTCGAGAACGTTGCGCAGCGTTCTCGACAGGCTCGAACCGAACCGGTTTTTGAGTGAGGGCCGGTCTCGCCGCATCACGCCAGAAACGGCGCGATCACCTCCGTGGGCACGCGCAGCGGGCGGCCCGTCGTGCGGTCGAGGATGGCCCAGGTGGTGCGGGCGCGGACGTGGAGGCGGCCGTCGGGGCCGGTGAATTCCATCAGGCGGTCGAACTTCGCGCCGCGCGGGGCGTCGGCGACCCAGGTGGCAGCGGTGACGGTTTCACCGGCCTTCAGCGCGCGGAGATAGTCGATTTCGTGGCGGACGATCAGCCAGACATAGGCGTCGTGATGGCCGGGTGCCGCCACCGCATGCCAGTGCGCGGTTGCGACGTCCTGGATCCAGCGGACCCAGACCGCATTGTTGACGTGACCAAGCTCGTCGATGTCGTCGGCCGCGGCGGTGATCGCCTGCGTGAAGCGCGTCGGCATCGTCATTTCCCCGCGCCGAGGCCCGCGATGCGCGGGCGGTCCGCGGCCGGGATCAGCGATTCGAGCACCGCCCAGAAGCCGGCGACCGCGCCCGGCCCGGCATCGCTGTAGGCGCGGCTCAGCCGGGCGCGGAGCAGCGCGAACAGCTCGGCCTCCAGCGCGGCGCCGGCGGGGGTGAGGTGGAGCAGCCGCTGCCGCCGGTCGCTGGTGCCGGTGCGCGTTTCGACGAAGCCGCCGGTGGTGAGGTCGGTCAGCACGCGGCCGAGCGACTGTTTCGTGATGCCGAGCAGGCGGAGCAGCGCGCTGACGCTCAGCCCCGGCTGGCGCGCGGTGAAGTAGAGCACGCGCTGGTGCGCGCGGCCGAGCCCGCGGGGGCCGAGCAGATCGTCCATGCCGCGATACAGCTGCGCCTGGGCGAAATGGACGAGTTCGAGGCCGCGCCGGATCTCGGCTTCGCGCAGGAACAGCGGGGAGGCGGGGGCGGCTGGCATGTTGATTCCATCTGGCAGGCAGCCTAACCGGACGCAACCGGCAAGCCTGTTCGTCGGTACCAACCGACTGGCCGCCCCGAGGAGCCGTGATGACCGAGCCGACTTTCCGCATCGAACCGCATGCCACCCCGGTCGATGCCGGGACCCGCGCGGGGATGCTGGTCGATCCGGGGTTCGGGCGGGTGTTCACCGACCATATGGTGGTGATCAACTACAAGGAAGGCATGGGCTGGCACGATGCGCGGGTGCAGGCGCGCGCGCCGATCCAGATGGATCCGGCGTCGTCGGTGCTGCATTATGCGCAGGAGATTTTCGAGGGGATGAAAGCGTACCGCACGGAGGACGGCGGGGCCGCGCTGTTCCGCGCCGACGCCAATGCCGCGCGGTTCGCGCGGTCGGCCGAGCGGATGGCGATGCCGCCGCTGCCCGAGCCGCTGTTCCTGGAATCGGTGCGTCAGCTCGTCGCGGCGGACCGCGACTGGATTCCGGGGCAGGAAGGCGGCGCGCTGTACCTGCGCCCGTTCATGTTCGCGAGCGAGGTGTTCCTGGGCGTGAAGCCGTCGTCGGAATATCTTTACATGGTGATCGGCTCCGCGGTCGGCGCGTATTTCAAGTCGGGCACGCCGACCGTGTCGTTGTGGGTGTCGGCGGATTATACCCGCGCGGCGCCCGGCGGGACGGGGTCGGCCAAGTGCGGCGGCAACTATGCGGCCAGCCTGCTCGCGCAGTCGGAGGCGATCCGCCACGGGTGCGATCAGGTGGTGTTCCTGGATGCGGTGGAGCGCCGCTGGGTCGAGGAGCTGGGCGGCATGAATCTGTTCTTCGTGTTCGACGACGGATCGATGATCACGCCGCCGCTGGGGGGTACGATCCTGCCCGGCATCACGCGCGATTCCATCCTGACGCTGGCGCGCGACATGGGGATCACGGTGCGCGAGGAACGCTATGCGATCGACCAGTGGCGCGCGGATGCGACCAGCGGGCGGCTGCGTGAGGCGTTCGCATGCGGCACCGCGGCGGTGGTGACGCCGATCGGCACGGTGCGCGGGGCGGACGGCGACTTCCGCGTCGGCGACGGTGCGACGCCGGGCGAGCTGACGCTGAAGCTGCGCACCGCACTGGTCGATATCCAGCGCGGGCTGGCCCCCGACAAGCATGGCTGGGTCGAAAAACTGTTCTGAGGCGGGCTGCCTCTTCCCTCCCCGCCGCGCGCGAGTATAAGGCGCGGCACGTTGGGGCGTCGCCAAGTGGTAAGGCAGCGGCTTTTGATGCCGCCATGCGCAGGTTCGAACCCTGCCGCCCCAGCCAAATCATTGGAAATCCGGCCAGTGATGGCTGCAAGTTGTTGAGAGCGCCGGCTGACCATGGTGGCTGCCGTGTTCGGTGGCATCGGACGCATCGTCTGTTCGATAGTGCTACCGTAGACGTGCGGTTGTCGCTGCGGAGCACGAACCGGACGGCGGCCTTCGTTGATGTTCGATGCTGATTTCGTCGGGACGAGTGGCTGGCAGTTGATTCCTGCGGCACGGCGCTGTAGCGACGGGGGACAAAATAGCGGGACAGCGGATCCGCCAGGCATACGAGTGCGCAGCACCACGGGGCCGTAGAATGGGAAGGGATCCTATGTCTGCGGCTTATACACTATCCTCCTGTATCGAATGGCAGTTTGCCGACGCCGGCGAGCTCGATGCGCGTCTGCGCGCGGCCAAGGCGGCCGGTTTCGAACTGGCTGAATTTCATCTCTGGCGCGACAAGCCGATCGATGCGTTGGCCACCGCGCTTGCCGAAACGGGCATGCGACTGACCAGCCTGTGCGTCGACCCGCGCCGTTCGATCGTCGATCCGGCGCAGCGCGAGGAGATGGTCACCGCGGTGCGCGACACGATCGCTGCGACCGCGGTTCTCGGCAAGCCGAGCCTGATCGTCGCCTCCGGCTTTCGCGTTGATGGCATGAGCGAGGACGAGCATTTCGCCAACGCCGTCACCGCCCTGCGCGCGGCCGCCGACGCGGCCGAGGCGGCGGGCGTCATGCTGCTCCTCGAACCGCTCAATACCCAGCTGTTCGCGACCATGTATCTGGTCAGCACCACGCTCGGCCTCGATCTGGTCGAGGCGGTGGGCAGCCCGAACCTGCGGCTGCTCTACGATGTGTGGCACAGCGCCGTGATGGGCGAGGACATGGCCGAGGTGCTGGCGGGTCGCATCCACCTGGTCGCCCATGTCCAGGTCGCCGACATGCCCGACCGCAACGAGCCCGGCACCGGCAGCCTCGATTGGGGCAAGGTCACGCGCAGCCTGCGTGAGCTCGGCTATTCGGGCGCCATCGGCCTGGAGTATTTTCCGACGATGCCGATGGACGAGTCGTTCGCCCAGTCGCAGCGGATGCTCGCCGACTGACACGGGGCTGCCGACCAGCCCTCAACCGCCGTCGATGACAGCGTCCCCCAACGAACGGATTGCGTGATGAATAGCGATCGAATTGCGATCAGCCTCGACCTGATCAACCGCCACAATCAGGAACCGAACCGCAACAGGTTCGAGAGCAAATATTTCTGGGAAGAGCTCTACCCCTTGCTCCGGGCGAGCGGATTTCGTTCGATCGAGATCCCCTATGAGCCCGTCTGGCAGTTTGGCGGGCGCAGCGGCGTGCCGATGAACCGCTACTCGATCCAGACCAAGTATGAGTCGGCTGCCGGCTACCGCGCGGCGCTTGCGGAGCGGGGCATCGACACGGTGACGGGCGTGACGTTCGATCCCAACCTGTTCATGCGCAACGCCAATCTCGACTTCTTCTTCGGCGCGTCGGGGCATTTCGCCGGCGAGGCGCTGTCGCACGCCGCCGATCTGGGCGCCGACTATTTCGCGATCAGCCCGTCGCCCTATTACGGGCGCGCGGCGCACTATCACCCCGATCTGGAGGCGAAGCGCGCGAGCTTTACCGAGCGGGCGACCGAACTGCTGCGCGGCCTTGCGGACAAGGCGGCGGCGGCGGGTGTCACCCTCGTGCTGCGCAACGAATATTGGAGCCTCTTCCGCGGCGAGCAGATCCTGCCGCTGATCGATGCGCTGCCCGACGGTGTAAAGCTGGACGTCGACACGGCGAGCCTGACGATCGCCGGGATCGATCCGGCCGCATTCATTTCGGCGCAACAGGGCCGGATCGGTTGCGTACACCTGACCGACACCGATTTCGTCGATGAGGGCGAAACCTGGAAGAGCCCGAACCCGGAATTTCCCGCGCACCGCGCGACGCAGGTGTTCCGCGATCCGGGCAACGGTTCGGTCGACCTGCCCGCGATCGTCGGGTTGCTCGATCGCCTGGGTTATCAGGGGCCGATCATCTGCAGCGCGCGCCAGACGCGCGATCCCTTCCGGGCCTTGCTGCGCACCCGCGCCTTCCTCAACCAATTGCCGAACTGATCCGGACGGAGCCCCCGATGCCCAACATCCGCTACGCCAACATGTCCCACTGGAAGACGATCCCGTATCGCGCGATCGATAACTTCCGCGACTTCTATTATGAGGACAAGACGAACACCGCCTATTATTCCGACTGGGATACGATCCTGAAATATCAGTCGGCGCTCGGCTTCGACGGGATCGAGATCGCGCCCTGGGATTTGGCCGATATCCTGCCGCTGTTCGGATCGCCCGAGAATTTCTCCGCATTCGCGAAGGATCGCGGGGTCGAGGTGATCGGCATGTTCCACGGGGCGCACGCCTCGCACGCCGCCGACCATTATGACGAAGCGATCCGTTCGGGTCGCGAGGCGGTGGACACGATCGTCAAGTTCGGCGGCAGTTACATGAACACCTGTCCGACGCAGAACTATTGCGGCGCGGGCCCGCTCAGCCGTGAAGAGGTGCAGCAATGCGCCAAGGTCATGAACGAGATCGGCCAATACGCTACCGATCACGGGGTGAAGATCGGGCTGCACAACGAATTCTTCTGCGCGATCAACCTGCCCAATCACCGCGAGCTGATCGAGTCCACAGATCCGCGGTACGTGCACTATTGCCTCGACACCGCGCAGATCGCGATCCTGGGCGAGGACATCCTGACGTTCTACGAGGACTATCACGACCGGATCAGCACGTTCCACCTGAAGGACACGGCCTCGGCGAACCAGCCCGACAGCGTCCGTTATTCGCGCGACCCAGAGATTACGGACGATGGCACGCGCTGGTTCTGGGAACCGGGGCTTGGCGAACTCGACCTGCAGGGCCTGTATCGCCTGCTGAAGAAGCATGAGTTCAAGGGCTGGATGTCGATCGAATATGACGGTTCGCCGGACATGCTCGCCTCGATGGCGCTGACGCGCTACCATCTGGATAAGGAACTTCGTCCGATCTACGATTGATCGGGCTGGTTTGAATGCAGTCCGGGCCTTCAGGAAGGTCCGGATTCTTTGAGACAGCGGCAATAGACCTCAGCCGAACGGAGGACCACGGCACGCGCATCCCGCGGGATATGCTGCCCTTCAAACGCTCCATGGAGTTGATCGAACGCATAGCCTCCGATGCGGGTCGCGATCGTTTCCACGGTGCGACGGGAGAGCGGCAGGAGGTTCGGGTAGCTCCACATGAACGACACGCGATCCGCCCCGGGCGTGACTTGCAGGATGTCGCTGGCCAGCAGAATGCCGTCGTCCTGCGCCAGATGCAGGACGCTGCCGCCGGGGAAGTGACCACCGAGGCGGACGATTTCGATATCGGGCGCCAGGCGGTGGTTGCCGCCGGTCCAGTATGCGATCCGTGGGCTATCGCGCGAAACCCACTGGCGATCGTCCGCATGAAGATGGATGGTGGCATCGAACGCGTCGGCCCAATCCTGCATGGTCGTGTAGTAGTGCGGATGCGAGAGCGCGATCGTGCGGATGCCGCCCAGTGCCTGGATCAGGGTCCGTGTCGCAGGATCGAGACAGGCGACGCAGTCCCACAGGATATTGCCGTGCGGCGATAACAGCAGGAACGCGCGCTGCCCGATCGCGAACCGCGGCACGGTATGGAAGCTGAGCAGCCCCGGCGCATGCTGTCGCCAGCGGTTGCCGTGCGTGGAGTGGAGCGCGATGGGCGTCGTCCAGCATTGCCCCGTGGGCGGCACGAACTGGCGTTCGTCGCAACACACCGCACATCGCGGCGGCGGGCCGTCAGGCGTATCGAACGACGTGCCGCAGGTGGAACACAGATGGATCATCGCAGGAAGATCCTGTCAGGCAGTCGGGAGAGGAGCAGCGCGACGATCGCCAGCGCCGTCGCCGCGACCAGCACCGCGATCACGAACGCCGTGGGGATCAGCTCCGGCCGTCCGGCGATGATCGAAAAGTAGAGCGTTCCGATCAATGCAGTGCCGACAGCGCCCCCGATCTGCTGCACCGTCTTGTGCATCGCGCCGGCAACACCGGCATGCCCGCGATCGACCCGCGCGAGCGTTATCGGACCGAGCGGCCCGGCGAGCGTTCCCATCCCGATCCCCGCCACGAACAGGAGCGCCCCGATCACCGGGGCCGGCAGGTCGAACCGGACCGCGAGTGCGGTTGCGACGCAGCCGACCGCCATCGCGACCGCCCCCAGCAGGGGCACGCGCAGGCCGTAGCGCGGCAGCGCCTTGCGGCCGATCTGGCTGATCCCCGCCATCACGCCGAGACCGAACGGGACGTGCAGCAGCGCGACGTCGAGCGGCGCATAGCCGAGGCCGCGTTGCAGCGTGATGCTGAAGGCGAGCAGAAACCCCGTCGATGCCACGGTGAAGCATCCCGTGGCGGCGAGGCCGATGCGGAAACAGGGATCCCGGAACAGGGCGGGTTCGATCAGCGCCGAGCCGAGGCGCGCGCGACGCCGCACCTCATACCGCCAGAATGCCCAGCAGGTGCAGGCGCTGACCGCCAGCACCGCGAAGCCCCAAAGTGGCCAACCGGACTCGCGGCCCTCGATCAGCGGATAGAGCAAGGCACCCACGGCGACGAACAACAGCAATGATCCGGGCACGTCGATGCGGAGCGGATGCGCCGACCGACCGCGCGGGAGGAGCGCGATCCCGGCAACCAGTGCGAGCAGCCCGACCGGAAGGTTGATGAGAAACACGCTGCGCCAACCGAGCCCAAAGGGGTTCAACGCGATGAGCAGGCCGCCCAACACCGGCCCCCCGATGGCGGCAAGCCCGCCGATGATCCCGAACGCCGCGAGGCGCCCGATCCGTTCGGTGGGATCATAGAGCAGCTGGACCAGCGCGACGCCCTGCGGTGCCATGATCGCCGCGGCCAGACCCTGGGCCAGCCGCGCGAGGACCAGGGATTGCTGGTCGGCCGCGAGCCCGCAGGCGAGCGAGGCGGCGGTGAATCCGATCACGCCGATCAGGAACATGCGGCGATACCCGAACAGATCGCCCAGCCGCCCGCCGACGACGAGCAGCACGGCAAAGGTCAGGAAATAGCCCGAGACGACCCATTGCATGGCCGCATCGCTGGCACCCAGCCCCCGCTGCATCGCAGGCAACGCGGTGTTGACGATGGTCGAGTCGACTACGTCCATCACGAACGCGACGAGGATGGTGGCGAACGCCAGCGAACGCTGACGCGCGGTCAGTTCGGCAGATACCGGCGTTCGTTCCACGTCGTCGATCCTCGCTTGACAGGCCGGCGTGTCATGACGATACCCCGTATCAGAATGCAAGTTCTAATACAGCCGGATCACCGGCGTATGCATCTGGGAGAGCAAGCGGATGGTCACGGATCCGAACAGCGCCGAAGCGCGTCAGCCGGGCGTCGGGCAGGGCATCACCGTCATCACCGCAGGCTTCCTGCCCATATTGGCGATCGTGTCGCTGTTTCCGGCGGTGCCGTCGATCATCGATCATTTTTCCGGCAATCCGTCCGCTGCCTGGCAGGTGCCGGCGATGGTGTCCGCGCCGGGCCTGACGATCGCGGTGATCGCGCTGTTCGCCGGGATGCTGGTCGACCGGTTCGGACGGCGCAAACTGATGCTGGGATCGTTGCTGCTCTACGGTCTGTTCGGCGCGGCGCCGTTCTTTCTGGACGATCTGAACGCGATCTATGCGTCGCGCCTGCTGCTGGGTGTCGCCGAGGCGGCGATCCTGACCACGCTGAACACGCTGATCGGCGATTATTGGGAGGATGCGGGCCGGCGCAAATGGCTGACGCTGCAGGGGCTGGCCGGGCCGTTCCTGGCCAGCGGCGTCATTCTGGCGTCGGGCTATCTGACCGGGCTGCGCTGGAACGGGATATTCCTGATCTACCTCATCGCGTTTCCGATCTTCTTTGCCGCCGCGCGCTACCTGTACGAACCGGCAAGCGATGCGACCGCGCGCAAGATGCTCGGCATCGGCCAGGGGCCGGCGCGGACGCCGTTTCCGATGGCGTCGGTGGTGATGATCGGGATCGTCACGTTGTTTTCCTCGGCGCTGTATTACGTGTTCATCATCAACGGCGGCATGGCGTTCCGCGAAGTCGGGATCATGTCGTCCCAGGAGCTTGGCAAGCTGACCTTCATCCCGAGCCTGTTCGTCATGGTCGGGTCGTTGATCTTCTGGGCGACGGGGCGGCTAGGGCCGGTGACGCAGCTGGGCATCTTTCTGGCGATGATCGGCGGCGGGCTGGCCTGGATCGGGCTGGCCAGCGACTGGCGCTGGATGATCGCGGGGCTGGTGATCCAGCAGACCGGCGCCGGCATGGCCGTACCGACGTTGATCGCGTGGGCGCAGACCAAGCTGCCGTTCGAACATCGCGGCCGCGGCATGGGCCTGTGGACCGCGTGCTTTTTCTTCGGACAGTTTTCCAGCCCGTTCCTGGTTTCGCTGTTCCGCGCCCAGACCGGCGCGATGCAGTCCGCGTTCCTGATCATGGGCGCGACCGGGGTTGCCGGTGCGATTGCCGCCTTCGTTTTCGCGGCGTCCCGGCGTGGCGGCGGTATCCCCGCCGCAGCGCGGGCCGCCTGATCCCTGCACCGTTCACGAGGATATCGACATGGCGATCAAGCGGGGCGTCAGCCTCTACAGCTATCAGCACGAGACGTTCACGGGCAAGATGACGCTCGAGGACTGCATCCGCACGAGCGTGGCGTTCGGTGCCAGGGGCATCGAGGTCATCGGCGAGCAGACCTTCTGGGGCTGGCCCGAAGTGGGCGTGGCCGACGAGAAGGTGGCCGAGTGGCACAGCCTGATCGCGAAATATGACGCGGTGCCGGTCAGCCACGACTTCATGCTCGACTATAAACGCTACAAGGGTCGCGAGATGCCGTTCGACGAGCAGGTCGCGAGCGTGAAGAAGGACATCGATTTCGGGGCGCGGCTGGGCATGAGCTACGTCCGGGCGCTGGTGTCGATCGCGCCGGAAGTGCTGGTCGCCGCGGCGCCCCATGCCGAGGAAAAGGGCATCAAGATCCTGATCGAGGTGCATGCGCCGCTGCATTTCGACCATCCGTGGATCATCCGGCATGCCGAGGCCTTCGAGAAGGCGGGCAGCGACGCGCTGGGCTTCCTGCCGGACATGGGCATGTTCCTGTTCAAGTTTCCGCCGGTGTGGAAGGCGCGCTTCATCCGCAACGGCGTGCCGCAGCACATCGCCGACTATATCGTGAAGGCGTATGAGGACCGCGTCCTCAGCGAATATGTGATCCTGAACGTGCGCGAGATGGGCGGCACCGGGCCGGCGCTGGGCATGGCGGAAACGCTGCGCCACAACGCGGCCTACGAGCCCAAGCGGATGCTCGACTACATGCACCGCATCCACCACATACACGGCAAATTCTATCAGATGGACGAGAATCTGGTCGAACCCTGCATCCCGTATGACGAGATCGTCCGGGTGCTGAAGCAGGGGAATTACGACGGCTATATCTGTTCGGAATATGAGGGGAATCGCTGGATCGAGGATGCGCAGGAGGTCGATTCGGTCGAGCAGGTCCGCCGCCAGCAGGCGATGCTGACGCAACTGATCGACGGCCCGAACCCCACCGCGATGGCGGCCTGAAAGGACTGATCCGATGTTCGACAACAAGATGATCGTGGAAGACAGCCTGAAGGCGACCGCCGACGGGTTCAGCATCGAGGCCCGGCTGCCTTATTATCGCGGGCTGGGCCTGTCGATGATCGAGGATGTGGGCGTGAGCGTCGATGGGGAGCCCGTGCCGCGCGAGGCGGTGACGCTGTCGCTGCGCGGCCGCACCTGGACGCTGGACGAGATGGAAACCGAATATGGCGACCGCTGGAACTTCGGCGAGAAGGCCGTCGTGGGCGTGAAGGTCCCCGGCGGGCTTGCCCCGGGGGAGCATCGCATCGGCCTGTCCGAGCGGATGCGCGTCTCGTATCTGCCGTTCGTGCCGACGGCGAAGGACGAGAAGGTGCTGACGCTGGCCGAATGAGCGACCGATCCGGCTTCGGCCGGCGGACGTGGAGATCTTCGACCGTAGCATCATGGTCCGCCCGCTGTCCGACCCGGAGAGCGCCGGACTGACAGCGGGCGGAGCGTGAAGCGTCAGCCCGCCCGGCGGATATCCGGGTAGCGGGCGATGACCGCCATCTGCGCGACGAGGCAGGTCAGGATCGGCGCATAATAGAGCCAGCGCATGCCGGCGACCACGCCGGCCCCCACTGTGCCCGGGGCATAACCGACGGCGGCCAGCCCGTAGGCGACCAGCGCACCGCCGATCGCCATGCCGATCTTGGTCGACAGGCTGATCCCCGACGACAGCAGGCCTTCGTTGCGGGTACCGGTCAGCGTTTCGTGATGATCGATCGCCTCGGCCGCCATCGCGAAGATCGCGGTCATCGTGATGCTGAGCAGGACCGAACCGGCGAGGTAGAGCGTGAGGAACAGCGGAACCGATCCCTCCGCCAGCGGCAGCAGTGCAAAGAGCGGCAGGGCGGCACCCAGCGCGATCAGGTTGCCGCGCCGCATCCCCCACCGCCGGAAATAAGCCGGGGCCAGCATCGATCCGATCAGCAACGTGCCCGACACCGCGGGTAGCAGGATCGAAATCATCCAGGGCTGCCCGAGGACGTGGATCGCGAAGAACGGCGTGATCGCGAGCAGCGCCCCGAACCGGACGAAGTTGAGCAATGCGAAAAGGAACACGGTGTACCACGCCCGGTTCGCGACCATCGCCCGAACCTGTGGCCAGAACCGCTGGCGCGATGGCGGATCGGCGGCGTGAACCTGTTCGGGACAGCGCAGCAGGTTGAGCGTCGTCAGCGTGGTGGCGAGGCCGAATAGGACGGCGACGAGCAGGAACCCGCGCCGCTGGTCCCCCCCGCCGAACAGGCTGACGAGCGGCATGGTGGCGGCCGTGGCGACGATGACGGAGATTGCGGTGCCGGCCGCGCGCAGGCTGCCCAGCGACAGCCGTTCGTCGTGCCGGTTGGTCATCATCGGCAGCAGCGCGCCGTAGGGGATGTTCACCACGGAGAAGAGCAGCCCGAGGACGCCGAACGTCACCACCGCCCAGACGAGGCGGATCGCCTCACCCCCCGGCGGGGACCAGAAGGTCGCGACGCAAAGCAGGCCGAACGGGATGGCGCCCAGGCGGAACCAGGGGCGGGCGCGGCCCGTGGCGCTGCGCGTGCGATCAACCATCATGCCGATCAGCGGATCGACCGCGGCATCGGCCAGCCGAGACACCAACAGCAATGTGCCGACCGCGGCCGCCGGGAGCAGCGCGACATCGGTGTAGAAGAAGAGCAGGAACGCGCCGACCATGTTCCAGGACAGGCCGAACCCGAAATCCCCGAGACCGTAGGCAAGCTTCGCCGACGCGCGCAGCGGCGGCGAAGCGACAGGGGCGTGCCCCACCGCCTGCATACCGGTCAGAGACCGAGCGCGACGCGGGCGGTCGCGCGCGTTTTGGAACCCAGCCCGATCGCACCGGCGGTGCGGCCAGAGAGATGCGGATGGTCCGCGGCGAGCGGCCCTTCGAGACGGGCGGTACGGTTCATGGTCTCGGCTCCGGTCGGCGCATCGCACGGGGCGGCACCTGGCGGGATGTGCCCGCTAGCATTCGGGCTCATATCGCCCCTTCCTTCAGCATCGACACGGCGTTCGCGCAGGCGCGTGCGGTGAGCGCCATGTAGGTGAGCGACGGATTCTGGCAGGCCGAGGACGACATCTGCGCCCCGTCCGTGACAAACAGGTTGGGCACGTCGTGCGCGCGGCTGAACCGGTCGAGCACGCTGGTTGCCGGATCATGACCCATGCGTGCGCCGCCCATTTCGTGGATCGCGGAGCCGCCGGGGCTCGGCTGGTCCAGCCCCATGATGACATGGCCGCCGGCCGCGGTCAGCATTGCGGCGGCTTCCGCCTTCGCATCGGCCAGGGCGGCATGTTCCTGCGCGCCATGTTCGAACGCGATGCGCAGCGCGGGCAGGCCGGCCGCGTCCTTGACGACGGGATCGAGCGTGATGCGGTTGCTGGCGCGCGGCATGCTGTCGGCGAAGGCGACGAGCACCATGCGCCACGGGCCGGGATCGTGCAGCGATGCCTTGTAGTCGGCACCGACCCCAGGATCGCGCTTGCCGCGCGTCCAGGCCGCGCGGAACGCACCGCCCTGGTAGGAATAGCCGCGGGTGTGGCCCTTGCCGTCCAGCGTTTCCAGGTTGCGGAACCGCGGGATCACCACCCCGGTCGGGCGGTTGCCGAAATAGCTGTGCCCCTCGAACCCCGGCATGATGGCGATGCCGGCAACGGTCTGCGCATGATCCATGATGTGGGTGCCCAGCACGCCGCTGCTGTTGGCCATGCCGTTCGGCATCGCCTCGGTTGCCGAGCGCAGCAGGACGCCGACGCTGTTGAACGCGCCCGCGTTCAGGAACACCATGCGAGCGGTGGCGCGTGTGCGGGTGCCATTGGCGGTGTTCAGGAACCGGACCCCGGTGGCGCGGCCCGTGGCGGGATCCTGTTCGATCGCCTCCACCACGGCATCGGTGACCAGCGTCAGGTTGCCGGTCTTGCGCGCCGCCGGCAATGTCGTGCTCTGCGTCGAGAAATAGGCGCCGTAGGAACAGCCGCGCGCGCAGATCGAGCGATACTGGCAGGCGGCGCGCCCCTGTTCGGGCTTGGCCTCCGTCAGGTTGGCGTTGCGGCCGATCGTCAGCCGCCGGCCCGGCCACTGATCGCCGATGACGGCGCGGGCGTGTTGCTCGACCGCGTTGAGCGCCATCGGGGGCAGGAAGCGGCCGTCGGGCAGTTGCGGCAGCCCTTCGGCCATGCCGGCCACGCCGATATACTCCTCCACCTGGTCGTACCAGGGCGCGATTTCCGCATAGCGGATCGGCCAGTCGGTGCCGTGGCCATCGCGCTTGTTGGCGCCGAAGTCATAGTCCGACCAGCGATAGCATTGCCGGCCCCAGGACAGCGACCGCCCGCCCACATTGTAGCTGCGCCACCAGTTGAATTCGGTGCTGCCTTCCGTCGTGTACGGATTTTCCCGATCGTTGCAGAAGCGGTCCTGGGTGAATTCGGTGAAGTGGCGGTTCTTGCGCTGGACAGCATAGTCGGTTTCGTACAGCGCGGCATCGCCCAGTCCGCGAAATTCAAGGTCCCAAGGCGCGAGTGTCTCGGTCGTGTAGCCGGCGCCATGTTCGACCATCGGACCGCGTTCGACCATCAGCACCTTCAGTCCGGCCTCGGTCAGTTCCTTGGCGGCGTAACCGCCGGTGATGCCCGATCCCACGATGATGACGTCGAATGTCGCGTTCTGTGCCATCAGCTGAACTCCACCGCGGTCCAGTCGCTCGACCAGGCCGGCGTACCGGGTTTGTAGGGAATGTCGGCGTCCAGCCGGCCGGGCACCAGTTCGTAGCGCAGTTCGCGCGACGCCCCGTCCTGCGACGTGTAGTAGCCCGTTAGGATCAGCGACTTGAGCTTGCGCCAGGGCGATTCCCACGCGTCGGGGCCGGCCTCCGCATAGGCCGCGGCATCCATGGCGGCGACGACGGCCAGGCGCTGCGCCGGCGGCGCTTTCAGGAAATCGCGGTGCGCGCCGGCATCCAGTCGTCGTTCGAGCCAGGCGAGATAATCGAACGATCCGTCACGCCGGACATTGCGACGCTCCGTGACCGGCAGCGCCGATCCGGCCGCGGGGGCGCGCGTTCCGTCGAGCCCATGTTCCAGCGCGAGCAGGACGAAGAGGTCCGCGCCGACGTCGGCGGCACCGGGCGTGGCGGTCGCGGGAATGACGATCTGCGCGGTTTCGCGCAGCATCGCGCGCTGCCGGTCGCTGACCGTTTCGGTGGCTTCACTCATCCGCACGGCAGCGACCGGTATTCCGACCACCGCGGCGAACAGTGCCGCGCTGCCCAGCATGTCGCGCCGGGTCCAGCCCGTATCGGCCATGACGCTCTCCATCCTCTCGCACGTCGCTTTGTCGCGACTGTATTAGAACTAGTATTCTGATATAGAGATCATCCGGCTCCGGCAAGCGCAAAGCATGACGCGGACGTCAGCCGTCGATCCCCATGATCCGGGCATTCAGCGCACGGTCCGCGCCGCCCTTTGCGAAGTCGTCAAAGGCATGATCGGTGGCGCGGATGATGTGGCGGTCGATGAATGGCGCGCCCTCGGCGGCGCCGTCCGCGGGATGCTTCAACGCGCATTCCCATTCGAGGACGGCCCAGCCCGCGAAGTCGTGCTGCGCCAGTTTCGAGAAGATGGCGCCGAAATCCACCTGACCGTCGCCGAGCGACCGGAAGCGGCCGGGGCGGTCGACCCAGTCCTGATAGCCACCATAGACGCCGGAGCGGCCGTCGGGCCGGAACTCCGCGTCCTTCACGTGGAAACAGCGGATCCGGTCGTGATAGCGATCGATGAAGGCGAGATAGTCGAGCTGTTGCAGGACGAAATGGCTCGGGTCGTAGAGGATGGTCGCGCGGGCATGGCCGCCGACCGCGTCCAGGAACCGTTCGAACGTCGCGCCGTCGTGCAGATCCTCACCGGGATGCAGTTCGTAGGCGAGATCGACCCCCGCGGCGTCGAACGCGTTCAGGATCGGGGTCCAGCGCCGCGCCAGTTCGGCGAAGGCATCGGCGATCAGGCCGGCCGGGCGCTGCGGCCAGGGATAGACATAGGGCCAGGCGAGCGCCCCGGAAAAGGTCGCATGCGCCGACAATCCGAGTCGCGCGCTGGCGCGGGCGGCGAGCAGCAGCTGCTCCACCGCCCAGGCCTGCCGCGCGGTGGGGTTGCCGCGGACCTCCGGCGCGGCGAAGGCGTCGAACTGCGCATCATAGGCCGGGTGGACGGCGACGAGCTGGCCCTGCAGATGCGTCGACAATTCGGTGATCGCCAGCCCGCGTTCGGCCAGCATGCCGGTGAGGTCGTCGCAATAATCCTGGCTGTCGGCCGCCGTCGCCAGATCGAACAGCCGGGCGTCCCAGCTGGGGATCTGCACCCCGCGATAGCCGAGCCCGGCCGCCCAGTCGGCGATGGTCGCCAGCGAATGATAGGGGGGGGCATCGCCGGCGAACTGGGCGAGGAAGATCCCCGGCCCCTTGAGGGTGCGCATCGTCGGTTCCTTAGATTTCGAGGGCGACCCAGCCGGCGTCCGCGCGACTGGCCCGGACGGCGGTGTCGATGAAGGCCATGCCGCGCAGGCCGTCGGCGATGCCCGGAACGAGCGACCCGGGTTCACCGCGTAGCTGGCGCGCGAAATCCCGGTACAGGTTGGCGAACGCTTCGAGATATCCCTCGGGATGCCCGCCCGGCGTGCGCGACGCGGCAACCGCATCCGCCGACAGTCCACCGTCGCCGGCGCGCAGGATTTCGGTCCGGCCGTCCGCATGGTGCAGGGTCAGCGCATTCGGCGACTCCTGCCGCCAGTCGAGTGCACCGTCCGTGCCGTAGATCCGCAGGCGGAGCGCGTTCCGTTCGCCCAGCATGATCTGCGACGCGATCAGCGTGCCGCGCACGCCCCCGGTGAACCGCAGCAGCACCTGGCAATCGTCGTCGAGCAAACGGCCCGGCACGACGGCGGCCAGATCGGCCAGCAACCGATCGACGCGCAGCCCGGACACGAACTCGGCAAGGTGGAGCGCATGGACGCCGATATCGGCGATGCAGCCGCCGTCGCCGGCGCGTGCGGGATCGACGCGCCATTCCGCCTGCTTGCCCTGCGCACCCGTCGCCAGCCACCCTTGCGGATATTCGACCACGATCCGGCGGAGGGTGCCGAGCGCGCCCGCCGCCACCCGCGCCCGTGCCTCCCGCACCATGGGGTAGCCGGAATAGGTGTAGGTCAGGCCGTATGGCACATCCGCCGCAGCGACCAGCGCCGCCAGTTCGTGCGCCTCCGCCAGCGTGGCGGTGGCCGGCTTGTCGGACAGAACCGCGATGCCGGCCGCCAGCGCCGCGCGCGCGGCCGGCAGGTGGTGATGGTTGGGGGAGGCGATCGTGACGAAATCGATGCCGTCGGGCCGCGCGGTTTCGGCCGCGATCATGTCGGCGACGGTGGCATAGGCGCGGGCCGGATCGATCCGGTACGCCGCGCCGGCCATGTGCGATCGGCCGGCGTCGCTGCTGAACACGCCGGCGACCAGTTCGATCTCCCGGTCGAGTTCGGCGGCGATGCGGTGGATCGGACCGATGAACGCGCCCGGACCGCCGCCGATCATCCCCATGCGCAAACGCCGCATCCCGCTCTCCCCGTCGCGGCGGGTGGCCCGCCGTCATTATCAGAATAACTATTCTGATTTGAGCGGGTGGCAGGATGCTTGTCAAGTCGCCGTGGCTGGCATCCGCGGCGGCGTGGCGAGGTAGGAGGCGAACATGTCGCCCAGATCGACCTTCAATTCGGTCCAGTCCCCCTCCCACGCGGCGTCGATCGACGAGCCGAAGCCGAGATACCGGGCGATCGACGCATAGACGATGCGGTATCCGGCATCGGCGGCATGTTCCGGATCGGGATGACGGATTTCGTCGCGGTGCGTCAGAATGGCCGCGATGACCGCATTGCTGGCGCGTGCATAGCTGCGCTTGCCGATCGCGGCGACGATCGGGTCGCTGCTGGCGCGCAGCATCAGTGGACGCATGACGTCGGCGAACCGGCGCAGCGCCTCTGCCACCGCTTGGACCATGTGGTGGACCATGTCGGTCAGGTCGCGCGCCTCCGCCTGCACCGCGGCGATCGCGGCGAGCACATCGGCATCGACCCGTTCGAGCACGCGGAGCTGCACCACGCGGACCATGTCGTCCTTGCTGTCGAACCGGCAGTAGATCGACCCAATCGAAACCTTTCCGTGCCGCGCGACCTCGTTCAGCGTGAATTCGTCAGAGCCGCGTTCGGTCATCAGCTGTTCGGCCGTGACCAGCATCCGTTCGAAACTTGCCTTGCTGCGCCCCTGCTGTGGCGCCCGCGCTTTCGCGACGATCGTCTCGATATCCATGCGCACCCCATTGACAGTCGCCGCCTGTGCGGAATATCAGAATTACAGTTCTAATTTCATTCTAGTCGACGTGCCGTCCGACGGCAACACGTGCCGGGTCAACCGGTCGCTTACAGGGAGAGGTGGGATGCGCTTTTCAGTATTCCTTAATGCACGTTCGATGGCACCCGAGGACGATCGCGGCCTGATCCAGGCGCTGGCGATCCATGCCGAACGCGCCGCCGCGCTGGGTTTCGACGCGATCTTCATGCCGGATCATCACTTCAACGGCTACATGCCGATCGCCAGCGACAGCTTCATGTTCGCGGCGTATCTGGCGGCCAAGCTGCCGCATATGCACTTCGGCTTTTCCGTGACGTCCGTGCCGCTGCATCATCCCGTCCGGTTCGTCGAGCGGATCAATATCCTGGACCAGTTGACCGACGGCAAGCTGCTGGTCGGGATCGGATCGGGCACGACGCCGGAGGAGATGATCGGGTTCGGCGTCGATTACCGCGATGCCGGGGCGATTGCGGATCGCAACCTGGCGATCGCCGAACAGCTGTGGGCCAAGGGCCTGGAGGATCCGGCGGTGGAGATCGACAGCGGTCCGCACCAGGGCCGCGTGTTGCAGCGCATCGCGCCGGCCGCCTACACGCCCGGCCACGCCCGGCTGATGCCCGTTGCGTTGAAGGAAGCGAGCGCGCGGCGCGCGGCCACGCATGGCTGGCCCGCGTTCATCCCGGCCTTCACCCCGCCGACCATCGGCGGGACCGAGCCGATGCGCCATGTCGCCAAGCATTTCGGCGTGTATCGCGCGATGCTGGACGAGGCGAGCCATTCGCCCGAGGCGATCGCCCGTGCGCTGGACTGGACGACGCACACCTACCAGCTGGTCCATGTCGCCGAAACCGACGAGCAGGCGCGCGAGGAGATGATGGCCATCCTGACCGCGTATCAGGAGGCGATCGAGCGCGAGGCGGCGTTCAACGCGCGTGCGGAGTCGAACGACGCGAACAAGAAGACCGACCGCACGCCCAACGCGCTGACCGAGGACTGGATCGGCACATGGTGCCTGTACGGATCGCCCGAGACGGTCGTCGAGCATCTCAAGCCCTATGCGGAGCTCGGCATCGGCAACATCCTGTGCGGCACGACGACCGGGCCGCTGACCGACGAACGGCTGCGGTTGGGCGACCAAACGCTGCGGCTGCTGTCGGAGCGGGTGATGCCCGCGTTCCGCAAGGCCTGACCCGGTGGCGCGGCACATCGTGGGGATCGGCGGCACGTTCCGCCCGCAATCGTCGAGCGAGCTGCTGGTGCGCGCGGTGCTGGCCGCGTGCGAGCGGATGGGGGCGCGGGTGACGATGTTCGACGGGGCCGCGCTGGCGGCGCTGCCCCATTTCAATCCGGAGAGCCAGGACCGGACCGTGGCGCAGGCGGCGTTCGTCGCGGCGTTGCGCGATGCGGACGGCATCGTCATCGGCACGCCGGGCTATCATGGCGGCGTGTCGGGTGTCGTCAAGAACGCGATCGACCTGCTGGAGGACCTGCGCGGCGACGATCGCGTCTATTTCGACGGGATGCCGGTCGGCCTGGTCGTGTCGGCGGCCGGGTGGCAGGCGGGCGGCGTCACGCTGGCGGCGCTGCGCGGCATCGTCCACGCGATGCGGGGCTGGCCGACGCCGGCCGGCATCGCGGTCAACTCGATCGCGCAGAAGCCGTTCGGCGCGGACGGGGCGCTGATCGACGCCGGCATCGCGGCGCAGGTCGATACGCAGGCACGGCAGATCATGGGATTCCGGCTGGAGCAAGCAGCATGACGACCCTGTCCAGCGCCGAGCGAGCCAGCCTGACCGCCGGGGCCGCGATGTGGCGGACGGTCGCGATCCCACATGCCGACATCCCGGCGATGCACATGGGCGACGGGCCGATGGGGATTGCCAGCGGCCGCGTCGACGAGCGCGATGTCGCGCGTCTGTCCCCCTGCGCCACCGCGCTGGGTGCGAGTTTCGATCCGGCGCTGATCCGGCGCGTCGCGGCGCTGGTGGGGGCGGAGGCGATCCGGATGGGCGTCGACCTGGTGCTGGCACCCAACGTCAACCTGGCGCGCAGTCCGCTGGCCGGCCGCGCGTTCGAATATTTCAGCGAGGATCCGCTGCTGGCCGGGGTGGCCGGTGCCGCGTGGGTCGGCGGGCTGCAATCGACCGGCGTCGGCGCATGCCCGAAGCATCTGGTGTGCAACGACAGCGAGACCGACCGCGATCGGATGAACGCCGTCGTGGACGAACGGACGCTGCGCGAAATCTACCTGCTGCCGTTCGAACTGTGCGCGGCGGCGGGGGCCGGGGCGATGCTGACCGCCTACAACCGCGTCAACGGCGCGTGGTGTTCGGAACAGGGCCATGTCACCACCATCGTGAAACAGGAATGGGGGTTCGACGGGCCGCTGATCAGCGACTGGTTCGGGACCCATTCGACGGCGGGCAGCCTGAACGGCGGGCTGGACCTGGAAATGCCGGGTCCGGCGCGGTTCCTGGGCGGCAAGTCACAGGATGCCGTGGCAGCCGGCGACGTCGCGGACGCGCGGGTGGCGGACGCCGCGGATCGCGTCGCCCGGGCGGCCCGACGGTGGGGCGGGGCGAAGGTTGCGCCGACCGAGGACGCCGACGCGCTGCTGATTGAGGCGGCGGCGGCGGGGATGGTGATGCTGCGCAACGACGGCGCGCTGTTGCCGCTCACGCCGGGCGCGCACCGCCGGATCGCGGTGATCGGGCCGAACGCGGCGGCGCCGTGCTACCAGGGCGGAACGTTCGCGAAGATCGCGGTGTCACCGCAGGCGATCCGCCCGCTGGAGGCGATCATGACGCGTTACGCGGGCCATGCCGAGATCGTGTACGAACCCGGCGTCGATCCGCAGCCGCGGCTGCCCGCGATGCCCGCGACGCCGATCCGCCCCGCCGAAGGGGGCGAGACGAGCGGCATGACGATCGACTATTTCGCCGATACCGACTTGGCGCAGCCGCCGATCGCGAGCGAGGTGCGCGACACCAATTCGCTGGTGTGGTTCGTCGGCGTACACGAACAGGGCGTGTTCGATCGGCCGGCCGCGGTGCGGGCGAGCGGCTGGTTCCTGCCCGAACAGGACGGCGCGCACCGCTTCTATGTCGGGGCGACCGGGGCAGTCACGATGCGCGTCGATGGCGCGACCGTGCTGGACCGGCCCGAACGGATGCCCGCGTCCGACGTGATGGGATCGCTGAAGCGCGGCGACGCGGACAGTGCCGAGGTCATGCTGAAGGCGGGGCAGCGCGTGCGGGTCGAGGTGGACTTCGTCTATGACGCCGCGCGGGTCCACGGTCTGTGGTACGGCGTGCGCGGACCCGACAGCGCCGAGGCGATGCTAGCACGTGCGGTGACCGCGGCGCGGGAGGCCGACGCCGTCGTGCTGATGATCGGCGAAACGTCCGATTCGAGCGTCGAGAGCAAGGATCGACCCGACACCCGGATCGTGGCCGAACAGGCGGCGCTGGTGGACGCGGTGTGCGCGGCAAACCCCAACGTCGCGATCGTTGCCAACATCGGCCACGCGTTCGATGCGAACGGATGCGGACAGGCCGCGGCGCTGCTGTCCGCCTGGTATCCGGGCGAGGGGTTCGGTCCGGCGCTGGCGGCGATGCTGGCGGGCGATGCCGAGCCCGGCGGGCGGTTGCCGGTAACGCTGGCGCGCGAGGAGCGGGACTATCCCGCCTTGTCGCTGGCGCCCGACGCGGCCGGTGATCTGCACTATGACGACGGCGTACTGGTGGGCTACCGCGGATTGGCGGCGCGCGGGGTGGCGGCACTTCACGCATTCGGGGCCGGAAGCGGCTACACCCGGTTCGAATGGTCCGACGCGCAGGCGGACGGTGGCGATGTTTTGGTCACGGTGCGCAACGTCGGCGAGCGGACGGGCAGCGACGTCGTCCAGCTGTATCGCCACGTGCCGGAATTTGCGCTGGTCGGCTTTGCCAAGGTCATGCTGGCTGCGGGCGAGGCAGCGGTGGTGCGCGTGACGCCGGAGCCAAGGCTGTTCCGGATCTGGGGCGAGGACGGCTGGCAGGACCCGCCGGAGAGGGTCGCCCTGTCCGTGGGTCGCGCCAGCGACGCGACGCTGTTCGAGGTGGAGGTCATGTTATGAGGGCGTTCGTTGCAGCCATCCTGCTGACCGCATCGACGGCCGGGCAGGCGGCCCCCGTCCGAGCACCGAGCGAGACGGTGCGAAACCGGGCGATCATCACCGCCTTCGCGCACCGGTTCTACACCGAACGCGACGTGGCGGGTGCGTTCGCGCGCTACGTCGTGCCGGACTATATCCAGCACAATCCGGGGTTGCCCGACGGGCGCGACGCGGCGGTGGCGGCGCTTGCCCCAAAGTTCGGCGCACCCGGTGCGCGGTTCGACGTGAAGCGGATCATCGTGGACGGCGACATGGCGGTGATCCACCTGCACGGCCGGGCCGATCCGACGAATGCGGGCGGCGCGATCGCCGATATCTACCGCCTGAAGGACGGCAAGATCGTGGAACATTGGGACGTGATCCAGGCGATGCCGACGACGTCGCGCAACGCGCAACCGATGTTCTGACGCGCGGTGTCACGTTTTTATAACCTATCGCAAGACCCGCTTGACACGACGTTTAAATAGAACAATCATTCTAATTCTAAACGAGAGGCGCCAACGCCTCCGCGAGCCAGGAGAGGGATCGAATGACGACGAATCGTAAAGTCGCGCTGTCGGCGCTTGCCGGTACTGCCATGTGGGTGTCCGGCGCGGCATCCGCGCAGATCGCCGATCCGGCGGGCGCGACGCCGCAGACCAGTGCGAACAGCACGACCGCACCCGCGCAAGCCGCCACGACGCCGGCGGCGCAGAACAGCGACCTGCCCGACATCATCGTCACCGCGACCAAGACCGAGACCCGGTTGCAGGACACGCCGATCGCGATCCGCGTCGTGGGCGGGGCCGATCTGACGAAGGCCGGGGTGACGGACGTCGCGGGCCTGCAGCGGCTGGCCCCCGATCTCGGCATCACGCCGGATTCGGTCTTCACCAAGATCGCCATTCGCGGCGTTTCGAGCCAGGACATTTCGGAATCGGCCGATCCGGCACTGACCGTGTCGATCGACGGCGAGTATGTGAACCGGCCAGTGGCGCTGAACGCCAGCTTCTTCGATCTGGAGCGGATCGAAGTGCTTCGCGGCCCGCAGGGCACGCTGTTCGGTCGCAACTCGACCGCGGGCGCGTTGAACATCGTGGCGGCAAAGCCGGTGCTCGGCGCGGTCGAAGGATCGGGCACGATCGGTTACGGCAACTACAATGCGATCTACGCGACGGGCGCGATCAACCTGCCGCTGGGTGACGATGTCGCGATCCGGATCGCCGGGCTGCACAACGAGCATGACGGCTATGTCGACAATGGCCCCGCCGGCCGGGGCGACACCGCCAATATAGACGCCGTCCGCGGCAGCATCCTGTTTTCGCCGGGCGCGCTGCAGGTCTATCTGGCGGGCGAATATGTCGACGTGGATCAGACCGGTCCCGTCCAGTACGGTCTTGCGGTCAACGCGGCCACGCCGGGCCTCACGGAACTGCCGGGATCGGTCGCGCCGCCAGCGCTGTATCCGACGCTGTCGCAGCGACAGGTGCCGAGCGAGGTCGACCTGCCCGAGGGTTTCGATCGCGGGTCCTTTCCACTGCCGCGGAAAGGTGACTTCCAGAGCCAGCAATATGCCGTGCGCGGGCGCATCGCCTATGACTTCGGCGGGGCTACGCTCAGCTATATCGGCGGGTATCGCCATGTGAACAACCAGGTGGTGTTGCCGCAGAACGGGTTCCTGCCCGAACTGTTCACCTTCTACAACGACCGGTACGACACGCGGACGCAGAGCCACGAAGTCCGCCTGAACGGCGGCGCGCAGGGTGCGTTCGTCTGGCAGGTCGGCGGCTTCTACTTCGACGAGAACCAGATCATCGCGCGCGGCCTGTACCTGCCGACCCCGCGGGCGTTCGCGAACTTCTTCTATCGCCCCTACGTCAAGTCCAAGTCCAAGTCGGCCTTTGCGCAGGCGACCTACTGGGCCGTGCCGGACGTCCTGAGCTTCACCGGGGGCATTCGCTACACCGACGACAAGAAGGATTCGAAGTACATCAACTACGGCTTCTTCCCGTCGCCGACGATGGCGCGTCCGCCGGCGGACGGCAGCGGTGCCGGCGCGGTCATCCGTTTCCCGACCTATACCGAGGACAAGATCACCTGGACCGCTGGGGTCGAGTATAAGCCGGCGCAGGACAACCTGCTCTATGCCAAGGTCAGTACGGGCTACAAGAGCGGCGGTTTCGACCTTGTCGGCTCGTTCAGCGCCGAGAACCTGACCGCCTATGAAATCGGATCGAAGAACCGTTTCTTCGACAATATGGTCGAGTTCAACGCGTCCGGTTTCTACTATGACTACAAGGATCAGCAGGTTCAGGTCTATATCGACACCACGGTCGGTGCGCGGACGTTCAACGCGGGCAAGAGCCGGGTCTGGGGGATCGAGACCGATACATCGGTCCGCCTCTCGCCGAACGACCGGGTCAGCCTGATCGTCAACTATATCGACGCCAAGCTGCAGGAGTTCAGCGGGATCCCGGCGCCGACGCTGACGAACCCGCCGGCAAACGTGGCTCGGCTGACGCTCGACCTGGCCGGTAACACCGCGCCGCAGGCTCCGAAATGGACGATCGGCCTGAACTACACCAAGACCGTCGAACTCGGCGGCGGGTATCAGCTGGTCGCGAACGGGTTCAGCCGGTTCAAGTCGAAATATTATCTGACCGCGTTCAACTATGCCGGCGACGAGGTGAAGGCGTTCACCACGACGGACCTGAGCCTCGAGTTCAAGCTGCCGGGTAACCGGATCAGTTTGCAGGGCTATGTCCGCAACGTCGAGAATAATCGCGTCAAGACCTATGCCGGTTTCACCGGTGGCGGGATCAACATCTATAACTGGAATTTCGGACAGCCACGCACATTCGGTGCGCAGGGCACGTTCCGCTTCTGATCCAGCCGGCCGGCCCGTGCGACGTGCGCACGGTGCCGGCCCCTGGTGACCGCATTCGGAGGGCATGATGGCAAGAGTGACGGAAATCCGCTTCGTCGGGTACGGCGTGACGGACCTGGAGGCCGAACGGAGCTTCTACACCGAAAGCTGGGGCCTGCGCGAAGTGGGCGAGCAGGACGGCATGTGGCATTTCGCCGCGCAGGGTTCGGACGAGCCCTATGTCGTGCGGCTGCGCCAGTCGGACGACAAGCGGATCGACGTCATCGCGCTGGCCGCGGACAGCCGCGACGATGTCGACGCGTTGCATGACAAGGTCGTTGCCGCGGGGTGCAGGATCATCTTCGCTCCGCGCGACCTGGACGCAATGGGCGGCGGCTATGGTTTCCGCTTCTTTTCGCCCGACGGCCTGCCGTTCCAGATTTCGTCCGACGTCGCCCGCGGATCCAAGCGCGAGCTCGTCCGGTGGGACGCGGTGCCGCAGAAGATCAGCCACATCGTCATGCATTCGCCCGATCATAAGGCGATGGTGCAGTTCTTCATCGACGTGCTGGGGTTCAAGCTGAGCGACTGGCTCGGCGACTTCATGGGCTTCCTGCGCTGCAACGAGTGGCACCACCGGGTCGCCATCCTGCCCGGGCCGCCCTGCCTGAACCATGTCGCCTACGACATGCTGTCGGTGGACTGCATGATGCGCGGAGTCAGCCGGCTTCGGCAGCAGGGGACCGACATCAAATGGGGTCCGGGCCGCCATACCGCGGGCAACAACACCTTCAGCTATTTCGTGACGCCGGGTGGTTTCGCGGTGGAATATACGTCCGAGGTCGAACAGGTCGATTTCGAGACGCACGAGCCGAAGGTGCATATTCCGGGGCCACAGGTGATGGACCAGTGGGGCACCGGTGTCGGCGGGCCGCAGACGATGCCGCATCCCGCGGCGGATGCCGGGCTGTTCCAGCCGGCGGCAGTCTGACACGATGGCGCTGTTCGAATATTTCCCGAACTATATCTGGAACCTGTCGGTTTCGATCGCGATGGAAAGCGGTGCCCAACTGGGCGAGATCATCGACATGTGCCAGCCGATCCGCGATGCCGCCGCGAACGGCGGCGATGCCGGCACGCCGCAGTTCATGGCGCAGTGGGTGGCGATGGCCGACAAGCTGATCGCGCTGGCGGACGAGGACGCGGCGGCGGGTCGGGACCTGTCCGCATCGAACAAGCTGGAACGGGCAAGCCTGTACCTGATCACGGCCGAGCGGATGCAGGGGCACGGCGCGCCGGGCCGGAAGGCGACCTATGCCGCCGCGCTTCACGCGTTCGAACGATCGACCGAGCTGGGCGCGTTGAACCGTGTGCGGGTGGAGATACCGCTCGCCGACGGCACGATGCCGGCGCTGTATACCCGACCGGCGGGCGCGGGGCCGCATCCGGCGGTGGTGTATTGCAACGGCCTCGATAGCTGCAAGGAGCTGCTCTACTGGTCGCGCCTGCCGGAAGCGCTGGCGCAGCGCGGGATCGCGACGCTTTGCGTCGATCAGCCGGGCAGTGGCGAGGCGTTGCGATTGCAGGACCTGCCGGTCGATCCGCACAGCGAACATTGGGCGTCGCGCGCGGTCGACTGGCTGGAGACGCGAGCCGAGGTCGATCCGGCGCGGATCGGCATGACGGGCATTTCCCTGGGCGGGCATTTCGCACCGCGGGCGGTGGCTTACGAACCGCGTTTCGCCAGCGGGGCGGTGTGGGGTGCCAATCACGACTGGGCGGAGGTGCAGCAGAAGCGGCTGCGGCGCGAAGGAGAAAACCCGGTGCCGCATTACTGGGCGCATGTGATGTGGGCATTCGGCGCGGACGACATGGACGATTTCCACGCGAAATCCGCCGAGATGCGGTTGGACGGCGTCATGGAGCGGATCCGGGTGCCGTTCCTGGTGACGCATGGCGAGCGCGACCGGCAGATCGCGCTGGATTATGCGCATCGCAGTTTCGACCAGCTGACCGCCAGCCCGCGACGCGAGCTGAAGATCTTCACGGCGCGTGAAGGCGGTGTCGAACATGTCGGGGCCGACAACATGGCCTATGGCCGCGACTATATCGCGGACTGGTTCGGCGCGACGCTGGGCGGGGACAACCGCGGGGCGGCAGGCCGGCGCGAGCGAGCGGCGTGACGCGCCGCATCCTCGACCTGTCGATCGCAATCGACCCGGACGTCGTCACCGACCCGCCGTTCATGCGGCCGACGATCACGCGCCAGACCCATCGCGAGACCGTGGCCGAAGCCGCGCTGTTCTTCCCCGGCATTACGGCCGAGACGATGGCGGGCGGGCAGGGGTTCGCCGCGTCCGAGATGCTGACGCTCAGCACGCATAACGGCACGCACCTGGACGCGCCGTGGCATTATCATCCGACGATGGACGGCGGCATGCCGGCGCTGACGATCGACGAGGTGCCGCTCGACTGGTGTTTCCAGCCCGGCGTGAAGCTGGATTTCCGTCACCTGCCCGATGGCCACGTCGTGACGGCGGCGGAGGTCGAGGCCGAGCTGGACCGGATCGGCCATGTGCTGGCGCCGCTGGAGATCGTGCTGGTCAATACCGGCGCGGGGGCGGCGCTGGGCGCGCCCGACTTCCTGGGGCGTGGGTGCGGCATGGGCTATGCGGCCACGATGTACCTGACGTCGCGCGGCGTGCGCGTGACCGGGACCGATGCCTGGAGTTGGGACGCACCGTTCAGTCATACCGCCGCACGGGTGGCCGAAACCGGAGATTACGGCCTTGTCTGGGAAGGGCACAAGGCGGGGCGCGACATCGGCTACTGCCATATGGAGAAGCTGACCAACCTCGATCGGCTGCCGGCGGACGGGTTTCTGGTCAGCTGCTTTCCCACCAAGGTAAAGCGGGGATCCGCGGGCTGGACGCGCGCCGTCGCGATCTTCGAGGATGCCGCATGAGGCTGGCCACACTGGACGACGGGACGCGCGACGGCACCCTGGTCATCGTCTCGCGCGGCGCGGCGTGGTACCTGCCGGTAACTGGCGTGCCGACGATGCAGGCGGCGCTCGACGGCTGGGCGCGGGCGGAGCCGATCTTGCGGGCGTTGTCGGCCGCGCTCGATGCGGGGCAGGGGCAGGTGTTCGATCCGGCGCAGTGCATGGCGCCGCTGCCGCGTGCCTGGCAATGGCTGGACGGTTCCGCGTTTCCGACGCACGGCGCGCTCATGCAGCAGGCGTTCGGCCTGCCACCGATCGCGACCGACCGTCCGCTGATGTACCAGGGGATGTCGCACCGCTTTCTTTCTGCGACCCAGGACGTGCCGTTTCCGTCCGAGGCGGACGGGATCGATTTCGAAGGAGAGTTCGGTGTCGTGACCGACGACGTGCCGATGGGGTGTTCCGCGCAGGACGCGCTGGGGCATGTCCGGCTCGTCCTGCTCATCAACGACTGGTCGCTGCGTTCCATTGCGCCGATCGAGATGAAGACCGGCTTCGGTTGGGTGCAGGCAAAGCCGGCGTGCAGCGTCGCACCGTTTGCGGTGACGCCGGACATGCTGGGCGATGCGTGGTCAGACGGCCGGGTGCGGTTGCCCCTGACAGTCGCGGTGAACGGCGCGTGGTTCGGTAGCCCGGTCGGCGATGCGATGGCGTTCGGGTTTCACGAGCTCATCGCGCACGCGGCACGCACGCGCGATCTGCCGGCCGGTACGATCATCGGGTCGGGGACGGTATCCAACCCGGACCACGCGGTCGTCGGATCGACGTGCCTGTCCGAACGCCGGGCGATCGAGATGATCGCGGACGGCACGCCGGTGACGCCGTTCCTGAGTTTCGGGGACCGCGTGACGATGCAGGCCGGGGACTGGTTCGGGACGCTGGATCAGCATGTCGTCGCCGGAACCAGCGGGTCGGCCGCGTTTCCCGAGAGAGGATAAGACCCAGTGCGAACCCAGATCGCGATTATCGGTGCAGGCCCGGCGGGCATGTTCCTGGCGCATCTGCTGCGGCAGGCGGGCATCGACGCGGTGGTGATCGAGCGGCGCGACCGGGCCTATGTCGAGGGGCGCGTGCGGGCCGGCGTGCTGGAACCGGTGACGACCGACCTGATGCACCGGCTGGGCATCGGCGCGCGGCTGCTGCGCGAGGGGCTGGTCCATGGCGGCACGAAGCTGGCGCTGGACGGTGATGTGTTCCGGATCGACATGGCCGCGTTGACCGGTGGAACGACCGTGACGGTGTACGGGCAGCAGGAGGTGATGCGCGACCTGTTCGACGCGGCGGAGGCGGCCGACTTGCCGATCGTCTGGAACGCCGCGGATGTCGCGCTGTCCGGGCTGGACGGCGACCGGCCGGCGGTGACGTGGCGGGCGGACGGCGTGGAACGCACGCTGGAGTGCGATTTCGTCGTGGGGTGCGACGGGTTCCACGGGGTGAGCCGCGGCGCGATCCCGGCGGACGTGCTGCGGACGTACGAGCGGGTCTATCCGTTTGGCTGGCTGGGGATATTGGCAGACGTGCCGCCGGCGGATCATGAGCTGATCTATGCCAACCACGAACGCGGGTTCGCGCTGGCATCGATGCGGTCGCCGACGCGCAGCCGCTATTATATCCAGTGCGCGGTGGACGAGGATATTGCCGACTGGTCCGATGCGCGGTTCTGGGACGAGCTGTGCGTGCGGCTGGGGCCGGAAACCGCGGCGAAGGTGGTGCGCGGGCCGTCGTTCGAGAAGACGATCGCGCCGCTGCGCTCGTTCGTGTGCGAACCGATGCGCTGGGGTCGCCTGTTCCTGGCGGGGGATGCCGCGCATATCGTGCCGCCGACGGGCGCGAAGGGCATGAACCTGGCGGTGTCGGACGTGACGATGCTGGGCGAGGCGCTGGTCGAGTGGTACCGCGACGGGTCCGACGCCGGGATCGACGGATATTCGGCGCGTGCGCTGGCGCGGGTGTGGAAGGCGGAACGCTTTTCGTGGTGGTTCACATCGGTGACGCACCGTTTCCCGACGATGGACGGGTTCGATCGGCGCATCCAGATGGCCGAACTGGACTACATCCGCGGATCGCAAGCGGCGCAGCGCACGCTGGCGGAGAATTATGTCGGACTACCGATGGGGGCAGCATGACGTTCAACGAACGGTCGTTCCCGGACAATGCCCAGGCATGGCTCTGCCTGTGAACGATCATTGGGCGTGAACGTGGGTTTTGGTGGAAAATGTCCGGTCCGGGTCTGAGCGACAAGCGCGGTAAGCTGCCGTTCGTGCACGTGTCGGGGCGGCAGCCGAGAGGCCCGTTCCTGGTTGGATTCCACCGCAACCGATTTCGGGGGGCGGAGGTGTCTCCAGTTACATGCTCATTTCGGGTCCAGAGGATTGAGACGATTAATCTAGTCTGGTCTTCCGGGCGTCGCGGTGACTCGCTGCTCGATCCTGCCGAACAACGGCGCCCCGGCCTCGCTTCGTGCTTCCATACGCAGGGTGTCGCCGAAGCGCATATATTGGGTGACCGGCGCGCCCTGTTCGATGATCTCGATGCCGCGGCGTTCGGCGATGCAGGTCGATCCGACGGCGGCGTGGTCGTCGTTGGAGACGGTGCCGGAGCCGATGATCGTGCCGGCCGGCAGGGAGCGCGTGCGCGCCGCGTGGGCGATCAGGTCGTGGAAGCCGTAGGCCATTTCCCGGCCGTTCGGGCGGCCGAACGGTGTGTCGTTCCAGTGGACTTCGAGCGGGAGGCAGACGCGGCCGTCCTGCCAGGCGTCGCCTAGTGTGTCGGGGGTGATCGCGACGGGGGCCATGCTGCACGCGGGCTTGCCGTGGATCCAGCCGAACCCCGTCTTCATTTCGGGCAGGGCCAGCGTCCGCAGCGACCAGTCGTTGATCTGCACGATCAGCCGGATGTGCTGCATCGCATCCGCGGCCGTGATGCCCATCGGGACGGCGCCGGTGATCACGCCGAACTCGCCCTCGAAGTCGATGCCGTGCGCTTCGCTCGGCAGCGGGACTTCGTCGTGGGGGCCGAGAAACTGGTGGGACATGCCCTGATACATCAGCGGCAGGGTCGTTTCGATCGGCGGCTTGTTGAACGCGCGGTCCATCAGCGCGCCGTGGCTGGGGAAGGCCGAGCCGTCGAGCCACTGCCACGCGCGCGGGAGCGGGGCGGATGCCTCGGTCGGGTCGAACGGCGCACCGCCGCCGTCGGCAAGCGCCGCCGCGATCGCCAGCAGCGCGGGGGAGTGCGCGTCCCAGTCGTCGAGCGCGGCCTGCAGTGTGTCGACCGGGGCCGGCTGGCAACGGCGATGATCGGAGGACACGACCACGAGCCGGCCGTCCGGCCGACCGTTGCGCAGCGTCGCCAGCATCATGATCCTGTCCTTCGTTCGTTATGGAGGCTGGCGATGATGTACCGCTTAGTCGTCGATGATCGCGACGGCGCGCGTCCAGCCGGCCGATGCGCCGCGGATCTTGTGCGGAAAACAGCTGACCGTGAAGCCGTTCGGCGGCAAGACTTCGAGCTGGTGGAGTTTTTCGAGGTGGCAATAGCCGATGTCGCGCCCGGCCTTGTGGCCCTCCCAGATCAGCGAGGTGTCGCCGGTTTCGGCGACGCGCTTGGCGGTGTAGCTGAACGGCGCGTCCCAGCTCCAGGCGTCGGTGCCGGTGACCCGGACGCCGCGCGAGGTGAGGTACATCGTCGCCTCGTACCCCATGCCGCAACCGGCGTTGAGGAAGTCTGGGCTGCCCAGCGCGCTGCCGGCGCGGGTGTTGATCAGGACGATATCGAGCGGCTGGAGGTCGTGCCCGATCCGCGCGAGTTCGGCCTCGACGTCGGCGGCGGTGACGACATAGCCGTCCTCGAACGCGCGGAAGTCGAGCTTCACGCCCGGCCGGAAACACCAGTCGAGCGGCACTTCGTCGATCGTGATCGCGCGCTCGCCGCCGTTCATCGTCGGGTGATAATGCCACGGCGCATCGAGATGCGTGCCGTTGTGCGTGGTGAGCGTCACCGTTTCCGCCGCGCCGAAGCCCATGCCGCCGGGCAACTGCTCGGCGGTGACGCCGGGAAAGAAGGGCTGCATCTCGGCCACCGTCTCGAGGTGGGTCTGGTACGTAATCTTGGGCCGCATGAAGGGCGGGTCGGCGACCGTGTCATTGTCGAGCGTGATCGACAGATCGATGAAACGTCGGCTCATGGTTTACCTCGGGCAAGAGCAGGCGCAGCGAGCGCGCCGCGGACCGCGATCGGCGTGACGATCGCCGACAGGACAGCGGAGTAGATCACCTTGATCGCGAGACCGGTCGCCGGCGCGATCGGCGCGCCGTTCGCGAACAGCAGATACGCGCCGCCGCCGCCGATCGCCAACGAAGCGAGCGCGAGGCCGAGCGCGCGCAGGACGATCGGCTGAAGCGGCGCCTTGCCCTTCCGCCCGATCAGCACGCCCGGAATGATCGTCCCCATCAACGCCACCATGAAGGATTGCGGCAGGAAATCGAACGCGAAGTCGCGCGGCACGATCATCCCCGACAGCCCGAACATCGCGAAGAAGAAGGCCAGCGTGATGGCGACGTTGATCGCCATGCTCAACAGCGTTTCGCGCAGGACGATCGCCCCGGGGTTCATGACGTCCGGCCGTCCAGCCGTTCCGCGAACCAGTCGGCGATATAGTCGCGTGCGAAGCTCATATTGTCCGCGCCGACATGCTCGACGCCGCCTTCACGGGCGGTGAAGATCTTGAGTTCGCGATCCAGGCTGTTGACGAGCTGGTTGAACGACTGATGCGCGTAGTCGAGAGAGATCTGGCGGTCCTTCTCGCCGTGGGTGACGAGGAAGGGCACGCGGATCTTCTCCATCACTCCGTCGAGGGTCATGCCCTTCGATTTCTCGAGAAAGTCGTCCATGCTCTCCGCGCCGAACACCCAGTGGACGTGCGACCAGTAATGCGGCACCGGGTTCTCGCCTTCGCGGCGCATGCGCTTCTGCTGCACTTCCGCCCAATTGTGGTTGGCACCCCAGACGGCACCGGCCGCGAAACGCGGTTCGAACGCGACCGCGCGCGGAGCGAAATAGCCGCCGAGCGAGATGCCGGTCATGCCGATCCGCCGCGCGTCGACGAACGACTGCTGCTCCGCCCAGTCGACCCAGCGCGATGCCCAGCGCTCGGCCTCGTGCGTGACCGGCAGGTCGTGGAGCCGGATCGCCTCCCCCGTGCCGGGCTGATCGATGCTGAGGCACGAGATACCGCGGGCGGCAAGCCGGTGCGGCAGCCAGGAGAAGTAGAGCAGCTCCTTCGTGCTATCGAGCCCGTTGCAGTAGATCACGAGCGGGGAGGGCGCGTCGCCCGGCGCGCGGGTCAGCAGACCGGACAGCTCGGCCCCCTCATAGGGGATCGTCACCCGTTCGACATTGTCCTTCGCCATCCGGGTGCCGCGCTCGAAGGCCTGGAGGCCCTTGCTGTAGGTCTCCGTCCGCCCGTCCGAGCCATGCGCCTGCATCCGTTCGGCCACGCCGAAATAGAGCGAGGCGCGCTTCAGCTTCTCGCCCGCCGACAGGAGCCGGCCGAGCGCCTCGTCCTCGGCGGCGAGCGTGACGAGCTTGTCGGCCATGTCGACCCAGGCGCGCATGAACACGGGCGTGCCCGCGTCGCCGCCCTGTGCCGCCGCGTCGCGGATCGGCTGGCACATGTCGACGATCTCGCCGATCAGGCCGCCGCTTTCCAGCGCGATCGCGACGCTCAGGTTCCAGATATAGTTGGGGAAATATTCGAACAGGGCCATGGCTCAGACCGCCGCGGGCACGAAGAGGCCGGCATCGGCCTCGGGATGCGGCATCGCCTGCGGGCCGCCGGTGCCGATCGACCACAGGTCCATCGTGCCGGGCTGGAGCTGATGCACCACATCCTTGTGGTTCTCGAAATCGACCTCCTCCAGGTCGGAGGTATATTCGACCGCGAAGCCGTTCGGCGTGGTGAAATAGCTGAACGTGTTATTGCCGGCGGTGTGGCGGCCGGGGCCCCATTTAATGTCCGTGCCCATTTTGCGGAGGCGGGCGATGCCGCGCATCATGTCGTCCACCGTCGGCACGTCATAGGCGACGTGGTTGAGACAGGGCGGGCCGGGCAGGAACGCGATGCGGTGATGCGACGTCCCGCAGCGCAGGAAACACATGAAATCGCCGAGCCAGTCGGACACCTTGAAACCGAGCACGTCGACGAAGAACGCGACCGCGGCCTTGTGGTCGGGCGAGTGCAGGACGATGTGGCTGATCTTCTTGGGGATGCCCTCCCAATGCGCGACTTCGCGCGCCGGGCCACGTTCGACGTCGCTCGAGATTTCGTAGGGCAGGCCGTCGGGCGAGAAGAAGCGGAAGCCGTATCCGCCGCCGGGCGCGGTCAGCTCCTGTGGCGTGAAGACGATCTTGCAGCCCACCGCCACGACGCGGTCGTGCAGCGTGTCGACCTCCGCGCGGCTCACCGCAGCCATCGCGATCACGTCGATGCGGCGTTCCTCCGCCGTGCGGAGCCGGACGACATGATGCTCGTCATGCCCTTCGCACGCGAAATAGACCATGTCGTCGATCTCGCCGACTTCGCGCAGCTTCCATGCATCGCGGTAGAATTCGCGTTCCAGGGCGACGTTGGGGACGCCGTAGCCGACAAATCGGATATCATTCACTCGTGCCATGATGCTTGCTCCAGGTCTTTCAGGTCAGTCGTGATCAGATCGGTAGTGCGGTCATCGCGAACATTTCCGCGGTCGCGCGTGCGTTGTCGACCGGCGGGCTATGCCCAAGCTGCCCGCGGCAGATCGACAGCGACATGTCGACGATGTAGCGGCAGCGCGCGTAGCGACGGTCGCGGTAGGCGGTGAACGCAGTCTCCGGGTCGTCATGCCGCTCAAGCTCGTCGGCCAGGACGAGCGCATCCTCGATCGCCATGCCCGCGCCCTGCCCGAGATGCGGCGTCGTGGCGTGGACGGCGTCGCCGAGCAGGACGATGCGACCCTTGTGCCAGTCGCCGTCCAGCATGATCGTTTCAAGCGGGCGATACACCACGCCGTCATTGTCGGTGATGTGCGGCACCAGCGCCTGGATCGCGGGCGCATGGCCGGCCAGTTTCTCGCGCATCGCGGCCGCCAGTCCGTCGCGGGGGTAGCGCGGGTTCCCGGGTTCGGGGGTGGTGACGTAGAGATACATCAGCGACGCGCTGATCGGGACCAGCCCGGCCCCGATCCGGCCGTTGTACACGTGGAGCGAGTCCATCCCCGCCGGCCGTGGCAGGTTGTAGCGCCAGACCGCCTGTCCGGTGAACTCGGGCTTCTGCGCATCGCCGAACAGCATGCCGCGGGTCTGTGAATAGAGCCCGTCGGCGCCGATCACGATGTCGAACCGTTCGTCGGTGCCGTCCACGAATCGCACGTCGACGCCCGTGCCGTCGTCGTCGAACGTCTCGATCGTCACGCCGAGCCGCACGTCGACGCCGTCGCCGATCGCGCGATCGCCCAGCACCTTGTGCAGCGCCGGGCGGCTGACGCCGACATTGGCGGGGTAGCGTTCGATCAGGCGCGGCGACGGCACGGTGGCGACGAGCGTCCCGTCGGGCGCGTGGACGGACACCGCGTCGAACCCGACACCGGCCGCGAGATAGTCGTCGATCACGCCCAGCTCCGTCATCGCGCGGATGACGTTCCCCTGCTGGATGATCCCGACGCCGTAGACGGTCCAGCCGGGGTCACGTTCGATCAGCGTCACGCGGTGGCCGCTGCGCCGCAATGCGATCGCGGCGGTCAGCCCGCCAATGCCCCCACCGACGACGAGAATGGAAAGCTGTGGCATCGTCAGTTGGCCCCCAGGTGCATGGTCGCGCGCGGCATGTCGTCAGAACTTGGTATTGACGCGCAGACCGTAGGTCCGCGGGGCGGACGTGGTCGCGGTCAGGGCGGAGCCGAGGCCGTAGATCGGCGTGTTGAGCACGATCCGGCGATCCTCGATATTGCGCACGAACGCCGTCAGCTGCCACCGATCGTCGTCCGGACCGATGCCGAGCTGGGCATTGGTGGTCCAGGTTTCGCCGACCAGTTCCTGCGGCAGGAATTCGACCTGCACGTAACGGCTCGAGCGATATTGCGTGTCGACCCCGCCGACGAGTTTGAAATCGCCGAACCGCACGGTCTGCTGCGCGCCCATGCTGATCGTCCATTTCGGCGCGTTGAACGCCGGGAAGCCGGAGCAGTCGATCGTGTAGACGGCACCCGTCAGCGTCGTGCCGCAGCCGGTGAGCGGCGGCGACGTGCCGACGGGCTGGGTGAAGATGAAGCTGTCATATTTCGTATCGAGATACTGGATGTTCGCGCTGAACAGCGTGTCGGGCAGCGGCAGGAACTGGATGTCCGCCTCGGCACCCTTGATCGAGGACTGGCCGATATTCTGGCTGAACTGCCCCTGGTTGCCGTTGGCGTCGATGCCGATCCGGCCGATCTGCTGGTTTTTGTACTTCCACCAGAACGCTTCGAGGTTCAGCTGCAGCTTGTTGTCGAACAGCCGGTTCTTCGAGCCGATCGTGTAGGCGGTGATGAATTCCGGCGCGTAGCTTTCATACCCGGCCGCGACCGAGAAGCCGCCCGACCGGTAGCCGCGCTCGACGCTGGCGTAGAGCAGCGAGCGTGACGACACGTCGAACTCCGCGGCGGCGCGCCACGTCACCTCGTTGTTGTTGAGACCCGTGTCGACCACCGTCAAGACGCGCGACAGGATCGCGCCGGTGGCACCGATCGGACGCGCCTGGCCGGCGGGGGGGACGATGAACGGGGCCTGCAGCTGGTCCATCGTCGCGGTCAGCGGCAGCAGCGGCACGTTCGGGCAGTTCGGCGCGCCGAACGCGTTGCGCGCCGTGCAGACGACGACCAGCACGTCGGCCTGGCCCGTGAAGTCCTTGTTGTCGCGGGTGTAGCGAACGCCGCCGATCAACCGTGCGCGGTCCGTGATGTTCGCGGTCAGGCGAGCGAACAGCGCCGTGCTCTTGGTGGACGAGTCGAAGGTCTGGTAGGAGTTCAGCGCCTGTTGCGCGAAGGTATAGTCGCCCTTGACGCTCTCGTCATAATAGAACGCGCCGAGGATATAGTCGAAAATGCCGATGCGTTCGCCGGCGAACCGCGCTTCCAGACTGAACTGGTCGTCCTTCTCGCGGATATAGCCGTAGAACGACGGTGCTGCGAAGACGTAGTCGAGCTTGGCATGACGATAGGCGGGAATGACGGTCAGCGTGCCGCCACCGACGTCCAGCGTCATCTCGCCATTGACGCCGTAAAAGTCGTTGTTCTGGTAGACGTCGTCTTCGAGCGGCGCCGCGTTGCGCCCCGCAACGCCGAGGAACAGCGTCTGGCGATAGGCCTGGGCGGCCGGATCGAAGATGCCGACGGATCGGTCGAGACCGGAGGGTACGAAGCTATACTGACCGGTGCCGCGATTGAGTGCGTAGGAACCCTCGTAGGAAGACCCCACGCCCTTGCCGCCGGTGTGCGAGTAATCGGCGCCGATCCGGACGCGCAGGTCCGGGGAGACCTGGACGAGCAACTGAGCGCGCGCCGCCTGCGTCTTCTCGTCCGACGTGCCGTCGCTGAGATAGCCGCTGCGATCGGTGACCGTGCCCGATACGCGGAGCGCCGCATCCTTGCCGAGCGCGAGGTTGAGCGCGCCCTGTGCGACGATCGCGTCGTAATTGCCGTAGCTGCCGGTGAAGAAGCCGGAGTTTTCGCCCAGCTTGGGCTTGGCGGGCAGGATGTTGATCGCGCCGGCGGTCGCGTTGCGGCCGTACAGCGTGCCCTGCGGGCCTTTCAGCACTTCGAGCCGTTCGAGATCGTAGAACAGGCCGGATGTCGAGGTCGGACGACCCAGATACACGCCGTCATAGTTCACCGCGATCGCGGGATCCGAATAGCCGTTGACGGTGAAGTTGCCGACGCCGCGCAGGAAGAACGTCTTGTTGGCGCCGCCCGCGTCCTGGACGTTCAGCGACGGCACGATGCGGTTCAGGTCCGACGGCTGCGTGATGCCCTGGTTGGTCACCGCGCTGCCCGTGACGACGTCGATCGCGATGCCGGCGCGCTGCGCGCTTTCCGACCGCCGCTGTGCCGTGACGATGATGTCGGCGAGCCCTTCGCCCGGCTCGGCCGCGGACGGGGTGTTGGTGATCGTCTGCGCGTTGCTGCCGGCGTCTTGCGCCTGGGCAGCATGAAGTGGCGCGAGCAGTGCGAGCGCAGTGCCCGCCAGAAACCGGAATTTCATTCACACTCTCCCATGAGCCGATGTGTCCCGGCTTCGCATCCTGTGTTGCAAACTGGGTGGTATCAGTCCAAGTTTTACTTCTGATGGGAACGAAGCGATTTTATTGATACATGAGACTTGACCGGTTCGACCTTAATCTTCTGGTGGCACTGGAAGCCCTGTTGGCGGAGCGGAGCGTGACGCGCGCCGCCGCGCGGCTGAACGTGACGCAATCGGCGATGAGTGCTTCGCTCAAGCGGCTGCGCGATGCGTTCCAGGACGACCTGCTGGTCCTGCATGGCAAGATGATGATCCTGACGCCGCATGCGCTCGCGCTGGCGCCCGAGATCACCGCGGCGATCGCGATGCTGCGCAACCTGATCGCGTCGGGATCGCGGTTCGATCCGGCCACGTCGGAACGGCGGTTTCGCATCGCGGCGTCGGACTACATCACGACCGTACTGATCGCGCCGTTGCTCCGGATGCTCGGGACCGTCGCGTCGCATATCCGGCTCGACATCTCGCTGCCCGGTGCGGACACGTCCGACGGACTGGCGAACGGGGCCTACGACCTGTCGATCACGCCGCCCGAATTCACCGATGCGCGACACCCGACCGAACTGCTGTTCGAGGAACGCCATGTTGTGGTCGGATGTGCGACAAACCCGCTGTTCCAGCGTCCGCTGACGATGGAGGACTTCATGGCGGCCGGCCACGTCGCCGTCCAGATCGACGGTCGCAACACCCATATCGAAAACACACTGCAGGAGATCGGCGTGATCCGGCGGGTCGAGGTCAATGCACCATCGTTCATCCAAGTGCCCTGGCTGCTGCCCGGCACGATGCGGATTGCGTTGATGCATGAGCGGCTGGCCCGGCTGAAGGCGCCCGGGCTCTCGCTCGCGCTCGCTGAACCGCCGTTCGAGATTCCCAAGATGCGCGAGATGATGCAATATCATTCGACGCGCGAGCGTGACGAAGGGCTGACTTGGCTCCGCGCCATATTGCGGGGCATGGCAGGTCTGCCGGCGTAACGCTTTTGATAAGCGGCGCAGACCCGGAGCGGCAAGCGAGCAGACGCGCCAGCGTCTAGGCGAACACGACGCCGTCCATCAGCTTTCGCGCTGTGCGCAGCAGGGCGGCGCTGGTGACGTTGCCGTCGACATCGGTTTCGACGACGACGCTCATTTCGCCGGTCGGGTGCTCGACCGACAGCGTCTTGCGGGTGCCGGTGGGCACGACCGCGACCTCGGCGGCGGGCGATCCGGCGATCAGGCAGGCGGTCGCCACGCTGACGGCGCCGAGCACGCCGATCGTGGCGTGGGCGCGGTGCGGGATGAAGCTGCGCACGGTGACTGCTCCGCCAGCCTGGGGTGCGGCGACGAGCATCATCTTGGGTACCGTCGCGTCGCGCACGTCGCCCAGGTTCATCAGCGGGCCCGCCGCCAGCCGGATCGCCTCGATCCGTGCTTTCAGCGCGGCATTGTCGTCCAGTTCCGCGCGCGTCTCATATCCGGTCGCGCCGATGTCGCTCGCCTTCATCACGACGCACGGCATGCCGTTGTCGATCAGCGTGACGGGCACGCCCTCGATCACGTCCACCGCATGGCCGGTCGGCAGCAGCGCGCCGCAGGACGACCCGGCGGTGTCGCGAAACTCCAGCGGCACCGGGGCGGCGCTGCCCGGAACGCCGTCGATCCGCGCATTGCCGGCATAGGTCACGGTGCCGCCCGGCGTCTGCACGGTGGCGACCGCGATCTGCTGCGTATTTTCCATGAAGATCGCGACGTGCGTCGTGCCGTCCTGCGCCGCCACGAGCCCGCGCTCGATCGCGAACGGGCCGATCCCGGCGAGGATATTGCCGCAATTCTGCGCGTCCGACACGCGGGCCTGATCCACGAACACCTGCAGGAACAGATAGTCGATATCCACGCCCGGCCGGTCCGATCGCGCGACGACCGCGACCTTGCTGGTCAGCGGATCGGCACCGCCCAGCCCGTCGATCTGGCGCGGATCGGGCGAGCCCATCACGCCGAGCAGGAACGCGTCGCGCGCCGCCGGATCCGAGGGGAGATCGTCGCGCAGGAAATAGCCGCCCTTGGACGTGCCGCCGCGCATCCACATGCACCGGACGACCTCAGACATAGGTCAGCCCGAGTGCGGCGAGCTTGCCGCGCATGTCGTAGATGTCGAGGCCCAGTTCGCCCGCCGCGAGGCGTGCCCGCTTGCCCTCCTCCAGCGCTTCGCGTGCGCGTGCCTTTTCGGCCACCGCGACGGCATCGGCGGACGGCACGATACAGACGCCGTCATCGTCCGCCACGATCACGTCGCCGGCCTGCACCGTCGCACCGGCGCAGACGACGGGGACGTTGACCGATCCCAGCGTCGCCTTGATCGTCCCCTGGGCATGCACCGCGCGCGACCAGACGGGGAAACCCATCTCGGTCAGGTCGCGGATGTCGCGCACGCCGGCATCGATCACCAGCCCGCGGCACCCGCGCGCCATTGCGGAGGTCGCGAGCAGATCGCCGAAATAGCCGTCGGTGCAGAGCGAGGTCGGCGCGAGCACGAGGATGTCGCCGGGGCGGAGCTGTTCGATCGCGACGTGGAGCATCCAGTTGTCGCCCGGCGGCGCAGAAATGGTCACCGCCGATCCGGCGATCCGCGCGCCGGCATAGATCGGACGCATGTGCGGCGCCATCAGCCCGGTGCGGCCCTGCGCCTCGTGGACGGTCGCCACGCCGGCACGGCCAAGCGCATCGATCGCCTCCTGCGGCGCCCGTGCGATAGTTCGCACCACGATCCCGGCCATGCCTGCTCCCTTGTCTTGTTCTCCACGCCGCATGGCGCGCGGATCGCGACGACCGCCAATTCGGATTGCCTGTCCGCCATAGGATATCGTTATATCCGGACCATGATGGACGCCCTGGACCAACTCAATCTGCGCCACCTGCGCGCCGTCGTCGCGGTTGCTGCGCGCGGCACGGTGACCGCCGCGGCGGCCGACGTCGCGCTGTCGCAGCCGGCGCTGACGCAGGGGCTGGCCAAGCTGGAGACGATGCTGGGACGGCCGTTGTTCGATCGCCATGCCGATGGGATGCGCACGACCGAAGCGGGCGCCATCATGGTCGCGCGGACCGCCGCCGCGGCAAAGTTGCTCGCCGATACGATCCGCGCGATCCGCGGGCGGGGCATGGCGCAGGGCTTTGCGCGCGCCGACCTGCTGCTGACCATGACGCAGCTGCGCGCGCTGGCCGCGCTGGCGCGCGAGGGGAGCTACGTCGCGGCGGCGCGGGCCACCGGGGTGACGCAGCCCGCCGTTCACCGCGCGGTGCGCGATATCGAGCGGTTGTGCGGCGTGCCTTTGGTCGAGCGACGCGGGCGCGGCGTGATGCTCACCGCGGCGGGCGTGCGGCTGGGTCGTGCGGCGCGGCTTGCGCTGGCCGAGATCGGCGCGGCGCTCGACGAAGTGGCGGCGTTGTCCGGCCGGGACCATGGACGCATCGCGATCGGCGCGATGCCGCTGGCGCGCGCGTGGCTGCTGCCGACGGCGATCGGGCGGTTCCACCGGGACGAGCCGCACATGGTGTTCGATATCGCCGAGGGCGCCTATTCGGAGCTGGTCGAGCCGCTGCGCGACGGCGAGTTCGACCTGCTGCTCGGCGCGCTGCGTGATCCACCCCCCGCGCCGGACCTGATCCAGGAGCCGTTCTTCGTCGATCGGATCGCGGTGGTGGCGCGCGCGGCGCACCCGCTGATGCAGGACGGTGTCCGGCCCGACCTGGCGACTCTGGCCGGGCACTCCTGGCTCGCCCCGCGCCGCGGCACGCCGTTGCGCCATTTGTGGGAGCGGCTGTTCGGCGAGGCCGGCCTGCCCCTGCCGGCGGTGTGGATCGAATGCGGATCGGTAATGATGCTCCGCACCTTGATGATGTCGGGCGATTATTTGACGCTGCTGTCGGCCGAGCAGGTTGCGTTCGAACTGGATGCCGGCGTGTTGCGGCACATCGCGCTGACCCCGCCCAGCATGCGCCGCACGATCGGCGTGACGATGCGCGCCGGTTGGCGGCCGACCGGCGCGCAGGCGCGGTTCCTCGACCTGTTGCGCCATGTCGGGACGACGCGGACTTCAGCATAATCAATGAGGCGACCGCGCAACCTATTTGCCTGCGATCGTCGGCATGCGCCACGCACGGCCGGAAGCGGATATGCGTGTCCAGAACGACGCGCGACCGCTGTCGAAATCAGGAGACGGCATGCCTTTGGTGATCGACTGCCATGGCCATTACACCACGGCACCGGAGGCCCATAACGCGTGGCGTACGGCGCAGCTGGCCGCGTTCGAGGCGGGCACGGCGGCGCCGGACTATCCGGTCATCAGCGACGACGACATCCGCGCCACGATCGAGCAGAACCAGCTTCGGCTGATCCGCGAGCGCGGTGCCGACCTCACGATCTTCTCGCCCCGCGCGTCGGCCATGGCGCATCATGTCGGCGACGAAGGCGTCAGCATTGCCTGGTCGCGCGCCTGCAACGACCTGATCGCGCGCGTCGTCGGGTTGTATCCCGGCACGTTCGTGGGCGTGTGCATGTTGCCGCAATCGCCCCAGGCCGGGCTCGACGGGTCGATCGCCGAACTGCGCCGCTGCGTGGAGGAGCTTGGGTTCATCGGGTGCAACCTCAATCCCGATCCGGGCGGCGGGCATTTCCGATCGCCGCCGCTCACCGACCGCTTCTGGTATCCGTTGTACGAGGCGATGGTCGCGCTCGACGTGCCGGCGATGATCCACGTCTCGGGCAGCTGCAATCCGGCGCTGCATGCGACCGGCGCCTACTATATCGCGGCCGACACGATCGCCTTCATGCAGTTGCTGGAAGGCGACCTGTTCGCCGATTTCCCGACGCTCAAGTTCATCATCCCGCATGGCGGCGGCGGCGTCCCCTATCATTGGGGGCGCTATCGCGGGCTCGCCGACATGCTCAAGAAGCCGGCGCTGGCTCAACATCTGATGAGGAACGTGTTTTTCGACACCTGCGTCTATCATCAGCCGGGCATCGACCTGCTGGCCGAGGTGATCGACCATCGTAATATCCTGTTCGGGTCGGAAATGGTGGGCGCGGTGCGCGGCATCGATCCGGAGACCGGACATTATTTCGACGATACAAAGCGCTATGTCGACGCGCTGGACGTGGATCCGGACACGCGCGCCGCGATCTTCGAGGGCAATGCGCGGCACGTCTTCCCGCGGCTCGACGCGGTGCTGACCCGGTTAGCGCAGGGGGCATGAGTCATCCCGGCCCGGTGCGGATCGCGCTGGTCGGGGCCGGCGCGTTCGGCGAGAAGCATCTCGACGGGCTCCGGCGGATCGACGGCGCGGCGATCGTCGGCATCGTCAGCCAGCCGGCGGAGCAGGCAGCCGCGGTCGCTGTGCGATATGGTGCCGGCTGGAGCTGCACCGATCTGGACGAGGCGCTGGCTCGCAACGATGTCGATGCCGTCATCCTGTGCACGCCGACCCCCCTCCATGCCGCGCAGGCGATCGCCTGCATGCGGGCCGGCAAGCATGTGCAGGTCGAGATCCCGCTGGCGGACTCGTGGGACGACGCGCAGGCCGTGCTTTCGGCGCAGCGCGAAACGGGCCGCATCTGCATGGTCGGCCACACGCGGCGCTTCAATCCGAGCCATCAGTATCTGCACGCCAAGTTCGCCGCCGGCGCGGCGCGGTTGCAGCAACTGGACGTGCAGACCTATTTCCTCCGCCGCAGCAACATCAACGCCAGGGGAGAGCCGCGGTCGTGGACCGATCACCTGCTCTGGCATCACGCGGCGCACACGATCGATCTGTTCGGGTACCAGTCGGGGCGGATCGTCGCGGCGCATGCGTTGCAAGGGCCGCCGCACCCGGAGCTAGGCATTGCGATGGACATGTCGATCCAGCTTAAAAGCGAGAGCGGCGCGATCTGCACGCTGTCGCTGAGCTTCAACAATGACGGGCCGCTGGGCACCACGTTTCGCTATATCTGCGACACCGGGACGTGGATCGCGCGCTACGACGATCTGGTCACCGGCCGCGAAGAGCCCGTCGATCTGAGCGGTATCGCGGGGTCGGACGGTATCGAGCTGCAGGACCGCGAGTTCGTCGCGGCGATCCGCGTAGGGCGGGAGCCCGAGACGTCGGTCGGGCGGGTGTTCGACTGTTACCGGGTGCTTGGCGATCTCGAACGCCAGCTGGCCGGCGCATGACGCGGCTAATGTTTTCGGCGCGAACGGATGGAGCACGGAGTGCTCGTCGGTGCGCCTTTACGTTGAGGAATTTTGTATGACGATGATCGCGACCAGCCATGTCGGCAGCCTGCCGCGCGGCCCTGAACTGACCCCGCTGCTGCTCGCGCGCGACGCGGGCCGGCCGTACGACGCCGAGGCGTTCGACACGGTCGTGCAGGCTGCGGTGGATGCCGCGGTCGAAGCGCAGGTTACGGCCGGCGTCACGATCGTCAGCGACGGCGAACTGGGCAAGGTCGGCTATTCGACCTACATCACCGAACGGCTGTCGGGCTTCGGCGGGCATGGCGAGCGCAAGCCCGCGCTCGATCTCGCGCCGCTGCCGGAGCTGCGGAAGAAGCTGGCCGCGATCATGGGCGCGCAGGAATTCACGCGGGCCAATTGCATCGCACCGGTCAAACTGGTCGACCTGCAACCGCTGCACGACGATATCCGCCGCTTCCGGACCGCGCTCGACCGGCATGGCAAGGGGACGCGGGCCTTTCTTAACTCCGCGTCGCCGGGGCTGATCACGGCGTTCCAGACCAACGCCTTCTACCCCACGCACGAGGCGTATCTGGCCGATCTGGTCGATGCGATGCGGCCGGAATATGAGGCGATCGCGGCGGCCGGGTTCGAACTCCAGCTCGACTGCCCCGATCTGGCGATGTCGCGGCACACCGGGTATCAGGACATGGACGAGCCGGAGTTTCTCCGCACGATCGAGGCCAATGTCGAGGCGCTGAACGCAGCGACCGCGAACATCCCGGCCGATCGCATGCGGATGCATGTCTGCTGGGGCAATTACGAGGGGCCGCACGACCACGATATTCCGCTCGAGCGGATCATCGACATCGTGCTGAAGGCGCGTCCCGCGACGATCCTGTTCGAGGCGGCGAACCCGCGGCACGAGCATGAATGGACGATCTGGCGCGACGCCGGGCTGCCCGACGACAAGATCCTGGCCCCGGGGCTGATCGATACGTGCTCCAACTATGTCGAGCATCCCGAGCTGATCGCGCAGCGCCTGGAGCGGTTCGCAGGGATCGTCGGGGCGGACCGGCTGGTGGCGAGCACCGATTGCGGGTTCGGCACCTTCGCGGGCTACGGCAAGATCGACCCTGCGGTGACCTGGGCGAAGCTTCGATCGCTGCGTGAAGGGGCCGACCTCGCGGCGGCGCGGCTGGGTTGAGGCTTCCGCATTGGCGCTTGCGGACCGGATGGTGCGACGATAGACTTCGCGTAAGTGAACGGTTCGCATACTAGAATTCACGCGAGTTATCGTTCGCGCGCCGCGGGCGGTGCTTCGGTTGGATCGATGTCCGGGAGGATCAGGATGAACGCAGCGACGCCCGGCTTGGGCTACGACCCGGCCGATCTGACAGACATTCCGGGGACGACGATCTTCACGACCGCCAGTTCGCGGCGCGCCTATCATCTGCACCGTTTCTGTCATTCGCTCGCCAAGCCGGAGGCCCGCGCGGCGTTCAAGGCCGACGAAGCCGGATATCTGTCCGGATACGCCCTGTCCGATGAGCAGCGCGAGGCCGTGCTGGCGCGCGACTATAATCGGCTGATCGCGCTCGGCGGCAGTTTCTTCTTCCTGATCAAGCTGGCCAGCACCGACGGCTGGAGCGCGCAGCGTGCGGTCAGCACGATGAGCGGCATGAGCGTAGACGACTATGCGGCGATGATGATTGCCGGCGGTCGTTCGCCCGAGGGCAATCGATCGATCAAGGGGAAATACTGACATGGCACGCATCACAGCAGGCGTCGCGACCAGCCATGTGCCGGCGATCGGCGCGGCGATGGACCTCGACAAGACGGCCGAGGCCTATTGGCAGCCGATCTTCGCGGGTTACGAACCGAGCCGCGCGTGGGAGCGCGAAGCGAAGCCCGACGTCGTCATCCTGGTGTTCAACGATCACGCCACCAGCCTGATGCTCGACGTCGTCCCGACCTTTGCGATCGGGTGCGCCGATGCGTACAAGCCCGCCGACGAGGGTTATGGGCCGCGTGCCGTGCCGGTCGTGCAGGGACATCCAGAACTGGCCGCGCATCTTGCGCAAAGCCTGATCATCGACGAGTTCGACATGACGATCCTGAACGAGATGGACGTCGATCACGGCATGACGGTGCCGATGTCGCTGCTGTTCGGCGAGGTCGGTGCCTGGCCGGTGCGGGTGGTGCCGATCGTCGTCAACGTGACGCAGTTTCCGCCGCCTTCGGGCGATCGCTGCTGGCGGCTCGGCGAAGCGATCGCGCGCGCGGTGGCGAGTTTCCCGGAGGATCTGAACGTCCAGATCTGGGGCACGGGGGGCATGAGCCACCAGTTGCAGGGCGCGCGCGCCGGGTTGATCAACCGGGAGTTCGACAACGCGTTCCTCGACAAGATGGTCGACGATCCGCAGGCGCTGCGCCGCATCACGCATTACGACTATCTGCGCGAAGCGGGGTCGGAGGGGATCGAGCTGATCATGTGGCTGATCATGCGCGGCGCGTTGGGGCCTGACGTCGTGCAGCGTCATCGTTTCTATCATGTGCCGGCATCGAACACCGCGGTCGGGCACATGGTGCTGGAGGCGGCGTGACCGCGGCGCTGGACGACGACCTGCGCCGCGCGATCGAGCAGGACTGCGCGGGGCTCGTCAATCGCTACGCCAATCTGAACGATGCCGGCGACTGGGCCGGCGTGGCGGCGTTGTACGACGAACATGGCATGATGGCGCGCCCGACCGCGCCGGACGCGCCGATCGTTGGACGCGCCGCGATCCTGGCCGCTTTCCAGGCGCGACCCACGCGGACGACGCGGCATATCTGCGCGAATATCGTGATCGACGTCGAAAGCGCACGGACGGCGCGCGGCGAGTGCGCGATGCTGCTGTTCACGGATGCGGCGGTGCCGCTGATCGGGTCGTTCCACGATCGCTTCGTGCTGACCGACGAAGGCTGGCGCTTTGCCGAACGGCGCGGGTCGCTGCTGTTCCAGTCATGATCTGGTCGGGACGCCGGGCCGCGGTATAAGCGGGCATGGCAGACACATCCGCACCGGCGACGGTCAAGTCGGCGAACCGCACGCTCGACATCATCGAATATATCGTCGCACGCACCCGTCCGATGATGGCGCAGGAGATCGCGACGGCGCTGGCGATCCCGGTCAGCAGCCTGTCCTACCTGCTCGCCACGTTGACCGAGCGGGGCTATCTGCTGCGGGAGGGACGGCGGTACAGCGCGGGGCCGGGCCTGGAACGATTGCAGACGCACGCGCCAGCCTTTACGCTGGCGGAGACGGTGGCGCCACTGGTCCGCACGTTGCGGATCCAGCTGAACGAGACATCCTCCTTCTTCGTTCGCCGCGGCTGGGAGGTCGAGGCGCTTGCAACGGAGCCGGGCGCGCATGCCCTGCGCTATGCGGTGCAGACCGGGGCCGGTGCGCCGCTGCACGGGTTTTCGGCGGGGAAGGCGCTGCTCGCGGCGTTGCCCGAGGACGAACTCGACCGGTATTTCGCGGAAAGCGAGCGGTCGGCGTTCACCGCGACGACGATCGTGTCGGAAGCCGCGCTGCGCGCTGATATCGCGCGGATCCGCGAGACCGGCATCGCCCACACGCGCGAGGAACATACGCCCGGCATTCACGGCCTGGGCCGGGTCGCGCGGATCGACGGGGAGGTGGTCGGCGCGTTCAGCGTGGCGATCCCCACGGTGCGGTTCAACACCGACGTCGAACGCCGCGCGATCGCGCTGCTGATCAGGACCGCCGACCTGCTGGCCGGCAGTTAGCAACAAGAAGGGGGGCGTGCTCCGCGCACGCCCCCCCCCGGTACTGCTTCAGATTGGTGTCGAGGGTCAGGCCGGCTGGCGGGTGCGCCAGCTGTCGGCATAACCGTCGCGTGCAACCTCCGAATAGGGCACCGATGCGACCGTCGCGCGGATTTCGGTCTGCACGTGCGGCTCGACCGTCGGCTTGCGCGTGCCGCCGTCGGGCTCGCCCCACAACAGGGTCACCTGCGTACCGGGCTCGGCATATTTCGCGTCGAGCATCGCCAGTGTGAGCATCTTGCCCTCGTTCGCGCTGTAGCCGATCCAGGTCGACACACCGACGATCTCGCCATCGACCAGCACCGAGTCATAGGGGTGCATGGAATAGACCGCGGACGGGAATTCCATATATTTGGCGCGGTCGCCCTTCTGCAGCGCCGAGCTGATCACGCGCAGCGCGTCCTCGCTGTCGAGCGCCAGGGTCACCTTCCGGCGGTGCGGCTGGTCGGCCATCTTCTCCAGCGCCTCGCGCCCGATGAAGTCATGGTCGAACTTGACGAACAGGCCGTATCCCAGGTCCCACGGGGTCAGATAATAGCCCTCGACACTGTCGGGAACGAAGCTGCCGCCGATCGACGCCTTGGCCTCGTAGGAGTTGGCACCTAGCCATTCGCGATACGGCTTCAACGCCTCGCCGGTGTAGGTCGCGGGCAGCGGGGAGGGGATCCAGCCCGACTCCAGCGTGTTCGACGAATAGGTCCGGCCGCCGACCAGCGCCATGCCGAAATCCTTGCCCGCCGCGATCAGCGCCTGACGCACGGTCTCGCCATCCGCCCAGGGGCCGAACAGCTCGTAGCCCGGCTGGCCGGCCATCCCGTGGCGCAGCGCGCGGACCTCGCGGCCGGCGATCGTGATCTTGGCCATGTGGAAGAACTTCAGGTCCGGCGGGGTCTGGCCCATCGCCTTTTCCAGCGTCTGCATGGCGTTCGGGCCCTGCAACTGGAAACGGTAGGACTTGCGGTTTTCCGGATCGGGGCGGACCGCGGTGCGCTCGTCACGCTCGACCTTCACGTCCCACTTGCCGGTCTGCGCGTGATATTCGACCCATTCGATCACCGGCGCGCGGCCGACGAGATTGAAGCGGTTTTCCTCCAGATAGAACAGGATCACGTCGCCGATGACATAGCCGTCGGGCGTGACGGGCACGAACTGCTTCGCGCGGTCCGGCACGAAGCCCTTGAAGCTGTTGACGCCGAGATGGTTGAGCATCGCCATCGCATCCGGGCCGGACACTTCGAGGTCGACCATGTGATAGGATTGGTTGAAGAGCACGCACGTCTTGGCCCAGGCCATCTGTTCGGCGCGCCAGTTCGAATATTCGGCGGGCACGCCGGGGTATGCGTTCGGGCCGGTCTGCTGGTTGCGCAGCAGTTCGACGATGTCGCCGCTGTCGGCGAGCAGGCTCTCCAGGCTTTGGTCGGTCATGCGATCGTTCCTCTCTCGGTTTGGTTGTAACTGAACATGGGCAAAGCGAGCCAGTCCGCGACCGCGTCGTCGAACGCGTCCGGTGCCTCGGCCGGCAGCATATGGCCGGCGCCCGGAATGACTCGCAGCTGCGCGCCGGGGATCGCCGCGGCGATTTCGGCATGCTGGTCGGGCGGGCTCCAAGCGTCCTCGCTGCCGACGATGACGGCGGTCGGGCAGCGGATCGTCGGCAGCAGCGACCGCACCTCGGGCCGTCCGAGCAGCGCCGCGATCTGCGCGGCGAACGTCTCGACGCCGGCCTCGACACACATGTGGCGCAGCGGTTCGATCAGCGCGGTAGCTTCGATGCGGTCGGGTGCGACCATGCCGGGGAGCCAGCGGTCGACCAGTGCTTCGGCGCCCTGGCGACGGCCAAGCTCGAGCAGTTCACGGCGGCGGTCGGCCTCGCCGTCGCGCGGTCCGTGTACGCCGGTGCTGACGAGTGCGAGCCGCTCGATCCGTTCGGGCGCGAGGCGGATCATCTCCAGCGCGACACGCGCGCCCATCGAATGACCGAGCAGCGAGATCCGGCGCGGCGCCACATTCAGTGTGATGCGGGCCATCTCCGCCAGATCGTCGACCATCCCGAACCCATCGATGACGACCGCGTCGGGGAAGCGCGCACGCTGCGCCGCGAACATCCGCGCGTCGCACAACAGCCCCGGGAGCATCATCAGTGGTGCCGCCGAAGAGCCCCGCATCATCATCCTGTCATCATGCTTGTGAATTATTCTTGTATACGAATAATCTATCAGCCATTATCCGGCTGGCAAGCAAAAACATTGCGACCGCGTGTCGGACGAGACAGCCGGCGGTCAGGGGAGGGATCATGCACATCACCACGGCGCTGCACCCCGACTGGGAACGGTCGGCCCCCGATGTGATGACCGATGGGTATTCGCTGGAGATGACCGCGAAGGACGTCGACGCCTTGCGCGCCGCGGCGCCGCGGATCGTGCCGGATACGCCGATCGCGATCACCTTCCTGCCCGGCGAGACGATGGCGGCGCGGATCGACGCCGCGGTGCTGGTCCGGTCGCTGGGGTTCGAGCCGATGCCGCATCTGTCGGCGCGCCGGATCGTGTCGCATGACGAACTGGAGACGATCATCAGGCGCTCCACCACCGAGGCCGGGGCAAGGCGCATGTTCCTCGTCGCAGGCGACCCGCCGGTGCCCGCCGGCCCGTTCGCTGATACGCTGTCGCTGCTGCGGACCGGTTTGTTCGAACAGCACGGCGTCAAGGCGATCGGCATTGCCGGTCATCCGGACGGCCATCCGGCCATGGCGGGCGAGGCGTTGTGGAGCGCGCTCGAACAGAAATGCGCCGAGGTGACGGCACGCGGCATGGCGCCGCTGATCGTCACGCAATTCGGATTCGATGCGGAGCCGTTCTTCGTCTGGCTTCGCGAACTGCGCCGTCGCGGGATCGACGCGCCGGTGCGGATCGGCGTACCGGGGCCCGCCGGCATCAAGACGTTGCTGCGGTTCGCCGCGCATTGCGGCGTCGGCGCATCGGCCAGCGTGATGGCGAAATATGGCGTGTCGCTGTCGCGCCTGCTCGGCACCGCCGGGCCGGACAAGCTGGTCGACGCATTCGCACGTGGCATCGGCGCCGAACATGGCGCGGTGCGGCTGCATTTTTACCCGTTCGGCGGGCTGGAGCGCACCGTGGACTGGATCGGCGGCTATACCGCCGACCGGCGCGCGCAATCATAAGGAGGGCGGTTTGACGGATATCTGCACATTGACGTTGTCGTGCGACGACCGGCCGGGGCTGGTCGCGACCGTGGCGACGTTCCTGGCGACGCGCGGCGGCAACATCCTGGACGCGCAGCAGTTCGACGATCAGCAGACCCGGCGGTTCTTCATGCGTGTCGTGTTCGCGCTGACCGATCCGGCCTGGACGATCGAGCGGGTTCGCGGTGATTTCACGGGGACCGGCGCGGAGCATGGCATGGACTGGACCCTGCGCGGCGCGAACGACCGGCAACGCGTCCTGCTGCTGGTGTCCAAGTTCGACCATTGCCTGGGGGATCTGCTGTACCGGCGGCGGATCGGCGAGTTGCAGATGGATGTGGTCGGCATCGTCTCCAACCACCCGCAGAACGTGCTGCAGACGACGATGATCGGCGACATTCCCTATCACCACCTGCCGGTGACGCGCGACACCAAGCCGGAGCAGGAGGCGCAGATCAAGCGGATCGTGACCGAGACCGGGGCCGATCTGGTCGTGCTGGCGCGTTACATGCAGATCCTGTCCGACGATCTGGCAGGGTTTCTTGCCGGGCGTTGTATCAACATCCACCACAGCTTCCTGCCCGGGTTCAAGGGCGCGAAACCCTATCATCAGGCGCATGCGCGCGGCGTGAAGATGATCGGGGCGACCGCGCATTACGTGACCGCCGACCTCGACGAAGGGCCGATCATCACGCAGGATGTCGAGCCGATCAGTCATGCCGACACCGCCGACGATCTGGTCCGCAAGGGGCGCGACATCGAGCGGCGCGTGCTGGCGGCGGCGGTGAGCTTTCACCTCGACGATCGCGTGCTGCTCAACGGGTCGCGTACTATCGTCTTCCGGAACTGACGGTGCTGCGCATCGACGGCAAGGCGCTGGCCCGTATGGTGTCGGACGAGACCGCGGCGCGTGTCGCTGCGCTGGTCGAACGGCATGGCATCGTGCCGGGGCTTGCCGTGGTGATCGTCGGCGAGGATCCGGCGAGCCGGGTCTATGTCGCGCGCAAGGTGGCGGAGACGGTGCGCGTCGGGATGCGATCGATCGAGCACCGGCTGGACGCGGCGACCGGGCAGGCCGATCTGCTGGCGTTGATCGCGGCGCTCAACGCGGACTACGCGGTGCACGGGATACTCGTCCAGCTGCCGCTGCCGCCGCAGATCAACGCGGCGCGCGTGCTCGATGCGATCGATCCGGGAAAGGATGTCGACGGCTTCCATCCGGTCAATGTCGGTCGGCTGTCGACCGGCACCGGCGGGCTGGTGCCGTGCACGCCGCTCGGTTGCATGAAGCTGCTCGATACCGTGATCGACGACTATCGCGGGCTGGCGGCGGTGGTGATCGGCAAGTCGAACATCGTCGGCAAGCCGATCGCGATGCTGTTGCTGGAACGCGAATGCACCGTCACGGTGACGCATATCGCGACGCGCGGGCTGCCCGATATCGTGCGCGGGGCCGACATCGTGGTCGCCGCCGCGGGCAGCCCGCGACTGGTGCGCGGCGATTGGGTGCGGCCGGGCGCGGTGGTGATCGATGTCGGCATCACCCGTATCACCGACGACGCCGGACGTCAGTCCCTGGTCGGCGACGTCGCGTTCGACGAGATCGGCCATGCCCGCGCCGCGACGCCGGTGCCGGGCGGGGTCGGGCCGATGACGATCGCGTGCCTGTTGGCCAACACCGTCCAGGCGGCCGAGCGGGCGGTTCGCCGCTGAGCCGGTCGCCACCCCCCGCATCGGCGGTCGCGGAATGACGATGAAGGTGGAAAGCGGGGTGGACGCGAGCGATGCTCCACAGGCTCCGGTGTCCGGCCGACTGCCACGACATCGCCTGTCGTGACAGCCGGCCCGATGCCGATCAGAATTTCGCGCGGATGCCGAAATTGACGGTGCGACCGAAGGTGTGGATTTCCGAGACCTCCTCCCGTGTCCCCGCATAGGAAACCTGGCGCTGGTCGAGGATGTTCACGGCCTGGACGAAGGCTTCGATGTTCGGCCGGATCTGGTAGCTCGCGCCGAGGTCGACGATCCCGTAGCCGTCCTGATAATAAGGCAGGACATCCTCGGTCGTCGGCAGCGACGTTACGACCGCGCCCGCGTCCGTCATGTACGCGCTGCGATAGGTGTAGCTGACGTTGAATTCGAACGGCCCGCTTTCGAAGAAGGGGGTGATCGAATAGCTTGTGTCGGAGACGCCCATGACGCGGGCCGACCGGACGCCGGTGTCGGCGAGGTCCAGTTTCAGCTTCGACGTGGTGAAGGTGGCGGTCGCGGTTATGCCGAGCCCGAACGGCAGACGGTTTGTGTAGCCGAACTCGATCCCGGAGATCTTCGCATCGCCGACGTTGGTCGGGGTGGAGACCAGCACGTCGACCGGAAGCGTGGCGCCGTTGTTGACCGCAAAGGCCAGCGACCGCGTCTCGAAATCGGAGGCGATATAGTCGCTGATATCCTTGTGGAACGCTGCGGCGGTGAAGCCGCCGAACTGCCTGAAATACCATTCGAACGAGAGGTCGTAGTTCCACGACGTGTAGGGCCGCAGGTTCGGGTTGCCGGCCGATGCGGTCAGGTTGATCGTCGGGTCCGCAAGCGCGGCGGCGCCGCGGTTGAAGATGTCGGTGACGGTCACGCTGTTGGTGTTGATCGAATTGCGCAGTTCGGACAGCGAGGGGCGGGTCATCGTGCGCGACGCCGCCACGCGCACCTTGATCTCGTCGGTGATCCCGAAGCTCGCGTTCGCGCTGGGCAGCCATTCGGCATAGCTGGCCTTGGTCCTGACCGGCGTCACGTCGGTCGTCACGACGCCCGCGGCGTTGCGGACCGGCGTGACGGTGGTGCCGAGCACGTCGGTCTCCGTCCGGACGTAGCGCACGCCGACATTGCCGGTGACCGGTACGCGGCCGAGATCGGATGCGAAATCGAGGCGGCCATAGCCGGCGGCGATCTCTTCCCCGATGCGGTAGGAGTTCTGACGGTCGGCCGCGGTCGCGACCAGATCGTCCGCGCTGGGGTTCACGCCGTCAAATTCACCGGTCAGGACGTAGCTGTTGTTGAACAGGTCCCAGTTCACGTTCGTCCATGGCTGGAACGTGCCGATCGACTGATCGAAGGCGTTGCCGGGGACCGGATAGTCAAGGAACTCGCCGGTCCGCGTCACGCCGTCGCGCAGCTTCGTCGTGCTGCGGTCGCGGCGCTGATAGTCGCGGTAGCGGTCCGAATATTGGCCGCCGAACGCGAGTTTGGTGATGCGCAGGCCGCCCAAGTTCAGATCGATCTCGCGTGAGATGTTCAGGACGCCGGTCTTGTCCTCGTCGCGCGAATTGATCGGGCGCACGGCGAAACTCTCGAACGTCATCTTCGACGGATCGGTCAGGTCGAGGCTGGTGTAGAGCGCGTTGATCTTGCCCGTGTCGATCGGGTCGCCGCGGAAATCGAAGGTCAGGTCGCCGCCCTGTCGATCGGCGGTGCGGTACTGGACGCGCTGGATCGGGGTGACCAGATCGCTGTTGGCGCGGGCATAGCTGAACCGCGGTTCGATGCGCCAGCCGGCCAGGTCGAGCTTCATCGTGGCGTTCAGCTGCAGATTCTCGTGCGACTGATCGAGATATTCGGCGTAGTTCCGCATCCGTGCGCCGCGGATGGTGCCCGCGACGAGCCGCCCGTCCTCGACGACCGCGGTCGACAGGTCGAGCCGCGCGATCTGGCTGGGGATATAGTAGGTCAGCCGGCGTTCGGTGGTCTCGTTGTTGAACTGCGACCACAGACCGTCGATGTCGAATTCAAGGTTGGGGGCCGGCCGCCACTGCATGCCGAGGACCGCGCTGATCCGTTCGCGGTTTTCGAGTTCGAGATAGGGCTGCGCATCGGCCGGTACGCGAAGATCGCCCAGGCCGGGGACGTTCATGGTCTGCCAACCGACGCGCAACCGGTCGAACTGCACCTCGCGCTTCGAATAGGACACGCCGCCGAGCAGGCCGAACGTCTTGTCGTCGTTGTGCCAACCGGCGGACAGCGTGCCGTTGGGGTTGATCGTGTCGGTGCGTTCCTCGTAGCCGGCAAAGGCGCTGGCCGCGATGAACGGCTTGCGATCGAGCGGGTTGATCAGGCGGATATCGACGGTCGATCCGACCCCCGCCTCGATCAGATCGGCGGTCGGCGACTTGATGACCACGACGCTGTCGATCAGCGTTGCGGGCAGCACCTGAAGCCGGAACTGGCGGCCGGACTGGCCGGAATTCCGAATATTCTCGTTGTAGGCGAGCGGCATGCCGTCGAACGTCACCGCCTGGAAGTTCGGGCCGAGGCCGCGCACGCTGATGAACTGGCCTTCGCCCGCCTCACGTACGATCGTGACACCGGGGACACGTTGCAACGCCTCGGCCACGTTGAACGCCGGCAGCTTGCCGATGTCCGCCGCGACGACCGCGTCGGAAATCGAGTCCGCGTTCCGCTTGACGTCCAGCGACGCCCCGACACCGTCGGAGAATTTGCCGGTGACGACGATATTTGCCTCATCGGCGGCGACGCTGCTTGTCGTCGGGACGGCCGGGGGCGTTTGCAGGGCCGCCGCCAGCAGAGGGCGGACGATCAGCGCGCCGGCGGCGTCCCGCGTCACGGTCAACGAGGTGCCGGCGATCAAGCGGCGAACGGCCGCCTCCGCCGCGAAGGCGCCGGTCAGAGCCGGTGCGTTCAGGCCCGCCACCGTGGCGCCGGTGAACAGGATATCGTTCCCGCTCTGCCGTGCGACCTGCTCGAGCGCGCGGTCCATGGGTTGTGCGGCGATGGTCAGCCGGACCGGCCGCTGCGCGGTCTGCGCGCTTGCGATATCGGCCATCGCGACCGTCGAAAGGGCAAGCGCAAGCGCCGCCGAACGGCATAGCCGCTGCTTCAGGTTCGTCATTCGTGGTCCCCGTCTCACGCCCCCCAGCGAGCGTCGCAGGTCTGACGAACGGGAGTCGATTTACCTCACGCCCGGCGCGAAAATAATTTCAGCTGGTGGCCGAAATGCGGATGACGTCGGCGGCGGCATCCACCCGCACGGGCAGCAGCACCGCGAGTGAAAGGGCGAACGCCTCTGGATCGCCGACGCGGTACAGGCCGGTGAAGCGCATCGCCGCCGCCTTCGGGTCGGCCACGACAAGCGATCGATCGGTGTAGCGGTTCATCTCCGCCGTCGCCTCCGCCAAGGTCTGATCGCGGAAGGCCAGCCGGCCGCTCTGCCATGCAATCAGATCGTCCAGTTCGGGACGATCCATTCGGTCGGGGCGACCATCGGTCATGGCGATGCGCTGGCCCGGTCGGATCGGAACGGATGCACCCGCCGTCTCGACCCGGGCGACCCCGTCGAGCGCGGTCACGGCCGCGTGTCCGGTGTCATAACGTATGTCGAGCCGCCCGGTCCGCACCAGCGCGCGCCGGTCCCCGGTCCGGATCGCGAACGGGCGGCGATCGGCGGCGACGGCGAGATCGATCCGCCCGCTGGACAGCCACAGCATGCGCAGATCCTGGTTCGCCCGGAAGCGGATGCGCGTGGCGGTATCGAGCATGACGCGCGTGCCGTCGTCCAGCACGAGACGACGCTGTTCGCCGACATCGGTCCGGTAGACACCCGCGTTCGCCGCGCGCCAGCCCATGGACGAACCGCCGGCGACGAGCAGCGCCGCGCCACCCGCCATGACCGCGCGACGCGACGGCAACGATGGCCGGACGGTCGGCGGAGGCGAGGTCAGGCCGCCCGCGGAGTCCCAGACGGCCGAGGCGCGTTCGAACGCGTCGGCATGCTGCGGATCGGCATTCATCCAGGCACGGAACGCCGCTATGTCATGACCCGTACGATCGTCCGCATGCAATCGCGCAATCCAGTCCGCCGCCTGCCGGTTGAATGTCGCCGGCTCGCCGCGGAAGGTCACGTCACCAATTCTCCATCCAATCGGTCAGATGCGACATCGCACGCGCAACGTGCTTTTCCACAGCGCTCTGGCTGATGCCGAGTTCCTCGGCGATTTCGCGATACTTAAGACCGTCGAGCCGGTGCATCAAGAAGATCTGGCGCGTCCGCGGGCTGAGATGTTCGACGCCGCCACGCAGCCGTTCCAGCCGGTGGCGGGCGATCAGGACCTCGTCCTGCAACGGGCGGTGATCGGCCAGTGCGTCGGCGGCCAGATCGATCGAGACGCCAGTGCCCACGCGCCGTTCGCGCCGCCAGGCATCGCACCCGCGATTGGCGGCAGCCCGGGTGAGGAGGGCGGCGGCATTGTCGGCCACGACCTGCCGTTCGGCCAGGCCGACCCAGGCGTCGTGCAGCAGATCCTCCGCATCGTCCCGCCTGGTATGCCGCGCGATCTGGTCGCGCAGCCGAGCCCAGCCGAGCATCAGCCTGCCGGCGCGTATTGAAGCTTCGCCTCCACCCATGCCGCAGCGGCTAGGGGCACCGGGAGACGGTTCCGTGACAATGATGCTGCAAGCGGATGACTGACGCGTCGGATGAGGGGGGCGCTTCGAGGTCCCGATGGTGGATGCCGAGCTTGAGAGCTCGCCCCGTCAGCCTTCGATGATTTGGATCGACTTCGATCGGAAGGGCTGGAGCAGTGCATCGGTCGGTTGGCCACCGTCGTTCAAGTCGCGGACAGGCTGTTCGTGAGCAAGTGGGTCGCCATGCTGCGCGTCGGCGTTCGCGAAATGACGGTGATGGCCGATATCGGCGTTTATTCGCGTGAGATCGGCCGGCGGCAGCCGCTCGTTGTGACGGCATGGCTGTGGATCGATCGGGTCGGGCACGATGCGATCGAGGCCACGATCGACTATCGCGATATCGCAGCCGTCGCCGCGACGCTGGACGCGCACCATATCGCGTTGGTCGAAACCTTTGCGCACTGCATGGTTTCGGCTTGCCTGAAACTGTCGGGTGTCAGGCGCGCGTCGGTGACGACCGACAGGCCACAGGCTTTGCCCTCCGGCATCGCAACGGTCACAACCGTGCTGAGCCGCACGGCGGTACTGTCGGGCGTCGCGGCATCCGCAAGCCGCAGCATGAGGGACGACGCATAACATGGCCATCACAGCACCACCGTCGGGATCGATCGCGTCGTTGCTCGCCGACCGACCGATGAGCCGGCCGCAGATCTGGGCGGTCACGCTGTCGGTCGCGCTGAACGCGCTCGACGGGTTCGATGTGCTGGCGATCACCTTCGCCGCGCCCGGCATCTCCCAGGACTGGGGGATCGGGCCGGCACAGCTCGGCATCGCCTTGTCTTCGGGACTGGTCGGCATGGCGGCGGGCTCGCTGCTGCTCGCGCCGTTTGGCGACCGGTTCGGGCGACGTCCGCTGATCCTCGGCTGCCTCGTGCTGATGACGCTCGGCATGGCGCTGACCGCGACGGCGGACGGGATTTACAGTCTGTGCGTCTGGCGCGTGCTGACCGGCCTCGGCATCGGCGGCTCCGCGCTCGGTTGGGCCGCGCCGCGCTTCGGGCTGATGCGGTTGGTGGTCCTTGCCATGATCGGCACGGCGGCGACATTCGCGGTCTTCGGCATGGTCTACGGTCTGGTCGCGTTGCAGGCGGTGGCCTTCGTCGCGGGCATGTGCGTGTTTGGCGGGATCGTCGGGCTCTATGCGTTGCTGGCGCGCAGCTTTCCGCCCGAGCTGCGCGTGACCGGCACGGGCCTCGCGATCGGGATCGGCCGGGGCGGCGCCATCGTCGGGCCGCTGATCGGCGGGTTCCTGATCGCCGGCGGCACCAGCATCCCGCTAGCCATCGCGATCGTCGGTTCGGGGGCGCTGATCGGCGCGGCGCTGCTGGCGATCCTTGCGCGCGGACCGGCTGAGCCACCGGTTTCAGACGGCTGACGATGAAGAAAGCGCGCGCCTGACCTAGTCCTGCACCGTGCAATGCACCGGCCATCCGGGATCAGGCTGGCCACGCTTGTGTTAACGTCGCTCGTGTCGTCCGCAACGACCGATCGTCCGGTATCGTCAGCAATCGCACCGACGCGCACACCGATGCCGGCGGCTGAGACGACGGCATATTCTGCAATTCTGCGGAGGGTCGCCGCCCTCCGCATCTCTCCCGTGCAGGCAAATCGAGTGGACCGGCAGCGCTGCCGGTCCCGGGGTTACATCCGGTAGGACACGCGCAGGTAGCCGAACTGGCCTGGGACGTCGTAGGTCGTCGGATCGTAGTTCGGGCCGGTGCAGGTCGTGCAGGCGGGCGGGTCCTGGTTGAAGACGTTGCGGACGCCGACCGTGAAGTCGTATTTCCGGTCGAGGAAGGCGGGCGACAGGGTCAGCTGCACGTCGCCGTAGAAAGTGTTCTTCAGCCGGGCGCCGGTGTTTTGGGTGACGTGGTTGATGTAGCGGCCGGTGAACGACGCCTCGAAATCGGCGATGCTCCAGCTGACCACGCCGGTGCCCTTATACTTCGGGTAGGACTGGTCGGGCGAACCACGGGTGGTGCCGCGGTAGCTGATCGCGCTGAACCCGGTTGAGGTGGGCGTCGTCTCCGTATACTTCATCAGGTGGTTGCCGTTGAGCGACAGGCCGAAGATGCCGGCCGCGGTCTGCGGCGAGCGGTAGCTGAGCGTCAGATCGATGCCGCGCGTGCGGATCTGCCCGATATTCTGGAGCAGGCCGACGATGCTGGAGATGCGGCCGCTGCTGCTGCGGATGACGTTGGAGCAGCTGAGCGCGTCGCCGGCTTCGCTGCAGCGGGCCAGCGTGACTTGCGGGTTGGTCGAGGCGATCGCGCCGGACACCTTGATGTCGTAATAGTTGGCCTCCAGCGCGAACTGGCTGGCGAAGCCGCTGTCGCGTAGAAAGGCGGGGCTGAGCACGCCGCCGAACAGCCAGGTCTTCGAGGTTTCGGGGGCGAGCGCGCGGTTGCCGCCGGTCGTCACGCCGAGCTGCCCGGTCGGTTCCTGGTAGCTGCCGTTGGTCGGCACGCCGTTCGCCGCGCAGTTGGCGCGCACCGTGTCGGACGCCTGGTAGCGCGAGCCGGGAATGTTGCTGCACGGATCGGGGATGCCGATGTCGGACCGCGACTGCGCACCGAACAGTTCGCCGATGCTGGGGGCGCGGAACCCCTCTGCAAAGGAGGCGCGGAAGAGCAGATCGGAGATCGGTTTCCACAGGCCGGTGGCGGTGTAGGTCGTGTTGCTGCCGCTGGTCGAATAGTTGACGTGGCGGACCGCGCCCGATGCCTCCAGCGAGTTGAAGAACGGCACGTCCTTCAGCAGGGGCACGCGGATTTCGCCGTAGAATTCGTCGGAGTTGAACGAGCCGCTGGCCGCCTGCGCCGGGATGTCCGCGCCGAAGCCCGCCTGGATCAGCGGATCGGGCGTGAACGAGCCCTTCTGGTAGCGATGTTCGTAGCCGACCGCGATGCCGACCGGGCCGGCGGGCAGGTCGAACAGCTCACCGGTCAGGTTGGCGGTGTAGTCGCGCAGTTCCTGGCTGCTGCGCGCGCGTTCGGTAAAGCCGACGAAGGCGAGCATCGCCGGGGTGATCGAGCCCGCGCCGCCGAAGATGTTGAACGGCACGCATTCGCCGGTGCATTGCGCGACCGGGCCGAGCGCCTGGGCGAGGCGTTGCGTGTTGATGTTGCCGGTGAACACCTGCTTGGCGTCGTTGAAGCCCTGCACCGCGTTCACGTCCCAGTAGAAGGTCCGTTCGCCGAGCTGGAACTTGCCGTCGAGCGTCGCGGTGACCGACATCGTGTCGACCCGCTGGTTGTAGGTGCGCTGCCCCGCCTCGACCAGGCGGCGGCCGACCAGTGCGTAGTTCGCCGGCGGCTGGCCTGTGCCGCCCGCCGACAGCGTGACGCCGAACGGGTTGAACGGGTTGGTCGCGTCGATCGAGATGCGGTCGGTCAGCGTGCCGGTGCCGGCGTCGGGACCGACGTTCAGCGGCAAGAAGGCGGCCTGGTTCTGCGAATTGCGGTGATTGTAGATCGCCCGAACGCGCAGGTTGATGTCGGAGCCCAGCTCCTGCTTGAAGTTGACGAACGCGCCGTAACGCTCCGACGGCGTCAGGAAGTAGTTGAACGGCGAGAAGTTGAAGCGGTCCGCCGTCGTGAAAGCGCGGAAATCGCCGCCGACCAACGTGGGATCGTAGACGCCGCGGGTGGTGAGCCCGTTCTGGCGGACGGTGAGCGTGCCGCCCTGCGGACGCACCGCGTTGCCCTGGTTGAACACGATGCGTCCGCCGAGTGCCGCGCCGGAGCAACCGCCGCGCGGGTCCTCGCAGGTCGTCTGGCCCGGGTTGGGGAATTGCGAGATGCTGCGATCGGCGGTGCGGACGCTGCCTTCCTTCACATAGCTACCGCCGAAGACGAGCGAGGTGGTCGGACCCTTCACGCCGTAGCTGATGTCGCCATTGTAGGAGTCGCCGTCGCCTGCGCGGAACGTGCCGAACTGGCCGGACATGCGCAGGCCCTGCTGGCTGGTCTTGGTGATGATGTTGACGACGCCGGCGATGGCGTCCGATCCGTAGAGCGGCGACTGGCCGGATTGCAGGACCTCGATCCGCTCGATCGAGCTGTTGGGGATGGTGTTCAGATCGACGGTGCCGGGGATGCCGCTGGCCGATGCGCCGTTGACGTAGCGCAGGCCGTCGACCAGCACGAGTGTGCGCTTGGCGAGCAGATAGCGCAGGTCGATTTCGGACGAGCCGGCGCCGACGCCGCCGCCGTCCTGCGGATTGCCGATGTTGCCGGAATTGTTGACCTTCGTGTTGAGGCCACCGGCGGCGCTGGGCAGGCGCTGGAGGATATCCGCGACGGAGGTGAGGCCGGTCTGGGCGAGCGCCGCGCTGTCGAGCGTGACGACGGGCGAGCGCTGTTCCAGCGGGTTCTGCCGGATGCGGGAGCCGGTGACGATGATGTCGTCGGGCGTGTCCGCGGCCTCGTTGGTCGATGCGCTGGCGGACGCGGCCGGGCCGACGTCGACGGCCTGCGCATGGGCGGCACCCGCGAGCAGCATGGCGGGAAGGCATATGCCCGAGCGAAGGAAGGTTCGGTTCAGCGTCATCGTCAGGCCCCCTGATTGATCCGAGCCGCAAGGTTCGGGAAAACAGGGTGCGCCGCAATAGTCCGCCATCATTCGGCAACAGTTTGGCAACGAAGTTTCAACGAGTGTTACAATGCTGCAACATGCGGGAATGGGTGGGGGTCGGGCTCAGGAGGGCGCAGCGCTTCGGTGTTGGCGTCGGGGCGAAGGCTGGCGGGGATCGCGACCGTCCGGCTGCGAGACCGTCATGGTTTTGACGTTGACGCAGTGCAGCATAAAACTTTACAGGCCTCGCTGCTAATATGCCAAGCTGATCCGGCGCAGCCTTAGCGCTGGAGGCACCGCGTGATGACGACCATGACTTTTGCAGATCTCGATCTGGCACCGTCCCTGCTGCAGGCATTGGCGGAGGAGGGCTATGTGAGCCCGACGCCGATCCAGGCGCAGTCGATCCCGTTGCTGTTGCAGGGCCGTGACATACTCGGCATGGCGCAGACCGGCACGGGCAAGACCGCGGCGTTCGCGCTGCCGCTGCTCCATCGGCTTGCCGCCAACCCACGACCGGCGCCGCGGGGCGGGGCGCGTATCCTGGTCCTGGCGCCGACGCGCGAACTGGTGTCGCAGATCGCCGCCGGCTTCGAGAGTTTCGGCCGTCACCTGTCGCTGAGCATCACGACGATCTTCGGTGGGGTCAGTCAGTTCCATCAGGTCAAGGCGCTCGAGGCCGGCGTCGACATCATCGTGGCGGCGCCGGGGCGGCTGCTCGACTTGGTCGACCAGGGGCTGTGCAACCTGTCCGCGCTCGAGGCGCTGGTGCTGGACGAAGCGGACCAGATGCTCGACATGGGCTTTGCCAAGCCGATCGAGCGGATCGTCGCGACGCTGCCGAGCGATCGCCATACGCTGCTGTTTTCGGCGACGATGCCGAAGTCCATCGCGACGCTGGCGCAGAGCCTGCTGCGCGATCCGGCAAAGGTCGAGATCGCGCCGCCGTCGACGACGGTCGAACGGATCGAGCAGTCGGTGATGTTCCTCGATGCGGCCGACAAGAAGACCGCGCTGCTGGCGCTGCTGCGGACGCCGGAGATCGGCCAGGCGGTCGTGTTCACGCTGCAGAAGAACATCGCGAACGAAGTGTGCGCGTTCATCAGCGAGGGGGGGATCACCGCCGAGGCGCTGCACGGCAACAAGTCGCAGGGTCAGCGGGAGCGCGCGCTGGATGCGTTCCGCGCCGGGACGGTGCAGGTGCTGGTCGCGACCGATATCGCGGCGCGCGGGATCGACGTCGACACGGTGACGCATGTGTTCAACCACGACCTGCCGAGCCTGCCGGAAAGCTATGTCCACCGGATCGGCCGCACCGGTCGGGCGGGGCGCAGCGGCTTTGCGGTAACGCTGTGCGATGCCGAGCAGCGTGCCTGGCTGCATGATGTGGAGCGGGAAATCGGGCTCGCGCTTATGGTGCGCGACGATCACCCGTGGCATTGCGAGGTTGCGCGTCATTCGACGAAGCGGGCGCCCGTGCTGGGCGGCGGGCCGGTCAAGCAGGTCAAGCCGCAGAAGGACCGTGAGCGCAAGATCTGGACCGAGGAAGAGAAGCTGGCGGCGCGAATGGCGGCACGGGCCGCCTGAACGGATTGCCGAACGGCGGCAGCTTGCAGAACGTCAGGTAAAGGATCGGGCGGGGGTGGTCGGGACCACCTCCGCCCGATCCTATTTGTTACCAGGTGCCCACGACGTCCGGGGTTATCACGGGCATGTCGGCGACCCACATGGCGGCATGCGCGGTATCGTCGGCACCAAAGGCCGCGACCGACGGCGTACCGAACAGGACGTCCGATGCGGTGACGGCGTTCTCACCGGTCACCTGGACGCGCAGATCGATCGAGCCGTTGCCGCCCAGATCGAAGTCGACGAACGTGTTGCCGCCGCCCGACGTGATCTGGAAGCTGTCGGCGGCGTTCGTGTAGAGCCCCTGGGCATCGATCTTGTCGACGGTCGTTTCGAAGTCGGTGATGACATCCGAAGCGGCGACGGTCGAGTCGCCGGCCAGGACGAACCGGAACATGTCCGCGCCGCTGCCGCCGGTCAGCGTATCGCTGCCGAGGCCGCCCTGCAGGACGTCGTTGCCGAGGTTGCCGAACAGCTGGTCGTCGCCGCGGCCGCCATAGACCAGGTCGTCGCCCTGGCCGCCGTAGAGCGTGTCGTTGCCGACATTGCCGTACAGCACGTCGTTGTCCTGGTTGCCGTAGAGGATGTCGTCGCCGTCATCGCCCTGCAGCGTGTCCGCACCGATGTTGCCGTACAGGACATCGTTCCCGAGGTTGCCGAACAGCGTGTCGTTACCGTCGCCGCCGGACACCAAGTCGTTGCCCTGACCGCCGAACAGCGAGTCGTTGCCGGCATCGCCCGAGAGCGTATCGTCGCCCTGGTTGCCGTACAGCGTGTCGTCGCCGATATTGCCGAACAGCGTGTCGTTACCGAGACCCGCGGTCAGCAGGTCGTTGCCCTGGCCACCGAAGAGCGTATCGGCGCCGTCGCCGCCGTTCAGATTGTCGTCGCCCTGGTTGCCGTACAGCGTGTCGTCGCCGAGGCCGCCGCTCAGCGTGTCGATGCCCAGGCCGCCGGTCAGCAGGTCGTTGCCCTCGCCGCCGATGAGCAGGTCGTTCCCGGTGCTGCCGGTGATCGTGTCGTTTCCGCCGCGACCGTCGAAGGTGATGCCGGTCTGGCCGTCATCGGCGTAGGACAGCACGCTGAAGACGTTCGCGTTGTCGTCGCCCGCGATCGACGACCGGCTGCCGCCGTCGGCCGCCGCAATGACGTTCTCGATACCCGAAAGCGCAAAGAAGGAGCTGGCCGAATAGGCCGTGCCTGCGGCCAGATCGACCTGGAACCCGTTGTCGAGACCGAGCGTATCGACGCCATCGCCGCCCGAGATCGCCCCGGTCGTCTTGGTGGAGGCGATGCCCGATGCGAAGATGTAGTCGTCGCCCGAGCCGCTGTTGACGGTCCGGTTGCCGGACAGATAGATTTCGGTGTTGGCGCTGCCGACGACGTCGAGCTGGAGCTGGGCGCCTTCGCTGCCCGTGAACAGTTCGACATAGCTGCCGGCGCGGACGATGACCTGCTCGATGCCGTTGAGGGCATAGCGCTGCGTTCCGACGAACACGCCGAGCGATTCGCCGTCATCGGTATCGACCGCGCCGATCGTGGTCGGTGCGATGCCGCTCAGGTCGAGAAGGTCGTTGCCCTCGCCGCCGATGATGCTGCCGGTGCCGAGATCCTCGCCGCTGTCATCCGTGACGCTGAAGCGGAACACGTCGTCGCCCTCGCCGCCGTCGAGGACGTCGGCGCCGAGGCTGCCGTTGATGAAATCATTGCCGGCATAGCCGTAGATCGTGTCCGAACCGTCCGTGCCGTTCAGGATATCGTCGCCATCGGTGCCGTCGATGACGTCGTTCGTGTATGCAGATTTCGCCATTGTGTCTCTCCTGCCACCGCGCCCGCGGTCAGCTTATGGCGTCGTGTAGACGAAAGCCCGAAAACGCAAAGGTTAAGTCTTTGCAAAAAACGGGACACTTTTTTTCTTGTGCGGGGGTCGGCGGGTTTCGAAAACGGCCTTGCCGTTAGGGAATAGACGTTCCGTGACATCGAACGTGCGGACGGGGAGTGCCGACAGACTAGGGCGCATGGTATAATATACTTTGCGAATTGCGCGGGTTTGCCCAGTTTTGCCTTCGCGACCGGGCCGAGTTTTCTGATCGGTGGAGGCGATGCCCGACCAAATGTGGCGGCATATGTGGCGGCATATAAAGCAGGCGAGGCGCGTTGAGCGACCCGTGGGTTTGGTGGGACGGGCGTGTCGCGCGTTCCGATCCGGACAGTGCGTCCCGCCGCCTTTTCGACGGGCACCGATCCGTCCGTCTCAAGACCAGAAAGCCTCATCATGCCCAGAGTTTCGATCACGAACGACTATGCGGAGCGCGACGCGAGCATCGCGATCAACAGCTATACGACCGTGTTGCGCCGGCCGCGGGTGCCGCATGAGGTGTTCGCGACCTATTGGCGGGATGTTCATGGGCCGCTGTGTTCGCGGATCCCGGGGCTCGGCTGGTATGTCCAGAACCATCTCAACCGCGCGCAGGACGCCCATTTGTGGCCGGCGATCGGGGGCATCACGCCGTTCGAGGATTATGAACTGGATGGCGGGGTCGAGATCGGCTTCGCAACCGCGGCGGACCAAGAGATCTTCAACGCGGCGAGCCACATCCTGTTCGCCGACGAGCAGAACATGTTCGCGGCGACCGTCGCCTATGCGCTGCCCAACGGGTCGCGGACGCTGATCGACCGGATCGCCGATCCGATCCCGAACGGCAACGACGGGTTCGACCGGATCCATGTCCACTTCGGTGCGGCGGGGCGCGATGCCGGGGCGTTCGGTGCGTATATGACGGAGTTCGCCGAGACGCTGGCCGCGGACCCGGCGGTGCTGAAGCTGCGGCTGCACGTGCCGGACCTGTACGACAATGCCGAACCTGCGCCGCCGGCGCCGAACGTCGATCATCTGGTCCCGGCCGAACGCGCGCTGATCGCGGTGATCGAGTTCGCGTTCGAGACGCCGCTGACGCGTCGCGCGTTCTTCGAGTCCGAGGCGTTCCTGGCGACGCAGGCCGGGCAGGCGGCGCAGATCGCACATGCCTCCGCGTTCGCGGTGAGTGGCATCTACACCTATGTGCGCGACGGTCAGCTAACGACCGCGGGACTGCGGGGCAGCCGTCAGGCGGAGTTAATCGAGCGGCTGGGTGCGAACAATCAACTCACAAACGATGTGCGGCAGCTTATGCAGACGGGTTCCGTCGCGTAAGCTGAAAGGCAGCGGGGGTGGTCTTGAAGATCATGGCCACCCCCGTCGCTTGCTTATGACCGTCTCACGTCACTCGGCGGCGGCGGGGATCATGGTCATCGCCTGCCGTTCGGACGCGGCATCGAGCCGGCGGTAGGTCGCCAGCGCCTGGCCCACGACCTGGTCCATATTATAGTAGCGGTAGGTGGCGAGCCGCCCGACGAAGCTGACATTGTGTTCCGCCAGTGCCAGCGCCTCGTACCGCTTGAACAGCGCCTGGTTCTCGTCGCGCGGGATAGGGTAGTAGGGATCGCCCGTGGCGCTGGGATATTCGGTGGTCAGGCTGGTGCGCGACGCGGTCTGGCCGGTGAGGTGCTTGTACTCGGTGACGCGCGTGTATGGCACGTCCTCGTCCGGATAGTTTACGACCGCGACCGGCTGATGCCATTCGGTGTCCTCGGTCCGATGTTCGAACCGCAGCGAGCGGTAGGGCAACGGCCCGTAGCGGTGGCCGAAATACTCGTCGATCGGACCGGTGAAAACCAGATGGTCGTGTGGGTAGACATCGCGCACCGCGGTGTAGTCGACGTCCAGCAGCACGTCGATGTTGGGGTGATCGAGCATCCGTTCGAACATGGCGGTGTAGCCGGCGGCGGGCATCGCCTGGAACCGGTCGGTGAAGTAGCGATCGTCCGTGTCGGTCCGGGTTGGCACGCGTGCGGTGACCGACTTGTCGAGTTCCGACGGGTCCATGCCCCATTGCTTGCGCGTGTAGCCGCGGAAGAAGGTCTCGTAGAGTTCGCGACCGACCTTCGACACGACGACGTCGGCGGAGGTGCGGATCGGATCGACCGGCTCGGCGCGCGAGGCGAGGAACGCATCGACATCGGCATCGCCGCGGAGGTCGAGATCGTACAGCATGTTGAGCGTGGTGCGGTTGATCGGCATCGGGACCTGCTGCGTGCCGACCTGCGCCAGCACGCGATGTTCGTAGGGCCGCCAGTCCGTGAACTGCGACAGATAGTCGACGATCTCGGTCGAATTGGTGTGGAAGATGTGCGGGCCATATTGGTGGATCAGGATGCCGGCCGCGTCGAGATGGTCGAACGCGTTGCCGGCGATGTGCGGGCGGCGGTCGACCACCAGCACGCGCTTGCCGCCGTCGTTGGCCAGCCGCTCTGCCATGACCGCGCCGGCGAACCCCGCGCCGACGACCATGACGTCGTAGCGTTCGCGCGCCGCCGGCCAGCTGGTCGGCGAGACGACCGCCTCATGCTTGTCGCGCAGCACGATTGCGGCGTCGACCAGCGCGTCCATCGCCAGCGCGGTGCCGTTCCACGATCCGGTGGCAAGCTGCGCATCGGCAACGTCGCGCCAGCCAGTGCCCTGTTCGCGCAGCGCCATCGCGTGGTCGCAGGCGGCGACGAACGCGTCCGCGGTATCGGCGATCCCGACGGCATCGAGCGCGCCATATTGGCGGACGACATCCGTGATCGGCGTCGACACGACGGGGCAGCCGGCAGCGAGATATTCGGGGGTCTTGGTCGGGCTGATGAAGCGCGTCGCCTCGTTCATCGCGAACGGCATCAACGCGACGTCCCAGCCGGCCAGATAGTCGGGTAGTTCCGCGTAGGACTTGCTGCCGAGATAATGGATGTTGGCGCGGCGCGGCAGATCGGCCTCGTCGATCTTAACCACGGGGCCGATCACGACGAACGACCAGTGCGGTCGCGCATCGGCGATCGCAGTGAGCAGGCCGACGTCCATGCGTTCGTCGATGACGCCGACGAAGCCCAGCCGCGGGCCGGGGATGTCGGCCTGATCGGTGGGCTGCGTCGTGATGGCGCGCGCCTTGCCGAAATGGGCGGCGTCGATACTGGACGGGAAGGCGTGGACGTTCGAGTGACGGCCGCGCTTGCTCTCGTACAGGCTGGCACCGCCGGTGAAGACGACGTCGGCGCGCTCGATCAGTGCCTGTTCGCGCGCGAGCAGGTCGGCCGGCGCGTTCCGGAAGGCGGAGAGTTCGTCCATGCAGTCGTAGACGATGCAGTCGGCGGGGATATGGTCCGAGAAGGCGAGCATCATCGGCGTGTAGTACCACCGGACGAGTGGGCCGCGGGTGTCGGCGACGACCGCGTCGAGCAGGGTTGCGAGCACGGCGTCCTCGCGCCCGCGATACGCTTCGCTGAGCAGCGGCGTCAGCACCTCGACCCCGCCCTCGGCGGCGTGGCGGCGGAGCTTGGCGGCGTCGGCGCCGGCCCGATATTCCGGTTCTTCCCAGAACAGCACGCGGCGCGTGGCGGCAAAGCGGGTCATCAGATGCTGCGGTCGCTGGAACACGAAAGCCCAGCGAAGATGACTGAAGCAGATCAAAGTCGGTTGATCGGTTTCCGGCCGAAGGTTCGACGATCTGCGACCATCCGAGGAAACGTTACCGAGCATGACAATCCCTTTTTGGTTATAGGAAGAATGAACGGCACCTAATAATGTTAGTTCCAGTAAATCGAACAATAACAATCTAGATCAAGATTACATCCGGAACGACGACAGGCATGAGCTGTTTGGTCTGGAAGGAGTCCACCGATGAAACCACTGAACTTATGGGGCGGTGTGGAATGCACGGTGAACCGGGTCGGTGACGAGTATCTCGACCAGGTGCGGCGCAGCGGGCATCACGATCGCCTCGACGATATCGACCTGTTCGCCGATCTGGGCGTGACGGCGCTGCGTTTCCCGGTCCTGTGGGAGCGGGTTCGGCCGGCCGGCAGCAACGCGCCCGACTGGAGCTGGAGCGACACGCGGCTGGACCGGCTGCGCGCGCGGGGCGTCAGGCCGATCGTCGGGCTGGTCCATCATGGCAGCGGGCCGGCGCATACAAGCCTGATCGACGACGGTTTTGCCGCGGGGCTGGGGGCTTTTGCGGCCGAGGTTGCCGAGCGCTATCCATGGGTTGTCGACTGGACGCCGGTCAACGAGCCGCTGACGACCGCGCGCTTTTCGGGGCTGTACGGCCATTGGTATCCCCATCACCGCGACGAACGGTCGTTCTGGCAGGCGCTGCTGACGCAGGTCGACGGGACCCGGGCGGCGATGAAGGCGGTGCGCCGGGTCAACCGCCACGCGCGGCTGATCCAGACCGACGATCTCGGGCGGACCTATGCCACCGTCCGGATGGCCGAACAGGCGGCGTTCGACAATCTGCGTCGCTGGGCGGGGTGGGACCTGCTGTTCGGGCGGGTGACGCCGCATCATCCGCTGTGGGCACGGCTTGACCGGATGGGGCTGGCCGATCGGTTGCGGGCGATCGCCGACGATCCGTGCCCGCCCGACGTGGTAGGGGTGAACCATTATCTGACCAGCGACCGGTTCCTGGATCACCGGGTCGAGCGGTACCCGGTCCACACGCATGGCAGCAACGACCAGATCGCCTATGCCGATACCGAGGCGGTGCGGGCGCTCGATCCGCCGCCGGCCGGGCTGGCGGGCGTGTTGCGCGAGGCGTGGCAGCGTTACGGCACACCCATCGCGCTGACCGAAGTGCATAATGGCTGCACGCGCGAGGAACAGTTGCGCTGGGTTGCGGAGGCTTGGGATACCGCGAGCGCGCTACGCGAGGAGGGGATCGCGATCGAAGCCGTCACGGCGTGGGCGCTGCTCGGCAGTCATGACTGGAACAAGCTGCTGACCGCGCCGGGGCTATACGAGCCGGGTGTGTTCGACGTCGGCAAGGACGCGCCGCGGCCGACTGCGCTGGCGGAGTTGTGGCGCGGACTGCCGACCGGGGCCGCGCGCCATCCGGTGGTGGCCGCCCCGGGGTGGTGGCGGCGGCCGGACCGGCTGACCCACATGCCGCTGATCCGGCCCGCGCCGACGACGCGCACGCCGGCGGAGCAGGACGGGACCGGGCCGCTGCTGATCTGCGGCGCGAGCGGGACGCTGGGGCAGGCGTTCGCGCGCGCTTGTGTCGCGCGGGGGATCGACCATGTCGTGACGCGCCGCGACGAGCTGGACCTGGAACGGCCGGAGCGGATCGCGGCGGCCCTCGACGCATATCGGCCGTGGGGGGTCGTCAACGCGACGGGCTGGGTGCGCGTCGACGAGGCGGAGAGCGCGGAGGCGGCGTGCCGGCGGATCAATACCGAGGCGGCGATCGGGCTGGGCCGTGCCTGTGCCGGCCGGGGGATCCCGTGCCTGTCCTTTTCAAGCGACCTGGTGTTCGATGGCAGCGCGACGCGGCCCTATGTCGAGTCCGACGTGCCGCGACCGTTGAATGCCTATGGCAGCAGCAAGGCGGCGATGGAGCAGGTGTGTTCCGTGCTGCCCGGCGGATTGGTGGTGCGGACCGCGGCGTTCTTCTCGCCGTTCGGCACTCAGAATTTCGTCTGGGCAGTGCTCGATGCGCTGGCGGCGAACCGGCCGTTCGCGGCGGCGGGCGACCAGATCGTGACGCCGAGCTATGTGCCCGCGCTGGTCGATGCGGCGCTCGACCTGTTCATCGACGGGGCGGAGGGGGTCTGGCATCTGGCCGGCGAGACGGCGGTCAGTTGGGCGGCGTTTGGTGGGCATGTCGCCCAAGCTGCGGGCTATGATCCTGACCTTGTGAAGGCAGTTCCGGGCGCGACGCTGGGCCTGAAGGCGGTTCGTCCGGCGTATGCCGCCCTCGGCAGCGAGCGGACGACGTCGCTCGGCGGGTTCGAGGGAGATATCAAGGCGTTGGTAGAACGGCACCGGCGGCGGACCGCACGGGCGGCGTAGGCGGGCGTTGTGCTAGACGGTTCCGGACCGGGTGCCGGGTCGGAGCCAGGCCTTGCTGCCTTCGGCGTCGATCGCAGCCTGATGGAATGCCTGCGACACTTCGAGGGCCTGTTGCGGCGCGAGCGAGAAGCAGGTTCCGCCGGCGAGCGACACGACGATCAGCGAACCGTCGGTGTCGATCCGCAAATTGCCCCAATCCAGGATGTGCGTCTGCATGGCGACCCCTCCGGACATGTCGTGTCGGAACGGATGCGCGCCGACGGGTGCTTATACGCCCAGCGATCACGCTAACATTATACGAAGTTAAGCCTGTGTCGGGACTGGCTTTTTATCGACTTCCAGGCTCGCGCAGATCGCCTTGAGCGGTGCTGCGGCCCGCGCGCATTCGGCTTCGTCCATGCCGATTTCGCGGTTCGCGCTGTTCAGTACGTCGCAGGCGGTGAGCGTGATGTCGATCGCCTCGTCCACCGACAGGACGGCGCGTTCGATCAGGGCGTGGATGAGGCTTTCGACGAGCAGCAGGGCGGACCGGTTGTGATTCGCATCGGAGAAAGGAAGGGGTTCGGTACCGTGCATCTGAGCGTCTTTTCGGTCAGGCGGAGGAATATCCGTCAAGCGTCCGGGCATGTCAGCGACGCGACAATGCCGAACTTCCAACCTTTCCTACAGGAATCTTATCTTCCGAGATTAAACTATGATAATATTGCAAAGCAATATCGTTCTAGTACATCTCTGACTACAAGGGCGCGGTGTCCAACCATTTCATTCAAAAACTGAAGGGTTTCGGTCCGCTCGCCGACGAGGATATCGTCGCGCTCGAAAATGTTACCAGGTCGGCGCGGAAAGTCGCCGCGCGAACCGACCTGATCCGCGAAGGGGACCGACCGGGTCCGCTGTTCGTCGTGCTCGACGGCTGGGCGCAGCGTTACAAGATCCTGCCCAACGGCACGCGGCAGATCGTCGCGTTCCTGTTGCCGGGCGATGCTTGCGACCTGCATGTCGGCACGCTGGCGGAAATGGATCACAGCATCCAGACGGTGAAGGCGGCGCGGATCGCGACGATCGCCAACGGCGTGCTGGACGACCTGATGGACCGCCATCGCAACATCCGGCGCGCGATGTACCGGGCGCAGCTGACCGACGAGGGGACGCTGCGCGCGTGGATCGTCAGCATGGGCCGGCGCACCAGCATCGAACGTGTCGCGCATCTGATGTGCGAACTGTATCTGCGCGCGAGCCGGATCGGGCTGGTCGAAGGGGAGGGGTTCGAGCTGCCGCTGTCGCAGATCATGCTGGCCGACGCGCTGGGCATGACCCCGGTCCACATCAACCGCGTGTTGAAGGACCTGCGGTCGCGCGAAGCGATGGAGATCCGCCGCGGGACGATGGTGATCCAGGACCCGGTGATGCTGGCGCAGATCGCGGGCTTCGACGAGAATTACCTGCACCGCCGCCTGCGCCAGATCGCCTGACGCCCGGCGGCGCTGCCGATTACGCCGCGGTGCGCAGCCTGCGGTGGAGGTAATTGCCCTGGAAGCCCGCGATCTGGACGAGCTTGTCGATATCGTTGATAATGAGGCGGCCCCGCCCGATGGTCAGTACGTTGTCGAGCCGGAACTTGCGGAACACACGGTTGACGTGGACGGGCGTGAGACCGAGCGCATCGGCCAGCACGAGTTGCGACACCGGCATTTCGCAGCTGCCGTCCTGCCGCGTGAGGCCGATATTGTGGGCGCGGACGTAGAGTTCGCACATCAGGTGGGCGACGCGTTCGTGGCTGTTGCGACGACCGAGGCTGGAGATCCAGGAGCGCAGCACGCCTTCGTCGACGAGTTGCGACCACCAGAAGGCGCGTTGCAGGTTCTGCGTGCTTTCGCACAACCGGGTGACCTGCGCGCGGGGAATGGCGGCGACCAGCCCCGGGGTGATCGCGCTGATGCTGTGATCCATTTCGGCGAGCAGCGTGACATGGAAATTGCAAAAGTCGCCGGGCATCAGGAAGGCCAAGACCTGCCGCCCACCCTCCGGCATGACCGTGTAGCGCATCGCCCAGCCTTCGAGCATCAGAAAGACGGTTTCGGGCCGGTCGCCCTCCTGCGCCAGTTCCTGACGCGCGGACACTTTCCGCACATTCACGCAGGCCCCGTTGAGTATATCAAGCTCTCCGGTTGACAAGGCGCCGTATCCCGAGAGTTTTCGGATAAATGCGCTTGGATCAACCTTGGTCATATCAGCGCCTTATGTGAGATATGACTATCATTCAAGGCGCCCAGATCAATATTGAATCAAAATTCTACTGAACCTGATTTCAGTTATGAAATATTGCTCGTGGAATACGACACTCGTATTGCCATAATGGCTCTACTGACTGTCCCGTGAAATCGGGATGACGTTACGTCATCACCAGTTATTGAGGCGTAACGAATTGCCGGGCCTGTATGGAACAGGGGGCGGCCGGTGCGCGGCGTTGTTGGGTTCCGGGCATGCAGCGTGCAGTATCGGTTGTCGAAATGCTGTTTGGCATGACGGTATTAGTGACGTTTTTGGGGGCAGGACGCGCGATGCGTTCCATGCTGCCGCACTGGTCACTGCGCAGCCGTCAAAGGCATCGAGATGACGATCGTCGATCCGCCCGGGCCGGTGTCGCATTGCATCGCGGCGTTCAGCAGAGCGCAGAGCCGTGCCATGAGACCGGTGCCCTGCCCGCGGCCGTGCGCGTGATTGGCGGGCATGCCGCAGCCGTCGTCGGCGACCGACAGCAGGATGTCGGGTCCGCGCTGGCGAAGCGAGACGTCGATCGTGCCGGCGGCCTCGTCCGGAAAGGCGTATTTCAGCGCGTTGATCACCAGCTCGCTGGCGATCAACGTCAGTGCGCGGCGCTGGTCATGGGGCAGGGCGACCGGTTCCACCATGATCCGGACGTTGATGGACCGCGCCTCGCCGAACAGCGCCACCAGCCGCTCGACGATGGCCATGAGCAGCGGCGCGCAGGGAACGTGGCGGTCGGACCCGTCGACCGTGCCAAGCTCCGCATAGGCGCGCGACAGAGCGCGGGCGCGGCCGACATGATCGTCGGCGACCGGGCCGAACCGCTTTCCCGAACCGAGGCTGGCCAGCGACGAGGACATCTGCGTGAGGTTGTTCGCCCGGTGCAGCGCATCCGCGGCCCAGAGCGCGCGGTCGCTACGCGACATGCCTCCGGAACAGGGCGTCGCGCGATCGGGAACGGCGCTGAACAGCCCGAGCAGACGCTCTTCGGTTCGCGTGGGTCGCGTGTCGGATGTCAAGTGCGTCATGCCCCCGAGTCCCATCAAAATAATTTTTGCCGTCGATCCGGGATAGCATCGCGAGAAGACCGTAATCTTGTTCAGGGTCAACATAATCGACGGAATTCTCCGTAAAGATCCGTAAGTTGATTCAGGTCAAATAAACCTGGATCATGAATATTGATCAATTTCAGATATTCTGACGCTTAGTATTATCCTGTATCAAGATTTAATCGGTCGCGGTCGTTAGGAACTGATCGTTCGGGAAGGATAGTCGATATATACCACCGTGACATCCGCCTCTCATATCCCGTCACTACCGTTCGTACGGCGGACCCGGACGGCATCCGCCAAGGACCGGGCAATTTGACGGGGCCGTCGGTGGCGACGGTTGGCGGGCGATCCAACCGACGCGGTGGCGCGGAACCCCAGGGGACAGTGACTTACATGGATTTCGAGACAATCAGCCTGCGCGACCTGAACGGGATGACGCCGTTCGAGCGCGATGCGTTGCCGTTCGGCGTCATCGGGTTCGAGGCGGATACGGTGGTGAAGACGTACAACGCGACCGAGGCGCGGCTGTCGGGGCTCGACCCCAAGACGGTCATGGGAAAGCCGTTCTTCGATATCGTCGCCCAGTGCATGAACAATTTCGTGGTCGCGCAGCGGTTCGCGGACGAGCCAGAGCTCGACGATATCGTACCGTACGTCCTGACGTTGCGGATGCGGCCGACCAAGGTGCGGCTACGCTTGCTGGCCACGGCCGACATGGCCCGGCGCTACCTGTTGATCGAACGCTAGGCGTCGGCATGAGCGACGGATCGAGCGAGGAGCAGCTTCTCGAGTTTCTCTACGCTTGTCCCATCGGGTTGATCGAATGCGACGACGCGGGCGACATCGTGGTGATGAACCCGCATGCCATGCAGCACCTCATGCCGCTCGCCGGATCGCGCGATGTCTGCAACCTGTTTTCCGCGTTCGAACGGCATGCGCCCGAATTGCGCAGCATGGTCGCGTCCTTTGCCACGCGGACCGGGCGGATCTGCGACGGGCACCGGATCTTCGTCGAACTGGGGCCAGGGCGGGGGGATGCGATCCCGAAGGTGCTGGCATGCTCGCTGGTGCGGATCAGGCCGGATCGGCTGATCGCCACGCTGACCGACGTCAGCCAGCAGGTGTTCCAGGAACAGCGCCTGCGCCAGATGGATACCTGGTTTTCCACGTTGCTGGACGGCGTCAACGGCTATGCGTCGCTGGCGATCGCGCCGGACGGTGCCATCGCGTCCGCGACGCCGTGCTTCACCCGTCTGACGGGATATGATCATGTCGACGTCACGGGCCACAAGCTTGCCGATATCCTGACCACGGACACGCCGGGTGGCGAATTGCGGCTGGACGAGCAGATGGTGATCGCGGCGCGCGACGGCTGGCACCTGCAGGAAGGGTGGCAGAAGCGCGCGGACGGCGAGCTGTACTGGTGCCAGCGGCTGGTGGTCGTGTCCGAAGGCGGTGGGACCGCAGGCGGCCGCTTCTCCGTCGTGCTGCGCGATGTGCCGCAGCGCGATGCCGCCGCGATGGACATGCACCGGTTGCTAAGTTGCGACCACCTGACCGGCGCGGCCAATCGGCGGCTTTTCAGCCAGACGATGGCGCGCGAGCATGTTCACTGGCGCGAACTGCGCCAGCCGCTGTCGCTGGTCGTGCTCGACCTCGATCATTTCAAGGCCGTCAACGACAGCTATGGGCATCCGATCGGCGATACGCTGCTGTGTCGGATCACCGAGGTCTGCACGGCACTGATGCCGCCGGGCGGTATCTTCGCGCGGTTGGGCGGGGAGGAGTTCGGCGTCCTCCTGCCGCGATATGATCAGGCGCAGGCGGGGGAGCTGGCGGAAGGACTGCGGTGCGCGATCGCGGCGCTTGTGGTCGGGACGCCGCGTGGTCTGTTGCAGGTGACCGCCAGTTTCGGGTGCGCGACGATGGACGAGACGGGGTCGGTCGACGGGCTGGTCGCGCTGGCGGACGAGCGGCTCTATGCGGCCAAGAGCGCCGGGCGGAACCGGGTGTGCATGTCCTCGCACGCGGTCGCGCCGGCCGGATAGTGTCCGGGCGGCCGCCGGACCGTGATTTCGGTCCGCCGCATTCGCGCGATCCGCCACGGCATCGTCACAAGATTGCAAACCGGACCGCCTAGCCGCGGCCCAACCGAGCCGTCTGGTCCGGTCGGGACCGGGGGACTGTTCGTTGCGTATCATTCTATGTGGACTTGCTGCCCTTGCCACCGCGTCGCCGTTGGCCGCGCAGACTTTGTCCGCGACCGACGCTGGCGCGGGCGGGGATGCCGATGCGATCGTGGTGACCGGCACGCGCGACCGATCACGCACGCAGTATGATACGCTGGCGCCGGTCGACGTGCTGTCGCAGCAGGCGATCCAGTCGAGCGTGTCGGGCGACGTGTCGGACATCCTGGCGCAGCTGTTGCCGTCGTTCAATGTCCAGCGGCTGCCCGCGGCGGACGGGCAGGCGTTCGTGCGGCCGGCCAGCCTGCGCGGGCTGTCGGCGGACCAGACGCTCGTGCTGGTGAACGGCAAGCGGTATCACCGGTCCGCGCTGCTCGGCACGCGCGGGGCGCAGGCGCCGGATCTGGCGAGCATCGCGCCGCTGGCGATCGGGCGGATCGAGGTGCTGCGCGATGGGGCGTCCGCGCAATATGGGTCGGATGCGATCGCTGGCGTCGTCAACCTGATCCTGGACGAGCGGCCGGGGATGCAGGCGTTCGGGCAATATTCGCAATATTATCGCGGCGACGGGGCCGAGTATCAGACGGGCGTGCGCGGCGGGATCGCGCTGGGCGATCGCGGCGTGATCGTACTGACCGGGCAGTTCGACAAGGGGGATGCGACGTCGCGGTCCCGCCAGCGGCCGGACGCGATCGCGTTCCAGGCGGCGAACCCGCAACTGGCGGTGCCGAACCCGGTCCAGCGCTGGGGCCAGCCCGATGTCGAGCGGGTGCAGGGCGCGCTGAACGCGCATTACGACCTGACCGATGCGGTGACGCTCTACACGATCGGGACGGTGCAGCAGGGCGAGGGGCAGACCGATTTCAACTGGCGCAACCCGGCGGGCACGGCGAGCGTGTTCAACACTGTCGCGGTGTTCCCGGGGTTCAATTTCGCGCAGGTCTTTCCGACCGGGTTCACGCCGCGGCTGGGCACGCGGTTCAGCGACGTGCAGATCATGACGGGCGTGCGCGGGGCGGCCAGCGACCGGTTCAGCTACGACCTGAGCGGGTCGTTCGGGCAGAGCCTGATCAGCTACAATCTGGACGAGACGGTGAACGCCTCGCTCGGGCCGAACAGCCCGACGAGCTTCTACCTCGGCCGGTTGCAGCAGCGCGAATTCAACCTGAACGCCGATTTCGTCTACCGTTTGCCGGTGGGTCTGGGCGAGCCGGTCAACGTCGCGTTCGGGGCGGAGCGGCGGCGCGAGACATACCGCGTGTCGGCGGGCGATCCGGCCTCCTATGCGATCGGGCCGGGCGCGGCGTTCGGGCTGGCGCCGAATGCGAACGGGTTTCCGGGCTATGGTCCGGAACGGGCGGGGGTGTTCGGGCAGACCAGTTATGCAGGCTATGCCGACCTGGAGTGGAAGCCGGTCGAGGCGGTGACGCTGGGCGCGGCCGGGCGGTACGAGGATTTCTCCGCGTTCGGCGATACGTTCACCTACAAGCTGGCCGCGCGGGTCGAACCGGTGGAGGGGATCGCGGCGCGCGCGACCTATTCCACCGGGTTCCGAGCGCCGACGCCGGCGCAGCTCAATACGGTGTCGACCACCCAAGGCCTCGATACGGTGACGTTGCAGGTGTTCAACGCGGGGCGGTTGTCACCGAACAGTGACCTGGCGGTGGCGCTGGGCGCGAAGCCGCTGGAGCCGGAGACGTCGAAGACGGTGACCGCCGGGCTGACGTTCCAGTCGAAATTCGGACTGAGCGGGAGCGTGGACCTGTACCAGATCGATGTCGACGACCGGTTCAGCGAGTCGCGGTCGTTCGCGGTGCCGGCGAGCTTCGCCAACCCCAACCGGTTCACGACGGTCAGCTATTTCACCAACGATTTCGACACGCGGACGCGCGGGATCGACGCGGTGCTGAGCTATGCGCGGCAGGTGGGGCCGGGGCGCGCGAACGTGAGCCTGGCGTACAACTACAACCAGACCAAGGTGACGAGCGGGGCGATTGCGGCGATCGGCAACGAGGCGCAGCGCCGGATCTTCGAAACGCGGTTGCCCAAGCATAACGGGACCGCGACGATCGGGTACGATGTCGGCCGGTTCGGAGCGCAGGTGCGCGGGCGTTATTATGGACCGTGGACGGACTCGACGGGCAATGCGACGGGCGAGATCTTCCAGGACTTCGGGTCGATCGCGTTGTTCGATGCGTCGGTCAGCTACCGTGTGAACGACCATTTCACGTTGCGCGGGGGTGCCGAGAATGTGTTCAACACCTATCCGGACGAGGCGGTGTTCCAGGCGTCGCGCGGGCTCGTCTATTCGCGCAACGCGCCCTACGATACCGATGGCGGCCAATATTATGTGCGGATGGACGTGAAGTTTTGAGCAGGGTCGGCAGGCGGGCCGTGATCGCGGGGATGGGGGCGCTGCCGTTGACGGCGGCATTGCCTTCGGTCGGCGCGCGCGACGCCGCGTTCTGGCGGGGTATCGCGGCGGAGTATGATGCGCCGCGCGATGTGGTGCAGTTGGAGAACGGCAACTGGGGGATGATGGCGCGGCCGGTTGCGGCGGAATATGCGCGACAGGTGACGCGGGTGAACCGTGAGACGAGCTTCTACGCGCGGCGCGGGATGGGGGCGGACCTGGTCGCGGCGCGGGACGCGCTGGCCGGGGCGCTGGGTGTGCCGGGCGCGGAGATCGCGATGACGCGCAACGCGACGGAGGCGCTGGAGGCGCTGATCCTGGGGTATAACCGGCTGAAGCCGGGGGACGGCGTGCTGTACGCCGACCTGGATTATGACAGCATGCAGGCGGCGATGGAGTCGCTGCGCGTGCGGCGCGGGGCGAACGTGCGGCGGATCGCGTTGCCCGAGCCGGCGACGAAGGATGCGCTGATCGAGGCGTACCGCGCGGCGTTCGATGCCGATCCGCGGATCAGGCTGTTGTTGCTGACGCATCTCAGCCACCGGACCGGGCTGGTGTTGCCGGTGCGCGAGATCGCGGCGCTGGCGCGGGCGCGCGGGATCGATACGATCGTGGATGCGGCGCACAGCTGGTATCAGCTCGACTTCGCGCTGCCCGATCTGGGGTGCGACTTCGTGGCGGTGAACGGCCATAAATGGCTGGGTGCGCCGCTGGGCGTGGCGGCGCTGTATATCCGGGCGGGGGCGCTCGACCGGATCGACCGGCATCCGCTGAACGAGGCGGACGGGCGCGACGATACGCAGGCGCGGGTCCACACCGGGACGGTCGATTTCGCGGCGCAGCTGACCGTGCCCGCCGCGCTGGCGTTCCAGGCGCGGATCGGGCGGGCGCGGCGGGCGGCGCGGCTGCGTGCGCTGCGCGACCGTTGGGTTGAGCAGGTGCGCGGCGTGGAGGGGATCGACGTGCTGACGCCGGACGATCCGGCGCTGCACGGCGGAATCACGTCGTTCCGGCTGAACGGGATCGGCGATGTGGCGGGTAATGTCGCGGTGGCGAAGACGTTGCTTGACCGGCACGGCATCTTCACCGTCCACCGAACGGGCGTCGCGAAGGGGGCGTGCGTCCGCGTGTCGCCCGCGCTGTTCAACGACGAGGCGCAGATGGACCGGCTGGCGGCCGCGCTCCGATCGATGGCGCGCGGCGCGGTCTAGGTCACATCTCCAGCCGACTGGCGCGGCGCATGTCGGTGGTCCAGCGGGCGTTGCGGGCATAGCCGAACGGGTGGATCACGTTCGCGCCGTGGCCTGTCTCGGCATCATATGCCGCATTCTGGATGCCGATCGCGGTCACGGCGGCGCGTGCCGCGACGTTGGCGGTGTTGCAGTCGGCGGCGTTGATCGCGGCGGCGATTTCGACGCGCTGCGCCCAGCCAAAACCGACATGGCCATATTCGTGCGCGAGCAGCGTCCGGATATAGAGGTCGAACTCCGCGCGCAGTTCGGGGGAGACATTGGTCGTCAGGCGCGGAATCATGATGGTCGCGGCGAACTGGATATCGTCGGGCATGATGCGGCAGACGCCCTGCTCGCTGACCCACTGCCACGCGTAACGATAGGCGCTGAGGCCGTCGACGCGTGCCCCGTCATTGGGATCGGTCGGGCGCGCGGCGTCGATCGATCGGCGGATCGCGGCCGGATCGCGACCGGTGACATCGTAGAATGTCAGCGTCACGTTCGGGATGGCGGCGAATTGTCCGATCGGCGCGTCCGACGGCGGCGCGGCTGCGGCGGCGAGGGCGGCGAAGATAGCGAGTGCCGACATAGCTGAACGATAGGCGCGACTTCGTTACCAAAAGGTAACCGACGATGGGCCGGAATTTCTAGCGCGGGCCGGCCGGGATGCCGACGACGGTGGTGCCGGGCGGGACGTCGCGGGTGACGACGGCGCCGGCGCCGATGGTGGCATCCGCGCCGATCCGGATGCCGGGCAGTATTGCGGCGTTCAGGCCGACGAACACGCCCGCGCCGGCCTGGACGGAGCCGGCAAGGCGCGCGCCGGGGGCGATGTGGGCGAAATCGCCGAGCCGGCAGTCGTGGTCGACACTGGCGGCGTGGTTGACGATGACGCCGCGGCCCAGGACGGCGCGCGGGCCGACGATGGCGCCGGCAAGGATGGCCGATCCGGGCGCGATGATGGCGCTGGGCGACAGGATCGCAGCGGGATGCGCGACGGCGGCGAGCGACGCGCCCGCATCCTGGAGCGACAGCGTCAGGCTGCGGCGGAGCGCGTTCGATCCGCAGGCGACGATGAACTGGTGGCTGCTCGCGACGTCTGCCGCGAGGACCGCGTCGAGGTGACCGAGCCAGCGGCAGTCGAGCAGCGACATGGGCGGACCGTCCGTGACGGTGACGTAGCCGGCGAGCGGTAGCCCGGCGAGGATCGCGGCTTCGTAGACGACGGCGGCATGCTGCCCGGTCGATGCCGACACGATGATGACCGCCATCCGCACTTTACTCCGCCCGCCCGTCCAGGCTTATGTCGCGGATCGAACGGGACGGGAAGTCCGGGGTCGCGTGCCGTCAGGCGCGGGCGGATGACATGGGGGATAGACTTGGCGAACTGGAACAGGCGGAAGCTGGTGGTCGATCGGGCGGACATGGCGCCCGAGCATCGGCTGAGCCGGACGCTCGGCTGGCCGCATCTGGTGGCGTTGGGCGTGGGCGCGATCGTCGGCACGGGCATCCTGACGCTGATCGGCGTGGGGGCGGCGAAGGCGGGGCCTTCGGTGATTTTGTCGTTCGTCATCGCCGGCGCGATCTGCGCGTGCGCGGCGCTGGCCTATGCCGAGATGGCGACGATGATCCCGGCGTCGGGCAGTGCCTACACCTACACCTATGTCGTGATCGGCGAGCTGGTCGCGTGGATCATCGGGTGGAGCCTGATCCTGGAATATAGTCTGGTGGTGAGCGCGGTGGCGGTCGGCTGGTCGGGTTATGCCGCGCCGCTGCTGCAGGCGTGGGCCGGGGTGCCGATGGCGATCATGCAGGGGCCGGAACTGGGCGGGATCGTGAACCTGCCGGCGATCGCGATCATCGCGGTGGTGGCGGGGCTGCTGACGCTGGGGACCAAGGAAAGCGCGAACCTGAACGCGTTGCTGGTGGTGGTGAAGATCGTGGCACTTGCGGTGTTCGTGGCGGTGGCGCTGCCGTATTTCCAGCGGTCGAACCTGGAGCCGTTCATGCCGTTCGGCTTTGCGCGCACGACCGGACCGGACGGGGTGGAGCGCGGCGTGATGGCGGCAGCGGCGATCATCTTCTTCGCATTCTACGGATTCGATGCGATCGCGACGGCGGCGGAGGAGACCAAGAACCCGGGCCGCGACCTGCCGATCGGGATCGTCGGGTCGATGGTGCTGTGCATCCTGATCTACATGGGCGTGGCGGCGGCCGCGGTCGGTGCACTGTCCTACACGCGCTTTTCGGACAGTCCGGAGCCGCTGGCGCTGATCCTGCGCCTGCTGGGGCAACCGGGGGCGGCGAACTACCTGGCGGCGTCGGCGGTGGTGGCGTTGCCGACGGTGATCCTGGCGTTCTTCTACGGCCAGTCGCGGATCTTCTTCACGATGGCGCGCGACGGGTTGCTGCCGGGGGCGCTGGCGACGGTGTCGAAGCGCGGCACGCCGGTGCGGATCACGCTGTTCACCGCAGTGATCGTCGGCACGATCGCCGGGCTGTTCCCGCTGGCGGAGATCGCCGCGCTGGCCAATGCCGGGACGCTGGCGGCGTTCGTCGCGGTGTCGGTGTGCATGCTGATCATGCGGGCCCGGGCACCGGAGGCGGCGCGGACGTTCCGCACGCCGTTGCCCTGGCTGGTGGGTGGCTTTGCGATCCTTGGATGCCTGTATCTGTTCGCCAGCCTGCCGGTGCGGACGCAGGGCTATTTCCTGCTGTGGAACGTGATCGGGCTGCTCATCTACTTTGCGTTCGCCGGCCGGCGAAGGGTGTCAGCCGGCGAGGCGTGATATCTAGCCACTGATCCGTTTGGTTCGAGCCTGTCGAGAACTCAGCGCGGAGTTCTCGACAGGCTCGAACCAAACGGGGTTGGGCATGGTGATCCGCTACGGACGGTAGAGGCTGGCGGCGTCGGACTTGAACTGAGCGCCGCTGTCGTTGCGGCTGTAGAACATGTGGCCGCCGGGATAGACGCGCAGCTGGACGCGCTCCGCCACGCCGAACGCCGGCATCTGATCGACGATCAGGCGGGAGGCGAAGAACGGGCAGGACAGGTCGTCCCAGCCGTGGACGATCAGGACGCGCATTTTGGGGTCGTTGGCGATCGCCTTCCGCAGGTCGGTGACCGGCGCGTCGGCGGGTTTGCCGCGGTCCCACGCCTCGTTCACGCTGTAGGACAGCGCATTGTAGCGCGCGTCGGTCTTCCAGCCGACCTCGCGCGTCACGAAATCGACCATCGCGCTGGTGGTGGGGGCGATCAGTGCGTCGAGGATCGGGTCGTTGGACTTTTGTTGCGGCGACCAGGGGAAGGGATCGAACGCGGTGACGTTGGAATCGTACACGCTGCCGATCGTGCCGTCGCCGCGGTGGATCTCACGCAGATACGTGCGACTGTCGACGCGCCCGCCGAGCCGTTTGACGAGCGCGGGATCGAGCCCGGTGAGTTCGGTAACGCGCGTGACGAGGCGGCCGGTGGCATCGGGATCGGACCGCCCACGCAGCAAGTCGCGCGCGAAATCGCCGCGTGTATAGGCCTCAACCTCAGCCATCGCCGTGGGGGTCAGCTGTCCGCGACGTTCAAGGTTCGCGGCGGCCATCGACGGCAGGTCGATCATCCAGGGGAGCGGCGAGAGCGCGGTGGCATCGTCGCCGGACGCGGGGTCGAGATAGGGCGAGACCATGATGAGGCCGTTGACGCCGACGCCGATCTGCGACTGGAGTTCGTAGGCGATCCGCGGCGCGCGGTAGCCGCCATAGCTTTCGCCCATGAGATATTTGGGCGAGCGCAGCCGGCCTTCCTTGACGAGCCAGTCGTAGACGATCTTGGACAAATACCGGACGTCGGGGTCGTTGGCGTAGAACGCCTTCTTCGTCTGGGCTTCGTCCACCAGGCTGCGGCTGAACCCGGTGCCGATCGGGTCGATGAAGACGAGGTCGGTGAGGTCGAGCCAGCTGTTCGGATTGTCGCGTGCGATGGGCGAGTCCGAGGGGGCATCGCCCTGCGCACCGAACTGGACGCGCTTGGGGCCGACCGCGCCGAGGTTGAGGTAGACCGAGGCCGCACCGGGGCCGCCGTTGAACGCGAAGGTGACCGGGCGGGCGGGGTCGCGGCCGGGGACGGTGTAGGCGGTGTAGACGACCTGGCCGATCTCCTTGCCCTTGTCATCGCGCACCGCGAGCGTGCCGACGGTGGCGCGGTAGGTGATCATGCGCCCGCCGATCCGCGCGGTTTCGGTGACCGTCTTGTCCGCCGGAAGCGGCGGCAGGCTGCTGCTGTCGTCGGCCTTCCTCTCGACGGTGGTGGTGGTCTTGTCGGGCTTGTCCTGCGCGTGGGCGGCGACGCCGGTGGCGAGCAGGAGTGCGGCCGTCAGGAGGCGGGGGAGGGTCATTGCGGGCTTTCTGCTGCTGGGCTGGCGGGCGTGGCTGGGGCCGCGGGGACAGGCGCGCCGGGGCCGGTGCGGTAGCGGTCGAACCAAGCGAGGATGGCGCTGGCCTTGGCCGCGGATTGCGACGGGCGGGCGGTGAAGCCGCCGTGGCTGGCGCCGGGGACCTTCACGAGTGCGGTCGGCACGCCGCGGATCTGGAGCGCTGCGTAATATTGCTCCGCCTCCGACACCGGCGTGCGGTAGTCGTCGCTGCCGACCACGACCAGCGTCGGGGTCTTCACGTTGCCGACGATGCTGAGCGGCGAGCGTTTCCAGTAGCTCATCGGATCCTCCCACGGGAGCTTCGAGAACCAGTAGCGCGAGGTGAAGAGCGTGTTGTCCATCGTCAGCGCCTCGCTGACCCAGTTGATGACCGGTTTCTGCGTCGCGGCGGCCTTGAACCGGTCGGTCTTGCCGACGATCCAGGCGGTCAGCACGCCGCCGCCCGACCCGCCGGTGACGAACAGGTTCTGCGGGTCCGCCGTGCCGTCCGCGATCGCCGCGTCGACCGCGGCGATCAGGTCGTCATAGTCGGCGGACGGGTAGTTCTTGTCGATCAGGTTGGCGAATTCCGCGCCGTAGGAGGTCGAGCCGCGCGGGTTTGTCCACAGCACGGCATAGCCGGCCGCGGCGTAGAGCTGCACATCGGTGGCGAAGCTCGGCCCGTAGGCGCTGTTGGGGCCGCCGTGGATTTCGAGGATCAGCGGCAGGCGGCGGCCCGGTACATGGCCGGCGGGGGTGGCGATCCAGGCGTCGATCGGGCGGCCATCGGGCGCGGTGACCGCGATCTTGCGAACCGGGGCGAGCGCCTTCGTGCCGGTCAGCACGGCGTTCAGCTGCGTCAGGCGGCGGGGCTTGCCGCCGCTGTAGACCCAGACGTCGGCGGGGGCGCCCGCATCGCCGCCGGTGTAGGCGATCGTCCCGCCGCGCGAGACCGAAAATTCGCCGCCGGTATAGGGCCGGTCGAGCCCGCCGCCTGCGACATTGTCGACCAGCGGCGTCATCCGGCCGTCCAGGGCGATCCGCGCGATCCGGCGGCGGCCGTGGTCGTCATAGTCGGCGTAGAGGCCGCGGCCGTCCGCCGCCCAGACGGCATCCTCGATCCCGCGATCGAGCGAGGCGGTAAGCGACCGCGCGCCGCCGGCGTTGCGATCGCCGATATAGAGCTGCGTATTCTCGTAGCTGCGGCGCTTGTCGTCGAAGCCGAGCCAGGCGATGCGCGCGCCGTCGGGCGAGACGCGCGGCTGGCCGTCCGGCCCGTCGCGGGTGGTGAGCGTCCGCATCGTGGCGGTCGCGACGTCGACGGCGATGACGTCGGAGTTCATGACCTGGCGATCCGCCTCCGGCCCGCGTATCGCGGCGAACACGATCTCGCGACCGTCGGGGGTCCAGGACAGCGGGCCGCCATCGTCGAACGCGCCGAACGTCAGCTGCCGCACCGCGCCGCCGTCCGCCGCCACGACGAACAGGTGGTCGCGGCCGGGCTTCACGTAACCGGGACCGTCGTTGCGGTAGTTGACCCGGTCGATGACCGTCAGCGGCTCGGCCCATTTGGCGCCTTCCGGCTTGGGCGGGGCCTTGCCGAGCTTCGTCGCTTCGCCTGCGACGGTCGCGATATAGGCGAGGCGGGTTCCGTCGGGCGACCAGGCGAGCGCCTGCGGGCTGCCGGGGAAGCTTGTGACGCGGGCGCTGGCGCCGGTGGCGATCCAGCGGACGAACAGCTGCGATCCGTCGCCGTCGGGCGCGATATAGGCGACGCGGGTGCCGTCCGGCGACCAGCGCGGGCTGGAGCCCTGTGCGGCGAGCGGCGACTGGCGGCCGCTGGCGACGTCGATCAGCCAGAGCGAGGACTGCATCCGGTCGGTCATGATGTCGCCGGTGCGGCGGACATAGACGATGCTGCGGCCGTCGGGGCTGATCTGCGGATCGGCGGCGATCGACAGGCCGAACAGGTCCGCGCCGGTGAAGCTGCGCGTCGGGGCGTCGGGTGGCGGGGCGGTGGGCTGCTGCTGCGCGAGTGCAGGCGTGGTGGCGAGGAGCAGGAGCAGGAGGGGTAGGCGCAACGGGGCAGCTCCGTCGATTATTACGATGCTGCATCATGCCCGATCGTCACGGGGGCGCAATGGACGTTGGCGGCCGGGCGCGTGGGTTCGGCGCGCGGTTGTCGGTGTTGGTCGCAGGGGCGGCTTAGCGGGGTGGCGTTGCGCGTGCCGCGGCGTGGCGTTCGGCGTGGGTAAGGAGCGCGTCGAGATCCGCGCGGTCGATGTCGAACCCTTCGTGCATGTCGCGGAGCGCCGCGTCGATATCGGCACCGTGAAGCGTGACGGCGGGCGATACAGCGGCCGGGCGGTGCGGGTAGCGGTGTCCGGTCGCGCGGTGGAACAGCATCGCGATCAGCACGAAGACCAGCGAGTTGAGCCCGACCGGGAGCAGCGCGAAGCCGAAGCCGGCGGCGTGGACCGCGGGGCCGCCGATCACCGCGGTCAACGCGGCGGCCCCGCCGGGCGGGTGCAAGCAGCGGAGCAGTGACATCGCCAGGATCGCGCCGCCCACTGCGAAACCGGCGGCGAGTGCCATGTCAGGGATCAGCCGGAATGCCGCCACGCCGACGAGCGTCGACAGGATGTTGCCGCCGATCACGGGCCAGGGTTGCGCCAGCGGGCTGGACGGCACCGCGAACACCAGCACGGCCGATGCGCCGAGCGGGGCGACCAGGAACGGCAGGTCGGCCACCGGGAGCGGCACGAAGGCGCAAAGCAGGACGGTGAGCGTGATGCCGAGCGCCGCACCGAGGCAGGCGATCAGCCGGCCGGGCAGGGTCGCGCCGGGCAGGAGGAGGCGGAAGAATTGCAAGGTCGCGTCGTGTCCATCGTGGGGCAGTATCGGCGGTCATCCACCTTGCCGGGTCAGGCCCCAACCGGCGGACGGGGCGATCGATCCGGGGGATCGTCTCTGGCGACATCATGCCGCGCGGATCGTTGCGTGACGCCGGCTCCCCTGCCGGGTCTACGGCCCGATGTACCGGTGCTTTTCGGCATATTGAGTGTGGTCGAGAGTTGTCATAGTCTCGTCATCTAACCGTAAAAACGGGAGTCGAGGATGTTGGACAAGACCGAGCGTCGGGCCGAGGCCGCGGCCTGCCCGTTCTGCGAGAATATGGGCATGATCTGTTCGCCCGGATCGCACGACACGATGTACATGCAGGGGTGCCGATGCGGTTGCCCGGTGAAGAGCGAGCCGTTCACGGCGATGATGCTGTCCGGTGTCGTGCTGGGCACGATCTCCGCCGTCGGGTTGCTCGCACTGGTTCACTGACCGGGCGGTTTCCGGCCTCAGCGCAGGTGGCGCAGCGTGTGCAGATCGGCATGGGCATAGTCGACGGTGCGGCGCGCGAACCGGACAACGAGGTTGACGAGCGGCGCGGTGCCGATGCCGCCGACCAGATCGGTGACGATGCCGGCGGTGCCGCGCGCGATGCGGGTGGCGTGGTCGTCCTCGACCGTTTCGACGACGTCGCCGAGCAGCGGCGCGCGTTCCGATAGCAAAGGACGATGCTGGAGCCGCGCGGCGACCTGCGCGCGGATCGCATCGTGGTTGCGCGCGATCGTCGTCTCGCCGTCGCCGGGATCGACCTGGACCGCGATGTCGTCGAATATCATCAGGACCGACTCGCCGTCCGCCACTGCGTCCACCGCCAGCCGCAGCGCGGTTTCGAAGCTGCGGGCGGTGACGGCGCGGGTGAGGTGTATCATGACGCCGGGATAGCGCGGACCGGCCGGGTGTGACCAGCCCGCGCGAACCGCGTAGCTTAGCGGCCGGCCTTGCCGTCGAGGAAGCGGATCATCGCCGAAAAGTCCCGCCCGCCGTCGCCCGCGTTGGCGAGCGCCTGGTACAGCGCGCCGGCGGTGGCACCCATCGGCACGCTGGCGTCGGCGCCCTGCGCGGCCTCGATCGCCAGTTTCAGGTCCTTGAGCATCAGCGCGCTGGCAAAGCCGCCTTCGTAGCCGCGGTCGGCGGGGGTTTCGGGACCAACGCCCGGGACCGGGCAATAGCTCGTCATAGACCAGCTCTGCCCCGACGCCTGCGACGAAATCGCGTAGAAGGTGGCGAGATCGAGCCCGAGCTTTTCGGCGAGCAGGAACGCCTCGCACGTCGCGACCATCGTGGCGCCGAGCAGCATGTTGTTGCAGATCTTGGCAGCCTGCCCCGCGCCGGCAGCCCCGGCGTGGATCACCGCCTTGCCCATCGCGGCCAGCAAAGGTTCGGCGGCGGCGAACGCGTCCGCCGCGCCGCCGACCATGAAGGTCAGCGTGCCGGCGTTGGCCGCGGCGATCCCGCCCGAGACGGGGGCGTCGACCATCCGGTAGCCGCGATCCGTGGCGGCGGACGCGACGGCGATCGCCGAAGCGCCGTCGATGGTGGAGCAATCGATCAGCAACGCGCCATCCGGGGCCGCGCCGAATACGTCGGCTTCGTAGACCGCCCGGACATGGCGACCGGCTGGTAGCATGGTGACGACGATATCCGCCTGCGCGACCGCGTCGCGCGCGGTTGCGGCGGGGGTGCAGCCGGCGTCCTGCGCGCGCGCGACCGCGTCTGCGGACAAGTCGAACGCGTGGACGGCGTGGCCCGCCTTAACGAGGTTCGCGGCCATGCCGCCGCCCATATTGCCAAGGCCGATGAAGGCGATTGTCGCCATGTCTCTCTCCTGTTTTATCGTTGGCACCGATGTCGGCGCGGACGCGGGGCATGGCAAGGGTCTGGTCGTTGCGAGGGGCGACCTGGTCGTTGTCCAGGGTCTGGCGGATTGGGGGCGCAGTCGTCAGCGTTGCAAACCGCTGGGCGCTTTCCTTTTCCCGGTGTCCTACTAGCGATTTCGGCAAGCTCGATGGGTCGCGAGGCCGGGCACGCAGGCTGACTTACTCCCCTACCAGCCCGCCGACGCCTTTGACGATTGCCGCACCAATCGCGACCACGTTCAGGCCACCCGTACATCCGGCATCGCCGCGCGCGCCGACGCCCGTGCCGTCGCATCGACTTCCCGGGCGAAGCAGGGCTTCGCGTTCGCCCCGTGCGTCGGCACCCCTTGGGCCGGCACCCCGAGACTCGGGCGGCAGGCGGTAGCGGTCGTCGCCCCGTCGTCCGCAGACCAGCACGTCATCCGGGTCCTGCGGTCCGGCGCAGGATCGCGCCGGTTCGACGCCCGTCAGGCCCTTGTATCGCGCCATCAGCTCGGCAGCAGACTGCCCCATCGCAGGCGCTTCCGTCATCGCGCAAAGCCAAAAGATCAGGTGGAGTTGTGGTTTTCCTAACACCGCTTTGGCGCCGGCATGGCGATCCGAACCGGTCACTCTGTTTGCCCAAGCAATCATGTAACGGATTTGATCGGCATGGGTTTGAAGAGTGGCGGCGGGGGCACATCGCGTCAACATCCGTGATGCGGCGCAATCCGTTGCAAAGCGGTTCGCCGCGGAGTGGAACCGGTCATCGACGGCCTATTACGGGCGGCTTGCGGACAAGAGCGAGCATGGCCGGCATGGATAGCGCCGACCCTTAAGTGCCGGCGCGGCCAGTGAGCCCTTACGGGGTCTCGCGAACGCCGAAAAGGCGGGCGAGGGCCAGGTTGGGGTGGTCGGTGCCGCAGCCGGGGAGGGCGCGGACGGTGCCGGCGGTGGCGCGCTCGCTGAGATAGTCAGAGCCGTCGGGGCAGGGGGTCGCGGGGCCGCCGGTGGTGATCGCGGTCGCGATGCGGCCGGACATATAGTCGAAGGTTTCGGGCGCGAGCCGCTTCGCCTCGCGCGTGTCCGGCGTCCAGGCGCCGTCGCGGAACGACAGGGTGACGATGGTGCGTTGCGACTCGGTGCCGGTGCGGCGGGCGTCGAAGATGGTGGCGACGGTGCCGCCCGGCGCGATGTCGGTGAAGCGGAACGCGTCGCCGGCGAGTGCGGGGAGGCCCGAGGCGGCGACGATCCGGGTCAGGTCGCGCGTGGCGGCCGCGCCGGCGGAGAAGGCGGGAGTAGTAGTAGCGGCGGCGGGGGGTGGAGCGGGCGCAGCGGTGATCGGTTGGAGCATGAGCATCAGGCCGGTCACCACTGCAAACATCAGAAAGCCTCCACCGGCAACGCCATGATCGCGTCCGCACCGCCTTCGATCTTGCGACGCAGGCTCCCCGTATCAGGCAGCACGCGCTCCGCATAGAAGCGTGCGGTGACCAGTTTCGCTTCGTGGAAGGTCCGATCGCCTTCGCCGGCCGCGATCGCCGCGCTGGAGGCGCGGACCATCTTCAGCCACATCCAGCCGAGCGTCACGACGCCCATCATGGTCATGTAGGGATAGGCCGCGGCGCCGGCATTGTTGGGGTTCGCCATGCCGTTCTGCATCAGCCACATCGACGCGGTCTGCAGATCACCCGCCGCCTTTTCCAGCCGGCCGGCATAGTCGGCGGTGGCAGGGTCGGCCTTGGCCTCCGCGATGTCGCCGCCGATCGCCTGGGCCAGCGCCATCAGCGCGCGGCCGCCATTCTGGCCGATCTTGCGGCCGACGAGGTCCATCGCCTGGACGCCGTTTGTGCCTTCGTAGATCTGCGCGATGCGGGCGTCGCGGACATATTGCTCCATCCCCCATTCGCGGATGTAGCCGTGGCCGCCGTAGACCTGCTGCGCGTTCGTCGCGATCTCGTACCCCAGATCGGTGACGTAGCCCTTGATGACGGGCGTGAGCAGCGAGATGAGGTCGTTGGCGGCGACACGCTCCTCCTCGGTCGCGGCGCGGTGCGCCAGATCGACCTGGAGCGCGCCCCACAGGCAGAGCGCGCGCGCGCCTTCGAGCTTGGACTTGGCGTCCATCAGCATGCGGCGGACGTCCGGGTGGACGAACAAAGTGTCGGCCTTCTGGTCGAGATCGGCCGGGCCGGTGAGCGCGCGGCCCTGGCGGCGGTCCTTGGCGTAGGCGACGGCGTTCTGATACGCGACCTCGCCGATCGACAGGCCCTGGAGCCCGACGCCGAGCCGGGCGGCGTTCATCATGATGAACATCGCGGCGAGGCCCTTATTCTCCTCGCCCACCAGATAGCCGGTCGCGCCGTCATAGTTCATGACGCAGGTCGAGTTGCCGTGGATGCCCATCTTCTCCTCGATCGAGCCGCAGACGACGCCGTTGCGGGTGCCGGCGTTGCCGTCGGCATCGAGCAGGAACTTGGGCACGATGAAGAGCGAGATGCCCTTCACATTGTCCGGCGCGCCTTCGATCTTGGCGAGGACGAGGTGGATGATGTTGGACGTCAGGTCATGTTCGCCGGACGAGATGAAGATCTTCGTGCCGGTCAGCGCGAAGCTGCCGTCGTCGTTGCGCGCGGCCTTTGTGCGGATGAGGCCGAGATCGGTGCCGCAATGCGGCTCCGTCAGGTTCATGGTGCCGCCCCATTCGCCCGAGATCATCTTGGGCGCGTAGGTGGCCTGCTGCTCGTCCGAACCCTTGGCCAGGATCGCGGCGGTGGCGCCCATGGTGAGGCCGTTATACATGCCGAACGCCATGTTGGCGGAGATCAGATATTCCTCGAACGCGGTCGACACGACGTGGGGCAGGCCCTGTCCGCCGAACCGTTCGATGCCACCGAGCGTGGCCCAGCCGCCCTCGACGAACTGCGCATAGGCTTCCTTGAAGCCCTTGGGCGTCGTGACGCTGCCGTCCGGGTGGCGGGTGCAACCTTCATGGTCGCCCGACTGGTTGAGCGGGAACAGCACTTCCTCGCAGAAACGCGCGCCTTCGGTCAGGACGGCTTCGACGGTGTCGGCGCTGGCGTTTTCGAACCCGGGCAGGTTGCCATAATGTTCGAGACCGAGGATCGCATCGAGGATGTAGCGGGTGTCGCGCACCGGCGCGGTGTAGGTCGGCATCGGTCTCTCCCAAGACAATCTGGTTGGTCGGCCTGTTCGGTCGGGGGGCGGGGGCTATTTGTGGGCGGCTTCGTCGGCAGCGGCCACGACCGCCACGAAACTTTCGAGTTCCAGGATCGCCGCGTCGATATCCTCGCGCTGGCGCCGGAGCAGTTCCATGCGGGCGTTGCATTTGTCGAGCGTGACGTGGCGCTGCGTCTCGCGTCCGTCGCCGATGTCGTAGAGATCGATCATCTCGCGGATGTCGGAGAGGCTGAAGCCGACGCGCTTGCCGCGCAGGATCCAGGCGAGGCGCGCGCGATCGCGTTTCGAATAGACGCGGGTCAGGCCGATCCGCTGCGGGGCGATCAGACCTTCGTCCTCGTAGAAGCGCAGCGCACGCGCGGTGACGCCGAACTCCTCCGACAGGTCGGAGATGGTGAAGCTGTCCCGGTCATGGGCATCGGGGGTGTGGATCGCGGCATGCTGGGGCATGCGGCGCTTTTATGACAGGGTGACGTTCACGTCAACGTCAAAGGGTTCCGTAGGGGGAGGGTGGTTTGTCCTAGGTGCGCGGCGTGTGTGGGGCTTGGGGGGACTCCCTCTCCCCTCCGGGGAGAGGGTTGGGGAGAGGGGCTTTGCCTGGGGTGCTTTGTGGGACGGCGTGGCTGGGCGGGGCGCGAATCTTGCTGTTTTTCGTGGGGCTTGGTTACCGCAAGCCACTCCCCCTCTCCCAACCCTCTCCCCGTGGGGGAGAGGGCTTTTTGGTCACTCCTGGACAGTGACCAATCGCTCGCCTTCGACCCTGCGGTAGAAGCACGTCCTGGCCCCCGTGTGACACGCCGGCCCCGCCGGTTCGCAGCGGAGCCAGAGGGCGTCCTGGTCGCAGTCGATGCGGATTTCGACGACCTTGAGGACGTTCCCCGACTCCTCGCCCTTACGCCAGAGGCGCGCGCGGGAGCGGGACCAGAAGACCGCTTCGCCGCCGGCGATCGTGGCGGCGAGCGCGTCGGCGTTCATGTGCGCGAGCATCAGCGGTTCGCCGGTCGCGGCATCGGTGACGAAGGCGGTGACGAGGCCGTTCGCGTCGTAGCGCGGCGCCAGGCGGTCGGTGGTTTCGATAGTCATGCGACGGTCGTTAGCCGGAGGTGCGACGAAGTTCGATGACAAACAGGCGACAAAGCCGACAAGCATCCCTATGTGACCCGCATCCGCCGCCACCACGGATCGCCCCATGATCATCACGAACCCATTCGACTCCGACCTGAACGGAGACAAGCTGCGTGAGGAATGCGGCATCTTCGGCATATGGGGGGCCGACGGGACCGCCGCCGCGATGGTCGCCCTCGGCCTCCACGCGTTGCAACACCGCGGGCAGGAAGCCGCCGGCATCACCAGCTGGGACGGCGCGATGTTCCATACGCACCGCGCGATGGGCCATGTCGCCGGCAATTTCGACCGCGACGACGTGATCCGCGCACTACCGGGCGACGCCGCCTGCGGGCATGTGCGTTACTCCACGACGGGCGAGACCGCGCTGCGCAACGTCCAGCCGCTGTTCGCCGAATTGTACAGCGGCGGGTTTGCGGTCAGCCACAACGGCAATATCTCGAACGCCGCCAAGCTGCGCAACGAGCTGGTCCGGCGCGGGTCGATCTTCCAGTCGACCAGCGATACCGAGACGATCATCCACCTGGTTGCGATGTCGTCGTACCGCACGCTGCTCGACCGGTTCATCGATGCGCTGAAGCAGCTCGAGGGCGCCTATTCGCTGGTCTGCATGACGCCGGAGGGGATGCTGATCTGTCGCGATCCGCTCGGCATCCGGCCGCTGGTGATGGGGCGTCTGGGCGAAAGCTATATCTTCGCGTCGGAGACCGTCGCGCTCGACGTGTGCGGGGCGGAGTTCATCCGCCACATCGATCCGGGCGAGCTGGTGATCGTGTCCGACAAGGGGCTGCGCTCGATCCGGCCGTTCGCCGAAGTGCCGCCGCGGCCCTGCGTGTTCGAGCATGTATATTTCAGCCGGCCCGATTCGATCGTCGACGGGTCGTCGGTCTATTCGGTGCGCAAGGCGATCGGTGCGCAGCTGGCGATCGAGGACCCGGTCGAGGCCGACATCGTCATCCCGGTGCCCGATTCGGGCGTGCCGGCGGCGATCGGCTATGCGCAGCAGTCGGGCATTCCGTTCGAGCTGGGGATCATCCGGTCGCACTATGTCGGCCGCACGTTCATCCAGCCGGGCGACAAGGTGCGGCACCTCGGCGTGAAGCTGAAGCACAATGCCAACCGCGCGCTGATCAAGGGCAAGCGGATCATCCTGATCGACGATTCGATCGTGCGCGGCACGACGTCAGTCAAGATCGTGCAGATGATGCGCGATGCCGGCGCGACCGAGGTGCACATGCGGATTGCGTCCCCGCCGACGCGGCACAGCTGCTACTACGGCGTCGATACCCCGGAGCGCGCGAAGCTGCTCGCCGCGCAGATGACGGTGCAGGAGATGGCGCGCCATATCGACGCGGACAGCCTGGCGTTCGTCTCGGTCGACGGCATGTACAAGGCGCTGGGCGAGAGCGGGCGCAAGGAAAGCTGCCCGCAATATTGCGATGCGTGCTTCACCGGGGACTATCCGACGCGGTTGACCGACCAGGAGGATGTCGCACCGGCGGACCAGCTGTCGCTGCTGGCGGAGCGGGTTCCGGCTTGATCCTTTTCGCGTAGTCGCACCGACCGCTCGTCCTGAGTAGCCATTGAGCCTGTCGAAATGGCGTATCGAAGGAGCTGCTGCGCGGGTCCTTCGATACGGGTCTTCGACTGCGCTCAGTCCCTACTCAGGATGATCGGTTTGGCGTAACGCGCGGTTCGAACACCTTTGAATGGAAGCGAAAAGATGACCGATCTTCCCCTTCAGGACCGGCTGGCGCTGGTCACCGGTGCGTCGCGTGGGATCGGGGCGGCGACCGCGGAGGCGCTGGCGGCGGCGGGGGCGCATGTGATCCTGACCGCGCGGACCGCGGGCGGGCTGGAAGAGGTCGAGGAGCGGATCTTCGCGGCGGGCGGGAACGCCACGATCGCGCCGCTCGATATCGGCGAGAGCGGGGGCGTCGCCAAGCTGGCGTCGGCGATCGGCGGGCGCTGGGCTGCGCTCGATATCCTGGTGCTGAACGCGGCCTCGCTCGGCACGCTGACGCCGGTGTCGGCGATCGACCCGAAGGAGCTGGCGAACCTGCTAACGCTCAACATTTCCGCGCAGCAGGCGCTGATCGGGGCGTTCGACCCGATGCTGCGGATGAGCGACCGGGCGCGGCTGGTGATGCTGACATCGTCGGTGGCGACGCGGCCGCGGGCTTATTGGGGTGGTTATGCCGCCACCAAGGCCGCGCTGGAGACCTTGGTGCTGACATACGCCGACGAAATGGCGGGGATCAGCTCGCTGCGCTGCGCGATCGTCGATCCGGGTGCCACCGCGACCAAGATGCGCGCCCGGGCTTTTCCGGGCGAGGATGCCGCGACGCTGAAGCCGCCCGCGGTGGTGGGAGCGGCGATCGCGCGGATGGTGGTGGATGATTTCGAGAATGGGGCCCGGGTGCGGGTGGCTTAAACTAGATTCGGAATATTTCTTTGACCAACTCATGTTGGCTATCGAGGTTTCGAATAGTATTACTGAAATTGTGGAACGGTGACCGGCGATTTTCAGCTCGGACATCAATCCAATTAACATAGAAAAATTTAAACGGCATTGCGTTGAACGTGTTGCAATTCGTGACCACTCCAATTGCCTTGATCCAAACCTCTTTGGATCCTTGTCCAAGCATGGATTTAATAGCTAGTCGGTCTCCTACTACTATGTTGGCGATCACATCTTGGGCGCTGTCGCGATCCCCAAACCAAAACCCTCGAGTGATGAAATCGTCAGACATATCCTGATCAGACACGGTCGCGCCGACCACCCAGTAATTTGCCATTCATAAGCTCCAATGCAGAATTAAAGCACGTAGTCCATCGTCGACCTTAGTCACGAGGAATTATATCCAAACCGGTTTGAGCTACCGCCCGGTCCACTCCGCTGTTCGCTTCGCGACGAAGGCGGCCATGCCTTCCTTCTGGTCCTGCGTGCCGAACATCCCGTGGAAGAGGCGGCGTTCGAAGGCGATGCCTTGGGCCAGCGGCAGGTCGAACGCGGCGTTGACCATTTCCTTGTTCGCGATTGTCGCGAGCGGGGCCATGGCGGCGATCGCAGTGGCGGTCTTGAGCGCTTCGGCGATCAGGTCCGCCATGGGGACGACGCGGGCGACGAGGCCGGCGCGTTCGGCTTCGTCGGCGCCCATCATGCGGCCGGTGAGGCACATCTCCATCGCTTTCGCCTTCCCGATCGCGTGGGCGAGGCGTTGCGATCCGCCCATGCCGGGGGTGACGCCGAGCTTGATTTCGGGCTGGCCGAACTTCGCGCTGTCGGCGGCGATGATGAAGTCGGCCATCATCGCGACCTCGCACCCGCCGCCGAGCGCGAAGCCGGAGACGGCGGCGATCCAGGGCTTGCGCGTGCGGGTGACCTGTTCCCAACCGGCGAAGAAGTTGGCCGCGTACATTTCGGCAAAGCCCTGCGCCTCCATCTCCTTGATGTCCGCGCCGGCCGCGAACGCCTTGTCGCTGCCGGTCAGGACGAGGCAGCGCTGCTCGGGGTCGGCGTCGTAGGCGGCGAAGGCGGCGATCAGGTCGGTCAGGGTCTGCGTGTTGAGCGCGTTCAGCGCCTGCGGGCGGTTGAGCCGGACCAGGGTGACCGCGTCGTGGCGTTCGATCAGGAGCGTTTCGTAGTCGGACATGGTTGGTTCCTTCTGGACGGGCTTCCAGTTCCGTTTGGTTCGAGCCTGTCGAGAACTCTGCGCAGGGTTCTCGACAGGCTCGAACCAAACGGAACTGAGTGGGCGGTTACAGCCGCACGGGTTCCCATTCCTCGGCCGCGGGGAGCGGGGCGAAGATGGTGTCGAGCATGTGATCGGTGACTGCCTCGGGAGTCGCGGGGTCCCAGATCGGTGCGTTGTCCTTGTCGATCAGGAGCGCGCGGACGCCCTCGGCGAAGTCGGGGCGCTGGCAGATGTGGACCGCGACGGCATATTCCATGCGCATCTCGTCGGCGAAGCTCTGCATGCCGGCACCGTCGGCGAGCAAGCGGAGCGAGACCTTGCAACTGAGCGGGGACTTGGTTGCGAGCAGCGCGCGTTGTGCGGCGGCCCATTCGCCGGGGTCGGCTTCGAGCGCGGTCAGCACTTCCTCGTAATCGTCGGAGGCGAACAGGCGGTCGATTTCGGGCTGGCGGTCGAGGATCGCGGCGGGCGGGGGCGTCACCGCGGCGGCGTCGAGGATCGTTTCGATCGCCTGCGGGTCTGCGCCGATCGCGGCCTTGACGCCGTCCAGCGCTTCGGACGGAATATAGTGGGTGGCGAGGCCGAGCGTGCAGGCCTCCGCGCCGTCGATCCGCGCGCCGGTGAGGGCGAGATAATGACCGATGCGGCCGGGCAGGCGCGACAGGTACCAGCCGCCGCCGACGTCGGGGAACAGGCCGATCGTGGTCTCCGGCATCGCCAGCACCGTGCGTTCGGTGGCGATCCGGTAGCGCGTGGGCAGCGCGATGCCGACACCGCCGCCCATGACGATGCCGTCCATGAACGCGACGGTCGGCTTGGCGTAGGTGAAGAGCAGGTGGTTGAGCTGATATTCGGTGCGGAAGAAGTCGCGGGCGGCCTGGCCGTCGCCAGCCGCACTCGATGCGATGCCACGGACGTCGCCGCCGGCGCAGAAGCCGCGGCCGTCGGCATGGTCGATCAGCACCGCCTCAATCTCGGGGTGTTCGCGCCAGTCGGTCAGCGCGGCGATCATCGCGGTGCACATCGCCTGGTCGAGCGCGTGGATCGGTTTGGGGCGGTTCAGCCGAAGGCGGGCGATGCGGCCTTCGGTCGCGGCGATGATGGTGTGGGTCATGGTCATCCCCGGCTTGTACCCCGGCGCAGGCCGGGGTCCAGATGCAACTGTTGCGCCCAGGCCCCGGCCTGCGCCGGGGAACGAATCAGGCCTCGCGCAACATCTCGCGTGCGACGATGCTGCGCATGATCTCGTTGGTGCCTTCGAGGATGCGGTGGACGCGGAGGTCGCGCCAGAAGCGTTCGATGGGATAGTCCTGGAGGTAGCCGTAGCCGCCGAACATCTGGAGCGCGCGGTCGACGACCGACGACCCGGTGTCTGTGGACAGGCGCTTGGCCATGGCGGCGAACTTGGTCGCGTCGGGCGACTTGGCGGAGACCTTGCCGGCCGCCGCGTAGAGCAGCATGCGGGCGGCCTGGAGGTCGGTTTCCATGTCGGCCAGCACGAACTGCGTGTTCTGGAATTCGACGATCGCCTTGCCGAACTGCCGGCGGTCGCGCGTGTAGCCGATCGCTTCGTCGAGGCAGCGTTGCGCCCCGCCGAGCGAGCAGGCGCCGATGTTCAGCCGCCCGCCGTCGAGTCCGGACATCGCGATGCGGAAGCCCTGGCCCTCCACGCCGACGAGGTTGGAGACGGGGACGCGGACGCCGTCGAAATTGACCTGTGCGGTGGGTTGCGAGTGCCAGCCGAGCTTCTTCTCGTTCGCGCCGAAGCTGACGCCCGGCATGTCGCGTTCGATCACGAGCGCGGAGATGCCCTTGGCGCCGTCCTCGCCGGTCCGAACCATCGTGACGTAGATCTCGTTCTGGCCGCCGCCGGAGATGAACGCCTTCGACCCCGTGACGACATAATGGTCGCCGTCGCGGACCGCGCGGGTCTTGAGCGCGGCGGCATCGGAGCCGGAGCCGGGTTCGGTCAGGCAATAGCTGCCGATCCGGTCGCATGTCACCATGGAGGGGAGGTAGCGTGCCTTCAGTTCGGGCGAGCCGTAGCTGTCGATCATCCACGCGGCCATGTTGTGGATCGAGATGAACGCGGAGGTGGAGGGGCAGCCGTAAGCCATCGCCTCCATGATCAGCGCCGCCTCCATCCGGCCTAGGCCGATGCCGCCCGATTCCTCCGACACGTAGATCGCGCCGAAGCCGAGGTCGGCGGCGGCCTTGATCGTGTCGCGCGGGAAGATGTGGTGTTCGTCCCATTTCGCCGCGTGCGGAGTGATCGCGTCGGCGGTGAAGCGGCGCGCCAGCTCCTGGATCTCGCGCTGATCGTCGGTGAGGTCGAATTGGGTCATTTCGGGCCTATGGTTTGGTTTGGCGGCGAAGGTCGGCAACCATTGCCGTTGCATATGAAACTAAAGCAAAGCGCGAAATGTCCCAGCTTCGTTAAGTCCGGACGTCAGCCTGGCGGGCGGCGAGGATGCGTTCGGTCAGCATGTGGTCGGCAGGTTTGTCGACGTCGATCGCGGCCTCCGCCTGGGGCAGGGCGACGAGGCGGGCGTCGAGGCCGAGGCGGCGGCCGGCGGTGCGGAGCGCGTTGGGGCCGGAGATGGTGCGGGTGATGGCACGCAGGGCGAGCAGCGGGCCGAAATGCCAGAACAGCTTGAGCGCGCGTTTGCGGTCCTGTTCGGCCTGCGCCCAGAGTGCCAGCGCGGGTTGTGCGCGGGGGGTGCGGAGCGCGAAGAGGTTGGCGCCGCTATAGGCGCCGCCGCGGAAACGGAGCCAGGTACGCTTCGCATCCGGGTAGGCGGCCAGCATGGTGCGGCGTTCGACCATGCCGACCGCGACATCCGCCTCGCCGGCGCGGGCCAGGAAGTTGGCGACCATGTCAGGGGTCAGCAGCGGGTGATCGGCGGTGGTGACGAGCACGGGCCAGGGTGCGGTGGGGGTGCCGGCGACCGCCGCGATGCTGCGCGAGATGCCGCCCTGGCTTTGCGTAAAGGAGAGGCGCGATTCGGCGGCGCGCCAGCCTTGCGCGAGTGCGTCGGGCGCTTGCCCCGCGACGACGATCCGGCCGATTTCGGGACAGGCGAGCAGGGTGCGCAGGACGCGGTCGAGCATCGGCACGCCGCCGACCGGGATCAGTGCCTTCCATTCGGCCCCGAACGCGTCCGCCAGCGGGTCGATTCCGGGTCGTTGTCCGGCGAGCACCAGAGCGGTCCAGCGTGCTTCCGGGGCATTCCCGCCGGTCATCCCGTTTTTCGCCACAATGTCTCCGTCTAACAGGTCGTTCCGATACCGGAACCGGATGGTCCTGATGTTTGTCCAAAATGCGGTGATCCTGAGCGCAGGCAGGGGTTCGCGCCTGCTTCCGCTGACTCAGGATCGGCCGAAATGCCTGATTCCGGTCGGCGGGCGGGCGATTCTGGACCACCAGATCGATGCGCTGGCGGCCGCGGGCGTGGCGCGGACGACGGTGGTCGGTGGGTATCTGTCCGACCGCATCACCGCGCATCTGGCGGGCGGGACCGCCGCGGCGGACATGCGGTTCAATCCGTTCTGGGCGGTGTCGAGCAGCATTGGCAGCGTCTGGGCGGCGCGCGACCTGTTGCACGGCGACTTCGCGATCGTGAACGGTGATACGGTGTACCGCCCCGCGCTGATCCGCGAGGGGCTGGCGCAGGTGGAACCGGGCATCGCGCTGTTCGTCGAGCCCGCGCCGCAACCGGAGATCGACGACATGCGCGTGGCGGTGACGGACGGCATGGTGCGCGCGGTGGGCAAGACGCTCGATCCGGCGGAGGCGCCGTTCCGGTCGCTGGGCATCGTGGTGGGGCGCGGCGACGACGGGCGCTATAGCCGGATGCTGGATGCGGTGATCGGCGAGCCGGACGGCATCCAGAGCTTCCACCACCGCATCGTCCACGAACTGGCGCGGGCGGGGCCGGTGCAGGCGGTGGTGCTGCCCGGCGGCGGCTGGGTGGAAATCGACCGGCCCGAAGATATCGCGAACTGGGCGGGCTGAACCATGGGCCGCACGCGCATCACCGATGTCGCCGTCCTGTGGCTGGGCGAGCCGTTGCTGATTCCGCATCTGTGGCCGATCGTCGATGCACTGGCGCGCGAGCGGCCGGACCTGACGATCGACCTGTGGGTCAGCACGTCGATGCACGAGGCGCTGGTGATGTCGTGGTTGCAGCCGCACCATGCGGGCCTGCGGATCCGCCGCGCGCCGGGGTTCGTCCATATCGCCGCGTTCGCGCCGGGGCAGGTCGTGCCGTTGCCGCCCAAGATCCCCATGCTGGCACGGCTGGCGGGGTATCTGGCGTGGACGAAGGTCGTGCTGTGCGCGGAGCAGACGAGCCTGTGGCTGCCCAAGATGGTGCCGTTCCTGCCGCCGTTCATCTTTACGGTCCACGGCGCGGGGCCGTTGAATTGCAGCCGGGCGCGGCTGTCCTATGCGCACCGCATCCTGATCCCGAGCGCGCTCGATATCCCGCAGCATCTGGCGCAGGGCGTGGCGGCGGACCGGATCGTGGTGACCGGTTATGCCAAGTGCAGCTTCGTCGGCGGGCGGCCGGCACGCGCGCTGTTCGGCGATGATCGGCCGGTGCTGCTCTATGCACCGCACTGGCAGGGGCACCGGTCGTCATGGCCGGCATGGGGGGCGGCGATCGTTCGGATGCTGGCGGAACAGCGCGAGTGGAACGTCATCCTTGCGCCGCACCAGCGGATGTTCGAGCGGGCGCCGGAGGCGAAGGCGCTGATCGAGGCAGCGGGGGCAGCGGAGCATGTCCATGTCGATACGGGCAGCTTCGCGACGGTGGACGGGAGCTATACGGGGGCGGCGGACCTGTATCTGGGCGATACGTCGAGCCAGATCCTGGAATATATCGCGCGGCCGCGGCCCTGCGTTCTGCTGCGGCCGCCCGGGCTGCGCTGGGATGCGAGCGGGAGCGGGGATTATTGGGGCTGCGGGGCGGTGGTCGAGTCGCTGGGCGACCTGACCGGCGCGCTTGCCGAGGCGGGGGCGCGGCACGGGGCGTATCGCGCGTTCCAGGTCGATCTGGCGGCGGCGGCGCTGGGGGAGTGTGGGCCGGCCGCGCCGCTGAACGGGGCGCGGGCAATCGCGGCGGTGGTCGATCGGCGGTGCCGGGTGCCGCGGGCGGAGTTGGTCGCGACGCCGTCCTGAATCAGGCGTCGAGCCAGGAGCGGATCGGCTGGCCGCGCAGCTTGAACACCGCGGCCTGCGCCATCTGCGACAAATGGACGACCAGCGAGATCGCGGTCCACCAGGCGACCGCGACGATGCTGAGATCGGGGCGGCCGACCGCGAGGAAGCCGGCGAGGATGACGAAGTTCGGGTTGCGCCGCGCGGTGATGAGCCGGAAGTCGCTGTCGATCTTGCGCCAGACGTGGATGTGCATCCCGAACAGCGCGATGAACGCGCCCTCGATCAGACGCTGCGCGACATAGCCGCCGATGATGACCGCCATGACGGTGGTGAACACGGGCGGGCTGAGTTCGAGCCCCCAGGCGTAGAGGCCGAGACCCCAGGCGACATACCAGAATGGCGGGTGGATCAGATCGACGCCGTGATCGAGCAGGTGGCCCCACTTGGACGAGGTGATGGTGCAGCGCGCGAGTTTGCCGTCGACGGTGTCGAGTACCATGAAGAACAGCCCGATCGCCAGCGCGGGCCAGTAGTGGCCGTAGGCGAACAGGATAGTCGTGATGATGCACAGGATCGCGCCGAAGGTCGACACCATGTTGGGCGTGATGCCCGCCGCGGCGCAGCGCCGGGTGAGGAACAGCGCCCATTCGGGCCAGAGATATTTGGTGAGCGCGTCCGTCACGCCCTTGTACGCGCCGACATAGCTGGCGCGTTCGACGCCTGCGACGGTGGCGGGGGTGAGCGGGGTGGCGAAGGGCAGTTCGCGCTTGCGGAGCTCGTCGTTGACCATCGCGCCGCCCTGTTCGTGCGCCATGACGGTGAGGCCGGCTGGGATGCGCCCGGCGGCGATGTCTGCGGCCGCGGCTGCTGCGGCAGAGTCGGTGACATGGGCGATGACGGGTTTGCCGGCGACGGTCAGGACGTGGTTCGGCCTGGCCGCGAGCGTGCGGAGCCAGGCCGGGTCGAATGCGTGGCCCGCGTCGACCAGCAGGCGTGGCGCGTTTGCCGGCGCCTCGCCGAACGGGAGTTTGGCGGCGGCAGCGATGCGGTGCGTGCGCTCGGCGGTGTCCATGCCCCAGAGCAGGACGGGATTGTGGCCGACCATCTGGACGGTCGGGCGATCGGTTGCGCGCATATCGGACATGCCGCCCCCCATAGGACACATGGCGCGATCCGCAACATTTTGCGGGGAGCGTGGGGGCTGTCCATGAGGCCGGATACGCCGCGCGCAGCCAGCCTCATGTCGCGGCAATCAGATTTTTGCGGGCGTTACCAGCGGCGGGGTCTGCTGATGCTGCACGACCCGCCAGACTTCATGTTCGATCCGGCGGATGGTCGACGTGCAATAGGCCTCGTAGGTCTCGTCGCCGCGGTGCGCCTTGACGTGATAGCCGATGACGATCAGCCCTTCCTGCGGGCGCGAGACGGTCTGCTCGGTCAGTTCGGCGCTGTCCCACACCGGCGTCGAGGCGACGGCGTCGATCGCCTGGCTGCCCTGGTGGACAAATGGCGGTTGCGGCAGGACCATCACCACTTCGGCGTCGACCTTCTCACGGTAATTGTCGGGGCCTTCGGTCCACAGGCTCTGTTCGAAGCCCCACAGGCGATCGTCGTCCATCTGCGTATCTCCACGATGTTGGCTTTTCATAAGCTGCGGCAGACGCGGATGTTCCCGTTCGTCAGGCTGCGCAGGGACGTCGGCTGCCGATACCGTGGCATTTTGCTTGAGTAAGTTGGTTTGAGGGGGTCAGACCCGTTCAATCGCCATGGCCACGCCCATCCCCACGCCGACGCACATCGTTGCGAGACCGAGGCGGCCGCCGGTCGCCTGCAACTGGTGCGTCAGGGTGAGCGCAAGGCGCGCGCCGCTCATGCCAAGCGGGTGGCCGAGTGCGATCGCGCCGCCGTTCGGATTGACGTGGGGGGCATCGTCGGCGACGCCGAAGTGGCGCAGGACGGCGAGTGCCTGACTGGCGAACGCCTCGTTCAGTTCGATCGCATCGAACCGGTCGATCGTCAGGTCGAGCCGCGCGAGCAGTTTTTCGATCGCGGGGATGGGACCGACGCCCATGACGCGCGGCGCGACGCCGCCGGATGCGAAGCCCAGGATGCGCGCCCGCGGGGTGAGCCCTTCGCGCGCGATCGTCGCCTCGTCCGCAACCAGCAGCGCGGCGGCACCGTCGTTGATGCCGGACGCGTTGCCCGCGGTGACGGTGCCGTCCGTGAACAGCGGCTTGAGCGCGCCCAGCGTTTCGATCGTGGTGTCGGCGCGGGGATGTTCGTCGACGCTCGCCTCGGCCGGCGGCGCGCCGCGGCGGGTGGGCAGCGGGACCGCGACGATCTCATCGGCGAAAAAACCCGCCTGTTGCGCGGCGGCGGCGCGTTGCTGGCTGCGCCACGCGAACGCGTCCTGATCCGCGCGGCTGACGCCGTGATCCTCGGCGACATTCTCGCCGGTGCGCGGCATCGTCTCCGTCCCGTACAGCGCCTGGAGGGCGGGATTGACGAAGCGCCAGCCCATCGTCGTGTCCTCTAGCGTCTGGGCGCGGCCGAACGCGGCGTCCGACTTGCCCATGACGAAGGGCGCGCGCGTCATGCTTTCCACGCCGCCGGCGATCGCCAACCCGATTTCCCCCGCGCGGATCGCACGCGCCGCGCCACCGACCGCGTCGAGCCCCGATGCGCAGAGCCGGTTGAGCGTGATGCCGGGCACGGTGTGGGGCAGCCCGGCGAGCAGCAGGCTCATCCGCGCGACGTTGCGATTGTCCTCGCCCGCCTGGTTGGCGCAGCCATAATAGACCTCCTCGATCCGCGCGGGGTCGAGTGACGGGTTGCGGGCGAGCAGCGCGCGGATCGGTACCGCGCCGAGATCGTCGGCGCGCACCTTCGCCAGGACCCCGCCGTAGCGGCCGATCGGGGTGCGCACCGCATCGCAGATATATGCGTCAGTCATGGCTGGCTCCTGTGGGTATCGATCGCAGAGGTGAGCGGGATGCCGCAGCACTCGCGCAGTGTAGCCGCATCGAGGCCGTCCACCGTCTGGATGCCCGTCGCGCCGTCCGGTCCGAGGTAGAGAATCGCAGGATCGGTGCAGAGCCGCGAGACGAAGGCAGGTCCGGTCAGCGGATAGCTGCACCGGCGCACCAGCTTGCCGTCGCCCCGATCCGTCGGAAAGTCCTGCGCGATCGCGTCCCGGATCGTGACTGCCGTCCTGTCGACCAAGCGATGCTCTCCCGTTCTTATCCCAACGGCATTGCGGCCGACCTCCGTATGGTCAATCGATAAACGGACAATCATTCGATAATCGGACAATGGCACTATGAACCAGTTGGTCGAACTCGACGCGAACGGCGATCCGGACTTCATGACGTCGCTGGCGCGCGGCCTGCATGTGTTGCGCTGTTTCGCGAATGCGCGGGGGCCGGTGACGCTGGCGGAGGTGAGCCAGCAGGCGGGGCTCAGCCGGCCGGCGGTCAGGCGGTGCCTGCATACGCTCGTCCGGTTGGGCTATGCCGCGCGTGAAGGGCAGGCCTATGTCCTGCGGCCCAAGGTGCTGGCGCTCGGCCATGCCTATCTGGCGTCGACGAGTCTGGCCGAACGCGCGCAACCGATCCTGAACGCGTTGTGCGATCAAATCGGCGAGTCCTGTTCGCTCGGCGTGCTGGAGGAGGACCGGGTTTATTATGTCGCGCGGGCGGAGACGCAGCGGATCATGTCGATGGCGCTGCGGGTCGGGAGCCAGTTGCCGCTTTACTGCACGTCGATGGGGCGCGTTCTGCTGGCCGGTTTGCCTGAAGAGGAACTCGACGCCTATCTCGATCGCACCGAACTGGTCGCGTCGACGCCGCGGACCGTGACCGATCGCACGGAACTGCGCCGCCTGATCACGAAGGCGCGGGAAGAGGGGTTCGCGGTCGTCGATCAGGAACTGGAGATCGGGTTGCGCTCGATCGCCGTACCGTTGCGATCGGGCGGCAGGACGCGCGCGGCGATCAACGTCGGCGTTCAGCCCGCGCGTGTTTCGATGGCCGTGCTGCGGTCACGCGTGTTGCCGGCGCTGAAGAAAGCGGTGCAGGAACTCGGCTCCGTGGCACCGCCGGAGACGCTTCACGCCCGCTGAGGCGCTCAAACGGGCGGCGGTGGTATGATCCTTCCCGCGCCCGTCTGACTGCGCCCCCCTTTCCGACCGCGCATTCGCCTTCCTAACCGGCGTCAGGCATCCAGGTTGGCCACCGAGAGTGCGTTGTCCTGGATAAATTCGCGGCGTGGTTCGACGACGTCGCCCATGAGGCGGGTGAAGATTTCGTCGGCGATGTCGGCCTGTTCGACCTGGACCTGAAGCATCGCGCGGTTGCTGGGGTCGAGCGTGGTTTCCCAGAGCTGTTCGGCGTTCATTTCGCCCAGACCCTTGTAGCGCGCGATCGTGAGCCCCTTGCGGCCGGCCGCCAGTACGGCGTCAAGCAGTTCGGACGGACGGGAGATCGGCTTGCCGCGGGTGTCGACGATCGGTTCGTCGTCGTCCGCCGCATCCGTTTCCGCTGGCTTCGGCGGGGCCTTCTGCGCGACGAGGCGGGAGCCCTGTGCGTAGGCGTCGGCCTGTTCGGCGGCGAGGACGTGCATCTTGCGCGCTTCGGCCGAGGCGACGAACGCCGCGTCGATGACGTGATGGTCGGTCACGCCGCGCCAGTGACGCTGGAAATGATAGCCGCCGTCTTCCGACACGGTGACCGTCCAGCGTGCCTCCGGATCGGCGCGCCCCTGCCAGACCGCGGCGGCCTCGGCAGCGGCGGAGCGGTCCGAAACCTCCGGATCGAACCCGCCGAGCAGGGCGAGCGCCTCGATCACCGCCGCGTCGTAGCGCCGCGGGACATAGGTCATCAATGTACGCATGCGGCGGGCATGGTCGAGCAGGCCCTTGAGGTCCGCGCCCGACCGCGGACCCTCCGCAGTCTCCAGCGCCATGCCGGACAGGCCGCCGTCGACGAGATAATCGTCGAGCTGGTTGTTGTCCTTCAGGTACACCTCCGACTTGCCGCGGTTCACTTTGTAGAGCGGCGGCTGCGCGATGTAGAGATAGCCACCCTCGATGATCGGCCGCATGTGGCGATAGAAGAAGGTCAGCAGCAGCGTGCGAATATGCGCGCCGTCGACATCTGCGTCGGTCATGATGACGATCTTGTGATAGCGCAGCTTCTCGATGTTGAATTCATCGAGGATACCGGTGCCCATCGCCTGGATCAGCGTGCCGACTTCCTTGGACGAGATCATCCGGTCGAAGCGCGCGCGCTCGACGTTCAGGATCTTGCCCTTGAGCGGCAGGATCGCCTGATACTGCCGGTTGCGGCCCTGCTTGGCCGAACCGCCGGCGGAGTCACCCTCGACCAGGAAGAGTTCGGACTTGGCGGGATCGCGTTCCTGGCAATCGGCCAGCTTGCCGGGGAGCGAGGCGATGTCCATCACGCCCTTGCGGCGGGTGAGTTCGCGCGCTTTCTTGGCGGCTTCGCGTGCGGCGGCGGCGTCGATCACCTTCTGGACGATCGCCTTGCCGTGCGCCGGGTTCTCCTGGAGCCATTCGGCCAGCTTGTCGGCCATCAGCGACTCGAGCGGCTGGCGCACCTCGGACGAGACGAGCTTGTCCTTGGTCTGGCTGCTGAACTTCGGATCGGGGAGCTTCACCGAGACGATCGCGGTCAGCCCCTCGCGCATGTCGTCGCCGGTCAGCGTCACCTTCTCCTTTTTCAGGAGGCCGGATTTCTCAGCGTAATTGTTGATCGTGCGGGTGAGCGCGGCGCGGAAGGCGGCCATGTGCGTGCCGCCGTCGCGCTGCGGGATATTGTTGGTGAACGCCAGGACCTGTTCGTAATAGCTGTCGTTCCATTCGAGCGCGACGTCGATGCCGACATCGTCACGCTGGCCGTGGATCGCGACCGGATCGGGCATCAGCGGCGTCTTGGTGCGATCGAGATACTTCACGAACGCGGCGATCCCGCCTTCGTAGAACAGTTCGACGGTGCGCGGTTCGGCGTGGCGCGCATCCACCAGGAACAGCCGGACGCCGGAGTTGAGGAACGCCAGTTCGCGGAAGCGGTGCTCGAGCTTGTCGAAGTCGAACTCGACGATCTTGAACGTGTCGGGCGAGGGCAGGAAGGTGACGCGCGTGCCCTTCTTTTCGCCCGCGTCGCCGACGACCTTCAGCGGGGCGACGGCATCGCCCAGGGCGAAGCGCATGTAATGCTCCTGCCCGTCGCGCCAGATGGTGAGGTCGAGGAAGGTCGAGAGCGCGTTGACGACCGAGACGCCGACGCCGTGCAGGCCGCCGGAGACCTTGTAGGCGTTGTCGTCGTTCGCGTTGTCGAACTTACCGCCGGCGTGGAGCTGGGTCATGATGACCTCGGCCGCGGACACGCCTTCCTCGGTATGGATGCCGGTCGGAATGCCGCGACCATTGTCCTCGACCGAGACGGAGCCGTCCGGATTGAGCGTGATGGTGATGCGGTCGCAGTGGCCGGCGAGCGCCTCGTCGATCGCGTTGTCGCTTACCTCGAACACCATGTGGTGGAGGCCGGAGCCGTCGTCGGTATCGCCGATATACATTCCGGGGCGCTTCCGGACCGCGTCGAGCCCCTTCAGGACCTTGATGGAATCGGCGCCATATGCGTTGGTTTGGGGAGTGCTAGCCATCATGACAATATAGGGACTCGGGGCTCGAATCGGAAGCGAAATGGTCGGGTCTCTCGGGCGGTCAGTCTTGCGCCGGGCGGACCTGGCCCTCCGCGACGGTCAGCCGAGTGGCGCCGGTGCCGAGCCCTTCGAACAGCGCGGGTTCCGTGCCGGTCATCCAGCTCTGGCCGCCGGTCGCGTCGAGGCGAGCGAAGAGGGCTGCGCGGCGGGAGGGGTCGAGGTGGGCGGCGACCTCGTCCAGCAGCAGGATCGGGCGGGCGCCGCGGTCCTCGGCGACGATGTCGGCATGGGCGAGGACGATCGAGAGCAGGAGCGCCTTTTGCTCTCCGGTGGAGCAGCGGTCGGCCGGCTGTTGCTTGTCGAGGTGGCGGACGACGAGGTCGGTGCGGTGCGGGCCGGTGAGCGTGCGGCCGGCGGCGGCATCGCGCCCGCGACCCTGGCGGAGTTCCGATGCGAAGCGGGGGGCGTCCTCCGGCGTCCAGCGATCGAGCGCGAGGTGGGCGCGGGCGAACGGGCCGGGGGGTTGGTCGGCGAGGCGGAGCGTGAGTGCGGCGACGGTGCGGGCGCGGGCCTCGGCCAGGGCGAGGCCATGTTCGACCATGCCGGCCTCCAGCGCGGCGAGCCACGCGGCGTCGGCGCCGGCCTCCTCCGACAGCAGCCGGTTGCGGGCGCGCATCGCGGCTTCGTAGCGCGCAGCGTGGACGCCGTGGCCGGGTTCGCGCGCGATGGTCAGCCGGTCGAGGAAGCGGCGGCGGGCGACGGCGCCTTCGACGAAGATCCGGTCCATCGCGGGGGTGAGCCAGAGGATGGCGAGCCGTTCGGACAGCGCGGCGGCGGAGCTACTCGCGCCGTTGATCCGGACCTGCCGCCGTTCGGGGGCGGTGGCGAGCGTGCCGGTGCCGATATCGATTTCGCCCGCAAGATGCGCTGCGACCGCGAAGCCGCCGGGGCCGGCGTCGCACGCCATTTCGGACAGCGTCGCCTGGCGCAGGCCGCGGCCGGGGCTGAGCAGCGAGATCGCCTCGAGGATGTTGGTCTTGCCCGCGCCATTGTCGCCGCTGAGCACGACGGCGCCCGGGCCGCAGGTGAGGGTGGCCTGGCGGTAGGAGCGGAAGTCGGTGAGGGTGAGGCGGAGGACGGGCATTTCGGGTGCTTCTGCTCCCTCCCCCACCGGGGGGAGGGCTGGGGTGGGGGGCTGTTCCAGGAGGTCCGTGTGTGGCCGGTTCGTCCCCAGCCACGCCCCCCACCCAACCCTCCCCCCGGTGGGGGGAGGGCTATTCGGTTTCGCGTGCGGTTACGACAGCGCCTTGTCGATGATCGCCTTCGCGTCGGCGCCAGTCCAGTCCATGCCGCCGACGACGCGCCAGCGTTCCTTGCCGTCCGCGCCGTAGAGGATGGTGACGGGGAGCGTGTCGGCCTTGACCGCCTCCATCAGGACGTTCTGCTTGTCGAGATAGGGCTGAAGCGCGGTGAACTTGCGCGATGCGAAATAGGGGTCGACCGCGCGCTTGCCGGCGAGATCCTGGCTGACGACCATCAGGTGCAGCCGGTCCTTTTCGCGCGTGGCGAGCGCATCGAGCGTCGGCATTTCGGCGAGGCACGGCGCGCACCAAGTGGCCCAGAGGTTGACCATCAGCGGCTTGCCGAGGTTCGCGGTGAGCGTGGCGGGCGCGCCGTCCGGGCCGGTGAACGGGATGGCGGGCATTTTCTCGCCGGCATGGCTGATGTCGAGCTTGCTGGTGCCGGACGACACGGGGCTGCCGTCACCCGCCGAAGCCGTAGCGTTGGAAGGATCGGCGGTGGCCAGCGTGTTCGCCGCGGGTTGCGGGGTTTCAGGCTTGCCTCTATCGCAGCCGGCGACTGCCAGCGCGAGGAGCAGGACGATCAGCGGCCGCAAGGAAGACTCCAATCAGATGTGGGGAGGGCGCTTTTCGGAAGGGCCCGCCGCGGTGATGCGTGAGATTAACGCATCCATCCCGTTCGACAAGCGATTGTGGCGCGAAGACATCGCCGGATCGCGCGCGCACGCCGCGATGCTGGGCGCCGCGGGGATCGTTTCGCCCGACGACGCGGCGGCGATCGACGCCGGGCTGGCGACGGTCGGTCAGGAATATGACGCGGACGGCGTGACGGTGGACCTCGCGCTCGAGGACATCCACATGGCGACCGAGCAGCGGCTGGCGCAGCTGATCGGTCCGGCCGCCGGGCGCCTGCACACGGCGCGGTCGCGTAACGACCAGGTCGCGACCGATTTCAAGCTGTGGGTGCGCAGCGCAATCGATGCGGTGCTGGCGGGGCTGGCCGGGTTGCAGGCCGCGCTGGTGATGCGGGCGGAGGAACATGCCGACAGCGTGATGCCGGGCTTCACCCATCTGCAGGTCGCGCAGCCGGTGACGCTGGGGCATCACCTGATGGCCTATTACGAGATGATCGGGCGCGACCGGTCGCGGTTCGCCGATGCGAAGGCGCGGGCGAACCTGTCGCCGCTCGGGTCCGCGGCTCTGGCCGGCACCGGGTTTCCGATCGACCGCGATGCGACCGCGGCGGCGCTGGGGTTCGACGGGCCGACCGCCAATTCGCTCGACAGCGTGTCGGACCGCGATTTCGCGATGGATTATCTGATGGCCGCCACGACGTGCGCGGTCCACCTGTCGCGGCTGTCGGAGGAGTTCGTGATCTGGGCGTCGCAGCCGTTCGGGTTCGTGGCGCTGTCCGACGCCTGGTCGACCGGATCGTCGATCATGCCACAGAAACGCAACCCGGATGCGGCAGAGCTGGTGCGCGGCCATTCCGGGCGGATCGCGGGGTGCATGATGGCGCTGACCATGACGATGAAGGGGCTGCCGCTGGCCTATTCCAAGGACATGCAGGACGACAAGCCGCCGGTGTTCGAGGCGCACGACCTGCTGGCGCTGTCGATCGCGGCGATGACCGGCATGGTCGAAAGCGTGACGTTCCGGACCGAGCGGATGCGCGCGGCGGCGGAGGCGGGTTATTCGACCGCGACCGACCTGGCCGACTGGCTGGTGCGGGTGGCGGACGTGCCGTTCCGCGAGGCGCATCATATCACGGGGCAGGCGGTGCGGCTGGCCGAGACGACGGGCTGCGCGCTGGACCAGATTCCGATCGACGCGCTGAAAGCGATCGACCCCCGGATCGACAAGCGGGTCTATGACGCGCTGTCGGTCGATGCGTCGGTCGCGGCGCGGGTGAGCCACGGCGGCACCGCGCCGGTCCGGGTGCGCGAAGCGGTCGCGCGGGCGAAGGAGGCCCTGGCGCTATGAGACGGTTGATCCTGGTCCTGACGGTCTGTGCCGCGCTGACGGCATGCGGGCGGCGCGAGGCGTTGCAGCCGGCGGAGGGCGCGTCGCTGCCCGTCGCACCGGCGCAGGCGCGCGTGCAGCCGACGGTCGACGACCTGCTGACGCCGACGCCCAGCGCGCGGCCGGACCGTAGCGAGGAAGTGTTGCGCAAGTCGGAGATCCGCCAGGACGACCGCTTCGACCTGCCGCCGCAGCGGTGACGCGCGCATGAACCATTTCGAACTGCGCGGCGGCGTGATGCATGTCGAGGACGTGTCGCTGCCGACATTGGCGGCGGCAGTCGGGACGCCGGTCTATGTTTATTCCACCGCCACGATCCTGCGCCATATCGCGGTGCTGCGCGAAGGGCTGCGTCAGGCGGAGAGCGGTCCGGACGGCCCGTGGATCGCGTTTGCGGTGAAGGCGAACCCCAACCGCGCGGTGCTGGCGACGATGGCGCGCGCGGGCCTCGGCGCCGACGTGGTGTCGGGGGGCGAGTTGCTGCGCGCGCTGGCGGCGGGCATCCCGGCGGACCGGATCGTGTTCTCGGGCGTGGGCAAGACCGCCGACGAGATGGCGCTGGCGCTGACCCACGGCGTCGGCCAGTTCAACGTGGAAAGCGAGCCCGAGGCGGCGACGCTGTCCGCGGTTGCGACGCGGTTGGGGATGACGGCGCGGGTCGCGTACCGGATCAATCCGGATGTCGATGCCGGCACGCATGCCAAGATTTCGACGGGCAAGTCGGACAACAAGTTCGGCATCCCGTACGACACCGCGGTCGCGGCCTATGGGCGAGCGGCGGCGTTGCCGGGGCTGCGCGTGCAGGGCGTGGCGGTGCATATCGGCAGCCAGCTGACCGACCTGAAGCCGCTGGAGGCGGCGTTCGTGCGGGTCGGCGGGCTGATCGGCGAGTTGCGCGCGGCGGGGCATGTGATCGTGACGGCGGACCTGGGCGGTGGGCTCGGCGTGCCGTACGATCCGTCGCATCCCGCGCCGCCGAGCCCGGGCGATTACGGCGCGATGGTGGCGCGGGTGACGCGCGGCTGGAACGTGCGGCTGATGTTCGAGCCCGGTCGGCTGATCGTCGGCAATGCCGGCATCCTGCTGTCCACCGTGGTGCGGGTGAAGGAGGGGTCGACGAGCCCCTGGGTCATCTTGGACGCGGCGATGAACGACCTGCTGCGGCCCAGCCTGTACGATGCATGGCACGATATCCAAGCGGTCGCCCCGGGCGGGGAACGGTTCGTCGCCAACGTAGTCGGCCCCGTCTGCGAAAGCGGCGATACCTTCGCTACGGGGCGGGACATGGACATGGTGGCGGAGGGCGACCTGGTCGCGTTCATGACCGCCGGTGCCTATGGCGCGACGATGGCGAGCACGTACAACAGCCGTGCGCTGACGCCCGAAGTCCTGGTCGACGGCGCGGAGTGGGCGGTGGTCCGCGCGCGCCAGCCGATCGAAACGCTCATCGCAGCCGACACGCTGCCGCCCTGGTTGGAGGAACAAGCATGACCCAAGTCCGCACCGCCGTCTTCCCCGTCGCCGGCCTCGGCACGCGGTTCCTGCCCGCGACCAAGGCGGTGCCCAAGGAGATGCTGCCGGTCGTCGACAAGCCGCTGATCCAATATGCGGTGGACGAGGCACTGGCCGCCGGGATCGAGACGATGGTGTTCGTCACCGGGCGCGGGAAGGGTGCGATCGAGGACTATTTCGACATCGCGTTCGAGCTGGAATCGACGCTGCACGCGCGCGCCAAGCATGCGATCCTTGAGTCGCTGGAAGGCACGCGGCTGGCCCCCGGCAACGTGGCGTTCGTGCGGCAGCAGGAGCCACTGGGCCTGGGCCATGCGGTGTGGTGCGCGCGGCATTTCATCGAGAACCAGCCGTTCGCCGTGCTGCTGGCCGACGAGCTGCTGTGGAACCCGGGCAATCCCTGCCTGAAGCAGATGGCCGAGACGCAGGACGCCAAGGGCGGCAACGTGATCGCCGTGCTGGAGGTGCCGCATGCCCATACGAGCCGCTACGGCATCGTGTCGCCCGGCGTGGTCGAAGGCGACGTGACGGAAGTGCTTGGGCTGGTCGAGAAGCCGAAGCCCGAGGACGCGCCGTCCCGGCTGGCGGCGATCGGCCGCTACATCCTGCAGCCCGAGGTGATGGAACTGCTCGGGCGCCAGGAAGCGGGTGCCGGCGGTGAGATCCAGCTGACCGACGCGATGGCGAAACTGATCGGCGTGCAGCCGTTCCACGCGCAGACCTTCGTCGGCCAGCGCCACGACTGCGGCGACAAGGCGGGCTTCATCCAGGCCAACATCGCGCTGGCGCTGGAGAATGCGGAGATCGGTCCGGTGATCCGGGAGTATCTGAAGGGGCTGTAACGGCTCGGCTCCGCAAGGCGCCGTGCCGGTTTGTCGTCCGGCGCTAGCGGGTGAAGAGGAAGCCGACGACGAAGACGAAGACGGCTCCCTCCAATATGCCGACCGAAACGATGCCGGCCGCGCGGAGAGGACCGATGGCGAGGACCTTGGCGAACCAGCGGGCCTCGACCGACCAGTAGTTGACGATGCCGAGCAGCAACAGGATGTGCCCGGCGCTGCGGGCCTGCGGATGCCCGTCCATGCCGAGGCTGGTCCCGATGCTGACGGCGAGCGCGAAGACCGCCGCGGGGTAGCATTGTTCGTAGAAGGGCTGGCGCAGCGCGCCGCGGTCGAGCGCGATCCCGCTGCGTCGCACCAGTCGCGCGGCGAGAAAAAGCGGAAACGACGCGAACACGATGACGCGCAGGACAAGCGCGCTGCCATTGTCGCTGACCAGCCCGGCCAGGCCGTGGCGGTTCGCGATGATCTCGTCCGTCTGGCCGAGGACCGTCGCGACGCTGTGCGCGAGGAGGAGGGCGAGGGCGAGGAACAGCGGGGGACTCAGCAAGGCGGCATATTGCTGATCGTCGGGGAGCGCGGCTTCACGCTCGATCTGTTCCATGATTTCGATCGGCCGGAAGACCGCTCGCCATAGGGTCAGTGGAAAGAACAGCAGCCAGCTCATCACTTCGTAGAGAAGTTCGTCGAGCGAGTTCAGCCACTTCATGAAATCCATACGGCATCATGCGAGATGCGTCGAACAGGCGCAACCGCGGATCGACATGCGACTAAAGTCGATAGCTTGGGATGGGGGATGATGGTTGTAGTCGTGATATCATCGAGCCGTAATAGTTCTGCTATTCGTGGTTAGCGGCGCTGGATCGCAGTCGAAACGATGGACGCTATGGTTCGATGGGCATATGTTCTGCGTACGATATTGTTGGGGCCAGTATCGGGACGGAGACATTCGCGATGCGCAGCGTGAGAATGATGACGGTTATGACCGTTTCGATCCTGGCTACGGCCGTACCGACCGGGGCGTTCGGGCAGACGACCGGTCTGGAAGACATGGTCGGCGCACGGGCCGGGCAGGCGGAGGGCGAACTGCAGCGTCGCGGCTATGTGAACACGGGCGGGTCGAAGGGCGACGATCGAAGCTACACCAACTGGTGGAGTGCGGCGCGCGGCCGGTGCGTGGCGATCGCGACGATGAACGGGCGGTACGACTCGATCACGCCGACCAGCCCACCGGATTGCCGGAAACCGGCCAATGCCCGCCCGGTGACCGACTATGCGGAGCGCCCCGCCTATCGTCCCGGCCGACCGTCTGCCGCGCGCGACGACGACCAGCCTTTGGTGGATGGCCGGGCCGTCAGTCTCGGCCTCGTCTGCTTCGGTGACGGGACGCGCGACGGGATCGCCAGCGGGACGTCGTGGACGTGGAACAGCCGGCGGGATCGGTACGAATATGGGCGGTACAACGAGACGCGGACCGAGCAGTTCGACGCGTCGCTGACCGTGCAGACTTGGGACGGCGGGGGGCGCATCCGCCTGCCCAAATCGCTGGTGCCGCCGCTCCATTCGCGCGGGAGCGACGGCTGGTGGGATCTGTCCGATGTCATGGTGGGTCCCGATACGATCCGGGCGACGTACCGGCTCAACGGTATGAACAAGCCGAAGGTCACGATCGACCGTCGCACCGGGCGGATCACCGTCAAGGGCTTCTCCGACTATGGGTTCCGCGGGACGTGCGACACGATCGGGCATGAGCAGCGCCGGTTCTGACTTCACCCACCGCGGTAACTATCCAGATCGATGCCATGCCGCGCGACCTTGTCGTAGAAGGTCTTGCGGGGAATGCCGAGGAGGGTGAGCGCGGTGCGGACGTCGCCGGCGGTCTGTTCGAGGGTGGTGCGCAGGATGGCGGCTTCGAACCGTTCGACGCGTTCGGGGAGCGTGGCGTCGGGAGTGGCGGCCTCGGGGGCTGGGGCGTCCACGCCGAGCACGACGCGCTGGGCGAAGTTGCGCAGTTCGCGGACGTTGCCGGGCCAGTCATGGTCGGCGAGCCGCGCCTGGACCGCGGCGTCGATGCGCGGCACGTCGCGGCCGAAACGCGTGGCGGCGAGCGTCAGCAGGTGGCCGAACAGCAGCGGCACGTCGGCGCGGCGTTCGCGTAGCGGCGGCACGCGCAGCCGGACCGCGTCGAGCCGGTAGAGCAGGTCCGCGCGGAACCGGCCGTCGGCGACCGCGACCGCCAGATCCTCCTTGGCCGCCGCGACGATGCGCAGGTCGAGCGTGCGAGGAGCCTCCGCGCCGATCGCCATGACCTCGCGCTCCTCGATCACGCGGAGGAGCTTGCCCTGGACGCCCGGCGTCATGCTTTCGATTTCGTCGAGGAAGAGCGTGCCGTGGTCGGACGCCTCGATCCGCCCGACGCGGGCCAGCCGCCCGCTGCCGCCATAGACATTGCCGAACAGCTCGCCCTCCGCGATCCCGTCGGGCAGGGCGGCGCAGTTGACCGCCACGAACGGCCGGGCGCGGCGCGCGCTGCCGCGGTGGAGAAGGGTGGCGACCATTTCCTTGCCGGTGCCGGTTTCGCCTTCGATCAGGATGTCGACCTCCGCCTGTGCCACCTGGACGATGGTGTCGCGCAGCCGCACCATGACCGCGGTTTCGCCGATCAGCGCGTCGCCGCCGGCCGCCTGTTCCGCCGCGGCGCGGAGCGCACGATTGTCGAGCACGAGGCGGCGGGTGGCCATGGCGCGACGTGCGCTGGCGATCAGGCGGTCGGCGGCGAACGGCTTCGTCACGAAATCATGCGCGCCGTCCTTGAGCGCGGCGACCGCCATCGCGACGTCGCCGTGGCCGGTCATGAGGATGACCGGGATCTCCGCATCGATCGCGGCGATGCGGCGGAACAGCTCGGTCCCCTCCATGCCCGGCATGCGCACGTCGCTGACCACGATGCCGGGGAAGGCGGGGTCGATGCGGGCGAGCGCGGCGGCGGGGCGGTGTTCGGCGATCACGTCGATGCCGGCCAGTTCGAACGCCTGCGCCAGCGCGCCGCGCAGGCCCTCATCGTCGTCGACCAGCAGGACCTGCATGTCGTTCTCCGTCATGTGGTGACCCGGACGAGCGTGGCGCGGAACGCCGCGCCGCCGAGCGGGGAGGCGACCGGTTCGAGCGTGCCGCCGAATTCGGTCATGATATCGCGCGCGATGCCGAGACCGAGCCCGAGGCCGTCCGCGCGGCCGGTGATGAACGGTTCGAACAGCGTGTCGAGCAGGTCGGGCGCGATGCCGGGGCCGTTGTCCGCGATCAGGATGGCGACGGTGTCGTCCTGCGCCACGATCGACAGGCGGACGCGCGCGTCGGGTCGGCCGGTGACCGCCTCCAGCGCGTTCTGGAGCAGGTTGACCAGCACCTGTTCCAGCCGGACGCGGCCGGCGCGGACGGTGGGGAGCGGGCCGGCGGGCAAAGCGCGTTCGAGCAGGACGCCGGCGGCGCGGAACCGGTCGCCGATCAGCAGGTGCGTGCCGTCGAGCACGTCGGCGAGTGGCACGGGGCCGACCTCCCGCGTGCCGCGCCGGGCGTAGCGCCGCAGTTCGGCGGTGATCGTGCCGATCCGCGCGGTCAGATCGACGATCGCGGACAGGTTGCCACGTGCACGGTCGGTGTCGTCGCGATCGAGCAGGGTGGCGGCGTTTTCGGCATAGGTACGGATCGTGGCGACGGGTTGGTTGATCTCGTGCGCGACGCCGGCGGTGATGGTGCCGATCGAGCCGAGCCGGTTGGCCTGCGCCAGTTCCTCGCGCGCGGCGCGGAAACGGCGGTCGGCGCGCTCGCGTTCGGCGACCTCGATGCGGAGCTGGTCGTTGGCGTCGGACAGCTCGATCGTGCGGCGCGCGACCTCCGCCTTCAGCTGTTCGGCGGAGGCACGCGCGCGGGCGGCGCGGGCGGCGCGCCAGGCCCAGGCGGCGGCGAGCGCGGCGAGCAGCACCGCGAGCACGAAGGTGGCCGAGCGGACTCGCGCGTCCGCGGCGCGGAGGGCGGGGGCTAGTCCGACGACGTGTAGCAGCCGCCAACCGGGCAGGTCGACCGCGACCGTGCCAACGACGATCGGCTGGCCGCGCCGGTCGTGCCCGCCGGTGCCGGCGATGGCGAAGGGGGCGGGCGGGAGGGTTTTGTCGCCGAATTGGAGCGAGGCGCGGATTGCGGCACGCTGCGCGGCGGACAGCGGCGCGGTGGTGGTGAAGCGGAGCGCGGGGTCACTGGCGATCAGCACGATGCCGCGGTGATCGACGACCAGCGTGGTGCCGCCGGCCGCCGCCCAGCTGCGCGCGATGCCCTGGAACTCGACCTTCACCACGACGACGCCAAGCACGCGCGGACCGTCCATGATGCGGCGCGCGAGGAAGAGGCCGGCGCGGCCGCTGACGTTGCCGAGCGCGAAATATTCGGCGTGACCGGTGCGGATCGCCTGCACGAAATAGGGGCGGAAGCCGTAGGTCCGCGCGACGAAGCTGTCGGCGCGGCCGGCGTTGGAGGCGGCGACGGTGAAGCCCGCCGGGTCAATCGCGTAGATCGCCGAGGCCCCGGTGCGCGCGGCGAGCAAGGCGAGCTTACCGTCGAGGCGGCGGGCGGCGGGGGAGGCATCCGACCGGGTCTTCATCGCGGCGCGGACGTCGGGATATTCATCGAGCACCAGCGGGAGCAGCCGGAATTTCTGGAGTTCGCTTTCGAGCAGGCGGGCGTGGGTGCGGGCGGCACGCATCGATTCCGCGGTCTGCGTGGCGACGGCCGCGCGCCGGGCGACCGCGCCGAACCCGACCGCGAAAGCCAGCAGCACGAGCAGCAGGAAGGCGGGGAGGATCAGTCGCCGGGAAACAAGGGCAAGGCGCGGCATGTGCGCTGAATACCGCACAAATGCCGTCTTGCCCATGCGTAACTCCGCACGGGTCTGCGGGATGTCCAGGCCCCGGCGAGGATTAACGCGTTGTTATAAATGGATAATAGGGCGGTCGAGATTTGATCTCGGCATCGTGTGGAAAACGCGTCATTGTCGCCGTCAGATCGAAGGACGCTCAATCGAGGCGTCCCTGAAGAGGATGGACGAGGTCGATGATCGCACAGGATTATGCCGTAGCCGAGGCGCCGAAGCGCGGACGGATATGGAGCCAGCTTTATTTCCAGGTGGTCGTCGCGATCATCCTGGGCGCGTTGCTCGGGCATTTCTACCCGGCGACGGGCGAGGCGCTGAAACCGCTGGGTGACGGGTTCATCAAGCTGGTGAAGATGATCATCTCGCCGGTCATCTTCCTGACCGTCGTCACCGGCATCGCGGGCATGCGCGAACTGGGTTCGGTCGGCCGCGTGGCGGGCAAGGCGTTCGCCTATTTCCTGTTCTTTTCGACGCTGGCGCTGGTCGTCGGCCTGGTGGTCGCCAATGTGGTGCAGCCGGGCGCGGGGATGAACATCGATGTCGCCTCGCTCGATACCGGTGCGATCAGCGATTATGCCGCCAAGGCTCATGAGACGACGATCACCGGCTTCCTGCTGTCGATCATCCCGACGACGCTGGTCAGCGCGTTCGTGGACGGCAACATCCTGCAGATCCTGTTCATCGCGATCCTGTTCGGCATCGCGCTGTCGCTGGTGGGTGAGCCCGCCAGGCCGATCCAGAACGCGTTCGAGCGGCTCGGCCTGATCGTGTTCCGACTGGTCGGCATCCTGATGCGGGCCGCGCCGATCGGTGCGTTCGGCGCGATCGCGTTCACGATCGGCAAGTACGGGATCGAGAGCCTCAAGAATCTCGGCATGCTGGTCGCGACCTTCTACCTGACGTCGGCGCTGTTCGTGCTGGTCGTGCTGGGTGCGGTGTGCTGGATGAACGGCTTCTCGATCCTGAAGCTGATCCGGTACCTGAAGGCCGAACTGCTGCTGGTGCTGGGGACGTCGTCGTCCGAGGCGGCGCTGCCCAACCTGATCACCAAGATGGAGGCCGCGGGCTGCGAGAAGTCGGTCGTCGGGCTCGTCGTGCCGACCGGGTATTCGTTCAACCTGGACGGGACCAACATCTACATGACGCTGGCCGCGCTGTTCATCGCGCAGGCGTGCAATGTGGACCTGACGCTGGGACAGGAGCTTTCGCTGCTCGCCGTCGCGATGATCTCGTCCAAGGGTGCCGCGGGCGTCACGGGCGCCGGGTTCATCACGCTGGCCGCCACGCTGTCGATCGTGCCGACCGTGCCGCTGGCCGGCATGGCGCTGATCCTGGGTGTCGACCGGTTCATGTCCGAATGTCGTTCGCTCACCAACTTCATCGGCAACGCGGTGGCCACGGTGGTCGTCGCGCGGTGGGAGAATGCGCTCGACAAGGATGCGCTGCATGCAGCACTCGACGGGCGGGCGCCTGCTCCGAAGTCTGACCCGGTCGTGACCGCGGCACCGCAGCTGGCGCGTCCGTAAGCCTTGCTTCCTGCGCGGCGTTCATGGGGCGCCGCGACATTGTTTTTGCGATTGGATACAGATGATGATCCGACCCTTCATGCTGGGGACGGCGTTCTGTGCGCTCGTCCCGACCTCCGCCTTCGCCGCCGTCGATGCCGCTGCGGCTGACATCGCTCAGGTGAGCGCGGCCGCCCCCGGGGACCGGGGCGAGGCACGGGCGCCCGCGACCCTCATCGCCGAGGGTTATCCGGCCAATGCGTCGGGCGACGGCGTGACGAACAACGGCTATAATCTGTCGCGCTGGGCCGAGGACTGGCGCGTCTACCGCGACCCGGCGAAGCGCGACGATTTCCTCGACAGCCTGAAATATGTACCGATCACCGCGGACGGGAACATCTACGCCACGTTCAGCGGCGAGCTTCGGCTGCGGATGAACCTGACGACCAATCCCGGCCTGCGGAAGGCCGAGGCGCAGCGGCAGGACATCAACCGCATCGTCGGCGGCGTTGACCTGCATTTGGGGCCGAACCTGCGCGTGTTCGGCGAGGTCGGACATGCCGGCATTGACGGACAGAATCTGGGCACGCCGGCCGCCAACCTGCGGAACGACTTCGCGGTCCAGCAGCTGTTCGTCGAGGCGCGTGGCAATATCGCCGGGCTGGACAGCGGGATCCGCGTCGGACGGCAGGAGTTCATCGACGGATCCAACCTGCTGACGTCGGCGCGCGACAACAACACGTTGCGGTTCGTGCTGAACGGTGTGCGTGCCTATGCGCGCGGCAAGGTGGCGCGGGTCGACCTGTTCGACTTCACCTATACGCGTTACGGCACCGAGGGACTGGGCGACGATCCGCGCGACAAGGATCGCCGCTTTTCGGGCGCCGTGGTCGGCTATGCGGTCCCGACCGACCTGTTCGGGAAATCGAAGCTGTACCTCGACCCGTTCGTGTATCGTTTGCGGACGCGCGAACAGGTGTGGGGCCCGACCACAGCGCGCGAGGAGCGGATGTTTGCCGGCGTCCACGCCTGGGGCGATGTGGGGCCGGTGACGATCGACTGGACGGTGAACCACCAGTTCGGGACGTATGACGGCCGCGACATCGACGCATGGCAGGCGTTCATCGCGCAGACCTACAAGCTGGGGACATCCGCAACCGCGCCGCGGATCGGCGTGCATCTGGATTATGGTTCGGGCGGCGGATCCTACGGCACGGGCAAGCTGAAAGTGGCGAGCGGGCTGTTCGGTAACAACATCTACTACAGCTACGGCCTGTTCCTGACGCCGCAGAACTTCATGGGCGTGGCACCCAATTTCACGTTCAATCCGATCAAGCCGCTGCGCGTGACCGCGGAATATCAGTTCGCCTGGCGACCGAGCGAGACTGACGGCGTGTACCGTGCGAACGGCAGCGCCTTTGCCGGCACGGAAACGGTGCGCGGCAAGGAAGTGGGGCAGGTCGCGCGGTTGCAGGCCGTCTGGGCGATCACGCCGCGGCTGTCCTTCACCGGGCGGCTCGAGCATCTGAAGGCGGGCGACGCGTTTACGCGCGCGGGATACCGGAACAGCATGTTCGGCGCGGGCTGGATCAGTTTCCGGTTCTGAGGCGGCCCGCCTGACGGCGCGGGAAAGGTACCGATCACGGCCGCCGGCTTTGCGCGCCGGCAGCGGATGCGGCAGAAGATCGATTCAGGGAGAATGACATGACGGCCACCGACATGGGCCATGCGCCCCCCGATCGCGGGATGCGATTGAAGTCCATCATCGGCGGATCGACCGGCAATCTGGTCGAATGGTATGACTGGTACGTCTATTCCGCGTTCACGCTGTATTTCGCGCCGCATTTCTTTCCGAAGGGCGACCGGACGGCGCAGCTGCTGAGTGCCGCCGCGATCTTTGCGGTCGGGTTCCTGATGCGGCCGATCGGTGCGTGGATCATGGGCGTCTATGCCGACCGCAAGGGGCGCAAGGCGGGGCTGACACTGTCTGTGACGCTGATGTGCGCGGGGTCGCTGCTGATCGCGGTGACGCCGGGTTATGAGACGATCGGGGTGATGGCGCCGACGCTGCTGGTGATCGCGCGGCTGATGCAGGGCCTGTCGGTGGGCGGCGAATATGGCGCGAGTGCGACCTATCTGTCCGAAATGGCGGGCAAGGACCGGCGCGGTTTCTATTCCAGCTTCCAGTATGTGACGCTGATTTCCGGGCAGCTGCTCGCGATCTGCGTGCTGCTGATCCTGCAGTCGACGATGGCGGAAGCGGAACTGGACGCCTGGGGGTGGCGCATTCCGTTCGCGATCGGCGGCGTGCTGGCGGTCGTGGTGTTCTACCTGCGCCGCGGGCTGGCCGAGACGCAGAGCTTTACCAAGGCGAAGGCGGAGGGTGCGCCCAAGTCCGGGTTCATGCAGCTGATCACCAAGCATCCGCGCGAGACCGCGACCGTGATGCTGCTGACCGCCGGCGGTACGCTCGCCTTCTACGCATACTCGATCTACATGCAGAAATTCCTGGTCAACACGTCCGGGTTCAGCCGCGAGATCGCGTCGCAGATCAATGCCGCGACTCTGTTCGTGTTCATGCTGATCCAGCCGCTGGCGGGCGCCTTGTCGGACAGGATCGGGCGCAAGCCGTTGATGGTCGGGTTCGGCGTGCTGGGCGTGCTGGCGACCTATCCGATCTTCACCGCGCTGGAGACGACCCGCGATCCGGTGGTGGCGGGGCTGCTGGTGATGGGCGCGCTGATCATCGTCACGGGCTACACGTCGATCAACGCGGTGGTGAAGGCGGAGCTGTTCCCCGCGCATATCCGCGCGCTGGGCGTGGCATTGCCCTATGCGCTGGCCAACACGATCTTCGGCGGAACGGCGGAATATGTCGCGCTGTCGTTCAAGGATTATGGCTGGGAGCGGGGCTTCTATTGGTACGTCACCGCGATGATCGCGATCTCGCTGGTGGTGTATATCCGGATGCGCGACACGTCGAAAAACAGCCAGATCCTCGAGGATTGATCGGTATCAAGTGTGGACCCGTGCGCCGTCCCGAGGTGTTGAGCGACCGAACCAACATCGAAAGGACGGCCGGGCTATGGCGATCTTCAACAAAGACATGATCGAGCAGGCGACCAAGAACACGCTGTACCAGAAGGAAGTGTATCTGGACGACAACATCCAGATCGTGATGATGAGCATCGAGCCGGGCGACGACATCGGCGCCGAAACGCACGAAGCCGATCAGACGACGTTCTTCGTCAGCGGCGAGGGGCAGGCCGTGCTCGACGGCAGCAAGACCAAGGTGACCGGGAACCACGTCGTGGTGATTCCGCAGGGTGTCGAGCACAACATCATCAACAAGGGCGACGAACCGCTGAAGCTGTTCACCGTCTATGCGCCTCCAGCCGAAGAGCCGGGGATCAGCCACAAGACCAAGGCCGAGGCGGATGCCGCCGAGGAAGCCGAAGAGGATTGATCTGCGCGTCGCTGCTTAGCGGCGAGTAAGTGAGAAGCGGCGGCATCCTGTGAGGGGTGCCGCCGTTTTTGTCTTGGGGTTGTGAGCTGTTGGCTTCTCGACTTCGCTCGGGATGGGCGGGGATTTACCCCTGAACTCCGTTCGGTTCGAGCCTGTCGAGAACGTTGCGCGGCGTTCTCGACAGGCTCGAACCGAACGGCCCTGTTGTATTTAGCTCAGTCGCCTTCGGTCAGGGCGGAGACGGCGGCGAAGAGTTCGGCCTGGCGGAAAGGCTTGGCGAGGCGGGGGAGGTCGGGGTCGAGGCTTTCGACCTCGGCATAGCCGGACACGATCAGGACGGGCACGTGCGGCCAGCGCGTGCGGACCGTGCGGGCGAGCGCGACGCCGGTCATGCCGGGCATCAGGTGATCGGTGACGACGAGGTCGATCGGGCGGCCGGCGGAAAGGAGTGCGAGACCTTCCTCCGCCGATGCGGCTTCGGTGACCTTGTAGCCGAGGTCGGCGAGCATGTCGGCGGTGCTGAGTCGGACGAAATCCTCGTCGTCGATGACCAGCGCGTTGCCCGTTGCATTGGGACCGCGGCCGGTGATGGAAAGGGGAGCCGCGATTGTTTCCGCGCTGATCGGCAGCCACAGTTCGATGCGCGTGCCCTGTCCACGCCGGCTGACGATGGTCAACGCGCCACCGAGTTGCGCAGCGAGACCGTGGACCATCGACAGACCGAGACCGGTGCCCTTGCCGATGCCCTTGGTCGAGAAGAACGGTTCGATCGCGCGGGCGATCGTCGCCTCGTCCATGCCGGTGCCGGTATCCGACACGCATAGGCGAACATAGTCGGCGGGCGGCAGGCCGGACCGGTGGCCGGGACCGACCGTTTCGGGCGACGCGGCAATAGTCAGCGTGCCACCGTCGGGCATCGCGTCGCGCGCGTTCACCGCCAGGTTCAGGATCGCCATTTCGACCTGGTTCGCATCGGCCGTGGCGGCGGGTACGTCGGGCGCGACGTCGACGACCAGCCGGACTTGCGGGCCGGACGTGCTGGTGATGAGATCGACCATGCCGTCAATCAGTTCGCCGAGGTCGATCGCGGCGGTCTTGAGCGGCTGGCGGCGGGCAAAGGCGAGGAGCCGCTGAACGAGCGTCTGAGCGCGTTCGGCGGACTGCATCGCGCCGGCGATCAGGCGTTGCTGGCGCGCCGTGCCGAAGCCGTGGCGTTGCAGCATGTCGAGGCCGCCGATGATCGGGGTGAGCAGGTTGTTGAAGTCATGCGCGACGCCGCCGGTCAGCTGGCCCATCGCCTCCAGCTTCTGCGACTGGCGAAGCGCGTCCTGCGCCTGTTCCAGTTCGGCCTGGCGCGCCTTGTCGCGCGTGACGTCGCGGGCGATGCAGTAATAAAGCCCGTCCTCGGGCACGACCGTCCAGGACAGCCACCGGTAGCCGCCGTCGCGGTGCCGCTGACGGTTTTCGTAGCCGGCGAGCGGCTTGTCCTCGCCCAGTTCGACCAGCGCGCGGCGCGCGTCGGCGACGTCGTCGGGATGAATCAGATCGAACGCGCTGCGCCCGACCAGTTCGCGCTCGGTCCAGCCGAGCAGTAGTTCCCAGGCGGGATTCACCGCCTCGAACAATCCCTCCGCATCGATGACGCAGAGCAGGTCGGGCGTGACGACCCAGGTCCGGCCACGCTGGCGGGCGCGATCGATGACGCGCCGTTCCAGATCGATGTTGAGTGCGCGGAGATTGGCCTCGCTTTCGCGCAACGCCGCCTCCGCCGCGCGGCGGGCGGTGACATCGACGAAGGTGCAGACCGCACCCTCGACCCGGCCGTCGCGGACGATGGGGTGGGCGCGATATTCGACGGGCATCGCCGTGCCGTCGATCCGGAAGAACAGTTCGTCCAGCACCTGCGAGGGCTGCCCGTCGCGCGCGCAGCGGAGGATCGGGCACTCGCTGGCCGGATAGGAGGATCCGTCCGCGCGGCTGTGGTGGATGACGTCGTGCAGGCTGTGGCCGATGACCGCGTCCTCGGACGCGAAGCCGAGCATCGCGAGGAACGCCGGGTTGCAGAGCGTGGTGCGCCCCTCGGTATCGACCGCGTAGAACCCCTCCGCCGTCGAATCGAGGAGGAGGCGCGTATAGGCTTCGCTGTCGCGCAGTGCCTGTTCCGCCTCGCGCCGTTCGTCGATGTCGATGACCGAACCGACGAAGCCGAGCCATGCGCCGTCCGCGCCGAACCGAGGCGCGGCGGCATCGATGGCGTAGCGATATTCGCCGTCCGCGCGGCGCAGGCGATATTCGACACGGAACGGCACGCGGCCGCTGTTCGCGTCGACGAAGGTGCGTTCGGCCATCGCGCGATCGTCCGGATGGGTCGCATCGAGCCAGCCGAAGCCGAGCGCCTGTTCCTCCGTCTGACCGGTATAGTCGTACCATAGTCGGTTGAGGTAGGTGCAGCGGCCTTCGGCGTCGGTGACCCACATCATGACCGGCGAATGATCGGCCATGTTGCGGAACCGGGCGTCGGCTTCCGTTTGCGTCCGCAGCGCGCGGCGCAGGTCGATCAGCCGCATCACCTGCCGCGCCAGCCGTTCGAGCGCGCGGATCTGGAGGGGGTCGAGCGTGCGGGGGCGGCGGTCGAGCACGCAGATCGTGCCGATGATGTGCCCGTCCGCCGTGCGCAGCGGCATGCCCGCGTAGAAGCGCAGGCCCATCTGCTTCACCAGCGCATTGTCGATAAAGCGCGGGTCGAGCAGCGTGTCGGGGACGATCAGCAGGTCGTCGGCGGCGATCGCATGGATGCAGAAGGAGTCGCCCGCCGCGGTTTCGCGAACGTCGAAGCCGACCGTGGCCTTGAACCATTGCCGTTCCTGCTCGACGAAGCTGACCAGCGCGATCGGCGTGTCGCAGATGTCGGCGGCGAGCGCCGCGAGATCGTCGAAATCGCGTTCCGGCGGCGTGTCGAGGATGCCGCAGGCGAGCAGCGCGGCGACGCGCGGGCCATCGTTCGGGCGCGGAGCGTGCCACCAGGGCGTCTGGGTTTCGGCCCCGGTCTGGCCAGCGTCCGTCATTCCGACCCGTTCCTGCTTAGCCCTAATCAGCGCGGGCCCGTCCCATGCCGATTGATCGGGATTAAGTCCAGTCCGGACAACCCGGCTTTGAAACCTCTCGCCGAGACGGTACGTTCCCCCGGAAGATGACTCCGCTAGGGGTCCCCCGTGAAGGAGAATGCGATGCCGGCCGTTCGTCTGGAAACCAAGCGCGTGGAAAAGCCGTGGGGACGCGAGACCCTGTGGGCCGGTTTCGATCCGGTGCCCGCCGGCGGAGCCCCGGTCGGCGAGATCTGGTTCCAGCATCCGGACGGGCGCGACACGGACCTGCTGGTGAAATATCTGTTCACCAGCCAGAAGCTGTCGATCCAGGTGCACCCGGACGACGCGCAGGCGCAGGCGCGCGGTTATCCGCGCGGCAAGAGCGAGGCGTGGGTCATTTTGGCGGCGGAACCGGACGCGACGATCGCGATCGGCACGAAGGAGCCGATGACCGCGGACGAGCTGCGCGCTGCGTCACTCGACGGGTCGATCGACGACGACATGGTGTGGCACAAGGTGAAGAAGGACGACTTCTATTACTCGGCGGCCGGCACGGTCCATGCGATCGGGCCCGGCCTGACGCTGGTCGAAGTGCAGCAGAATGTCGACCTGACGTACCGGCTGTATGATTATGGCAGCGACCGCGAGCTGCATCTGGACGACGGCGTCGCGGTGTCGGACGCGGTGCCATATGTGCCGCCCTACACCCCCGCGCCGATCACGGACGACCGGATCATGATGGCGGACAGCCCCAAGTTCGTGCTGGAACGCTGGTCCTGCACGGGCGAAGGGACGCTGCGCAGCGACGGGCGGCCGATCTGGCTGACCCCGCTGGCGGGCGAGGGCATGATCGACGGCGAGCCGTTCCTGGCCGGTGGCGTGTGGATGGCGGATGGCGACACGAAGCTGACGCTGGGTGCCGGGACCGACCTGCTGGTGCTGTACACCGGACCGGGCGCGAACCCGACGATCTGGGGCTGAGGCTTCATGCGGCGGGGGCGGTCTGCCTCCGCCGCCAAGTTATTTGGGCGCAGGCGGGGGCAAGCCGTGCGCCAAGCGAAAACAGGATAGCATGACATGGCATCGGGACTGGTAGCCCTGCTGGACGATATCGCCGGCATCACGAAGCTGGCGGCGGCGTCGCTCGACGATATCGGCGCCGCGGCGGGCAAGGCCGGGACGAAAGCCGCCGGCGTGGTGGTGGACGATGCCGCCGTGACGCCCAACTATGTCGTGGGGTTCAGCCCGGACCGCGAGCTGCCGATCATCGCGCGGATCGCCAAGGGGTCGTTGCGTAACAAGCTGGTCTTCATCCTGCCGGTGGCGCTGGCGCTCAGTGCGTTCGCGCCGTGGGCGCTGAACCCGCTGCTGATGATCGGCGGGACCTATCTGTGCTTCGAAGGGGCGGAAAAGCTGCTCGAGGCGTTCGGCGGTGGGCATGATCAAGCGGCCGAGGCGGAGGCGACGCTCGATAGCAAGGCGCTCGAGGAGCAGAAGGTCGGCGGCGCGATCCGCACCGACTTCATCCTGTCGGCGGAGATCATGGTCATCGCGCTGAACGAAGTGGCGTCGGGCACGATCTGGAACCAGGCGATCGTGCTGGCGGTGGTCGGCGTGCTGATCACGATCGCGGTGTACGGCGCGGTCGCGCTGATCGTGAAGATGGACGATATCGGGCTGTACCTGTCGCGCAAGCCATCGTCCGGCGTGGCGATGTTCGGGCGCGGCCTGGTGAAGGGCATGCCGATCCTGATGAAGGCGCTGAGCATCATCGGGACGGCGGCGATGCTGTGGGTCGGCGGTGGTATCATCCTGCACGGGCTGGAGGGGTTCGGCGTGTCGGGCCCGGCGCATGTGGTGCATGACTGGGCTGTCGCGGCGGGGGCTGCGGTGCCTGCTGTGGGTGGCGCGGTGGAGTGGATCGTGTCCGCGGCGGCGGCGGGTGTGCTGGGTGTGGTCGTCGGGGCGGTGGTTGTTGCGGTGGTCCACCGGTTCAAGCACTGACTTTCCCGCGGGTTCAGTCCTTGCCGAGGATCGTGCGGGCCTTGCCGATCGCGCGGTAGGCGAGCGATTTGGCGTGGTTCTGGGCGGGGAAGCGGGCGGGCATGGCCGGGTCGATCCCGGTGCGGCGGAGGATGGCGTTCAGGCCGTGCGCGCTCGCCTCGCGGTAACTCCATTCCGATCGCCAGGTGATCGAGAAGGAGATCGAGGTCGACGGGCCGTTGCGGACGAAGTGCGGTGCCTTGACGGGCACGTGGACCGCCTGACCGGGTTCGAGATTGACCGCGACGCCCTTGGCCAGGAAGGCGTCCTGCCACGGCAGGTTGCGGTGGCCGCCCATGTGGAAAGTTTCGTGCTGGAGCGGGGCGGCGATGGTCGGGTCGTCCGCGGGGAAGACCGTCATCGTCTTTGTGCCGCGCAGTTGCAGCAGGATGTTGTGTTCGGGATCGAAGTGGAACGGCGTCATCGAGCCGGGCGACGAGACGAAGATGAAGCCCTCCATCTTCAGCATCGGGCCGGTGGTGGGATCGACGACGGGACGTAGTTCGTGGAGCGTCTCCTCCAGGATCGCCTTATAGACCGGGTCGCGCTCGACGAATTTCAGGACCATCCACGATCCGTTGTCCTCGATCGACCGGATCGTCGCGGCGATGTCGAGCCCGTTGGCGACGTCCGCCTTCGGATCGACGCCGACGGGCAGGTCGCCGCGATTATACTCGACCTGCGCCGGGTCGAGCCGCGTCGCCAGATCGACCAGCGCGTCGAGCGCGAAGGCGGGGTGGCCGGCAAGGCCGTGGTCGATGCGGCCGGGACGCTCCGGGTAGAGCGCCTTGAAATCGGCGAGGGCGGCGGGCGCGAACACGGGATCAATCGGCATGGGATGGCTCCGGTGGAGTGCGGCGGACGCGGGCGGCGAGCCGTTCGGCGAGGCGGCACAGCTTGAACGTTAGGCGGCGGCGCGGGCCGGCGAGCGGGACGGTCAGCCGAACGAGCGTACGGCGTTCGCCCCACAGGCTGTTGATCATCGAATGGTTTTCGACGGCGCAGCTGTCCATCCAGGCGATGTCGGTGTGATCCAGAATGTCGAGATTGGCGACCTGGATCAGAACGCCGGGGGAGAAACGCGCATAGGCTTCGTCGAACGCGATCTTGAACGAGAAGCTGCCGGGCGCGGTGAGGAAGTTGACGAGCATCGCGACGGGCGCGCCGTCGAGGTCGATCCGCAGCAGGTCGAGCCGGCCCGCCTCGTGCGCGCCCCGGAGTGCGGCGCGGAAGAAGGCGGCGGTTTCGGGGCGGCTCGCGAGTGCGGAGCCGGCGGTACCCTTCCAGCCCGATGCCTCCAGCGTCAGGAACGCGTCGGTCCAGGCATCGAGATCGTCGCCGACCGCGAAATGGCACGTGGCGACGGTGCCGGCTTCGGCGAGCCGCTGTTCGAGGCGCTTGATCTCCTTGCGCTTTTTCTTGCGGACGGTGTGCTCGTAATAGGCCGCGGGGCCGAGCGTCGACTGGAGCAGCGCGCGGTCGTGGCTGTGGACGATGTCGCAGGGCCGCCCGCGCGCCGCCGCCGCGGCGACCAAGCCGTGGTGGACCGGGCCGTCGGCGGGGATGGCGGTCAGGTGGAACAGGCCGCGTGCCCAGCGCGCTCCGTCGAGCTGATCGAGGATCGCGCCCCAGAATAACGCTTCAAGTCCGGCGCGGACGAGCGGCGTGCCGAGAAAGCTGTGATAATGGAGCGCGTTCTGGACATGCGCGACGGGCAGCCGGCCATAGTGCCGCGCGATGCAGACCGGCAGCAGCCCGATCAGGACGCACCCCTGTCGCACGACAAGCAGCCGCACATCGGTTGCGCCGGGCAGGTGTGCGGATGCGGCCGCGAACCACGGTTCGGCAAAGGCGTTGGGTTCCGCGGCATGTGGCACGAGCGCCGCCCAGTCGGCCATCAGCGCGGACATCTGCGCCGCATCGACCGCGCGCACGCACACCGCGACCGCTGGGGCGGCGGGCGGCGCGGCATGGATGCGGTCGAGGTGCATGGTGACTTTCGAGAGGGACGAATCGTGGCGTAGGTTAGCGCGGAAGCGTTACCAGCGTCTTTGCGTTCCATCGTTTGGCCCACGGCGATCCGTACAAAAGCGCGGTCTTCACCGTTCATGCACCCGAACCGGCGAAACATGCGTAATGAGCGGGATGGTGCCGGACGAGCGAATCACGGATGCGGGCGAACCCGCGGGCTTTGCCAAGCGGGTGATGACGGCTGTTTTGTGGCGGTCGGGCAGCCAGTTCGCCGCGCAGATGGTGATGTGGACGGCGACGTTCTTCGTCATCCGGCTGTTGCAGCCGTCCGATTACGGGCTGTTCGCGATGACGCAGAGCATCCTGGTACTGCTCAACCTGCTGTGCGGATATGGGTTCGCCAGCGCGCTGATCCAGGCGAAGGAGATCGACGAAAGCAAGGTGCGGCAGGTGTTCGGCCTGCTGATCGTGCTGAACGGATCGATCGCGCTGGCGCAGGTGCTGCTCGCGCCGCTCGCCGCCGCCTATTTTCGGCAGCCGATGGTGACGCACATGCTGCGCGTCCAGGCGCTGATCTATATCTCGACGCCGTTCATCGCGTTGCCGTCCGCGTTGCTGGCGCGGCGGATGGATTTCCGGCGGGAGGCGCAGGTGAATTTCGCCGGGGCGATCGCGGGGGCGCTGACCGCGCTGACCTGTGCGCTGGCCGGGGCGGGGGTGTGGACGCTGGTCATGGCGCCGATCGCGTTGTTCTGGACCCGGGCGATCGGCATGACGATCGCGGCGCGCGCGCTGGTGTGGCCGAGCTTCCGGTTCGCGGGGCTGGGCGGCACCTGGGCGTTCGGCGGGGCGATGATCCTGAGCCAGTTCCTGTGGTTCGTGCAGACACAGGCCGACGTGGCGATCGGCGGACGCGCTCTGCCGCCGCATGAGCTGGGGCTTTATACGACCGCGCTGTTCCTGTCGCAGATCGTGACGTCGAAGTTCATCCCGCCGCTGAACGATGTTGCCTTCTCCGCCTATGCGCGGATTCAGAACGACCGCGCGGCGGTGGCGTACGGGTTCGGCAAGGCGGCGCGGATCGTGATGCTGATCGCGGCGCCGTTCTGCCTGGGGCTGGCGGCGACGGCCGAGCCGCTGATCCTGACGGTGCTCGGCGAGAAGTGGGCGGAGGCGGTGCCGCTGGTGCGGATCGTGGCGCTGGCGATGCCGGCGCTGGCGATGCAGATCCTGTTCTCGCCGGCCGCGACCGCGCTGGGGCAGCCGGGCGTGCAGGTGCGGGTGAGCGCGTGCGGCGCGGTCATCATGCCGGTGGCGTTCATCGTCGGGATCCATGCGATCGGCGGCGGGATCGGGCTGGCGAGTGCCTGGGCCTGGGGGACGCCGCTGCTGATGCTGGTGACCGCGCGGCTGGCGATGCCGGTGATCGGGGTGACCGCGAAGGCGATGGTTCGGGCGGTGTTGCCGGGGCTGGGATCGGGGATCGTGATGGCGCTGGCGGTGCTGGGCGTGGATCAGATGATCGACATGCGGAGCCCGGCGCTGCGGCTGGCGGTGCTCGTTGTGGTCGGGGGTGCGGTGTATTGCGGGCTGGTGCTGACGTTCGCGCGCACGACGGTGCTGGAGGCGATGCGGTTGTTGCTGCGGCGGTAGTCCGTTGTTCCCGGCGCAGGCCGGGGCCTGGGTAGTGCTTAGCAGCGGGGGGTCTTCAACGCTTCGACAGCCGTGTGACGCGGTTTCACCTAGGCCCCGGCCTTCGCCGGGGAACTTGACGGTTGGTTACTCGGTCCGCGGAACTGCGGCGGCGATGATTTCGCTGGCGCGGGCGGGTTTGACGTTGTGGCGGTCGAAGCGGTCGAAGACGGCGTCCCACCAGCTCCAGAACGCCTTCAGATCGGCCTGGTCGCGGACGTAGGGCGTGTGGCCCGGGACGACCGAAGGCGTGTGGAACGACAGGCTGAACAAGGTGATGCCTTCGTCGAGCAGCCGGTCGATCACGGCCAGCGCCTCCGCCCGCGGCATCCCCTCCGGCGTCAGCGCGACGCGGTTGAGCAGCCGCAGGCGGGCAAGCGGGCCGCGGAGCGCGGCGTGGCGGTGCAGCTGGGGGTGGCGGTTGAGCAGCCCGGTGTACCCGGCGGTGAGCGGCAGTTCGAGCATGGTCGGCGAAATCCACCAGGGCCAGACCGGATGGCCCGCGAAGTTCGGGCCGGTCTGGTCGCTGTAGTCGAACAGCGCGCGGACCGAGACGTCGAGCCGGTAGCCCGCCTCCGCCAGCAGGCCGGCCGTGTTCGGGCCGATGCCGTAGCGCCCGGCGCGGTAGATGACCGGGCGGACGCCGGTGGCGACCTCGATCTGGTCGGTCAGCGCGTGGAGCTTGGCGCGTTCCAGCGCGCGCGGCAGGTTGCCGACGAAGCTGTTGGGTTGCGACACGACCTCGTCATAGGGCGGGTTCACCCAGGGGTGGAGCTGGGTCCCGACCTCGCATTCGTCCGCCTCGATCATCGCGCGGACCGCATCGGCGCTGGCGGGCGTTTCGACCACGGGATAGTCGACGAGATAGGTCGGCACGATGCCGCGGTCCACGAAGCGGCGGTTGGCGGCGGGCAGCGCCAGCATCGCGGTGGTGGCGCGTGCATCGCGGCGGACGGGCTGCGTCCAGTCGAATTCCTCCTCCGCATCGCCGAAGATTGCGAAGCGGCAGCCGAAGTCCGGCGCGAACAGTGCGCGGTCGGTGGCGGCCGGCGGACGGTCGAGCCGGCGGGGTGCCTCCGCGTTCAGCCCGAACGACTCCCGGTCGGTGTCACCCGGCCCGGACTCGACCGCAGTGGCCGTCGGCAGATCATGAAGGTTCCAGCTATCCATAGTCAGACGGTCCTGTACCGGGACCGGTTTAAATTTTGATACCGCACCGCCGGCGGATTGACCAGTGGCGGCGATTCTACAGCACGAGCGTGTTGTAATGTGCCCAGGCGAAGATCGCGGCGGCCCCGCGATGCGGCCGCCAGGGTTCGGCCAGCGCACGGGTTTCGCGTTCGGTGGGACGGGCGGGCAGCCCGAGCAGCCGGCCGACCTCGATCTGGATCGCGAGATCGCCCGCAGGCCAGACGTCGGGCCGCCCCTCGGCGAACAGCAGGTAGATTTCGGCGGACCAGCGGCCGATGCCCTTGACCGCGACCAGCGCGGCGATCGCGGCTTCGTCGCCGGCGGGGAGCGCGGCCAGATCGAGCCGGCCGCTCAACACCTCGTCCGCGAGGCTGCGCGCGTAGGCCGATTTCTGGCGCGAGAGCCCGGCGGTGCGGAGCGTCTCGTCGGACATCGTCGCCAGGATGTCGAGCGGGAGTCCGGGGCCGACGAGCGCCTCGAGCCGCGTCCAGACCGCGGCGGCCGACGCGACGCTGACCTGTTGCCCGACGATGGTGCGGAGCAGCGTGGCGTGACCGCGGTCGTAGATCCGCGGCGCGGGCATCCCGATCCGCCCGATCCCTGCGGCGAACGCCGGTTCGATCGCGGCCAGCGCGGTGAGGCCGGCGTCGAGGTCTGCCGCGTTCAATCCCATGCGTCTGGCCCGTTTGCTACGCTTGCGTTCGCCGGGGCACGCGGACATAGCGCGACCAGGACGGTTCGTCGGAAGGATGCCCTAATGCCCAAGTTGATTGTCGTCACGCGCGACGGGACCGAACATCCGATCGAAGGCGAAGCCGGGCTGTCGGTGATGGAGGTCATCCGCGACGCGGGGATCGACGAGTTGCTCGCGCTATGCGGCGGATGCTGTTCGTGCGCGACATGCCACATCGTGGTCGATCCGGCCTTTGCCGACAAGCTGTTGCCGATGGATGCGGACGAGGACGACCTGCTCGACAGTTCGGATGCGCGGACGCCGACGTCGCGGCTGTCGTGCCAGATCCCGTTCGATGAGGCTTTGGACGGGCTGAAGGTGGCGATCGCACCGGAGGATTAAGGGCTGCGGTGGGGTTTTTGAACCCGGCCGCTGAGCGTTCCCCGGCGTAGGCCGGGGCCTAGACGCAGCCGTTTCACCTAGGCCCCGGCCTTCGCCGGGGAACTGGCGATGGGTTGGATACGGCTTTGCAGTATCCCCGCGGAGGCGGGGATCCAGATCGGAGCGCGGAACTGGACCCCCGCCTGCGCGGGGGTACGGTACGTGTCGTCTGTCCTTAGCCCAGCTTGCGGGTGGAGGCGGCGTAGAGCGCGATCGCGGTCGCGTTGGACACGTTCAAGCTCTCCACCGCGTCGCTGATCGGCAGGCGGGCGAGCGTGTCGCAGTGGGCCTGGGTGTTGACGCGCATGCCTTCGCCTTCCGAGCCCATGACGAGGGTCAGCTTGGCGGTGCCGAGCGCCTCGTCGAGCGTGCGGGGGGCGTCGCCGGTCAGGCCGATGCGCCAGTAGCCGGCCTCGCCGATCTCGTCGAGCGCGCGGGCGAGGTTGACGACGCGGATCCAGGGCAGGACCTCCAGCGCGCCGGATGCGGACCGTGCGAGTGCGCCGGATTCCGGCGGGGAGTGGCGGTCCTGCGTGATGATGCCGAGCGCGCCGAACGCCAGCGCTGACCGCATGATCGCGCCGACATTGTGCGGATCGGTGACCTGGTCGAGCATGACGAGCGGGCGTTCGTTGTCCTGACCCAGTTCGAGCAGGTCGCCGAGCCAGATGTCGGGCAGCGGCTCGACTTCGATCACCAGCCCCTGGTGCGGCGCGTCGCTGGGCACCAGCCGGCCGAGGTCGGGACCCTGGGCGAAGGTGATCGGGATCGACTTGTCGATGTCCAGCCCGGCCAGCGCCTCCTGCGTGCCCCAGACGCGGCGGACGTCGCGGTTCGGGTTGGCGAGGGCGGCGAGAACCGGATGCTTGCCCCAGATACGGGGACGGCCGGGGGCGGCGGATGAGGGGCGATGACCTTTGCGCATGGCGGCCCTTAGCCCGGTCGCCGCGAATTAGCCAATCGTGGTCGCCGAAACATGTGGATCGATCGGGCGTGCGGCGACGAGCGGCGTTGACAGGGGGGCCGCCATTCGCCATTGAGCCGCCTCCCGCAAGGGACGCCTGTGGACAGGTGGCCGAGTGGTTAAAGGCAGCAGACTGTAAATCTGCCGGAGTTTCTCCTACGTAGGTTCGAACCCTACCCTGTCCACCAACCCCCTAATTTGGGGAGGTTCCGCGAGATACCGCGACGTCCCGGGAGCCCGGAAAAACCTTTGCGCTGTAGGGTTTTCGGCGCGATACGACGTCCCACAATGTACCGTAGCTATCCGCAACAGCATCACCAGCCGGGGGGTACTCTCGGGGTATCGCCTTCCAGCGTTGGGGGTACCCGATGCTAACGGATATCCGGTGCAAGGCGGCGGAGAAACGCGCGGCCGCATACAAGCTGGCGGACGGCGAGGGGCTGTACCTGTTCGTCACGACTACCGGCTTTCGTTCGTGGCGGCTGAAATACCGGTTCCAGCAGAAGGAAAAGCTGCTGACGTTCGGGCCGTATCCGAAAGTCAGCCTGAAGGACGCGCGCCGGATGCGCGACGACGCACGTCGTCTCCTTCACGACGGACAGGATCCAGGAGCCAAGGCGACACCGCAGGACGTCGAACACTCGCGGAAGTTCGAGACGATCGCCCGGGAGTGGCATGCGCTCCAGTCGGCGATCTGGACGCCGCACTACGCGGACGACGTCATTCGCAGTCTGATGGACTACGTCTTCCCCGTGATCGGACAGCAGGACATTGCGACGGTTCGTTCGGATCAGGTTCTGACGATCGTCCGGACGATCGAGGCCCGGCCCGCGATCGAGACCGCGCGACGGGTATCCGCGGCTTCAGCGCCGACGCACCGTTCAACGCCTACGGGTCGGTCCTGAATGTCGAGGCCGGCGAAAAGGTGATCGTCATCGACGGCAAGTCGGAGACCCGCAAAGCGCTTTTCGCGATGGTCGACGCCACAGACAGTCTCGTCACGCTCAACCGTGACAAGCAGAAGGTCTATCCCTCGGTCGAGATCAACCCGAACTTCGCCGGCACCGGCAAGGCGTACCTAGTCGGCCTCGCCGTCACCGACAGCCCGGCGTCGCTCGGGACCGAGCTGCTCGAATTCACGTCCAAGCACAGCAGCACGGTGCTGACCCAGCCGATCGAGACGAAGATCGAGTTCGAGGACGTGCCCGCGGACCCGAGCGCCGGCGCATTCTCGGCGATGGCAGCATTCTTCACCAAGATGTTGGGCGCTGCTCCGACACCGCCCGTCGTGCCCGTCGACGGTATTGGGCAGCGGCACGATCGGCATGGCTGGACGCCAGTTCGCCGATGGTGGCGAGCCCGCCCTCCACCGAAGGAAGGGCCGCGGCTGCTGATTGTGCCAGGACTTGGTCCCGGTGGCGGCGAGCGAGGCTCATTGCGGCTTCCTGATCGGTAGAGGGCGAACGGGGGGATGGGACAGCAGCCGCTTAAGCGGCCGGCTTGGCGCCCATGACGATGTTCTCGACCAAGGCGCAGCGGCCATAGTCCTCGACGACGTAGGCCTCGTTGACGGACTCGTAGTTCTCGATCTGGTCGAGCGCCGGTTCGTCGCGGAGCTGGCGGCGGGTGGTGCCGGCCTGCGTGTAGATCGCGAGATTTTCGAAACTGGTGATCAGCATCGCGTTCGCGGGGAACGAGGGGACGCGGACCGCGGGCATCCCGCCGATCTTCTTCTCCGACATGATGACGTCGCGCGCCAGCATCTCGGTCGCCTTGTCCCCGGCCGCGTTGACGATGTTGAAATACTTGTCGTGGACCAGGTCACGCCCGACGATCACGACCAGGTCGGTATCGTCGCGGTGCCATTCGTCGACAAGCTCGACGGCATCGAAGGCGAGCGCGTCGAGATTGACGAAGTCGCGCTTCGTCGCGTCCGCCAGATCAGCGACATAAATCGCGTTGGCCGGCCTCGACGCCGACCTGCTGGGTGGCCTCGGCAGCAGCTGGTACAGCGCGATCACCGACCGCCTCGGCTATGTGCCAGTCACGCAGGGCGGCGGCGCGGGGCAGGGCGCGAACAGGGTCTATATCGGGTGGGGCGCAGGCTCGCGGTTACGTGCGCAGGTCGATGGTTCGGACCTCGGCAACATCGTCTTTGACTTCCACGTGACTGACGTCTGGCGTTCGTCGAACGACGGGTCCGGCTCCGGGCTCGACGCCGATCTGCTCGACGGACGCCACGCCTCCGACTTCGCCCTAATATCCGACTTCAGCAACCAGTCGCTCGAACCGACCGGCTGGCAGCGGATGCCCGGCGGCCTGATCCGCCAGTGGGGCGAGGCGATCGTCACCGACAGCAGCGGTGTCACCAACGTCGTCTTCCCCGTCGCCTTCCCGAACCGCTGCCTCAGCGCGCAGGCCACCAACCTCGCGGCGGGCATCCCAGCCGCCTGGGCGGGGGTCGGCAGCTTTACGCGGAACGGCATGCTCGTCGGGCACGCCGCGCCTGGTGGCGGCCCCGCCGGCATCGGCACCGCCGCGCGCTGGGAAGCGATCGGACACTGAGTTTCAACCCCAGGAGCAAGACCCATGAAGACCACCATCCTCGAACGCGACAACGACACCCGCAAGTTGAAGGTCCGGTTCGAACAGGACGACGTCGTCCATGACCGGTTCGTCAACGGCTGCTACAAGGGCAATACGTTCGACAAGGCCGCGACCGATGCCCGCATCGCCGACGTCGCGCGCGGCGTGGCGTACAAGATCGGCGTGGGCGTCGTGACCAACGTCGTCGAGCAGCCGATGCCGGAGCCGCTCGAAGCGCCGGCCGAGCCGGTCGCGCCGACCGAAGACTGATCCCCCAGCCGGGGGGTCAGGGATGCGTCAACATCCCCGACCGCGGGCCTGCACCCGCACCATGCACGGCCGCGGCCGTGTCCAGTTCCCCCGCCGGGATCCGGCGGGGGCATCGTGCAGGAAATCCAACATGTCTACCGATCTCGAACCCGTCTCGCCCACTCGTCCCGTCGCCGGCTACATCGGCGGCAAGCGCAACCTCGCCAAGCGGATCTGCGCGATCCTCGATCGCACGCCGCACACCAGCTACGCCGAACCGTTTGTCGGGATGGGCGGCATCTTCCTGCGCCGCACGCGCCGCCCGCGCGCCGAGGCGATCAACGATATCTCGGGCGATGTCTCCGGCCTGTTCCGGTGCCTTGCCGAACATTACCCTTACATGATCGACATGCTTCGCTTCCGGGTCGCCGGTCGGGCGGAGTTCGAGCGCTTGCTGGGGCAGGATCCCGAGCGGCTGACCGACCTGCAGCGCGCGTGCCGCTTCCTTTTTGTCCAGCGCCTGGCGTTCGGCGGGCAGGTCGCCGGGCGGGTGTTCGGTGTCAGCGCGGCAAATCCAGCACGGTTCGACGTGGGCAAACTCGAACCTATGCTGGCGGACCTGCATGATCGGCTTCAGGGCGTGACGATCGAGCGGTTGCCGTACGGCGAGTTCATCCGGCGCTACGATCGCGACGGGGCGCTCTTCTATCTAGATCCGCCTTACTGGAATTCCGAGACCGACTACGGTCGGGACGTGTTCGCCCGCGCGGACTTCGCGTCGCTCGCTAACCAGCTGCGCGGGATCAAGGGCCGTTTCCTGCTGTCGATCAACGACAACCCGGACGTGCGCTCGACCTTCGCTGGGCTCGACATGGTTCCCATCTACACGACCTACACCGTCGCGTCGGGCACCGCGACGAAGGCGGCCGAGCTGCTGATCTCCAACTTTGCGGCGGAACCGAACAATTGTTAAGATTGAATTAAAGAAACGAGAGTCTCCTAACCTAGTCTCTTGACATGGATCAAACCTTCAAAACCGAGGCCATCGCGACGTTTCTTAGCGTCGTCATTCTCGTGTATCGCCTCCCTGAGATGGCTCGAATAACCTTGCTAAGACAGCATTAGGCGCTAAATTTAGCCTATGGCTGCCAACGAGAAAAATTTGAAGTTTCGTACTCTGGGGAATCGGACTGAGATCTCCGTTTCTAAGGCGAAACGCTTTCCGAAGAAGTTCGGTAGTGGAGCCGAAGAGGGGGTGCTCGTAGGCAATCTTAGCGGCGATCTTGTGAGATTCGTTACTGCGCCGACGCTAAAGGGCCAATCCCCCAAGAGTGCGATTTTTCATTGGCGTGCCAAGGGCAAAAAGGGAAAAAAGGGCAACTACGTTGAGTTCACGTCTCTGACGAAAGGGCCCGTCTTGGAAGTCGATACGGGAACGTTGCAGGCAAATGAACCAGAGCTGTCCCGTATTGAAGAACGGCTGACAGTCGGAGAGCGTGTTAAGAAGCTAGGGGTTGAACCCGGAAAAAGACTTTCGGCTGACGAGGCGCTCACAGCTAAACGTGGCATTGTTATGTACTCACTTGACCTGTTTAGTTCAGAGCGAGAAGCTGAGGTTTTTTTGCAGGCCAAAAACTTTGATGGAACTGGCGTGACCGGTGAGCAGCTCATACAAGATGGCCGCACTGGACGGGTAATTTCTCGTTTGGACGAATTGCGCTTTGGCTTTCAGGGTTGAATTGAAGCGTGAGTTTTGCAATTTCGTCGGTGAAAGACCGGATCCTGTACCGAGCCACCTCGTTGAAATACTATTCAACTGGCCTTGCCTCGATTGGCGCACGTAAATCTGCTGGCCGATTCAACAGGCATGGGCAGAGTGCCATGTACCTCTCGTTTGAGCCCGAGACTGCTTTGAAGGAATATTGGAACGGTACGATACGTCCGGTAGTGACTATTCCCGTTAATTTTAGTTCGGAAAGACTTGTTGATCTGAGAGGTGGAGTGTCCGGAATGGATAGCCACTGGATTGATTGGGTTTGCGCCTGGAAGGATGCTCGCGAGTTATTCGATAATGGCGACAAAACGGCTGATTGCTCGAGCTGGAAATGCTTTGATGACGTGATCAAGCGTAATATGAACGGAATTATCTATCCGTCACAGCAGAATTCTACTGGCACAAATCTTGTGCTATTCCCGGAGCACGCGATATTAAATACATGGATATACACGCCAGTCGATCCCGGAAGCGAGATCGCGGATGCGAACCCTGTAGACCTTTCTTAGACCACTATTAACGTTGATCGCTGATTCTAGGAGATATTTCTCTGCTGTGCTTTTCGGGACGGAAAGATAGTCAGATCGAAAGTTCGCCAGGGCGCGTTTTTGCAATTTCCGGCCCTAGCGCAGCTAGTTAGTATGTCGCCCCGGCTACTGTAGAGACGCATTCTACAGTAGCCGGACCGCGCGCCCCGCCGCGTCGCCCGCCATGGTCCCCAACCATGAGCGACCCTTCCGACACCCAGCGCCTGATCGGCGACGCGATCCGCCTCGGCACGATCGAGACCGTCGACCGCGCGGCGGCGACCTGCACGGTCCGGATCGGCGACCTGCTGACCGACGAAGTGCCGTGGCTCGCATTCCGCGCCGGCGGCTCCTGCGCCTGGTCGCCGCCGACGATCGGCGAACAGTGCCTGCTGCTCTGCCCGGAAGGTGACACGGCGTCCGGCGTCGTGCTGCTCGGCCTCTACTCCGACGCCAACCCAGCCCCGTCCTCGGCTGACAAGCTCGACCTGCTGCGCTTCGCGGACGGTGCCGAGATCAGCTACGATGCCGTCGCCCACCGCCTAACCGCGAAGCTCCCCGCCGGCGGGTCCGCGACGATCGATGCGCCGGGTGGGATTGAGCTGATCGGCCCCGTCACCATCACCGGCAAGGTCACCGTTTCCGACGACGTCGTGGCGGATGGGATTAGCCTGAAGAGCCACGTTCACGCCGGAGTCCAGTCGGGCGGCGCGAAGACGCTGGTGCCGTTCAAATGATGGGCATGTCCGCCACCACAGGCCGCCCGCTCGACGGTGCCGAACATCTCCGCCAGTCGGTCGCCGATATCCTGACGACGCCGCTCGGCACGCGCGTCGGCCGCCGCGACTACGGCTCCGAACTGTTCGGCCTGGTCGATCAGGCGATGACGCCCGCGCTCCGGCTCCGCCTGTTCGCCGCGACCGCCATGGCGCTGCTGCGCTGGGAACCGCGGCTGAAGCTGACCGCGATCTCGCTGGTCGCCGACGCCGCCGGCACCGCCCGGCTCGTCATCGACGGGCAGCGGACCGACGTCACCCCCGCCGCACGCACCTCCCTTACCGTCCCCCTCGCGACCGCCTGAAGGATCTCCGCATGGCTTACCAGCATGGCATTACCGTCACCGAACTGAGCGAAGGCGCGCGCGCCCTCGTCACCGTCGCCACCGCCGTCGTCGGCCTGATCGCGACCGGCCCCGCGGCCGACGCCACCGTGTTCCCGCTCGACACGCCCGTGCTGGTGACGGACCTGGACGCCGCGATCGGCAAGGCAGGCGTGACCGGCACGCTGCTGAACGCGCTGCGCGCCATCGCCGACGGTCGGCGCGACCGCGCGCGATGTTGGCGAGGCTCTGCAACACACGCTCGTCGTGGCCGTGCCGGGCGCCACCCCCGCGCAGGTTCACCGGGCGATCACTGAGACGCAGGAAGCCGCCACCCGCATCGCGGTGCTGCTCCGCCGCCTCGGATCATTCCTGAAGTCGCCCGCACCGGCCGGCTCGGATACCTTGGGGGGAGCCCAAAAATGACGCGTACTACGAAATCTCGAAATGCCGGCATGGCTTGTCCGCATTGCGCGGAAAGGATGGTTGTCCGCACCAGTCAGCAGGTGACGCTGACCGTGCGGGAAGCCGAATACTCCTGTGGCGGATGCGGCTTCCGCTGCGTCTCGCAGCTGTCGATCATCCGCGTGCTGCGCCAGCCCGACGTCCTCAACCCGGAGGTGCCCCGCCTCCCTTTCTCAAATCCGAACCTCCAGTGGAGCAGGGCGAAACCGGCGAACGACGATGCCCCGTTGCCCGCGAACGATGACGAGGTTCCGCCCCGCGTCGCGGTAGCGGCACCCCTCCGACCCGGCTGATCCGGTGCGGCACCCGCCGCCCGCCTGACCGATCCCAAACCACCATGACTGACCCGGCGGTAGCTCCCCTGCTGCCGGGCTCGCCTTCCCCTTGCCCGGAGAAATGCCGTGAAACGACACGATCCTGCCCGTCTGCCCGGCTCCAGCTTTCAGAGCGAGGTGGTCCTCGAAACGGCGATGGCCCGCCCGCGCACCGCCGCCATCCTGCTCCTGGTATTCCTCGCCATCCTCGCCCTTCCGGCGATCGTCATCGCCGCGATCGCCCGCGCCACCCCCCGCTGAACCTCGAACGGAAGGATCGCCTGATGACCCCAGCTGCATATCTCCGCCTGCGCCGTGTCGCCGCCGGCCTCTCGATCGGCGACGTCGCCACCGTCCTCGCGCCCCGCATCGCCAACCGGCGCACCGCCTTCGCCCTGGTGCGCTTGTGGGAAGCCGACGGCGTCATCGCGGAGCCGACGGACGTGATCCGCCTCCGCGCCGCATTCCGCTTCGACGTCGCCGTCTATCGCCAGCTCTGCGAGGGTCCGGAGGATCGCCACCCGCGGATCTGTACCGGCTGCGCCTGCAGCGAGCGGGATCCCTGCCTCAGCGAGCTTGCCGGCACCTGCGGCTGGGCAAGCGACACGCTCTGCACCCGGTGCGAGGCCCGCTCGCTCCGCGACGCGGCGGACTGGATGGATGCCGCCATGGGCCGGACCTTCATGCCCGAAGGGCTGGCGGCATGATGCGCGCGCCGATCGCAACCGCCCCGCGCCCCGCCATGCGGATACACTCCGTGGCTTGTGACTGCCCGCCATGCTCGCACGTCGCCGGTCCCCCGTCCGACCCGCGCGAACTGCGCGTCCGCGCCGCCATGTTCAGCCTCGCCGCCATCATCGGCACGCTGCTCGCCTACACCGTCACGCCGCAACAGCTCGCCGCCGGCGCCGGCGACGTGATCGCCTCCGCGGTCCGCTAGCCGGCAGCGCCCTCTCCAAACCTCGCCGCCGCCCCCAATAGAAAGGATCCAACCCATGTCCGACGACAACGTCGCTGCCGACCAATTGCGCCTCTTCATCGAGCGTATCGAACGCCTTGAGGAAGAAAAGAGGGGAATGGCCGACGACATCAAGGATGTCTATCAGGAGGCCAAGTCCACCGGGTTCGTGCCCGCGACCATGAAGACGATCGTCCGCCTTCGAAAGATGGGCAAGGACGCCCGCGATGAGATGGACGCTCTGGTCGAGACCTACCGCAACGCGCTGGGTCTCCACTGATGACGCAGTCGCGACGCGCGTGGATTGGGCGTTTTGTCGCGACGCTCGAGGCTCGTCTAGATCTCTACGCCCGCATCGGTCTCCGCCGCGAAGGCGAAGCCGTGATCGTCGCATCACTGCAGCACGTTGTCGCACGCCACCGCGCGCAGCTCGACGCGTCGATCGCCGCGGATCTCGTGCCGGCCGTCGCGCCGACCGCTCGCGTGCCTGATCGCACAGCCACCGCTTGGTCGCATCCCGTCTTCTGGGCAAACGGCGAGTTCGACCCGTTCGCCGGCACCTGGGCGGACCGCATGGAGGCCAGCGCGGCGACCTGCCGGAAGCTCGGCTACGACGCGGCCGCCCAATCGTTCGAAGCGCACGCGAGCGACCCCCAGACGGCCATCGCCCCTGCCGGCGCGATCGACGAAGTGGCGCAGCTTCAGCTGGCGGCGATCATGCCGTTCGTCGCGGGGCCGCAGCTGGCGTTGTTCGCATGACGGCGGCGGCGCCTCGTAAAACTTTCACCGGCCGTAACGTGCGGGCAGGGTGCTTCGTCTGCCACGGCAGCGATGCGCACTGGACCAGCCCGAACGCCCAGGGACTTGCCGCGCGCCACCATGACGCCACCGGTCACGCGACCTGGTCCGACGTCTACCTGACCGTCCGATACGGACGCGACGAACCGGACGCTCGGCAGCTCGACATCGAAAACGCCATCGCGGCCCACGCCGCATGACGAACCATACCCCCAATACCCCGAAATCGAACGAGGCTCCTATGTCTGATCGACCCGACGAAGTTCTGCGGCTGCCTGAGGTCAAGCAGCGCACCGGCCTCAGCCGGACCACGATCTACCGGCTCATGGATCAAGGCCTATTCCCCGCGAATCGGAAGATCGGCATCCGCGCAGTCGGCTGGAAACGCTCCCTCATCGATGCCTTCGTCGCCACCGGCGCGACGAATTAACGAAGAGCACAAAAGAAATGCGGGGGTATCCTTGGGGGTATCGTCCGAATGGGACGGTTAGAAATGCAAGCATTTACAACATTTTACGGTCTGGCATCGAGCGGTACCCTGTCCACCAACCCCCCGTCGGGGGTCACCCTACAATAAGTTCTGGAACGTCGCGGCCGCGGCGCGCGGTAACAGCGTGCGGTTGAACGCCAGCGCGGCGTCGGCGACCATATCTGGCGTGGCGCGGGTGGTTTCACGGCGCCACGGCGAAGCGGCGGGCGATGTCGGCATGGAAGGCCTTGGTGGCCGTAGCCTGCACATCGGCCCGGTGTGGCAAGGGCGGCCCGTTGCCGAACGGTGCGCCGCCGGTCAGGACGCGATCGTGCGGTAGTGTTCGGCGCGCTCGATGAGCGACGTCATGTGTTGGCCGGCGTCGATCGTGAGCGGGTGATGGGTGAAGCCGGACCGCGGGGCGATGTAGGCGGCCATGTCGCGCGCCACCTGACGTTGTCGGTCGGTTCCCTCGGCCAGCACGGCGATCAGGAGGTTTTCGACGGCGATGGCGCGGATCCGCAGCTGCACGATTTCGGCATGGGTGAACGGCGCGACGTCGGCGTGCAAGGGCTGAGGGGTCGCGATCGCGCCGCCCTCGTCATCCCAGCGGGACAGCGCGCGGAGCCGGAGTTCGGCGGTCGTCTGGGACTGGTCCTGATCGGGCATGATGGCTTTCTGGTCGTTTTCGTGAACCGGGCGCCAGTCCGTCAGTGCGCCAGCAGGAGCGGGACCGGGCTGGAGTGGAGCAGGTCCCGGGTGACCCCGCCGAGCAGGAGTTCGCGAAGCCGCGAGCGGCCGAACGCGCCCATGACGATCAGGCCCACCCCGATCCCCGTTGCGGAATCGATCAGGGCGCGGCTGACACTGCCGTCGATCGGGCCGCGCTGGATGATCTCGACCGCGATGCCGTGGTCGGAAAGATAGCGCGCGGCATGGTCGCGCGGATAGGCCTGCGCGCGGTCCTCGACCTCGATCAGGTGGACGGAAGAGGCGATCCGAAGGAGCGGCAGCGCCGCCTTCACCGCCAGCGCGGCTTCGGCAGAGCCGTTCCAGGCGACCAGCGCGGGGCCGCTCGCATCGAAGCGTCGGGCGTCGGTCGGGATCGCAAGCACGGCGGCCATCGCACCGGTCGCCACCGCGGCGGCCAGCGGACGCGGATCATCCCAGGTCGCCGCCGGGCCGGCCAGGCTGAGGACGATCACATCGGCCAGCGCGGAGCCGGCGATCAGCCCGCGCGCCATCGCGTCGTCGATATGGCGCCATTCCCACGTGACGCCCTCGCTTTGCATCCTGGCTTCGACCCGTGCCTGAAGCGCGATCCGGAGCATTTCCATCTTGGCGGAGAACTCCGCCGGGAGTGCCGCGGCGAGGAGCGGATCGGTGGCCAGATAATCCTCGTAGGGTGTCGCATGCAGGCAGGTGATGTGGCCGCCGAACGCCCGCGCGAGATCGAATGCGGCCTGCATCCGGCTTTCCAGCCCCGTGTCGTCGTAGATGTGGAGAAGAATGGATTTCATCGGGTCGTCCTCGGGTCGCGGCGGCGGGGTGAAGCGATCAGGCAGCCGCGCGGAGTTCGGTGGCGTGAACCGGATAGGGCGCGATGATCCCGGTGCCCGGCGTGCCGGCCAGGGTGCTGGCGAAGCCGTGATTGACGTCGCGGTGATGCGCCTCGTCCGCGCGGACGACGAGCACGACGTCACGCAGCGTCGCGTTGTCGGGCAGCTTCCAGTAATGCTTCGCGATGTCCGGGGCGGGCACGTTGACCGAGCGGCCTTCGTCGATTTCCTGCAGGTAGAGCGTGTAGCTGGTCACGGCCTCTTCCTCGAAATAGCCGACGACGCGATGCGCGGTGCGGGAGGACAGAAGGTAGAGGGTCGAGAAACCGACCAGGAAGACACCCTGGACGCCGAGGATGACCATGCGTTCGAACCAGGTCGGCTTCGCAATTTCGATGAACGTCATGAGGTGCATGCGCTCGTTCTCGGCTTCCTCCATCAGCGTGCGGATCCAACCCTCGTCGCCGCGCATCCAGCGCAGGCAGCGCAGATGCGTGAACATCGCGCCGACCATGCCCGGCACGGCAGCGACGGTTTCGAGCACGATGGCGCGGTGGCCGTAGCGCTTGGCGAAGAAGGTATCGGCGCTGAACCGCAGGAGTTTCGTGAAGCCCAGCGCGAACCGGTCGGAGAAGCCGTGCGGTTCGTGATGGATGACCGGTTCGGCCGCGCGTTCGTCGGCGAGGCCGCGTGCGTCGGGCGCGAGGAGGGAGTTGACCATGAGGATGTCCTTGAGAAAATTGGGGTCAGGCGTGCGCGACGTCGAGCGTCTTGCGCAGCACCACGACGGCGGGGTCGCCGGGGCAGGGGGAGGCGGTCCACCCGCGTTCGCGCTCGAGACCGATCGCCGCGTGATTATCGCGGCTTTCCATCGATTCGAGCGTGCCGATACCCTTCGCCGCGGCAAAGGCCGCGACATGGTCGAGCAGTGTCCAGCTGATCCCGCGGCGCTTGAAATCGGCGCGGATGGCGACCGCGACCTCGGCGTTCGTCAGGCTGTCGTCCGTCGCGAGCATCGCGGTGGCGAGGATCGCGCCGGTGTCGTGTTCGATCGCGAGGAAGTTTTCGGTCCGCTGGTGATCGACGGTGATCAGCGCCTGGAGCTGCGCGTGGCTCACCTTCTGGATTGCGGTCAGGAACCGGAACCGGAGATCTTCCGTCGTCACGTGGTTGAAGAATTCCGCCAGTGCGGCTTCGTCGGATGCCGCCGCGGGTCGTACCGAGAAGGCGTAACCGCTCCGCGTGACGAGCGTGGTTTCGGCCTCCGGCATCGCTGCGCCCGCCCGGTCCCCGGCGAGCGTGCTCGCGTTCAATAGTTCGGTCACAGGTCATCCCCGACGAATGAAGCCGTCGGCACATCGCGGAACGGTAGCGATCGTCTAGCCGCGTCGATTGGCCGGGTGCAGCGTCGGGAAACACGTAGGATCATCCGGTCCGCGCCGCTGGGGAGGGCTGCGTAGTTTCCGAGGCTGCCTCGATCGGTCCCGATCCTCGACAACCGGTCATCAGATCTTGCGCGCTGGCGCGCCGACGATCGCACCTCGATGCAAGGACGTCCCCATGAAAGCTCTCGTCTACAAAGGTCCCGGCGTGAAGTCGTATGAGGATCATGCCAAGCCGGAGCTACGCGATCCGACCGACGCGATCGTGCGGATCACCCGGACGACGATCTGCGGCACCGACCTGCACATCCTGAAGGGCGACGTGGCGAGCTGCACGCCGGGGCGTATCCTGGGGCATGAAGGCGTCGGTGTTGTCGACGCGGTCGGCGCGGCGGTGACGGCGTTCAAGCCGGGCGACCATGTCCTGATCTCCTGCGTCAGCGCATGCGGGAAGTGCGATTATTGCCGGAAGGGGATGTTCTCGCACTGCACGACCGGCGGCTGGATCCTGGGCAACACGATCGACGGCACGCAGGCCGAGTTTGTCCGCACGCCGCATGCCGACACCAGTCTGTATCCGATCCCGGACGGCGCCGACGAGGAAGCGCTGGTGATGTTGAGCGACATCCTGCCGACGGGGTTCGAGTGCGGCGTGCTGAACGGAAAGGTGCAGCCCGGTTCGACCGTCGCGATCGTGGGGTCGGGGCCGATCGGGCTGGCGGCGCTGCTGACCGCGCAATTCTATTCGCCGGCGGAGATCATCATGATCGACATCGACGACAACCGGTTGGAGATCGCGAAACGCTTCGGCGCGACCGCGACGATCAACAGCAGCACCGGCATGATCGCCGAGCAGGTGATGGCGATGACCGGCGACCGCGGCGTCGACACCGCGATCGAGGCGGTCGGCATCCCGGCGACGTTCGAACTGTGCGAGCAGATCATCGCGCCCGGCGGCGTGATCGCCAATGTGGGCGTACATGGCAAACCGGTGACGCTGCATCTGGAGGCGTTGTGGGACCGCAACATCGCGATCACGACGCGGCTGGTCGATACGTCGAGCACGCCGATGCTGCTGAAGATCGTGGCCGCGCAGAAGATCGACCCGACGTTGCTGATCACGCACCGGTTCGGGTTCGACCAGATGATGGAGGCCTACGAGACATTCGCCAACGCCGCCGAGACGGGTGCGCTGAAGGTGATCATCGCGGCTGAGGCGACCTCGTAAGCGTGCGCGGGGCCGTTCTGACCGGGGGGCGTTCGTTGCTCTCGGGTCATGGCGCCGGTCCTTCGGATCCCTGGGCTCGCCGGGGCTTCGGCGATGCGGCGTCACGGGTCCCGCCTCTGCCATGCGACGGAGGTGCGGGGTGGCGCGTCCGGGCGGTTCGGTGATGGATTGACGGGGCGGGGCAGGGGCTTCATCCCATCGGTCTGCCCGTTGCCGGAGATCCGTTGCCGATGTCGTTCCGCCCTGTCCGCCTTGCCGTCCAGTCCGTCCTGCTGGTCACCACCTGCCTCTCGGTCGCCGCCAGCGCGCAGCCGCGGCAGACGATGGCGGCGGTGCTGCCGGTGCCGGACAATATTCCCGCGGCGCGCGACGTGGCCTATCCGGGGACGGTGACGCTGGTCGTGGATGCGACCGATACGCAGCGCGGCATCTTCACGGTGCGCGAGACGATCCCGGTGGCGCAGGCCGGGCCGCTGACCTTGCTCTATCCGAAATGGCTGCCGGGCAACCATGCTCCACGCGGGAGCATCGACGATGTCGCGGGGCTGAAGATCAGTGCGGGCGGACAGGTGCTGCCGTGGAAGCGCGATCCGGTCGAGGTGTACGCCGTCAAGGTCGACGTGCCGCAGGGTGCCACCGCGGTGACGGTCGAGTTCCAATATGTGTCGCCCGTGTCGAACGCGCAGGGCCGCGTGGTGATGACGCCCGAGATGCTGAACCTGCAGTGGAACCTGACGGCCTTCTATCCGGCCGGATATTATGCGCGGCAGATCCCGGTGGCGGCGACGGCGATCCTGCCGGTGGGCTGGAAATATGGCGTGGCGCTGGAGCCCGTCGATCCGGCGGCGACCGGGACCGTGGCGTTCAAGCCGGTGTCGTTCGAGACGCTGGTCGACAGTCCGATGTTCGCGGGCATCAATTTCCGGCAGGAGACGCTGGCGCCGGGCGTGCGGCTGAACATCGTCGCCGATACGCCCGAGGAGCTGGCCGCGACGCCGGAGCAGATCCACAAGCACCGCAACTTGGTGACGCAGGCGACGCGCCTGTTCGGCGCGCAGCATTACGACCATTATGATTTCCTGCTGGCGATCACCGACAAGATGGGCGGGATTGGGCTGGAGCATCACCGGTCGTCCGAGAATGGCGTCACGCCGGGCTATTTCACCAAGTGGGACGAGGGATCGGGCCGCCGCAACCTGTTGCCGCACGAATATACCCATAGCTGGGACGGCAAGTATCGCCGCGGGGCGGACCTCTACACCGCCGAATATTCGCAGCCGATGCGCAATTCGCTCCTGTGGGTCTACGAGGGCCAGACGCAGTATTGGGGTTATGTGCTGCAGGCGCGGTCCGGTCTCGTGTCCAAGGAGGATACGCTTGCGGCCTATGCGTCGATCGCGGCGACGCTGGACAAGCGGCCGGGGCGGAACTGGCGCCCGCTGATCGATACGACCAACGATCCGATCCTGTCCGCGCGGCGGCCGCAGCCGTGGGTCAGCTGGCAGCGGTCGGAGGATTATTACAATGAGGGGCTGCTGATCTGGCTGGATGCCGACATGCAGATCCGCGAGCTGACGAAGGGGAAGAAGTCGCTCGACGATTTTGCGCGGGTGTTCTTCGGGATGAACGACCGCGACTGGGGCGTGCTGACCTATCAGTTCGCGGATGTCGCGGCGGCGCTGAACAAGGTCGTGCCCTATGATTGGAACACGTTCCTCGACACGCGGGTGAACCAGATTGCGCCGCGTGCGCCGCTCGGCTGGCTGGAGAAGGGCGGGTACCGGCTGGTCTATGCCGCGGAGCCGACCCAGTGGTGGAAGAACAACGAGAAGACCGCGAAGAACACCGACCTGACCTATTCGCTCGGCTTCACGGTCGGCGCGGACGGCGGGCTGGGGCAGGTGATCTGGGACAGCCCGGCGTTCCGGGCGGGGCTGACCAACAATGCGGTCATCACCGCGGTGGGCGGGAAGGCGTATAGCGGCGACGCGCTGAAGACCGCGGTCAAGGACGCGCAGACGCGCAAGACGCCGATCCAGCTGCTGGTGAAGCAGGGCGACCGGTTCAGCACGGTCGCGATCCCTTATTATGACGGGCCGAAATATCCGCGGCTGGAGAAGGTGGGCAAGGGCACTGCGCGGCTCGACACGCTGCTGACCGCGCGCTGAGCGCGGGGGCGGATAGCATGTGGCGGTTCTGGGTCGATCGTGGCGGCACGTTCACGGACATCGTGGCGCGTGACCCCGACGGGACGATCCGGACGGCCAAGCTGCTGTCCGCCGATCCGGAACGCTATGACGATGCCGCGGTGGCGGGGATCCGCCGGCTGACGGGCATCGCTGACGGGACGTTGCCGCCGCTGGAACTGCGGATGGGGACGACCGTCGCGACGAATGCGCTGCTGGAGCGCAAGGGCGCGCGGACGTTGCTGGCGATCACGGCGGGGTTCGGCGATGCGCTCAGGATCGGGAACCAGAACCGGCCGGATATCTTTGCGCGCGACATCCGGTTGCCTGAGCCGCTGTACGACGATGTCGTGGAGATCGGCGAGCGGGTGACGGCGGAGGGTGCGGTGTTGCAGGCGCCCGACCCGGACGCGGTGCGTGCGGCGTTGGGTGCGGCCTATGACGCCGGGTTCCGGGCGATTGCGGTCGTGCTGATGCACGGGCATCGGCATCCGGCGCATGAGGTGATCGTCGCGGACATCGCTCGCGCGGTGGGGTTCCGCCAAGTGTCGGTCAGCCATGTCGTGGGGCCGCTGGTGAAGCTGATCGGGCGCGGCGATACGACCGTGGCGGATGCGTATCTGTCGCCGGGGCTGGCGGCCTATGTCGACCAGGTGCGCGCCGGGCTGGGTGCGGAGGCGCGGACGTTGTTCATGCGATCGAGCGGCGGGCTGGTCGATGGGGCGCTGTTCCATGGGCGCGACGCGATCCTGTCGGGGCCGGCGGGCGGGATCGTGGGGATGGCCCATACCGCGCGGGCGGCGGGTGTTGACGACGTGATCGGGTTCGACATGGGCGGTACATCGACCGACGTGTCGCATTATGCCGGGCGGTACGAGCGGACCAACGAGGCGGTGGTGGCGGGCGTGCGGATCCGTGCGCCGATGATGCGGATCCATACGGTGGCGGCGGGCGGCGGATCGATCTGTTCGGTCGAACAGGGGCGGTTCCGGGTTGGGCCGGAGTCGGCGGGCGCGGTACCGGGGCCGGCCTGTTACCGGCGCGGCGGGCCGTTGACGGTGACCGACTGCAACCTGTTGCTCGGACGCATTCGGGCGGAGCATTTTCCGAGCCTTTTCGGGCCGAATGGCGACCAGCCGCTCGACGCGCAAGCGGTGGTGGCGCGGCTTGAGGAGCTTGGGCTCGACATGCCGGCGGAACAGGCGGCGGAGGGGTTTCTGGCGATCGCGGTGGCCAGCATGGCCAATGCGATCAAGACGATCTCGACGGCACGAGGCCATGACGTGACGCGCTACACGCTCGCCTGTTTCGGCGGGGCGGGCGGGCAGCATGCGTGCCTGGTGGCGGATGCGCTGGGCATGGGGCGGGTGATGATCCACCGGCACGCGAGCCTGTTGTCGGCTTACGGCATGGGCATGGCGCGGCAGTCGGCGGTGCGCGAACGGACGCTGGGGATCGCGCTGGATGCGGACGCCGGACCGGCGATCGCGGAGGCGGTGGCGGCGCTGTCGGACGCGGCGCGGGCGGAGCTGGCGGAGCAGGGGATCGTGGACGCGGCGGTCGACGGGAGCGCGCATCTGCGTCAGCCGGGGAGCGAGAGCGCGATCGAGGTGGCGCTGGGCGATCCGGCGGCGATGGCGGCGGACTATGCTGCGGCGTACCGGGCGCGGTTCGGTTATGCGAGCGATGCGGTGCCGGTGCTCGACATGCTGCGCATCGAGGCGGTGGAGCCGGGCGATGCGGGGGACGAGCCGGACTGGGCGGCGGCCGGCGAGGATGTAGCGGAAAGCGCGACGGCCTGGATGGACGGCGCGGCGCGGTCCGTTGCGGTCCGGCGGCGTGGGGCGCTGGCGGCCGGGACCGAGGTCGCGGGGCCGGCGCTGATCGTCGATGCGACGTCCACCGTGGTGGTCGATCCGGGCTGGTCGGCGCGGGTCGATGCGCTCGGCAATCTGATGCTGGCGCGGGTGGACGGGGTGGCCGGGGCGGAGGTCGGGCCGGAGCTGGACCCGGTGCGGCTCGAGATCTTCGACGGTCAGTTCATGGCGATCGCCGAGGAGATGGGCGCGGCGTTGCAGCATAGCGCGTCGTCGGTGAACATCCGCGAGCGGCTCGATTTCTCCTGCGCGTTGTTCGACGCGCGCGGCAGTCTGATCGCCAATGCACCGCATATTCCGGTGCATCTCGGGTCGATGGGCGACAGCATCCGGACGATCATCGCCAATCGCGGAGGCGCGGCGGACGGGCGCGGGATCTTGCGCGGCGACGTCTACGCGCTGAACGCGCCTTATGCGGGGGGCACGCATCTGCCCGATTTGACGGTGGTGATGCCGGTGTTTGCCGCCAAAGATCGAAAAAGCGCGTCGGATGCGCCGGACTTCTTCGTCGTGGCACGCGGGCATCATGCCGATATCGGCGGGTCTAGCCCGGGGTCGATGCCGCCGGGCAGCACCTCGGTCCTCGAAGAGGGCGTGCTGTTCGACGACGTGCTAGTGGTCGATGCCGGGCGGTTCCGTGAGGCGGAGGTGCGCGCGCTGCTGGCCGGCGGGCCGTGGCCGGCGCGCGATCCGGATCGCAACATCGCCGATCTGCGCGCGCAGGTCGCGGCGTGTGCGCGCGGGCAGGCGGGGCTGGATGCGCTGGTGGAGCGCTACGGGCTGGTCACGGTCGCGGCCTATATGGAGCATGTCCAGGCCAATGCCGATGCCGCGGTGAAGGCGTTGATCGCGGACCTGCCGGAGGGGGCGTTCGCGTACGAATTGGACGGGGGTGCGGTGGTGCGCGTGGCGGTGCGGATCGACCGCGCGGGGCGGACCGCGACCGTGGATTTCACGGGCACGAGCGGGCAGTTGCCGAGCAACTTCAACGCTCCGCGGTCGATCACGCGGGCGGCGGTGATGTATGTGTTCCGGACCCTGGTGGGGGGCACGATGCCGCTCAACGACGGGTGCCTGCGCAGTGTGGAGATCGTGATCCCGGACGGGTCGATGCTGTCGCCACGCTATCCGGCCGCCGTGGTGGCAGGGAATGTCGAGACGAGCCAGGTGGTGACGGATGCGCTGTACGGGGCGCTGGGGCTGCTGGCGGCTTCGCAGGGGACGATGAACAATTTCACGTTCGGGAATGCGGCGCATCAATATTACGAGACGATCGCGGGCGGCGCGGGGGCGAGTGCCGCGGCCGACGGGGCGAGTGCGGTGCAGACGCACATGACGAACAGCCGGCTGACCGATCCGGAGGTGTTCGAGGACCGGTTTCCGGTGCTGATCGAACGCTTCGCGATCCGGCGGGGGTCGGGAGGTGCGGGGGCGCATCGTGGCGGCGACGGCGTGGTGCGGCATGTCCGGTTTCGCGAGGCGATGACGGCGGGGATTTTGTCGAACCGGCGGCGGGTGGCGCCGTTCGGGGTTGCTGGCGGAGCGGATGGCGCGGTGGGCATCAACCGGGTGCGGCGGGGGGACGGTTCCGTCGAGATGCTGGGCTCGACCGCGCTGGTGGAGATGGCGGAGGGGGATGTTTTCCTGATCGAGACGCCCGGTGGCGGCGGGTTCGGGGCGGCGTGATGGCGTGGGTTGGTTGTGGCGCCGATGTGGTGTGTTCGGCTTCGAAACGATCGAGCCATGACCGCAAGTGTTCCCCGGCGCAGGCCGGGGCCTTTGTGCGGGCGCTTCACCTAGGCCCCGGCCTTCGCCGGGGAACTGTTCTGGCGGGCGGGCGCGGGGTTGGGTCTTTGGTGTCGTGTTAGTCCTGTCCGGCATTGCGGTCGTCGCGCTGGGTTTCCTCCTGCGGTTCAATCCGTTGTTGGTCGTCGCGGCTGCCACGCTTGTGACGGGGCTGGCGGCGGGGTTGGAGCCGGTGGCGGTGTTGGCGGCGTTCGGGCGGGCGTTCAACGACACACGCTATGTGACCATCATCTATATCGTTTTGCCGGTTGTCGGGCTGCTGGAGCGGCAGGGATTGCAGGCGCGGGCGCGTGGGTTGGTGGCGGGGATGCGGGGGGCGACGGTGGGGCGGTTGCTGCTCGGCTATATGCTGTTCCGGCAGGTGACGGCGGCGCTGGGGCTGACGTCGATCGCGGGGCATCCGCAGACGGTGCGGCCGCTGGTGGCGCCGATGGCGGTCGCGGCGGCGGAGCGGCAGGGGTTCGATCAACCCACGTGCGAGCGGGTGAAGGCGATGGCGGCCGGGACCGACAATATCGGGCTGTTCTTCGGCGAGGATATCTTCATCGCGATCGGATCGATCCTGCTGATCAAAGGGACGATGGCGCAGTACGGCTACGACATCGCGCCGATCCATCTGTCGCTGTGGGCGATCCCGACGGCGGTTGCGGCTCTGCTGGTGCATGGCGCGCGGTTGTTGTGGCTGGATCGGCGGGCGTGAGGGGTTTCTGCGGGCTCGGCTCGGGCGGCGTTGGCTCGCTCGGTCATAGGTGTGGCGCATGATCGGGCTTGAGTTCGTCTATGCGGTCGCGGGGGCGACGTTTGCGGCGTTTGCGTGGTTGTCGGTCATGGACCGGAGCAATCCTCGGCGGTTCGGCACGGGGGCGTTCTACGGGCTGATCGCGGTGAGCTTCTTTGCCGGGGACCGACTGGGGGATGTCGGCAACGGGGTGCTTGTGCTGGCGCTGGTCGCGTTGGGCGGGACCGGGGCGGTGGGGCGCGGGGCGGCCGGTGCGAGCGATGGTGCGGGGGCGGAGCGGTATGGCAACAGGCTGTTCCTGCCGGCGCTGATCGTGCCGGTGGTGGCGCTGGCGGGAACTTTGCTCAAGCCGGACTGGATCGATCCGAAGCAGGTGACTCTAGTGTCGCTGACGATCGGCGTGCTGGTGGCGCTGGCGGTCTGTTATGTCTGGTTCCGGCCGACCGTGCGGGCGCCGTTCGATGCGGGGCGGGGGTTGATGGACGGAGTCGGCTGGGCCGCGGTGTTGCCGCAGATGTTGGCGGCGCTGGGGGCGGTGTTCGCTTTGGCCGGCGTGGGCGACGTCGTCGGCGGGCTGGCGGCGCGGGCGATCCCGGACGGCAATCTGTTCGTGGCGGTGCTGGTCTACGGGCTGGGCATGGCGGGGTTCACGATCGTGATGGGCAATGCGTTCGCGGCGTTCCCGGTGATGACTGCGGGGGTCGGCGTGCCGGTGCTGGTGCGGGGCATGGGCGGCGACCCGGCGCTGATCGCGGCGGTGGGGATGCTGGCCGGCTTCTGCGGCACGTTGCTGACGCCGATGGCGGCGAATTTCAACCTGGTGCCGGCGGTGCTGCTCGACCTGGACCGGAGTGCGGTGATCCGCGCGCAGGCGCCGACGGCGGTCGTGCTACTGGTGGTCAATATCCTGCTGATCTATTTCCTGGGGTTCCGGACATGACGATGCTGACACCCGAGCTTGCCGCGCGGTTCGCGGAGCTGACGTTGGGCCATGTCGGGCGGCCGTGGCCGTTCAAGCTGGATCAGGTGCTGACCGGGCCGGAGGATGTGGTGGCGCCGGCGGTCCTGCATCCGGCGTTTCATGGCAGTTTCGACTGGCATAGCTGTGTCCATGGCTGGTGGCAGCTGATGCGGATCGCGCGGCTGTTTCCGGACTTGCCGGAGGCGGCCGCGATCCGGCAGCGGGCCGATGCGACGCTGACCGCGGAGAAGCTGGGCGGCGAACGTGCCTATCTCGACCGGCCGGGGACGAACGGGTTCGAGCGGCCTTATGGCTGGGGCTGGGCGCTGGCGCTGCATCATGAGCTGGAACGGCATGATGAGTTGCGTTGGGCCGACGCGATGCGGCCGCTGGCGGAGGCGTTTGCGGCGCGCTTCATGGTGTATCTGCCGAAGCTGACCTATCCGGTACGGACCGGCACGCATGGCAGTACGGCGTTTGCGCTGATCCTTGCGCTGGAGTGGGCGGATGCGCGCGATCCGGCGCTGGCGGCGCTGATCCGGGCGCGGGCGGTGGACTGGTTCGGGGGCGATCTGCGGGCGCAGGCTTGGGAGCCGGGCGGGGACGATTTCCTGTCGGCGACGCTGGTCGAGGCGGTGCTGATGGCGCGTGTGCTGGGCGCCCGGTTCGGCGCGTGGTTCGCGGGCTTCCTGCCGGATGTGGGGAAGGGGGAGCCGGCGACGCTGTTCCTGCCGGCGACCGTGTCGGACCGCAGCGACGGCAAGATCGCGCATCTCGACGGGTTGAACCTCAGCCGGGCGTGGTGCTGGTTCGTACTGGCCGACGCGGCGGGGATGCCGGGGTTGCGCGATGTGGCGATGCGGCACCTGGACGCCGCGCTGGGTCATGTCGCGGGCGATTATATGGGCGAGCATTGGCTGGCGACGTTCGCGTTGCTGGCGTTGGGGGCCGGCACCGCGGCGCTTCCGCCGCAGGGGTAGCGCGCGGAACATTCAGGCTGATTGTGGACAAGGACGACGGACGATGCAGACGATCTCCTTGAAGCCTTCGACGAACGCGACGTATCGCGCGATCACGCGGCTGCTCACGATGATCCACGAGTTGCACAAGGCGGGGTATCAGCGGATCCGCTTCCGTTCCGGCATGGCGCCGAGCGGTCTGCACTGGCGATGCCTCATCACGCATGCCGACGCGATGCTGGCCGACGGCATTGCGCTGGCGGACGGGGATCGGCCGGATGAAGTGGCCTATTATTCGACGGGTTCGCAGGATGGTTATTTCGGGTGGACCGATGCGCCCGGGCGGTCCGCGCGTGAATTGGGCATGATGTTTCTTGATCGGTTTCCTATGATCGCGGCGAAGGGTCAGGGTCGCGACTGGGCCTATGCCGGGTGGTTGACCGAAGTTCTCGGATGTGCGGAACGCGACGAGAAACGCGGTTTCCCGATTTGGTTTGCGGATTATCCAATCGAAATCGTCGAAGCGGATCGGCCGCCACCGATAGTCTCGTCTATTGCATGAAATAGTTGTTGCTCGCTTATTTCTTATAACGAACACTGAAATTGGCGATCGTTAGCTGAGGTTCAGAATTGTGGAACAATAATCCCTGGATAGATCATAATATAAGTTAGTGTTAAAAAGGGGGATTCAGGATGCGGTTCATCGGTCTTGCGGGTTTGCTGGTGCTGGGCGGGTGTACCGCGGTCGTCGATCAGGGGTCGCTGTTTCCGGAAATGGCGCTGAGCGGGCAGCCGCCGGCGCTGGTGCCGCCGCCCGGGTACACGCTGGACGAGCGGATGCTGGACCTGCCGGGGTTGGGGCAGGTGCATGCGGTGCGGATGACGCGGCCGGGATCGGTCGGGACTTTGCTGTACAGTGGCGGCAACGGGTCGTTCGTGCGGACTTCGGGGGAGCGGTTCGCGCGGCTGGCGGCGATGACGGGGGCCGATATCGTCGCGTACGACTATCCGGGGCGAGGGGGCACGACGGTGCCCGCGAGGGTCGATGCGCTGATCGCGATGGGGCCGGCGTTGCGTGCGGCGTTCGGTGCGGCGGGCTGGGTGAAGCCGGGGCCGGTCTGGGCTTACGGCTTTTCGCTGGGCGGGGCGCCGGCGTCGAACATCGCGGCGGCGGGCGGTGTGACCGGGCTGGTGCTGGAAGCGACCGCGGCGGACATTCCGGCGGTCGGGCGCAACATGGTGCCGGGGATGCTGCGGCCGTTCGTGCGGATCGAGGTGGCGGACGACCTGAAGCGTTATGATTATCAGGGCTATGTCGTGCGGGCGCGGGTGCCGGTGCTGCTGGTGGTCGGGCGGGATGACCGGACGGTGGATGCGAAGACCGTGACGCGGTTCAGCGAGACGCTGAAGGCGGCGGGGGTGGATGCGACGCTGGTGACGGTGCCGGGCGGGCATGGCGATGCGATTGACGGGGATGCGGGCGTGACGGCGGTGCGTGGGTTTCTGGCGCGGACGGGGGGTGGGGTTTCTTGATCTCCAATGCTGAGCGGTTTGCGTTTTGGGGCGCGGTTCGCGTCTTGACCTACTGATCCCCCGACCCGTTTGGTTCGAGCTTGTCGAGAACGTTGCGCGGCGTTCTCGACAGGCTCGAACCGAACGGGTTGGGGGGGGCCTGAGCTGTTGCGTCGTGGGGAACTGTTGGCTTCTCGGCTTCGCTCGAAGGGTCCCTCGACTTCGCTCGGGATGGGCGGTTCTTCGAGTAAAGCGGGTGTGTCTAGGCCCCGGCCTTCGCCGGGGAACTTTTCTGGTTATTTTCGCAGGAAGGCGCGTTTGCCGCCGACCCAGGTTTCCTGGACCTTGGTGGCGCGGATTTGCGTGGGGGTGGCGGTGAAGGGGTCGGTGTCGACGAGGATGAAGTCGGCGAGGTGGCCGGGCTGGAGGCTGCCGAGGATGCCTTCGGTGAAGCTGGCATAGGCGGCACCGGTGGTGAAGCCCGCGATCGCGGTGGGCAGGTCGACCTTCTGTTCGGGGTGCCAGCCGCCGGGGGGCTGGCCGGACGGATCCTCGCGCGTGATGGCGGCGGCGATCCCGGCGAAGGGATCGGGCGATTCGGCCGGGTAGTCGGACCCGAAGGCGAGTTTCGCGCCGGCATCGAGCATCGATTTCCAGGCATAGGCGCCCGCCAGCCGCGACTCGCCGAGCCGGGCTTCCGCCATCAGGCGGTCGCTGGTCTGGTGGACGGGCTGCATCGAGGCGATGATCCCGTTCTGGCCGAAGCGTTTCAGGTCGACCGGGTCGACGATCTGGGCATGTTCGATCCGCCAGCGGCGGTCGCCCTTGTAGGTGAGCGCAACCTCCTCGATCGCGTCGAGCGCCTGTTCGTTGGCGGCGTCGCCGATCGCGTGGATCGCGACTTGGAACCCATCCATCGCGGCGCGGCTCATGAGGTTGCGGAGCTTGGTATCGTCGAGGAACGGCAGACCGCGCTGGTTGGCGGCATCGGCATAGGGGCGCTTGAGCCAGGCGCCGCGCGAACCGAGCGCGCCGTCGTCGTAGAGTTTGACGCCGACCATCTTGAGATGCGTGTCGTAGAGCCACGGCGTCGGGCCGGTGCCGGCGATCGACAGCATCGGTTCGATCCCGCCGGCGTAGGAGATCAGCCGGACGCGGAGCCGCCCCGCGTCGCCCGCGCGGCGGTAGGTGTTCCAGTCATCGGGCGTGGTGCCCATGTCGGCGGTGGCGACGATGCCGAAGGCAAGCAGCTGATCCTGCGCGCTGCCGAATGCCACGTCGCGTTCGCGCGGCAGCGGTTGCGGGATCGCGCGTTCGAGCAGTGCCTGGGCGGCGTCGACCAGCACGCCGGTCGGGTTGCCCTTGGCATCGCGTTCGATCCGGCCGCCGGCGGGGTCCTTGGTCTTGGCATTGATGCCGGCCGCGGCGAGGGCGGCGCTGTTGGCGAGCATCGCGTGGCCGTCGACGCGGGCGAGTGCCACGGGGCGGTCGCGGACGACACGGTCGATGTCGGACGCGGTCGGGAAGCGGCCGAGGCCCCAGCGTTCCTGGTTCCAGCCACCGCCACGAATCCAGGTGGGGCTGGTGTGGTCGCGGGCGTAGTCGCGCAGTTTCGCCTGCGCATCGGCGAGCGAGCTGGTGTTCGCGAGGTCGAGTTCGGTCGTGCGGAAGCCGAGTTCCATGACGTGGCCGTGCGCGTCGATCAGGCCGGGAAGTAGCGTGCGGCCTTTAGCGTCGAGCTTGAAATCGAGCCATTTTTCGCGGGTGTCGCCGGACTGGTAGAGCTTCGACACGCGGCCGGCCTTGTCGATCAGCATGCCGGTGAAGCGGATCACGCGGCCATTCTGGTCGAGCGTGTAGCCGTTGACGTTGTCGATCAGGCCGCCCGCATTGGGTGGCGCGGGCAGCACGACGGGCTTGCGCCGCGCATGCGCCGGGGCGGTGGCGAGGAGGATCGCCGCGGCGGCGAGGAGGGCGGTGCGGGTGGCGTGCATCGGGTGGTCTTAGAGTGCGGGCGCGGGGTTTGCGAGAGGCCTACGCGAGCTTACCAAAGGAGAAGATTCTGACGACCTGGCTTTCGTTACCCTCCAGCTGCGAGCTCAGGTGTGTTTGTGCAGTGAAGAGCCACTCGCACGTCGAAATCTACGCTCGCCTTTAACCGCTCCAGCTCGGTGTTGCCTCCATTGGACAAAAACCGCTGTCGCCCATTGGGGCCACCGTAACCCGAAGTTCCTAATATTGAACCGCATACATATAAGTCATAATCTGAATCATATGTGACCCGATCAGTCAGCTGATGGACGGGTTTACTGGACTCTATCGCGACATCTTTTAGTATATCTTGATACGCAAGCGATACAAGCTCCGCATGTTCCCGCTGTTTATTCGATTGAGCGTACTTATTCGCAACGCATCCGAATGCGAAAAGAAGCGCTAATATCGTGACGATCCAAACAGCCGCACTCCGCATCCAGCCTTTTACCGCCGCAGCACCAAAAAGGAGGATCAGTACGATTAGAACCAGCAACGAAACGATCATTCGGATGCTCCTGGCCGGCCGCCCGGGTTTCAGCCTAGCGGGAGGAACCTTTGAAAGACACGGGTTCTCTATCTCCGTCCAGTCCGATACGGAGCCGGCATGACCATCGCCCCCGCATCCGCCGACCTGCCGGTCTCGATCGACGATATCCGCGCCGCCCATGCCCGCATCAAGGATGCGATCGTGCGGACGCCGACGCTGCTGAGCCGGACGCTGTCCGAGATGACCGGGGCGACGGTGTATCTGAAGTTCGAAAATCTGCAGTTCACGGCGGCGTACAAGGAGCGTGGCGCGCTCAACACGTTGTTGCAGATGACCGATGCGCAGCGGCGTTGCGGCGTGATCGCGGCGTCGGCCGGCAACCATGCGCAGGGCCTGGCCTATCATGCGCGGCGGCTGGGCATTCCGGCGACGATCGTGATGCCGACCACGACGCCGATCGTGAAGGTGCAACAGACCGAAAGCCACGAGGCGCGGATCATCCTGTTCGGCGAGAATGTCGACGAGTCGCTGGCCCATGCGCGCGCGGTGGCGGCGACCGAAGGCCAGACGATCGTCCACCCGTTCGACGATGCCAAGATCATCGCCGGACAGGGCACGACCGCGATCGAGATGCTGGAGGATGTGCCGGCGATCGACATGTTCGCGGTGCCGATCGGCGGCGGCGGGCTGATTTCCGGGATCGCGACGGTCGCCAAGGCGCAGGACCGCGCGATCGAGGTCGTCGGCGTGGAGGCGGAGCTTTATCCGTCGATGTACAACCGGATCAACGGCAAGAACCTGGAATGTGGCGGCGATACGCTGGCCGAGGGGATCGCGGTCAAGGAGCCGGGCGGGATCACCGCGCGGATCATCAAGGAACTGGTCGACGATATCGTGCTGGTCGCCGAACGCGACCTGGAACGCGCGGTGTCGTTGCTGTTGCAGATCGAGAAGACCGTCGTGGAGGGCGCCGGGGCCGCCGGGCTGGCGGCGCTGCTCGCCTATCCGGACCGGTTTCGCGGGCGGACGGTGGGTATCGTGCTGTGCGGCGGCAATATCGATACGCGATTGCTCGCGAACGTGCTGCTGCGCGATCTGGCGCGGTCGGGGCGGCTGGCGCGGTTGCGGATCCGGTTGAAGGACCGGCCGGGACAGCTCTTCAACCTGGCGCGCGTGTTCGACGAACAGCAGGTCAACATCATCGAGGTGTATCACCAGCGCGTGTTCACGACCCTGCCAGCGAAGGGGCTGATCACCGACATCGAGTGCGAGACGCGCGACCGGGCGCATCTGGAGCGGTTGATGACCGCGCTGCACGTGGCGGGATATGAGGTGACGCCGGTGGAGCTGGCCTGACGCGGGGCGGGAGTATCGCGCGAGGATGCAGGGGAAATGTCCCGCGTCAGGACGGTCGGGCATGAACGCTCTTTTCAGACTCGTGCGCTAACCCCATAGTCAGTGATCCCCGACGAGAGGCTCCACCGCCGGTGAGCGCGCAATTCCGTTTTCCCCGTTTCTTCGTGACGTCTCCCGCGCCCTGCCCGTACATCCCGGGCCGGATCGAGCGGAAGGTGTTCACCGAATTGTCGGGCGACCACGCGACCGAGCTGAACGATGCGCTGGGCCGGATCGGGTTTCGGCGTAGCCAGGGCGTGGCGTATCGGCCGTCCTGCGTGGAATGTACGGCGTGCATCTCGGTGCGGGTGGTGGCGAAGGAATTTCGCCCGAACGCCAGCCAGCGCAAGCTGATCCGCCGCCATGCCGACCTGGACATCACTGCGTGCAAGCCGTGGACGACCGAGGAGCAGTTCGCGCTGCTCCGCCGTTATCTGGCCGCGCGGCATCCGGGCGGCGGGATGGCGGAGATGGACGAGCTGGATTTCGCCGACATGGTGGAACAGACGCCGGTCGACACGCTGGTGGTGGAATATCGCGAGCCCGCGGTGGACGGGCGGCCGGGGCGGCTGGTGGGCGCGTGCCTGACCGACCATCAGGCCGATGGGCTGTCGATGGTCTACAGCTTCTTCGAACCGGACGAGAGCGTGCGGCAGGGGCTGGGGACGTTCATCATCCTCGACCACATCCTGCGCGCGGCGCGGTCGGACATGGATTATGTCTATCTCGGCTACTGGGTCGAGCAGAGTCCGCGGATGCAGTACAAGACGCGCTATCGCCCGCTGGAGCAGCTGGGGCCGGGGGGCTGGGTACGGATGGCTCCGGCGGTCGCCGACGCGCGTATGGCGGGGGTGCCGGCGCGGGATGATGCGGTGGTTGCTGCGGAGTAGAGGCGAATCCGCACGGCATAGCGCGCCGGCGATGCCGCGAATGACGTTTCGCCGTTCCGGGTCAGAATTCAGGCAAACGACAGATGGGCCGCCCATTCTGCCGCCGCCCGTTGCATGACACCAAGATAGCGCAGACCGATTTTACCGTCCTCCTGATAAAAGCTCAGGCCTGCGGAGTGCGCTCTGAACACACTTGGCGCTCGAGCTCGGTGATGGTGCTGGAATGGCAAAGCAGCTTCGCGTCAGGCAACTGTTCTTCTCAACTGACACGCGGCGCCTTGTAGAAGGCTCTGTTCAGCAGGATTGTGCTGATGAACAGTATCAGCCAGAATCCAAGAAGCCCAAGAAGAAATCTAAAAAACAATTCGGGATAAGTCCTGAAAACTATGCCCCTCGTTAGCGCTGCGATGACGAGAAACGGATACAGGGAAACGGCAAACGCCAGTGAAGCCTTTGCATCCTTCCGCAAATAATAGAGTAGAGCAGTCCTGCCGACCAAGTAGCCCATACTGGCCTACTTGTCGCGCTTCTTGCGGTGCTGTTCCATGTCGAGGACCGTCGTGTCGGCGCCTTCCGGGAGCAGGCCGAGACGGCGGGCGATTTCTTGATAGGCCTCGACTTCGCCGCCGAGGTCCTGGCGGAAGCGGTCCTTGTCGAGTTTCTCGCCGGTCGCGATGTCCCACAGGCGGCAACCGTCGGGGCTGATTTCGTCCGCCAGCAGGATGCGGGCGAAGTCGTTGTCCCAGATGCGGCCGAATTCCAGCTTGAAGTCGACCAGCCGGATACCGATGCCGGCGAACAGGCCGCACAGGAAATCGTTCACGCGGATCGCCATGTCGGCGATGTCGTGCATCTCCTCCTGGCTGGCCCAGCCGAAACAGGCGATATGTTCGTCCGCGATCATCGGATCGCCGAGCGCGTCGTCCTTGTAATAATATTCGATGATCGTCCGGGGCAGTTGCAGCCCTTCCTCGATCCCGAGGCGCTTGACGATCGACCCGGCGGCGACGTTGCGGACCACGACCTCGATCGGGATGATCTCGACCTGGCGGATCAGCTGCTCGCGCATGTTGAGGCGCCGGATGAAGTGGGTCGGCACGCCGATATTGCCGAGCATCGTGAAGATGTGTTCGGAGATACGGTTGTTCAGCACGCCCTTGCCGCTGATCGTGCCCTTCTTCTGCGCGTTGAAGGCGGTGGCGTCGTCCTTGAAATACTGGATCAACGTGCCCGGCTCGGGACCCTCGTACAGGATCTTGGCTTTGCCTTCGTAGATCTGGCGGCGGCGGGTCATCGGCGGCTCCGGCAGTTCGGACGGGTGTCCGTAGAAAGAGGACCGCCCCGGATGCGACATCGGTGGGATGCGCATCCGGGGCGGACGAGTCTCGTTCTTAGCGGAGGCGGGCGGTGGACGCAATTCGCGTGGCACCGCCCGCTTCGGCTTATTCCGATTCCTCGAAGATCGAGATCGCAACGTCGGCATTGGCGGAGAGGCGGACGTCGTTGCCCTCGACCTCGGCCACCAGGCCGGTCGCGATATAGTGGTGCTTGCCGTCGCCGCTGTCGTTCTTGGTCAGCTTGATCCGGTCGCCGTCGAGATGATCGACGGTGCCGACATGGACGCCGTCGGCGCCGATGACGTTGGCGTGCTCTTTGATCTGGGTGAGGTCGACCATGGGGATAGCTCCTTCATCTTGGGTTCGGGGCTTCAACGCGCCGGCCCGGCGAAGGGTGCATGCCGTCAGAAGCAGGCACAGCAATACGGCGCATGCCGAGACCGCCCAGCCGATCCGTTCGACCGTGGTGGGACCGGTGGACAATCGGCATCGGCGTCCGGCAGCATGCCGGACCAGCCCGGTCGCGGGGTCCACACTCGTCGGTACGAGGCCGCCGGCGCACTGTGCCACGACGCCCGGGAACCAGAAGCGGCGGCGGGTCTGCAGCCCGGCGTGGGTCGTGATGTCCGGCGTGCGGCGGGCCAGCGCCTCCGCGGCGATGCTGGAGCGGATCGGGCCGGCGGCGGGGAGATATTCCGGCACGTCGGGCGCATCGCGGTCCAGTTCGGCCAGCGTCGGATGACCGGCGACGAACGGCGTGGTGACGATCGGCACCGCCAACGCCAGCGCCGGCACCAGCCAGAGTGCGCGCATACGCCCGGCACCGGACGCGATCGCACCGGCAAAGGCGGTGGCGATCGCGAATTCGGCGATGGTGAGCGCACGCCACGGAAACTGGACCTTGGCGAGCAGCGGAAGCGCCCAGAAGCCGGGGACCATGTTCGCCGCCACGAGACACGCAAAGAGCGCGACCGCGGGCCAGAAGCGCGCGGTGGACCGCCAGAGCCCGACGGCCGCGACCGCGAGCGCGATTTCGAGCGACGCGAACACCATGCCCGCCGACGGCGAAACCCAGCGGTCGGGCGCGAGCAGGCTCCATGCCGCCGGGGTGAGGCCCGGTTGTCGCCAGAGAAACGCCATGTCGACGTGACGTTGGAGCAGCAGTGCCGGAAGCAGGTAGACCGAGGCGAGGGCAAGACCGAGCAGCAGTCCGGCGGCGACCGCGGGCAGACGCGGCCGGCAGGAATGAAGCGCGAGCGGCAGGATCAGCAGGAGGCTGGCCAGCAGCGCGGTCGGCAGATGCGTCATGACCAGCGCGGCATAGGCCACCGCGAGCGCGGCGATCTGGCGAGGGCTCTCCGCCCGGCAAACCGCGCGGGCGACCAGTGGAAGCAGGGCGAAGGCGGCGAACTCCGCCAGCGCACCGCGTCGGTGGAAATCGATCAGATGGTAGGGCAGCAGCATGTAGAGCAGGGCGCCGGCGTTCGGCGCCAAGCCGTGGCCACCCAGCCAGCGCCGCATGGTCAGGCCGCTCGCGGCGTGCAGCAGGATGAAGGTCGCGATCAGCGCCGGGTAGGCGGGCAGGCCGAGCGCCATGACGAACGCCACGGCGTAAAAGGACAGCGGCGCGTAGAAGTAGAAGACGGGCGCCCCGAGCCCGCCGAATGATCCGTCGAGCCACCGTGGATAGAGCGTGCCGTTCGCCAGCGCGGCATGGAAGCGCTGCGCCCAGACATAGTCGATCCAGAAACTGTCCTGCACCAGCGGCGCCGACCGCAGCACCGGCACCGCGAGCAGCAGGGCGAGCGCGAACGGCCAGAGCCACAGGATCGGCCGCAGCGGACCGCGGGGGATATCGAGAGGCGCGGTGCGGGAGATCATGGCCGCCCGTCCTAGCGGGCGATGGTTAACAAGCCGGTCGGCGGTTCGTTGAGGCGGCGCGCCCACAGTACTCGCTTCGTTCCGTCTGCTTTGCTATCCGTGCGGCATGGCAGACCCGACCGAGATTATCGATACCCCGTTCGATAGCGCGCTGGAGCAGCGCTACCTGGTCTATGCGATGTCGACGATCACGGCGCGGTCCTTGCCGGACGTGCGCGACGGGTTGAAGCCGGTGCATCGCCGGTTGCTGTGGGGGATGCGCCTGCTGCGGCTGGACCCGACCGCGGCGTACCAGAAATGCGCGCGCGTCGTCGGCGAGGTGATGGGCAAATATCACCCGCACGGCGACCAGTCGATCTACGACGCGATGGTGCGGTTGGCGCAGACCTTCTCGCTGCGGTATCCGCTGGTCGACGGGCAGGGCAATTTCGGGAATGTCGACGGCGATAACGCCGCGGCGATGCGCTACACCGAAGCGCGCATGACGGCGGCGGCGGCCGAGCTGATGGCCGGGCTGGACGAGGGCACCGTCGACTTCAAGCCGAGCTACAACGGCGCGGAGATCGAGCCGGAGGTGTTCCCCGGGCTGTTCCCCAACCTGTTGGCGAACGGCGCGTCGGGGATCGCGGTGGGGATGGCGACGTCGATCCCGCCGCATAACGTGGCCGAGCTGATCGATGCCGCGCTGATCCTGATCGATGCGCCGGAGACCGAGGCGGCGGCACTGGTCGATCCGGTCGACGGGCCGGTGCGTGGGCCGGATTTCCCGACGGGCGGCGTGCTGGTCGACAGTGCGGCCGCGATCCGCGAAAGCTATGCGACCGGGCGCGGCGGGTTCCGCATCCGCGCGCGGTGGGAGCTGGTGGAGCCGGCCGACAAGCGGTCGGCCTATGCGATCATCGTCCACGAAATCCCGTATCAGGTGCAGAAATCCAAGCTGATCGAGCAGATCGCGGACCTGATCAACGACAAGAAACTGCCGATCCTGGAGGATGTCCGCGACGAGAGCGATGAGACGATCCGGCTGGTGCTGGCGCCGCGCGACCGGAAGGTCGACCCGCAGATGCTGATGGACAGCCTGTTCCGCATGACGGACCTGGAGGTGCGGATTCCGCTGAACCTCAACGTGCTGGACGCGAACCGGACGCCGGGGGTGATGAACCTGGCGCAGGCGCTGAATGCGTGGCTGGCGCACCAGTTCGTCGTGCTGCGCCGCCGTTCCGAGCACCGGTTGCAGAAGATCGACGACCGGATCGAGCTGCTCGAAGGCTATCTGATCGCGTATCTCAATCTGGACCGCGTGATCCAGATCATCCGGACCGAGGACGAGCCGAAACCGGTGATGCTGGCGGAGTTCGAGGGGCTGACCGACCGGCAGGCGGAGGCGATCCTGAACATGCGGCTGCGATCGCTGCGCCGGCTGGAGGAGATGGAGATCGTGCGCGAGCGCGACGGGCTGGCGAAGGAACGCGCCGGGCTGGTCGCGCTGATGGACGATCCGAAGAAGCAGCGCGCGCGGATGAAGAAGGACCTCGGCAAGCTGCGCGAGCGCTACGGGCCGGAGACGGCGCTGGGCGCGCGGCGGACGACATTGGTCGAGTCGGGGCCGGCGCGCGAGATCCCGCTGGAGGCGATGATCGAACGCGAGCCGATCACGGTGATCCTGTCCGAACGCGGCTGGATCCGGGGCATGAGCGGGCACCGCGACCTGGCGGCGGCCGATACGCTGAAGTTCAAGGAAGGCGACGGGCCGGCGTTCGCGTTCCATGCGCACACGACCGACCGGCTGCTGCTGGTGGCGGACAATGGGCGGTTCTACACGCTGGCGGCGGACAAGCTGCCGAGCGGGCGCGGGTTCGGGGAGCCGGTGCGGCTGCTGATCGATGTCGAGGGGGAGGCGGCGCTGCTCGCGATGTTCCCGGCCCGGCCCGAGGGGCGGCTGTTGCTGGCGAGCGGGGACGGTCGCGGGTTCATCGCGCGAATGGCGGAGGTGGTGGCGGAGACGCGGAAGGGGCGGCAGGTGGTCAATGTGCGGCCGGGATCGAAGCTGCGCGTCGTGCGGGCGGTGGACCCCACCGACGATTATGTCGCGGTGATTGGCGAGAACCGCAAGCTTGTGGTGTTCCCGATTGCCGAACTGCCCGAACTGGCGCGCGGGGCGGGCGTGCAGTTGCAGCGGTACCGCGACGGCGGGCTGTCCGATGCGGTGACGCTGGCGTTCGATCGCGGCTTGAGCTGGACGATGGGCGGGGACAGCGGGCGGACGCGGACCGAGACGGACCTGAGCGCGTGGCGGACCGCGCGCGGGGCGGGCGGGCGGATGCCGCCCAACGGGTTCCCGCGCGACAACAAGTTCGAGGAGCGCCGCGGTGACGCTACGGCACCGAACCCTGCGAACCGACCAATGAAGAATTAACCATTGGGCGGCTAGGTCGGGTCGACCATGCTGGGCCAGCCCGACATTCGCGACGATTCGCAACCGGTGGATGCCGTGCCGCCCGAGGCGGGACTTCAACTTGGACTTGGACCGAAGGTGATCGCCGCGATCGGCAGCGTGCGGCAATCCTATCTGGACGCGCTGCCGATCCCCACCGCGATCGTATCGGTCCGCGACGGCGCGATGACGGTCCTTCATTATAACGAACGCTATGCCGTCAGCATGCGCGTGCCGTCCGACGGCCTGCTCGACAAGCCGGACATGGCGAGCGCGGTGTGCCGGTTCGCGGCCGAAACCGACGCGATCGAGGAATTTGACTGGATCGACGGCGACGAGATCGACGGACAGCACTACCGCGTGCGGCTTGCGCGCCTGTCGCGGCTGGACCCGGATGCCGAGCGGGTGATGGTATCCGCGCTGGACCGAACGGCGGAAGTGCAGACCCAACGTTCGTTGCGTGCGGAGATGACGCATGACAGCCTGACCGGGTTGCCGAACCGCACCGCATTCGCCGATGCAATGGCCGATGCGATCGAGGCAGGGGGCGCCCGGGACACCGCGCCCGATGCGCGCAGCGGCGCCGGGCTGGCCGTGCTGATCGTCGATCTGGCGCGGTTCAGCCGGGTGAACCAGTGCCTGGGGTCGGCGGTGGGCGACGAACTGATCGTCACGGTCGCGCGGCGGCTGGTCGGCACGGTGCGCAGCGGCGACATGCTCGCGCGGATCGGGGGCAACGAATTCGCGATCCTGATGCGGCTGGCCGACGTCGCCGACGACGCGGTGGTGGCGGCACACCGCATCCAGGCAGCGCTGGCGACGCCGTTCCGGCTGTCCGAGATGGAGATCCGTGTGGACTGCGCGATCGGCTGCGCCATGCCCGACGGGGGAGGATCGCTGGCCACCGATCTGTTCCGCAATGCGCAGTTTGCGGTGAAGCGGGCGAAACAGACCGGGCGGATCGAGCTGTTCCAGGCGCGCGAGGTGAACGCGGTCCGGCGGCGGTTCAGCCTGGAAACCGAATTGCGCCGCGCGATCGAGAATGACCGGCTGACGCTGGCGTACCAGCCGCTGATCGACCTGCGCACCGGCGCGGTGAGCGGGTTCGAGGCGCTGGCCCGCTGGCACGACCCGCAGCGCGGGCCGATCGAACCGGGCGAGTTCATTCCGGTGGCCGAGGAGTCGGGGCTGATCCTGCCGCTCGGCCGCTGGGCGATCGAGGCCGCGGCGCGGACGCTGGTGGCGTGGGACCGGACGGCGGGCCGCAAGCTGCCGGTGCAGGTGTGCGTCAACCTGTCCGCCGTGCAGATCCAGCGCGACGATGTGTCCGCGACCGTCGAGGCGGTACAGGCGGCGCATGACGTGGCGGGTCGGATGAAGCTGGAACTGACCGAAAGCTGCATCGTGGCGGATCCGGAGCGGGCCGTGCGCGTGCTGCACGCGTTGCAGGAACAGGATGTGCGGATCGCGATCGACGATTTTGGGACGGGCTATTCCTCGCTCGCCTATCTGCAGAAGCTGCCGATCGACGAGCTGAAGATCGACCGGAGCTTCATCACGCCGATGCTGCGCGACCGCGATTCGCTGGCGATCGTGCGCGCGGTGCTGAGCCTGGCGGCGGCGCTGGGGATGAGCACGACGGCCGAGGGGGTCGAGACGGTCGAACTGGGCCAGACGCTGGGGGCGCTGGGCTGCACCCGCGGGCAGGGCTGGTATTATGCGCGTCCGCTGACGCCCGAGGCGGCCTATGCCTATTGGCTGGCGCGCCGGCACAACAGCTAGCGGTCGGTTTTGGCCCGTTCCACGGCGGCGCGCGCGATGTTGGCGACGCGGTCGGGCGGGAAGCCGGCGTCGGACCAGCTGCGCTCGATCTGGTGCAGCGTGCGTGCGACGAGCGGGCCGGGAGCGAGGCCCATCGCGATCAGGTCACCACCGCTGATGCCGAGCACGGGGCGCTCCCAGCCGTTGAGCGCGGCGACATTACCACCGGTCAGTAGCAGCCGATCGATCGCGGGTTCGAGTCGGACGCGGTAGGCGAGCGCGGCGGGGGTTTCGGCTGGATCGCGCGTGGCGGCGAGCTTGAGACGCAGGACTTGCTGTTTCGACAGTTTGAGGCGTTGACCGACGCCCTCCGCTTTTGCCGGATCGACCGGCAGGAGGGCGGCGAGCCGGCGTAGACCATCGGGCGCGATGTTGGCCGCTGCCTCCGCGGCGACCAGCGCCGACAGCCGGAGCAGCGCGGCGGCGTCGATTTCGGGCAGTACGGGGACGAACAGGCCGCCCGAGATCATCAGGGCCACGGTGGCGGTCGGATCGGGCAAGGCCAGCAGCTTGAGCAGTTCGACGGCGATCCGTTCGCGCGACAGGGCCATCAGGTCGTTGGCGCGTGCGGAACAGGCGGCGAAGGAGGCCGGGTCCGGCGCGCCGCGGCCGAAGCGGGCGTGGAAGCGGAAGAAGCGCAGGATGCGGAGATGATCCTCCGCGATGCGGACCAGCGGATCGCCGATGAACCGCACGAGGCCCTGGTCGAGATCGGCCAGCCCGCCGAAATAGTCGTGGACGACGCCGGTGGCAGGGTCCGCGGACAGCGCGTTGATCGTGAAGTCGCGGCGGGCGGCGTCGGCGCGCCAGTCGTCGGTGAACGCGACCTGCGCATGGCGGCCATCGGTCGAGACGTCGTGACGGAGCGTCGTGATCTCGACCGGTTGGGGCCCGAGCATCGCGGTGACGGTGCCGTGCGCGACGCCCGACGGCGTGGTCCAGTAGCGCAGGTCGGCGGCGTCGAGCCGGGCGGTGACCGCATCGGGCGCGTGGACGGTGGCGAGGTCGATATCCTGCGGCGACAGGCCGAGCAACGTGTCGCGCACCCAGCCGCCGACATAGCGCGCGCCGTCCGGCCCGAGTGCGACGAACAGCGCGGTCACCAGCGCGGGATCGACGCCGACGGGCGGCAGCGTGACGTGTGTCGCGATCATATCGCCAGCCGGCGTGCGAGGTTGACGATCATCGCCGCGGTGGCGCCCCAGATGCGGTTGTCGTCCCAGGTCATCTCGTAGATCGTCCGTTCGCGGCCGCGCCAGATCATGGTGCGCGGCGCATGGTTTTCGGGGGCCAGCAGGAAGGCGAGCGGGACTTCGAACAATTTGGCGACCTCTGCTTCCTGCGGCACGAGCGGCAGGTCGGGCGGGACCACCGCGACGACGGGCGTGACGTCGTAACCGGTGACGGTGCGGTAGCGGTCGGCGATGCCCACGATTTCGGCCAAGTGGCGGGGCAGGCCGATCTCCTCCTCCGCTTCCCGCAACGCCGCGGCGACCGGGCCGTCGTCGCCCGGATCGATCCGCCCGCCGGGCAGGGCCACCTGGCCGGCATGGGCGCGCAGCGTGTCGGTGCGGCGGGTGAGCAGGACGCCGGGTTCCGGACGGTCGGTGATGGCGAACAGCACCGCGGCCGGTGTGCCGTTCGCATCCTCGACGCCGTCGATATCGTCGCCGGGCAGGAAGACGGTGCCGCGCGCATCGCCTGCCGCCATCCGTACGCGTAACCGCGCCGCCAGCGTCATGCCGCGGGCGTCATCGGGAAGAAGCAGCCGGCGCTCCACAGGCCGGGCGAAGCGTCGTCCGCGTCCGTCGCGATGGCGGCGAGTTCGTAATAGACCGGGCGGGCGATGAGCGCGTCCAGTCCGGTGCGGACCGTGAGATAGGGGTGCGGGCCGTCCGCGCGATCGACGAAGTGCAGCGGATGGTCCGTGTCGGCGATCACGACGTCGCCGGTGTTGAGCCGGAAGGCGAGCGTGGCGTCGTGTCCTTCGCCGGCGACCTTGACCTCGACCGCGACGAACGGCGCGTCCTCGACCGCGATGTCGAGTTTCTCGGCGGGCGTGACGAGGACGTAGCCGCCGTCCGGTTCGCGGCGCAGGATGCCGGCGAACAGCCGGACCATCGCGGGGCGGTTGATCGGTGCGCCTTCGTGATACCAGGTGCCGTCCCGCGCGATCCGCATCGCGCTGTCGCCGCAGCGCGCGGGGTTCCAGCTGTCGACCGGCGGCAGTTTGCGCTCGGCGACCAGCTGCGCGATCTGGGCGAGCGAGAGGGTGCTGAGGTCGGACGGGGGCGCGGGTGCGGGCATCGCCGCGATCTACGGCAAGTCCGGCGGCGACGCAAAGGCCGGGCCGATCGTCCCGCGCGGGGGCAGCGTTGTGCCCGGCAGCGGCAGGACGAGCAGGCGGTGGCGCTCGAACGGGCCGGGCAGGTCCCAGCCCTGGGTCGGTTCCGCGACGAAGCCGAACCGGCCATAATAGCCGGGGTCGCCGATCAGGACGGGCGGCGGCGCGTGGCCGTCGACGATCGCGTGGATCGCGGCACGGGTCAGCCGCTTGCCGAGGCCGCCGGCCTGGTGCGCTGGATCGACCGCGACCGGGCCGAGCAGGGTGAGCGGGGTGGCGGTCCTGTCATCGCCGAACAGTGCGACCGGCCAGCACTGCACGGAGCCCAACAGCCGCCCCTCGCGCACCGCAGCGAAAGATTGGGCAGGCAACCAATCCACCCCGCTGCGCAGCCGGTAGGCGGTGCGGCCGTGGCGGTCCGGGCCGAACGCGGCATCGAGCAACGCCTCCACCGCACCCGGATCGACGAGCCGGAGCGGGAGCAGCGTGGTGACGGCGACGGGCGGAGCGCTGGACAGGGCGGGGGACCTTGGCAAGGACGGGGGATGCGCGCCTATACTGGCGGGCGTCGCGCGAAGAAAGCCGGCGCGACGTAGGGGTGGGGGCGAAGGCATGACATCGGAATTCGGGACGCCGCGGACTGCCATCGTCACGGGCGGCGCGCGGCGGATCGGGGCGGCGCTGGTCCGCGCGTTGCATGCCGATGGCTGGCATGTCCTGCTCCATTGCCATGCGTCGGAGGCGGACGGGAACGCGCTTGCTGCCGAGTTGGGCGACCGGGTGGCGGTGGTGACCGCGGATCTCGCCGAGGCGGACGTGGCGGAGCGGGTGATGGCGGCGCTCGACGGGTTGCCGCCGGTGGCGCTGCTGGTGAACAACGCGTCGCGCTTCTCCTATGACAGCCTCGTCGATTTCACGGTGGCGGACTGGGACGCGCATCAGGCGATCAACCTGCGCGCGCCGGCGCTGCTGATCCAGGCGTTCGCCGCCGCCGTGCCGGAGAGCGCGGGCGGGCTGATCGTCAATATCCTCGATGCCAAGCTGGCGCAGCCGAACCCGGACTTCTTCTCCTATACCGTGTCGAAGATGGGGCTGGCCGGGCTGACCGAACTGGCGGCGCGCGCGCTGGCCGGGCGGGGCATCCGGGTGTGCGGGATAGCGCCGTCGATCACGCTCGTCTCGGGTGCGCAGACGCGTGACAATTTCGATGCGGTCCACCGGATGAACGCGCTTCGCCGCGGCGTGGTGGTGGACGACATCGTCGCCGCGCTGCGCTATCTGGTCGCGACGCCGGTGATGACCGGCCAAACGATCACGCTCGACGCGGGGCAGCGTTTCCTGGCGTTGCCGCGCGACGTGCAATATATGGACGCACCATGACCGATACGCTGATCCAGACCCCATCGATCGACGGCCTCGTGCCCGCCGCGCTCGCCCCCAAGACGCACCGGATCTTTCTGACCGACTATGACGTACCGGTCGATATCGGCTTCCACGATTTCGAGATCGGGACGCCGCAGCGGATCCTGGTGTCGGTCGAGGTGTGGGTGACCGCCGCGGCGTTCGCGCTGGACGACGTCGCCGAATCGGCTTGGAACTATGATTTCCTGCGGACCGAGATCGGCCGGCTGGCGCGCGCGCGGCGGTTCAACCTGCAGGAAACGCTCGTCACGGCGATTTATGACCTGATCGCGGCGCGGGCGGGGGTGACCGGCCTGCGCGTGTCGGCGCGTAAGCCGGACATCTATCCCGATTGCGCCGGGGTGGGCGTCGAGGTCTCGTCCTTCTGACGACCTAGCGGCAGGGGCCGAGCCCCGTGCGGACGACGGCATAGTCCGCGCGAGCGGCGGCATTGTCCTCGGGCGACAACGCAGAGGTGGCCGCTTCCGGTAGGGCGGCAGGCAGTCCGCAGGCGAGCCGGTACCAGAGTAGCGTGTCCCGCGCGGGGGCCGCGGCGGTTTCGTCGACGATATCGGACAGCGAAACGGCCCAGCGCGGCTGTTCGCCCGGCCGCCGGAGGATGCTGAGCGAGACCGGCTTCGCGCTGGCGGTGGTGAGGAAGATCTGCGTCTCGCTTTCGCCCGGCAATGAGCCCGGAACGTGGAACGCGCTGGAGATGCCGGTGATCGCCGGCGGGGCATCGGGTGCCACCAGAGCGGTGGCCAGCGTGCGGAGCCGTTGTTCGGTGCCTGGGGTCCAGTCGAGCTGCGCGCCGGAGCCGACGAGCTGGAGTTCGGCCGGACGACCCGCGACCGGCGCGGCGAGCAGCAGCACGCGCTGACCCTTCGGCTTGGGCGGGCGGCCGCGCGCCTCGGACGGCAGATCGACCAGATAGCTTACGCGCGCGGGCAGGCCGCCTCTGCCGCGGAGCAGCGTAACAAGGTCCGCCTCGACGAAGAAACGTGTCGCACCGGGGACGATGCCGGGGGCCTCGGCAGGCTTCAAACGGACGGCGCGGCGAATCTCTACGCCTGCGATGACGGGTGCGCGGACCGCGAGATCGGCGAGGGCCGCGAAGCCGGGACCGGCGGTTGTAGCCGTCGCAGGGGCCTGCTGCGCCTGCGAAGCGACCGGGGCGGCACCCAGCGCGAAAAGCGGGATCAGAAGCGAAGTCACGGAAATACGGGGCTTTTGCACGGTCTGGTCGCCTTCATCGTCGCTCTGTTCGTGCGGCCAACATGCCCGGCGCAGACCTGCCTGTCGAACTCCGACAAATGGTTTGACGCCGCAACGAGTGTCGCGATACAAAGTCTTAATACGTCAACAAACGCCGAATAAGTATGGCGGATGTAGGGCGAACGGGTGGCCTTGTGCTGTCCCGCGTCGCATGGGAGTTCCAGGGGCACCGAGCGTGTCGGTCGAAGGAGAGACCTTGGTTAATGGCATACGCTGATTCCCAAACCATGAGCACGCGAAAGCTGGTTTCGATCGGCTTCGTCATCGTGCTGCATGTGTTGCTCGGATACGCCTTCATGAACGGCCTCAGTTTGAGCGTCATCAAGGAGAAGGTCGAGGATCTGAAGACGTTCAACGTCGAAGAGCCGCCGCCCCCGCCCGAGCCGCCGCCCCCACCGCCGCCGGAAACGCCTCAGGTCGTTCCGCCGCCGCAGGTCGTGTCGCCGCCGCCGATCGTGCGGACCCCGGTCGTCACGCCACCGCAGGTTCGGGTCGTTCGCGACGCGCCGCCGCCGACGCTTACGACGGTCGCACCGACCATCGTCGCCCCGACGCCGCCCGCTCCGGCTCCTGCCGTGGCACCGGTTGCATCGAAGGCTGCTGCGGCACGGGGTAATCCGGGTTCGTGGGTTACGGCCGACGACTATCCGCCGAGCTCCATCCGTAATGCGGAACAGGGCACGTCGGGTCTGACGTTCGACGTGAACGCCCAGGGCCGGATCGAGAATTGCCGGGTCACGTCCTCCAGCGGTTCGAGCGCGCTCGACGATACGGCTTGCCGGCTCGTCACCCGGCGTGGTCGGTATTCGCCGGCACTCGATCAGGCGGGCAACCCGATTGCGGGTGGCACGAAGACGCTGCGCTTCACCTGGCGTCTGCCGGAAGAGTGATCTGACTTTCCTCCGGGCGGTACGACGATCGCACCGTCCGGACCTATCAACCGCATATCCCTATTCGTGAAGGACCAACCCATCATGGCAACCCCGACCGCCGCCGCCGCGGAAAACCAATTCGGCCTGATGGCCGCGCTCGAGCAGGGCGGCGTTATCGCCTGGACCGTGTTCATCATCCTGGTGATCATGTCCGCCGCCAGCTGGTACATCCTGTTCACCAAGCTGTTCGAGCAGCAGAAGATCCTGAATCAGGCGAAGCGCATGCGCACGTCGTTCTGGGGGACGCCGTCGATCCGCGAAGGCGCAAACAAGCTCGAGAAGAACTCGGCCTATCGCCAGATCGCCGATGACGGCCTGCGCGCGCAGGACGAGCACACCAAGCTGACCGACCCGGTCGACCAGCATGAATGGCTCGGTTCGTCGCTCGGTCGCAGCCAGGCCGCGATCAACTCGAAGCTGGGCAACGGCCTGGCCGTCCTCGCAACCGTCGGTTCGACCTCGCCGTTCATCGGCCTGTTCGGTACCGTGATCGGCATCTACCGCGCGCTCATCAAGATCGGCGCCTCGGGTCAGGCATCGATCGACGCCGTTGCCGGCCCGGTGGGTGAAGCACTCATCATGACCGCACTCGGCCTGGCCGTCGCGGTTCCTGCGGTGCTCGCCTACAACTGGCTGATCCGTCGCAACAAGGTGATCGCCGAGCAGCTGGGTTCGTTCGCGACCGACCTGCATGGCTACATGGTGTCGAACGGTGCACTGAAGCCGGCAATCGCTTCGGCTCGCACCGCCCCGGTCGCTCCGGTCAAGACCGGCACGGCCACCATCACCAAGTCCTGATCCCGGGGATACGACCCCTGCCCCGCCCGCCGGTGCCAAGTGGCGCGGCGGCGGGGCAGGACCCTTCGGGCGGCGACATGCCGGCCATGACCCAGCTGATAGGATAATAGCCCATGGCCATGAGTGCAGGCCCAACCGAAGACGGCGCACCGCTGTCGGACATCAACACCACCCCGCTCGTGGACGTGATGCTGGTGCTCCTCATCATCTTCCTGATCACCGTTCCGGCGGCGATCCAGAGCATCCCCGTCCAGCTGCCGAAGGTCGTATTCGAACCGACCGTGACGAAGCCGGAGAATGTGTCGCTATCGATCCGTGGAAGCGGCAACAACTGCGAGATCTACTGGGGCAAGACCCAGGTCAACGCCCAGGAACTGATCGACCGTGCGGTCGTGAAGCTGAAGGCGGAAATCGACAAGCAGGGTGGTCCGAATGCTGCCGGCCTGGAGCTTCCCGAGGCGCACATCCGCGGCGACAGCAACACGCCTTACCGTTGCATCGGCGGCGCGATCTACCAGATGCAGCGTGCGGGTTTCGCCCGTGTCGGCTTCATCTCCGAACCGGCGCCCGGAACGGCACGCCCGCCGCGGCTGTAACCAGGCCGTTGAACGAACCAGTCCAGGAGTAAATTCGATGGCAATGGCCGCAGGCACCGCCGAAGGCGAGCCCATGATGGACGTCAACACCACGCCGTTGATCGACGTGATGCTGGTGTTGCTCATCATGTTCATCATCACCATCCCGATCCAGACGCACGCCGTGAAGCTCGATCTGCCGCAGGACTCGAACGATTCGACCCCGCCGCCGATCAATCCGGTGAAGAACAAGATCGTGATCACGCCGACCGGGCAGACGCTCTGGAACGGTGCGCCGCTCGATCTCGTCACGCTGCGCCAATATCTGGACCAGACCCAGACGATGTCGCCGATCCCGGAGCTTCATCTCCAGCCTGACCCGCAGGCGAAGTACGCATTGGTCGACGAAGTGCTCGCGGTGACCAAGCGCGCCAAGGTCGAGAAGATGGGCTTCGTGGGGAACGAGGCTTATTCGAACTTCTGAGTTCGGACACGCGATCAATCTTAAGGCGGGCCGAAAGGTCCGCCTTTTTCTTGTCTGGCCGCGCGGGACGGAGGGCCGCTGTTCGGTACAAAGTCGAACTGTCGAACGTCCGAGCTGTTGAACAGCCAAACAGCCAAACAGCCAAACAGTCGGGCCGTGGGCTAAATGGCGGACGGACGCTGGATCACAATGACGCGAGGACGCCTGGTCCCGCTCAGTTGTTCGGATGATGTGTCCGAGGAAGGATGAGACGGGTCACACGTAGAGTGGAGCCGAACAGCGGGCGCCCGAGTGTAACCCGTCAAGATTCGCCTTTGACCGCGCCGCGGGGCGGCACGGTCAGAGGGGCAATGGTCAGGCCGCGGCGATCGAGCGTTCGATGTCGGCGGTGTCGTGACCGGTGAGGTCCTTGGAGATCTCGCCCAGCAATATGGCGCTCAGCGTCTTATGATAGTGCTTGCGCAGTTCGCCGAGGGTGCGGGGGGCTGCAATCACGATCAGCTTCTGGACCTTGTGGTCGAGAACCTGCTTGTTGAGCAGCGCGGCGATTCCGGCCGCGAAGGCGTCTTCGTTCTGCTGGCTGTCGGACGGATTGGCCGAGCTGCTCTGGTGGCGGCTACCCGAACCCATATTGTCGTCGTCGACCTTCACCTTCGGCAGGCCGGTGAGGCTTGGGCTGCCGGCGTCGCCGTCGTTCCGGAACAGGCGCAGCGTTTCGCCGTCCGCGACTGCGACCATGGTGCCCTTGGGAATATCCATCCTGATGTCCTCTGATGGTTGTGGAAGCCGCCTCAACGACCGACCGGCCGGTTCGGGCTCGTATCAACCGTCACTGGTCTTTTGACTGAGGACGGGCTTCCCCTCGATCGAACAGGTGGGGTTGGCTCCGTGCCGCGGTGCTGCTCATGAGGTGGGCCTTAGCCTTTGGTCGACGATGGCTTGTGCGGCGCGGTTCGCCGCCGCTTCATCGTGGCTTGGAAGGACGCGGCATTTGCGAGCCGCGCCTGCGTAAGGCTGCGGTTGGGCTGGTCTGTGCGGTCTATGATCGAAGCCGGTGCAAGGTACGGGAAAATGCGGAACCCATCGTTCGCAACGAAAGTGATCGGGGATCATCGTCCGAGGGCAGCGGAGGCAGCGACGGCGCGGCTCCATCATGACCCCGCGCCCGGGGAGGGTCAGGCCCACCCGTGAGTCGAACCGACGACGCGGTATGCAAGCCGGGGTTCAGACCGTCACGCGGCGAGTTCGGCCCCTGTACGGCCCGGCGGGGGGTGTGGTAGCGCCGACGGCAGGAAATGCGGGGGAACCGCGGTGCGCGTTCGATGCAGATCGATGCGCAGGGCGGCGTGACGCTTCGCAAGGGGGGATTATGGAACACTGGCTGGAAAGCCTGGGTCAGACGCTGTCGGGTGCGCTCGGTCCGCATGGGCCGGCGACGGCGGCGATGGTGCAGAGCTATGCGCCGGGCGATTTCAGCATTCATTTCTTTCTGCAGTTGGCGGTGATCCTGGTCGCGTGCCGGGTCGTGGGGTGGCTGGGGCAGCGGTTGCTGGGGCAGCCGCAGGTGGTGGGGGAGATGATCGCGGGCGTCGTGCTTGGGCCGTCGCTGCTCGGGTTGCTGGCGCCCGATGTTCAGGCGGCGATCTTCCCCGCGGCGACGCGCAACATTCTTTACAGCGGGGCGCAGCTGGGCGTCGGACTGTACATGTTTCTGGTCGGGACCACGCTCAGGATCGATCATTTCCGCGCGAAGGCGAAGAGCGCGGTGGTGGTGTCGATGGCGGGGATCGCGGCGCCGTTCGCGATCGCGTTGCTGATCGCGCCATGGCTGATGCGGGTACCGGGGCTGTTCGCGGTGGGGATTGCGCAGTTCAACGCGTCGTTGTTCCTGGGGGCGTGCATCGCGCTGACCGCGTTTCCGATGCTGGCGCGGATCATCAACGAACGCGGGCTGGCGGGGTCGTCGCTCGGCACATTGTCGCTGACCGCCGGCGCGTTCGACGATGCCGTTTCCTGGTGCGTGCTGGCGATCGTGCTGGCGACGTTCGGGGGTGGGCCGGGCGTGGCGATCCTGGCGATCGTCGGCGGCATCCTGTGGACGCTGGTCGTGCTGATCGTGGGCCCGCGGCTGTTCGCGCCGCTCGGGCGGCAGGTGGAGCGTGAGGGGCAGTTGAGCCATGGTAGCCTGGCGCTGGTACTGATCGCGTTCTGCGTGTCGGCATTCGTGATGGATGCGATCGGCATCCACGCGATCTTCGGCGGGTTCATCATGGGCACGGTCATGCCGCGCGGGCTGCTGGCGACCGAGGTGAAGCGGCTGGTGGAACCGGTGACGGTCGTGCTGCTGCTGCCCATGTTCTTCACCTATTCCGGGCTGAACACGCGGATGGACATGGTCAATTCGGGGCCGCTGCTGCTGATCGCGCTCGGCATCCTGGCAGCGTCGATCCTGGCGAAGGGGGGCGCATGCTATCTGGCGGCGCGGCTGACCGGGGAGGATCACCGGACCGCGATCGGAATCGGTGCGCTGATGAATTCGCGCGGGCTGATGGAGCTGATCATCATCAACATCGGGTTGCAGAAGGGGATTATCGGGCCGACATTGTTCGCAATGCTGGTGCTGATGGCGATCGTGACGACGATGATGGCGTCGCCGATGCTCAAGCTGTTCTACGACCGGCCGGAAACCGCACGCTGAGCAGGCGCTGGGCCGCGGATGGGGCTTGCCTTGGTCGGGGTAGCGGAGCGATGATGACGATGCGAAGGGCGCGAACGAAGCGCCACGTGCAGGGGGAGTGAGACCGATGACGCCGCAAGGGACCAATCGTCGCGACGTGTTGATGGGGATCGGCGCGGGGGCCGCATTGTCGGTGAGCAGCGTCGCCGTGGCGCAGGCGGGCGGCGGCGGGCGGAAGCTCGGCTATGCGATCGTCGGGCTGGGCAGCTATGCGACGAAGCAGATCATGCCGCGCTTCAAGGAATGCACGTCGTCGCAGCTGGTCGCGCTGGTCAGCGGGACGCCGGAGAAACTGACGCGCTATGCCGCGGAATACGGCGTGCCGGCGGCGAGCTGCTACAGCTACAAGGATTTCGACCGGATCCGCGACAATCCGGCGATCGACATCGTCTACATCGTGCTGCCGAACAGCATGCATGCCGAATACAGCATCCGCGCGGCGCGGGCGGGCAAGCATGTGATGTGTGAGAAGCCGATGGCGGTGAGCGTGGCCGAGTGCGAGGCGATGATCGCGGCGTCGCGCAAGGCGAACCGCAAGCTGATGATCGGATATCGCAGCCGGTTCGAGCCGTATAACCGCGAGGCGATCGCGCTGGCCCGCGGTGGTCATGTCGGGCCGACGAAGATCATCAACGCGGAACATGGTTTCACCGCGCAGCCGAACCAGTGGCGTCTGGACCACGCCCTGTCGGGCGGCGGGTCGCTGATGGATATCGGGATCTACAGCCTGAACGCCGCGCGGTATTTGACCGGTGAGGAGCCGGTGACGGTGACCGCGGTGGAGTCGACCGACAAGAGCGACCCGCGGTTCAAGACGGTCGAGGACCGGATCGATTTCATGCTGAAGTTTCCGTCCGGGATCATCGCGAACTGCGTTTCGAGCTACAACTCGAACCACAATCGCTACCGCATCGTCGGGCCGAACGGCTATATCGATGCGGAGCCGGCGACCGCCTATGAGGGGCAGCGCATGACGATCCGTAAGGATGGCGTGGTCGCGCCGCGCGTGCTGCCCACCGGGCAAAAGTCGCAGTTTGCCGGGCAGCTCGATCATCTGTCGGAATGCGTACTGGCGGACCGCCAGCCGATCGTGGCGGGCGAGGAGGGCTTGGCCGACCTGCGCGTGATCGAGGCGATCTACCGGTCCGCGCGCGAGGGCCGGACCGTGCGGATGGACCGGGCATGACGCCGATGTGGTCGCGGCGGGCGCTGTGCGGGGCGGCGCTGGCGGTGCCGTTCGCAGGGCCGGCGCTGGGGCAGGTGGCGAGGCCGGGCCGCGTGCTGCGCGTGACGGGGGGCGTGCGGCGGCTCGATCCGGGGCTGGACGCGGTGATCGATGCGAAGGCGCCGGTCGAGGTGCTGGGCGAGGGCTATCGCTGGGCCGAGGGGCCGGTCTGGGTACCGCAGCGTAACTGGCTGCTGTTCGCGGACGTGCCGGGCAACACGGTGTGGCGCTGGCGCGAGGGGGCGGGGATCGACCGCTTCATGAAGCCGTCCGGGCTGGCCGAGCCGGTGCCGGCCGCGTTCAACGAGGCGGGGCTGAACGGGATGGCGATGGACGCCGCCGGGCGGTTGATCGCGGCGGACAGCGGGACGCGCGCAGTGGTGCGCGTCGACCTCGAGACGAAGCGCAAGACGATCCTGGCGCGCGGATATCAGGGCAAGCGGTTCAACAGCCCCAATACGGTGGCGGTGGCGCAGAACGGGGCAATCTTCTTCACCGACCCGCCTTACGGGTTGAAGGAACAGGACACGTCGCCGTTGCGCGAACTGACGTTCCAGGGGCTGTTCCGGCTCGATCCGGACGGGCAGGTCCACCTCCTCGATGCGCGGCAGCGGCGGCCGAACGGGCTTGGCCTGTCGCCGGACGGGCGGACGTTGTACCTCGCGCTGTCGGACGAGACGATGCCGCAGGTGCTGGCCTATCCGCTCGATGCGCGCGGCGATGTCGGCCCGGCGCGGGTGTTCCGCGACATGCGGCCGGAGCAGGCGGCGGGCGGCAGCGGATTGCCGGACGGGATCGCGGTCGACCGTGCCGGACGGCTGTTCGCGACCGGGCCGGGCGGCGTGCATGTCCTGACGCCGAGCGGGAATCTGCTCGGCATTATCTCGACGGGCAAGACGGTCGCGAACTGCTGCTTCGGCGGGCCGGACCGGCGGACGTTGTTCATGACGTCGAGCGACATGCTGGCGCGGGTGCGGACGCGGACGGCGGGATTATAACGACGGGGCCGATCCGCGTTTGCCGGGGCGGTGCGGCGTGCTAGCCACGGTGTCAGCAGCGGGCAGCGGTCCGCCGAGCAACGATAATGATACGCCAGGGGTAGGGTGACATGGGGATGATCTTGAAGCGGACGGCAACGCGCCCGATGCGGACCGCGGCTGGCGTGGCGGCGTTGTGTGGCTTCGTGGCGGCCGGTGGGGCGTCAGCGCAGGTCGGCGTGGCGCATCCGGCGGAGTGGCCGGCGCAGGCATCGCCGATCGCGCTCGACCCGGTGCTGGAGGCGAAGATCACCGCGCTGATGGCGCGGATGTCGCTGGAGCAGAAGGTCGGTCAGGTGGTGCAGGGCGACATCGCGTCGACCACGCCGGCGGACCTCAAGAAATATCATCTCGGATCGGTGTTCAACGGCGGCAATTCCGATCCGGGCGGGCGGTACAATGCCCCGGCGGCGGACTGGCTGAAGCTGGCCGATGAATATTGGGATGCGTCGATCAGCGACGATCCGAAACTGCCGCGGATCCCGTCGATCTGGGGGATCGATGCGGTGCATGGTCATTCGAACGTGGTCGGCGCGACGCTGTTTCCGCACAATATCGGGCTGGGCGCGATGCGCGATCCGGCAATCATGCGGCAGATCGGCGCGATCACCGCGATCGAGATGCGCGTGACGGGCATCGACTGGACATTCGCGCCGACCATCGCGGTGGTGCGCGACGATCGCTGGGGCCGGACCTACGAAGGGTTCGGCGAGACGGCGGAGATTGCGACGGGCTATGCCGGACCGCTGGTTGAGGGGTTGCAGGGCAAGATCGGCGACCGCGACTGGTTGAAGGGGTCGCACATCATCGCGACCGCCAAGCATTTCCTGGGCGACGGCGGCACCGCGGGCGGCAAGGACCAGGGCGATGCGCAGATGAGCGAGGCGCAGCTGCGATCGCTCTTCGCGCCGCCATATTATGCCGCGCTGAAGGCCGGCGTGCAGTCGGTGATGGCCAGCTTCTCGAGCTGGAACGGCGTGAAGATGACGGGCAATCGCAGCCTGCTGACCGGTGTGCTGAAGGAGCGGATGGGCTTCGACGGGTTCGTGGTAGGCGACTGGAACGCACACGGGCAGGTCGAGGGGTGCACCAACACGCGCTGCCCGCAGGCGCTGGCCGCCGGGCTGGACGTGTATATGGCCCCGGACAGCTGGAAGGGGATCTGGGAGTCCACGCTGGCGGGCGTGAAGGCCGGGACGATCCCGATGAGCCGGCTGGACGATGCGGTCCGGCGGTTGCTGCGCGTGAAATATCGCGCCGGGATTTTCGATACGGTCAAGCCGTCCGCGCGGCCGCTGGCGGGGCGTTACGCCTTGCTGGGCGCGCCGGCGCACCGCGCGGTGGCGCGGGCCGCGGTGGCGGAGTCGCTGGTGCTGCTGAAGAATAGCGGGTCGGTCCTGCCGTTGAAGCGGGGGATGCGGATCCTGGTGGCGGGCGATGCGGCGGACGATGTCGCGCGGCAGGCGGGCGGCTGGACGCTGTCGTGGCAGGGGACGGGTACGAAGCCGACCGATTTTCCGAACGCGACGAGCATCTGGCGCGGGATCGCGGCGCAGGTGCAGGATGCGCGCGGGACGGCGACTTTGTCCGTCGACGGCAAGTACGAGACGAAGCCCGATGCGGCGATCGTGGTGTTCGGCGAGACGCCCTATGCGGAGTTCCAGGGCGACAAGCCCGACGTGGCGTTCGACGATACGGCCGACAATCTGGCAACGATGCAGCGGTTGCGCGCGGCGGGTATCCCGGTGGTGGCGGTGTTCCTGTCGGGCCGGCCGCTCTGGGTGAACCCGTATCTGAATGCGTCCGACGCGTTCGTCGCGGCGTGGCTGCCGGGGTCGGAAGGGGCGGGCGTCGCGGACGTGCTGTTCGGGGCGAAGCCGTTCCGCGGCAAGCTGCCCTATAGCTGGCCGGCGCGGTCGGACCAGACGCCGCTGAACGTGGGCGATGCGAATTATGCGCCGTTGTTTGCTTATGGATATGGGCTGACGGCGCGTGACAAGGGGGCGCTGGGGCCGTTGTCCGAGGTGCGTGCGGGGGCAGGGGGCAATCGCAACCTGCTGTTCGCGCGCGGCAAGGTGACCAACGGGCGGCGGTTGCTGCTCGGGTCCGGCACCGCGTTGGCGGCCAATCCGGGGCCGGAGCTGATCAGCCAGCGTGCGGCAGACCGCGTGGCGCAGGAGGATGCGGTGCAGATCGCCTGGACCGGGCGCGGTGCGGCGAGCGCGGTGCTCGACGGCGACCCGGTCGATCTGACGCGCGAGGCGAATGGCGACGTGGCGCTGATCGTGGACGTGAAGGTGGATGCGGGTCCTGCTGGTGCGGTGACGCTGGGTGGGCGGAACGTGACGGATCGGCTGCGTGCGATCGCTAAGGCCGGTGGCTGGGGTCAGGTGGCGGTGCCGCTGCGATGCCTGGTGGGTGCCGACCTTGCGAAGGTGCGGCAGCCGTTCATGATGACCACGGCGGGGGCGCTGACGGTGACCGTGTCGCGAGTGCAGTTCGGGTCTGCTTCCGAGGGGTTGGTGGATTGTCGGTGAGGGGTGGTTGAAAGACCAACCCCCGTGCTGAGTAGAGACCGAGTAGCGCCGTTTGGCGCGTAACGAGGGCTCGTATCAAAGCATGGCCTCGCGGGCGGGACTTGTCCTTCGATACGGGTCTTCGACTTCGCTCAGCCCCTACTCAGGACGAGCGGTTGGGAGTTGGGCGGTGAGGTGGCCATTACGTTGTCGCGCAGTTCACCCAAGCCGTCCATGCCGAGCGAAGTCGAGGCACGTTTCCCGGAGCGTAGCCGAGGGGTGCTGTGGGCTTCTCGACTTCGCTCGAAGGGTCCCTCGACTTCGCTCGGGATGGACGGTTTGTGTCGTCGGATCTTGGTGGGTTGGCTCAGCGATCAGGTACGTTGCATGCGAGCTTGGTTGTCGTGTGGCGACAGGGCAGTGCGTCTTGAAGCACGACGGCACTCGTTTATCTTTGACCCGCTGACCCGCTGACCCGCTGACCCGCTGACCCGCTGACCCGCTGACCCGTTTGGTTCGAGCTCGTCGCGAACTCAGCGCGAAGTTCTCGACAGGCTCGAACCAAACGGGGTGGGGTGAGTGGCCAGGCGGATATCATACCGCTTTGGGACGGCGTCGGCGCGCTCTGGTTCGTCGCGTGACGACAGCAAGCAAACAAAACGGGCCCGGCTCGCCTCTGCGTGCCGGGCCCGTCATGACGGCCGGGACTAGCCCGACCGGTCGTCAGTACCGCTTACAGGAAGCGGTTGATCAGGTTTTCGAGGCGCTCCTGGCCGCCCGAGCGGGGCTGGGGGGCGATGTTGCGTTCGATGGCGAGGTCGGCGATGCCCGAGAGGTCGCGGGTAGCGATCGCTTCGCCGAATTCGCCGTTCCAGCCGGCGTAGCGTTCCGTCTTGAACTGGTCGAGGCGACCATCCTCGATCAGCGCGGCGGCGTTCAGCAGGCCCTTGGCGACGACGTCGATGCCGCCGACATGGCCGTGGAACAGATCGGCCGGGTCCATCGACTGGCGGCGGACCTTGGAGTCGAAGTTGAACCCGCCGGTGGTGAAGCCGCCGGCGCGGATGATCTCCAGATTGGCGAGCGTCAGTTCCTCGACCGAGTTCGGGAACTGGTCGGTATCCCAGCCATTCTGCGGATCGCCGCGGTTGGCGTCGATCGAACCGAAGATGCCGAGTGCCGCGGCCGTCGCGATCTCATGCTCGAACGTGTGGCTGGCCAGCGTGGCGTGGTTCGCCTCGATGTTCACCTTCACCTCGTTTTCGAGGCCGTAGCGCTTTAGGAAGCCGTACACCGTGGCGGTGTCGAAGTCGTACTGGTGCTTGGTCGGCTCCATCGGCTTCGGCTCGATCAGGATCGTGCCCTTGAACCCGATCTTGTGCTTGTGCTCGACGACCAGGCTGAGGAAGCGGCCGAGATTGTCGAGTTCACGCTTGAGATCGGTGTTGAGCAGCGTTTCGTAACCCTCGCGACCGCCCCACAGGACGTAGTTCGCGCCGCCGAGACGATGCGTCGCCTCAAGCGCGTCACGGACCTGGACTGCGCCGAACGCGAACACTTCCGGATCGGGGTTGGTGGCACCACCGGCGGCGAAGCGCGGGTGGCTGAACAGGTTGGCGGTGCCCCACAGGAGCTTGCGGCCGGACGATGCCTGGAGCTGTTCGAGATGATCGACGGCCTCTGCGAAGAAGCGGCGATGGTCGGTCAGATTGTCGGCATCGGCCATCACGTCGGCGTCGTGGAAGCAGTAATAGGGCACGTCGAGCTTCTGGAAGAATTCGAACGCGACTTCGCGCTTCATCGCGGCGGCGGCGCTGTCATGCGGGCCGCGGTGCCACGGGCGATCGAACGTGCCGCCGCCGAACACGTCGGACCCCGGCCAGCAGAAGGTGTGCCAGAAGCAGGCGGCGAAGCGGAGATGATCCTCCATGCGCTTGCCGAGGACCATCCGGTCCTTGTCGTAGAAGCGGTAGGCGAGTTCGTTCTGGCTTTCGGGGCCTTCGAACTTGATCTGGGGAATGGCGTTGAAGAAATCGGACATCAGTGGTTCCTGCCGTCGGTTTCGAGGGGGGTGATGCGGGAATAGGCCGCGCGGAACGCAGCCTTCTTCTCCGCAAGGGCATCCATGAGCGCGGCGTCGGGCGCTTGCGTGCGGGCGACGGGCGGCGCGGTGCAGACGCTGGCGACGTCGCCGCCGTCGACCGCGAGCTGCGCCAGCCGGGCCGCGCCGAGTGCGGGGCCGACCTCGCCACCCTGAAGGTAGACGAGTTCGACACCCATCGCGGCGGCGAGCACGCGGCCCCAGTAGCTGGAACGCGCGCCGCCGCCGATGACGGACAGCCGTTCGACCGTCGTGCCGGCTTCGCGCAGCACGTCGAGCCCGTCGGCCAGCGCGAACGCGACGCCTTCGAGCACGGCCTGCGACAGGCGGGCGGCGTCGGTGTCGTTGTCGAGCCGGAGGAACGCGCCGCGGACCTCGGCATCGTTGTGCGGTGTGCGCTCGCCCGAAAGGTACGGCAGGAACAGCTCGGGGCCGCTCGCCGGACCTGCGGCCTCCGCACGCGCGAAAAGTTCGGCGGCACCGCTTGCGCCGGTGATCCGCGCGACCCAGTCGATGCAGGAGGCGGCCGAGAGATGGACCGCCATCTGGTGCCACATGTTCGGCAAAGCGTGGCAGAAGGCGTGGACCGCGCGCGCCGGGTTGGGGCGGAAGTCCGCGGTGGCGACGAAGATGACGCCCGACGTGCCGAGCGAGAGCAAGGCATCGCCATCCGCCACCACGCCGACGCCGACCGCGCCCGCGGCATTGTCGCTGCCGCCCGCGGCGACGGGCACGCGTGGCATGCCCCAGGCCTCGGCGACGTCGGCACCGAGCGTGCCGGTGATCTCCGACCCCTCGTAGAGCCGCGGCATCGCGCTTTCGTCGAGCCCGCTGGTGGCGAGCAGTTCGGGGCTCCAGCGACGCTTGGCCACGTCGAGCCAGAGCGTGCCGGCGGAATCGGACATGTCCGACGCCTTGTCGCCCGTCATGCGCAGCCGGACATAGTCCTTGGGCAGCAGCACGGTCGCGATCTGGTCGAACGTCGCGCGCTCATGATCGCGGACCCAGCGGAGCTTGGGCGCGGTGAAGCCAGGCATCGCGATGTTGCCGGAGATATCGCGGAGGCGCGGTTCCTCGACCTCCATCGCGGTGCATTCGGCGGCGCTGCGGCCGTCGTTCCACAGGATGGCGGGGCGCAACGGGCGGTCGTCCGTGCCGAGCAAGGTCGCGCCGTGCATCTGCCCGGCGAGGCCCACGCCGCGGACCGCGCGGCGGACGGCTGGGTCGATCGCGAGCACCGCGGCGCTCGTCGCGCGCCACCAGGCCTCCGGGTCCTGTTCCGACCAGAGCGGGTGCGGACGCTGGACGGTCAGGGCGGCGGTGCCCTGTCCGGCGATTGCGCCGGCTTCGTCGAGGACGACCGCCTTGACGCCCGAGGTGCCGATATCGATGCCGAGAAACATGCTGCGATCAGTCCTGGAACGGGCTGATCGGACGGATGGTGCCGTCGGCGTTAAAGAACATCTCGGTCACCTTGGCGGAACGCAGGTGGTTCTTATTCGACAGCTGCGTGTCAGCATAGAACAGGTACCAGCGGTTCTGGAACTGGATGATCGAGTGATGCGTGGTCCAGCCCTGCACCGGGGACAGGATGCGACCGGTGTAGCGGAACGGGCCGGTCGGCTTGTCACCCACGGCATAGGCGATGAAGTGCGTGTCGCCGGTCGAGTAGGTGAAGTAGTATTTGCCCTGGCGCTTGAACACCCAGGACGCCTCGAAGAAGCGCCGGTCGTGGTCGCCGCCGAGGATCGGCTTGCCAGCCTCGTCCGTGATGACGACGTCGCGCGGGGGGGCCGCGAACTGCTTCATGTCGGCGGTCATCGGCGCCATCTTGGGCGCAAGTGCGGGCTTGTCGTCCTGACGCAGGTCGGTGTCGCCGGCGTTCGGATCGAACTTGCCCTTCGCCCAGCGCTGGAGCTGGCCGCCCCAGATGCCGCCGAAATACATGTAGCTCTTGCCGTCATCGTCGGTGAACACGGCCGGATCGATCGAGAAGCTGCCGCGGATCGGGGCGGCCTCGGACTTGAACGGGCCCATCGGCGACTTGGACGTGGCCACGCCGATACGGAAGATGCCCTGCTTGTCGCGCACGGGCATGTAGAGAAAATAGGTGCCGTTCTTGTACGCGGCGTCGGGCGCCCAGGCCTGCTTGGAGGCCCAGGGGATGTCCTTCACGTCAATCGCGACGGGGCCGATCGTGACCGGGCCGCCGATGCGGTCCATGCTGAGCACGCGGTAGTCGTGCATCGCATATTGGTTGCCGAGATCGTCGTCGGGAATGCCCGCGTCGACATCGTGGCTGGGGTAGACGTAGATCTTGCCATTGAAGACGTGGGCGGAGGGATCGGCCGCGAAGATCTGGGTCACCAGCGGGGCGGAGAGGTACCGCTTGCCCTCCGGGCTGCGCGCGTCGGGGCCGACGTTCAGCGTGCCGGCGCCGGTCGTCGCGGCGGGGGCTGGCGGCGTCGTCGGAGCCTGGGCCAGCGCGACGGAGGCGAGCAGTGCCAGCGGCACGGCGGCGAGGGCGGAAGAGCGGGTGCCCATGATCATGATCCTTCCTGAAGCGATCTTCTGCGAGACCTGTGGCGGGGGCGAAGTGGTTAGCGCTCTCATAATCGAATGCCGGGGGGAGGCAAGTCCAACTCGCGTCCGCGCGAGGCGGGGCGCCGTCTTGCCGCGACGGGCGCGTCAAAGCGGGACCGCGCCGAATGGACCGGAACGATGCCCTCTTGCCGCGGGGGCCGTTTGCGATAAACCTACATCATGAGCCTCGACGGACCCGGTAAGACAAGAGCCTCCCGCCGCGCAGGCGGTGCCCCGACGATCAGCGATGTCGCCAAGCGTGCCGGCGTATCGCCGATGACGGTCTCGCGCGTCATCAACGGGGTGAACAACGTCCGGCTGGTGACGCGCGACGAGGTGAACAAGGCGATCTCCGCACTGAACTACGCGCCGAACCCGGCGGCGCGCAGCCTGGCGGGGGCGGGGCAGACGCGGATCGGGTTGCTGTACAGCAACCCCAGCGCGGGGTTCCTGAGCGAGTTCCTGCTCGGCAGCCTGGACCAGGCCGCGCGCAGCGACGTGCAGATCATCGTCGAGAAATGCGAGCTGGGCGATCACGAGATCGAGGTGACGCGCCACTTGATCGAGGGTGGGATCGACGGCGTGATCCTGCCGCCGCCGTTGTGCGAGACGGACTCGATCCTGGACCTGTTGTCCGCCGCGGGCGTGCCGACCGTGTCGGTGGCGAGCGGCCTGCCCGCCGACGAATTGCTCGCGATCCGGATCGACGACCGCGAGGCGGCACGGACGATGGTGCGCCACATCCTGGCGCTGGGCCACCGGCGGATCGGGTTCATCACCGGCAATCCCAACCTGTCGGCCAGCGCGCGGCGGCTGGAGGGCTATTCAGCCGCGCTGGAGGAGTCGCGGATCCCGCTCGACGAGAAGCTGATCGCGCATGGGCTCTATACCTACCGGTCGGGGCTGGACGCGGCGGAGCAGTTGCTGGAACTGGACGATCCGCCGACCGCGATCTTCGCATCGAACGACGATATGGCGGCGGCGACGGTCGCGGCGGCGCATCGCCGCGGGCTGGACGTGCCGGGCGACCTGACGGTGTGCGGGTTCGACGATACGACGCTGTCGACCGCGATCTGGCCGGAGCTGACGACGATCCACCAGCCGATCGCCGACATGTCGCGCGCGGCGGTCGCGCTGCTCGTCTCGACGATCCGCCAGCAGCGCGGCGGCGAGGTGACCGAACGGCACCGGACGCTCGACTTCACGCTGATCCGGCGGCAGTCGGACGCACCGCCGCGGCGCCGGCCGCGCGTCGGCGTGTCGCAGTAGCGACCGCCGCTTGACCATGGTCCGGTATCTGGTAGCGTTATCAGCGATACGGCAGGCCCGATGCGGGCGATGCCGGACGGGAGAGTAGCAGAGTGCAACGTCAACCGGTTCGTCCCTTCCGATCGCGCGATTGGTTTGCGGACCCGGCGCGGTCGGACATGACCGCGCTCTACCTCGAACGCTTCATGAATTACGGCCTGACGCCGGCCGAGCTGCGGTCCGGGCGGCCGATCATCGGCATCGCGCAGACGGGTTCGGACCTGAGCCCGTGCAACCGCATCCACCTGGACCTGGCGCGCCGCGTGCGCGACGGCATCCGCGATGCGGGCGGGATCGCGATGGAGTTCCCGGTCCACCCGATCTTCGAAAATTGCCGGCGGCCGACCGCCGCGCTCGACCGCAACCTCGCCTATCTCGGACTGGTCGAGACGCTGTACGGCTATCCGATCGACGCGGTCGTGCTGACCACCGGGTGCGACAAGACGACGCCGTCGGGGATCATGGCGGCATCGACCGTCGATATCCCGGCGATCGTGCTGTCGGGCGGGCCGATGCTGGACGGCTGGCACGACGGCGAACTGGTCGGGTCGGGCACCGTCATCTGGCGGTCGCGGCGCAAGCTGGCGGCGGGCGAGATCGATGAGGAGGAGTTCCTGCAGCGCGCGACGGACAGCGCGCCGTCGGCGGGGCATTGCAACACGATGGGCACCGCATCGACGATGAACGCGGTGGCCGAAGCGCTCGGCCTGTCGCTGCCCGGTTGTGCCGCCATCCCGGCGCCGTACCGCGAGCGCGGGCAATATGCGTACGAGACCGGCCGGCGGATCGTCGAGATGGCGTATGAGGACCTGCGCCCGTCGAACATCCTGACGCGCGAAAGCTTCCTGAACGCGATCCGCGTGGTCACCGCGATCGGCGGATCGTCCAATGCGCAGCCGCATATCCACGCGATGGCCAAGCATGCCGGAATCGAGATCGCGGCGTCCGACTGGTCCGAGTTCGGCTATGACCTGCCGTTGCTGGTCGATGTGCAGCCGGCGGGTCGGTTCCTGGGCGAGCGATTCCACCGCGCGGGCGGCGTGCCGGCGGTGATGACCGAGCTGCTCGGTGCGGGCAAGCTGGACGGCGCTTGCGCGACGGTAACCGGGCGGACCGTGGCGGAGAATATCCAGGGGCGCGGCGCGACCGATCGCGAGGTAATCCGCGCGTTCGACACCCCGCTGAAGGAGCAGGCCGGGTTCCTGGTGCTGACCGGCAACCTGTTCGATGTCGCGATCATGAAGACCAGCGTGATCTCGCCGGCGTTCCGCGAACGGTATCTCGAGCGGACGGGCATGGAGAATGTGTTCGAGGCGCGGGCGATCGTCTTCGAGGGATCGGACGATTATCACCACCGGATCAATGATCCGGCGCTCGACATCGACGAGAATTGCATCCTGGTGATCCGCGGGGCGGGACCGATCGGCTGGCCCGGTTCGGCCGAGGTCGTGAACATGCAGCCGCCGGACCATCTGATCCAGCGCGGGATTTTGGCGCTGCCGACGCTGGGCGACGGTCGCCAGTCCGGCACGTCGGACAGCCCGTCGATCCTGAACGCGAGTCCCGAAAGCGCGGTCGGCGGTGGCCTGTCCTGGCTGCACACCGGCGACGTGATCCGGATCGACCTCGCCGCCGGGCGTTGCGACGCGCTGGTCGACGAGGCGGAGATCGCGCGACGCCGCGGCGAGCCCGCTCCGCCGATCCCGGCGAGCAATACGCCGTGGGAGGAATTGTACCGCGAAAAGACCGGGCAATTGAGCGAGGGTGGGGTATTGGACTTCGCAGTCAAATATCGCGGCATCGCGGCCCGCACGCCGCGCCACAATCACTGACCGCACGACGACCAGGGACGATGAAGTCGGCAAAGCCGGCATGAGGGAGAGAGTAACGATGAGCGAAACGACGCGGGGCCTCGCCGGGGACGGCGGCATGGTCAACCACGGGTTCATTGCCGCGATCGTCGCGGTAGCGACGATCGGTGGTTTCATGTTCGGCTATGACTCGGGGGTCATCAACGGCACCCAGAAGGGGCTGGAGGCTGCGTTCGGGCTCGGTCGGCTGGGGATCGGCGTCAATGTCGGCGCGATCCTGGTCGGGTCGGCTATCGGCGCGTTCGGGGCGGGGCGGCTGTCCGACCGCATCGGTCGGCGCAACGTCATGATGATCTCGGCCGGGCTGTTCCTGTTCAGCGCGCTGCTGGCCGGGGCCGCGACGGGCTCGGCGATCTTCATCTTCGCGCGCATCATCGGCGGCCTGGGCGTCGGTGCGGCGAGCGTCATCTCGCCGGTCTACATCTCGGAAGTGACGCCGGCCTCGATCCGCGGGCGACTGTCGAGCGTGCAGCAGGTGATGATCATCACCGGGCTGACCGGCGCGTTCGTCGCGAACTTCGCGCTGGCGCGTTATGCCGGTGGGTCGACCGCCGACTTCTGGCTCGGCTATCCGGCCTGGCGCTGGATGTTCTGGCTGCAGGCGATCCCGGCCGCGATCTACTTCTTCGCGCTGCTCGTGATTCCGGAAAGCCCGCGTTTCCTGGTCGCCAAGGGCCGCGACGCCGAGGCGCACACGGTGCTGACCCGGCTGTTCGGCAAGGCCGAGGCGGACCGCAAGGTCGTCGAGATCCGCAACTCGCTGGCCGCCGACCATCACAAGCCGAAGCTGTCCGATCTTCGCGACAAGACCACCGGCAAGATCCGTCCCATCCTGTGGGCGGGCATCGGCTTGGCGATCTTCCAGCAGCTCGTGGGCATCAACGTCGTGTTCTATTACGGCGCGGTGTTGTGGGAAGCGGTCGGGTTCACCGAGGACAACGCGCTGCAGATCAACATCCTGTCGGGTGTCCTGTCGATCGCGGCGTGCATCTTCACGATCGGCACGGTCGATCGGATCGGTCGCAAGCCGCTGCTGCTGGTCGGGTCGGCCGGCATGGCGGTGACGCTGGCGACCGTGGCCTACGCCTTCTCGACCGCGGTCACCGGGGCGGACGGCGCGGTGTCGCTGCCGGGTAACTCGGGCATGATCGCGCTGATCGCGGCCAATCTGTACGTGATCTTCTTCAACGCCAGCTGGGGCCCCGTGATGTGGGTGATGCTGGGCGAGATGTTCCCGAACCAGATCCGCGGTTCGGGGCTGGCGGTCGCCGGGTTCGCGCAGTGGATTGCCAACGCGGCGATCTCGGTCAGCTTTCCGGCGCTGTCGGTCTCGCCGGGGCTGGCGATCACCTACACGGGCTACGCGATCTTCGCCGCGCTCTCGTTCTTCTTCGTCAAGGCGATGATCAACGAAACGCGCGGGCGCGAGCTGGAAGACATGGAGGGCTGAGGCTTTCCTGTCTTGGCGACGAGGGGCGGGGGCATCCAGTGGGTGCCCCCGCTTTTTTTGTGTCTGGGTGGGTTTGGTTCGGTGCGCCTGTCCAGTGCGCTGGAACGACACGCTCGTCTTGTCACGGCCTGCACGCAAGCTCGTCATCCCGGCGTAGGCCGGGATCTTCCTTGGGCCAGGGGTGCGCGCTTCACCGAAGGGAGATCCCGGCTTTCGCCGGGATGACGGTTTGGGGTCAGGGTTTTGGGGTGAGGGGCTTTGGTGTCGGGGCTATTCGGTGTTCCGCGCCCCGAGGCTCGCAGCTTCTAGACATAGAAACAGCCGGCGATGGGGATCGCCGGCTGTCGTTGCTTTGGTCGTTCAGCGGCCGGGCTCGCTCCCAACCGCTCAAGACATCAGCGCCAGCCGGCGTCGACCCAGTAGTTGTGGGCGGTGCACATGCGGGCGTCGTCGGAGGCAAGGAACATGGCCATGGCGGCGATGTCGTAGGGCTGGATGCGGCCGTCCATGCACTGCGACGCGACGATCTCTGCCTCGCCCTCCGGCGTGTACCACTTTTCCTGGCGCGGGGTCTGGACATTGCCGGGGACGATGCTGTTGACGCGGATCCGGTCGCGGCCAAGATCGCGGGCCAGACTGCGTGTCAGACCCTCGATCGCGGCCTTGGCGGTCTGGTAGAGCACGAGGTCGGGCAGCGCGAGGTGCCAGCTGATCGAGCCGAAGTTAATGATCGCGCCGCCCGCGGCCTTCATCGCCGGGACCACCGCCTGCGTCGCGAAGAAGGCGTGACGCAGGTTCACGTTCATGCGGCGATCCCAGTAGTCGGGCGTCACCTCTCCCACGGTGTGGCGATCGTCGTTCGCGGCATTGTTGAGCAGGACGTCGCAGCCGCCGAGCTGCTCGATCATCGTGGCGAAGACAGTCGTCAGCGCATCGAGATCGGTTAGGTCGAGCCGGTGGAAGATCGGCACATGCGCAGCGTCGGGCGAGAGGCGCGCGATCAGCGCCTCCGCATCCGCCTCGACGATGTCGATGAACGCGACGCGCGCGCCCTGCCGCACGAAGCCCTCGACCAGACCGGCGCCGATACCGGACGCGCCACCGGTGATGATGACGCGCTTGCCGCGGAGCGAGGGATAGACGGCGGCCTGTGCCGGGTCGGGATGGGTCTGGGACATGGAATCTTTCATCAGGTGCGTTTCGACAGCAGCCCGCGGGCCGCGAGGTTACGGACCAGCGCCGTAACGCCGAACGTCCATTCGGGTGCCGCCTTGGACGTGGTGACGGGGTTGAGCAAGCGGCCGAGGCGGGGCGATGCGATCGAGACGGTGTCGCCGACCTTGTGCGTGAAACCGCGGCCGGGCTCGTCGCGGTCCTTGGTCGGCGCGAACAGCGTGCCGAGGAACAGGACGAAGCCGTCGGGATATTGGTGCTCGCTCATCGTCTGACGGACCAGTTCCTCCGGATCGCGGCTGATCTGGTCCATCGCGCTCGCGCCGTCGAGGACGTAGCCGTCCTCACCTTCGATCCGTAGCGCGACGCTGGCGGAGCGGACATCGTCCATCGTGAAGCTGTCGTCGAACAGCCGGACGAACGCACCGAGCGAGCAGGAGGCGTTGTTGTCCTTCGCCTTGCCGAGGAGCAGCGCCGAGCGCCCTTCGAAATCGCGCAGGTTGACGTCGTTGCCGAGCGTCGCGCCGACCGTGCGGCCGGTCGGGTCGACGAGCAGCACGACCTCCGGCTCCGGGTTGTTCCAGGTGGAGTCGGAGCGCACGCCGACGGCGCTGCCCCAGCCCACGGTCGAGAGCGACGCGGCCTTGGTGAAGACTTCGGCGTCGGGGCCGATCGCTACCTCGAGATATTGCGACCAGAGCCCTTCCTCGATCAGTGCGACCTTGAGCGCGGCGGCTTCCTCGGTACCCGGAACGACGGCGGCAAGACCGCCACCGACGCGTGTTTCGAGCCGTTCCCGGACCGCGGTGGCGGCACCGGGGTCGCCGCGCGCCAGTTCCTCGATCACGCGTTCCAGCGCGGAGACGGCGAAGGTGACGCCGGCCGCCTTCACGCACTGGAAATCGATCGGGCTGAGCAGGCGCGGCGTGGCGTCGGGCGACAGGCCGAGCGTGTCGAGATCGCCGATCGGCTCGCCCGCGGTGTGGTCGAGCAGGCCGTCGGCGACCAGTTCGGCGACGGTGGGGGCGACGCGCGACATGTCATGGACGACGCCGCCCACGACGAGCACGGGCGAGGGGCCGTCGCCGCGATCGATGCGGCCGAGCCAGCGGCCTTCGCGCCATTCGGTGCCGAGGGCGTCGGCGGGGTCGAAGATAGGGGTCACTGAAGCGATCTCCGTTTTCAGGTGCAGAGGCCGGCAGGCGGCTTGGCGAGGTGCATGGTGGACAGGCCGCCGAGCGAGGCGGTCGGGCCGGGAAGGGACAGGTCGTTCGCCGAGGCATAATAGGGATCAGCCTGCGCCGCGGCGAGCGTGGTGAAGCGGAATCCCATCGAGCGGTAGAGCGCGAGCAGGCGGGGGAGCATGCGTGCGTCCATCGCGCCGACGTGCATCAGCAGGATGTAGGGCACGTCGCGCCCGAGCTGGGTCTGCGCCCGTTCGCGGGCGGCGAGCGCGCCAGTGCGGGCGCCGGCGAGGAAACTGGCGTCGAGCTTCGCGATCGCCGCGCTGTCGTGACGGGCGGCGCAGGCGGCGTAGGGCTCGTTCCATTCATAGTCGCTGAAGCTCATCGTGACCGCCGCGATGCGGTAGCCACGGCGGCGCAGGTCGGCGCGGATTGCTTCGCGCGCGGCGGGCGCGGTGCCTTCGGACAGATAGGGGTAGCGGAACCAGTGCCAGTCGGTGCCGCGGGCGAGTTTGGCGAGTGGTGGCTCGTTCTTCGCGATGTCCGCGGCGTAGTTGACGGGGCCGACCTCGTCGAGGTTCGGATGGGAATAGGTGTGGTTGCCGAGCGGGAGGCCCGCCGCACGCCACGCCTCGCTGGCCCGGCGCGAGTCCGCGTCGTCGAGGTCGCTGACCGCGTTGAGGAAACCGAACGCCGGTGCCTTGGCGCGGGACAGCGCTGTGGTGATCGCGCGGATCACGCCGACGCGGGTTTCGCCGGGCGGCAACGGGCCGTGCGACGGGATGTCGTCGAAGGTCAGCGCGATCGTGGGGGGCGGTGCCTTGCCCCGCGCGGCGGATGCGGATGCGGCGAAGAGCGTCAGCGGGACGGCCTCGCCCATCGTGCGGTAGCCGGCGGGGGAGGGGTGGAGATGGTCGCCGGAGTCGAAGGCGGGAGCGAGCCGGTCGGGACGCGCCGGATCGCGCACGATGCGGTCGAAATCGATCACCGCATCGAACGTGCCGGAAGTGCGGATGAAGCGGTTGATCGCCTGGCGGTCGGCCTCCGTTTCGGGGCCGGCATGGTAATAGTCGTTGCCGATCAGCGGCGTGATCGTGCCGCCGATCAGGCGAATGCCGTGGGCGTGCGCGCGGTCGGCCATCTGGCGATAGGCGGCGGTCACGTCGGCGACGAGGGCGGCATGCTGTGCCGGGGTGGCGGGTGCCTCGCGCGTCAGGACGCCGAGGTCGTTCACCCCCTCCAGCACGATCGCCCAGCGGACGCCGGTGCGGGCGATGACGTCGCGGTCGAACCGCGCGAGGAGGTTGGGGCCGAGCCCGTCGAGCAATATGCGGTTGCCGCCGATGCCGGCGTTGACGACGCCGATCGTGCGGGTCGATGCGTTGCCGCGCAGCCGCTGGGCCAGGACATCGGACCAGCGCGTGTTGGTGTTGGGCAAGACCCCATAGCCGTCGGTGATCGAGTCGCCGATCGTGACGACGGTGCCGGCGCTGGCGGGATCGGACACCTCGACATCGGCGATGACGTACCAGTGGGTGAGCGTGGCGGCGCCGGCGAGCACGGGATCGGCGACGTGCGCGCCGGGGAGGGTGAAGCTGGTCGCGCGGGAGCCGGGGTGGCCGGTCTGCGGCGCGGGGGCGGCCGGCAGATGAAGGCTGATCGCAAGGTCCGCGCCGGGGGCGACGGGCATTGTCACCGGATCGGAGTAGAGTTCCGCGCCGGCCGGGATCGTGGTGCCGGGGCGGCCGGAGAAGGTGAGCGGCACGCCGGCGTCGGTGCGCGCCGTGCCGGGTGCCAGCGGGCGAGCCAGGTGCGCGGCCGCGACGACGAGTGGTTGCTTGCCGAACATGTTGGACAGCCGGACGCGGACCTGGCGACCGCCGGCGGAGAGTCGCACGACCTGACGCAGGGTGATGCCGTCGGCGGGGATGGCGGGGAGCGCGTTGTCGCCGTCCGCCACCATTTGCGAGGTGCCCCAGCTGGCGATCCAGTCGGCGCGGCGCGGGGCATCGGGGGCTGCACGTGCGCCGACCAGCGCCGGGAACAGCGCGAGTGCGATCAGGGCTGTCGGCCACCGCTTCATCGCTTACCCTCTCCCGGTTGTCGTTAGCGCTATCAATACGCAGTCCGCCCTACTGACCGCAAGCGCCGCCTCGCGTCAATCGGGTCCTGTATACGAATGCGATATCACCGGTGCCCGCGGAGCGCCAGAACGCAGGCAGGCGGTGATTTTTGTCGCGTTGCAGGTGCGCCAGAGCGCACGGGATCGTGGCGTTCCCGCGGCGGCTGCGGTAGGTCGTTGGGATGAAGATCGACCATCCCGCAGCGACCGGCGCCCGCGTAGACGAGCGTCCCGCCGTCGATGCCGCAACCTTTGCCGCGGAGGTCGCGCCGCGCGGTACGCCGCTGGTGCTGCGCGGGCAGGTGGCGCACTGGGCGAGCGTTCGCGCGGCGGCGGGCGGCGACCGTGCGACCGCGGAGTATCTGGCGGGGCTGGGTGATGGCGGGCGACCGATGGAGGTGCTGATCGGCGGGCCGGAGTTTGGAGGGCGGTTCTTCTATCGCGGCGACCATCTGGAGGGGTTCAACTTCCACCGCGAGAAGGCGCCGCTGGGCGTGCTGCTGTCCGAACTGCTGCGGCTGGCGACGGTGCCGGCGGGCGAGCGTCATACGCTGTACGCCAACGCGGCGACCGCGCCGGAACATTTGCCGGGCTGGCCGGCGGCGAACCCGCTCGACCTGCCGCTGGGTGGGGCGACGCCGCGGCTGTGGATCGGCAACGCGACGCAGACCGCGACGCATTATGACGGATCGACGAACCTGGCCTGCGTCGTGGCGGGTCAGCGGCGCTTCACGCTGTTTCCGCCGGAACAGGTCGGCAATCTGTATATCGGGCCGCTCGACCGGACGCTGGCCGGGCCGCCCGCCAGCATGGTCGATCCGCTCGCGCCCGATCTCGATCGCTACCCGCGTTATGCCGTGGCGCTGGAGCATGCGCTGGTCGCGGACCTGGCGCCGGGCGATGCGTTGTTCGTGCCGGCGATCTGGTGGCACCATGTCCAGGCGTTCGGGACGCTGAACGTGCTGTGCAATTACTGGTGGACGTTCGATCCGGCCAATTCGGCGTTCCATGCGCTGGTCCACGCCCTAATGGCGGTGCGCGATCGGCCGGAGACGGAGAAGGCCGGGTGGCGTGCCTGGTTCGACCATTATGTGTTCGGGGACGATGCGGCGGCGGCGGGGGATCACCTGCCCGCGGCGGCGCGCGGCGTGCTCGGGCCGGGGAGCGACGAGCGGTCGGAGCGGATCCGGCGGTATCTGCTGACGGCGCTTGCGAAGCGGTGAGGGCTTAGTTCGCGCTATCCCCTAATTCCGTCCGTCCCGAGCGAAGTCGAGGGGCTTCTTCGAGCGTGGCCGAGAAGCGTGAACGTCGAAGACCTCGGCTGCGCTCGGTTGGTCCCTCGACTTCGCTCGGGATGGACGGTTCTTGGGGCTGTGGGCTAGCGTTGGCGGCCCTCGCCGGCATCTAGATACGCGGCCACCCAGACCAGCGGGGCGTTCCAGTTGATCGCCATTTCGTTGAGTGCATAGGCGTTGATGTCGTCGGCCCAGCAGCGTTGCGGGGCGCAACGGCCCTTGAGTTTGACCGCGACGGGATCGGCCATCGCGGTGTTGTTGGGGCCGCCGGACAGGACGCCGGGCGGCGGCGGGGGGAGTGCCGCGCCGACCTGGTGCGCCCAGAAGCGGTGGTGCGGGTTCAGGAGCGGTTTCCAGCCGGTGCCGGACACGAACGACTGGCCGAGCGGGTTGCGGCCGAGGACGTAGTCGGCGGCGTCGACCGCGCCGGCGCGGTAGCGGGCGGAGCCGGTGAAGCGCGCGGCCAGGCCGAGCAGCATGGCGCGGTTGAGGATATTGCTGTTCGACCCCCAGTCGTAGGTCTTCGCGGCATAGGGGATGCGGTAGCCGCTGCGCGGGACCTCGGCCAGATAGCCGTCGGCGGCGGTCACGATGCGGGCGCGGGCGTTTTCGCGGATCTTGGTGGGGACGCCGTCCGCGACCGCCAGCGTGATCGTGCCGAGCGTCGCGACGTCGGCCCAGCCGGGGACGGTGGCGGGGCCGTCGGGGAGTACGGCGCGGTAGGGTGCCTCACCCGTGCTCGCGAACAGTTCGGCGGCGGCCCAGGCGCGTTCGTCGGTGAGATTGTCGTCGCCGTAGCCGCCGCTGCCGGTGAAGGCCGTTGCGGCGCGGATGTCCGGGTTGCGGACCGCGGCGGTCCAGGCTTGGCGTGCTGCGGCGAGGCAACGTGCGGCGAAGGCCGGGTCGGTGGTGCGCCAGAGGCGGGCGGCCTGCGCAGCGACTGCGGCGAGATTCAGCGTCGCGCCTGTGGACGGCGGGTAGAGCAGGCGCGGCTGGCGGTCGTTGGCGGGGGCGGTGGGGATGGTGGTCCATTGTGCGTCGGCGACCTTGTGGAACGCCATGCCGCCTGCGTCGACTTGCGTGAGTGTCAGCGGTGTCGATTTCGGTTGCGGGCCGACCGGGAGCGCCATGCGGGTGGCGGGCGGGACCTGCATTTTCAGCATCCATTCGACCTCCCACCGCGCTTCGTCGAGCAGGTCGTCGCGACCGTTGCCGGCCTCCGGCATACGCATCTGGCCATCGGCAAATAGGCGGCGCGCGAAGCCGGTTTCGTAGAGGTTCTGGAGCGTCCAGGCCGAGATGCCGGCGTTGACGACGTACTTGCCGTGGTCGCCGGCATCGTACCAGCCGCCGGTGACGTCGCGCTTGGTCGGGCAGCCGGGCCAGACGGTGCCGGCCTCGTCCTTGCCGGCGAAGCACGCCGCGATTTCGGGTGCGTGGCCGGCGGGGCGGGCCCAGCGGGCGCCGACATAGCGCGCCTCGATCGGCGTGCCGGCGTGCTGGTGGTAGAAGACCGCGAGCGCGTTGCGGGCGAGCGGCGCGTAGAGCGTGGGGGCGACCTGGAACATGCCGCTTTCGACGCCCGCGGCGCGCAGGCGGTAGGTGCCGGGCCTGGTCAGCGTGTCGAACGTCGCGACATGGACGCGGTCGCCGGAGACGGGATCGTCGGTGCCGGCCGTGGTCTTGCCGCGCAGCACGACGGTGCCGGCGGTGTCGACGATCTGCCAGTCGAGCGGGGCGGGGGTGGGGGCGGCGACGATCGCCTGTTTCGGGTCGCCGGGCCGGAAGCCGAGCTGGTTCAGGTTGATCGTAGCGGCGGCCAGCAGGGCGAGCGCGGGGAGCATCGGGGTTCCGATCAGGAGGCCAGCCGCGCGAGGGCGTCGGCATGAGGGGGCATGTGGGTGAGTGCGGTGGCGACGACGCGTTCGATCGCGGCGATCCGCCTTGCGACGGCGTCGATCGGCAGCGCGTCGCAGACCGGATCATGACCGACGAGTGGGGCGGCCTGGCCGGCGAGGACGGCCAGCCAGCTCTGTTCGTTGAAAAGCTCGTCCGATTCGCGGAAGATGCGCCCGCCGCTGCGGTAGAGCGCCAGTTTTTCGGCGAGGCCGGCGGGCGGGGGGAGTGCCGCGCGCTCACGCCAGAAGGGTTCGGGGCGGGCGTTCAGATGGTAATGCGCGACGAGGAAGTCGCGGATGCGGGTGAATTCCGCGGTCATGATGCGGTTGTAGCGTGCGACGATCGCGTCGTCCGCGGGTGAGGCTGGCAGCATCTGGAGCAAGTGCTGGATGCCGCGCTGGACGAGGTGGATGCTGGTCGATTCGAGCGGTTCCATGAAGCCGGCGGCGAGGCCGAGCGCGACGCAGTTGCCCGACCAGAAATGCCGGCGGTGGCCGGTGGTGAAGCGCAGCACGCGGGGGGTGCCGACGGGCGAGCCCTCCAGCCCGGCGAGCAGGATTGCGGTGGCCTCGTCTTCGCCCATGTGGCGGCTGGAGAAGACATGGCCGTTGCCGGTACGGTGGCGGAGCGGGATGCGCCATTGCCAGCCGGCGGCCTTTGCCGTGGAGCGGGTCAGCGGCAGCGGGGCGGCATCGGCGGCGGACGCCACCGCGACGGCGCGGTCGCAGGGGAGCTGTTCGGACCAGTCGACCCAGCCGGCGGTGAGCGCGCCTTCGATCAGCAGCGCGCGGAAGCCGGAGCAGTCGACGAACAGGTCGCCCGCGATGGCGCTGCCATCCGCCAGCCGGACCGCGGCGATGCCGGCGGGGCCGCGATCGACCGCGACGACGGTGCCCTCGCGCCGGACGACGCCGTTCGCCTCGGCATGCGCGCGGAGGAAGGCGGCATAGCGGCCGGCATCGAAATGATAGGCGTAGCCGACCCGCGACAGCGGGGAGTCGCCGTTCGGGATGGGGCGGGCGAAGCGGCCGGCGGTCGCGGCGCGGGCCTCGAGCGAATATTGATCGAGCGGCTCCGCCATGCCCGCCTGGCGGGCGCGGAGCCATTGCGCGGCGAAGGGGTGGCCGGCGATGTCGGTGCCGACCTGGCCGAACGGGTGGATGTAGGATTCGCCGGGGCGCGACCAGCCTTCGAAGCGGATGCCGAGCTTGTAGCTGCCGCCGGTGGCGCGAAGGAACGCGGCCTCGTCGATGCCGAGCATGGCGTGGAAGGTCTGGATCGGTGGGATCGTCGCCTCCCCCACGCCGACGGTGGCGATGTCGTCCGATTCGATCAGCGTGACATGGGTACCGGCCGGCCCGAGCAGGCGGCCGAACGCGGCGGCGGCCATCCAGCCGGCGGTGCCGCCGCCGACGATGACGATCCGGCGCGGCGTGGTCGGGGCGTCCGTCATGCGGCGCGGACGCGGGTGGGACATGTGTTCGCCAGATAGTCCTCGTGCCGCGGCATGCGGGCGGCGGCGTCGGCGAACATGGTGCGGAGCCGGTCGAAGCGCGCATCGATCTCGCGCGTGGGGACGCCGTCGGCCAGCCGGTCCCAGCCCTCCGGCACGATGCCCTGCCCGAGCAGGACGGCGACCCAGCTGGGTTCGGCGAACAGGTCGTCCTCCCACCGGAACAGCCGGCCGCGGCGGCGCCAGAGTGCGATCTTTTCGGCGAGGGCGTCCGGGATCGCGCGGGTCTGCGCGTCGCGCCAGAAGGGTGAATCGGTGCGGCGTGTGGCGTGATAGTGCAGCACGAGGAAGTCGCGGACCTGATCGAACTGGACCTCCGCCAGGCGGTTGTAGGTGGCGATCTCGACCGGCGAGAAGCCCTGGTCCGGGAACAGCGCCAGCAGTTTGGAGATGCCGGTCTGCACCATGTGGAGGCTGGTCGATTCGAGCGGTTCGGCGAACCCCGACGCAAGGCCGAGCGCCACGACGTTGCCGATCCATTGCCGCCGCCGCCGGCCCGCGGTGAAGCGCAGCACGCGCGGATCGGCAAGCGGGCGGCCGTCGACATTGGCGACCAGCGTGGCGGCAGCCTCGTCGTCCGAGACATAGGCGCTGGAATAGACATAGCCGTTGCCGGTGCGGTGCTGCAGCGGGATGCGCCATTGCCAGCCGGCGGGGCGCGCGGTGGAGCGCGTGAAGGGCGCGATTGCGCGGTCGGTGCGCGCGCTGGGCATCGCGACGGCGCGGTCGCACGGCAGCCAGCGTGTCCAGTCCTCGTAGCCCGCGCCGAGCGCCTCCTCGATCAGCAGGCCGCGGAAGCCCGAGCAGTCGATGAACAGGTCGCCCGCGACGATGCGGTCGCCGGCCAGCGCCACGTGGCGGACATGGCCGGTTTCGCCGTCGAGCGTGACCTCGACGATCTCGCCCTCGATCCGGCGGACGCCGCCGCGTTCGGCGCGGGCGCGGAGGAACTGCGCGTAGAGCCCGGCGTCGAAATGATAGGCGTGGTTCATCTGCGACAGGATCGAGGCAGGATCGGCGGAGGGCGGCGCGAACCGTCCGGCGCGGGCGGCAACGGCGCACAGCGCATAGTCGCCGATATCCTCGTCCACCCCGGCCGCACGGCGGCGGCGCCAATATTGGTGGAAGCGGACCCCCTCGATATCGAAGCCGAAGCCGCCGAACGGGTGGAGATAGCGTTCGCCAAGGGCGGCCCAGTCGACGAATTCGATGCCAAGCTTGAAGCTGCCGGCGGTGGCGGCGAGGAACTCCGCCTCGTCGATGCCGAGCATGGCGTTGAAGGCGCGGATCGGCGGGATCGTCGCCTCCCCCACGCCGACGGTGCCGATCGCGTCGGATTCGACGAGCGTGACGGCGGTGCCGGTGGGGACGAGCCGGGCGAGTGCTGCGGCCGTCATCCAGCCGGCGGTGCCGCCGCCGACGATCACGACGCTGCGGACGGGGGCGCCGATCGTCATGCGACGGCCCGGCGGCGGGCGACGACCTGCGCATAGGGCGGCAGGCTGCGTACGCGGTCGATCATCGCGGCGCGGTGTGCGGCGAGATGGCGTTCGATCGCAGGGATGGGGAGTAAGTCCGCCAGCGCATCGTGGCGGCGCGGGACGACGCCCATCGCATCGAACATGGCGGCCCAGTCCTCCTCTTCGAAAGGTTCGTCGTCGAACATCGGCAGGCGGCCGCGGGCGGCGAACAGGTCGCGTTTGGCGACCACGGTGTCGGGTAGTTCGGTGGTTCGGCGCGCGTTCCAGAAGGCGCCGGGGCGGCCCGCGGCGGCATATTGCGCGATGACGAAATCGCGGGCGCGGGCCTGTTCGCCAGTGGTGCCGCGGTTGAACGCGGCGCTGGCGACCGGATCGGTGCGGTCCGCCGGCCAATACTGGATCAGCCGGACGAGCGCGTTCAGCAGCAGCGGCAGCGCGGTCGGGTGGAGCGGTTCGAGCAGGCAGGACGCGGCGCCGAGCGCGATGCGGTTGCCGGTCCAGGGGGCGGCCAGCGCGCCCTGGCGGAAGCTGCGCCCCGCGCCGTCGACGCTGCACGCGACGCGGACGTCGGCGCCGTCGAGCGGCCAGCCCATGACCCAGCCGGCGTCCTGTGCATCAACTTGCGCGAAGGGGGGGGGGGCGCCGTCGGCGGGGACGGTCTCGGTCGCGGTGCGGTTGCAGGGGAGCCAGTGCGACCAGTCCTCGAACGGGGCGTCCGTCGGGGCGGTGCCGGTGCAGTCGAGCAGCAGGAAGGGTTCGACTGTGGTGCCGTCGGTGAGCGTGAGGTGCGTCGCGATCGGGCCGTCGGTGGTGATATCGCGGAGGGGGGCGGACGCGTTTTCGGCGCCGTTGTTGCAGGCGATGCTGCGCAGCATTCGGGCGTACAGCGACGAGTCCAAGTGCAACGCACGATCGATCGGGGCGGCGGGATCGAAGCGGCCGGACTGGGCGGCGAGCGCGGCGATTGCGTGGTCTGCGAACCGGACAGTCTGGCCGGCCGAGCGGAGCCGCGCGGCGAGGTGGCGGAACGCGACGCCGTCGAGCGGGGCACCGGTTTCGCCGTAGGACAGGAAGGCGGTTGCGCCGTCCGCGCGCCAGCCGGCGAGGACGGTGCCGAGCGCGTAGCCGCCGCCGGTGCCGTCGACCAGTTGCCGGTCGTCGAGCCCGAGATCGGCGTGGAAGGCGGCGAGCGCGGGCGGGACCGCGATCAGCGGCGCGAAATCGCCGAGCCCGTCGCCACGCGCGCCGGTGTCGATCACCAGCACGCGGTATTCTGCGCGGGGCAGGCGGCGGGCGAGGGCCGCGGCGGCGATCCAGCCGCAAAGCGTGTCACCCAGGATCGCGACAGTCTCGATCATGCGGCGGCGCCGATCGCGGCGATGTGGTCGGCATGCCCCGGCATCGCATCGGCGGCGCGGCGGCAGGCGGCGGCGACCGCGGCGACATGGGCGGCGGACTGTTCGGGCGGGACGGCGGCGACCAGTGGGTGCGGGCGTTGCGGTACGATCCGCTGGCCATAATAGACGGCGAGCCAGCTGGCCGGCAGGAACATGCCCTCCCGGTACGCCGCGACGATGCCGCGATCCTGGAACTCGGCCATCTTCTCGACCAGCGAGGGCGGCAGTTCCATCGTGCGGACATGCCGCCAGAAGGGCGTGTCGTCACGTTCGGTCGCGGTGTAATGCAGGATCAGGAAGTCTCGCACGCGTTCATATTCCAGCGCCATCGCGCGGTTATATTCAGCGATGTCAACCGGATCGACCGCGCCGTCCGCCGGGAACAGCTCGACCAGCTTGCCGATCGCGAGCTGGATCAGGTGGATGCTCGTCGACTCGAGCGGTTCGAGGAAGCCCGCCGACAGGCCGATCGCGACGGTGTTGCCGATCCATTGCGACCGCCGCCGGCCGGTGCGGAAGCGCAGCATGCGCGGTTCGGCAAGCGCCTCGCCCTCCAGAGTGTCGAGCAGGCGGGCGCGCGCGACGTCCGGGTCGGTGAAGCGCGTCGAGAAGACATGGCCGTTGCCGGTGCGGTGCTGCAACGGGATGCGCCATTGACAGCCGGCCTCGCGCGCGGTGGCGCGGGTATAGGGGGTGAGCGGGCCGGTGTTGCTGCACGGGACGGCCCAGGCGGCGTCGCATGGTAGCCAGTGCGACCAGTCCTCATAGCCCGCCTCCAGTGCGCCTTCGATCAGCAGGCCGCGGAAGCCCGAGCAGTCGACGAACAGGTCGCCCTTTATCCGCCGCCCGTCGGCCAAGCGGACCGCCGCGACCCCGGCGTCGCCGCGATCGACCGCGGTGACGCGCCCTTCGACGCGCGAGACGCCGCGTCGTTCGGAATAGTCGCGGAGGTAGGCGGCGTAGAGCGAGGCGTCGAACTGGTAGGCGTAGGAGAAAGTCGATCCGACCGCGCGTGGATCGGCGGAGGGCGGGGCGAAGCGGTTGGCGCGCGCCGCGACGATCGGCAGCGAGCAGGCCTCGAGCGAAGGCGTTGTGCCGGCGCGTGCGGCGTTCAGCCAGTGGTGGTGGAACGGGAGTCCTGCGATGTCGTGGCCGAAATCGCCGAACGGGTGGATATAGCTGTCGCCGATCCGGCCCCAGTCGCGGAATTCGATGCCGAGCTTGAACGTCGCCTTGGTCCGGCGGACGAAATCGGCCTCGTCGATGCCCAGCCGCTGGTTGAAGTAGCGGATGTGCGGGACGGTCGCCTCGCCCACGCCGACGGTGCCGATTTCCTCCGATTCGATCAGCACGATATCGGCCAGCCGGCCGGCGAAGGCCCACGCCAATGTTGCGGCCGTCATCCATCCGGCGGTACCGCCGCCGACGATCACGATGCGCTGTCTCTTGTCCGCCACGATCACCCTCTCCGCCCGAACTGTTACCGCTACGACACAATCGGAAACTTTGTTACGACTATTGTCCGCTTTGTCAGTTCAAGCTCTAGCTCACCGCAAAAAGCGGGGCTAGTGCTGGATTTCAACGTGACGCTGATCAATTTTGATAGCGATAACACGACGTAAGGGGATGACTGAAATGCAGACCGGTACCGGAACGACGCGCGTGTGCGATCGGGCGCGGGCGCTGAAAGGCGGCGCATCGATCATGGTGCTGACGCTGCTCACCGTGCCGCATGTCGCATTCGCCCAGGCCAACCCAGCGGCGCAGGACGCGCCAGCCGCCGCCGCGCAGCCATCCGCCAATGCGCAGGTCCCGTCGGGCGGCGCCGCCGTGACCGGTGCGGAAGCCGCGACCGCGACGCCGCAGGAAGCGGCCGGCGCGCAGGACATCATCGTCACCGGCATCCGCCGCAGCCTGCAGAGCGCGCAGGCGATCAAGCGCAACTCCGAAGTGGTGGTCGACTCGATCTCCGCCGAGGATATCGGTGCCCTGCCCGACCGGTCCGTGACCGAGGCGTTGCAGCGCGTGCCCGGCGTGTCGATCAGCCGCTTCTCCGCCGGTGCCGACCCCGACCATTTCGCCACCGAAGGTTCGGGCGTCGTCGTCCGTGGCCTGACCTACACCCGCTCCGAGATCAACGGCCGCGACTCGTTCAGCGCCGGTAACGGCCGCGGGCTGTCGTTCGCCGACGTGCCGTCGGAGCTGCTGGGCGGCGTGGACGTGTTCAAGAGCCCGTCCGCGGACATGATCGAAGGCGGCATCGCCGGTACGGTCAACCTGCGCACGCGCGTGCCGTTCGACTCCAACGGGTTCGCATTCGGTGGGACGCTGGAGAACAACTATGGCGATTTCGTCAAGAAGTCGTCGCCGACCGTGTCTGCGCTGGTGAGCAACCGCTGGGCGACGGGGATCGGCGATTTCGGTCTGCTCGGCAGCTTCGTGCGATCGCAGGTCCGGTCGCGCGCCGACAGCGTGCAGATCTCCAACTGGGGTACGCGCGTGCTCACCGCGGACGGCCAGCTGCTCCAGCCGCTCGACGCCAATGCGCAGCCGAACGTCGGTACGACCGTCTATGTGCCGCGCGGCGCGGGCAGCCGCAGCCAGGAATTCAACCGCACGCGCTACGGCTACTCCGCCGCGGGCCAGTGGCGCAGCCTGGACCGGTCGATGACCGCGACGGCGCAGTTCCTCCGCACCGATTCGCGCGAGAACTGGACCGAGAATTCGATCGAGGTCGCGACCGACAACGTGCTGGCCGCGGGTGATTCGCAGCCGCTGCCCGGCACGTCGTTCGTGTTCGACGAGGACAATGCGTTCGTCAGCGGCATCGTGACCGGCCCGAACGGGTTCCAGGCCGACGGCCAGGAGGGCGGCGATCGCCGCACGCCGGTGAACGGGTTGCAGAGCAACAACATCGCGCGCGGCAACCAGAGCCGGTTCATCACGAACGATGCCAGCTTCAACTTCAAGTGGCAGCCGACCAAGCGGCTGGGCATCAGCGTGGATTACCAGCATGTCTGGTCGACCGTGAAGGTCACCGACCTGACGGTGTGGGGCACGACGTATCAGAATGCGGACATCCGCCTGAACGGCAACAAGCCGGCGTTCGTCGACCTGATCCCGGTGACGAACAAGGGTGACACCAACTACTTCAACAACCCGAGCTACACCGACCCGTCGAATAGCTTCTACCGGTCGGCGATGGATCACGTCGAGGACAGCGAGGGCAACGAGGACTCGGCGCGCATCGATCTCGATTATTCCTTCCCCGAGGAGAGCTGGCTGAACTCGATCCGGGTCGGCTATCGCTTCTCCGATCGCCAGAATACCGCGCGGTCGTCCGCGTATAACTGGGGCGTGCTGAGCGAGATCTGGGGCGGTGGTACGGTGCCCGATCCGGCCAATCCGGGCGCGACCCTGTCCGTCGGGCCGGGCGGCCCGGTGTGGTTCGATCGTCCGGTGGACGGCAACCCGGCGACGCGCACGACCGGTTCGACCGCGCCGCAGGAAGCGTTTCTGTACGAGAATTTCTTCCGCGGGAAGGCGAACGATCCGTCCAACGGCGGTCGCGTATTCTACCCGGGTTCGCAGCTGCAGGACTATCAGTCCGCGATCCAGCAGATCAGCCAGATCGCGCAGGAATGGCGGACGTTCACGACCAACAACTCGGGTGCCGACGGCTGGGTGCCGCTGGCCAACCGCAGCGGCGTGCTGGCCGGAACGCCGTATCGTCCGGGCGAGATCAACCCGGTCGCGGAGCGCAACAACGCGGCCTATGTCGCGGTGCGGTTCGGTAACGACCTGGGCAATGGCTGGGACCTGAGCGGCAATGTCGGCGTGCGGTATACCAAGACGCGGCGCGTTTCGTCCGGGTTCTTCGCGTTCCCGAACCAGTCGTTCAACTGCGTCGCGCCGACCGACGGCTCGCCCATCTCGCGCTTCTGCCAGTTGCCGCAGGCGACCCGCGACGGCGCGGCCGCGTTCCAGAACGGCGCGCTGACCCCGAACGATGCGAAGCTGACCTACGATTATTTCCTGCCGAGCGTGAACGTGAAGCTGGGTGTCGGCGGCGGGCTGCAGTTCCGCGCGGCGTACAGCAAGAGCGTGGCGCCGCCGGAATTCCTGCTGACGCGGTCGTTCTACAACATCGGGCTGAACACCAGCGACCAGACGATCCTGTTTAACGGCGGCCCGGTGGCGACGTTCGACGTCGGCAACCCGAACCTGAAGCCGGTGACCGCGGACAATCTGGATCTGACCGCGGAATGGTATTTCTCCAGCGTCGGCCAGCTTACGGTCTCGGCATTCGCCAAGAACCTGAAGGGTGTGCAGTCGGTCGGGACGCAGCGGCTGAGCTTCACCAACAACGGTGCGACGTTCGACGCGATCGTGACGACGCCGATCAATTCGGACGAGACCGGCAAGGTTCGCGGCGTGGAGTTCGGATACCAGCAGACCTACGACTTCCTGCCCGGGTTCCTGTCCGGTTTCGGTCTGTCCGCCAACTTCACCTACGTGAAGTCGAAGGGCGTGTCGCAGCAGCAGCTCGACCCGAACGATCCGAACGTGACCGCCGGCATCATCTCGTCGGTTGATACCGGCCAGCTGTCGCTCCAGGGGCTGTCGAAGTATCAGTATAATATCGGGCCGTTCTATCAGAAGAACGGGCTCGAGCTGCGGGCGGCGTATAACTGGCGGTCGCGCAACCTGCTGACCATCCGCGACGTGATCGTGCCGAACGCGCCGGTCTATGCGGAATCCTATGGTCAGGTGGACGCGTCGATCTTCTACGCGGTGACGCCGGAGATCCGGATGGGCTTCCAGGGGGTGAACCTGTCCAAGGCGATCACCCGGACGTCCTATGTCATCAATTCGGACCTGCTGACCCGGCCGCGCAACTGGTTCATCAACGATCAGCGTTTCACCTTCTCGGTCCGCGCTTCGTTCAAATAAGGTCTTCGTCTACGCAGCCTGCGGCCGTCCCCGATCCCCGGGGGCGGCCGTTCGCTTGTCCGGGCCGGGTTGCTTTGCCGGGCGCGCGCCCATAGCATCGTCGGGAGCGCTACCAGAGATGGCGCGAACGGGAGCGCGGTGCATGAGTTTTACGAAATACGGGCTGGCGCTTGCCGCGGCACTGCTGTCCACGGCAGCGACGTCGGTGCCCGAGGACCGGATCGCGCGGTTCGAGCAGTTCGTCTATTCGGGTGAGGACGGCGCCGCGCCGCCGGCAGGGTCGTACCGCAACCCGGTGCTGGCCGGCTATTATCCCGACCCGAGCGTGACGCGGGTCGGGGACGACTTCTACCTCGTCAATTCGACATTCTCGTGGTTTCCGGGGATCCCGGTGTTCCACAGCCGCGATCTGGTGACCTGGCGGCAGATCGGCAACGCGATCGATCGGCCGGGGCAGCTCGACTACAAGCGGCTCGGCATGTCACGCGGGATCTTCGCACCCGACATCACGCATCATGACGGGCGGTTCTACATCGTCACGACCTGCGTCGATTGCGGCGGGAATTTCGTGATCACCGCGCGCGATCCGGCCGGGCCGTGGTCGGACCCGGTGCGGTTGCCGACGGTGGGCGGGATCGATCCGTCGCTGTTCTTCGATACCGACGGCAGCGCGTGGATCATCAACAACCGCGATCCGATCGGGCCGCCGCGCTATGACGGGCACCGTGCGCTCTGGATGGAGCGGTTCGACACGAAGACGATGAAAATGCTCGGCAACCCGAAGATGGTGGTCGACGGCGGCGTCGATCCGGCGGCCAAGCCGGTGTGGATCGAGGGACCGCATATCCTGAAGGTGGATGGGCGCTATTACCTGACCGCGGCGGAGGGCGGCACCGCCGTCGCGCACAGCCAGGTCGTGTTCCGGTCGGATAAGATCGATGGGCCGTACGTGCCCGCGCCGAAATCGGTCAACCCGATCCTGACGCAGCGCGACCTGGACCCGGCGCGGCCGAAGCCGATCACGTCGGCGGGCCATGCGGATCTCGTTCAACTGAAGGACGGAAGCTGGTGGGCGACGTTCCTGGCGACGCGGCCGTACGAGGGCGACCTGTATAATATCGGGCGCGAGACGTATCTGCTGCCGGTGACCTGGGCGAACGGCTGGCCGTCGATCCTGCCGCGTGGACAAGCGATCCCGACGATCGCGCCGCGGCCGAAGCTGGCGCCGGATCCGCGGCCCGCGCCGCCGATGACGGGCAGCTTCACGGTCCGGGATGACTTTCCGGGCAACAAGCTGTCGCAGGCGTGGATGACGATGCGGACGCCGCGGACGCCGGGCTGGACGGTCGGTGGCGGGGCGCTGATGCTTGAGGCGCGGCCTGACGGGATCGGCGATCACGCGCAGCCGAGCTATGTCGCGCGGCGGCAGATGCACGATGTCGCGAGCGCGGCGGTGACAGTGACGTTCCGGCCGACGGAGGGGGCCGAGGCGGGGCTGGCCGCGGTGCAGGACGACGATCATTTCCTGGGCGTGGCGTTGACCCGGGCGGGCGGGAAGCTGGCGGTGCGGGCGTTCCGGCGTGAGGACAAGGATGCGCCGGCGATCGGGCGGACGGTGGCGGTGGTGCCGATCGTTGCGGCTGTTGGAAGTCCGGTGCGGTTGCGGATTTCGGCGCGGGGGCCGGCCTATACTCTGGCGTACGCGGTGGGGTCGGGGGCTTGGCAGCAGGTTGCGGTGGTCGATGGGACGATCTTGAGTACCGCGAAGGCGGGTGGGTTTACGGGGACGATGATTGGGCCGTTTGCGCGGGCGGGGCGGTAGGGGTTTTGGGCGCAGTTCCGTTTGGTTCGAGCTTGTCGAGAACTCTGCGCTGGGTTCTCTGCAGGTTCGAGCTGAGAATGGGCTGTTCTTGGTGACGTGGTCGTCACCAGCCTAAGCCCCCCACCCAACCCTCCCCCCGGTGGGGGGAGGGCTAAGAGAACTTTGGGATCTGCGTTTGTGGCTCCCCCTCTCCCAACCCTCTCCCCGAGGGGAGAGGGCTTTTCTGTTGTTCTGGTGGTGGCCTTTTGGCGTCAGCTGCGGACGGGAGCAGCCGCAATCGCTGCGGCGATGGCGGCGCGCATGGGTTTGGGCGCGAAGTCGGCGTCGTAGGGGCAGGGGCGGCGTTTGGCGCCGTCCTTGCGTGGTTCGAAGCCTTCGATCCAGCTGTAGCGGTCGGTCATGCCCCAGAGCAGGACGTCGCGCAGCGCGGGGTAGGCGAACATGACGTCGAGATAGCCGCGCGTGAAATCGGCGACCGCGGTGTCGCGCGGGGCGATATCGGCGGGCAGGTTGTTGTCGCGGACGTCGAGTTCGGTGATGACGAGCTTATAGCCCATTGCCGTCACGGCATCGAGGAAACGCCGCCACTCGCCCTCGATCGCGGCGATGGCGGTGCGGGCGTCCATCCCCTGCGTCACGAGGTGCGACTGGACGCCGAGCGCATCGACGGGGACGCCGCGGCGCTTGAACCCTTCGAGCAGGCGGAGGACCCCGGCGCGGTGGTTCGCGTTGCCCGGTTCCCAGCTCATGTAATCGTTATAGACAAGCTGCGCGCCGGGGGCGGCGGCGCGGGCGGTGTGGAAGGCGAGGTCGAGCGTCGCCTCCGGCCCGCCGAGCGCGCGGGACAGGGCAGTCTGGTAGAGCGTGCCGTCGGCCGGGGTGACCGCTTCATTGACGACGTCGTAGCTCGGAATGCGCGCGCCGTAGCGCCGGCAGACGGTGTTGACATGTTCGACGAGCAGCCGTTCCGCCTCCCGCGAGGGCGAGCTGCCGAAGTCGTAATTCTCCTCCCACGCGGGCATCCACTTGGGTTGGTGCCAGAGCAGGTTGTGACCGCGGACGGGGAGGGTGTTGGCGGTCGCCCAGTCCATCATCGCGTCGAAGCGGGTGAAGTCGAACTGCGTGGCGCTGGGGCGGATCGCCTGCCACTTCATCTCGTTTTCGCCGACCAGGATGCCGCAGTCGCGTTTCAGCAACGCGGCATAGGACGGGTTGGCAAAGGAGCCGCGATCGGCGCCGGGCGCACCCCAGGCGAAGCAGGACCCGACGCGCAGGCCGCGGGCGGTGGCGAGCGTGTTGAGACCGACCGGTTCCACGGGCGTTGCGGCGGGCGGGGTGGCGACGGGAGTCGGCGTCGGGGTCGGCGGGACCGATGCGGTCGGGGTCGGGGTGGCTTGCGTTGCGCCACCGGCCCCGCCGCAGGCCGAGACGCCCATGCCGGCCAGCAGGACGAGACTGTCCCGTCGAGAGATATGCATTTCGATCCGCTCCAGCTTATTCTTATACCGCTACCATGGCAGCGGCGCGGTGGGTGTCAACCGGTGGTCGGTGCCGCCGTTTCCCGCCGTTACTGCGGGTTTCCGGGCGGGTAGGGGAAGGTCTGCGCCTTGTACCAGGCGAGGTCGTGCGCGGGGGGCGGCGAGCCGGCCGGGAGCGGCAGTTTGTTGAGCGACATCCAGTAGGAGAGGCTGGCGTCGCGCCACCAGCGGGCCTCGCGTGCCTGCACGGCGAGGAACTCGTCGGTCTTCTGCCAGCGTTCGGCGTCGACCAGCGGCTTGGCCTGCTGCCACTGGGTGCGGAGCGTGTCGACGGTCGCGACCCCGCGGTCGTAATGCTGGACGAGCGTGTCCCACAAGGTCGCGCCCGAGGCCATGCGGTAGGTCCAGGGGAGGTGGTGGAACCAGAGCAGTTCGGTCTCCGGCGTGGTCTTCGGATCGGCGTAGAGTTTCGCCAGGCCGGGGGCATATTGCGCGACCGCGTTGCTGCCCGTCTTCGTGCGATCGAAGCCGATCCCGGCGGCGTCCGCGCGGTGATAATAGACCGGGTTCCATTCGGGACGCTGAAGGTCCGCGACCCACGGGCCGGGGCCGTAATGGTGGCCGGTTGCCATGAGATGGGCGAGGCCGAGCGGGCCGGTATAGTCGACGACTGCTTCGCGCGACGCCATCATCATCGCGACGACGGTGTCGAGCAGTTTGGGGTCGGTGCCGAACGTCTGCATCGCCCATTCGCGGGCGATCGCCTGCGGCGTCAGCGAGGGGTCCCAGGCGAGCCGGCCGTAGGCGTACCAGTTGGCCTGGTTGAACGACGATCCGGTCCAGTCGCGGGAGTCGCCGATGTTGGCGACGCCGGCGATCGCGCTGAGGCGGTGTTTGTCGAGCGAGCCGTCGACGACTTGGCGTACGCGGGCGTGGCCGCGGGTGTGGGTGTCGGCATCGAGCGTTTCGGAGAAGAGCGGGGCGAGGTAGGCGAGGTGCGTCGCGAAGCCGAGATATTCCTTCGTGATCTGGAATTCCGGGGCGATCGGCGTGCGCGGCATGGCGCCGAACAGCGGGTGGAACGGTTCGCGCGGCTGGAAATCGAGCGCGCCGTTCTTGACCTGGACGATCACGTTCTTGGCGAACTGGCCGTCGAGCGGCTTGAATTCGTCATAGGCCTGTTTCGCGCGGTCGTTCGGGTCGGTGTCGGCATAGACGAACGCGCGCCACAGCACGATGCCGCCATGCGGGCGGACCGCGGCGGCGAGCATGTTGGCGCCGTCGGCATGGCTGGCGCCGTAGTCGCGCGGGCCGGGCTGGCCCTCGCTGTTCGCCTTGACCAGGAAGCCGCCGAAATCGGGGATGGCGCGGTAGATCTCGTCGGACTTCGCCGCCCACCAGGTGGCGACCGCGGGGTCCTTCGGATTGGCGGTCTTCAGCCCGCCCAGTTCGACCGGGGCGGAGAAGCGTGCGGAGAGATAGACCTTGATGCCGTAGGGGCGGAAGATGTTGGCCAGCTCCGCCGCCTTGGCGATGTAGCGCGGGGTCAGGCTTTCGACCTTGGCGTTCACGTTGTTGAGGACGGTGCCATTGATGCCAAGCGAGGCGTTGGCGCGGGCATAGTCGGTGTAGCGCGGGTCGCGGTAGTCGGGCAGCGTCCACCAGTCCCACAGCGAACGACCGGCATAGCCGCGTTCGACGACGCCATCGAGATTGTCCCAATGGTTGAGCATGCGCAGGGCCACGCGCGGACGCGACGTCAGGTCGATCCGTGTGGGGGCGGCGCCGGTGGCGAGGTGGCGGAGGAGCGCGAAGCTGCCGTAGAGTATGCCGCGATCGGTGCCGGTGACCAGCGTGACGGGGCGGCCGTCGATGGTGACCGAGCGGACGAGATAGCCCTCGTCGCCGAGCGTGGCGACGGGCAGGCGGAGTGCGGCGACGGCCGGATCGGTCGCGCGGGCGAGCATGACGGGGCCGAGGCCGGCGGGGTTCGCACGGCGCAGTTCGGCCGCGGCGGCGGCGAGCATCGGGGTCTGTTCACCGCGGACGGTGACGGGGTCGGCGGTCTGGCTCGCGGTTGCGGGCGCGTAGCGCATCCAGAGGCGGTAGCCGTCCTCCGCCTGGGCCGCCGTCGCGCAGGCGAGCAGCGAAAGCCCGAGATACCATCGTCCTGTACGCATCGTCTCTCCTTCGGCGGTGGCCGCGATCATTGACAGGCACGGCGCGTCCCGACCATGCTAACGCTATCATGGTGACGGCGTCCCGAGCAACGCCGCACCGCAGGGGAGAGTGACACTTGGCCGACCGCATCCACAAGACCGCGCGCGATCAGACCGCCGGGACCCGTCGCGACATCCTGCGCTGGGGCGGCGGGGTGTCGTTGCTGGCGTTCCTGCCGGGGGCGGGGCTGTCCACCACGGGCAAGGCGGCGGCGGTGTACCGCGATCCGCGCGCGCCGGTGGACCTGCGCGTGCGCGACCTGATGGCGCGGATGACGCTGGAGGAAAAGGTGGCGCAGACGATCGCGCTGTGGGGCACCAAGGCGGGCGTGATGCGCGACGGCGGGCTGGATTTTGATCCGGCCAAGGCGCAAACCGCCTACCCGAACGGGTTCGGGCAGGTGACGCGGCCGTCCGACCGGCGCGGCGGGCCGGAAGTGGCGGAAGTCGCCGGCGGCACGGGCGCGCGCTGGCGCGGGACGGCGTCCACCGTGGCGTTCGTCAACGCGGTGCAGAAGTGGGCGCGCGACGACACGCGGCTGGGGATCCCGGTGCTGTTCCACGAGGAGGCGCTGCACGGCTATATGGCGCCCGACGCGACGAGTTTTCCGCAGGCGATCGCGCTGGCGGGCAGTTTCGACCGCGACCTGATGCGGCGCGTGCAGTCCGTGATCGGGCGCGAGGTGCGCGCGCATGGTAGCCACCTGGCGCTGTCGCCGGTCGTCGATATCGCGCGCGACCCGCGCTGGGGGCGGATCGAAGAGACGTTCGGCGAGGACCCGTATCTGTGCGGCGAGATGGGCGTGGCGGCGGTCGAGGGATTGCAGGGCGACAGCGCGACGCTGGGCGAGGGCAAGGTGTTCGCGACGCTGAAGCATATGACCGGGCACGGGCAGCCGCAGGCGGGCAATAACATCGCCCCCGCGCCGATCGCGCTGCGCGAGTTGCACGAATCCTTCTTCCCGCCGTTCCGCGCGGTGGTGGAGCGGACGAAGATCGCCGCGGTGATGCCGTCGTACAACGAGATCGACGGGGTGCCGTCACACGCCAATCGCTGGCTGCTGGGTGAAACCTTGCGCAGTGACTGGGGGTTCGACGGGGTGGTAGTGAGCGACTACGGCGCGGTGGAGGAGTTGGAGCGCATCCACCATGTCGCTGTGGACCGTCAGGCGGCGGCGCGGCTGGCGCTGGCCGCGGGGGTCGATTCCGAGCTGCCGGACGGGACCGCGTTCCGGACGCTGGCGGATCAGGTGCGGCGGGGCAAGGTGGCGCAGGCCGACGTCGACCGGGCGTGCGCACGGATACTGAAGCTGAAGTTCCGTGCCGGGTTGTTTGAGCAGCCGTTTGCCGATGCAAAGGCGGCGGCGCGGCTGACCGGCAATGCGGAGGCGCGCGCGTTGGCGCTGGAGGCGGCGCGCAAGTCGGTCTGCCTGCTAACCAACAACGGGGCGCTGCCGCTGGCGGCGGGTAAGCGGATCGCGGTGATCGGGCCGAACGCGGCGGTCGCCCGGCTGGGCGGCTATTCGTCCGAACCGCGCAGGACGGTCAGCCTGCTGGAGGGTATGCGTGCGGTGGCGGGGGCGGGTACGACGATCCTGCATGCGCAGGGCGTGTTCATCACCAGTGCCGAGAACCGGTCGGACGATGCGGTCGTGCTGGCCGATCCGGCGCGCAATCGTGCGCTGATCGCGGAGGCTGTCACATTGGCCCAAACCGCCGATGTCGTCGTGCTGGCGATCGGCGATACGGAGCAGACGAGCCGCGAGGGGTTTGCTGCCAACCATCTGGGCGACCGGACCGAGCTGGATCTGGTCGGTGAGCAGAACGCGCTGTTCGACGCGCTGAAGGCGACAGGCAAGCCGGTGGTGGTGGCCGCGATCAACGGGCGGCCGCCGAGCTGGCCCGACGTGGTCAAGCGCGCCGATGCGCTGCTGGAATGCTGGTACGGCGGGCAGGAGGGCGGCACCGCGATGGCGGAGGCGCTGTTCGGGCGGATCAATCCGGGCGCCAAGCTGCCCGTGACGGTGGTGCGCGAAGTGGGGCAGGTGCCGCTCTACTACAACGCGAAGCCGTCGGTCGGGCGCGGATATCTGTTCGCGGAGACCGCGCCGCTGTTCCCGTTCGGGCATGGCCTGAGCTACACGAAGTTCGAGATCGGGGCGCCGGTGCTGTCCGCGCCGCGGATCGGCAATGCGGGCAGCGTGACGGTGTCGGTCGAGGTCGCCAATGTCGGCGCGCGGGCCGGCGACGAGGTGGTGCAGGTCTATGTCCACGACCGGGTCGCGTCGGTGGCGCGGCCGGTGCGCGAGCTGAAGGGGTTCGAACGCGTGACGCTGGCGCCGGGCGAGCGCCGGACCGTGAAGTTCGTGCTGGGGCCGGAGGCGTTCCGGTTCTTCGACATCGACATGCGCGAAGTGGTGGAGCCGGGGCTGTTCGATATCGCGGTGGGGAACAGTTCGGTTGCGCTGAAGACGGCGACGCTGGAGATTGCTTGATTGGCGAGGTCGGATCCTATCCGATCTGCTCCCGACTCCGTTTGGTTCGAGCCTGTCGAGAACTCGGCGCAGGGTTCTCGACAGGCTCGAACCAAACGGGGTGGTGGCTGGATTAAATGGATCGGCGACTGAGTTGTATCCGGTACGGTCTAACTTCAGTCGCGGACGGCCGGCACGCGCGTCCGGTTGACGACCATGCGGTCGTGCAGGCGGGCGATCGCTTCGCTGCCGGTGCGGACGAAGAGCGCGGGGAACAGCGCGTGGATCAGGCAGGCGGTGCCGGCGAGCAGCATCGTGCCCGCGAACCAGGCCGCGGTGCGGAGATGTTCGAGATAGGTTTCGCCCACCGCGTGCGGGTGGTCGGTGAAGAGATGCCTCATGCGCGCGTCCTTTTGATGCGGCGAGGATAGTCGACGGGGACGCGAACAGGTTTCTTTTCTGACGGCGATCGGGCAGTTTGGCGGTTCAGATTTGCTACCTGGAGCCGGTTATGGAGAATATCGTTCTCGACGGGGTCGATCGGCGGCTGCTCGCGATCCTGCAGGAGGATGCCACGGTGGCGATCGCAGAGTTGGCGGAGCGCGTCGGGCTGTCGACGACGCCGTGCTGGAAACGGATCAAGCGGCTGGAGCGGCTGGGCGTGATCGAGCGGCGTGTGGCAATCCTGAACCGCGAGGCGCTGGGGCTGGGCGTGACGGTGATCGTCGCGGTGCGGACGGCGCGGCATAGCGACGAGTGGTTGCAGACATTTTCGAACGGCGTGGCGCGGATGCCGGAGGTGGTCGAGTTCTACCGGATGAGCGGGGAGATCGACTATCTGCTCAAGATCGTGGCGCGCGATATCGCGGATTACGACCGGATCTACCGCAAGCTGACCAAGGTCGCGGACCTGCACGACGTGACGTCGTCGTTCGCGATGCAGGAGATCAAGTCAACGACCGCGCTGCCGCTGCTCGACTGAGATCAGACCGCTGGCGTGGCGGCGGGCGGGCGGTTAGGCTGTCTGGCGGGCATGGGGGGCGATCGATGCGGCGACTGTGGTACGGTCTTGTGTTGGGCATGCTCGCGTTGGCCGGGTGCGGGAAGCCGCCGGTGCTGTCGGTGGATCCCGCCGCGTTCGACGACCGGCATTGCGCGGGTGCCGGGATGCGCGAGTGCACGCTGCTGGCGACCGGGGATGGGCGGTTCGTGCTGGCAGTGCCGGGGCAGGTGACGCGGCCGTCGAGGGCAGCGGTTGCGGCGAAGGTGGCGGCGGCGGAGCTGGCGCGGGCGCGGCGGCAGGGGCTGCGCGTGCTGGTCAGCCTGCCGCAGCAGACGCTGTATGTGTTTCGCGATGCCAAGCTGCTTTATACCGCGCCGGTGTCGACGGGGACGCCCGATCACCGCACGCCGACCGGCACGTTCCGGGTGATGGAGAAGGCGGTGACGCACCATTCGAACCGGTACAGCAACGCGCCGATGCCGTTCATGCACCGGCTGACAAGTTACGGCATCGCGATCCATGCCGGGGCGTTGCCGGGCTATCCGGCGTCGCATGGCTGCATTCGGGTGCCGCGCGGATTTGCGCGGACTTTGTACGGGCTGACGCGGGTGGGGACGGTGGTGACGATCACGCCGGCGCGGCCGGTGAGCGCCGCGCGGGCGATGACGCTGATCTGAACGGGGTTGCGTCGCGGGGCGTTTTGGTTCGTAGCGGCGTCATGATGCGAGTGGCGGAGGCGGCATGACGATCGACAGACGGCGTTTCGAGGATGGCGGGCTGATCCTGTTCGTCGTGCTGGTCACCATCGCGACGGGTGCGGTGGTGTCGAGCTTCGCCGGGGCGCTGTTGTGGAGCATGTTGGCGGCGATCCTGTTCCAGCCGCTGTACCGCCGGCTGCTGGCGCGCAATCCGAAGCGCGAGAACCGCGCCGCGGGGCTGACGATGCTGATCATCACGGTGGCGGTGGTGATCCCCGCGCTGGTGATCGGGACGATGGTCGTCGATCAGGCGAGTTCGGTCTACACCAGCATCCGATCGGGGCAGATCAACTTCGCGTCCTACTTCGCGCAGGTGCATGACGCGCTGCCGGGGCGGTTGCGGCGGTTGATGGACGGCGCGGGGCTCGGCAGTTTCGAGCGGACGCAGGCGCAGGCGTCGAACCTGATCGGCAGCCGGGTGAGTTCGATCGCGTCGCAGGCGTTGTCGATCGGGCGCGATGCGGCGGCGTTCGTGCTGGCGTTCGGCATCGCGCTGTACGTCACCTTCTTCCTGCTGCGCGACGGGCAGCGGCTGGGCGCGGTGGTAAAGCGGTCGTTGCCGCTGGAGCCGTCGGTGTCCGAACGGCTGGTCAGCAAGTTCGTGGCGGTGGTGCGCGCGACGATCAAGGGATCGGTGATCGTCGGGCTGGTGCAGGGCGGGCTGGGCGCGATCACGTTCTGGATCGTGGGTGTGCCGGCGGCGTTGCTGTGGGGACTGTTGATGGCGGTGACGGCGTTGCTGCCCGCGGTGGGGCCGGCGATCATCTGGGTTCCGGTCGCGATCTACCTGCTCGCCACCAGCGCGACCTGGCAGGGGATCGTGGTGATCGTGTCGGGCGTGGTGGTGATCGGCATGGCGGACAATATCCTGCGGCCGATCCTGGTCGGGCGCGATACGGGCATTCCGGACTGGGTGGTGCTGGTCACGACGCTTGGCGGGATCGAGCTGTTCGGGCTGAGCGGGATCGTGGTCGGGCCGGTGATCGCGGCGCTGTTCATCACCGGGTGGCAGATCCTGAGCGAGCAGCGCGGTGTGGCGGTGGAGGACGACGCGGCGGCGGCTTAGGCGGTGACGATGTTGCCGTCGGCGACCGTGACGGGCCAGGGGGTGAGGCGCTGGCTGGTGCAGGGGCCGCCGACGCAGACGCCGGTGTCGATTTCGAACAGGGCGGAATGCCAGCTGCAGGCGATCAGGTCGCCGCGCGGCGTGAGGTAGCCGTCGAGTTCCTTGGCGAGCGAGACGCCCATATGTGGACAGCGGTCGACATAGCCGAACAGGTCGGTGCCGTGCCGCATGACGAAGCCGTGGAAGCGGCCGGCGCGAAGTTGCAGGACGAAGTTGCGCGCGGTGCCGTCCGCGATCATGTCCAGTTCGCCGAGTTTCACGCCGGGTGGCGTCGCGAAGATGCGTTCGCTGGACGTCATGCGCCGTCGGCGTCGGGCTGGCGGTCGGGATGCGCGCTTTGGAACGCATCGAGATTGGCGGCGCGGGCGTCGGCGGCGACGAGTGCGGGGTAGGGTGCCAGATCGACCGCGAAGCGGCGCGCCGCGTACAGTTGTGGGACGAGGTGGCAGTCCGCGATGGTAGGCGTGCTGCCGTAGGCGAAGCCGTCGCCGTGACGCTGGACCAGTATCTCCAGCGCGGCGAGGCCGTCGCCGATCCAGCGGGCGATCCAGCGGTTGATGGCGTCCGGGGTGGCGTCGAACTCGGTGCGGAGCGTGTCGAGCACGCGGAGGTTGTTGAGCGGGTGGATGTCGCAGGCCACGATGGCGGCCATGGCGCGGACGATCGCGCGGGCGTCCGCGGTGGCGGGGAGCAGCGGCGGGTCGGGATGGCGCTCGTCGAGCCATTCGAGGATGGCGGGGCTTTGCGTCAGGACCATGCCGTCGACGTTGAGCGCCGGGACCAGCGGTTGCGGGTTGAGCGCGGCATAGCCGGGCGCGCGCTGTTCGCCGCGGCGCAGGTCGTGTGTGACCTGCTCGTACGCCAGGCCCTTCAGCGCGAGAGCGATGCGGACGCGGTAGGCGGTGCCCGAGCGCCAGTAGCCGTGCAGGATCATTCGGGCAGCTGCGCCTTGGCGAAGCCGGTCCAGACCGCGTCGTAATCGAGCTGCATCGTCGGGGTCTCGATCGCCCAGCGCGTGGGGCGGACGACGTGGCGCGTTTCGAACATGAACGCCATGGTGTCGGCGATGCGGTGGGGGACGAGGTCCGCGGCGATCGCCTTGTCGTAGCTCGCGCGGTCGGGGCCGTGGCCGTTCATCTGGTTATGGAGCGACGCGCCGCCGGGGGCGAATCCGCCTTCCTTTGCGTCGTATGCGCCCTGGATCAGGCCCATGAACTCGCTCATCACGTTGCGGTGGAACCAGGGCGGGCGGAACGTGCCCTCCGCCACCATCCAGCGCGGCGGGAAGATGACGAAGTCGCAGTTGGCGGTGCCGGGGGTGTCACTGGGCGCGGTGAGGACGGTGAAGATCGACGGATCGGGATGGTCGAAGCTGACCGTGTTGATGGTGTTGAAGCGGGTCAGGTCGTAGCGGCAGGGGGCGAGGTTGCCGTGCCAGGCAACGACGTCGAACGGCGAATGATCGAGCGTGGTGGTCCAGAGCCGGCCCTGGAATTTCTGGACGACGTCGCATGGCGCGTCGCTGTCCTCGTACCACGCGACCGGCGTTTCGAAGTCGCGCGGGTTGGCGAGGCCGTTGGCGCCGATCGGGCCGAGATCGGGCAGTCGGAACAGCGCGCCGTAATTTTCGCAGACATAGCCGCGCGCCTGTCCGTCGGGCAGCGCGATGCGGAACCGCACGCCCCGCGGGATGATCGCGATCTGAAGCGGGGCGAGGTCGATGCGGCCGAGTTCGGTGTCGATCCCGAGCCGGCCCTGTTCGGGGACGATCAGCAGCTCGCCGTCGGCGGAGAAGAAGGCGCGGTCCATGTCGCGGTTGGCGGCATAGAGGTGGATGCCAACGCCGCTCTGGTCGGCGACGCTGCCCGTCCCGCCGTAGCTGACGAGGCCGTCGAGCCAGTCGAGCGGCTCGGTGGGCAGGGGGAGGGGATCCCAGCGGAGGCGGTTGGGCGAGGGGGGCATGTCGTCATAGGGGGCGGACTTGAAGTGGGGCGCGCCGGCGTAGGGGGTGAAGGCGGCGTGGTTGGCGGTCGGGCGCAGGCGGTAGAGCCAGCTGCGGCGGTTTTCGCTGCGCGGCGCGGTGAAGGCGGTGCCGGAGAGTTGTTCGGCGTAGAGGCCGAAGGGGACGTGCTGCGGCGAGTTGCGGCCAATGGGGAGCGCGCCGGGGACGGCCTCGCTGGAGATGTGGTTGCCGAAGCCGGGTTGGTAGGTGGGTGCTTGCGTCATGGTGTTTCCCTCTCCTCCGGCCGGTCTTCAGCGAGACTTACATAGAAACCCGTCCATGCCGAGCGGCGTCGAGGTACGCTTCCCCCCGAGCGTAGCCGAGGGGCGCTGTTGGCTTCTCGACTTCGCTCGAAGGGTCCCTCGACTTCGCTCGGGATAAGCGGGTTTGGTTGGGTTAGGCGTCGACGGTGATGACCCCGCGACGAATTTGATCGAGCTCGATGCTCTCGTACAGCGCCTGGAAGTTCCCGTTGCCGAAGCCTTCGTTGCCCTTGCGCTGGATGATTTCGAAGAAGATCGGGCCGAACATTGGTTCCGTGAAGATCTGGAGCAGCAGGCCTTCCTCGCCGACATTGCCGTCGATCAGAATGCGGTTGCGGCGCAGGCGTTCGAGGTCGTGGCCGTGGCCGGGGACGCGTTTGTCGACCAGTTCGTAATAGGTTTCGATTGTGTCCTGCAGCTTCACGCCGCGGGCGCGGAGCTTTTCGACGGTGGCGAAGATGTCGTCGGTGGTAAGTGCCAGATGCTGGATCCCCTCGCCATTATAGTCGCGCAGGAACTCCTCGATCTGGCTGTGATCGTCCTGGCTTTCGTTCAGCGGGATGCGGATCGCGCGGTCGGGGGCGATCATCGCCTGGCTGAACAGGCCGGTCGCCTTGCCCTTGATGTCGAAGAACTTCTGCTCCTCGAACCCGAAGATGCGGCCGTAGTATTCGGCCCAGGTCTTCATCTGGCCGCGGCGGACATTGTGGGTGAGGTGGTCGAGCAGGTCGAGCCCGACGCTGTTGGCGGCTTCCGCCTCCGCCGCACCCGGGACCGGCGTCCAGTCGTCGTAGAGCGAGCCGCGCGCGCCGTGCCGATCGACGAGGTAGAGGATCGAGCCTCCGATCCCCTCGACCGCAGGCACGCCGTCGAGCGCGGCGCCCTCGGGCGCGGGCTTCGCGCCGGCGGCGATCGCGTTGTCGTAGGCGGCGCGGGCGTCGTGGACGCGGAACGCCATCGCGCTGGCCGACGGGCCGTGCGCGGCGTGGAAGCTGGCGGCGTGGCTGTTCGGTTCGCGGTTGAGCAGCAGGTTGATGCGGCCCTGCTTGTAGCGGGTGACGGCGCGGGTCGGGTGGACCGAGGCGGGGACGAAACCGAACTGTTCGAACTGGTCCGCCAGGCGGTCCGGATCGGCCGAGGTGAATTCCGCGAACTCGAACCCGTCGAGCCCCATCGGGTTGACGTCCATATGCTCCATCGCCGGCATCCTCATCCAAACTGGTATCTTATGACACTAAGATGCGGCTGTCGTGCCATCGTGTCAACTGATACGACCTGGCGGATGGACCGCCCGACGCTCGCCCTCGACGACTTCATTCCGTACCGCCTGTCGTTCACGTCGAACCTGGTCAGCGATACAATCGCGGGGACGTACGAGGCGCTGTTCGGGCTGACGATCCCGGAATGGCGGCTGATCGCGGTGGTGGCGGAGACGGGCGGGATCACGCAGGCGGCGATCGGCACGCGGACGCGGATGGACAAGGTGACGGTCAGTCGCGCGGCGATCGCGCTGGTCGGGCGCGGGGTGCTGGCACGTGCGCTGAACCCGGACGATGGGCGGTCGCACCTGCTGAGCCTGACCGATGCGGGGCGGGAGCTGCACGCGCAGATCGCGCCCAAGGCGATGGAGCTGGAGAGCCGGATCTTCGCGCGGTTCGACCGGGAGGAGGTCGAGCGGTTCGTGGCGATGCTGCGGCGGATCGATGCGATCACGCTGGCGATCGGGACACCGGCGGGCACGGAAGCGGGCAACGGCTGATCCGCTGCGGATCCCCGATCCTGCATAAAGCCTCGCGGGGAGCCCGCCGGGGCGAGGCATGATCGGGCCGAGGCGAGCCGCGTCCGTAACATCCTTTAAAGTCTACCTACAATATGTTCGGTATGGACAGGATGCCTGCGTCCTGGGCGAGAGTTGCGCGTTGAGCGACCCGACCATGCCCTCCCGAAAGTGACAAATGCACATAGAGTTACCCGTTCTGCGCGCGAAAGAGGCCTTCGACCCGGCTTATGATATCGGCTCCCACTCCGCGTGCCTGGAGGTGTTCGAGACGATCGTGGAACAGGCCGCGCGGGCGACGGCCTGCACGACGGCGATGATCTGTGCGGTGCGCGATGGCGAACTGGTGCCGCTTGCCGTCAGCCGGAGCGGTCTGCTGTCGCCCGCCCTGCCGTATCGAACCGACGCAAGCACGGGCTGCGACGGCGCGCCGATCGTCACGAACTGCATCGACGGATCGCCGATCGCGCTCGGCTTTCGCGGTGAAGGCGGTGACAAGGTGCGGTTTGCCGCGGTGGCGCCGATCGCGGGAACGGACGGCGCGTTGCTGATCGTCCTCGATACGCAAGCGCGGGCGGGGCTGAGCGCCGCGCAGACCTATGTGCTGCGGTCGCACGCGGCGCATCTGGCAACGTTGTTCGATCTGATGCTGTTGCAGGAACGCGTCGACCGGGTGGACAGCCGTGCGGGCCAGGCCACGCTGGAGCGGTTGCGGCTGCTCGAGTCGGTCGCGGTGCATGCGCGCGATTCGATCGTGATCACCGAAGCGCAGCCGATCGACCTGCCCGGCCCGCGCATCATCTATTGTAACGCGGCGTTCACCCGCACGACGGGCTATACCGCGGAGGAGGTGATCGGGCTGACACCACGCGTGCTGCAGGGGCCGAAGACCGACCCGAAGTCGCGCGCGCTGCTGCGCCGGGCGCTGGAAACGTGGCAGCCGATCGAGATCGAGATCATCAACTACCGCCGCGACGGCAGCGAGTTCTGGGTCGAACTGAGCATCGTGCCGGTGGCGAACGAGCGGGGCTGGTTCACGCACTGGGTGTCCGTCCAGCGCGACATCACCGAACGCAAGGCGGCGCAGGAGCTGAGCGCGCGGGTGCGCGTGGCGGAGCTGGAGAACCAGGCGCTGGCCGGCGAGATCCTGGAGCGCAAGCGGATCGAGGCGGAACTGCTCTACACCGCGTTCCACGACAATCTGACGCGGCTGCGCAACCGGGCGTTCTTCATGGAACGGCTGTCGAAGGCGCTCGATCGCGAGCGGTTGCAGGGGGCGACGACCTGTTCGGTGCTGTTCCTGGATCTGGACCGGTTCAAGATCGTCAACGACAGCCTGGGGCATCTGGCGGGCGACGCGCTGATGAAGGAGGTGGCGCAGCGGCTGCGGCGGTGCGTGCGTCCGCAGGATACGTTGGCGCGGATCGGCGGCGACGAGTTCGCGATCCTGATCGAGGATGCTGTCGACCTTACGATCCCGGTGAGGATTGCGGAGGCGATCATCGAAGCACTGCGCGCGCCGGTGCAGCTCGGGCGGCAGAGCGTGTTTCCGTCGGCCAGCATCGGCGTGGTGCCGGCGGGCGAGCCGGGCGTGGTGCCGGACGACCTGATGCGCGATGCCGATATCGCGATGTATCAGGCAAAGCGCGCGGGTGGCGGCGACTATGCGATCTTCGATGCGACGATGCATGACGATGCGGTAAGCCAGCTGACCTTGCAGACCGACTTGCGGCAGGCGGTGGAGCGCGGCGAGTTTCACCTGGCCTATCAACCGATCGTCGATCCGGCGAGCGGCGCGATCCAGAGTTTCGAGGCGCTGTTACGCTGGACGCACCCCGTCCGCGGGCCGATCAGCCCGGCGGACTTCGTGCCGGTCGCCGAGGAGATCGGGCTGATCCGCCAGATCGACCGATGGGTGATGCGCGAGGCCTGCGCCCAGCTTGCGCAGTGGCAGCGTGCATTCGACGATCCGGCGTTACGGTTGAGCATTAACGTGTCGGCGGCGGTGTTCGTGGACCGTGATTTCGTGACCGCGTTGTCGGAGGTGCTGGACGAGTTCGGGCTGCGACCGCAGACGCTGGAGCTGGAGATCACCGAGGGGATCTTCCTCCATCCATCGGCCGAGATCGCCGGCGCGATCGGCGCGGTGCGCGATATGGGCGTGCGGATCGCGCTCGACGATTTCGGGACGGGCTATTCGTCGCTCAGCTACATCAACCGCTATCCGATCGACACGATCAAGATCGACAAGTCGTTCATCGACGGGGTCGGCAGCAACCGCGAAACGCGGGCGATCGTCGAACTGATCGTGAAGATGGGCGCGACGCTGGACCTCAATATCATCGCGGAGGGGGTCGAGACGCAGGCGCAGACCGACATTCTGATGCAGATCGGATGCCGCGCGATTCAGGGCTTTCATTTCGCCCGGCCGCTGACGCCGGAAGATGCGACGCAGGCGCTGGCCGCGGGGGGTGCCGCCGCGCCCTGAGGCCAACGGGACGGACCGTGCCAATCCGCTCTTGATATTGCAAATCGCTCGCATTATCAGCGCCCCAACGAACTTGGGGGGTTTCAAGAATGCGAGTGATCAAGCCGTTGCTGCTGTCCATGACCGCGCTTGCCGGGACGCCCGCGCTGGCGCAGCCGGCCGACCGCGATGCCGATATTGTCGTGACGGGCCAGGCGCGCGCGGGCAACGCGGCGACCAAGACGGACACGCCGGCGATCCAGGTGCCGCAGCCGGTGACGATCATTCCGGCCGAGCTGTACCAGGCGCAGGGGGCGGTCTCGATCTCCGACACGCTGAACTATGTCGCGGGCGTGCAGTCCAATCCCTACGGGCCCGACAGCCGGGTCGACAGCGCGACGATCCGCGGGCTGACCGCGTTGCAGTTCCGCGACGGGATGCGCGACATCTACAGCTTCTACGCCAGCATCCGGGCGGACCCATATAATTTCGACAGCGTGCAGGTGCTGCGCGGGCCGTCGTCGATGCTGTTCGGGCAGGGGTCGCTGGGCGGGCTGATCAACCTCAATTCCAAGCTGCCGTCCGCAGCGCCGGCGGGCGAGATCGCGGTGCGGTACGGATCGTTCGACCGCAAGGAACTGCTGGCCGACCTGACCGGCCCGATCGCGAGCAACCTGACCGGGCGGATCGTGGCGCGGGTGCGCGATGCGGGGACGCAGACCGATCATGTGCCCGACGACCGCGTGATGATCGCGCCGTCACTAACCTGGTCGCCGGGGGCGGACACCGACCTGACGCTGCTCGGCCTGTATCAGGAGGACGATGGCGGTTCGACGGCGCAGTTCCTGCCGCTGGTCGGCACGATCCTGCCGAACAGCGCGGGCAAGATCCCGAGCGACCGGTTCGTCGGCAAGCCGGGTTGGGACCGGTATGACGGGCGGTTGTTGCAGGGGACCGCACTGCTGACCCACCGGTTCGGCGAGACCGCGAAGCTCAGCATGAAGGCGCGCTACATCGACAGCGACCTGACGTACCTGACACATTATCCGGACAGCTATTCCAACCCGACCAACCCGTATGTGAAGCTGGATGCCACGGGCACGCCGGTGAGCGATCCGGACGGCCGCTCGATCGGGCTCTATGCCGACGGCAGCAAGGCACGGATGGAGGTGTTTTCGACCGATAACAACGTTCAGCTGAACTTCCGGACCGGGGCGGCGATCGAGCATGTCTTGCTGGGCGGCGTCGACTACAGCCGGAGCCATGTGCGCAAGGTTGCCGGGTTCGGGTTCGAATATGTCGACATCTACGACCCGGATTATGCCGCGCTGTCCGATTTCGGCGGCGGGCTTCCGCAGCCGGCGGCGCCGTCGGAGGATGTGGAGCAGACGCAGCTCGGTTTCTACGTGCAGGACCAGATGCGGTTGTGGGACCGTGTGTCGGTCGTGGTCGGCGCGCGGCGCGATCGGGTGACGTCGCAGAGCTTTGCCGCGGATCGTACGGTGCAGCATGCGACGACGTTCCGCGCGGGCGTGATCGGCGAGATCGTGCCGGGGCTGTCGCCGTTCTTCAGCTATACCGAGAGCTTCGAGCCGATCGCGGGGACGGCGAGCAACGGCAACCCGTTCCTGCCGAAAGCCGGCCATCAATATGAGGCGGGGCTGAAATATCAGCCAAACGATGCCAGCATGGTGACGGTCACCGGATACCGCATCAAGGAGACCAACCGTCCGGTCGACGATCCCACCACCACCGATCCGTTCGACCAGCGCCAGGCCGGGTCGCTGACGTCGAAGGGGATCGAGTTCGAGGCGCGGACGGTGTTGCCGGGGCAGGTCCAGCTGATCGCCAACTACAGCTACAACGAGGCGGAGATCGACGGGACGAACCAGCAGCTGGAGAATGTGCCGAAGCATAATGCGTCGTTGTGGGCGGCGCGGTCGTTCGCGCTGACCGACGATGTCAGCCTGCGGATCGGCAGCGGCGTGCGCTATTCGGGCAAGAACCGGTCCTATGGCCCGGCGTTTCCGGACGGGATCGTAACGCCGGACTATACGCTGGTCGACGGGTTCGCCGAGGTGCGGTGGCAGCGCTGGGGCCTTTCGGTCAATGCGACGAACATGCTGGGCAAGGACTATTACTCGGCCTGCCTGGCGCGCGGCGACTGCTTCGTCGGGGCGGAGCGGAACGTGTTCGGTACGCTGAGCTACCGCCTGTGATGGACGATGCGTCGCTTGGTCTGTGGGTGGCATGCGCGCTGGGGGCGGGCGCGGTCGGCGTGCTGCGCGGGGCGTGGTCACTGGAGCGTCGGGCGAGCGGGTGGAATTCGCTCGGTTGGGGCCTGATCGTCGCTTCGGTCCTGTCCGGTTGGGCGGCGGCGGGCGCTTGGGGCGTTTCGGTCGCGGCGCTGGTGACGATGGGGGCGGCGTTCGTTGCGCTGACTGTCGCGGCGATCCGCTGTCCGCGGGGGCGCGCGGTGGCGGCGGGGCGGCGGGTCGCGGTGCCGGCGCGGGAGCCGCGGGCGATCGGGCGGCGGGTGACGACGTTCGTGATGGTCATGCCGGGCGGGCTCGCTGCGGCGATCCTGCTGGCGCTTGGACTGCGCTGGCTCGGGCTGGCGGTCGGTTGGGGGGAGGCGAACGCCAACGTCGCGGCGCTGTATGCGGTGCCGGTCGGCTGGGCGGTGCTGGTCACCGTCCTGTTGATGCAGGTGCGCCGGCGTAGTCAGGTCGCGACGTTGCTCGTCAGCGGTGTGGCCGGGTTGCCGATGCTGATGGGGGCCGTTGCGTGACGATCGCACCGGGGGCCTCGACTGTCCGATCCGCCTTGTCCGCGCATGCCGCGATGGGATTGCTTGCGGGGGCGTTGCTGTATCTCGTGTGTCTCAGCGGGACGGTGCTGGTGTTCTACCAGGAATGGCAGCGCATCGAACAACGCGACGCGCCGGAGATGGCGCGGATCGATCCGCAGGCGGTGCAGCGCGGCGTGGCGGCGGTGCTGGCCAAGGAACAGGGCAAGCCGGCCAGCGCGCATCTTTATGTGCACATGCCGGTGCCGGAACTGCCGCGCGCGACGATCACGACCGATCATCAGGCGGTGCATCTGGACGCGCAGGGGCGGATCGCGGCGCCCGAGCTGAACCACTGGTCCGAGTTTCTGTATGCGTTGCACTATACGCTGAACGTGCCGGGGGTGGTCGGGATGACGATCGTCGGGGCGCTGGGGATGCTGATGGTGGCGCTGTCGGTGACCGGGCTGATCGCGCATCCGCGGATCTTTCGCGACGCGTTCCGGCTGCGTGCGCGGCAGGGTGGCGGCGTGGGAATGGCGGACTGGCACAACCGGCTGAGCGTCTGGACGCTGCCGTTCGGGCTGGCGATCGCGATCACCGGCGCGGTGATCGGACTGGCCGGCGTCGGGACTGCGGTGCTGGCGCGGGTCGCTTATGGCGGCGATATCGCGGCGGTGTATGCGCCGATCTTCGGCAAGGAAGCGAAGCCGAACGCGGCGAGGGCGCCGGTTGCGGATGTTGCGGCGGCGCTCGATCATATGCAGCGGGCCTATCCGGATATCGCGGTGACTTATGTGACGCTGCACGATCCGGGAACGGCGGGACAGCATGTCCAGATCGTCGGGCGGCATGCGCGCCGGCTGATCTTCGGGGAGTATTACGACTTCGACGCGGGCGGCCGTTTTACCGGGACGGCCAGACTGGCCGATGGCGCGATCGGGCAGCAGGCGGCGGCGTCGAACTACAATTTGCATTTCGGCAATTATGGCGGGCTGCCGGTGAAGATCGGCTATGTCGTGTTCGGGCTGGCGCTGACGGTTGTGAGTGCGACGGGTGTGTATATCTGGCTGGGCAAGCGGCGGCGGCGCGGGTTGCGCGAGCCGTGGCTGCTGGGCGCGTGGCATGGGGTGGTGTGGGGTGCGCCGGTTGCGCTGGTCGCGACGCTGGTGGTCCGGTTCGCGGTCGGTGACGCGGCACCGTTCACCGCGGTCTTCTGGGTCGGGTTGCTGCTGGTCGTCGTCGGGGGTGCGTGGGTCGCTGGGCGTCGCGAGCGTGCGCTGATCGCCTAGCGTGCGGGGCTGGTGGAGCTGAGCGGAATCGAACCGCTGGCCTCTGCAGTGCGATTGCAGCGCTCTCCCATCTGAGCTACAGCCCCAGACCCGACAGGCCGCCTCTAGCGAAGCCGTCGGGCGCTGGCAACGGGCCGGATCATATTTTTGACGACGACCGCGAGACGCCGCCGAGACGCGGTATTGGTAGGCATGTTGCGGTGAGCCCGTGCCGGCGCGGGACCGGGCGCACGCCGCATGATCCAGGTTGCTTTACGTTCGCGGAAAGGGGGCGTAGGCCCGCGGCATTACATCAGAGGAGATACCGATATGGCCCGCGCCTGGACCCTGACGTCGCGCCCGAACGGCATGCCTGCCGCCGACAATTTCGCGCTGACCGACGTCGCCCTGCCGCCGATCGAGGACGGCATGATCCGCGTCCGCAACAGCTGGCTGTCGGTCGACCCGTATATGCGCGGGCGGATGAACGACACGAAGAGCTATGTCCCGCCGTTCGCGATCGGTGAACCGATGCAGGGCGGGGCCGTCGGCGAGGTGGTGGAGAGCCGCGCGGACGGGTTCGCGGTGGGTGACCATGTCGTCCACATGGCGGGCTGGCGCGACGAGGCGGTGCTGCCGGTGGCGGGCGTGCAGAAGATCCCGGCGGGCGACATTCCGGTGCAGCGTTATCTGGGGCATCTCGGCATGCCGGGAATGACGGCGTGGTTCGGGTTGCTTGCGGTGGCCGAGGCGAAGGCGGGCGAGACGGTGTTCGTGTCGGCTGCCGCCGGTGCGGTCGGCTCTGCGGTGGTGCAGATCGCCAAGGCGAAGGGCATGACCGTCGTCGGATCGGCGGGCGGGGCGGCGAAGGTCGCGCTGGTTGAGTCGCTCGGGGCGGATGCGGCGATCGACTACAAGTCGGACGGGTCGCTGGTGAAGAAGCTGATGGCGGCGGCACCGCAGGGGATCGACGTGTATTTTGACAATGTCGGCGGCGGGCATCTCGATGCGGCGCTGGCGACGGCGCGCGATGGGGCGCGGTTCGCGATGTGCGGGATGATCGAGGGCTATAACGGGGCGGACCCGGTGCAGCTGCGCTATCTGATGCGGATCGTCGCGGCGCGAATTCGGTTGCGCGGGTTTATCGTGAGCGATTTTCAGGCCCAGGCCGGCGAGTTCCAGCGCGAGATGGGCGCGCTGGTGCAGGCGGGGAAGATCCGGAGCGAAGAGACCGTCCATGACGGGCTGGAGGCGACGCCGGAGGCGTTCATGGCGCTGTTCAGCGGTGGGAACAGCGGGAAAATGCTCGTTCGGCTGTAAGCCGGCGACGATGAGGGGAGGGTGACGGTCTGTCATCCTCCCCCGTCTGGTTTTAGGCCGAGGCGAAGGTGTCGCACTTGGCGGGGTCGCCGGTGTCGAGGCCGCGTTGCAGCCACTTCTGGCGCTGTGCCGAACTGCCGTGGGTGAAGCTGTCCGGGCGGGCGCGGTCGCCCTGGAGCTTGTCGTCGCCGATCGCGGCGGCGGCGGTGAGCCCTTCCTGCACGTCGCCGGGCGACATCAGGTTCGGGTTCCGCGCGGCCCAGACGCCGGCATAGCAATCGGCCTGCAGTTCGACCTTGACCTGTACGGCGTTCCCGCCGGTTTCGGACGTTGCCTGCTGCGCCTTCTGGGCCTCGGCCAGCGTGCCTTCGAGGTCCTGAATGTGATGGCCGACCTCGTGCGCGATGACATAGGCCTGCGCGAAGTCACCGGGGGCGCCGAACTTCTGCTGGAGTTCGGTGTAGAAGGTGGTGTCGAGGTAAATCTTCTTGTCGGTCGGGCAATAGAACGGGCCCATCGCGGACTGCGCCTGACCGCAGCCGGAGTTGCCGGAGCCATCGTAGAAGCTGAGGCCGGCCGGCGTGTATTGCTGGTTGCGTTCGGCGAACAGCTTGGTCCAGGTATCTTCGGTGCTGGCGAGCACCTGGCACGAGAATTTCTGTGCGGCGTCGGCGGAGCAGGCTTCGGCCGCGTTCTTTGTCGCACCCTCGCGCGGGCCGCTGGACGTGGTCGTGCCGCCGCCGGTCAGCATCGACAGCGGGTTCATGCCGAACAGCATCGCGCCGATTGCGAGCACGACGATGCCGCCGATGCCGAACCGACTGGCCACGATGCCGAACAGCAGGCCGAAGATGCCGCCGCCCCCACCGCCGCCGCCGAAGCCGCCGCCGCCCCCGCCGGACCCCTGGTCCTCGACATTGTCGCTGGTCCGATAATCGTCGAGCCGCATGATGAAACCCCTTTCGCTGCCGTCACAATGTCCGGGCCGCCTATGCGGTTGCATGCCCGTCGCATGCAACGCCGACGCGGTCGCAGCACCGCTTGTCGCGGCGGGTAACCCGGATTAGGCAAGACTATCCACGGTAATCGTCCCACGATCGCCGTCCTGCCATATGGGAATGACCATCCGATGAAATCCTACGCCCGGCTGTCCGCCCTGCTCCTCGCCTCCGTCACGCTGATCGGGGCCGCGCCCGCGCCGTTGCCGGCGGTGGGCGTGCAGCAGCCGGGGCGGTTGCCGCCGGGGGTGACGCCGCTGCATTACGACATCTCGGTCGAACCGGATGCGCAGAAGCTGAACTTCACCGGTAGCGAGACGGTGACGATCGCGGTCGCGCGCCCGACGACGCGGATCGTGCTGAACGCCGCCGAGTTGGCGGTGGGCTATGCCAAGCTGGACGACAGCACGACGCCGTCGAAGCTGACGCTGGACGCCGCGGCGCAGACGCTGACGCTCGATTTCGCGAAGCCCGTCGCAGCCGGCACGCACCGGCTGGCGATGAGCTTCTCCGGCAAGATCAACGAGAGCGCGGCGGGGATGTTCGCGGTCGATTACCAGGACGGCAACACGCCCAAGCGGATGGTCGTGACGCAGTTCGAGCCGGCCGACGCGCGGCGCTTCGCACCGATGTGGGACGAGCCGGGCGCGAAGGCGACGTTCAGCCTGACCGCGGTGACGCCGAAGGGGCAGTCGAGCTTCTCCAACATGCCGATCGCGAGCCAGGCCAAGCGCGCTGACGGCAAGACGGTGGTGACGTTCGCCAAGAGCCCGAAGATGTCGAGCTACCTGCTGTTCCTGGGGCAGGGGGAGATCGAGCGGAAGGCGCGGATGGTGGGGAACACCGAAATCGGCGTGATCACGCGCAAGGGCGCGCTCGCGCAGGCGGACTATGCGCTGGATGCCGCAGCGCGCATCCTGCCTTATTATAACGACTATTTCGGCGTGCCTTACCCGCTGCCCAAGATGGACATGATCGCGGCGCCGGGGTCGAGCCAGTTCTTCTCGGCGATGGAGAATTGGGGAGCGATCCTGTATTTCGACCGGGCGGTGCTGCTCGATCCGAAGTTGTCGACCGAGACGCAGCGTCAGGACATCTTCAACGTCGTGGCGCACGAAATGGCGCACCAGTGGTTCGGCGACCTCGTCACGATGGGGTGGTGGGACGATTTGTGGCTGAACGAGGGGTTCGCGTCGTGGATGGCGGCGAAGGTCACCGGCGACCTGAACCCCGACTGGAACGTGCCGGCGCAGGACGTGGCGGGCGCGCGGCAGGCGGCGTTCGGCGTCGACGCGCGCGCATCGACGCACCCGATCGTGCAGAAGATCGGGACGGTGGACGAGGTGTCGCAGGCATTCGACACCATCACCTACCAGAAGGGTCAGGCGGTGATCCGCATGCTGGAGGGTGCGGTGGGGCCGGACCCGTTCCGCAACGGCGTGCGCGCGTACATGGCGAAGCACCAGTACGGCAACACCGTGACGGACGACCTGTGGCAGGCCGTGTCGGCGTCGGCCGGGCGGCCGGTGAAGCCGTTCATGGACAGTTTCACGCTGCAGGGCGGCGTACCGCTGATCACCGGGACGGAGCCGGTGTGCAGTGGTGGGCGGACGCGGATCGGCCTGTCGCAGGGGCGGTTCGGGCTGGATGCTGGATCGAAGGTGGCGCAGCGCTGGATCGTGCCGGTCGAGATGACCGCGGGTGCGGCGTCCACGACCACGACGGTGAGCGGCGCGGCGCGGCAGAGCGCGACGGCGGCGGGCTGCGGTCCGCTGGTCATCAATCCGCGCCAGCAGGGTTATTACCGCACGCTGACCGCGCCGAAGCATTTCGAGACGTTGTCGCGCGGGTTCGGGCAGCTGGCGCTGACCGACCAGCTGGGGCTGATGGGCGATAGCGTCGCGCTGGCCAACGGCGGTTATGCGCCGCTGAGCCGCTACCTGACGCTGCTCGACCGTATTCCGCAGGCGTCCTCGCCGATCGTGTGGGACCTCGCGGCGTCGCAGCTGGGGGCGCTCGACGGGTTGCTCGACGGCGATCCCGCGCAGGCGGCGTTTCGGACGCGGGCGCGCGGGTTGCTGGCGCCGCAGTTCCGGCGAGTCGGGTTCGTCGCGCGGACGGGTGAGACGCCGTCCGACAGCATCCTGCGCGAGACGCTGATCCAGGTGTTGGGCGGGATGGGCGATCCGGAGGTCGTGGCGGGCGCACGCAAGCTGGTCGCCGGCGGGCTGGACGATATTCCGGGCGCAGTGCGCGAGCCGGTGACGACGGTGTATCTGTCTAATGCGACGCCGGAACAGTGGGAGGCGATGCGCAAGCTGGCCGCGTCGTCGAAGGATGCGGGCGTGCGGCGGAGCCTCTATTCGCGGCTCGGCAATGTCGCCGACCCCGCGCTGGCGCAGCGCGCGCTGGACCTGGCGTTGACCAACGAGGCGACGGTGCCGGACCGTGCGAACCTGATCCGCGGGGCGGCCTATGCCCATCCGGGAATGACGTTCGACTGGGCGGCGGCGCACAAGGATCAGGTGAACGCGCTGGTCGAGGCGAGCTCGCGGCCGCGCTACATCGTCGGGCTGGCCGGGCAGGCGTCCGACCCGGCGGTGGCGACGCGGGTCGCGACCTATGCGCAGGCCAATCTGCCGCCGGCATCGCGGCAGGGGGCCGAGACGTCTGTGTCGCAGATCCGCTACCGCGCCGGGTTGAAGGCTGCGCAGCGTGCGCCGCTGGCGGCGTGGTCGCAGTCCGCGCCGGCGCGCTGAGCATGGCGGATCGCGATCCGGGCGTGCGGCCCGCCGTGCGGTCTCGCGCCGGCCGGCGGGGGGACGCGGCGCTGCCCTTGCCGGACGAGGTCGCGCTCGTCCTGCAGGGTGGCGGTGCGCTCGGGTCGTACCAGGCGGGTGTTTACGAGGCGCTGGACGAAGCGGGGATCTCGGTCGATCACGTCGCGGGCATCTCGATCGGTGCGGTGAACGCGGCGATCATCGCGGGCAATCCGCCGGAGAAGCGTGTCGAGCGGCTGCGGCAGTTCTGGACGATGCTGTCGGGGATGCTGCCGAGCTTCCCGATCTGGCAGACGACCGATGCGCGCGAGTGGCTGCACGAATGGTCGGCGGGCATGGTCGCGACGTTCGGCGTGCCGGGTTTCTTCCGCCCGCGGATGGTGCCGCCGATGCTGGCGATGCCGGGCACGCCCGACGCGCTGAGTTTCTACGACACCGCGCCGTTGGCCGAGACGCTGAACGCGTTGATCGACTGGGACCTGCTGAACGACGGGCCGGTGCGGGTGTCGGTGGGGGCGGTCGATGTCGACAGCGGCAATTTCCGCTATTTCGACAGCGGGATAGAGCGGCTGGACGCGCGGCACATCATGGCGTCGGGCGCGCTGCCGCCGGGCCTGCCGCCGGTCGAGATCGACGGGCGTTGTTACTGGGACGGCGGGCTGGTGTCGAACACGCCGCTGAGCCATGTGCTCGATACGCAGTTCGCCGACATGCTGGTGTTCCAGGTCGACCTGTTCCCCGCGTCGAACGAGCATCCGCGGACGATCATGGACGTGGCGGCGCGCGCCAAGGAGATCCAGTTCAGCAGCCGGACGCGGCAGGTGTCCGACATGATGATCCGCCTGCGCCGCGAACGCGAACTGATCCGCGCGGTGCTGGTGAAGCTGCCCGCCGAGCTGGCGGACGATCCGGATGTCGCGGCGCTGCGCGATGCGGCGCGGGATTATGCGGCCAATGTCGTCCAGCTGATCTACCGCGCGAATGCGTGGGAGGGCGGATCACGCGATTATGAGTTTTCCGCGCGGACGATGGACGAGCATTGGGCGGCGGGCCATGTCGCGGTGGCGGAGGTGATGACCCACTCGGGGCTGGTGGCGAAGAACATCCTCGACGGGAAGACCGCGGCGTTCGATCTGGGCAAGAAGTAGTTCGGCGTTTCACCTAGGCCCCGGCCTCCGCCGGGGAACACTATGGGAGTTGGCAGCATGTTCCTTCAAGGCAAGACCGCGCTCGTCACCGGGTCCACGTCGGGCATCGGCCTGGCTTATGCCAAGGCGCTGGCGGCGGAGGGTGCCGCGGTGATGATCAACGGGTTCGGCGAGGCCGCGGCGATCGAGACGGAGCGTGCGGGACTGGCGGCGTTGTCGGGCGCGAAGGCGGCGTATAGCGCGGCGGACATGACGAAGCCCGATCAGATCGCGGCGATGGTGGCGGAGTGCGCCGCGACGCTGGGCGGGCCGGACATCGTGATCAACAATGCGGGCATCCAGTATGTCGCGCCGATCGACGAATTCCCGGTGGAGAAGTGGGACGCGATCCTGGCGATCAACCTGTCGTCGGCGTTCCATGTCATGCGCGCGGCGGTGCCGGGGATGAAGGCGAAGGGCTGGGGGCGGATCATCAACACCGCGTCGGCGCACTCGCTGGTCGCGAGCCCCAACAAGGCGGCGTATGTGGCGGCCAAGCACGGGCTGAACGGGCTGACCAAGACGGTGGCATTGGAGGTGGCGGAGCACGGCATCACCGCGAACTGCATCAGCCCCGGCTATGTTTGGACCCCGCTGGTCGAGAACCAGATTCCGGACACGATGAAGGCGCGCGGGATGACGCGGGAACAGGTGATGGAGGACGTGCTGCTGGCCGCGCAACCGACGAAGGAGTTCGTGACCGCGGAGCAGGTCGCGGCGCTGGCGCTGTTCCTGTGCGGCGATGCGGCCAAGGCGATCACGGGGGCGAACCTGTCGATGGACGGAGGCTGGACCGCGGCCTGACGCGATCGGTTGCGCAAGCGTCGGTTAAGGTTATGTTCGGGGCAGGGAGTTTCCATGCGTCCGACTGTCGTCCTGCCGATCCTGTCCTTGCTGGTGGCCGGCTGCGCCACCGGGACCGCGCCCGTCGGCGGTGTGTTGCCCGCGGTGGGCGGCACGCGGGACATGGCGCGGATCGCGCCCGTCGCCCCCGTGGTGCCGGGCGGGTGGCGCGCGGTGATCAGCAGCGAGGACCGGCTGCGGCTGCATAACTGGCGCGACAGCTGGGTCGCGGCGCTGGCCCGCGCCAACCGATCGGGCGCGCGGGCGAAGATCGCGGCGGAGGGCGCGTTGCTGCAACCCGATCGCGCCGTGCCGGGGGTGGTGCCGCCGGTCGGGGCCTATCGGTGTCGCACGACGAAGCTGGGCGCCCGCGGGCCGGGGCTGCTCGACTATGTCGCCTATCCGGCGTTCAACTGCCAGATCGCGGCGGGGCCGAACGGGACGTTGCGGCTGATCAAGCTGAACGGATCGCAGCGGCCGGTGGGGATCCTGTATCCGCATAACGACCAGCGCATGGTGTTCCTGGGCACGATGATGCTGGGGGACGAGCGGCGTGCGCTGGAATATGGGCGCGATCCGGAGCGCGATATGGTGGGTGGGCTGGAACGGATCGGGCCGAACCGGTGGCGGCTGCTGCTGCCCGCACCGCGCTGGGAATCGCTGTTCGACGTGATGGAGCTGGTGCCGGCCTGATCCGTGCTGGGGGGAATGATGATGACGGGATCGGTTCGGGCGAGTGTGGCCGCGTTGCTGGCGGCGATTGCGGTACCGGCGGCGGCGGATCCGCTGGCGAGCGCGGTGCAGGGCGACATGCCACAACTGCTGACGATCTACCGCGACCTGCACGCGCATCCGGAACTGAGTTTCGAGGAGGTGCGCAGCGCCGCGATCCTGGCGGCGGAGGCGAAGCGGCTGGGCTTCTCCGTGACGACCGGGGTCGGCAAGACGGGCGTCGTGGCGGTGATGAAGAACGGGCCGGGGCCGGTCGTGCTGCTGCGTGCGGACATGGACGCGCTGCCGCTAGTCGAGCGGACCGGGCTGGCGTTTGCGAGCAAGGCGACGTCGCGGACGCGCGAGGGGGCGACGACGGGGGTGATGCATGCGTGTGGCCACGACACGCACATGACGGCGTGGATCGGGACGGCGCGGCGAATGGCGGCGATGAAGGATCGCTGGTCCGGCACGCTGGTGATGGTCGCGCAACCGGCGGAGGAGATCGGGTCCGGCGCGAAGGCGATGCTGGACGACGGGCTGTATACGCGCTTCCCGAAGCCGGCGTTCGCGGTGGCGTTCCACGACAGTGCCGCGTTACCGGCGGGCACGATCGGCTATGCCGACGGATACACGATGGCCAACGTCGATTCGGTCGACCTGCTGGTGAAGGGGGTGGGCGGGCACGGCGCCTATCCGCAGCTGGCGAAGGATCCGATCGTGCTGGCGGCGCGGATCGTGACCGCGTTGCAGACGCTGGTCGCGCGCGAGATCGATGCGCAGGATGCGGGTGTGGTGACGGTCGGCAGCTTCCTGGCCGGGACGAAGCACAACATCATCCCGGACGAGGCGCGGCTGCAGCTGACGGTGCGGAGCTATACGCCCGCGGTGCGCAAGACTTTGCTGGACGGGATCGCGCGCATCGCGAAGGGCGAAGCGATCGCGGCGGGGATGCCGGACGACCGGATGCCGGTGATGGTGGTGAAGGACGAGTTCACGCCCGCGACGCTGAACACGCAGCCGGTGACGGGTCGCCTGACGCAGGCGTTCGCCGCGCGCTTCGGCAAGGACCGCGTGACGCAGCAGCGCGCGCAGATGGGTGGCGAGGATTTCAGCCGGTTCAGCCTGGACCAGGACGGCGTGCAAAGCCTGTTGTTCTGGGTTGGTGGTGTGCCGCAGGCGAAATGGGATGCGGCGGGGGGTGACACGACGAAGCTGCCGTCGATCCACAGCCCGTTCTGGGCGCCGGATGCCGCGGTGACGATCTCGACCGCGACCGAGGCGATGGTGACGGCTGCGTTGGAGTTGATGCCTAAGGGGTGAGGGGGCTGGTGCCTACTCGGTCGAGCGCAGCGTTTCAGAACCCACGACCCCGTTCGTGCTGAGTAGAGACCGAGTAGCCCCCCTGCCCGTATCGAGGTCTCGTATCGAAGCAGGGTTCTGAGGAATGTACCTGCCCTTCCGAACTCCCCGCTGATCCGTTCGGTTCGAGCCTGTCGAGAACGTTGCGCGGCGTTCTCGACAGGCTCGAACCGAACGGGTTTGGGGGTGGGGTGGCGCACGGTGAAAGCATTATGATCGAGGTCGGGGCTCGTCCTTCGATACGGGTCTTCGACTTCGCTCAGCCCCTACTCAGGATAAGCGGTTTGAGGTTGGGGCGAGGCTTAGACGCCGGGTGTAAGCCATCCACCATCTGCCCTCGCTAAACACCATAGCTTGATTGGGGTGCCGACCGTCCGTCGTCTTCGGCGCTCGACCTGCCCCCAAGCTCATCGGGCTCGTCAGGTTTAAGCCCCTCTCCCCAGCCCTCTCCCCGGAGGGGAGAGGGGGCCCTTGTGCGCCTTGGATGAGGCTGCACTTCGTCCAAACGAGAACGGGCGCGGTTTCCGGAGAAACCGCGCCCGTGTCTGTCAGGTACGCGGCCCTTGCGGGCCGCGGGCTTGATTACAGGTGGAAAACCACACCGGCCATCGGACGGATGCTGTGGAAGTCGTAGGTCGTGGCTTCGAGGCGGAGACGCGCGCCCGAGTTGCCGGTCAGGCCGCCGAGACCGATGTCCTTCGGACCGACTTCAACGCCCATGCCGTAGGCCCAGTTGTCGTCCTTGCCCTTGTCCTTGGTGTCGACCCACTGGTAGCCGAACTTGCCGTAGATGAGGCCGGATTCACCGGCGCGGGCGCCGACGCGGCCCATCACGCCATATTCCCAATCGAGGCCCTTGAAGCCCTTGGCAACGTTGCCTTCGACGCCGACGAAGCCGGGGCCAACCGCGACGTTCGCGCCAGCGAAGCCTTCGACCAGGCCGCCATCGGGGCAACCCGACGCGCCGTTGCAGTTGGACGTCAGCGGACCACGGTTGTCGCTGTCGAAGTCATGGTAGCCGCCTTGGATACCGAAGTAAGGCTCGATCGCGAACGCCGCGGTCCCGTCGGGAGCGGTGTCCTGCGCGAAGGCAGCGGCTGGGATCATCGTGGCGCCAACGAGCGCGGCGAGGAGGAGTTTCTTCATCGGATAACCTTCCGTACTAAGCCAAATACATAGCCACCGGCAGAACTGTTCGTTCGGTGGCAGCCTCGTCGAAACAGACCAGTCACGCTGCGGTTGCGAACCCGAACGGAACAATTTCTGAGTGTTGCAACAAGAGCACATTCTTTCCGTGGACGCGTCGAATCGGCTCGTCCGGAAGAGGGCCAGCTAGCATCCAATTTGTAACAAAGCGACCCACCGACATGCGACATGTTGGTCGAGTGTGGCAATCAGGCAACGACCGGGGTCGCGCCGTTGGGGTTTTGCGACCGCCACCCGGCCGAAACGACGAGGCTGGAGGCTCGTCGAAGCGGGTTCCGCAGGCGGGATTCAGCCCCTGACACTAGGGCATCCAGGGCGGTTTTCTCACGGTCCGTGACTACGCGACGTGCGCACGGAAAGTTGCAGTCCGTTAAGTCGCGGACGCGCCGTGCAGTGTTGCCGGCCGCGGCGAGGAAGCGTGTCGGGTTCGTCCATCGGCGTGCTTTCGGCGCAACACCGTCGATCAGCCTCCGGCGGCATCCAGTGCGGCGATGTCGTCTGCGGTCAATGTGATGTGCATCGCGGCGATGAGATCGGCGACCTGCGCGGCGCTGGTCGCGCTGGCGATCGGGGCGGTGATGCACGGCCTGGCCATCAGCCAGGCGAGCGCGATGCGGGCCGGGTTGGCGGCGTGGCGGGCGGCGACGAGATCGAGCGCGCCGAGCATGGCCAGCCCGCGGGCGTCGAGGTAGCGGCCGGCCCCGGTTGCTCGTGCGCCGGTCAGGTCGGTCGTCCGGCGATATTTGCCGGTCAGGAACCCGGCGGCGAGGCCGTAATAGGGCATGACGCCCAGCCCGCGTTCGCGCACGACGGGCAGCAGCGTGGTTTCGAACTCCGTGCGTTCGAGCAGATTATAGTGCGGCTGGACGACACTGAAGGCGGTGAGGCCGTGCGCGGCGGCGACGTTGGCCGCCTCGTCCAGCCGCGGGCCGGTGAAGTTGGAGGCACCGATCGCCCGGACCTTGCCGGCGCGGACGAGCCGGTCGAACGCGTCGAGCGGCTCGGCCAGCGGCACGGCCGGATCGTCGCGGTGCGCGAAATACAGGTCGATCCGGTCGGTGCCGAGCCGGCGGAGCGAGGCGTCGACCGCGGCGGCGATCCGTGCCGGGGCGAGGCCGTCGCCACCGTCGCCCGCGAGCATGCCGACCTTGGTGGCGATCAGCACGTCGTCGCGCCGGCCGGAGTGGCGCAACCATTCGCCGATCAGCGTTTCCGATTCGCCGCCGGCATGGCCGGGCACCCAGGCGGAATAGACGTCGGCCGTATCGATCATCGTGCCGCCGCCCGCGACGAACGCGTCGAGCACCGCGAAGCCGGCCGCGCGGTCCGCCGTCCAGCCGAAGACGTTGCCACCGAGCACGAGTGGCGCGATCGTCAGCCCGCTGTTTCCCAAGGCTCTTTTTGCGGCGGCTGTGGTGTTCGTCATGCGTCTGGCTCCGTCGTTCTGGGGAAAGAACGAGGCGTACGGTGCCGCCGTTCCGGGCGCCCGGACGCAGCCCGCACGCCGGCACCGGTTCGTCGCGATCGTGTGGCGAAACCGTTTCTAAGGGAATTGTTCGCAAAGTTCGGGCAGGAGGGCGGGGGCAACGGGCAGGGGCGCGGCGGACAAGACATGTGATCAGGCTTTTCAAACATTATGTGCCCTATGCGGTGCTGTTCCTCGCGCTCGTCGAGTTCGGGCTGCTGGTGGCGTGCGCGGAGGCGGGCTGGGTCCTGCGGATCTGGCAGCTGGGGTCGAAGGTCCTGCCGATCCACACGCGGATCGCGCAGCTCTTCAGCTTTGCGGTCGCGGTGCAGCTGGCGATGATGGCGGTGGGTGCGTACGGGCCGCAGGCGCTGCAATCGATGCGCTTTGCCGCGGCGCGGTTGCTCGTAGCGATGACGCTGGGGCTCGCGTTCCTGGCACTATTGTTCTTCCTGATGCCGGGGCTGACGTTGTGGCGGTCGAACTCGGTTTATGCGGTGGGCGTCGCGTTCGTGGTGTTGATGCTCTTCCGGGCGATCTTCGCGGGCATGATCGGCGGGCATGCGTTCAAGCGGCGGATCATGGTGCTGGGCGCCGGGCGGCGCGCGGAGCGGATCCGCGACCTGGCCAAGGTGCCCGGATCGAGTTTCCTGGTGGTCGGCTATATCGGCATGACGCAGGATCCGCCGCGGATCTCGTCGGCGATCCACCGCGACGCGATCGAGAGCCTGGCCGAGCATGTGGTGAACCTGAACGCGAGCGAGGTCGTGCTGGCGCTGGACGAGCGGCGCAACGCGTTGCCGCTGGCCGATCTGCTGCGCATCAAGACGACCGGCGTGCATGTGAACGAGCTGTCGAGCTTCTTCGAGCGTGAGACGGGGCGCGTCGATCTGGACAGCGTGAATCCGTCCTGGCTGATCTTTTCGGACGGGTTTTCGTCAGGGCAGCGGCTATTCAAGGTCGCCAAGCGGATCTTCGACCTGGTCGTCAGCCTGATCCTGCTGGTGGTGACCGCGCCGATCGTGCTGCTGTTCGCCGCGATCGTGAAGATGGAGAGCAAGGGGCCGGCCTTCTACCGCCAGCACCGCGTCGGGCTGTACGGTGTCGAGTTTTCGATCGTGAAGCTGCGATCGATGCGACAGGATGCCGAGGTCGCGGGCATGGCGGTGTGGGCCGAAAAGGACGATCCGCGCATCACGCGCGTCGGGCGGATCCTGCGCAAGCTCAGGATCGACGAGCTGCCGCAGGTGTGGACCGTGCTGATGGGCGACATGAGCTTCGTGGGCCCGCGGCCGGAGCGGCAGCAGTTCGTGACGGACCTGGAATCCAAACTGCCCTTCTATGCCGAGCGGCACATGATGAAGCCGGGCATCACCGGCTGGGCGCAGATCAACTATCCGTATGGCGCGAGCCTGGAGGATGCGCGGCACAAGCTGGAATATGACCTCTATTACGCGAAGAACTATACGCCGTTCCTCGACCTGCTGATCCTGTTACAGACGGTGCGCGTGCTGTTGTGGAACGACGGCGCGCGGTGAGGGAGGACGGGGGCGGGTTCAAACCCGACGCCGGACCCGCTAGGGGCGTGGCGATGCGCCTGTTGTTCGCCTTGCTGATGATGTTGTCCTTCGCCGCGCCGGTGGCGGCGCAGGTGACGGTGCGCACCGATGCGGCGGAGGCGACGCTGGTCGCGGCGACCACGGAGCTGAAGCAGATCGACGCGGCGTTCGATGCGTCGGCCAGCGCGGAGGTGCAGGCGACGCTGCGCGACCGGGCGAGCGTGGTGAAGGCGCGCGCGGACGAGGCGGTGACGCAGCTGACCCCCGAGCTGGCGCTGGTTGATGCGCGGATCGCGGAGCTGGGGCCGAAGCCGGCGACCGCGGAGGCGGCCGACATCGCCGCACAACGCCGGTCGCTGGCCGCGTCGCATGCGGCGATCGACGGGGCGATCAAGCGCGGGCGGCTGTTGTCGGTCGAGGCCGCACAGCTGACCGACGAGATCGCCGGTGCGCGGGCCGAGCAGTTCGGGGAACGCGTTTCGGCGCGGGTGGAATCGCCGCTGAGCCCCGCTTTGTGGGCGAACATCTGGCGCGACCTGCCGCGCGACATGCGTCGCGTGATGCGGTTCGTCGACGAGGCGGGCGCGACGTTCGGCCGTGCGATGCGCGGGCGGAACGCCTGGATGATGTTCGTCGGGCTGGTGCTGGCGGTGGTGATCGCGTTTCCTGTGCGGCTGTGGCTGCGCCGGGCGGGGCGCCGCTATGCGATCACCAGCGCGCCGGGCAGCCGCGCGCGGCGGACGGGGCTGGCGCTGTGGTTCCTGCTGGTCGGGACGCTGGCGAACGCGCTGGCGGCAGCGGCGCTGGTGCTGGGACTGCGCTGGGCCGGCGCGCTCGGCGCGCGGGCGGACCAGCTGGCCACCGCGTTGCAGGTGGGCGGCAGCGTGGCCGGGTTCATCATCGCGCTGTGCGGCTGTCTGCTGCTGCGGCGGCAACCGTCGTGGCGGCTGTTGCCGATCGGCGACGATGCGGCGCAGGCGTTGCGCCCGTGGGGCTGGGCCGCGGGGCTCATCATCGTGCTCGACACGATCCTGAACGGGGGCAGCCGGATCATCGGGTTGTCGACGTCCGCGCGCGTGGCGGGAGAGGGGGTGACCGCGCTGGCCTATGCCGCGGTGATCGGCGGCGTGCTGGTGACGATCGCGCGGTTGCGCGCGGCGCGCGATGCGGAGCGGGCGGCGAACAGCAAGGGTGACGCGGTCGAGCCACCACGGCGCGCGGCGCTGACGCTGGTCCTGCTGGCGGCGTGGAGCGTGGTGGCGGTGGCGCTGGTCGCGATCCTGGCCGGTTATGTGCCGTTCGCGCTGTTCCTGATGCGGCAGACGCTGTGGATCTCGGTGGTGTCGGGCGCGGTCACGCTGCTGCTCGCCGGGATCGACGATATCGTCACGACCTTGCTGTCGTCGGGCAGCCGGCTGGGCCGCGCGGCGCAGGCGGGCGTCGGCGTGCGCGGGCAGACGATCGACCAGATCGGCGTGCTGTTGTCCGCACTGCTGCGGCTGGCGCTGATCGTGCTGGCGATCGCGGCGGTCGCGGTCGGGTTCCAGTCCGACCTGCTGTCGATGGTCGATCAGGTGCGCGATGCCGCGGCGGGCATCACGGTGGGCCAGGTGACGATCGCGCCGGGGGCGATCCTGCGGTCGCTGGCGGTGCTGTTGCTGGCGCTGGCCGCGATGCGCGCGCTGGGCCGCTGGCTGGAGACGAAATATCTGCCGGCGACCGCGCTGGATGCGGGGGCGCGGAACTCGGTGGCGACGGTGGTGCGCTATGCCGGGATTCTGCTGGCGGTGCTGTGGTCGCTAGCGTCGCTGGGTATCGGGATGGAGCGGATCGCGCTGGTGCTGTCCGCGCTGTCGGTGGGCATCGGGTTCGGCCTGCAGGCGATCACGCAGAATTTCGTGTCGGGGCTGATCCTGCTGGCGGAACGGCCGGTGAAGATCGGCGATCTCGTCCGGATCGGCGATCAGGAGGGCGACGTGCGCAAGATCAGCGTGCGGGCGACCGAGATCCAGATCGCCGACCGGTCCACGCTGATCGTGCCCAATTCAGAGCTGATCACCAAGACGATCCGCAACATGACGCTGGCCGACCCGATCGGCCGGATGCAGATCGATTTCGCGGTGCCGGTCGGCACGGATGCGAAGGCGGTGCGCGATATCCTGTCGGCGATCTACGAGGACAATCCAGGGGTGCTCGACGAGCCCGCGCCGCTGATCTTCATCGATTCGCTGGCGGGCGGGCAGGTGACGTTCAAGAGCTTCGCCTATGTCAGCGGGCCGCGGGCGGCGTACCCGGCGCGCAGTGCGGTGCTGTTCGAGATGATCGACCGGTTCGCGCAGGCAGGGATCCATCTGGAGACACCGGCGCAGGAAGTGCGGCTGACGCGCGCGGCGTCGGGGAAGGACGAGCCGGCGGGGGGGTGAAGTTTCCGCCTCCGTTCGGGGCAGGTTTCCGGGGTGCTGTCGGCTACCTGGTTTGAGCTTGTCGCGACCGTAGCGCGGAGGTCTCGACAGGCTCGAACCAAACGGGTTGGGGGACGGGCGTCTGTGTTCCCGCCCTCAGCTTGCCTTGGTGACCATGATTCCGAAGCACGTGGAGACGAAGCCGTCCACGCCGATCTTGAGGTGGTAGGGCTGGCCGAGGTTGGCGCTGAGCGTCTCGAGCACGCCGTCCTGCCAGGGCGGGAGGTCGATGAAGCGGTCGAGCGGCTTGTCGCCCGGGTCGAAGTCGAACGGCGCGACGACATGGCCCTGTTCGGCGAGGCGGGCGGCCAATTCCTCGAAATGGCGGCGCTGGAACAGGACGGTCGGCCAGTTGTCGATCGTGCCGCCGTTCGGGTTGATGTTGAATTCGGTCGTGTGGACCGCGATCCCGCCGGGGCGGAGCGTCTTGAGCGAATTCGCGACGAAATCGACGCCCTGCTGGATCGAGCCGAGATGTTCGAACGCGCACATCGACCAGCAGAAGTCGTAGCCGACCAGATCGTCGGGAATCGCGTTCATGTCGGCGGTGCGATAGTCGACAAGCCGGTCGAACGTCGCGCGGTCGACGAGATTGGCGTGGAAGGCGGCGTCGACCTGGGCCGCGTGCTGGTTCGTGCCCGACCAGTCCTGCGCGCGGCTGTCGTCTGCCGCCAGATCGGTGACGGTCGAGGCCACGCCGTATGAGGCGAAGTAGCTGGCCATCGGTTCATTGCCGCACCCGAAGCCGACCCCGCGCGCGCCGGGGCGCAGGTTGCCGGTTTCGTAGACGGCCTGCAGAATGTAGCTCAGTTCCCAGAGCTTGCGGTGGAAGACCACCGGGACCTTCAGTTCCGAACACCAGTGTGCAACCCAGTCGCTTTCCAGATCGGCCTGCGTCGACATCTTGCTGGACAGGCCGACATGGCGCGCGACGGTGTCGGTGCGGACCGGCAAGGCCGCGCCGAGTGCCTTGGCGAGGTCGTAGCCGAGCGTCTTGATGTTCAGCGCCATCAGATCGATGTTGCGCACCAGAACGCTCAGCGCGTTGATGTTGGGCTGCGACTGGTCGTTGAGCAGCGCCGTGAGCAGGGCCATCCGGTCGTGATCGCTCAGGACCGGTGCGGCCGGTTCCGGTTTGCGTTTCCGCCAAAGCGCGCTGATCTTCATTCCGCATTCCAATTGTTCATCGCCGTCAGGCCCGCATGGCCGCGACAGCATAGAAGAAACCGTTGCCCGTCTTCGGGCTGCGGTCGAATGTCACGAAGCCGCGCCGGAGCAGGGGATCGATCAGCGTCGCCTGGCTCTTGCCGTCGAACACGCGGTGCCATTCGACCATGAACGCGGTGACTTGCTCGAGCAAGCCCGCCTTCTCCAGCGACTCGAAGATCGCGAACTCGGACCCTTCGCAGTCGACCTTGACGATGATCTGACGACCCTTGGCGGCGGCAGCTGCGATGATCGGGCCGAGCATGCCGGCGGCGTCGCGGATCCGGAGATCCGCCGGAACGCCTTCGCCCAGCGTGCGGATCGACATGGAGCCCGAATCCCGTTCGTCGCGGACGAGGAAGGTGCCGTCGACATCATGGTCCGCCAGGGCGACCTGGTAGGTGGTGATCTTCTCCGCCAGATGCGGGTTGATGGCGATGTTGGCGCAGGCGCGCGCGTGGGTTTCGGCGAACGGTTCGAAGGCATGGACCTCCTTCACTACGTCGCGTCGCGCCATCAGCAGGGTGACGAGGCCGGAATTCATGCCGATGTCGATCACGCAGGCATCGCCCGGCGTGCCGATATTATAGGCCTGTTCGAAGAAGATCTCCTGAACGAAGTTGAGGTCGTCGGCGACGCGCGCGAGGAACGATACGCCGTCCGCGTCCAGCACCACGTCGCCGTCCTGCACCCGAACGCCGAAGCCGCTGGAGTGGAGCCGCCGCAGGACCTCGCGGTGTTCGACGAGGAATGGCGGGGCGTCGGGCCTGTCGATATCCGGGAAGCGGGCGTGCGCGAGCAGCGGTTCGACATCGGTGCTCTCCTCGGTCAGCCTGACCAGCGGACGGGCGTCGGCGATGACGAGCGGCACGACGCCGTTCACCCCGACCCGGAACTGCAGCCGGCCGGGTTCGTCCAGCCGGAACGTCAGCACGAAGCGCGTCGTACCGCCGGTCAGGTCCGACAGGTGGATGCCGCGGCGCGCAAGCTGGATCGTGTCGTTGCCAAGGACGGCATCAACCTCGGCGACATATTGGTCCGGGTCGAACGCCTGTCCGGCGATCGGTGCGATCTGGAATTCGACGGCGTAGTTACCCGCCGGATAGTCGTGATAATCACCGAAGACTGCATGGCCGGCCACGCCGGGATGGGTCAGGATACAGGCGGCGCCGTCGACGTCGACAGCCGACCCGATCGTCCAGTTGAGCAAAACAGACTCCGCGCTTGGAAAATTGAGGACGCGCGATGCCACGACTGGCCCGCGGTGACAATAACCAGCGGGGAGGGCCAAAAGTCGCATCGCCGGGCGCTGCGGATTGCGACGCGAACCGATCGGTTCATCGCCACCGCGCGCCCGGCGACAGGATCAGGCGACCTTGGCGACCGGCGCTTCCTCCGGATCGCGCAGGACATAACCGCGGCCCCAGACGGTTTCGATGTAGTTTTCGCCACCGCAGGCCAGGCTGAGCTTCTTGCGCAGCTTGCAGATGAAGACGTCGATGATCTTCAGCTCCGGCTCGTCCATGCCGCCGTAGAGGTGGTTGAGGAACATTTCCTTGGTCAGCGTCGTGCTCTTGCGCAGCGAGAGCAGCTCCAGCATCGCGTATTCCTTGCCGGTCAGATGGACGCGACTGCCGTCGACTTCGACCGTCTTGGCGTCCAGGTTGACCGCCAGCTTGCCGGTGCGGATGACCGACTGGCTGTGGCCCTTGGACCGGCGGACGACCGCATGGATGCGGGCGATCAGTTCCTCGCGGTGGAACGGCTTGGTGATATAGTCATCAGCACCGAAGCCGAGCGCGCGGACCTTGGAGTCCATTTCGCCGATGCCGGACAGGATCACGACGGGCGTCTGGACCTTGGCAACGCGCAGCTTCTTCAGCACGTCGTAGCCGTGCATGTCCGGCAGGTTCAGGTCGAGACAGATGATGTCGTAGTCGTAGAGCTTGCCGAGATCGACACCCTCTTCGCCCAGGTCGGTGACGTAGACGTTGAAGCCCTCGCCGTGCAGCATCAGTTCGATCGCCTTGGCGGTCGTCGGCTCGTCTTCGATCAGCAGCACGCGCATGGTTCAGGCCCCTGTCAGCGCGCGGGTGTCTTCCGGACTGCCGCGCATCGTCTCGTTTATTAACCATCCGATAGATGAAGGCAAAAGGTTAACAGCGATTTAAACGAAGTGGTTCGATCCTTACAAGGTTGGCGGTAAGTGCGGCTTTTCGGCCGCAGCCGCGTCGAAAGGCAACGGGTGGTGACGGATTGGCACCGGTGGATTGCCGACGTTTCCGTTTTCAAGCGGGCCCGTGACGCACAATATGGGTCGGACGATTCAAGCGAAGGAACATGCGATGGCGAAGGTCCTGGTACTCTATTATTCGGCCTATGGTCATGTCGAGACGATGGCGGAGGCGATCGCCGAGGGCGCGCGCGCCGCGGGTGCGACCGCCGACGTGAAGCGCGTGCCGGAGCTGGTGCCCGAAGAGGTGGCGCGCAACAGCCACTACAAGCTGGACCAGGCCGCACCGATCGCGACCGTGGACGAGCTGGTGAACTATGACGCGATCGTCGTCGGTGTGGGTACGCGTTACGGCCGGATGGCGTCGCAGATGTCGAACTTCTGGGACCAGACCGGCGGCCTGTGGGCGACCGGCGCGCTGAACGGCAAGGTGGGCGCGGCGTTCACCTCCACCGCCAGCCAGCATGGCGGGCAGGAGACGACGCTGTTCTCGATCATCACCAACCTGATGCACATGGGGATGACGATCGTCGGGCTGGACTATGGGTTCCAGGGTCAGATGGGTCACGAGAAGGTCGTCGGCGGCGCGCCTTATGGTGCGACCACGATCGCGGGCGGCGACGGCAGCCGCGCGGTGGGGCCGGAGGAGCTGGACGGCGCGCGTTATCTGGGCAAGCGCGTCGCGGAGACTGCGGCGAAGCTGCACGGGTGAGGTTCGGGGCGGGGGGCTTTAGGGCTCCCGCTCAATACTGACCTGCCGCGTCATCCCGGCGGAGGCCGGGATCTCTCTTGGGCTTGGCGTGTGCGCTTCACCTGAGGGAGATCCCGGCTTTCGCCGGGATGACTATTTGGGGGCGGGCGTGCTGGCCCGTCGCAAGGGGTTCCGTTTATCCCCGTCACCCGCTCTGGTTGCACCGCAAGCGGAACGCGACCATAGGCGCGGCATGTTATCCGACAATGTCCTGTTCATCGACGCCGAGGCGATCGTGGTCGACAAGCCGTCCGGCCTGCCGGTCGACGAGCCGCGCGACGGGGTGACTTCGGTCGCCAACCATCTCGAAAGCCTGCGGTTCACGTTCCTGCGCTGGCCGACGATCGTCCACCGGCTGGACCGCGACACGTCGGGTTGCCTGCTTCTCGCCCGCACGCCGCGGGCGCACAAGCAGTTCCAGCAGGCTTTCGAGGCCGGGTCGGTCGAGAAGCGCTATCTGGCGGTGGTCGAGGGCGTGACCGAGACGGAGGCGGGCGAGATCTCGCTGCCGCTGGCCAAGGTTTCGACCGCGGAGGCCGGCTGGCGGATGGTCGTCGACGAGCGGCGCGGCAAGGGCAAGGCGGCGGTGACCCAGTGGCAGCGGATCGCAGTGCGTGACGGCCGGTCGCTGATCCTGTTCACGCCGAAGACCGGGCGGACGCACCAGTTGCGCGTCCATGCCGCGACGGGGCTTGGCCTGCCGATCGTCGGCGATCCGGTGTACGGCAAGCATGGCCAGCACGGGCCGCGGATGATGTTGCACGCCTGGACGATCAAGGTGCCGCGCGCCGGCAAGCCGCCCGTGTCCGCGGTGTCGCCATTGCCCGCCGCATTCGCCGGGTGGGAAGCGCCCGCGCTGGACGACATGGCCGGGCCGGACGCCGCCTGAGCGTATAGCGTCGGGCCTCCAACCGGGATATCGCAGCGCGATGGTCGCCGTTCCCATCACCCGCATGATCGCGATCGACAGCGACGAGATGGTGGAGTCGTTCACCCGATCGTCCGGGCCGGGCGGGCAGCATGTCAACACGACCGACAGCGCGGTGCTGCTGCGGTTCGACATCGCCAATTCGCCGAACCTGCCGGACGTGGTGAAGCACCGGCTGGCGGCGCTGGCCGGATCGCGCATGACGCGCGAGGGCGTGCTGGTGCTGCGCAGCGAGGGATCGCGGTCGCAACTGCTCAACCGGCAGGAGGTGCGCGACCGGCTCGTCGCGATGATCAAGGAAGCGACCATCATCCCGAAGAAGCGCCGGCCGACCAAACCGACGAAGGGGTCGCAAACGCGGCGGATGGAGGGCAAGGCGATCCGTGGTGCTGTGAAGCGCGACCGCGGGCGGCCGAGCCACGACTGACGGGCAGGAAGGAAGACGCGGATGTTCACGTTCGATATCGCCGGCCGCGGGGACAGCGCGGCGCTGTACCGCGACCTGGGGGCCGCGCTCGACGCGCTGACCGCGGACGAGCCGGATGCGATCGCCAACATGGCGAATGCGGCGGCGTTGCTGTGGGAATATCTGCCCGACCTGAACTGGGCGGGGTTCTACCGCGTCGACGGTGCGCGGCCGGACGAGCTGGTGCTGGGGCCGTTCCAGGGGAAGGCGGCGTGCATCCGCATCCCGTTCGGCAAGGGCGTGTGCGGCGCGGCCGCCGCGACCGGCAAGACGCAGCGGGTGGACGATGTCCATGCCTTTCCGGGGCATATCGCGTGCGATACGGCGTCGGCGGCAGAGCTGGTCGTGCCGATCATGGTCGACGGGCGGCTGATCGCCGTGCTGGACCTGGACAGTCCGCGCGCCGGCCGGTTCGACGCGGCGGACCAGGCGGGGTGCGAAGCGCTGATGGCGATGCTGGGGCCGCGGATCGCGGGCTGAGCCTGCCCCGATTCGGGACGCGGCGGGGCATGGTTGTCGGGCTCCCCGGCTGGTACGCAACCTGGAACGTTGCGCGTCCGTTTCCTTTGGATCGGACGGCAGGACAGGGAGTGCGGCCATGGCGGACATTGTGAGATCGGATCGGGTGCGCCGCGGGGCGGCTTGTGCGGTCGTGCTGGCGGCAGCGCTCGGACTTTCGGGGCCGTCCCTTGCGCAGACGCCGACGGGCGGCGGCTGGAACGGCGAAGGTTGGTCGAGTTCGCCCTGGAAGGGACCTGCCGGCGGCGACACGGGCGTGCCCCAGGCGGCGCAGGTCGGTAACCCGGCGGCGGCGGCGTTCACGGGCTCCTATGTCCGGCTCGAACGTGGCGGGACGATGCCCGCGCGGTTCGCGGCACCGGTGTTCCGCGTGCGCGACGGTGAGCGTTGGGGTTTGAGTGCGCCGGGCACGGGACAGAACTGGGTTCGTTATTATAGCGATGCGGTGCTGGTCGGGGCGGACGGGCGGATCGCCGATGTGCGCTACGGCGTCGACTGGAACCGGCCGGGCGTGGTGTCCGGTGCGACGGCTGCGGTGCCGACGCGGCCGCGCGGGACCGTGCTGGAGCGGGCCTATGACGACGGGTATCGGAAGGGCTTTGCCGAGGGACGTGGCGTGAGCGGCGACGGGGTAACGGTGCAGGCGAACCGGAGCGGCTATGCGCCCGGGACCGTGGTGACCACGACGGCGCCGGGTGTGCGGACCACCGTTACGACCGTGACCGAGGAGATCGTGCCGGCGCGACGTGTTTCGGGGACTCGTCGGCGGCGCTGAGATTTTCCGGCCGCCGAAGGGACCGGACCGGATCCGCGCCCCTCGGTTGCACTCGGCAGGGACGGTTTGGGGACGCTAGCTCAGCACGTCGATCGCGGAGTCGTCGAGCGAGCCGGGGACGATCATCAGCGGGCAGCTGAGCGTGCCGGCGTCGGCGCCGGCGAAGTGGGTGACGAGCGCGCCGGGGCCGGGGCCGACCGCGGCGCCGAGCACGAGTGCGGCGATCGGCGGTTCGTGACGCAGCCGTTCGCGGACGCAGGCGACCGGTTCGCCCTGAACGACCGTCACCGCGGGACGCAGGCCGGTTTCCTCGATCAGTTCGCCCGCGACCTGCGCGATCAGCGCGTCGATCCGGATGCGGGTTTCCTCCTCCATCGCGGACTGGACGGCACCCCACTGCACGAAATCGGGCGGGGCGATGGGGGCGAGAATTTCGATGCCGCCACCGGTCTTGGCCGCGCGGCGGGCCGCAAAGCGCAGCGCGACGCGGGCCTCGGCACTTTCGTCGATCACCACAAGGTAGGTCCGCATCGGTAATTTTCCTTCGTCGTCACGGCAAATCGTGCGCGATCGGAGGCTGCTTCGCAAGGTCCGCGGGGAGGCTCGGGCCTTGACCGGTGCCCCCCCGATGGCGGATGGACGGGGCCACAGTCTGCCCCAAGAGGTTTTCCGCATGCCCATCGAGCTGAAAATGCCCGCACTGTCCCCCACGATGGAGGAGGGCACGCTGGCCAGATGGCTGGTGAAAGAGGGCGATACCGTCGCTTCGGGTGACCTGATCGCCGAGATCGAGACCGACAAGGCGACGATGGAATTCGAAGCCGTCGACGAAGGCGTGATCGTGAAGCTGCTGGTGGCCGAGGGCGCCGACGGCGTGAAGGTCGGCACCGTGATCGCAATCATTGCCGAAGAGGGCGAGGACGCGTCCACCGCGGCTGCTTCAGCATCTGCGCCGGCTGCTGCGCCTGCGCCCGCCGCGTCGTCTGGCGGTGCCGAGCCGGTGGCCGCGGCGTCCGCGTCGTCCCCGCCGGTGGCCGAGAAGGGTTATGGCGCGAACCCGGAGACCGATACGCCGACCGCGACGAAGGAAGAGGTCGCCGCTGCGGCCCCCGCAGGCGCGGCACCGCAGCCGGCCGCTGGCGACCGGATCAAGGCAAGCCCGTTGGCGCGTCGCCTGGCGGAAAGCTCGGGCGTTGACCTCGCGTCGTTGACCGGGTCGGGGCCGAAGGGTCGGATCGTGAAGGCGGATGTCGAGGCCGGGCCCAAGGCCAAGCCAGCTGCTGCTACGACACCGGCCGCGAAGCCGGTCGAGGCGAAGGCTGCGGCGCCCGTGGCGGCTGCTGCCCCCGCGGCGGCTCCGGCGGGTGTGCCGTCCGAGACGATCAAGCTGTCCAACATGCGCAAGACGATTGCGCGGCGACTGGCCGAGTCGAAGCAGACCGTGCCGCATTTCTACCTGACGGTGGATTGCAACCTCGACGCGCTGCTGAAGCTGCGCGGCGAATTGAATGCCGGGCTGGAGAGTCGCGGGATCAAGCTGTCGGTCAACGACCTGCTGATCAAGGCGCTGGGCGTGGCGCTGGTCGAGGTGCCGGACGCGAACGTGCAGTTTGCCGGCGATACGCTGATCAAGTTCGGGCGCGCGGACGTGTCGATGGCGGTCGCGATCCCGGGCGGGCTCATCACGCCGGTGATCACCGACGTGGCGAACAAGCCGCTGTCGAAGATCGCGAGCGAGGCCAAGGACATGGCGGCACGCGCGCGTGACGGGAAGCTGGCCCCGGAGGAGTATCAGGGCGGCACCGCGTCGATCTCCAACCTGGGCATGTTCGGGATCAAGCAGTTCGATGCGGTGATCAACCCGCCGCAGGCGATGATCCTGGCGGTCGGTGCGGGCGAGCCGCGCCCGTATGTGGTCGGCAAGGAACTGGCGATCGCCACCGTGATGACCGCGACGGGCAGCTTCGATCACCGTGCGATCGACGGCGCGGTGGGCGCGCAGCTGATGGCGGCGTTCAAGCGGCTGGTCGAGAAGCCGCTGGGGATGCTGGCCTGAGATTCGGCTTCCTCTCCGTCATCCCGGCGTGCGTCGGGATGACGGAGTGGTTGGGCAAGTGGCGTTCTCACGTCGAACCGGACCCTTGGGCGGACGCCCGATCCATATGGGCAAATTGCCGCAGTACGGCATTTCGTCTTTAACCGCGGCGTGTTCGTCGCTATCTGATGTCCAGACACAAGGACGCATGCCCGATGGCCGAATTCGCGCTACCCACGAACAGCAAGATCCGATCGAAGGGGAAGGTGCATAAAGCCGCACCCGACGCGACCGCGGTCAAACCGTTCAAGGTGTATCGGTACGATCCGGAAACGGGCGAAAATCCGCGTTACGACACGTTCGAGGTCGATACCGCGACGTGCGGCCCGATGGTGCTCGACGCGCTGATCAAGATGAAGAGCGAGCAGGACCCGACGCTGACGTTCCGGCGGTCGTGCCGCGAGGGAATTTGCGGGTCGTGCTCGATGAACATCGACGGCACCAATACGCTCGCCTGCACCAAGGCGATCGCCGACGTGAAGGGCGAGGTGAAGATCACCCCGTTGCCGCACATGGACGTGATCAAGGATCTGGTCCCCGACTTCACGCATTTCTACGCGCAGTACAGCTCGATCAAGCCGTGGCTGCAGACGGTGACGCCGCCGCCTTCGGGCAAGGAGCGGCTGCAGAGCCCGGAGGATCGCGCGAAGCTCGACGGTCTGTACGAGTGCATCCTGTGCGCATGTTGCTCGTCGTCCTGCCCGTCCTACTGGTGGAACAGCGACAAGTTCCTGGGGCCGGCGATCCTGTTGCAGGCCTATCGCTGGCTGGCCGACAGCCGCGACGAGATGACCGGCGAGCGTCTCGACGAGTTGGAGGATCCGTTCCGGCTCTATCGCTGCCACACGATCATGAACTGCGCCAACGTGTGCCCGAAGGGGCTGAACCCGGCCAAGGCGATCGCCGAGGTCAAGAAGATGGTCGTCGAGCGGCAGGTCTGAGCGTGACGATTACGACCGCCGGCGATGGGGCCGGCGAGGGCGGCGGGGCACAGGTCGAACGGCTTGTCCTCGCCGACGACGTCGATAGCGACGGGTTTCGGGTGTTTCTGCCGATCGCAGCCGGTCGTTTCCTCGATAGTTTCGGGACGATCCGGGTGCGCGTCGAGGGTCCGGTCGTGCGGTGCCGGGTCGAGACCGGGCGGGCGCAGTCCAATGTGTCCGACAATGTCCATGGCGGCTTCATCCTGGCGTTCGTCGATCAGGTGATGTTTTGCGCGCTGCTGGCGCAGGAGCGGTTGCCGCGAGGCGGGGCCGTGACTTTGCAGGCGGGCATGAACTTCATCGGTGCGGCGAAGGCCGGGCTGCCGATCGACGCGGTGGTCGAGATCACCGGCGAGACCGGGCGGATGCTGTTCCTGCGCGGGTTGATCGAGCAGGACGGCGCGACGATCGGGTCGTTCGACGGGACGCTGCGCAAGGTCAAATGGGCGGGCGCGACATGAGCCGGGTCGCTGCGCGTTACGCGGAGTTGTTGGCCGGGGGTGAACTCAAGCCCGATCCGGATCAGGCGGGGACGGTTCGCCGGCTGGATGCGTTGGCTGATACGCTGGAAGCGGCGGCCCCAAAGACCGGGCTGTTCGGGCGGTTGTTCGGGGGTAAGCCGCCGGTTGCGCCACGCGGGCTGTACATGTGGGGCGGTGTCGGGCGCGGCAAGTCGATGCTGATGGACCTGTTCTTCGACTGCGTCGACGTGACGCCGAAGCGCCGGGTCCACTTCCACGAGTTCATGCTCGACGTGCACGACCGGTTGCGGATCGAGCGGGCCGAGGAGAAGGGCGACCCGATCGCGCCGGTCGTCGACGACCTGGTCGCGCAGGCGCGGCTGCTGTGTTTCGACGAGATGGTCGTCAACAACATGGCGGACGCCGCGATCCTGTCGCGGCTGTTCACCGGCCTGATCGAGCGCGGCGTGACGGTGGTCACGACATCGAACCGGCCGCCGAGCGACCTATACAAGGACGGGCTCAACCGCCAGCTGTTCCTGCCGTTCATCGCGCTGATCGAGGCGCGGCTGGACGTGCTGCCGCTCAACGGTGCGACCGATTACCGGCTGGAGCGGCTGGGCGGGTTCCCGACCTGGTATGTGCCGAACGGTCCGGCGGCGACCGAGGCGCTGAGCCGCGCCTTCTTCCGGCTCACCGATTTTCCGGTCGAGGACCGTGCCAACGTGCCGTCCGAACAGATTGCGGTGCCGGGCGGGCGGACGTTGCGTGTACCGAAATCGATCAAGGGCGTCGGGGTGTTCTCCTTCTCCAAGCTGTGCGGCGATGCGCGCGGGGTGGCGGATTATCTGGCGATCGCGCGGCGCTATCACACGGTCATCATCGTGGGGATTCCGGTGCTCGGGCCGGACAAGCGCAACGAGGCGGCGCGGTTCAAGCTGCTGATCGATGCGCTCTACGAGTTCCGCGTGAAGCTGCTCGCCGCGGCGGATGCGGCCCCGGTGGAACTGTATCCGGCGGGGGACGGGGCGTTCGAGTTCGAGCGGACCGTGTCGCGGCTGATGGAGATGCAGTCCGCCGAGTATCTGGCCGCGGGGCATGGCGCCACCGAGTAGAGCGTCCGTCACGAGGCGGTCGAAGGCGCGTATAGTTCTGTTACAGACCATGTCCGGGGCGCTTTTCTGAACGTCCACGGTTGCCCCGATGCTGCCATGCAGCTAAGCGACGCGGCGACGATTGGTGGCCGCGGCCTTGGGGCATGCGACTCCCGCTATCGGAATCTTGGACGGTCGAGGACATTCTCCACATGGCTCGTAAGAAGATCGCGCTGATCGGCGCTGGCAACATCGGCGGCACGCTCGCGCATCTCGCGGCGCTGAAGGGGCTGGGCGATATCGTCCTGTTCGACGTGGCCGAGGGTGTGCCGCAGGGCAAGGCGCTCGACCTGTCGCAGTGTGGCCCGGTCGAAGGCTTTGACGCGACGATCACCGGATCGAACGACTATGCCGACATCGCGGGCGCGGACGTCATCATCGTGACGGCCGGCGTGGCGCGCAAGCCGGGCATGAGCCGCGACGACCTGCTCGGCATCAACCTGAAGGTCATGAAGGCCGTGGGCGAGGGCATCAAGGCCAACGCGCCGGACGCGTTCGTGATCTGCATCACCAACCCGCTCGACGCGATGGTGTGGGCGCTGCGCGAATTCTCCGGCCTGCCCCATCACATGGTGGTCGGCATGGCGGGCGTGCTCGACAGCTCGCGGTTCAGCCATTTCCTGGCGGACGAGTTTAAGGTGTCGGTCAAGGACGTGACGAGCTTCGTGCTCGGCGGGCATGGCGACACGATGGTCCCGGTGATCAGCTACTCGACCGTGTCGGGCATCCCGATCCCCGACCTGATCGCGATGGGCATGTCCACTCAGGGGAAGATCGATGCGATCGTCCAGCGCACCCGTTCGGGCGGCGGCGAGATCGTGGCGCTGCTCAAGACCGGGTCGGCCTACTATGCGCCGGCGACGAGCGGCATCGCGATGGCGGAAGCGTTTCTGTACGACCAGAAGCGCGTCCTGCCGGCGGCGGCCTATGTCTCGGGTGAATATGGTCTCAACGATCTCTACGTCGGCGTGCCGGTGGTGATCGGTGCGGGCGGCGTCGAGAAGATCGTCGAGATCAAGCTGGACGAGGAGGCGAAGGCCAACCTCACGGTGTCGGTCGACGCGGTGAAGGAGTTGCTTGTGGCGTGCCGCGGGATCGATGGGACTTTGGCCTGAGGTAGTTTGTTCCCCGTCGAAGGCCGGGGCCTAGGTGACGCGGTTTCACCTAGGTCCCGGCCTTTGCTGGGGAACGCCAGATGGGCATGGAAAAGCCGGACTGGGTCTACACCGTCACTAACAAGCGTGCCGGAGCCTTGTATATCGGAGTGACCAGCGATCTGGGTCGACGGATATACCAGCACCGCGAAGCGCTGATCGACGGTTACAGCAAGCGTTACGGCTGCAGGATTTTAGTCTGGTACCAAGCGTTCGAGGCGATCGAAGATGCCCGGTACCGGGAAGTGCAGATGAAGGAATGGCAACGGGCCTGGAAGATACGGTTGATCGAAGCGATGAACCCCGACTGGTCCGATCTTTACCCTTCACTGCTATGATATTCAGATCCGCTTCGGCGGACGATTTGAGAAGGACGGCAGGACACCCATGAGCATCCTCGTCAACAAGAATACCCGGGTCATCACCCAGGGCATGACCGGCAACACTGGCACGTTCCATACGGAACAGGCGCTGGCGTACGGTACGCAGATGGTCGGCGGTGTCACGCCGGGCAAGGGCGGCACGACCCATATCGGTCTGCCCATCTTCGACTCGGTGGCCGAAGCCGTGCAGAAGACGCAGGCCGATGCGACCGTGGTCTATGTGCCGCCGCCCTTCGCCGCGGACTCCATCCTGGAGGCGATCGACGCCAAGGTGCCGCTGATCGTGTGCATCACGGAGGGCATTCCGGTGCTCGACATGGTCCGCGTGAAGCGTGCGTTGCAGGGTTCGTCGTCGCGGCTGATCGGGCCGAACTGCCCGGGCGTGCTGACGCCGAACGAGTGCAAGATCGGCATCATGCCCGGTTCGATCTTCTCCAAGGGGTCGGTCGGGGTCGTGTCGCGGTCCGGTACGCTGACCTACGAAGCCGTGTTCCAGACGACGAACGAGGGCCTCGGCCAGTCGACCGCGGTCGGCATCGGTGGCGATCCGGTCAACGGCACGAACTTTATCGACGTGCTCGAGCTGTTCCTCGCGGACGACGAGACCAAGTCGATCATCATGATCGGCGAAATCGGCGGTTCCGCGGAAGAGGAAGCCGCGCAGTTCCTGATGGACGAGGCCAAGCGCGGCCGCAGCAAGCCGATGGCCGGCTTCATCGCCGGGCGCAGCGCCCCTCCGGGCCGTCGCATGGGTCATGCCGGCGCGATCGTGAGCGGCGGCAAGGGTGGTGCCGAGGACAAGATCGCGGCGATGGAAGCCGCCGGGATCCGCGTCGCGGCAAGCCCGTCCGAGCTTGGCACGACCCTGTCTGCCTTGCTGAAAGGCTGATGAAAGGCTGAACTTTTACGGCACGGTCCCATATGAGGGGCCGTGCCGCCGGTTCACCGGTCGAAGAATGGGAAGGCCCGAAGTGGGAAATGAAGCTGTGGATGTAGCCGAAGTGGAGGGCGTGAGCCCGTCTTTCGTGGAGGCGCTGTACCGCCGCTATCAGGAGGCACCGGACGCGGTCGACGCGGGTTGGCGCACCTATTTCTCCGGTCTGGAAGAGACCGTTTCGGGCCCGAGCTGGGCGCGCAAGAACTGGCCGCCGACCGAGACCGATGCGCTGACCGCGGGGCTCGACCCGACGCAGATGCAGCCTGCGCCGAAGCCGGCCAAGGGTGGCAAGCCCGCCGCGGCAACTGCGCCCGCCGCCGCCCCGGCCGGTATCTCCGACGCCGCACTGAAGCAGGCCGTCGACGATTCGATCCGCGCGATGATGCTGATCCGCACGTACCGCGTGCGCGGTCATCTGGCCGCCGAGCTCGATCCGCTCGGTCTGGCACGGCGCGACCTGCCGTCCGACCTGAGCCCCGAATATCATGGTTTCTCCGGTGCCGACCTTGATCGGCCGGTGCATCTCGGCGGGACGCTCGGGCTGGAGCGCGCGACGGTGCGCGAGCTGGTCGAGATCCTGCGCCGCAATTACTGCGGGCCGATCGGCCTTGAATATATGCATATCGGCGATATCGAGGAGCGCCGGTTCCTGCAGGAGCGGATGGAGGGTCGCGACAAGGCGATCACGTTCAGCCCCGAGGGCAAGAAGGCGATCCTGTCGAAGGTCATCGAGGCCGAGCAGTGGGAGAAGTTCCTCGGCCGCAAATATGTCGGGACCAAGCGGTTCGGGTTGGACGGCGGCGAGTCGATGATCCCCGCGCTGGAGAATGTGATCAAGACCGGCGGCGCTGTCGGCGTGCGCGAGATCGTGATCGGCATGGCGCACCGCGGCCGGCTGAACGTGCTCGCGAACGTGATGCAGAAGCCGTATCGCGCCATCTTCTCCGAATTCGCCGGTGGGTCCGCCAACCCCGAGGATGTCGGCGGGTCGGGCGATGTGAAGTATCACCTCGGCACGTCGACCGACCGCGAGTTCGACGGCAACCGCGTCCATCTGTCGCTGGCGCCCAACCCGTCGCATCTGGAGGCGGTGAACCCGGTCGTGCTGGGCAAGGCGCGCGCCAAGCAGACCGCGCTGGACGATATCGAGCGGTCACAGGTCCTGCCCGTGCTGCTGCACGGCGATGCCGCGTTCGCGGGCCAGGGCATCATCATGGAATGCTTCGGCTTTTCCGGGCTGGTCGGTTATTCGACCGGCGGGACGCTGCATTTCGTCATCAACAACCAGGTCGGGTTCACGACGAGCCCGCAGTTCGCGCGCTCCTCGCCCTATCCGTCGGACATCGCGAAGATGGTGCAGGCGCCGATCCTGCACGTGAACGGTGACGATCCGGAAGCGGTGGCGTTCGCGACGCGGCTGGCGACCGAGTTCCGGCACGAGTTCAAGCGCGACGTCGTGGTCGACATGTGGTGCTATCGCCGCTTCGGCCATAACGAGGGCGACGAGCCCGGCTTCACGCAGCCGCTGATGTACGACGCGATCCGGTCGCATCCGCCGGTGTCGTCAGTCTATGGCGCGCGGTTGAAGGCCGAGGGCGTTGTCGATGATGCCTGGATCGACGGGGCGGTCTCCGCTTTCGTCGGAACGCTGGAGGCCGATTTCGACGCGGCCAAGGGCTACAAGGTCAACAAGGCCGACTGGTTCGAGGGTGTGTGGAGTGGCTTTGCCGCACCGCGCGAGACGATCACCGAGCGTCGCGCGGCGGCGACCGGGATCGCGCAGGAGCGGGTCGATGCGCTCGGCGAGGTGCTGACCACGGCGCCGGCCGACCTGACGATCCACAAGACGCTGGCGCGCATCCTGGATGCGAAGAAGCAGATGTTCGCGAGCGGCGAGGGCGTCGATTGGGCGACGGCGGAAGCGCTGGCGTTCGGGTCGCTGCTGCAGGACGATTACGGCGTCCGCCTGTCGGGCCAGGATGTCGGGCGCGGCACGTTCAGCCAGCGCCATGCCGTCTGGGTCGACCAGAAGGACGCGCACAAGTACATCCCGCTGTCGACGATGAACCGCAAGTTCCAGGTGCTCGACAGCCCGCTGTCCGAGTTCGGCGTGCTGGGCTTCGAATATGGCTATTCCGGGCAGTCACCGAACACGCTCGTGCTGTGGGAAGCGCAGTTCGGCGATTTCGCGAACGGCGCGCAGGTCATCATCGACCAGTTCATCGCGGCGGGCGAGGCCAAGTGGCTGCGCGCCAACGGCCTCGTGATGCTGTTGCCGCACGGGTATGAGGGACAGGGGCCGGAGCATTCGTCGGCCCGGCTCGAGCGCTATCTGCAGCTGTGTGCCGAGGACAATCTCCAGGTCGCGAACTGCACGACGCCGGCGAACTATTTCCACATCCTGCGCCGGCAGATGCTGCGGAACTTCCGCAAGCCGCTGATCATGATGACGCCGAAGTCGCTGCTGCGGCACAAGTCGGCGGTGTCGAGCATCGCGGACTTCACGGGCGACAGCCATTTCCGGCGGATCCTGTCCGATACCAACGCGCCGGCCGATCAGGACGTGCGCCGGCTCGTGCTGTGTTCGGGCAAGGTCTATTACGACCTGGCCGAGGCACGCGATGCGTCGGGTGACAAGAACACCACGATCGTCCGGATCGAGCAGATCTATCCGTTCCCGTCCGACGCGCTGGTCAAGCGGCTGGCGCGGATGCCCAACCTCGAAACCGTGGTCTGGGCACAGGAAGAGCCGAAGAACAACGGATCGTGGTTCTTCGTCGAGGAGCTGATCGAACAGTCGCTGAAGGATGCGGGCAAGCCGATCCGTCCGGTCTATGCCGGGCGCAAGGCGTCGGCCGCGACCGCGACCGGTCTCGCCCGCAACCACGCCAAGCAGCAGCAGATGCTGGTGGCCGAAGCGCTGGGTGAGCCGCAGGGCGAGGTGGCCGAGGCGATCGGCGCAGGTGTCCAGTCGAAGCAGCAGGCCGGCTGAACCGCCCGTCCGCGACAGAATCGAACGATAAGGAAGACGACATGGCGACCGAAGTAACCGTTCCCACGCTGGGCGAATCGATCACCGAAGCCACGCTTGGCCAGTGGCTGAAGAAGCCGGGCGAGGCGGTGAAGGCCGACGAGCCGATCGCCAGCCTGGAGACCGACAAGGTTGCCGTTGACGTGCCGTCGCCGGTCGACGGCGTGATGGGCGAGCAGGCCGTGGCCGAGGGTGATACCGTTCTGGTCGGGGCGCTAATCGCGCTGATCCAGGAGGGGTCGGCCTCGACGTCCGCGACGCCCGCGGCCGAGAACAAGACCGCGGTGGCGCAGGCCGAGAAGGCTGCCCCGCCGGAGCCGGGTGCGGCGCCCGCGACGAGCGGTGGCAACAACGACGCGCTGTCGCCGTCGGCGCGCCGTGCGGTTCAGGAGACCGGGATCGATCCGTCGACGGTCGACGGTTCGGGCCGCGATGGTCGTGTGACCAAGATGGATGTGCAGGCCGCCGCTGCGAACCCCGCCCCGTCGGTGTCCGCGCCGGCCCCCGCCGCCGCCGCGCCGGCATCGACCGCGAACGGCCGCAAGGAGGAGCGCGTTCGCATGACGCGCCTGCGCCAGACCGTCGCGCGCCGCCTGAAGGAAGCGCAGAACACGGCCGCGATGCTGACGACGTTCAACGACGTCGACATGACCAACGTCATGGCCGCGCGCGCCAAGTATAAGGACCTGTTCGAGAAGAAGCATGACGTCCGGCTGGGCTTCATGGGCTTCTTCGTGAAGGCCGCGGTCCAGGCGCTGCGCGACGTGCCGTCGGTCAACGCATCGATCGAAGGCGACGAGATCGTGTACCGTGATTATGTCGACGTGTCGGTCGCGGTGTCGGCACCGAACGGGCTGGTCGTGCCGGTGATCCGCGATGCGCAGCATCTGTCGGTCGCCGGAATCGAGAAGACGATCGGCGATTTCGGCAAGCGCGCCAAGGACGGTTCGTTGAAGATGGACGAGATGAAGGGCGGTACCTTCACCATTTCCAACGGCGGCGTGTTCGGGTCGCTGATGTCGACGCCGATCATCAACCCGCCGCAGTCCGCGGTGCTGGGCCTCCACCGCATCGACCAGCGCCCCGTGGTGCTGGACGGGCAGATCGTGGCGCGTCCGATGATGTATCTGGCGCTGAGCTACGATCACCGCCTGATCGACGGGCGCGAGGCGGTCACCTTCCTGGTCGCGATCAAGAATGCGATCGAGGATCCGACGCGTCTGCTGATCGACCTGTAAGAGACTAAGGGGGCGTTGGACTTTGGTTCGGCGTCCCCATTTATTGTGACGAGTATAGCCGCTCTGGGCACCGATCGAGATGGCGTCGCGGCAGAACCGAACCGCTTGAAAGGCGAGCTTACCCATGGCTGATTATGATTTTGACGTTCTGGTCATCGGCGCCGGCCCCGGCGGTTATGTCGCAGCGATCCGCGCGGCGCAGCTGGGCCTGAAGACCGCGTGCGTCGAGAGCCGCGAAACGCTGGGCGGGACCTGCCTGAACGTCGGGTGCATTCCGTCGAAGGCGATGCTGCATGCGTCCGAGCTGTATCAGGAGGCGTCCTCGGGTGCGCTGGCGAAGTTCGGGATCGACATTGCGGGCGCGTCGCTGAACCTCGATCAGATGCATGCCGAGAAGGCGAAGGCGGTCAAGGAACTGACCGGCGGGATCGAAGGGCTGTTCCGCAAGAACAAGGTGGAGTGGCTGAAGGGCCGCGCGACGTTCACGGCAGCCGATACGGTCGAGGTCGCCGGGCGGAGTGTGCGCGCGAAGAACATCGTGATCGCGACCGGGTCGTCGGTGACGCCGCTGCCGGGTGTCGAGGTCGACCAGAAGGTCGTCGTCGATTCGACCGGGGCGCTCGCGTTGCCGACCGTGCCGAAGCATATGGTCGTGATCGGCGGCGGCGTGATCGGGCTGGAGCTTGGGTCGGTCTGGAAGCGGCTGGGGGCCGAGGTGACGGTGGTCGAATATCTTGACCAGATCCTGCCCGGCATGGACGGCGACGTCCGCAAGGAAGCCAACAAGCTGTTCAAGAAGCAGGGTTTCACGCTGCGCACGTCGACCAAGGTGACCGGTGTTGCTGTCCACGGCGACGGCGCCACGCTGACGGTAGAGCCGGCGGCGGGTGGTGCGGCCGAGACGATCGAGGCGGACGTCGTGCTGCTCGCGATCGGTCGCAAGCCGAACGTGGACGGGCTGGCGCTGGAGAAGGCCGGGTTGGAGCTGAACGCGCGCGGTCAGGTGGCGGTCGACCATGACTTCCGCACCGCGACGGCGGGCGTGTGGGCGATCGGCGACGTGACGCCAGGCCCGATGCTGGCGCACAAGGCGGAGGACGAGGGCATCGCGGTGGCCGAGAACATCGCCGGGCAGACCGGCATCGTGAACCATGCCGTGATCCCGAGCGTGGTCTACACGCACCCGGAATATGCCAGCGTCGGCCAGACTGAGGAAGCGCTGCGCGAGGGCGGGACTGAGATCAAGATCGGCAAGTTCCCGTTCCTGGCGAACAGCCGCGCCAAGACCAACCGCGACACCGACGGTTTCGTGAAGGTGATCGCGGACGCCAAGACCGACCGCGTGCTGGGCGTGCACATCGTCTCGTCGCTGGCGGGCGTGCTGATCGGCCAGGCCGCGCAGGCGATGGAGTTCGGCGCGACCAGCGAGGACATCGCCTACACCTGCCACGCGCATCCGACGCATTCGGAAGCGATCAAGGAAGCTGCGATGGCGGTGACGGGCAAGCCGATCCATATGTGATGGGGGCCGCGGCGCGTTTGGGGGCGTCGTGGTTTGTTGACGGATTATTGCTGAGCGTGCTTCACGATCGATAGGACGGGCCCCGGTAATCGGGGCCCGTTTTTTATGTCGTTAGGACCATTCCTGAGGCGTCAGTGCTCCAGATCGACATCGTGATGGCGCGCAGTTCGTTTGGCTTTGGGGCGAGATCCGAAACCGGCGATTGGTCGCCGTACGAACTGCCCAGCCCGGTAGTGACCGCTGGGGAGTGAGGTCGCTCGTTTTGTTGCAGCCGTAGGATGGTCATGTGGAAATGACCTGATAGCCGCGCAGGCGTTCCGGGTTATGACGCCGGGATGATGCCGCTCCCTGTCGCCCCCGCTTTCGCAGCGCTCGATCTGGCCGGGCTGGCCGTGTTTGCGGCGTCGGGGGCGCTGGCGGCGGCGGCGCGGCGGCAGACCTTGGTGACGTTTGCGTTCTTTGCGGCGGTGACGGGCACGGGCGGGGGGACGTTGCGCGATCTGTTGATCGGGGCGCCGGTGTTCTGGTTGCAGGATGCACGGGCGATCGGGGTGTGCCTGGGGGTCGCGGTGCTGGTGTGGTTCACGCCGCAGCGAATTTGGAGCCCGAAGGCGCTCGACTGGTTCGATGCGGTCGGGCTGGCGGCCTATGCGGTTTACGGCGCGGCCAAGGCGTTGCGTTACGGGGTGCCGCCGTTGCCGGCTGCGGTGATGGGGGTCGTGACGGCGTGCATGGGTGGGGTGATCCGCGACGTTCTGGCGGGGGAGCCGTCGATCATCCTGCGGCCGGAGATTTATGTGACGGCGGCGGCGCTGGCGTCGGTGCTGTTCGTCGGGCTGGCGCTGGTCGGGTTGCCGTTCTGGGCGGCGGCCCTGGTGGGGGCGGGGGCCGGGTTCCTGCTGCGCGCGATGGCGATCGCGCGGGGGTTGGCACTGCCGGTTTATCGCGGGTGAGGTGTGGCCACCGGCTCGGGTTTGAAATGGCTAGTCGCGACGAGGTGGGTTGTGGTTCCTCCTTGGCGTCGCGCTGAAACTGCGGTTGGCGTCGCGGCTGCGCTCGACGGGTCCCTCGACTTCGCTCGGGATGGGCGGGTTTTGGGAGGCGGGGCTTCGACCTCCGACGTAATCTTATTCAGTAGGTGCGGCCACTGATCCGTTTGGTTCGGGCTTGTCGAGAAATCAGCGCGGAGTTCTCGACAGGCTCGAACCAAACGGGGTGGGGGCATGTTCCCTGACGGGGCAGGGGTATGCCGTGCGATCAGTGCGCTGTTACGCCTGATTTGCCGGCTACATCCCCAGCTTCATCAGGATCAGCCGCGCCAGGGCGCCGTCACTGCGCGCGGCGGCGGCCGCCTCGACCGGGCACTCCAGGCACCGGACCTGGATGGCGGGGCCGGCGGCGATGCGGCGGGCGTCGCCCAGCGCCTGGCCCATCAGCCGTTCGGGGTTGCCGGCCAGCTTGGTCCAGGGATCGGTTGCGGCCTGTTCGCCCATTTCCCCGTCGTTGCGGAACAGTTCGGTGACCATCTGCTTGAACGGGTTCGGCTCGCGTTCGATGAACAGCGGGTAGGCGTTGTCCGGCGTCACCTTCGCGAGGCGCGCGGCGTAGGCGATCGCATCGTCGAGGCCGCCGAACTGATCGACGAGGCCGATCTGCCGCGCGATGCCGCCGGCCCAGACGCGGCCCTGGCCGATCTGGTCGACGCGGGTCTGCGGCAGGCGGCGGGAGGTGGCGACCAGGCCGGTGAAGCGGCGATAGGCGTCCTCGATGCCGAGCTGGATCAGCTGGTCGAACTGCGGGCTGGTGCCGCGAAGGACGTCCGGCTGGCCGGAGAGCGGCGTGGTGGCGACGCCGTCCGCGGACAGGCCGAGCTTGGTCAGCGCGCCCTGGAAGGTCGGGATGATGCCGAACACCCCGATCGAGCCGGTGATGGTGGAGGGTTCGGCGAAGATCCGGCTGGCCGGCGTCGAGACCCAGTAGCCGCCGGACGCCGCGACATTGCCCATCGACACGACGACCGGGAGCTTGCGGCGCCGCGCCTCCAGGATCGCCTGACGGATCTGTTCGGATGCGGTGACCGAGCCGCCCGGGCTGTCGACGCGGACGACGAGCGCCTTGATGCGGCCCTTGGCCAGTTCCTTCAGGATCAGGTCGGCGATGGTCGTGCCGGCGGCGGTGCCGGGGCCGGCCTTGCCGTCGACGATCTCGCCGGCGATGGTGACGACGCCGATCGGGGTGCCGCTGCTCTTTTCAGGATGGCCGGAGACCCAGTTTTCGAACGGAATCGCGGGGTAGGAGCCGGCGATCTTCGAGTCGGCCATACCGGTGCCCGTGACCTGCGCCACGCGGCGGCCGAAGGCGATGCGGTCGCCGAGTTTGTCGACCAGGCCGGCGCGCAACGCGGCCTGCGCCATGTCGCCACCGGTGGCGGCCGCGATCTGTTCGGGATGGGCGAGATAGGGGGCGAGCTGCGCCTTGGGGCGGGCCTGCGACACGTTCTGCGTCCAGTCGGCCCAGAGCGCGTCGGCGAGCAGCTGGTTGGCGGCGCGGGCGGCGGGCGATTGATCGGTGCGGGTGAAGGGTTCGACCGCGGACTTGAACTCACCCACGCGGTAGACCTTGGGCGTCACGCCGATCTTGTCGAGCAGGCCCTTATAGTAGAGCCGCGATCCACCCGGGCCGGTGAGGAGGACGGGGCCGATCGGGTTGAGCCAGATCTCGCTGGCGTGTGCGGCGAGCAGGTAGCTGTCGTCGGTATAGCCGGTGGCGTAGGCGAGCACGGGCTTTCCGGCGCGGCGGACGCGGTCCATCGCCTCGCCCAGCGTGGCGAGGCCGGCCTGGCCACCGCCGGTGAAGCGGTCGAGATCGAGCACGACGCCCTTCACATTGCCGTCGCGTGCCGCACCGTCGACCGCGCGGGCCACGTCGCGCAGCCGATATTCGCGGGTCACCTGGCCGGAGCCGGCGAGTGCGGCGAACGGATCGGCGTCGGACGGCTGTTCGACCAGCGATCCGTCGAGCGCCACGACCAGCACGCCATTGCCCGGCGTACGCGGGTTGCCGCCGACCGACAGCGCGGCGAACAGGCCGCCGAAGAACAGGAGCATCAGGAGCAGGACGAGCCCGTCTTTGATGGCGACGAGCAGTTTCCAGAAACCGCGGAGGATGCGCATGGGCCGGCTTTCGAAGAGGTCCATCCCGGCTATCGCGTCGGCGGGCGTAACGCCAGCGCGATCATCGGCGCCGCAATTTCGGGGGGCCGGACGCGTTCCGCGACCATCCTGTCACGCGTCTGAAAAAGTCTGCGCGCATATGCTTGACCCGGCGGCGCAGAGGTCCATATGCCGTGTGCTGGCACTCACCAATGGAGAGTGCCAATAATTTCGACCTGTGGATCGGGGCCGGCCGTGCGATGACGCCGCGCCAGCCTTTGTCCGAAGAGGAGGCAAGCGCCATGAACTTCCGTCCGTTGCACGACCGCGTGCTCGTCAAGCGTATCGAAGCCGAAGAGAAGACCGCCGGCGGGATCATCATTCCCGACAGTGCCAAGGAAAAGCCGCAGGAAGGCGAAGTCGTCGCCGCCGGCACCGGCCTCCGTTCCGACGATGGCAAGATCACGCCGCTCGACGTCAAGGCCGGCGACAAGATCCTGTTCGGCAAATGGTCCGGCACCGAGGTCAAGGTCGACGGCCAGGACCTGATCATCATGAAGGAAAGCGACATTCTGGGCATCGTCGGCTGACGCTGACCGGCTCGGCATCCTTGCCTGAGCCACCCCGGACTATCGACGACCTGATCCACTCCACATACTGAAAGGGTTTCCAACATGGCAGCCAAAGACGTCAAATTTTCCCGCGACGCCCGTGAGCGCATTCTCCGCGGTGTCGACATCCTGGCCGACGCGGTCAAGGTGACGCTCGGCCCCAAGGGCCGCAACGTCGTGATCGACAAGTCGTTCGGCGCGCCGCGCATCACCAAGGACGGCGTTACCGTCGCCAAGGAAATCGAACTCAAGGACAAGTTCGAGAACATGGGCGCGCAGATGCTGCGCGAAGTCGCGTCGAAGACGAACGACATCGCCGGCGACGGCACCACCACCGCGACCGTACTGGCCCAGGCCATCGTGCGCGAGGGCATGAAGTCGGTTGCGGCCGGCATGAACCCGATGGACCTGAAGCGCGGCATCGACCTCGCCGTCCTGAAGGTCGTCGAGGACCTGAAGGCGCGTTCCAAGCCCGTCGCAGGCAGCCATGAAGTCGCACAGGTCGGCATCATTTCCGCCAACGGCGACACCGTCGTCGGCGAGAAGATCGCCGAAGCGATGGACAAGGTCGGCAAGGAAGGCGTCATCACCGTCGAGGAGGCCAAGGGTCTCGAGTTCGAACTCGATGTCGTCGAAGGCATGCAGTTCGATCGCGGCTACCTGTCGCCCTACTTCATTACCAATCCCGAGAAGATGGTGACCGAGCTTCAGGATCCCTACATCCTGATCCACGAGAAGAAGCTGTCGAACCTGCAGGCGATGCTCCCGATCCTGGAAGCAGTCGTGCAGTCGGGTCGTCCGCTGCTGATCATCGCAGAGGACATCGAGGGCGAGGCGCTTGCCACGCTGGTCGTGAACAAGCTGCGCGGCGGCCTGAAGGTCGCTGCGGTCAAGGCGCCCGGTTTCGGCGATCGTCGCAAGGCGATGCTGGAAGACATCGCGATCCTGACGAAAGGCGAGATGATCTCCGAGGACCTCGGCATCAAGCTCGAGAACGTCACGATCGACATGCTCGGTACCGCCAAGCGCGTCACGATCGACAAGGACAACACCGTCATCGTCGACGGTGCCGGTGACAGCGAGAACATCAAGGGCCGCGTCGACGCGATCCGTCGCCAGATCGAGAACACGACGAGCGACTACGACAAGGAGAAGCTGCAGGAGCGTCTGGCCAAGCTGGCCGGTGGTGTTGCGGTGATCAAGGTCGGTGGTTCGACCGAAGTCGAAGTCAAGGAGCGCAAGGACCGCGTCGACGACGCCCTGCACGCAACGCGCGCAGCCGTCGAAGAAGGCATTGTCCCCGGTGGCGGTACGGCTCTGCTGTACGCAACCAAGGCGCTCGAGGGCATGAAGGGCGTCAACGACGACCAGACCCGCGGCATCGACATCATCCGTCGCGCGCTGCAGACGCCGCTTCGCCAGATCGCACAGAATGCAGGCTTCGACGGTGCCGTCGTCGCAGGCAACCTGCTCCGCGAGAATGACGAGACGATGGGCTTCAACGCATCGACCGACGTGTACGAGAACCTGGTTGCGGCCGGCGTGATCGACCCGACCAAGGTCGTTCGTACCGCGCTTCAGGATGCGGCCTCGGTCGCCGGCCTGCTGATCACGACCGAAGCGGCTGTTTCGGACGCGGCGGAAGACAAGCCTTCGTCGGGCGGCATGCCCGGCGGCGGCATGGGCGGAATGGGTGGCATGGGCGGCATGGACTTCTAAGTCCTGCCAACCGAATACCCAATCGACAGGAAGGGCCGGGGAGCGATCCCCGGCCCTTCTTGCGTCCAGTTCGGCGCAGGCCGCCGCACCATTAGCCGCGCGTTAACCCTTTTCGGCCAAGCATGCTCCCCAAGCGGGCAAGCGGAGCCGGACGATGACCAGAACCACGAAGCTGCAACGATATGGCGCCGCGCTGCTCGGCTGTACGGCCATGCTCGCGCTGGACGGGTGCGCGGTCCAGAAGGCGCCGGTGGCGGTCGCAATGGCGCCGGCTCCAGTGGCGGAGCTACCGCGGCCGGTGTTGCCCGTGGGGTTGCCGGAGAAGCTGAACGTGCCGATCCAGGACGCGGCCGGCACGTACCGCACGATCAACTATGCGCTGAGCCCCGATCAGGTGGCGTGGCATGTCCGCTCCGCGCTGAACGTGGCCGTGCTGTCCTGCCGCGGGCCGGGCGAGGCGGTGATCGCGGCGGACTACAACGCGCTGCTGAAGCGGCAGAAGGCCACGCTGGCCGCGGCCTATGACCGGGTGCAGGCGCAGTTCCGCCAGACCGGGGGTGCCACGTGGCAGTCGGCGCAGGATGCCCATTCGACGCGGGTCTACAACTTCTTCGCGCTGCCGCCCGCCAAGCCGGGTTTCTGTGCGGCGGCGACCGAGGTGCTGACCGAGTCGCGCACTGTCGAGCCGGCTGCGTTCGTGACGTTCGCTCAAGGAGCGCTGCCGCGGCTGGAGGCGCCGTTTACCGAAGTGTATCGCAGCTATGACGGGTACCGCCGCGAGTTGGCGGCGTGGGAGGCACGGCAGTCCGGTGCGACGATGCTGGCGCAGGCCCTACCGACGCCGGGACCAGTCGCGCGGCCGGTGGTGGGAGCGACCGCCGTGGCGCCGGCCGTGGTGGCGCGGGTCGTGCCCAGGGCTGCGCCGAGGCTGGAATATGTCGGGGTAGCGACGCTGATCGACTGGCAGCCGGTGGCGGTCCGGCGGAACGAGCAGCTGGCTGCGATCCGCTGAGTCACACACGCCTATGAACCAGGCGGGGCATGCGGCGTTTTGGTCGGCATGAAGAACGATACTGCCACGTCCCGCCCTGCGCCGGATCGCCAGCGCGCGAAGCTGCAGCTTCGCGCGGGCAAACGCGTTTCCCTGACGATGCGCGTGAACGTCAGCAGCCGAGGGTTATTGTCGGTCGGCGTGCTGGTTTCGAGCATCCTGCTTTCGACCGCCGTGCTGGTCCGCGCCGCCAATGTGCGCCCGACTGAGCGGCCAGAGGACGGTCGGAACTGAGGAAGCCCCCCGCGCCGACTCCAGGACCGGACGATGGCGGACTAAACCCCCGGATTGCCTGCAACTGGACGGCCGGCTGACGATATCCGTTCGCTCCGGCCAGCCGGTATCAGGCTTTTCATTCTACTGCGACGAGCCGTAGCACGAGTTGCCATCGAAACGTCCTCACAGCCGTTGCGTTCGCGCCAACCGATCGATCGCTCGCGTTTGACGGGCACCCAAACATCACACTTCGAGCACGGCTTCTCCGCGACACTGGGCGCCGCTCGTCGTGGGGCGACGGCGCGGGATGACCGCAGTCTGGCTTGGAACAAAGAAACGCCGGCAAGACTGGGTCTTGCCGGCGTAGTCGCTTTAGGTTTCGTCCGGATCAGAAAGCGAAGCGGATCTGGGCCTGCCAGGTGCGCGGCGAACCGATGCGGAAGCGCGGGCTGTTGCTGAGCGTCGCGGCCGTCGAGATGTTACCGAAGTAATATTCGTTGAAGACGTTGTCGACGCGGAGCGACAGGAACGTCTGTTCGAAGCCGAGCGGCGCCAGGCTGATCCGCGCGTCGAGATCGAGCGTATCGTAGGCATCGACCTTGCCGTTGGCGGAGATCGGGGCGTTGCCGAGACCCGTGAGCACGAACGGCTGACCGACGGTCTGCCCGTTGGCGGCAGTGGTCACCAGCGTGCGACCATTGTCATCCGTCGAGTAGCGCGATCCGGTGTGCTTATACTGCGCACCGAAGGTGATGTAGCCGAGATCCACATCGGCGCGGGTGCCGAACGACCATTTCGGGGTTTCGACGAACTGGGCACCGCCGGTACGGAGCAGGATCGCACCGTTCGCACCCAGCACGTCATCCTTGATGCGCGTGTTGATGTACGAGATGAACGGCGAGAACGAGAGCTGCTGGATCGGCTGCACCGCGATGATGCCTTCGAAGCCATAGGCGCGCGCATCGCCGACGTTCCGGTCGATCGAGGTGCCGAAAGTCGGGCTTTCCGGATCGGCGTCCAGAGCGGACACGATGCGGTTCTTGTAGTCCGTATAATAGCCGGACAGCGACGCCTGGACCTTGGTCGAGCGGTAGCGATAGCCGCCTTCGAACGAGTCGGTCGTCTCACCCTCCGGCGTGACAGTGGCCGAGCGGTAAAGGTTGTCCGTGCTGGGGGCCGAGAAGTTCCGGCCGTACGACGCATAGATGCTGTGCGGGCCAGAGATGTTCAGCACGACGTTGGCGGACGGCAGCAGCGGGCTGTACTTCACGGTCCGCTGGAACGGCGCATAGTAGTTGGTCGCCGGAGCGGTGGCACCCGTCGCATTGGTGAAATCGGTCGGGACCACCACGGCGGTGGCCGGCAGCGACGTCCGTGCGCCGCAGGTCACGTTGCCGGTCGAAACCTGCGTGAAGCAGTTCTGGTCGAGGTTGCGTTCGAAGAAGGGCGCACGCAGGCCGAGCGTCAGCTGGATCTTGTCTTCCAGGAAGCGGCCGAAATATTCGCCCGAGACCTGGTTCAGCAGCGCCACCGATTCACGGTCGCGGTTCTGGAAGACCGTGCCGTCGGCATTCAGCACGCGGCTCTGTTCGTCATACTTGCCGCCGAACACGCTGTACGGGTTCCCACCAGCATCGAGATAGCCCCACTCTGCGGTCTGGCGATGTTCGCCGCGATCGTAGGAGTAGGCGACGCGGACGCGGTTGCTGTCGTTCAGTTCATAGATGAGCGAAGTCAGCGCGGTGTAGCGGTTCGTGCGCGTGTTGCTGGGGTTGTACAGACGGATCGAGTCGGAGAAATCGCCGTCGCGGTTCAGATCGACACCAGCCGCGAGGTTTGCACCGCGCAGGCGAAGGTCGGTTTCGGAAACCACGTTGGTGCCGCCGCCGTTGGCCAGCGTGTACTGGTAGCCCGGATCGAAGGTGAAGATCAGGCCGGGGGCCAGCGTGAACCGGCTGCTGCCGCGGATGTTCGCGGTGTTCGAAGGGTTGATGCGCAGCCCGTAATAGTTGGTGCAGCTGCCCGTGTTGGCGAGGTTGTTCGCACCGCCGGCCGCGGTCAGGACGTTGTCGTTCTGGACGGTACCACGACCCGGGGTCGACAACGTGCAGCTGTCGATGTTGTCGAAGTTCTTGTTCGTTGCGAAATCCGACGCCAGGCCGTTGTTGTACGAGGCGTTGCGGTTGCGGTTGTAGTGACCCGCAACCGAGACGAAATCGCCGTTGGTGCCGATCGGCTGATAGATGCGGGCGTTGAACTGGTTCTTGTAGAGGTCGCCGGCAGCACCGGTGAACTTGTTGTAATGCTGCTGCGAGTAGGAGAAGAACGCCTTCGTCCCGAAGCTGGTCAGCGTGCCGGTGTTGATCATGCCGAAGAAACGGCTGTAGTCGAACTTGCCGATCGAACCATCGAACAGCGCGCCGAACTTGTCGGTCGGAACGATCGTTCGGTAAGAGACGATGCCACCGGCGGACGATGGCGTCGGGCTGTCGACGTCGGTCGTGCCGAGGTTCACCGAAACCGAGTCGATGATCTCGGGATCACCCTGCTGGTTGGTGTAGATCGAATAGTTGCCGGTGTCGTTCAGCGGCAGGCCGTCCCACAGCAGCGCGACGCGGTTGCCCGGGAAACCGCGGATACGCAGGTTGCCGCCGGACGAACCATAAGGATCGGTGTTGGTGAAGTTGACGCCGGGGATCTGGTTCAGCGCGTTGAAGAAGGTATTGCCGGCACCCTGATGGCTCAGGAATTCCTGGGTCAGGACGGTACGCGTCTTGCCGATATCGGGAATGACGACGCCGCCGACGCCGTTCGACAGACGCGAACCGGTAACGACGATCGCGTCGTTATTCTCGATCGTGTCGGACCCGGTCGACTGGGCGTAGGCGCCGGACGTGGCGAGCGCGCTGACCGCGCAGCCGATCAGAAACTTATTCATGTGCGTGCAATCCCCAAGCATGTACGCGACATCGGCCGTTCTGGCTTCGGCTCTGCGCTTTCCGATGTTCCGACCTGTGGGCCTCGGAACATTTGGCGGCGCAAACCGCGATGTGGCGTTGCAACGATGCGGCCGGTAGCGGAGTAAATGCCGGGAACCAAGGACCGTGAAAGCCGAGTGATTCGGCGAAGTCCGGTTCCACGAGCGGCGACGGGGCGATCAGATTGGCGCAAATCCGGCACTTTTCACCGCTGTCATGCAGACGTCACAAAATCCGTTATGAGAGCAGGGTTACGCATCCGATGGTTCGGTTCCGCGGACTGATCTCGAATTTGTGAACCTGTGATTTCCGCGCAACACACGGCCCCCCTGTTTCCGGTCCTCGCGGGTTGTGTCGGGCTTGTGATCGGCAGTCATCTGGCCACGATCGCGCTGCGCTGGCCGGCCGGGCGGTCCTCCGCGACGGGGCGGTCACAGTGTGACGGATGCGGCCGGGTGCTGGCCGCTTATGAACTTGTTCCGCTGCTGTCCTGGCTGATCCTGCGCGGTCGCTGTCGGCGATGTGGCGCGCGGATCGACTGGCGGCATCCTGCGGTCGAGGCGGTGGCCGGGGCGCTTGCGGTGGCGATGGCGGTTGCGTTGCCGCCTGGGGCTGCGATCGCGGGGATGGGGCTGGCGTGGACGCTGCTGCTGCTGACGGTACTCGACCTGGATCATTATTGGTTGCCGGATCGGCTGACCCTGCCTCTGCTGGCGGCTGGGTTGCTAGTCGGTGCGGCGGGGATCGGTCCGGTCCTGATGGATCGGATCATCGGTGCGGCGGTCGGGTGGGGCGTGCTGGCGCTGGTGGCGCTGGTCTATGTCCGTGTCCGCGGGCGGGTCGGCCTGGGGGGTGGTGATCCCAAGCTGTTCGCCGCGGCGGGGGCCTGGCTCGGATGGCGGATGCTGCCCGTCACGCTCCTGATCGCGAGTGCGGCCGGGCTTGCGCTGGTGCTGGCGGCGGTTTTGGTGCGGCGCAAGGTGGCGGCGACGACGCGGGTGCCGTTCGGGCCGATGATCGCGTTCGCCACGATCATCGGCTGGATCTGGATCGCGCGGTAGGCGTCGCCGTCAGGAGGCTACGGGGAAACAGGCCGGAGCGCGGGATGCGGCGCAGATGCGGTTGGCGGCGGCGCGATCGGCGATCGGGCCGAGTTGCAGGCGGACGACGGCACCCGCCTTCTGATAGGTCGGCGTGAGGTTGGCGAGCGCGGGGCTGCGGGCGCGGAGCGCGGTCCATGCGGTGCGGGCGCCGGCTTCGTTGCCGTACGCGCCGACCTGGACCCGCCAGCGTCCGCCGGCCGCGGGTGCGACAGCCGTTGTGACGGCCTTTGCCGGGGCGGGGCGGGGCGCAGCGGGCTTGGGGGCCGGCAGCGGGGCGCGCTGTGCGGTCTGGACGGGGGCGGGACGCGCTGCGGCGGCGGGGCGTTCGATCCGGGCGGTGGACGCGGTGCGGACAGGGGCCTGGACCGCAGCCTTGCGCATGTCGGCGGCCATCTTCAGCCCGCGGTTGCGTTCGGCGGCAGGGATGAACTGGTTCATCTGCTGCAGCGTGGCGGTCGCCTGGGGCAGGCCGGCGGCGGCGGATGCGGTCATGAGCGCGTAGGCGCGCGGCCAGTCCTTTGCGACATTCTCACCGTTGAACAGCGCGGTGCCGTAGAGATATTGCGCGCGCGGATCGCCGCGGTCCGACGCCTTGGACAGCCATGGCAGCGCGCCGGCGCGGTCGCCGTTCTGGAACATGATGAGGCCGAGATAGCCGCCGGCCTGTTCGTGGCCCTGTTCCGCGGCCTTGCGGTACCAGCTTTCGGCCATGCGCTGGTCGGTCGGGACGCCGCGACCGAGCTTGTAGGCCTGCGCCATGTTGAACTGGGCGTCTGCATCGCCGCGTTCGGCGGGCACGCGCCAGGCGGCAATCGCGCCGGCATAGTCGCCGTTCTGCCACAGATCGACGCCGCGCTTGACGACCGGATCGGCCGGGACCGGTTCGGGCGCGGTGGTCGGCGCGCGCGGTGCCTGCGCGAGTGCGGCCGTGGCGGAGAGCGCGATCAGCGTCGCGGCGAGACGGGCAGGATGCATGGAAGTCCCCAGAGAAGCGGGTGTGTTGCCAGGCAAATCGCATAGCCGACGCGCGGTTAACAGTCCGTTTGTCCGGCCGTTCCGGTGCCTTTAACCATTTGTTCGGCTTCGGCGTGCGATCAGCGGGGATAGGAAAAGCGCGGGGCATGGGTGCGAACCCGCCGCCGTCGCTTGCTGGAAGGCGCTCGCATGAACAGCCGATATTTGAACCACGTCGCGGTCTGCACGCTGGCGACGACGTTGCTGGTGGTCGGGTGCAAGCCGGCCGGCCAGACGCGCGTCGCATCGGCATCGGGCCGGGTACCGTCGGCCAAGACCGCCGCGGCGCAGTTCGCCACGATGGGCGAAACCGCGATGCGCAACCGTAACGGTGCGCTGGCCGTCGCGATGGCGGAACGCGCGGTGTCGGTGGAACCGGGCAACGCGCGTTATCGGGCGCAGTTGGGGCAGTCCTATCTGTTGGCCGGGCGGTTCGCGTCGGCGATCGATGCGTTTCGCGATGCGGCGGCACTGGCGCCGGAGGATGGCCGGACGTTGCTGGGGCAGGCGTTGGCGCAGGGTGCGCTGGATCGGCAGGATGCGGCGCGCGCGTCGGTTGCGGCGGCGGACGGGCGGATCGGTGCGGCGGACCGCGGACTGGCGCTGGCGCTGGCGGGGGACAATGCGGGGGCGATCGCGCTGCTGGAGCCGGCGGCGCGGATGGCGGATGCGACGCCGAAGACGCGGCAGAACCTGGCGCTGGCCTATGCGCTCGGCGGACGATGGGACCTGTCGCGCGCGACCGCGGCGCAGGATTTGCCCGCCGATCGCGTCGACGCGCGGATGCAGGCGTGGGCGGTGCTGGCCAAGCCGCAGCCGACGATGGACCGCGTGGCGGCGTTCCTCGGCGTGACGCCGGTGACGGTGGACCAGGGTATGCCGACGCAACTGGCGCTTGGTGCGGCGCCGACGATCGCGCCGGCTCTGATGCCCGTTGCCCCGGTCGCCGTGGCGGCGGTGGAGCGTTCGGTGACGGCGGTACCCGAACCGGAGCCGGTGGCGATGGTGACCGAAGACGTGGCGGAGACGGCACCGCTGGTGACGCGCGCGGTCGTTCCGGATCCGGTCGCCACACCGGAGTCGGCGCAGGTGCCGGTCATGCCGGAGCGGGTCGCGCCGCGTGTGCAGCCGCGGATCGTGCCGCCGGCGATGCTGATGCGCACGGCCTATGCGCCCGTGCCGAAGCGTGGGCAGTGGGCGGTGCAGCTGGGTGCGTTTTCGAGTGGACGGTCGATCGAGGCCGCCTGGGACAAGGTGAGCAAGACGGTGCGGCCGGTGGCGGGGATGGTGCCACTGTCGTCGACCGTGCGGGCGCGGGGGGTGCTGTTCCAGCGGCTCGCGGTGGGCGGGTTGGCGAGCCGCGGGGAAGCGGTCGCGCTGTGCGAGCAGGTGCGGGCTGCGCGCGGGGTTTGCTTCGTGCGGACGACAAGTGGCGAGGCGCCGGTGCAGATGGCGGCGGCGCGTCGTTCGGCGACGCGGTTGGCTTCGCGCTGAGGCTGACTTCTGGCGCAGCTTGGCGCGGGGTGTTCTACCGGGTGTAGCTTTTGAGGTGCGGTTGGCCGTCTCGGCCGCGCTCGACGGGGTCCCTCGACTTCGCTCGGGATGGGCGGTTTGTAGGATTGTTTAGAGAACCCGGCCGCCTTTGATGACGGTGCGGACGCGGCCCTGTACGGGGAGGCCGTCGAAGGGGGTGTTGCCGGCGGTGGCGGCCATCGCGTCGGCGCGGATCCGCCAGGGGGCGTGTTCGTCGACTAGGATTAGGTCGGCTTCGGCGCCGGGGGCCATCGATCCACCCGGCAGGTCGAAGCGGCGGGCGGGGCCGGTGGAGAGCAGGTGGAACAGCCGCGGCAGCGTGATCAGGCCATCGCGGACGAGGCCGAGCGACAAAGTGAGCAACGTCTCCGCGCCGGCCATGCCGGGTTCCGATTCGGCGAAGGGCAGGCGCTTGGCCTCCGATCCGCGCGGGTCGTGGCCCGAGCAGAGCATGTCGACGGTGCCGTCGGCGACCGCTTGACGGGCGGCCTGGCGGTCGGCCTCGCAACGCAGCGGCGGGGAGAGGCGGGCGAAAGTGCGGAACGGGCCGATCTCGGCGTCCGAGAGATAGAGGTGCGCGGGCGTGATGCCGCAGGTGACGGGTACGCCGCGGGCCTTGGCGGCGCGGACGAGGTCGAACGCGGCCGCCGTGGTCAGCTGGCGGAAATGGATGGGGGCGCCGGTGTCCTCTGCCAGCATCAGGTCGCGTGCGACGGCCATTGCCTCGGACATTGCGGGGGCGGAGGGGAGGCCGAGCCGGGTGGCGGTTTCGCCGTCGGTGGCGACGGTGCCGCGGACCATCGCCTCGTCCTCGGCATGGACGATTGTGACGAGGCCGAGCGCGGCGGCATAGCCGAGCACGCGGTGCATCACGCGCGCATCGGCGATCCGCGTGCGGCCGGTGGCGACCGCGACCGCACCGGCGGCGGCCATGAGGCCGATCTCCGCCAGTTCGGTACCGTTCAGGCCGTGCGTGGCGGCGGCGATGGGGTGGACCCAGAGCGCCGGCTTGCCCGCGGCGAGCGCGCGCTGGACGAGCGCGCCGTCGTCGATCGGCGGCGACTGATCGGGCATCAGCGCGGTGCGGGTGATGCCGCCGGCCGCGAACGCCGGCATATCGATCGCGAAGCAGCCGATGTCGACGATGCCGGGCGCGATCAGGCTGCCGCGCGCGTCGAGCGTTTCGGCACCGGTCGGCATGTCGATCATGCCGACCTCCGCGATGCGGCCGTCGCGGATCAGGACGCCGCCGGCGCTGACCGAGCCGGTCGCAGGATCGACGACCCGGCCGTTGAGGATGGCGAGGATGGTCATGCCCAGCCCTCGATCCCGCGGCGGCCTCGGGTCAGCACGTCGAGGCAGGCCATGCGGACGGCGACGCCCATTTCGACCTGTTCGGTGATCGCCGAGCGGTTGAGATCGTCCGCCACGCTGGACGCGATTTCAACGCCGCGGTTCATCGGGCCGGGGTGCATGACGAGCGCGTCGGGCTTCGCGCGCTTCAGCCGTTCGGGAGTGAGGCCGTAGAGCGCGTGATATTCGCGGGGCGAGGGGACGAAGCCGCCGGCCATCCGCTCGCGTTGCAGGCGGAGCATCATGACGACGTCGGCCCCGGCGAGCCCTGCGTCGAAATCGGTGTGGCGGGTCACGTTCATCCGTTCGATCGCGGGGGGCAGCAGCGTGGGCGGCCCAACGACGCGGACGTCGGCGCCGAGCGCGGTGAGCGCCAGGATGTTGGAGCGCGCGACCCGGCTGTGCAGTACGTCGCCGCAGATCGCTACGACCTGCCCCGCGATGCTGCCGCGGCGGCGGCGGATGGTGAGCGCGTCGAGCAACCCTTGCGTCGGATGCTCGTGCTGTCCGTCGCCGGCATTCAGCACGGGGCAGTCGACCTTGTCGGCGATCAGCTGGACCGCGCCGGACGCGTCGTGGCGAATGACGATGACGTCGGCGCGCATGGCGTTCAGCGTGACCGCGGTGTCGATCAGCGTCTCGCCCTTCTTCGTGCTCGACGTCGCGGCGTGCATGTTGACGACGTCCGCGCCGAGCCGCTTGCCGGCGATTTCGAACGACAACAATGTGCGCGTGCTGTTTTCGAAGAAGGCGTTGATCTGGGTCAGGCCGGCGAGGCGGCCGTCATGCTTGGATGCGCCGCCGCGGTTGAGCGCGATCCAGTGTTCGGCCTCGTCGAGCAGGAAGGTGATTTCGTGCGGCTGGAGCCCGGCGATGCCGGTCAGGTCGCGGTGCGGGAACATGGGATTCCCCGGTTTCGCGGGGGGCGGGGCCGATCGGCTGGCGGCGGGCGGCTGTTCCATCGGCGCGCGGTGTAGCCGGGTGGGGCGGGGGGCTCAAGCCGTCCCGGTGTCGCCGCCGATTTCGTCGAGCCGGACCATCGTCGACAGCCGGTCGATCGCGCCTTGCAGGATGTAGCTGGCGGCAAGTTTGTCGACGAGTTCGCGGCGGCGGGCGCGGCTGGCGTCGGCGGCGATCAGCGTGCGGGTGACGGCGGCGGTCGACCAGCGTTCGTCCCAGAGCAGGATCGGCAGGTCGAGCCCGTCGAGATTGCGGGTGAAGGCGCGGACCGACTGGGTGCGCGGCGAATCGGTGCCGTCGAGGTTGAGCGGCAGGCCGACGACGAGGCCCTTGGCGCGTTGCTTGAGCAGGATCGCCTTGAGCAACGCGAGGTCGATCGCGAACTTGGTGCGGCGGATCGTCTCCGCCGGACTGGCGATGTTCCACATGGCGTCGCAGATCGCGATGCCGATCGTCTTGGTGCCGACGTCGAGGCCCGCGAGCCGCCCGCCGTGGGGCACGAGTTCCCCGAACGCGAAGGGATCGGTGGTGGCGATCATGACGGGCGGAACGCAGCCAGCCGCGTGGCGACGTCGGCGCGGATGTTGGCCCAGAACATGGCGTAGTCGAACACATGATAGTTGTTGCCGGGCAGGATGAAGCGGCCGAACCCGTCCGGTGCCGTGCCCACCGACAGCAGCCCGTCGGGGCGGCAGGCGGCGGGGACGCGGTCGGCGACGACCTCCGCGCTGTTCATGGTGGCATCGGGGACCAGCGCGCCGCGATTGGCGGTGGCGGGCGCGCTGCCGCCGCGGGTGCCGGTGAGCGGGTTGGTGCAGAGCATCGGCGTGCCACGGCGCGGGCGGCCGGTGAAGCCGGTGGTGCGATCGTAGATCGCCAGGATCTGCGACGGATCGGCCGGTTCGGCGAAGCTCTGCCACGACAGGATGCAGCCGCTGTCGGTGGCGGCGGTGCAGGCGGGCAGGCCGAGTGCGGGGAGGTCGGCGGTGACCGACACGGGCCAGCCGATGACGTAGGCCGCGACGATCCGCCGAGCGAGCGGTTTGCCGGCGATGCGGTCGTGGAGCAGGCGGGTGAGGTGGAGCGAGCCCTGGCTGTGTCCGGCGAGGATGATCGGGGCGTCGGCCGGCACTTGCGCCACGAACGCATCGAACGCGCGCAGCACGTCGCGATAGGCGAAGTCGAGCGCGCTTGTGGCGTCCGCCTTGTCCGTCAGGAACGCGCCGATCGTGGCCTGGCGGTAGCGCGGCGCCCAGACCTGCGCGCTGCCGTTGAAGGCGCTTGCCTGGCTGGAGGCGAAGAGGTTGAGCCGGCCGTTGGCGGCGGGGTCGTTCAGGTCGCCGTTCCAGCGGCTGCGATAGAGCGCGGTGGTCGGGGTGATGAAGAAGGCCTGCGCCTTGGGGGACTTGGCGAGCGGGTAGCCGGGTGCGGTCCAGTGCGACGGGTCGTTCCGCAAGTCGGGGCGCGAGAGCCATGCGGCGGGCTTGGCGTAGTCGGGTGCCGAGGCACCGGGTTGCGGCGTGAACGGCACCGTGGGCACGAGCGCGGCGCTCATCAGCTGTTTCTGGAACAGCGCCCAGCCGATGCCGGCGACGATGACCAGCGTGATGAGTGCGGCGATGACGTAAAGGAACTTGCGGACCACCGATGCGATCTCCCGACGCGGTATATCGGGCGCTTAGCAGCCGTATCGGGCGCACGCCACGGGAAGACCGGCGGACAGCGGCCTTGAAGCCGCGCGGTGGCGGTGATAGCCGGACGGCCATGTCAATCGATGCCACAACCGTCCGAAAGATCGCCGGGCTCGCGCGTATTGCCGTCACCGAACAGGAGACGGCCGCGATGGTCCCCGAACTCAACAATATCCTCGGCTGGATCGAGCAGCTGGGCGAGGTCGACGTGACCGGCGTCGAGCCGCTCGCCGCGGTGATCCCGAACCATCTGCGGCTGCGCGACGACGTGGTGACCGATGGCGGCATCCGCGACGCCGTGCTGGCCAACGCACCGCAGGCCGAACACGGCTTCTTCGCGGTTCCCAAGGTGATCGAATGATGACGGACCTGACCGACCTGGGGATCGTGGAGCTGCGCGACGGGTTCGCCGCGGGCGATTTCTCCGCGCGCGAAGTGGCGACGGCGTTCTCCACCGCGGTGAGCGCGGGCAAGGCGCTGAACGCGTGGATCGTCGAGACGCCGGAGCATGCGCTGGCGGCGGCCGATGCCGCCGATGCTGACCGTGCGGCCGGCACCTTGAAGCCGTTGTCGGGCGTGCCGCTGGGCATCAAGGACCTGTTCTGCACCAAGGGCGTGCAGACGACCGCGGCGAGCCACATCCTCGACGGGTTCGTGCCGGAATATGAGTCGACGATCACGGAGAAGCTGTTCGCGGCGGGCGCGGGGATGCTGGGCAAGCTGAACCTCGACCAGTTCGCGATGGGATCGTCGAACGAGACCAGCGCGTACGGCAATGTCGTGTCGCCGTGGCAGCGCGCGGGCAGCAACGCGGCGATGGCGCCGGGCGGATCGTCGGGCGGGTCGTCGTCGGCGGTCGCGGCGCGGATGGCGCCGGGTGCGACGGGGACTGACACGGGCGGCTCGATCCGTCAGCCAGCGGCGTTCGTCGGGATTTCGGGCATCAAGCCGACCTATGGTCGCTGCTCGCGCTGGGGCGTGGTGGCGTTCGCGTCCTCGCTCGACCAGGCCGGGCCGATGGCGCGATCGGTCCGCGATTGCGCCGCGTTCCTGGAACAGATGGCCGGGTTCGATCCGAAGGATTCGACCTCGCTCGACCTGCCCGTACCGACGTGGGAGGCGGCGCTGTCCGGCGATCTTCGCGGCAAGCGGATCGGCGTGCCGAAGGAGTACCGCGTCGACGGGATGCCGGCCGAGATCGACGCGTTGTGGGAGCAGGGCATCTCGTATCTGCGCGATGCGGGGGCGGAGATCGTCGACGTCTCGCTGCCGCATACGAAGTACGCGCTGCCGACTTACTATATCATCGCGCCGGCGGAGGCGTCGTCCAACCTCGCGCGCTATGACGGCGTGCGGTACGGTGAGCGGGAGCTGCCGGACGGTGCGAACCTGCAGGAGATGTATGCCGCGACGCGCGCCGCCGGGTTCGGGCCGGAGGTGAAGCGCCGCATCCTGATCGGCACCTATGTGCTGTCGGCGGGCTATTACGACGCTTATTATACGCAGGCGCAGAAGGTGCGGACGCTGATCGCGCGCGATTTCGAGCGAGCCTGGGCGACGTGCGATCTGCTGCTGACCCCGACCGCGCCGTCGGCGGCGTTCTCGCTGGGCGAGAAGTCGGACGATCCGCTCGCGATGTACCTGAACGACGTCTTCACCGTGCCGTCGTCGCTGGCCGGGTTGCCGGCGATGTCGGTGCCGGGCGGACTGGATGCGGCCGGGCTGCCGCTCGGGTTGCAGATCATCGGCAAGCCGCGGGACGAGCAGGGCGTGCTGAACGCCGGGCTGGCGATCGAGGAGCGCGCGGGCTTCACGGCGCGGCCGGGGGCCTGGTGGTAAACGACGCCAGGTTTCGCCGGCGCAATGCAGAAACGCTGCGCGAGGCGCAGAATGCGCTGAACGTGGCGTTCGGGGCGATCCTGTCGGCCTATATCGGCAATTCGCTGGCGGATATCGACAACCGGCCGTTCGATCATGTTCGGTTGGCGGGGTTCTTCATCCTGATCGCGGTGTTCATTCTCGGTCTGTGCGTCAGCAACGTGATGGTCATGCGGCGGGAGTGGGCGCTGGGCGGGTTCTTCCTGGCGGGCGGGCTGACCGCGGCGGTGTTCGCGCACGAACTGGGGCGGCAGATCGGGTTCGAGGTCGTGGTGCTGCGCATCCTGACGGTTTGTTGGGTGGTGGCGCTACTGGGTAGCAACATGCTGCTGACGCTGATCGTGTGGCTGCACCATCGGCGGGGATGAGTTTGTGGGGGTGCGGGGTATGTGTTACCATGGGTAACACTGGAGTTCTGGCGATGAACATGCATACCGACGTCAACGAAATCACCGTCGTCAACATGACGAGCAAGGGGCAGGTGCTGATTCCGAAGGATGTCCGGGAGGAGCTCGGCCTTGTGCCTGGACAGCCGGTTTGTGTCGGCAAGAATGACAGGGGTGAGGCCGTGGTCTTCGCGGGTGCGGAGCGACAGGCGGAAACCCACGAGGAGCGGGCGGCACGTATTCGCGCAGCGATCAACGAGATCGCCGGTAAATATTATGACGGGTCCCAGACGACCGACGAAATCATGTTCGAGCTGCGTGGCGATCGCCTTCCGTGATCTTTATCGATACCAATATTCTGATCGACGTTTTTGCGCCGGATCAGGCGTGGAAGATATGGTCGGGACTTAAGCTCGAGGAATTAAACAGTTCCGGTGGCTACGTCATTAACACGATCGTCGTCGCCGAACTCGCAACGAATTTTCCTTCGCTGGCTGCCCTGACTGGCTCGTTGCAGAAAATCGGCATTCGTATTGATCCGCTTGAGGCGGATGTTGCGTTTGCAGCCGGGGAAGCATTTCGCGCTTACCGACGGCGACATGGCAAGCGCGACGCGATCCTCTCCGATTTCCTGATCGGCGCGCATGCGCTACGGTTGAGGGCGACGTTGCTGACCCGCGACGCCGGCATCTACCGGACCTATTTTCCCGGACTCACCCTGATCACACCCGAGGACGAGCATGACTGACGCATCCCCCTACACCGTCAAGGGTGCCACCGGCGACTGGGAGGTCGTGATCGGGCTGGAGGTCCATGCCCAGATCACGTCGCAGGCCAAGCTGTTCTCCGGCGCGTCAACCGCGTTCGGATCGGAACCCAATGCCAATGTCTCGCTGGTCGATGCGGCGATGCCTGGGATGCTGCCGACGCTGAATGCGGAATGCGTGCGGCAGGCGGTGCGGACCGGCATGGCGCTGGGTGCACACATCCACCGGCGGTCGCAGTTCGACCGGAAGAACTATTTCTACGCCGATCTGCCGCAGGGGTATCAGATCAGCCAGCTCTACCACCCGATCGTGGGCGAGGGCGTGCTGGAGATCGAACCGGCCGATGCTGCGCCGAAGCAGGTCGGGATCGAGCGGATCCATATCGAGCAGGACGCCGGCAAGCTGATCCACGACCAGCATCCGACGCAGTCGTATGTCGACCTCAACCGGTCGGGCGTCGCGTTGATGGAGATCGTGTCGAAGCCGGACATGACGTCGCCCGAGGAGGCCGGGGCCTATGTGAAGAAGCTGCGTTCGATCCTGCGCTATGTCGGGTCGTGCGACGGCAATATGGACCAAGGGTCGATGCGGGCCGACGTGAACGTGTCGGTGCGCCGGCCGGGCGAGGGGCTGGGCACGCGGACCGAGACGAAGAACGTCAATTCGGTGCGGTTCGTGATGGCCGCGATCGAACATGAGGCGCGCCGGCAGGTGGACCTGATCGAGGAGGGCGGGACCGTTGTCCAGGAGACGCGGCTGTTCGATCCGGACCGCGGCGTCACCCGGTCGATGCGGTCGAAGGAGGATGCGCACGACTATCGATATTTCCCCGACCCCGACCTGCTGCCGCTGGAGCTGAGCGAGGACTTCCTCGCGGAGTGCAAGGCGAGCCTGCCCGAACTGCCCGATGCCAAGCGTGCGCGTTATGTCGCGGCCGGGGTGCCGGTTTATAACGCGGCGGTGATCACGGCCGATGTCGAGACGGCGCGGTGGTTCGAGGCGCTGGTCGAGGCGAGCCCGAAATCGTTCGAAGAGATCGCGAAGCCGGCGTCGAACTGGCTGATCTCCGACCTGTTCGGGGCGCTCAACCGGCTGGGGCGCGACATCGCGGACAGCCCGGTGTCGCCGCGGCAGGGTGGCGAACTGCTGTCGCTGGTGGCGGACGGGACGCTGTCCGGGTCGCTGGCCAAGCAGGTGTTCGAGATCATGCTGGAGACCGGCGAGGATGCCGGCGCGATCGTCGAGGCGCGCGGGTTGAAGCAAACGAGCGATACGGGCGCGATCGAGGCGGTGGTCGCCGGGATCATGGCGGCCAATGCCGACAAGGTGGCGGATTACCGCGGCGGCAAGGACAAGCTGTTCGGCTTCTTCGTCGGCCAGACGATGAAGGCGATGGGGGGCAAGGCTAACCCGGGCGTCGTGAACGATGTGTTGAAAACGATGCTGGGGTAAAACGAGTGACCCCATCGCGGTTTTGACCGGGATGGGGTCGGGACGTTCAGTGCGCCGCCGACGTGTCCGCCTCGCGCTTCGGGCGGGGGGCGAACCAGACGGTGATCGCGGCGATGCCGAACAGCGCCGCCGCGGCCAAGAAGACCTGATCGACGGAGAGCGTAGCGGCCTGGACCTCGACGAGGCGGTCGAGGACCGAGCGCGACTGGTCGGGGGTCATGCCGCCGGCCTGCAGGTTGGACAGCAGGCTGCCCGGGTCGTTGAGCGTCGAGACGAGGTCGCTGCGGTTGAGCCGCTCGCGCTGCTCCCAGATCGTCTGAGCCACCGACGCCCCGATTGCCGCAGACAGCGTGCGAAGGAAGCTGAGCAGCCCGGCGGCCGAGGTCGTCTCGCGCGGCAGGACGGAGCCGAGCGCGAGCGTGGTGATGCCGATGAAGAAGAACGGCATGCCGAGCCCCTGGACCAGTTGCGGCATGGCGAGCGTCCAGAAGTCCGAGTCCGCCGACCAGCGCGCCCGCATCAGCGACGTGGCGCCGAGCCAGACGATGCCGAAGCAGATCAGCAGCCGGACGTCGACCTTGGGGATCAGCCGCGCGGCGATCGGTGACATCACCACCGCGAACACCCCGACGAAGGCGGTGACATGGCCGGAGTCCGTGGCGGTGTAGCCGAGCACGCCCTGCAACCAGAGCGGGATGAGCACGATGGTGGCAAAGAAGGTGCCGAACGCGAGCGCCATCGTGACCGTCGCCATGCTGAAGCCCAGATGGCGGAAGATGCGCAGGTCGACGATCGGGTTCTTCTCGGTCAGTTCCCAGATCACGAACGCGACGAAGCCGACCGCCGCGACGATCGCGCCGCCGGTGACGACGGGGGAGGCGAACCAGTCATGTTCGCGGCCGGTATCAAGCACGATCTGGAACGCCGCGACCCAGGTGACGAGCAGCGCCAGGCCGATGACGTCGATCGGTTGCCGTTCGGTGGGCGTTTCGAACTGACGCAGTTTCGGCACCGCGACCGTCAGGCAGACCGCCACGATCGGCACATTGATGTAGAAGATCCACGGCCAGGACCAGTTGTCGCTGATCGACCCACCCAGGATCGGGCCCAGGATCGGGGCCACCACGGTGGTCATCGCCCAGATGCCGAGCGCGACCGCAGCCTTGTCCTTGGGGAAGATGCGCAGCATCAGCGATTGCGACAGCGGCATCAGCGGGCCGCCGGAGAGGCCCTGGAGAATGCGGAACGCGACGAGCATCGACAGGCTGGACGACAGGCCGCACAGCATTGAGAAGAGCGAGAAGCCGCACAGTCCGAATGTGAAGGTCTTTACCGCACCGAAGCGGTTGGCGACCCAGCCGGTGAGCGGCACGCTGATCGCCTCCGCTACGGCATAGCTGGTGATGACCCAGGTGCCCTGCGTGGGGGAGACGGCGAGGCCGCCGGCGATGTGCGTGACCGACACGTTGGCGACGGTCTGGTCGAGCACGACGGTGAAGTTGGCGAGACCGAGTCCGACCGCGACGATCGCCAGCGTCGCGCCCGACAGCGGTTTCGGTGCGGCGGCCTCCGCCATGGTCAGCGGTCGAGGTGGACGGTGACGTCCATCGAGAGGCCGACGCGGAGCGGGTGGTCCCGCAACTCACGCGGATCGAGCGTGATGCGGAGCGGCAGGCGCTGAACGACCTTGATCCAGTTGCCCGTCGCGTTCTGCGCCGGGATGACCGAGAAGGCAGCACCCGTGCCGCCCGCGAAGCCGGTGACGCGGCCGTGGAACACGACGTCGTCGCCGTAGAAGTCCGACACCATCTCGACGGCCTGGCCCACGCGGACCTTGGCGAGCTGCGATTCCTTGAAGTTCGCATCGACATAGGCGCGCCCGACCGGGACGACCGTCATGGCCGGCGTGCCGGCGGCGACGCGTTGCCCGACCTGGACGTTGCGACGCGCGACGACGCCGTCGATCGGCGCCCGGACGATGGTGCGTTCGAGGTCGAGCCGGGCCTGATCGAGGCGCGCCTGGGCCAGCGCCACGTCCGGATTGGACCGTGCGGTCGTCCCGTTAGTCAGCGCGCGGTTGGCGGCCAGTTCGCCCTCCGCCGACGTGCGGGTAGAAGCGGCGCGGCGGACGTCGGCGGCGGCCTGCGCATAGGCGGCGGTCGCGTCGGCGAAGGCGGAGCGTGCGCTGGTCAGTTCCTCGCCCGAGACAGCGCCGGTGGGGGCGAGTTTCTGGCGGCGGGCCAAGTCGATGCGGGCACGGTCGAGGTTCGCGGCTGCGGAGTCGAGCTTTGCACGCGACTGGGCGATGTCCGCTTCGCGTGCGGCGACGGTCGCGCCAAGCGCGGTGTTGTTCGCGGCGGTCTGGCCGTAGCGCTGGCTGGCCTGCTTGAGCGATGCCTCCGCTGTGGCGAGCGCGATGTGGGCGTCGGCCGAATCGATCGTCATCAGGATGTCGCCGCGCCGGACCTGCTGCGTGTCCGCCACGCGGACAGAGGTGACCGCGCCCGAGACGAGCGGCGTCACCTGTGCCACGTCGGCCCCGACATAGGCATTGTCGGTCGTGACGCGGGTCGACCCGACGAGCAGGTACCAGACGAGCCAGGCGATGAGCCCGATCGCGGTGACGACGCCGAGGATCAGCAGCAGGCGTTTCCGCTTCGACGGCTGGATCGCGGGGGCGTCCTGGGTGTCGGTCGCGTCCTGCGCGTTGGCGCCGGGACGAGCGGTCGGATCGGCATCGGCCATCAATTTTGTCCTTCGCGGTATCCGCCGCCGAGCGCGCGGACGAGGGCGATATCGAGCGTGACTGCGCGCGCCTGGGCATCGACGAGTTGCCGGCGGCGGGTGAGGAGGCGGTCTTCGGCGGACAGCACGCTGAGCCGCGCGGACAGCCCGCCTTCGTAGCGTTGCTGGGCGATCGTGTAGGCGGCCTCCGCAGCCTTCACCGCCGCAGCCTGGTCCGCGATGCGCGCGTCGATCGCGTCGATGCCGGCGGCGGCGTCGGCGACCTCGCGCAGCGCGGAGAGCAAGGTCCGGTCATAGTCGGCGATCGCCTCGTCATAGACCGCGCCGGCGTTGCGGTAGCGCGCGCGGAGCCGGCCGCCGTCGAAGATCGGGAGCGAGAAGGCGGGGCCGGCCGAGCCGATCGACGAGCCCTGTTCGATCAGCTTGCCGAGCCCGAGCGACTGGAGGCCGATCAGCGCGGACAGGTTGACGTCCGGGTAGAAGCCCGCGCGTGCGACCTTGATGCGCGACGCGGCGGCCTCCGCACGCAGCCGGCGCGCGACGAGATCGGGGCGGCGGCCGAGCAACGCGATGCCGGCGTCGGCAGGGACGCGGGCGGAGACGCCGGTGCGCAGGGCGGGGCGGGCAATGCGCAGGCCGCGGTCGGGGGTGGCGCCGACGAGATAGGCCAGCCGGTTGCGGGCTTGCGCGATCGACTCGTCGAGCTGGTTGAGTGTCGCGCGGGCGGCGGGGACGTCGCCCTCGGCCAGCCGGACCTCCCCCTGGTTCTCCAGGCCGTTGGCGGCGCGTTCGGCGACCAGCCGGCCGCTGTCGGTGCGGATACGCAGTTCGGCGGTCGCGACATCGCGTTCCGCGTAGAGCATCGCCAGCTGCGCATAGCCGTCCGCGACGGCGGTGGTCAGCGTCAGTGCGGCCTGATCCGCATCGACGCGGGCGGCGACCGCTTCGGACGTCGCGGCGGCGAGCGCGGCGCGGTTGCGGCCCCACAGGTCGAGGTCGATCCGGCCGGACAGTGCGATGCGGCCGGTGTCCTTGAACCCCTTCGGCACGAAGTCGCGCGGGATGCCAAGATTGTAGCTCTGCTTCGTCACGCCGACATTGCCGTCTGCGGTCAGCGTGGGGCGGCCGTCGGCACCGGTCTCGTCGGCGAGCGCCTCGGCCTGGCGCAGGCGGGCGGCGGCGACGGCGACGTCGGGCGACCCGGCCAGCGCCTCGGTCATCAGCGAATCGAGTTGAGGGTCGGCGTAGCTGCGCCACCAGCCGGCACCGGGCCAGGCGGCGGTGGCATCGGTCCGTGGCAGGATGGCGGCGTCCCCCACGCGTGCCGTAGCGGCAGGGGGCAGCGTGGGAACGCTGGCGCAGCTGCTAAGCAGGACGAGACAGACGGCGAGGGGACGATACGACCGGACGGGCATGAGCGCGCCTTTACGCGTTCGGAAGGCGCGGGTCGATGGTCTCGGACGTCATTAGATGGTCTCGAACGTGTCACAAAGTTGCGATGTTGTAACGGTAGTTTCGCACTGTTCCGAATGGGGCATATTCGGACCGGATTGTCATTCGTAGGGGTGCGCGATGATCGAACGTTTGCGGCTGGGCTATCGCATCTTCTGCACGCTGGCCGGGGCGCGCAACGCCCCGGCTCCGCAGGTTCTGCCGATCAGAAAGTAAACCGCATCGTGGCGCGCAGGTCGCGCCCGGCGAGCGGGGCATAGTCCTTCAGAAAGCTCGCGTGGCGACGCGCGACCGTGTCGAAGATGTTGTTCGCCGACAGCACCAGCGTGGTGCGGTTTGTTTCGAACGGTTGCAGCGTGACCGAGGCGTTGACGAGCGTGAACGCGTCCGTGTTGGTTTCGAACGGCTGGACGCGGTCCTGCTTGTCGGACCATTCGACCTCGACCCGGCCGGAGGTGCGCGGCGACTTCAACTCGACCCCGCCGAGCAGGCGGAGCGGCGGGATGCGCGGGGCGGGGCCCGACCCGATGATCCGCGCACGGACATAGTCGGCACTGCCGTCCGCCAGCAGGGCGTAGTCGCCGAACTTCGCCAGCGTGGCGCTGCCCTCGACCTCGAACCCGTAATAGCGCGCCTTGGCCTGGTTGTACTGGAACACGGGCAGGTCGTCGCGGACCTCGCCGGTCTGGGTCTCGTAGATGTAGTTGTCGAACCAGCTGTGATAGACCGAAGCGGAGAGCGCAAACCGCTCGAACTTGGCGCGCGCCGTGCCTTCGAGGCCCCAACTGGTTTCCTTATTGAAGTCCGGGCTGCCGACCTCGAACGACTGCGTGCCGGCGTGCGGGCCGTTGGCGAACAGTTCCTCCGCCGATGGCGCGCGTTCGGTGTGCGATCCGTTCAGGCCGAGGCGGATGCCGTCCGCAACGGCGACGCTGGCGCCGAGCGAGCCGGAAAAGGCATCGAAGCGCCGGTCGAGCGCCGGGTTGCCGAGCGTATCGTCGGCGACCGCGGTCAGGATCGAATGTTCGTAGCGGCCGCCGACCTCCGCCTTGATCGCGCCCAGATCATATTCCTGGAGCGTGAAGAGACCATATTGCTGCGTCTCGTTCTTCGGCAGGAAGGCCTCGTCGCCGACCACGTTGAAGTTGCGGATCATCATCTGGCCACCGACCGCGCCGCGCCAGCCGCCATGCTGCGCCTGGACGAGTTCGAGGCGCGCCTCGTAGCTGTCGTTGAAGAACTGCGTGCCGATCTCGCCCGTGTCCTCGATCTCGGCATGCTGGTAGTCCGCATGGCCGGCGCGGAAGCGGATCTTTTCGAGGACGTTGCCGCCCGTATCGACCTCGGCGCGCATGTCCTCGCGGGTCTGCTTCATCTTGAGGCGGACATTCTCCGCCTCCACCGCCGGATCGAGCGAGAAGCGGACGGGGACGCCGTAGAGATTGTTGTAGCGTGAGACCGAGACGCCGAAATTACCGGTTTCGGTGACGATCGCGGCACCGCCGGCGACCTCCCACGTTTCCGCGGCGGAGTTGGGTAGCTTGCCCTTCAGGTCGGCGAGATCGCGCACGCCTTCGTCGCTGCTGGCTGCGGCCTGAGCGCGGAGCGGGGGGCTGAGCAGGTAGCCGCCGGTCTCGAGATCACCGGTCTTGGTATAGCTGCCGTCGACGTGGAACACGATCTTGCCGAGCAGCGGCGCCTCGACCGCGCTGGACACGGAGCGTTCGTTCGCGGCCGAGCCGTAGCTGGCCAGACCGTCGATGTGGATCGGTTCGTCGGGGACGCGGCGCGGGATGCGGCTGTCGATGACGTTGACGACGCCGCCGATCGCGGAGGAGCCGTAGAGCAGCGCGGAGGGGCCGCGCAGGACCTCGATCCGGTCGGCGGTCAGCGGGTTGATGACGACGGCATGGTCGACCGAGGTGTTCGACACGTCGAAGCTGCCGATCCCGTCGGTCAGCACGCGGACGCGGTCGCCCTGGAAACCGCGCAGCACGGGGCGCGACGCGTTGGGACCGAACGAGGTGGCCGACACGCCCGGCGTGCGGGCGAGCGTTTCGCCGATCGTCGGACGGATTTCGCGGACGAGATCGGCACCGGACAGGATCGTGACGCCCGACAGCGAACTGTCCGCATCGCGTGCGAACGGCGCAGTGATGACGATGTTCTGGGGCGCGTCATCGTGGAAGGCGACGGCAGCCTTCGGTGCGGGCTGGGCGGCGGGGGCGGCGGTCAGCGCGGCGGCGGCGGTGGTCGTGAGCAGGGACAGGATCATGAGTGGTCCGTTCGGGCAGCAGGTTCGATTCAGGACCTAGCGGGCATGTAATAGTATATCAACGCATTTACGGGCTCGGGGAGACGGCCTGCCGCCGTTTCCGCGGATTCGGGAGGATGGCGGCGCACGATGCTTGGCGCTATGTTGCACAAAACACACAGAGGAGAGGCTGCCATGAAGCTGGGATCGTTGAAGTCGGGTCGGGACGGGCGACTGGTCGTGGTGAGCCGCGACCTGGCTTGGTGCGCGGACGCCGGCCACATCGCGCCGACGATGCAGGCTGCGCTGGACGACTGGGAGCGGGTGGAGCCGGCGTTGCAGAACCTGGCGACCGACCTGGCGCACGAGGCGATCCCGATGATGCGGTTCCACGAGCGGCAGGCGGCGGCACCCCTGCCGCGCGCGTACCAGTGGGCGGACGGATCGGCGTATGTGAACCATGTCGCGCTGGTGCGGCAGGCGCGCGGGGCGGAGATGCCTGAGAGTTTCTGGACGGATCCGCTGATGTACCAGGGCGGGTCGGACGGGTTCCTCGGGCCGCGCGATCCGATCCGGCTGGCGGACGAGGCGTGGGGTTGCGACCTGGAGGCGGAGATCGTCGTCGTGACGGGCGACGTGGCGCAGGGGATCGACGCGGTCGCGGCGCGCGATGCGATCCGGCTGGTCGGCCTCGTCAACGACGTGTCGCTGCGCAACCTGATTCCCGCGGAACTGGCGAAGGGGTTCGGGTTCGTCCAGTCGAAGCCCGCCTCTGCGCTGTCGCCGGTGTTCGTGACGCCGGACGAGCTTGAGGGCGCGTGGGACGGTGGGACGCTGTCCGGTGCGCTGAAGGTTGACCTGAACGGGCAGCCGTTCGGGCGGGCGGATGCGGGCGCGGACATGACGTTCGATTTCGGCGTGCTGATCGCGCATCTGGCGAAGACGCGGTCGCTGGTGGCGGGCACGATCATCGGGTCGGGGACGGTGTCGAACCGCGGGCCGGACGGCGGGCCGGGGCGGAGCGTGGCGGACGGCGGCGTCGGCTATAGCTGCATCGCGGAACTGCGGATGGTCGAGACGATCACCGGCGGGGCGGCGGTGACACCGTTTTTGAAGATGGGGGACAGCGTGCGGATCGCGATGGAGGATGCGCATGGGCATCCGATTTTCGGGGTGATCGAACAGGTTGTGGAGGGGATTTAGGCTTCTTCTCCCTCCCCCCTGCCGGGGGGAGGGTTGGGGTGGGGGGCTTGGCTCGGGGTTTGGTTGTTTCTGGGCACGGCTTTAGGGGCTCGCGCGAATCTACAGTGACGTGATCGGTTGCCGTGTCAGCCCAGGCCACGCCCCCCACCCAACCCTCCCCCCGGTGGGGGGAGGGCTTTGGAAGACGCTCACCGGCTCTGGAGTTCTTGCGCCAGGCCGCAGCGGCCGAAGGATTGGGCGTCGTCGCAGCGGCGGTCGCGGGCGGCTTCGCTGGCGCGGCCGCGGCCGGTGGTGTCGCGGGCGTAGCGCGGGGTGCGCGGTTCGGAGATCGGGTCGCCGTTCCAGGCGCGGTAGCGGTCCTTGGGGCCGGGGGCGCAGACGATGATGTCGTCGCTGTCGGCGGTGTCGCGCTTGCACATCGGCAAAGCGCTGGTGAGTTCGCGGTAGCGGCGCAGCGCCTCGTTTGCCGTGATCAACTGCCTGGCCGTGGGTGGCGGCGGTGTCAGCAGCACCGGGACCGGATTCGCGGCCAGCAGCGCAAGAACGAAAGCGAACATCGGTCGCTTGTGCGTCAGCGCTGACACGAAGACCAGAGGCTTTGCGGGCGGTCACATCTTGTTACAGACACACGAATTGTTACAGACACACGAAAAAGGGGGCGGCCCTTGGCAGGCCGCCCCCTGATCCTGTTCCATCCCTTGGCTGGATCTCCGCCTGCGCGGGAGTCTGGCCGGGTTGGACTTACTTGAGCTCGACGGTCGCGCCGGCTGCTTCGAGCTGGGCCTTGGCCTTCTCGGCTTCGTCCTTCGAAACGCCTTCCTTGACGGCCTTCGGAGCGGACTCGACGAGCGTCTTGGCTTCGGTCAGGCCCAGGCCGGTCATGGCGCGGACTTCCTTGATGACGTTGATCTTCTTGCCACCGTCGCCGGTGAGGATCACGTCGAACTCGGTCTTCTCTTCGACGGCCGGTGCAGCGGCGCCGGCAGCGGCCGGTGCAGCAGCAGCGGCGGCAGCGGAAACGCCCCACTTCTCTTCGAGCAGCTTCGAAAGCTCGGCTGCTTCGAGGACGGTCAGTGCGGACAGGTCTTCAACGATCTTGTTCAGGTCAGCCATGATATTCTCCGTGGCGGGCGCGTGCCCGCATGATGTTCAAACGAGAAAGCGCTCTTCAAGCGGCTTCTTTTTCCGCATAGGCGGCAAGCACGCGCGCGATCTGCGCGGCCGGCTCCTTGACGATGCGGGCGATCTGGGTCGCAGGTGCCTGCACCAGACCGATGATCTTCGCACGCAGTTCGTCGAGCGACGGAAGCTCGGCAAGCGCCTTGACCCCATCGATGTCGAGCAGCGTCCCACCCATCACGGCGCCCACGATTTCCAACTTGTCGTTGGTCTTCGCGAACTCAACGATCACCTTGGCCGGGGCCACGGGATCGGTGGACGTGCTGAGCGCCGTCGGGCCGACCAGCAGGTCGGACAGATCGGCATAGGGCGTGCCCTCGAGCGCGATGCGGGCAAGCTTGTTCTTGGAAACCCGGTAGCTGGCGCCCGCTTCGCGCATCCTGTTCCGCAGCACAGTGGACTGTGCGACGGTCAGACCAAGATTCTTGGTCACGACGACGACCTGGGTCGTGTCGAAGATGCTCTTCAGTTCGGCAACCAGTCCGGCCTTTTCAGCCCGATCCATAGTTACACTCCATTCACATGATCCCCGAAACATTCGGAGACCGCCCCGCGACGGACGAACCGCCGCGGAAGGTTGAACCACAGGACAAATAAGCCGTCCTGCGGCTGTCCGTGGGGGGAGTGACTGGATCGGCACGGGGCCGATGGCAGACCCGCCTGCCGCGATCGGCAGGACGGTGATACTCTTCCCCGTCTTGGCGGGAGATTAAGCATCCCGGAGGATGCACCCGCTGTCTCGGACGGTACTGACCGGCGTCGAACGAGTCCGACAGCGGCAAATCGGTTTGATTCGATGAACGGGCGTCTAGCGCAATCCACCGGGCCTGACAATCATCATCCCGGCGAAGGGGCGGGATCTACCCTTGGCTAGACGCTTGCGCCTTACCGAAGGGAGATCCCGGCCTTCGCCGGGATGACGGTTGGGGTGGGGCGGGAGGTGACCCGCCCCGATCGGATCAGACGCCGGCGATCTCGGCGACGTCGACCTTCACGCCCGGGCCCATGGTGGAGGAAACCGCCACCTTCTGGAGGTACTTGCCCTTGGCGCCGGTCGGTTTGGCCTTCACGATCGCATCGACGAACGCGTCGAAGTTGGCGCGCAGGTCTTCGGCCGGGAACGATGCCTTGCCGATGCCGGAGTGGATGATGCCGGCCTTTTCGACGCGGAATTCGACCTGGCCGCCCTTGGCAGCCTTGACCGCTTCACCGACGTTCATGGTCACGGTGCCCAGCTTCGGGTTCGGCATCAGGCCCTTGGGACCGAGCACCTTACCGAGGCGGCCGACGAGGCCCATCATGTCCGGCGTCGCGATGCAGCGATCGAAATCGATCGTGCCACCCTGGACCTGCTCCAGCAGATCTTCGGCACCGACGACTTCCGCGCCGGCGGCACGGGCTTCGTCGGCCTTGGCGCCGCGGGCGAACACGCCGACGCGGACGTCCTTGCCGGTGCCCTTGGGCAGCGTCACCACGCCGCGGACCATCTGGTCGGCGTGACGCGGATCGACGCCGAGGTTCAGCGCGACTTCGATCGTCTCGTCGAACTTGGACGTCGCGTTGGTGCGGGCCATCGCGATGGCCTCGTCAACGCCGTACAGCTTCAGGACGTCGACGGCCTGTGCCATCGCCTTGTTCTTCTTGCTCAGCTTGGCCATCGGATCAGCCCTCCACCACTTCGAGGCCCATCGCGCGAGCGGAGCCTTCGATCGTCTTCGTTGCCGCGTCGATATCGTTCGCGTTCAGGTCCTTCATCTTGGCCTGGGCGATTTCCGCGAGCTTGGAGCGCGCAATCGTCCCCGCACTGATCTTGCCCGGCTCCTTGGAACCCGACTTCAGATTGGCGGCCTTCTTGATGAGGTAGGACGCCGGGGGCGTCTTGGTCGCGAACGAGAAGCTGCGGTCGGCATAGACGGTGATGACGGTCGGGAGCGGAGTGCCCACTTCCTGGTCGCCGGTCGACGCGTTGAACGCCTTGCAGAATTCCATGATGTTCACGCCGCGCTGACCCAGCGCGGGGCCGATCGGCGGCGACGGGTTGGCCTTGCCGGCCGGAACCTGCAGCTTGATGTAACCGGTAATCTTCTTCGCCATGATGATCTCCTATGGCTTAGCGGTACATGCGGCAGGTTTGACGCTGCCTCCCGCGGACTGATCCGGGTGAAACCCGGAAACTTGGAACAGGACGTTGCGTCCCGTTGAAACTATCTTGCGAAGTTGTTAAAGTTGCGGCGTTCGACGCACCTTACTTCGCGCGTTCGACCTGTTCGAATTCGAGTTCCACCGGGGTGGCGCGACCGAAGATCGACACCGACACCTTGACGCGACCGCGGTCGAAATCGAGTTCCTCGACCAGACCGTTGAAGCTGGCGAACGGGCCGTCGAGGACCTTCACCGAATCGCCGATTTCGTAATCGACCTTCAGCTTGGCCTTCGGTGCGGCGACCGCGGCTTCTTCCTTGGTGTTCAGGATGCGGGCGGCTTCGGCTTCGCTGATCGGCTGTGGCTTGCCCGACGATCCGAGGAAGCCGGTGACCTTCGCGGTGTTCTTGACGAGGTGATAGACCTGATCGCTCATGTCGAGCTTGGCCAGGACGTAGCCGGGAAAGAACTTGCGGTCGGACGTGACCTTTTTCCCGCGGCGGACCTCGGTGATCTTTTCGGTCGGCACTTCGACCGACTCGACGAGATGTTCCAGCCCGAGCCGGGTCGCGTCGGCGAGGATCGCTTCGCGCACCTTGTTCTCGAAACCGGAATAGGCGTGGATGATGTACCAGCGGGACATGCTCTACCTTAACCCTTGCTCGCCAGCGACAGCAGGAACTGCACGATCTGGCTGAAGATCGCATCGACGCCGAAGAAGAACAGGCCGAGCGTCAACGTCATGATGACGACCATGATCGCGGTCGTCACGGTTTCCTTGCGGGACGGCCACACCACTTTCGCGGTTTCGGCACGGACCTGCCGGATGAATTCGCCGGGATTAACCTTGGCCATGTCCAACCTTCGCGAAACGACGATAACGAGGCACACGCACCCTTTCGGACCCTATCAGGCCCCGAAGGTGCGCCCGCCTCGTCTTCATTCTTACCGACCCGAACATCCACCCGGTGGGGTGGCAGGAGTAGGGGGACTCGAACCCACGGCCCTCGGTTTTGGAGACCGATGCTCTACCAACTGAGCTATACTCCTCCGGGTCGGAAGAAGCGCGTGCTTAGCGGGCGGCCGCGCGACATGCAAGCCGCGCGTGGTCGATCAGGCGACCGAACGTTGCTCTTGCTTCTCCAGGACAACGGGCGGCGGCGCAACGAGCAGCCGGACGGCGGCGGCGGTCATCGGTGATCCGGCGTAGTGGCCCTGGATCCGGTCGAGCCCGAGCGCCTGCATCCGGGTTAGGTCGGCATGGCTTTCGGCACCCTCCGCCACCGTGGCGACGCCGAGCGCGTCCGCCATCGCGACGCCGGCGCGGACGACCGCGAGGCTTTCGCGGCGGCCGTCGGTCGACCCACGGACGAAGCTGGTGTCGATCTTGATCGCCGAGAAGCGGCCGACCCGGACATGACCGAGCGCGGCATAGCCGACGCCGAAATCGTCGAGCACGAGCCGGATGCCGAGCGCCTGCAACGCATCGAGCGTCGGCAGGATCGTGGCAGAATCGGACAGGAAGAATGATTCGGATACTTCCAGTTCCAGCCGGTGGGGCGCCAACCCGGCATCCGACAACGCGGATAGCACGGTGGCGGTGAACTGCGCGTCGTGAAGCTGCGCCAGCGCGAGGTTGACTGACAGCCGGATCTGGTCGGGCCAGGCCGTCGCCTCGCGGCAGGCGGTGCGCAGGACCCATTCGCCGATCCGGCCGGCCAGTTGCGCCTCCTGCGCCACGGGCAGGAAGTCGCCCGGCGCAAGGTCGCCGAGCGTCGGATGGCTCCAGCGGATCAGCGCCTCGAAACTGTCGATCGCGCCGGTGGTGGCACAGACGACCGGCTGGTAGGCGAGATGGAACTGGTCGCCGATGTCGAGCGCCTCGCGCAGCGCCGCTTCCATCATGCGGCGGTGTTCGGCGTGGATTAGCAGCGAGGGATCGTAGCGACGCATCGTGCCGCGGCCGTCGTCCTTCGCACGGTACAGCGCGAGATCGGCGTTGCGGACGAGTGTTTCGACCGAGCGGCCGTCTCGCGGGGCGAGCGCCGAGCCGAGGCTGGCACCAATCCGGATGAGGTTGCCGTCGACCTCGAACGGTGCGGACAGCGCGGCGATGATGGCGTCACCCAACCCGTCGACCGCGCCCGGCGTGACGCGTGCCAGCAGGATCGCGAATTCGTCGCCGCCCATACGGCCGCAGACATCCTCGTCCGTGATCAGCGTGCGCAGCCGTTCGGCGACGAGTTTCAACACGCGATCGCCGACCGGGTGGCCGAGCGTGTCGTTGACCGGTTTGAATTTGTCGAGATCGATCAGCAGCAGCGCGCAGGGATGGCGGTCGCCCAGCGCGCGGCCGATGCCGAGGCGGAGCGAATCCATGAATTCGCGGCGGTTGGGCAGGCCGGTGAGCGCATCGATCCGCGCCAGCCGATCGATCTTTTCGGCGGAACGCTGCTGTTCGGTGATGTCGGAGCCGACGCCGCGATAGCCGAGGAACGCGCCGTCCGCGTCGTAGCGCGGGGCGGCCGACAGGCTCCACGACCGCGCGTCGCCGTTGACGACGATCTGGAACACCAGGTTGGAGAAGCGTTCGCGCGCGTTCATCAGCGCGACGAGATTGCGCAGTGCGGCGGTGCCGGACTCGTCCGCCGGGCCGTCGGACAGCAGGCGGAGCAGCGGCATTCCTTCGAGCCGGGCGGGATCGCGCGCGGCGGCGTGCGCGAAGCGTGGCGAGACCGACACGAGTCGCTTGGCACTGTCGACCTGCCACAGCCAGTCGGCGGCGCTGTCCTCGAAATCGCGCAGCAGGAGCCGGACGACCTCGCTCTTGTCCTCCAGCGCCTGATCCGCCCAGTGGCGCGCGATGAAGGCGCGCCCGACGCCGAGGCCGCTCGCACCGAGCAGCCCGGCATAGACCGGCGGCAGCAGCGCGAGCAGCGGCGATCCGGTCCGCGCGAGCATGATGGACAGGCCGATCGACGAGGGTACCAGGAACAGCATCAGCACGCCGGGCACGGTGCCGGTGGTGAGCGCGGTGAGCGCCATGAGCGCGCAGGACAGCAGGCAGGCGGCCAGTTGCTGTTCCGTGCTGCCGCCGATCGCGAACAGGGCAGGGGGCAGCGCCCAGAGGAGGCCGAGCCCGGTGCTGCGGATACCGTGGAGGAGGAGGCCGTCCGGATCGCCCGGGCGGGTCCGCGCCCGGATGCGCGCCAGATCGAGTGCAAGCAGCAGCGCGGTGGTGATGAGCCAGGCGAACAGGCCGGGCAGCGGCACCGAACCGGCGAACAAAGCAGCGATCAGGATACCGGCGGCGACGAACGCCGCGGACGTCAGCGGCAGGCCGCGCGCGAGTTCGGCATATTGCGCGACGCGCACCAGACGCCAGTTCGCAAGGTCGGGATCGACGAAACCGGCGACGACCCGCCACGAACGGGCGGCGGGGGGGATGGAGTTGGCGTCGATCATGTCCCCGCCGGTATGGCCGCCGATCCTTTATGATCGGTAACCGAAGGTCTAAACTTAATCGCCCGATTGTTACAAATATTTGGGGGGGTCGATATAAAAAAGATCGTCCCGGTCGTTACGCGGGCAACATAATCGCGGTCAGGCGGCAACCGCGTAGGGCTGTATTTCGCCGGACAGATACAGGTTGCGGGCCTTGGCGCGGCTGAGCTTGCCCGAACTGGTGCGCGGCAGCGTCTTGGGCGGGACGAGTTCAATGACGCAGTTCATGCCGGTGATCGCGCGGACGCGGTCACGGATTTCCTCGCGCAGGCGGGCGCGTTCGCCATTGTCGGACGTGCGGCACTGGACGAGGACGGCCGGCGTCTCCTCGCCACCGGGAGTGGTGATGGCGAAAGCGGCGATGTCACCGGCCTTGAACCCGGGCAGCTGTTCGACCGCCCATTCGATATCCTGCGGCCAGTGATTCTTGCCGTTGATGATGATCATGTCCTTGGCCCGGCCCACGATGTAGACATAGCCATCCGACAGATAGCCCATGTCGCCGGTGTCGAGCCAGCCGTCGACCAGGCAGGCGGAGGTCGCCTCGGGATCGCGGAAATAGCTGTGCATCACGGACGCGCCGCGGCACCAGACCTTGCCGATCGCGCGGTCGGGCAGGACGGCACCGTCCTCCTCGCGGATCTGGATTTCCATGCCGAGCGCGGGGCGGCCGCAATTGACGATCGCACGGTAGCGTTGCGGCCGGTCGCAGGCGGCGTCGCCCCCGGACAGCTCGGTTTCCTCAACCAGTTCGACGACGATCCCCTCGCCCGGCGGCATGATGGAGACGGCGAGCGTCGCCTCGGCCAGGCCGTAGGAGGGCAGGAAGGCGGACGCCTGGAACCCGGCGGTGGCGAAAGCATCGACGAAGCTCTGCATCACGTCCGGGCGGATCATGTCGGCGCCGTTGCCGGCGACCCGCCAGCGGGACAGATCGAACCGATCGGAGGCGCGCGTCTGGCTGGACATGCGGCGCGCGCAGATGTCGTAGCCGAAGGTCGGCGAGTAGCTGAGCGTCGTGCCGGGGTTGCGGCTGATCAGGTCGAGCCAGGCAAGCGGGCGACGCGCGAAATCCTCGGTCTTGAGGTAGTCGGCCGAGACCTGGTTGGCGACCGGCGAGAGCAGGCAGCCGACGAGGCCCATGTCGTGATACCAGGGCAGCCAGGAGACGCAGCGGTCGCCGGGGCGGACCTCCATCCCGATCGAATGGGCGGCCAGGTTGCTGAGCAACGCCTCGTGCGTGACGGCGACGCCGTGCGGGAAGCGGGTCGAGCCGCTGCTATACTGCAGATAGGCGATGTCGGACGACGCGGCGGGCGGGAAGACGATGTCGGACGGCGCGTCGCGGGTGGCGAACGCTTCCCATGACAGCCCCTCGACGCCGCAACGATCCGCGGCGGCGGCGGCCATGGTCGCGAGTTCGGCCGGGTAGAAGAGCATCCGCGGATCCGAGCTGCCGAGCTGGACCGCGAGTTGTTCGATATAGCTGTCGCGCCCGCCGAACGAGGTCGGCAGGGGCAGCGGGACGGGCCATGCACCGGCGACCACGGTGCCGAAGAAGAGGGCGGCGAAGTCGGGGCCGGTTTCGGCGAGCATCGCGATCCGGTCGCCCGGTGCGACGCCGGCCGCAATCAGGCGGCGCGCGACGTCACGCGCATCGTCGCGCAGTTCGGCGTAGGTGTAGGCGCGCGTCAGTTGGCCGCGCGGATCGTGGAAGTTGAGCCCGCAGGCACCATCCGCCGCGAAATCGAGCGCCTCGACCAGGGTCGCGAAATCCGCGTAACGGCGTACCCGGCCGTCGTCGGTCGGCGTAGCACCGCCTGCGTCCTTCGACCTGTCCGCAACCTTGTCGAGCACTCAGTCCAGCTCCCGTCATTCCAATACCGTCGTCGCGCAACATCGAACGCGACCGGTTCCAACCTGCATGTAAAGTCGCCGGGCACGTTCAAATTCCGGCCCGACTGTGGCACAAAGATGGCGCGTGGCACGACATTCATCAAACCGCAACCCGGACCGGGTCCGACCGCCCCTCGACCGGGAGGGGCTGGAGCGGCTCGCGCTGCATTATCTCGGGCGGTACGCGACGACGCGGGCGAAGCTGTCGGACTATCTGCACCGCAAGCTGAAGGAGCGCGGCTGGGCCGGCGTGGACCTCGACGCGGAGAGCGACGGCGGGGCGGGTGCGACGGTGGAGGCGATCGTCGTGCGGATGGCGGAGCTCGGCTATGTCGACGACCGCGTGTTCGCAGAGATGCGGAGTGCCGCGCTCGGGCGACGCGGGTACGGCCGGCGGCGACAAGCGGATGCGTTGCGCGCCGCGGGTGTTGGGGAGGAGGATCGCGCGGCGGCGCTGGCCCCGCCGGAGGAGGACGAGGACGGCGACGAGCCCGCGGTGAACAGCGACCACGCCGCCGCGATGGCGTTTGCGAAGCGCAAGCGAATCGGGCCGTTCGCCACCGCCGCGCTCGACCCGGACATGCGGCGCAAGGCGCTCGCGGCGATGATGCGGGCGGGGCATCCGTACGACCTGGCCCGGCGTTTCGTGGATTGCCCGCCGGGGGAAGTGCCGGAAGAATGACGTTCGTCGCGCCGGCTCTACGGTTGGGCTTGCATCCGCCCGGCTTTCATGGTGCGTTCAGATAAGTCGCGGGCCGGGGGCTGTCCGCTGCGGAACAGGGCGTGCGTGCGATGGGTGTGCAGACCATGATGCCGGTCGAGCCGGAGGCTATTGCGGCAGGCGCGGGGCTGGCCAATGCGCCGCAGGGCGGGCCGGTCGATGCGTTGTCGCTGACCGCCGACGAATCGCGGATCGGCGGGACGGTGAAGTGGTTCGACATGACCCGCGGGTTCGGGTTCATGGTGGGCGACGACGATGCGGGCGACGTGCTGTTGCACTTCTCCGTCCTGCGCGATCATGGCCGCCGGACGTTGCCGGAGGGGACGCGGGTGGACTGCATCGCCGCGCGCCGCGAACGCGGGCTTCAGGCGACGCGCGTGTTGGCGATCGACCTGAGTTGCGCGACCGGGCCGGATGCCGACCTTGCGGTCCGCCGCCAGCAGGAACGCACCGACCCGATCGGGCTGGAGGACAAGGCCGGGCCGTTCGAACCGGTGACGATCAAATGGTTCAACCGGATGAAGGGTTACGGCTTCGTCCTGCGCGACGGCGATACGAGCGACGTGTTCCTGCACATGGAAGTGGTGCGCCGCGCTGGGCTGGACCAGCTTGCCCCAGACCAGCGGCTGCAGGCGCGGATCGCCGACGGGCCGAAGGGGCCGATGGCGGTGGTGCTGGCGGGCTAGCGAACCGCGCGCTTGCGGAGAAATCGGCGGGGCCGACGAACCTAGGCGGCGACCCGCAGACCCATCGTCGTCAGGTAACTCGCCAGGACATCTACCGGGACCTGGAAATCGGACAGATGCGGCGGTTTGTCCGACCGCATCACGTCGTCGTACAGGACGCGATACTGGATGCCGCAGGCGCTCGACAAGTCCAGGTAGAATGGTTCGACCCAGCCGTTCGGGGCGAGATAGATGATCGATGTCGTCGATCGACAGAACATCGTGTTCGTCATGGCGGCACCCATCTGGCCGATGATGACGGACGCGTTGCTGAAGATCTGCACCTGCTCCACAAAGTCGTGATCTTCGCTGTAAATCATGGTGAAGCCGAACTGTTCGAGCATTTCGATCAGTTCCGGCTGGTTCAGGATCGAACGCCCCTGTTCCGAACGGCGGGCGACGAAGATGCGGTCGCGCCGGGTGAGTTGCGATGGGGGCAGGAGGCGCCGGGCGCGGTCGATCACGAAGTCGAGCGCCGCCGGGCTCTTGCTGACCGGGTGGAAGGACGTAGGCGTCGCATAGAGGAGCCCGTGGAACCGGTAGGCCCGGTTGGGGTCGATGAACTCCACCTCGATATCGGGATCGATCAGGGTCTGCAGCGACTTGCGGCGAACCGCGTCCATGCCCGCCCCGAACATCGGCAGAACGACAACGGGGCGGGTGCCGGTGGTCGCGACGAAATCGAGCCACGTCTTGGCGCGGGTCAGGTCGTCGACCAGCCAGTGGCCGTAGTTGAACGAGCCCGCGGAGCCGAGATACATGTAGGCCGCGTCCGCCCGATAGAAGGACGGGTTTTCCGCGGCGGCAACGAGATCCGCCCCGATCAGGCTGGTCGCCGGACGATCGTTGGGACGGTAGGTTTGGTACAGGATGTTGGGCGCGCCGTCCGCCGACGGCAGGTAGATTACGCTGTGGGCGATGACCGCGTGGTCGATCGTCAGGGCGACGCTTGCCGCGACCACCCGGTCCGCCATCGCCGCCTGGCCTTGCAGGACGCTGTCGGCGAAGGCGTTACGGGCGATCAGCATGTCCGGATCGGCGTTCCAGCGATACGTTTCCGCCGGAAACGTCTCGGCCAGAAAGGTGACGCCGACGGCTTCAGGCTCGACCGCAGCGAGGTTCGGCCGATCCTCCAACGCGATGCAACTGCCACCGCCATAGATCCGATCCTCCGATCCTGACAGCAGCAAGCCCTTGAATTCCATCAAAACTTCCCTCTGTGCCGCTGATATATGCGGACCTGCTAAGGCCCGTGGCGATCAACGATCACGCAACTCCGTCTGCGATCACTGCCCTGTCGAGGCGCTCGTTCGTGGGTGGCACAGTATCACCGGTATCGCAATTGGCCCTTGGGGTAGACGAACTGTCGCATCCCGCCGCGCGGCAGGAAATCGCGCTTTCCGGTACGATGCGGCACCGGCCGGTCGGGCTGCGGAACGTCGGGCGGCACGGCTGCTGCGGCGTATCGCGACAGGCGTTGCGCACGACCGGGATTGATGCGACGTGAGGGTCCGACCAGTCGAGGGGGGACCCCCTCAAAGCAAAAGCGAGACCCGGCCGTATGAAACGCTCGACCGTCCTCCAGTCGATCCTCGATCTCTACGCGAAGCCGAACTATCTCGAAATCGGCGTCGATGAAGGTGCGACGTTCCGGGAACTGCGCGCCGCGAAAAAAGTGGGCGTCGATCCGCGGTTCGCCTTCAGCGTGGCCAAAGCCCGCAAAGAGCCGGAACTCGCCAATTGCGAATTCCACGAGGTTCCGAGCGACGAGTTTTTCGCCAAGCGTCCGATGACGGCGGCGAAGTTCGACGTGGTGTTCATCGACGGGCTGCATACCTTCGACCAGACGCTTCGCGACCTGCTGAACGCGGTGTCGGTCCTTGCCGAAGGTGGGACGATCCTGATCGACGATGTTATGCCGTCGAGCTACGCCGCGTCCCTGCCCAGCCTCGACTATAGTCGGCAGTTCTGGGCGGCGACGAACAATCCGGATGGGTCGTGGATGGGTGACGTGTTCCGTCTCGTGTTCTTCGTCCAGGACTATATGACGAGCTTCTCCTACGCGACCGTCGAGGAAAATCATGGCCAGACGGTCCTGTGGCGCGAACCGCGCGCGGTTCGTGCAGACCCGTCGCGGGTCGAGACGATCAGCCGGATCGAATATGTCGATGCCGTCATGGGTCGCGCGGCGTTCAAGATGGAACCGCTCGCGTCTATCATTCCGCGCCTGGGCAAGAAATAACTCCGACCGCCGGATCGTGACCGTGCCAGCCGCCGCGTCCAATCGCGGCGGTTGGTGCTCCGCGAGAACCGGTCGGTGTTTTGCTCGAAGCGACTCATTTGCCATCGCGGCGATCGACGATGCGGTCGCGGCGGGGCCGGCTCGCTATGACAGCGTGGCCTTTGCAACGCCGCTTATGCACCGGCGGCGATGCTGCGCCATTGCAGGGGGCGGGCTTCGACGCTAAGCCGCTGGCATGACAGTTCTTGGCAGCATCTTCACCTGGTGGAACGGCGCGACGATCGGGACGCGGCGGCACACGAAGCGGTTCGGTGGCGAAGTCGGGCAGGATACGCTCGGCAACGTGTATTTCCAGGCGAAGAAGCCGGATTCGCGCGGGCTGATGAAGCGCTGGGTGATCTATAATGGTGCCAACGATGCCAGCCGGGTGCCGCCCGAATGGCATGGCTGGCTGCACAACACGATCGATGACGTGCCCGACCAGAGTCTGCCGCCCGCGCGGGTGTGGGAGAGGGCACCGCAGCCCAACCTGACCGGCACGCGCGATGCGTATCGCCCGGCCGGATCGCTGGATGCCGGCGGCCGCCGTGCCGCCGCGACCGGCGATTACGAGGCATGGAGCCCGGACCAGGCATGAAGACGATGGTCAAGGAAAACGGCGTCGAGGCGCTGATCGGCTTCGTCGTGGTGGCGGTGGCCGTGCTGTTCGCGCTGTTCGCATGGGGCCGGACCGGCGGCGGCGGGGCGGCCGACGCGATCCACGTCAGCGCGTTGTTCCCGAACGCCAGCGGCGTGACGGTCGGCACCGACGTGCGCGTCGCGGGGCTGAAGATCGGCAGCGTGACGCAGCAGAAGCTCGATCCGGCCAGCTACCAGGTGGCGATCACGCTGGCGATCGATCCGAGCGTGAAGCTGCCGTCCGACAGCAGCGCGGCGATCACGTCCGAGGGCCTGCTCGGCGGGACGTTCATCTCGCTGCAGCCGGGTGGTTCGACCGAGATGTTGAAGGACGGCAGCGTCATTGCCGATACGCAGGGGTCGGTCGACCTGATGGGGCTGATCGGATCGTTCATCAACAAGCCGGCCGCCCCGACGACCGATACGATGAGCGCCGCGCCGGGGGCCGCGCCGGCCGCGCCGGCCCAGTGAAGACCGCGTGAAGACCGCCGCCGGCGCGGTGGTGATCGCCGCAGGGCTGGGTCTGGTGGCCTGGCAGGTTTCGGCCGTGCAGGGTCAGGAGCAGCCGGCACCGGAGACCGCGGCACCGCGGGCGGCTACGACGGGGACGTCGGATACTGCACCGTCGCGATCGGCGTCGCGGACCCGGAGCGAGGGACCGGCGGCGGAACCGCTGTCAAAGGTCGAGACGCCGATGGCACAGCGCGTCGCCGTGCTGGGCGTGCTGAACAAGCGGAACGGGCTGTCGCGCGACCTGACGCTCAGGCCGGGGCAGGCGGTGCGGCTCGGCGACCTGGTCGTGCGGCTGCGCGCGTGCGAGGAGACCGCGCCGTGGGAGCCGGAGCATCTTACCGGGGCGTTCGTGCAGACCGACGTGCGCGGCCGCGATGCGCGCTGGCGGCGGGTGTTTTCGGGCTGGCTCTACAAGGAGTCACCCTCGCTGAACGCGGTCCAGCATCCGGTTTACGATGTCTGGCCCAAGAGTTGTACGATGCGGTATCCCGATACGGGGCCGGAGACGATCGCGGCCGGGTCCGGGGGCGTTGCGCCGTCCGGGGCGTCCGGGCCGTCCGAGTCGGGATCGACGAGGCGGTCGAGCGCGCCGAACTCGCCGATCACGACACCGGTGGCGGCGCCGACGCCGAGCGCCGAATCGAGCAACGAGACATAGGCCGAGCGCCGGATCTCGACCGCGCCGAGCGATGCGAGGTGATCGGTGATGAACTGGCAGTCGAGCAGCTTGTAGCCGCCGCAGCGTAGCCGCGCGACGAGATGGGCGAGCGCCACCTTCGAGGCGTCGCGGCAGCGGCTGAACATGCTTTCGCCGAAGAATGCGCCGCCGAGCGTGACACCGTAGAGCCCGCCGACGAGTTCGCCGTCCTGCCAGGCTTCGATCGAATGGGCGTGGCCGCGGGCGTGGAGTGCGGAATAGGCACGCTCGATCTGCGGGTTGATCCAGGTGTCGGGGCGGTCGGCCGTGCTCTGCGCGCAATGCGCGACGACATCGGCGAAAGCGACGTCGGCGGTGACGGTGAAGCGGTCCGACCGCAGCGTCTTGGCGAGCGAGCGCGAGAGGTGGAAGCCGTCGAGCGGGAGGATGCCGCGCTTGCGGGGCTCGACCCAGTAGACGTCGCCCGCATCTCGGCTGTCCGCCATCGGGAATACACCGATGGCGTAGGCGCGCAGCAGCATGTCGGGATCGAGCGCCATCATGGCTGCAAGATGGCGGGCCGCGAGCGGGTTGGAAAGGGTCGGGGTGTCGGATGCGGCGATTTGTCCGTTGGGGGCGTCAGGTTCAGCGCAGTCCCGACGCTCACCCGCAGTCGTCACCCCGGGCGGAGGCCGGGGTCTCTCTTTGGCTGGATGTCAGCGCAAGCCAGAGCGGGATCCCGGCTTTCGCCGGGATGACGGAGTGATGGTGGCTTGTTGGTCTGGCGTTGCCCTTCGCAACGGCGAAGCGGGGTCAGCGGGTCATGTCTGGCATCCACCAGTTTTTCCAACGTTCGTCACCCCGGCGGAGGCCGGGGTCTCCCTTTGGCTGGATGTCACCGCAAGCCAGAGCGAGATCCCGGCTTTCGCCGGGATGACGGACTTGTCTGTGCCGGACGATGTTCCCAGCCCTACGCGACAAATCGCGAGCCATGAGGGAGCGCTTGCGGTGCTGTTGCCTCCACCCCCAGCCCCCTCCCCTGAAGGGGAGGGGGCTTTCTGGTTTACTTCCGGTCGCTGGCGGTCTTGTCGCGTTCGGCTTTGAATTCGCTGTCGGGGCTCCAGTTGGGCCAGGTGGTGCCGGCGGCGAGGTCGTGGCCGACGGCGTAGAGGAGGCCGAGGTCGGCGGTCATGCCGGACAGGTTCCAGCTGGGGCTCCATTCGTCGGCGGGCTGGTGGTAGCGGTCCTTGGTGTAGGCCTGCGCGAACGCCTCGCCCGCCGCGGTGCCGCCGGCGACCAGATCGCTGCCGCCGTCGAACGAGACGGCGGGGACGCCGCGCTTGGCCATCGGGAAATGGTCGGAGCGGTAGAAGCCGCCGGCCTCCGGGTGCGGTTCGGGCGAGAAGGTGCGGTTGCGCTTGGCGCCCTCCGCGGTGAGCATGTCGAGCAGGCCGAGTTTCGCGCTGCCCGAAATGCCGAAGTCGCGTGCGGGGCCGGCGATCGCCATCGAGTCCATGTTGAGGACACCGACGGTCTTGCCGAGCGGGTAGACCGGGTTGGCGGCGTAATATTCGGAGCCGAGCAGGCCCTTCTCCTCCGCCGTGACCGCCAGGAAGACGAGCGAGCGGGCGGTGCGCGGGGCCTTGGCGAAGGTGCGGCCCAGTTCGAGCAGCGCGGCGATGCCCGTCGCGTTGTCGACCGCGCCGTTATAGATCCGGTCGCCCTTCGCATCGGGCGCGCCGACGCCGAGATGGTCCCAGTGTGCGGAGTAGATCACCGTCTCGTCCGGGCGGCTGGTGCCGGGCAGGCGGCCGAGGACGTTCTTCGACGTGATGACCTGTGCGTCGACGGCGTAGTTGGCGCTGAACGTGGCCTTGAGCGGGACGGGGCGGAAGTCGCGGGTGCGGGCCTTGGCCTTTTCGGCGTCGAAATCGAGGCCGGACGCCTGGAACAGTTTGACGGCGAGATCGCGCTGGATCCAGCCTTCCATGGGCGTGTGGGTGGCGGCCGGGTTCTGCCGGACGATGTCGAACATCGTGTTGGTGTTGCTGTTCTTGACGGTCGCCCAGCCATAGGAGGCGGGGGCGGTTTCGTGGATGATCAGGATGCCGGCGGCGCCGCGGCGGGCGGCTTCCTCATACTTGTAGGTCCAGCGGCCGTAATAGGTCATGGCCTTGCCGCCGAAGTCGCCACTGCCGGTTTCGAAATCCGGGTCGTTGACGAGCACGACGGCGATCTTGCCCTTCAGGTCCTCGCCCTTGAAGTCGTCCCACTTCCGCTCGGGTGCGTTGACGCCGTAGCCCATGAAGACGAGCGGGGCGTTGGCGATCGAAACGGACTTCTGACCGGTGAGGGCGGCGCGGACGGCGATCTGGTCGCCTTGCGTCAGTGGCGTGGCGGTGCCGGCGATCGCCATCGAGAGCGTGGGGGTGCCGGTGATTGCCGACCGGAGAAGCGGGACATCCTGCGTCCAGCCGCGCTTGCCGTCGGCGCCTGCTGTGCCGCCGGGCTGGAGGCCGGCGGCCTGCATCTGTTTCACGATATAGGCGACGGTCTTGGTTTCGCCGGGGGTGGCGGGACCGCGGCCTTCATAGGCGTCGCTCGACAGCGTCTTGACGTCGGCGGTGATGCGGGCGGGGTCGAAGGTCTGCGCCGTGGCGAGGCCGGCGGTGGCGGCGAGGAGCGTGGCGAGAAGCGTACGGTGCATGCGGGACCCTTGTTTGGTGTTTGGGGGGAGGGTGCAACGGGTTGGAGGCGGATGCAACCGGGGGAGCGGGGCGCCACAGTAAGCCCTCTCCTTCAGGGGAGGAGTTCGGGGTGGGGCTGACCGCTTCAAGCCGGTGAGGTTTTAGGGGAGGTGCTGTTGCCCCCACCCCAACCCAGTTCCGATCTCCGACAGGTGAAACATGCCCCCGGCATGTTTCAGGGATTGCCGGGGGCAATCCCGACCTGACGGCGATCGGAACTCCTGAAGGAGAGGGGCTTATCTGTTCCGATTGCGGATGGGTTTCGTGCCGCTTACAGCCCCACCCATGCGCTTTTTCTCCGACAATGCCGCGCCGGCTCATCCGGCTGTTCTGGACGCGATGCTGGCCGCCAATGCGGTCGATACCGCTTATGATGGCGATGCTTTGTCGAAGGCGATGGACGGGGCGTTCTCGGACCTGTTCGAGACGCCGGTGACCGCGATGTGGGTGGCGACCGGGACGGCAGCGAATGCGCTGGCGCTGGCGGCGATGGTGCCGCCGCATGGGGGCGTGCTGTGCCACCGCGATGCGCATATCCAGAACGACGAGGGCGGTGCGCCGGAATTCTATACGCACGGTGCCAAGCTCATGCTGGTCGACGGCGTCGGGGCGAAGCTCGACCCGGCGGGCGTGGCGGCGGCGGCGGATGCGATCGCGAACGACGTCCACCGGGTGCAGCCGCATGCGCTGTCGATCACCAACGCGACCGAATATGGGCTGGTCTATACGCCGGACGAGGTTGCGGCGCTGGGCGAGGTGGCCAAGGCGCGCGGCTGGGGGCTGCATATGGACGGGGCGCGGTTCGGCAATGCCATGGCGCATGTCGGCTGTTCGCCGGCGGACATGACGTGGCGCGCCGGGGTGGACGTGCTGAGTTTCGGGTTCGTCAAGAATGGCGGGATGTCGGCGGAGGCTTTGGTGTTCTTCGACCAGACGCTGGCGGCCGATACGTTGCGGCGACGCAAGCGCGCGGGGCATCTGCTGTCGAAGGGGCGGTTCGCGGCGGCGCAGATCCTGGCGCTGGTCGAGCAGGATCGCTGGCTGGATACGGCGCGGGCGGCCAATGCGGGCGCGGCGGCGCTGGGTGCGGCGGCGGGGGCGCGGGCGCTGCATGCCGTTCAGGCGAACGAGCTGTTCCTGCGCGCGACGCCGGAGGAGGCCGCGGCGTTGCGCAGGCAGGGTTTCGATTTCTACGACTGGGCGGCGGGCGAGGTGCGGATGGTGGTGTCGTGGAGCCAGCCGGCCGACGAGATCGCGGCGTTGGCGGCGGCGATCGCAGCGCTGTGACCGGGGCATGAGGGCCGCATGACCGGGGCGCTGACCGCTCCGCCGCTGCCGTCGGCGACGATCCGGCGCGTGCTGGTGCCGTTCATGCTGGTGACGTTGATCTGGGGATCGACGTGGCTGGTGATCCGCGACCAGATCGGCATCGTGCCGGCGAGCTGGTCGGTGACGTACCGCTTCGTCGTGGCGACGGTCGCGATGTTCGGCGTGGCGGCGGCGACGCGCGCGCCGCTCAGGATCGGGCGGGCGGGGATGCTGCTGGCCGCGGTCATCGGGTTCTGCCAGTTTTTCGCCAATTTTAACCTGGTGTATCTGGCGGAGACGTCGATCACGTCGGGGCTGGTGGCGGTGGTGTTCGGGTTGCTGGTGGTGCCGAACGCGGTGCTGGGGCGGATGCTGCTGGGGCAGGCGCTGTCGGTGCCGTTCCTGGCCGGGTCGGCGATCGCGATGGTGGGCGTCGCGCTGCTGTTCGATCATGAGTTGCGGACCGCGGGGGTGCGCGGCGAGGATGCGATCGCGGTGGCGGGCGGGATCGTCACGACGCTGGCCGCGGTGCTGGCCGCGTCGATCGCCAATGTGGTGCAGGCGACGCCGGTCGCGCGGCGGGTGGCGGTGATCCCGCTGATCGCGTGGGCGATGCTGTTCGGGACGATCGTCGATGCGGGCTATGCCTGGGCGACGGTAGGCGCGCCGACGGTGGAGTGGCGCTGGGGCTATGCGGCCGGGATCGCGTATCTCGGGCTGGCGGGGTCGGCGCTGGCGTTTCCGCTCTACTACCGCGTGATCCGGACGATCGGGCCGGCGCGGGCGGCTTATTCCAGCGTGCTGGTGCCGGTGATCGCGATGACGCTATCGACCGCGTTCGAGGGGTATCGCTGGTCGGTTCAGGCGGGGGTGGGCTCCGCGCTGGCGATGGCCGGGCTGGTCGTGGCGTTGAGGGCGCGCAACCCCGCGCGGTAGTCGGGGAAGGCGGGCGACCAGTCGAGGACGCGTTTCGCCTTGCCGTTCGCGACGCGGCGGTTCTCCGCATAGAAGCCGCGCGCCATGGGGGAGAGGTCGGCCGCGTCGAGCGATTGCAGTTCGGGCCAGGGCAGGCCGAGCAGGTCGCAGGCCGCCTCGATCACCGCATTCTGGCTGGACGGCCGGTCGTCGGCCAGATTGTAGACGCCGGGCGGGCCGTCCATGCCCGCAATGACGCCGGACACGATATCGTCGACATGGATGCGGCTGAACACCTGCGTGCGCAGGTCGATGCGGTGCGCGCGCCCTTCGCGGACGCGGTCGAGTGCGGAGCGGCCGGGGCCGTAGATGCCGGGGAGGCGGAAGATGCTCGCCTGCGGCAGGGTCTGCCAGCGCAGGTCGGCGGCGGCGCGGGCGTTGCGGCGGCCGGTGCCGACGGGTGCGCTCTCGTCGACCCACGCGCCCTGCGCATCGCCGTAGACGCCGGTGGACGAGAGGTAGCCGAGCCAGCGGGTGCGGAGGAGGGCGGGGCCGTAGCGGGTCAGGACCGGGTCCTGTTCGTCCGCGGGCGGGACGGAAGAGAGGATGTGGGTGGCGGCGGCGATCTCGGCGCGGACGGCGGGTTCGTCGTCGAAGGCGAGCGCGGTCTCGGTCGCGGTGCGGCGGGTGGCGGTGACGTGCCAGCCTTCCTGCGTCAGGCGATCGGCGAGGCGGGTGGCGGTGTAGCCGAGGCCGAAGATCAGGAGGCGGGACATAGGGTTCCTTTCTTGGGGCTTCGTTGGGATTGAGCTTACCCCAAGCCACGCCCCCCACCCCGGCCCTCCCCCCGGTGGGGGGAGGGGGATAGGGCGTTCGCTGTTCTTCGTTGTGAACCCTTTGGCTCGTGCCTAGTTTCGGAGCCATGGATATACGCACGCAACCGCTCGCTGCCGCACCGGCTCCCGTTCTTCGCGCCGATTATGCGCCGCCGGTTTGGCAGGTGCCGGAGATCGCGCTGGAGTTCGACCTTGATCCGGCGCGGACGCAGGTGACGGGGCGGTTGTCGGTGGTGCGGGCGGGCACGGGGCCGTTGCGGCTGGATGGCGACGGGCTGACCGCGGACGCGGTGTCTGTGGACGGCGTTCCGGCAGACTGGACGATGGACGGCGATCAGCTGGTCATCGACTTGGCGGGCGACGCGCATCTGGTCGAGATCCGCGTCACGATCGCGCCCGAGGCCAATACGCAGCTGATGGGGCTGTATGCGTCCGACGGGCTGCTCTGCACGCAGTGCGAGGCGGAGGGGTTCCGGCGGATCATGTTCTTCCCCGACCGGCCCGACGTGCTGGCGCGTTATGCCGTGCGGCTGGTGGCGGACCGGGCGCGCTATCCCGTGCTGCTGTCGAACGGCGACCATGTCGATTCGGGGACGCTGCCGGACGGGCGGCATTATGCGGACTGGCGTGATCCGTTCCCAAAGCCGAGCTACCTGTTCGCGCTGGTGGCGGGCGACCTGGCGGTGAACCGCGACAGCTTCGTCACCGGATCGGGCAAGGTCGTGGAACTCGGCATCTGGGTGCGCGAGCATGATCTGGGCCGGACGGGCCATGCGATGCATGCGTTGAAGACCGCGATGGCTTGGGACGAGCGGGTCTATGGCCGCGAATATGATCTGGGCGTGTTCAACATCGTCGCGGTCAGCGATTTCAATTTCGGGGCGATGGAGAACAAGGGCCTCAACATCTTCAATTCGCGCTACGTGCTGGCCGATCCGGATACGGCCACGGACCAGGATTACGACGCGGTCGCGACCGTGGTGGCGCATGAATATTTCCACAACTGGTCGGGCAACCGCGTGACATGCCGCGACTGGTTCCAGCTGTCGCTGAAGGAGGGGTTCACCGTCTTCCGCGACCAGCAGTACAGCGCCGATCAGGGGTCGGCGGCGGTCAAGCGGATCGAGGATGTCCGCGTGCTGCGCGCGGCGCAGTTCCCGGAGGATGGCGGCCCGCTGGCGCATCCGATCCGGCCCGACAGCTATATCGAGATCAGCAATTTCTACACCGCGACGATCTACAACAAGGGCGCGGAGGTGATCCGCATGATGCACACGATGCTGGGCGAGGCGGCGTTCCGGGCCGGGTCGGACCTGTATTTCGACCGGCACGACGGAACGGCGGCGACGTGCGAGGACTTCGTCGCGGCGATGGAGGATGCGTCGGGTCACGACCTTGGCATGTTCCGGCTGTGGTATCGTCAGGCGGGGACGCCGCGGGTCCATGCCGCGCTGGATTTCGATGCGCCGGGCGGCCGCGCGCGGCTGCGGTTGCAGCAGGTCGTGCCCGCGACGCCGGGGCAGCCGGACAAGCAGGCGATGCCGATGCCGCTGCGCATCGCGCTGTTCGGTGAGGTGTCCGGGACGAAGCTGTTGCCCGAACAGACGGTGATGCTGGACGGCGCGCATCAGGAGATCCTGTTCGAGGGGATCGGCGAGCGGCCGGTGCTGTCGATCAACCGCGGTTTCAGCGCGCCGGTAACGATCGAGAGCGACCGGTCCGCGGCGGACCTGGCATTCCTGTCCGCGCACGACGACGATCCGTTCGCGCGGTACGAGGCGATGCAGCAGTTGATGGTCGATACGCTGGTCGACGATGTCGCGACCGGGAACGCGGACCTGACACCGGTGATCGCGGCGGTGAAGGCGACGCTGGCCGATCCGGCGCTGGAGCCGGCGTTCGTGGCGGAGGCGGTGCTGCTGCCGTCCGAGGCGTATCTGGGCGACCAGATGCCGGTGGTCGATCCGCAGGCGGTGACGCGCGCGTGGGACCGGTTGCGCGGCGCGTTGGGGGCGGAGCTGATCGCCGACTGGCGCGGCGTGTACGCGGGCATGGCGGCGGGTGGCGATTCGCTCGAGGCGGCGGGCAAAGGCATGCGGCGGCTGCGCGGTGTTGCGCTGGGGTATATCGTCGCGAGCGGGGCGGCGGATGGTCCCGCGCTGGCGGCGGCGCAGTATGAGGCGGCCGGTACGATGACCGATCGGCAGACGGCGTTGTCTGCGCTGGCGATGACGGCGTCAGCGGAGCGCGATGCGGCGTTTGCGGCGTTCCATGCGCGTTATGCCGACAATGGACTGGTGTTGGACAAGTGGTTCCAGACGCAGGCTCTGGCGCCCCGGAGTGATACGATCGATGTGGTGGAGCGGCTGGCGCGGCATCCGGATTTCGTGATGACCAACCCGAACCGGTTGCGCTCGCTGGTCGGCGCGTTCGCGGTGAACCAGCGGGCGTTTCACGATCCGTCGGGGCGTGGATACCGGTTCCTGGGCGAGATGGTCGTGGCGATCGACCGCATCAATCCACAGACCGCGGCCAAGCTGGTGCCGCCGTTGGGACGCTGGTCGCGGTTCGACGCGGCGCGTGGGGCGATGATGCGGGCTGAGTTGGAGCGGGTGTTGGGGACCGAGGGTCTGTCGAAGGATGTGTTCGAGCAGGTGAGCAAGAGTTTGGGGTGAGGGGTGGGCTCGCTTAATCCTCCGGCGTCATCCCGGCATTCGCTGGGATGACTTCGTGATGGCGGGGCGTCGCTTCGTCGCGGTAACGCGCTGTTGGTGGCGTTGCTCCCCTCTCCCAACCCTCTCCCCGGAGGGGAGAGGGCTTCGATACGACCGAGGCTGCGTCAAGTGACGCCCCCCACCCAACCCTCCCCCCGGCGGGGGGGAGAGCTTTCCTTGCGGCCCGCGTTCCTCGGTAATGTTTATGAACGTTCAGTCGGTAAGGTTCGGCAACCACTTCAGACACAGGCGTAACCGGCCCCCTCTCCCCCACGGGGAGAGGGGAGTGGCTTGGGGTGCCTCCTAGGCAAATCGGCTCACAAGGCTTCTGACTTGTGAGATGGAGCTAAAACCCGCGCACTTACGCGGGGTCGTAAGAGAACCTTCAGCCGCCAACCCAGCCAGCAACCTCGCTTGCAACCTGATTCGCGCCCTGCGTCAGGGCCGCGGCAATTGTCGGGCCGTCCTCGGTCGTCACCGGCACGCTCGCCTGGAAGCGGCGGGTTTCGACGGTGTCGGATTTTCCGCGGGCCAGCGAGGCGTCGTAGGTGACGACGGCGGTGCGGGTGGCGGCGTCGAGGCCGAAGGTCTGGAGACGGCCGCCGAGGCGGATGCCGGGGGTGACGTTGGCGCCGCGCGGTTCGATCACGACGCGGCCGGTGCGTGCGGTGACGGTGTCGGCGAGGACGTTGCGGAACAGGCGGGCGGGCGCGTCGGCCCACTGCGCGTCCTTGACGTAGGCGATCTCGGTCGGGGTGACACGCACCGGAATGCGCAGCGCGCCGAGTTCGGCGGGAACGCTCGGCACGCCGACCAGGACTGCCTGGCCATCGGCGGCGGTGCGCGACGCGCCGGGTTGCACCTGCGCGGTGGAGGGCAGCGCGAGGAACGACGGCGGCACCTTCGGACCGAAGGCGCAGCCGGCGAGCGTCAGGGCGGCGAGGACGGATAGGGGCAGGGACAGGCGCATATCAGTTCCTCGGCTTGTAGTCGGGCAGCTTGCCGCCGCCGATCAGGGCACCCGCGCCGCCGCGGTCGACCTTGTTGGCAACGCTGGTCAGCGATTCGGCCATCTGCGAGAGGTCGCGGACGAGTTGGTTCGCGTTCGGGATCGTGTCGTTGGTCAGCGTCTTGATGCCGGGGCGGGCCTCCGTCATCGTCGCGTCGATCTGGGCCAGTGTGCGGTTCGCGTTGGCGGCTGCCTTGTTGAAGTTCGCCATGGCGGGGCCGACGTCGCGCTGCATCACGCCGTCCGCGGTGGTGGCGAGGCGACCGATCTGTTCGGCGGCGTCGCCGGCCTGACGGACCGCGATGCGCGTTTCGACCAGCGTCTGAGCAATTTCGGGGCCGCGATCGGCGAGCGAGCCGGACAGCCGGTCCATGTTGGCCAGGATGCGACCAATCGAATTTTGGTTGTTCGGGTTGAGCAACTGGCCGAGCCGGTCGGTCAGCGTGGTCACGCGTTCGAGCAGGACGGGTGCCGAGTTGAGCAGCTGGCCGAGCGCGCCGGGCTTCGTCGGGATGACGGGATAGCCGTCCGGGCAGGCCGGATCGGTGTCGAGGTTCGGGTTGCACGCGATCGGCGGCGCGCCCTTAACCGCGCCGTCCAGATTGATCTGACTGACGCCGGTGAAGCCGACGCCGGCGATGGTGGCGGTCGTGCCTTTCAGCACAGGCACGCCTTCCTTCACCTTGATCCGTACGCGGACGAATTCGGGCGAGGCGGGCATGATGGCAATGTCCTCGACATTGCCGACCGGCACGCCGGAGAAGGCGACGACCGAACCCTTGGCGAGGCCGTCGACCGAGGAGCGGAAGAAGATGTCGAACTTCTGGTCATTGGGGCCGGAGAAGCCGGCCATCCACACCAGGAAGCCCAGCGTGATGACCAGCAGCGTCAATACGACGCCGCCGACCAGAACATGGTTTGATCGGTTTTCCATCAGGCCCTCGCGTCCGCTTGCAGACCCGACGGTGCGGGCGGCGTCGCCCGTTCGCGGGCTTCGTCGTGCAGTGTTTCGGCCCCTTGCGCCGCGGTGCGTCCGCGCGGGCCGTTGAAATATTCCTGGATCCACGGCTGATCGAGCGCGAGCAGTTCCGGGATCGTGCCGACCGCGACGACCTTGCGATCCGCGATCACGGCGACCCGGTCGCAGATCGCGTAGAGCGTGTCCAGATCGTGGGTGATCAGGAAGACGGTGAGGCCGAGCGTGTTCTTGAGGCTCTTGATCAGTTCGTCGAACGCGGCCGCCCCGATCGGGTCGAGCCCGGCGGTCGGTTCGTCGAGGAACAGCAGTTCGGGGTCGAGCGAGAGCGCGCGGGCGAGGGCGGCGCGCTTGCGCATGCCGCCGGACAGTTCGGACGGGTATTTGGGACCGGCTTCCGGACCGAGCCCGGACATCGCGATCTTGTAGCAGGCGATCTCGTCGAGCAACGTCGCGTCGAGCCGGCGGTAATATTCGCGCAGCGGGACCTGGACGTTTTCCGCGACGGTGAGCGTGGAGAACAGTGCGCCGTTCTGGAACAGCACGCCCCAGCGGCGGCGGACGTTGCGCGCGTCGGTTTCCTCGCGCCCGAGCATCGATTCACCGAACACCGTAACCTCGCCGGCGCTGGGCGTCTGGAGGCCGATGATCGAGCGGAGCAGCACGGACTTGCCGGTGCCGGATCCGCCGACGACGCCGAGAATCTCGCCGCGCCGGACGTCGAGATCGAGATCCTCGTGGACGACCTGGTCGCCGAACTGGTTGCGCAGGCCGTGCACGCGGATCAGAAATTCGTCACGCGTGGGGGCGTCCGTTTCGGGCGCGGATTTGGCGAGCGTTGCCGTCATACCCAACCGATCGATGCGAAGAAGACCGCGAACACGGCGTTGATGATGATGACGAGGAAGATCGACTGCACCACCGCAGATGTGGTGCGCAGGCCGACCGCCTCCGCGCTGCCTTCGACCTGCATCCCCTGGAAGCAACCGGCCATCGCGATGATGAGGCCGAACACGGGCGCCTTGATCAGCCCGGTCAGGACGTCGGTCAGCGGCACGACCTCGCGGATGCGGGTGATGAAGGTGATTGGCGGGATGTCGAGCGAGATCCAGGTGAACAGGCCGCCGCCGAGCAGTGCCAGCAGCGAGGCGTAGAAGCCGAGCAGCGGCATGAGCAGCACGGTGGCAAGGACGCGCGGCAGGACCAGTGCCTCCATCGGGGAAACGCCGATGGTGCGCATCGCGTCGACCTCCTCGGCCAGGCGCATCGATCCGATCTGTGCGGCGAAGGCCGAGCCGGAGCGGCCGGCGACCATGATCGCGGTCATCAGCACGCCGAGTTCTCGGAAGGTGATGCGGCCGATCAGGTTGATCGCAAACACCTCGGCGCCGAACTGGCGGAGCTGGATCGCGCCCTGTTGCGCGATGACGACGCCGATCAGGAAGCTCATGAGGCCGACGATCGCGAGCGCCTCGACGCCTACGACCTCGAACTGCCGCGCGACGGCGTTGTAGCGAAAGCGGCGCGGGTGGCGGATGACGCCCCAGGCGGCGACCAGCGTGGCGCCGAAGAAACCGGTGAGGCCGATGAGCGTGTGACCGGCCTGTGCGACCGCGTCGCCGATCTGGCCGAGAACGCGGACGAAGGAGGGCGTCGCGTCGGGCCGGACCTTTGCCGGGCGGTCGGCGGCGGCGACCTGTTCGAGCAAACGCGACGTGTTCTCATCCGCGCCCTGCACGGGGATGTCGTGGTCGCGGACCAGGCGGTGGACGATCCAGGCACCGACGGTGTCGATCCGTTCGATCCCGGACAGGTCGATCGCGGTCGGCGGCGTGTCGATCGCATCCACCCGCTCGACCACGTCGCCGAGCCGGGCGAGCGTCATCGTGCCGCGGAAGCGGAGGACGCCGTCGTCGTTGGTGAATTCCGCCCCGCTCATACCGATGGACGATGACGTGAAAGGAGACGGGGAGCAAGCATGTGATCGCGATACGTGCGGTACAGGACGATGGTTCCAGACAGCCAGATTATTACACATGTTATGATTTTGCCTCGGACGGTGGCCGGCGTGGTTGCGGCTTGGCCCGATTAGCGGAAACCGGTAACGCGGCCGCATGGCTGAACTCGCGATCTACGACATGGACCGGACGATCACGCGGTCGGGGACCTACACCCCGTTCCTGATCCATGCGGCGATGCGGTTGGCACCGTGGCGGCTGGCGCTGGTGCCGTTCGTGCCGCTGGCGATGCTGGCCTACGGCGTGCGGGCGATCGACCGGAAGCGGTTGAAGGAGATCAACCAGCGGCTGTTGCTCGGCGGGTCGGTGTCGCGCGCGAAGCTGGCCCCGGTGACGGCGTCGTTCGCCGATGCGGTGATGCGCGCGAATGTCCATCCGGGCGCGCTGCGACAGATTGCGGAGGACCGCGCGGCGGGGCGGCGGCTGGTGCTCGCGACCGCATCGTACCGGTTGTACGTCGAGGCGATCGCGGGTCGGCTGGGGTTCGACGATGTGATCGCGACGGGGACGATGAACGGGCTGGACGACCGCATCCTGGCGCAGGTGGACGGCGAGAATTGTTACGGCCCGGCCAAGTTGCGGATGATCGAGGCGTGGATGGCGGCGCAGGGTTTGGTGCGCGGGGAGACACAGGTGCGGTTCTATTCGGACCATGTGTCGGACGGGTGCGTGCTGGACTGGGCCGATGCGCCGTTCGCGGTGAATGCGAGTGCCAAGTTGCGGGCGATGGCGGGGAAGAAGGGGTGGCCGTTGCTGGACTGGGGGGTTTGAGTCTGGGTTCTTAGCCCTCCCCCCACCGGGGGGAGGGTTGGGTGGGGGGCTTCGCTGGACGCAGCGGCTTAAGTGGGTTCAGCTGTTAGGCGATCTTACCCCAAGCCATGCCCCCCACCCCGACCCTCCCCCCGGTGGGGGGAGGGAGCTTTATCAAACCCCCCGCAGCGCCTGGTCGCAGTCGGCGATGAGGTCGTCGGCGTTTTCGACGCCGATCGAGATGCGGACGAGGTTGTCGGTGATGCCGAGTGCCTGCTTGCGCGCGTCGGGGACGCTGAGGTGCGTCATGCCGGCGGGGTGGCTGGCGAGCGTTTCGGTGCCGCCGAGGCTGACCGCGAGTTTGGCGATGCGCAGGCCGTCGAGGAAGCGGAACGCCTCCGCCTCGCCGCCCTTCAGGAACAGCGAGAAGGTGGAGCCGGCGCCCGAGCAGTGGCGACGGTAGATGTCGGCTTGCCGCCCGCCGGGATCGAGGAAGCCGAGATAGCCGACATGTTCGACCTTCGCATGGTCGCGCAGGAAGGCGCAGACCTTGGCGGCATTCTCGCCCGCGCGGCTCATTCGCAGTTCGAGCGTTTCGAGCGAGCGGAGCAGCATCCAGGCGGTGTGCGGATCGGTGATCGTACCGATCGTGTTGCGCATCGAACGGATGACGTTGATGTGCGCCTTCGACCCGACCGCGCCGCCCGCGACGAGGTCGCTGTGCCCGCCGGCATATTTGGTGAGCGAGTAGAGCACCAGATCGGCGCCGTGGCGAAGCGGTTTCTGCCAGAGCGGGCCGAGGAAGGTGTTGTCGATGACGACCGGCGGCTTCTCCTCCAGATCGGCGAAGACCGCGTTGCGCGAGGCGACGACGGCCTCGATATCGACGAGCGCGTTGGTGGGGTTGGCCGGGCTTTCGAGGTAGACCATCGCAACGCGGCCGTGGGCGTGCGCGCGTTCCATCACCGCGTCGATTTCCTCGCGCGTGGCACCGGCGGGGAAATCGAGCCAGTTGATGCCGAACCGGCCGAGCACCTTGCCGATCAGCGTTTCAGTGGCGGCATAGAGCGGGGCGGAGTGGACGATCGTGTCGCCTGGCCGGCAATGCGCGAGCAGGACGGTGGCGATCGCGGACATGCCGGAGGAAAAGGTGAGCGCGTCCTCCGCATCCTCCCAGATGCCGAGCCGGTCCTCGAGGATCTCCTGGTTCGGGCCGTTGAAGCGCGAATAGACGAGCCCTTCCGCGCCGCCGGGGCGCTTGCCGGTGACGCCTTCGAAATGGCGTTTGCCCGCGGCGGCGGATTCGAAGACGAAGGTGGAGGTGAGGAAGATCGGCGGCTTGAGCGCGCCTTCGGACAGCATGGGGTCGTAGCCATGGCCCATCATGAGCGTTTCGGGGCTCAAGCGGTGGCCGCCGATATCGAGCGCCTCCGCCTTGGGACGGCGGCGCGCGGTGGCGCCGGTCAGGTCGGCCTCGGTCGGGACGGTGTCGTCGGACATGGGGGTTCCTTCGCTTTCGCTATGGATGGGAGGTGGGGTGCGAGGTCCGGGGTTATTAGCCCCTCTCCTTCAGGGGAGGGGTTGGGGTGGGGCTGACATCTTCAAGCCGGTGAGGTTGAAGGTGTGGTGCTGTTGCCCCCACCCCAACCCAGTTTCATGTGAGGGCAGGTGAAACATGCCCCCGGCATGTTTCAGGAATTGCCGGGGGCAATTCCGACCTGCCGTCACATGAAACTCCTGAAGGAGAGGGGCTTAGAAGTAAGAAGGTCAGTCAGCGGCGATCACGCTCATCTGGCGGCCGTAGCCCGGTTCCGCGCGGTGGGTGGCGCGGCGGTAGCTGTAGAAGCGGTTGGCCAGAGCGTAGGTGTCGAGGCCGAGTGCGTCGATGCGGGTGACGCCGGCGGTGGCGAGGCGGTGGGCGACGTAGGATTCGATGTCGAATTGATGATGGTCGTCGCGCCGGCCTTCGCGGAAGAAGCGTTCGTTTTCAGGGTCGTGCGCGGTGAAGCGGTCGCGGAAGCTCGTGTCGACCTCGTAGGAGGCGCGCGCGATGCACGGGCCGATCGCGGCGACGATGCGCGTGCGGTCCGCGCCGAGCGCCACCATCGCGTCGAGGGTCGCGTCGGTGACACCGCCGAGCGCGCCCTTCCAGCCGGCGTGGGTGGCGCCGACGATCCCGGCCGCGCGGTCCGCGAACAGGACGGGGACGCAATCGGCGGTGAGGATGCCGATCAGCAGGCCGGGGCGGTCGGTGACGAGCGCGTCGGCGTGCGGGCGGGCGTCGTCGGGGAACGGTTCGGTCACGGTGATTGCGGTGGCGGAGTGGACCTGGTGCGGCGTGACCAGCTTCGCGCCGGGGGCGACCGCGGCCACCGCCCGGCGGCGGTTTTCGAGGATCGCTTCGCGGTCGTCGTCCGAGCCCAGGCCGACGTTGAGGCCAGCGTAGATCCCGGTCGACACGCCGCCGCTGCGGCCGAGAAAGCCGTGGCGGATCCCGTCGAGCTGGGCGGAGCGGACGACGTCGACGGTCATGGCTTGGTCCCGTCCATGTCGTCCATGCCCTGCCGCACGGTGCCTTCCCAGGCGAGCGCGTGGCCGACGATGGTGTCGAGATCGTCATGCTGCGGACGCCAGGGCAGGCGCGCGAGGATGGCGCTGTTGTCCGCGATCAGTGCGGCCGGATCGCCCGCGCGGCGCGGCTGCATGATGCGGTCGACGGTGACGCCGGCGACGCGGTCGACCGCGTCGAGCACCTCCAGCACCGAGAAGCCGCGACCGTAGCCGCAGTTGAGCGTCAGATTCTCGCCGGGCGAGGCCTCGAGCGCCTCCAGCGCGTGGAGATGCGCGTCGGCGAGGTCGGTGACGTGGATATAGTCGCGCACGCCGGTGCCGTCGGCGGTGTCGAAATCGCTGCCGAACACCGCGACCGAGGGACGCTTGCCGAGGGCGGCTTCGGCGGCGATCTTGATCAGGTGGGTCGCGCCGGCGGTCGATTGCCCGGCGCGGCCCTGCGGATCGGCGCCCGCGACGTTGAAGTAGCGCAGCGCGCAATAGGTGATCGGGTGCGCGGCGGCGACGTCGGCCAGCATCTGTTCCGACATCAGCTTGGACATGCCGTAGGGGTTGATCGGGCGTTTCGGGTCGCCCTCCTGCACCGGCACGCGCTCGGGCGTGCCGTAGGTGGCGGCGGTGGAGCTGAACAGGAAATGCCGGACGCCGCCGGTGACCGCGGACTCGATCAGGCTGCGCGTCGCGGCGGTGTTGTTGCGGTAATATTTGAGCGGGTCGGTGACCGACTCCGGCACGACGACCGAGCCGGCGAAATGCAGGATCGCGTGGACATTGTGATCCGCGATGAGCCGCGCGACCAGGTCCGCGTCCGACACGTCGCCCTGGATGAAGGCGGCGCGCGGGTCGATCGCATCGGCGAACCCGGTGACGAGATTGTCGAGCACGACGACTTTCCGGCCCGCGTCGAGCAGCGCCAGGACGGCGTGGCTGCCGATATAGCCGGCGCCGCCGGTGACGAGGACGGTGGTCGGTTCGGTCATGCATGCGCTCCGGCTGTTGCGGTCGCCCCGTCTGTACGGCGCGGCGGCGCGGGTTGGAAGTGCAGGCGCTTCGCGGGAGCCGGAACGGAAGGTGGACGGGCCGGGTTGAGGCGGGGTTAACCAAGGGGGCCGCCATGACCGATACTGCCACCGTTCCCGACCAGCGCGGTCGGGACGCGACATCGCCCTGGCGGATGCCGGCGAAGGGCTGGAAGGACGTGCTGATCCGCACGTACCGCGAGACGGGGCGCGACAATATCGGGCTGATCGCGGCGGGGGTCGCTTTTTACGCATTCCTGTCGATCGTGCCGCTGCTGGGTGCGATGGTGCTGAGTTACGGACTGGTGGTGGAGCCGGCGACGGTGCTGCGCGATATCCGCGCGCTGGCGGCGGTGATGCCGGCGGACGCGGCGAAGCTGGTCGGCGAGCAACTGCTGAACGTTGTCGAGGCGTCGGGGGGCAAGAAGGGGTTCGGGCTGATCCTGGCGCTGGGGCTCGCCTTCTACGGCGCGATGAAGGCGGCGACCGCGGTGATCACCGCGCTCGACATCGCGTATGAGCAGGAGGAGACGCGCGGGTTCTTGAAGCTGAACGCGTTGGCGCTGGCGATCACGGTGGGCGGCGTGCTGACCGCGATCGTGGCGATGATCGCGATCGCGGCGATGGCGCATCTCGAGACATTGCTGCCGGGGCTGCCCGCGCCGGTGCTGTGGCTGGGGAAGATGTTTTCGTACCTGGTGATGGGCGCCGTTGGGGCGGCGGCGGCGGCAACGCTGTTCCGGTACGGGCCGGATCGGGATCGGGCGCAGTGGACTTGGCTGACGCCGGGGTCGCTGCTGTCGACCGTGCTCTGGCTGGCGTTGACCGCCGGGTTCGGCGTGTATGTTTCGAATTTCGGGAATTACGATGCGACTTACGGGTCGCTGGGGGCGGTGGTGGTGCTGCTGACCTGGATCTGGTTGTCGTCTTACGTGCTGCTGTTGGGGGCGGAGCTAAATTCGGAGCTGGAGCATCAGACTGCGGCCGACACGACGCGGGGGCCGGAGCGGGCGATGGGGGCTCGGGGGGCGACCGTTGCGGATAGTGTGGCGGGGGGTGTTGTTGCTTCGCGTGATGTCTCGTTGGGCGAGGTTGCGGAGCTGGAGGTTGGTTCTGGAGCGCCTGTGAAGACGGGTTCGGGCGTCGGGCGGGCTTTGGTTGTCGCGGGTGTCGGGAGCCGGGCGGCGCGCGTTGCGGGCGGGGGGAAGGCCGGGATGGTGCCAACCTTGTTGGTGACGGCCGGATTGAGTTGCCTGCGGCGCGAGCGGCGGGCGGGTGTCGGGGTGGTGTTGTTGGCGGCCGGTGGGGGGCTGGCCTGGTTGGGGCGGAAGCGGTGAGCTTCCGTCGTTAGGTCCCCGGCGGAGGCCGGGGCCTGGGTGAAGCGGTTGCGTCTAGGCCCCGGCCTTCGCCGGGGAACTGACGGTGGTGGGGGCGCGGTTTTTTACTGATCCGTCGCCCACCCCCGTTCGGTTCGAGCTTGTCGAGAACTTGGCGGGTTCTCGACAAGCTCGAACCAAACGGATTTCAGTGGAGTGCTTCGATCGAGCTGTTGGCTTCTCGGCTTCGCTCGAAGGGTACCTCGACTCCGCTCGGGATGGGCGGGCGGTGTTCGAGCAGCCCGGCACAAACGAAAAGGGCGGCCCGTTGCGGGGCCGCCCTTCTCTTGCTTGACGTCGGGGCTTACTTGCCGCCGCGGTTCTTGCAGTTGTCGGTGACCGTGCGCGAGCAGGTCGGGTAGTCCTTGGTCGACGGCTGCGGCGTCGTGGACTGGGTGGCCATCGGGGCCGGAGCTGCGGCCGGGTCAGACGCCATCGGCGCGGGGGCTGCGGCGGCCGGGTCGGTTGCCATCGGCGCTGCGGCGGCCGGATCGGCGGGGGCCGCGGCGTCGGCGGGGGCGGTCATGGCCGGATCGGCGGCGGGCGGCGTTGCGGCGGCGGCTGGATCAGCAGCGGCGGCCGGATCGGCGGCGGCACCGGCCTGCGCCGGCGGCTGCGTCATGTCCTGAGCAATGGCTGGCGCGGTCAGCATGAACGCTGCGGCGATCAGAAATGGCTTCATCGGGTTTCTCCTCAAAAGGACGGTAAAATTCGTGTTCCGGATCGTAGTAACTCACGAACATGCGATCGGAGCCATGCTCTGGCACAAATTAACGCAGATTCACTCCATGAACTGACAAAAAGACCATATGAACCGGCGAAGCGTTCACCGATCCGGTCAGGTCGTTTCGGCGAGACGTCGTTCGATACCAGTCCAGATGCCGGCGAATGCTTGCGCGGCGACCGAGGTGGGAGCGAATAGTGCGACGGGCGCGCGGTGGAGCGTCATCGCCTCGACCGCGCTGGCCATCGGGATGCGCGGCCAGTCGGGCGCGGCCTCGATCGTGGCGAGGTGCAGCGCGCGGCGGCGATCGACCATCGAGAAGACCGGCAGGATCGGCGCGTGGCGGCCGGGGGCGTTGGCGAAGTGGGTGACGACATCGTCGAGCGCGCGCCGGGCGAGCGGGGAGGGGATCACCGGTGCCACGATCAGGGTGGCGGCGCGCGCGACCTGCTCGCTGGTTTCGGTGAGGCCGGGCGGGCAGTCGAGGATGATCCGGTCGTAGCGATCGGACAGTTCATTCAGCAGGCGGAGCAGCCGCTTGCGCTTGCCCAGCACGCCGAAGAAGCTGTCGAGCCGGCGGAGGGACGCATCGGCGGGGAGCAGGTCGAGCCCGTCGATCGCGGTCGGGCGGATGAGGCGGTCGGGCGTGACCGAGCGCGCGAACACCGCCTCGGCCGGGTCGGCAGCGGGGCTGTCGCCGCCCAGCAGCCAGGTCGAGGCGGCCTGTGGGTCGAGATCCCAGAGCAAAGTGCGGCGGCGGCAGATGGTGGCGGCATGCGCGAGGTTGACCGCGAGCGAGGTTTTACCGACGCCGCCCTTGAGGCTGTAGACCGCGATCGTCGCCATGCCTTGCTCCTCTTGCGTGCCGCGTGGGTGTTCGGTTCGGGCGCTGCGCGGCGTTCTCGACAGGCTCGAACCGAACGGGTTTTGTGCTCCGGTCAGGCCTGGCTTGCGGTCGCGTCTGCGAGGTCCTGGCGGGCGAGCCATTCCTCCAGCCACTTGATCGTATAGTCGCCGCGCTGGAATTCCGGATCGTCGAGCAGCGCCTGGTGGAGCGGGATTGTCGTCTTGACGCCTTCGACCACGAATTCCTCAAGCGCGCGGCGGAGGCGGCGGAGCGCACCGTCGCGGGTGGTGCCGTACACGATGAGCTTGGCGATCATCGAGTCGTAGTAGGGCGGGATGCGGTAGCCGGCGTAGAGCCCGCTATCGACGCGGACGTTCATGCCGCCCGGCGCGTGATACCCCTTCACGAGGCCCGGCGAGGGCATGAAGGTGCGCGGGTCCTCCGCATTGATGCGGCATTCGATCGCGTGGCCGCGGAACACGACGTCTTCCTGGCGCAGCGTCAGCGACTTGCCGTCGGCGATGCGAATCTGTTCGCGGACGAGATCGAGACCGGTGATCGCCTCGGTCACCGGATGTTCGACCTGGAGCCGGGTGTTCATCTCGATGAAGTAGAATTCGTTGTTTTCGTACAGGAATTCGATCGTGCCAGCGCCGCGATAGCCCATGTCGGCCATCGCCTTTGCGACGATGCCGCCCATGTCCATGCGCTGCGCCGCGCTGATGACGGGGGAGGGGGCCTCCTCCAGCACCTTCTGGTGGCGGCGCTGGAGCGAGCAGTCGCGTTCGCCGAGATGGATCGCGTTGCCGCGGCCGTCGCCGAACACCTGGAATTCGATGTGGCGCGGATCGCCGAGATATTTTTCGAGATAGACGGTCGCGTCGCCGAACGCGGCCTTCGCCTCGCGCCCCGCCTGCATCATCAGCGTTTCGAGCTGCGACGGATCGGTGCAGACCTTCATGCCGCGGCCACCGCCGCCGGAGGCCGCCTTGATGATGACCGGGTAGCCGGCCGCCTCGGCGATCGCCTTGGCTTCGTCGATATCGGAGATCGGGCCGTCGGAACCGGGGACGAGCGGGAGACCGAGGGCCGCGGCGGTGCGCTTGGCCTCGATCTTGTCGCCCATCGTGCGGATATGTTCGGGCTTCGGCCCGATCCAGATGATGCCGTGACTTTCGACGATCTCGGCGAAGCGCGCGTTTTCGCTGAGGAACCCGTAGCCCGGATGGATCGCGTCGGCATGCGTGATTTCGGCCGCCGAAATGATGTTCGGGATGTTGAGATAGCTGTCGGCTGCCGCGGGGGGGCCGATGCAGACCGCCTCGTCCGCCAGCCGGACGTGCATGGCGTCCTCGTCCGCGGTGGAATGGACCGCGACCGTCTTGATCCCCATTTCATGGCAGGCGCGGTGGATGCGGAGTGCGATTTCGCCGCGGTTGGCGATCAGGACCTTGGTGATCGCCATGCTTATTCGACGATCGCGAGCGGCTGGTCGAATTCGACCGGCTGGCCGTTGTCGACGAACAGCTGGCGCACGGTGCCGGCGCGCGGGGCGACGATCGGGTTCATGACCTTCATCGCCTCGACGATCAGCAGCGTGTCACCGGCGGCGACGGCCTGGCCGACGACGGCGAACGGCTTCGAACCGGGTTCGGCCGCCATGTAGGCGGTGCCGACCATCGGCGATTTCACGACGCCGGGGTGATCGGCGGGCTCGATCGCCATCGGGGCGGCAGCGGCGGGTGCCGGGGCGGCGAGCGGTGCCGGGGCGGGGGCGGCCTGCATGACGGGCGCGGTGATCGCGGCGGCCTTGCGCACCACGCGGATGCGGCGATCGCCGTCGGACACCTCGATTTCGGTGAGGTGCGTGTCGTCGAGCAGTTCGGCCAGTTGCTTCACCAGGCCGACATCGACCTGCATCGCGCCATTGGGGGTATCGGTCATCTTCGGAGTCCCTGTTTTGGCGCGCAAATGTCAGAGCTTGGCGGCGGCGTCCAGCGCCAGCACGTAGGAATGCGCGCCGAAGCCCGCGATCGTGCCCTTGGCGGCCATGCCGACATAGCTTTTGTGGCGGAAGGTTTCGCGGGTGTGCGGGTTGGACAGGTGGACCTCGATCACCGGCACGGACACGGCCTTGATCGCATCGTGGATGGCGATCGAAGTGTGGGTGAAGGCGCCCGCGTTGAGCAGTACGGCCTTGGCCCCGCGGGCGTTCGCCTCCTGGATCCAGTCGACGAGCAGCCCTTCGTGGTTGGTCTGGCGCATGTCGATCTCCAGCCCGATCTCCTGCGCGCGGTCGTCGAGCATGCCGGCGATGTCGTCGAGCGTGTCCGTGCCGTAGATGGCGGGCTCGCGCAGGCCCAGCATGTTCAGGTTGGGACCGTTCAGGACGTAGACGACGGGGCTGTCCGGCATTGCGGGCTTTCTGGTGGCGTGGAGGGACGCTTCCTACAATGTCCTGCGGCGGCTGCAAAGGAGCAGGTCCGACGATCGTCATCCCGGCGCAGGCCGGAATCTCGTTTGGGCTTGGGGTGGGTTTTTTACCGAAGGGAGATCCTGGCTTTCGCCGGGATGACGGTTTGGGGGGGAGGGGCGCCTCTTAGCCCCTCTCCTTTAGGGGAGGGGTTGGGGTGGGGCTGAGCGTTTCAAGCCGGTGAGATTGCGGGTGTGGTGCTGTTGCCCCCACCCCAACCCCTCCCCTGAAGGAGAGGGGCTCAAGAAATGCCGTCCGCTTAAATCCCGCTACCGTTTGAACATCGCCCCCCGCATCTCTAGATCGCGGGTCAGGCACGGAGACGCAGATGCATAGCGACGGTACGATCACACTCAGCGTGAATGGCGAGCATAAGCGCGTGCGGGCCGGCATCACGCTGGCGGAGCTGGCGTCGGAGCTGGGGCTGGTGCCGGAGAAGGTGGCGGTGGAACGCAACCTGGAGGTGGTGCCGCGGTCGACGCTGGGACAGGTCGTGGCGGAGGACGGCGATGAGCTGGAGATCGTGCACTTCGTCGGTGGTGGCGATCATGTCGCGGCCCCGGTCAAGGACGACACATGGACGGTCGCCGGGCGGACGTTCCGGTCGCGGCTGATCGTCGGGACCGGCAAGTACAAGGATTTCGCGCAGAACGCCGCGGCGGTTGAAGCCGCCGGAGCCGAGATCGTGACGGTGGCGGTGCGCCGCGTGAACGTGTCGGACCGCAATGCGCCGGTGCTGATGGACTATATCGATCCGAAGAAGGTCACGTACCTGCCCAATACCGCGGGGTGCTTCACCGCGGACGAGGCGATCCGGACGTTGCGGCTGGCGCGCGAGGCGGGTGGCTGGAACCTGGTGAAGCTGGAGGTGCTGGGCGAGGCGCGGACGCTGTACCCCGACATGGTCGAGACGATCCGCGCGTGCGAGATCCTGGCCAACGAGGGGTTCGAGCCGATGGTGTACTGCGTCGACGATCCGATCGCCGCGAAGCGGCTGGAGAATGTCGGTGCGGTCGCGATCATGCCGCTGGGCGCGCCGATCGGGTCCGGGCTGGGCATCCAGAACCGCGTGACGATCCGGCTGATCGTCGAGGGGGCGAGCGTGCCGGTGCTGGTCGATGCGGGCGTGGGTACTGCGTCCGAAGCGGCGGTGGCGATGGAGCTGGGCTGCGACGGGGTGCTGATGAACACCGCAATCGCCGAGGCGAAGGACCCGGTGATGATGGCGACCGCGATGCGCCATGCGGTGGAGGCCGGGCGACTGGCCTACCGCGCCGGGCGGATGGGGCGGCGGATGTATGCTGACCCGTCGAGCCCGCTGGGGGGCCTGATCTGATTCACGTTACGAGAGCGTCATGGAACCGCGTCCGGGGCGGTTGGTTTTGATCCATGTTAACAACGATGGCACCGCAATCAGGCGGCGCCGGCCAGGAGATGGATCATGGGCGAGTTCACCGACAAGCTGAAGGGTGCTGCAAACGAAGCCATCGGCAACGTGAAGCAGGCCGTCGGCAAGGGCACCGACAACCATGACCTGGAGGCCGAAGGCCATGCGCAGGAAGCCAAGGGCGAGATGCAGCATGCCAAGGGCGACGTGAAGGGTGGCGTGAAGAAGGTGGTCGACAAGATCTGACCCGCTGCCATTGATCAATAACGGAGCGCCGTCGCGGGAAACCGCGGCGGCTTTTTTTTGCGAGTCGACCGGGTCGGTTGGGGGCCTGATTTGGTCCCCCGGCGCCGGACGCTGAACTTGGGTGGGTTATTTGTGAGCGAGGCGTCCGCGGATCTGTTCGAGGGCCGCCGCATCGGCCGGCTTCCGTGGCGGCAGGTCCGGTACAGCGGCCAGCGTCCTGACCGACTTGCCCTGATTGTCTTTCAAGTCGGGATCGGCACCGCGTGACAGTAGGAATGCGACCAGCGACCATTGGCCGAAACTCGCGGACATGACGGCAGGGGTCTGGTTGAACGGCGGCAAGCGGTGATCGACGCTGGCGCCCTCCGCCATCAGCCGGTCCATCCACTTCGTATCGTTCCAGAGGATGGCGTTGGAGTAGGAGCCTTCGATGAGCTCCTCCCGGCTCAACACCGGCTTGGCGCGCTCATGCGCGTAGAACGATGCGCCGAGCGTGCCGAGCGCGGCCAGGACCGCGAGGAAGCTGCCCCACATCGCGATGCGGATGACGTGAAGACCCGCCTGATCCGATCGCCGCGGCGCTCCCCGTTCCAACATCGCGAGGAAGGGCAGCACGACGGGATACCCCGTCACCGAAAGCAGGACCGCGAGGTAGAGGCCGAGTTCCGCGTCCGTCGGCTTGCCGGGAACGCTCAACAGCACGGGCAGGATCAGCAGGATGCACAGCACCCAGAGCGACCAGAGCGCCGCGGTCTTCGCAAAAGTGACGATGCGCGGCATAGGACCCAATCGGTAGGATACGGGCGTAGCCGTGCTGACCGCCCCCGCACAAGCGTGTCGTACGGTTCATGATCCTTCACGAGACCCAAAGCCGGTCGTCGCAATGGGCGAGGGGCGGCACCGGTTATTGGGATCTGCGGGAACGGTGTCTAGTTGCCTTGTTGCTGGGCTGGCATCTGGCTGCGAAGCGTCTGTTCCGTGAACGACACCGCTTCGGCGACCGACACGGTGAAGACTCCGCCTTCGGCCTGCTGCCATTGCGCGATGCCGTCGGCGCTGTCCGGGAACGCGATCTTGGACGAAGACAGCCTCGTGACGCTCGCGTCCAGCGCGGCCTTGGAAAACGGCGCGTGTTGCAGGATGCCGGCGAGCGGCAGTCCAGTGAAATGTACGCCGATGATGCTCACATGGTAGATCGACCCGATCTTCGGAAAATCAGCGCCATCGTCGATTTTCTGGATCTTTAGAAGTGACCCCTTGTCCTCGGGGCGGGTGCGGTACTCCCATATCTGCCCTTCCGAATATGTCTTGCCGGGCAATCCGGCCATTGCTGTCCCGGTAAACCCGACAAGCCCAAGACCGGCCCACAGCAGGTGCCGCAGCGTCGTCCGGACGATCATGCAGGGTTCCGGAGCATCGTCATCGTGGCACCGGGTGAGATCTGTTCGATGTCGGTCTTGAGGTGGAGGAGGGCGATGCCGGGCTGCGCGGTCGCCTCGGCCAGCGCGGGGGCGAAGTCGGCGGTGCGTTCGACCGTGGTGCTCCAGGCGCCGTAGGCGCGGGCGAGCGCGGCGAAGTCGGGGTTGGCGAGCGTGGTGCCGGAGATGCGGCCGGGGTAGCGCCGTTCCTGGTGCATGCGGATCGTGCCATAGCTGGCGTTGTCGACCACCAGGATCAGCAGGCGGCAGCCAAGTGCCGCGGCGGTCGCCAGTTCCTGACCGTTCATCAGGAAATCGCCATCGCCCGCGATGACCACGACCTGGCGGTCCGGGTGGCGGCGGGCGGCGGCGATGCCGGCGGGCAGGCCGTAGCCCATCGCGCCCGCCGTCGGGGCGAGCTGCGTCGTCGGGCCGTCGTAGCGCCAGTAGCGGTGCCACCAGCCGGAGAAGTTGCCGGCACCGTTGCAGAGGATGGAGTCGCCGGGCAGCACGCGCTGCATCTCGGTGACGCAGGCGGCGAGATCGAGCGTCGCGGTGCTCTCGGGCGGGACTATCCAGGCCTCCCATTCGGCGTTCGCCTCGGCCCCGTCGGCGAATTCGAGCAGGTCGTCGTCCCAGCCGGCGGCTGTTTCGGCGAAGTCGTGGCAGTCCGCGCAGATGGCGAGGTCGGTGCGGTAGACCGAGTGGAGTTCCTCCGGATCCGGGTGGACGTGGACGAGAATCTGGTCGGGATGCTCGGGCGTGATGAGCGTATAGCCGTCGGTCGTCGCCTCGCCCAACCGCGCGCCGACGACGAGGATCAGGTCGGCGGCGCGGACGCGGGCGGTGAGCGCGGGGTTGGGGCCGTAGCCGAGATTGCCGGCATAGACCGGGCAGTCGTTGGGGATCGCATCCTGCCGACGGAAGGCGGCGGCGACGGGCAGGCCGATCCGCATCGCCCAGGTGCAGAACCAGACCGCGGTGGCGGCGTCCCAGTCCGCGCCGCCGACGATCGCGATCGGGGCGGCGGCATCGCGCAGCAGATCGACGAGCGTGTTCATCGCGAGCGCATCGACGGGTTGCGGCGGGCGGACGATGCGTGGGCGATCGACCGCGGCGACGACGTCGCAGAGCATGTCCTCCGGCAGCGCCAGCACGACCGGGCCGGGGCGACCGGCCATGGCGGTGGCGTAGGCGCGCGCGATATATTCGGGGATGCGGGCGGCGTCGTCGATCCGCGCGGCCCATTTGGCGAGCGGGCGGAACATGGCGACGAGGTCGACCTCCTGAAATGCCTCGCGGTCGCGATCGGCGCGGGCGACGTCGCCGACGAACAGGATCATCGGGACCGAATCCTGCATCGCGACATGGACGCCGATCGAGGCGTTGGTGGCGCCGGGGCCGCGCGTGACGAAGGCGATGCCGGGACGCTTGGTCATCGCGCCGTCCGCGGCGGCCATGTAGGCGACGCCGCCCTCCTGCCGTGCCACGACGAGGTCGATCGCGGGCACGTCGTGCAGCGCATCGAGGACCGCGAGGTAGCTTTCGCCCGGCACGCAGAAGATGCGGTCGCAGCCCTGCGCCACGAGTTGATCGACGAGGATGCGGCCGCCGGTGCGGGTGTCTGGGGATGTCATGACCCGGTCATAGCCGGATCGGTTGCGGCGGAAAACCGTGCGTCCGTCGGGTCGGGCGAAATGGCCTATGCCGTGCGGATCGTCAGCGGGCGGGGAGGCCGGAGCCTTCTGCGGCCTGTGCCGGAAGCTGCGCGCTGCCGCGTTCGGGCGCGGGGTGCGATTCGATGTAGGCGAAGACAGCGACTGCGATCGTCAGGAGCAGGACGCCGACGACCACCGCGTAGAGAATCCGTGCACCGCGGCCGGGGGCGCCATCGGGTCGTCCAGTCATGGTGGTGGTCCTTTCCGTGACGATCTCGGGCGCTTGCCTAGCATGGTTGCGCGCGGGGGTCGCGTTAACCGCGATCGGGGCGTTCCCGCCGACACGGGAACGCCCCCTTCGGTCCACCGATCAGGACATGTGGACGGTCTTCGTCACCAGATGCGCCTGGACGCCTTCGGGGCCGTCCTCCGATCCGTGGCCGCTGTCCTTCATGCCGCCGAACGGACTGTCGGGGAAGCTGAGGCGCACGCCGTTGATGGCGACCATGCCCGCCTCGATCGCGTCGCCGAGCAGGTTCTGGCGGCGACCGTTTTCTGTGAAGCAATAGGCCGCGAGGCCGAAGGGGAGCCGGTTGGCCTGTTCGATCGCATCGTCGACGGTGGCGAACGGGCGGAGGAGGGCGACCGGGCCGAACGGTTCGTCGTTCATCGCGCGCGCCTCGAGCGGCACGTCGGCAAGCACGGTCGGCTGGTAGAAGAAGCCGTTGCCCGCGGCCCGACGCTCGCCACCGGCCAGCAGGCGCGCGCCGGCGGACAGTGCGTCGTCGACGAGGCCGGCGATCGCGTCCGGGCGGCGCGGGTTGGCCATCGGGCCCATCTGGCTGGCGGCGTCCATGCCGTCGCCCACCGCGAGTGCCTTCGTCCGGGCGGCGAACCCGGCGGCGAACGCGTCGTAGATCCCGTCCTGCACATGGAAGCGGGTGGGGGCGACGCAGACCTGGCCGGCGTTACGGAATTTATGCGCGACGAGCGTGTCGAGCGTCTTTTCCAGATCGCAGTCGTCGAACACCAGGACGGGGCCGTGGCCGCCAAGTTCCATCGTCGTCTTCATCATGGTGTCGGCCGCCAGCGCCGCGAGATGCTTGCCGACCGGCACCGATCCGGTGAAGCTGAGCTTGCGCGTGACGGGCGAGGCGAGCAGCTGGCGCGAGACCATGTCGGGGACGCCGAACACGCATTGCGCGACGTCGCCGGGGAGCCCGGCGTCCTGGAAGCAGCGCAGCACCTCGACCGCGGAGCCGGCGGTTTCCTCCGACGGCTTGATGATGATCGAGCAGCCGGCGGCGAGCGCGGGGGCGATCTTGCGCACCACGTTCATCACCGGGAAGTTCCAGGCGCAGAAGGCGGCGACCGGGCCGACCGGCTGGTGCAGGACGAGCGAGCGCGTGCCGGCCGGGCGCGGCAGGACGCGGCCGTAGATGCGCAGCGCCTCGCCCGCGTGGAAATCGAGCAGGGCGGCGGCGAATGCGACCTCGCCCTTCGCCTCGGCCAGGATCTTGCCCTGTTCGGTGGTGGCGATGCGCGCGGTGCGGTCGGCGCGTTCGCGGAGGAGCGCGGCGGTCTTTTGCAGGATCGCGGCGCGGGCGTCGGGGGCGGTGGCGCGCCAGGCCTTGAACCCGCGGTCGGCGGCGGCGAGCGCCTCGTCCAGGTCGGCGGCGGTGGCGAGCGGCAGCTGGGCGAGCGTTTCGCCGGTGGCGGGGTTCAGCACGGCGTGGGTGTCGCGCCCCTCGCCCGTGCGCCAGGTGCCGGCGATGTAGAGGCCGAGACTGGTATCGTAAGCGGTCGCCATGGCGGTTCTCCTGCGGTTGGCGCTCAATCGCATGGTCGCGCGGCGGTGTCACGCCGGGGTGTGCGCGCCCGATTGACCGGCGTCGTACGGGCGGCCTATTCCGCGGTGCAGAAGAAGAACTGGAGAGAGTCGCCGATGAACAAGCTGTATCCCGATGCGGCCGCGGCGCTGTCCGGCGTCCTGTTCGATGGCATGACGATCTGCGCCGGCGGGTTCGGGCTGTGCGGCGTGCCGGAACGGCTGATCGATGCGATCGCGGCGGCGGGCACGACCGGGCTGACGGTGGCGTCGAACAATGCCGGCATCGACGGGGAGGGGCTGGGCAAGCTGCTCCGCACGCGACAGATCAAGAAGATGATCTCCTCCTATGTCGGTGAGAACAAGGAGTTCGAGCGGCAATATCTGAGCGGTGAGCTGGAGGTCGAATTCTGTCCGCAGGGGACGCTGGCCGAGCGCGTGCGCGCGGGTGGGGCGGGGATCCCGGGTTTCTACACCAAGACGGGCGTCGGCACGCTGGTGGCCGAGGGCAAGGAAGTGAAGCTGTTCGACGGGCAGGAGTATGTCCTGGAACGCGGCATCCGCGCGGACCTGTCGATCATCAAGGGGTGGAAGGCGGACGAGGCGGGCAACCTGATCTTCCGCAAGACGGCGCGAAATTTCAACCAGCCGATGGCGACCGCATCGTCGATGACGGTGGCGGAGGTCGAGGAGATCGTGCCGGTCGGGTCGCTGGACCCCGACGCGATCCATGTGCCGGGGATCTATGTGAAGCGGCTGGTGCTGGGCGCGCCGTACGACAAGCGGATCGAGTTCCGCACGGTGCGGGAGCGGGTGTGAGCCGGGCTTCTTCTAAGCCCCTCTCCTTCAGGGGAGGGGTTGGGGTGGGGCTGACCGCTTCAATCCTGCAACGTCGATGGCGCGAAGAGGTAGCCCCCACCCCAACCCCTCCCCTGAAGGAGAGGGGCTTTCTGTTGTTCGGTTTGGCTGGCCTTGCGCTCTCGGGATGTGCGGCAACGCCTGCACCGGTGGTGACGGTGCCGGCGGGGATGCAGTATCTGTACGGGTCGGGTGAGGCGGCGGCGCTCAGTCGGCAGGCTTATGCGGGGCTGGCGGATTATGTGCGCGCATCGTCGCGGGCGGCGCCGGTGTCGGTGGTCGAGGGGGCGGGGCCGTGTGGCGCCAAGCCGCGGGCGATCGTGCTGGATGTCGACGAGACGGCGTTGCTGAACCTTGGCTATGAATATGCCGACGGGCTGGCGGTGCGGCCGTACGACCCGGCGCGATGGGAGCGGTGGGAGCGGACCGGCGCGCGGGCGGTGTTGCCGGTGCCGGGCGCAGTCGATGCGCTGGCGGCGGTGCGGGCGCAGGGCGTGACGGTGATCTTCAATTCCAACCGCAATGCCGCCACCGCGGAGGAGAGCCGCGCGGCGATCGAGGGTGCGGGGCTCGGGCCGGCGGTGCATGGCGAGACGCTGTTCCTGAAGGGCGATGCGGGCGGCGGTTCGGGCAAGGATGCGCGCCGGCGGCTGATTTCCGAACGCTGGTGCGTAATCGCGATGGTGGGCGACCAGCTCGGCGATTTTAGCGACCGGTTCGTGGGTCCGGCGCCCGTGCGGCGTGCGGCGGCGCAGGCCGCGGGGGCGGGCGAGCGCTGGGGGCATGGCTGGTTCATGCTGCCCAACCCGGTGTACGGCGCCGGGCTTGTCGGCACGTTCGACGATGTATTTCCGGTGGACCGGCGCTGGGCCGATCCCGCCGCCAGAAAGGGTGCGAAATGAGCTGGGACCGCAATCAGATGGCGGCGCGGGCCGCGCGCGAGCTGCGCGACGGATATTATGTCAATCTGGGGATCGGCATCCCGACGCTGGTCGCCAACAACATTCCGGAGGGCGTGACGGTGACGTTGCAGTCCGAGAACGGGATGCTGGGGATCGGGCCGTTCCCGTATGAGGACGAGGTCGACGCGGACCTGATCAACGCGGGCAAGCAGACGATCAGCGAGCTGCCGTCGTCGAGCTATTTCTCGTCGTCCGACAGCTTCGCGATGATCCGCGGGGGGCATATCGACCTGACCGTGCTGGGCGCGATGGAGGTTTCGGAGGGCGGCGACATCGCCAACTGGATGATCCCGGGCAAGATGGTGAAGGGCATGGGCGGGGCGATGGACCTGGTCGCCGGCGTGAAGCAGATCATCGTGGTGATGGACCACACCGCCAAGGACGGCAGTGCGAAGTTCATACCCACGTGCACCCTGCCGCTGACCGGGCGGAACGTGGTGGACATGATCGTGACCGACCTGTGCGTGTTCCGGCGAGCGGACCACGCGTCGCCGTTCCGGCTGGTGGAGCTGGCGCCGGACGTGACGGCGGACGAGGTTCGGGCGAAGACGACTGCTGCGTTTGAGGGGGTGAGGTTTGGGGCGTAGAGCCCTGAGCCTGTGGCCTAAGACTGACTACCTCCCTTGGCGTCACCCCGGACTTGATCCGGGGTCCAGGATGCGGGACGCAGCGTTTATGGCCCTGGATCCCGGATCAAGTCCGGGATGACGGTGGGTTGGGGGGTGGTTGAGTCTCGCGTCGGGCCGTTTCGTGGGGCAGTTGCGTCCAGGCCCCGGCCTTCGCCGGGGAACACGACTTTGTCGCGCGCGAGACGGATCCCATGTCGCCACACCGAACTTGCACCGGGGTAGGCCTCGGTCGAAGCCATTCGAAGTGTCTGAGAAGGTTGGTGCACCGTGAGGAATTCGAATCCCCGACCCCTGCCTTCGGAGGGCAGTGCTCTATCCAGCTGAGCTAACGGTGCGCTGGACGGGCACTTAGCAAAGGGCTGGGCGGGGGGATAGACCTTAATTGAGACCGGGGAGCACCGTCGCGGCGGGGGCCGGCGGGGCGGGGGTCTTGGGCTTGTAGCGGCAGAGGTCGGCGACCGGGCAGCGCCAGCAGAGCGGGGTGCGCGCCTTGCAGATGTAGCGGCCGTGCAGGATCAGCCAGTGGTGCGCGTGGGCGCGAAACGGGGCGGGGGTGACCGCCTCCAGCCGGCGTTCGACCGCGACGACGTCCTTGCCGATGGCGAGGCCGGTGCGGTTGCCGACGCGGAAGATGTGCGTGTCGACCGCGATCGTCTCGTGCCCGAATGCCACGTTCAGCACGACGTTGGCGGTCTTGCGGCCGACGCCGGGGAGCTGTTCGAGCGCCTCGCGGTCGGCGGGCACCTGGCCGCCGTGGAGTGCGAGGAGGCGTTCGGACAGTGCAATGACGTTCTTCGCCTTGGTGTTGAACAGGCCGATGGTGCGGATGTGATCCTTGAGCGCATCGAGCCCGAGCGCCACCATCGCGGCCGGGTTGTCGACCGTGGCGAACAGTTTGCGCGTCGCCTTGTTGACGCCGATGTCGGTCGCCTGCGCGGACAGCGCGACGGCGACGAGCAACGTGTAGGCATTGGTGTAGGCGAGTTCGGTCTGCGGCGCGGGGTCCGCCTCCGCCAGGCGGCGGTAGAATTCGAACACGTCGGCGCGCGGCATGGGGCGCATGGCCATCAGTCGGCGAACAGATCGGACATGGCGTAGCGGCCGGGCGCGCGGCCGACGAGCCAGCCCGCCGCACGGACCGCACCGCGCGCGAAGATCGCCCGGCTTTCGGCGCGGTGGCCGAGTTCGATCCGCTCGCCCTCGGTCGCGAAGATGACCTGGTGATCGCCGGCGACGGAGCCGCCGCGGAGCGATGCGTAGCCGATCGTGCCGGTTTCGCGGACGGCCGGGGGCTGGGCGGCGCGATCGGTGCGGGCCAGGTCCGCATGATTCTCGTTGCGGCCGGTGGCGGCGGCGGTGCCGAGCAGGAGCGCGGTGCCGGACGGCGCGTCGCGCTTGTGGCGGTGGTGCATCTCGACGATCTCGATGTCCCAGTCGGGACCGAGCCGTGCCGCGGCCTGTTCGACGAGCCAGGCGAGAACGTTGACGCCGAGCGCGGTGTTGGCGGCCTGGAGCACGGGGATGGTGTGCGCGGCGGCGTCGATCGCGGCGTGGTGCGCGGGGTCGAGTCCGGTGGTGCCGATCACGATGGGTGTCCCGGCGGCGGTCGCGGCGGCGAGGTTTGCGGCAAGGGCGGCGGGAGTCGAGAAGTCGATCAGGACGTCGCAGGCGGCGGCGAGTGCGGCGACATCGGCATGGGGGCCGACGACCGGGCCTTCGCGGCCGATGCCGCCCGCGACGGTGATGCGGGCATCGGCGGCCGCGGTCTGGATCGCCTGACCCATCCGCCCGCCGGCACCGAGCAGGCCGAGGCGGAGGGCGGGGGCGGCGGGGGGCGGGTTGGTCATGCCCGATCCCATGGCAAATCCGGCGGGGCGGGAACAGGATTATCGTCGTGCGGCCGCCCGGATAGACCTTGCCGTCGGTGCGAACTGAAAGTATGAGCGCCGAACCGACGGGGCGACCCGCCGGGACGCGTACCGATCGGTATGCGGGTGTAGCTCAATGGTAGAGCTTTTGCTTCCCAAGCAAGTGACGAGGGTTCGATTCCCTTCACCCGCTCCATCGTGGGCCTCAAACCGGATATACTGTATCAGGGACGTTTCGACGGCCAGCGGCTTGGAAAGGCTGCCCGGTAGCGCTGTCCTGAGATCCGCATGGTTCGCGCCGGTGAACGGCCTTGCGTGGGGTTCTCGACAGGCTCGAACCGAACAGGTTTCGGTGATTGCCAGGCGTCGATACTTCCAATAAGCTGGATATATGGAAACGGACACTGCCATCGCCGCACTGGGCGCGCTTGCGCAGGGGACGCGGCTTGACGTGTTCCGGCTGCTGGTGCGGCATGAGCCGGACGGGATGGCGGCGGGGGAGATCGCGCGGTCGCTTGGCGTGCCGCAGAATACCATGTCCGCGCATCTCGCGATTCTTGCCCGCGCCGGTGTCGTGCGGTCGGAGCGCCGCGGGCGATCGATCGTCTACCGCGCCGATCTGGACGGGTTGCGCGCGCTGACGCTGTTTCTTGTCCGGGATTGCTGCGCGGGGGCGCCCGAGCTGTGCGCGCCGCTGCTCGCCGAACTGTCTCCCTGCTGTTGAAAGGATGCCCAACATGGCGAAGGTGCCGGCCGTCGATATCGTGATCTATCACAACCCAGCGTGTGGCACGTCGCGCAACGTGCTGGGCCTGATCCGCAATGCCGGCATCGAGCCGCATGTCGTCGAATATCTCAAGACGCCGCCGTCGCGCGCGCTGCTGGTGGCGTTGATCGAGCGGGCGGGCATCACCGCGCGCGATCTGCTGCGCGAGAAGGGGACGCCCTATGCCGAGCTGGAGCTGGGCGAGGCGAGCCTGTCCGACGATGCGCTGGTCGATGCGATGATGGCGCACCCGATCCTGATCAATCGCCCGCTGGTCGTGTCGCCATTGGGCGTGAAGCTGTGCCGGCCGTCCGAAGCGGTGCTCGACCTGTTGCCGGAACCGCAGCGCGGCGCCTTCGCCAAGGAAGACGGCGCGCAGGTGGTGGACGAAAGAGGTCGGCGCGTCGCCGGATGATCCTGGCGCTCGCCATCTTCGCGGTCACCATCGCGCTCGTCATCTGGCAGCCGCGCGGGCTCGGCATCGGGTGGAGCGCGATGGGCGGGGCGGCGGTGGCGCTGCTGCTCGGCGTCGTGTCGCTGGGCGACATTCCGACGGTGTGGGGCATCGTGTGGAACGCGACGGCGACGTTCGTCGCGATCATCATCGTCAGCCTGCTGCTCGACGAAGCGGGGTTTTTCGAGTGGGCGGCGTTGCACGTCGCGCGCTGGGGCGGCGGGCATGGCCGGCGGCTGTTCGTGCTGATCGTGCTGCTGGGTGCTGCGGTGTCGGCGCTGTTCGCGAACGATGGCGCGGCGCTGATCCTGACGCCGATCGTCATCGCGATGCTGCGGGCGCTGGGGTACAGGGACCGGGCGACGCTGGCGTTCGTCATGGCGGCGGGGTTCGTCGCCGATACCGCCAGCCTGCCGCTGATCGTGTCCAACCTGGTCAACATCGTGTCGGCCGACTTCTTCCGGATCGGCTTCGCGGACTATGCCGCGGTCATGGTGCCGGTCGATCTGGCGTCGATCGCCGCGACGCTGGTCGTGCTGCTGCTGTTCTTCCGCCGCGACATACCGGCCGGATATGATGTGGGGCAGCTCCGCACGCCGGCGCAGGCGATCCGCGATCCGGCCACGTTCCGGGCGGGCTGGATCGTGCTGGCGCTGCTGCTCGTCGGGTTCGTCGTGCTCGAACCGATCGGCGTGCCGGTCAGCGTGGTCGCGGCAGCCGGTGCGGTCCTGCTGATCGTGATCGCGGCGCGCGGGCGGGTCATCGAGACGCGCCGGGTGCTGAGCGGCGCGCCGTGGCAGGTCGTGATCTTCTCGCTGGGCATGTATCTGGTCGTCTACGGCCTGCGTAATGCGGGGCTGACCGATCATCTGGCCGTCCTGCTCGACCGCACGGCGCAGGGCGGCGTGTGGGGCGCGGCGTTCGGCACCGGGATCATCGCCGCGCTGCTGTCGTCGGTGATGAACAACATGCCGACCGTTCTGGTGGGGGCGCTGTCGATCGAGGCGACCCATGCCACCGGCGCGGTGCGCGAGGCGATGATCTACGCCAACGTGATCGGGTGCGACCTGGGGCCGAAGATCACGCCAATCGGCTCGCTCGCGACGCTGCTCTGGCTGCATATCCTTGGCCAGAGGGGCATCCGGATCGGCTGGGGATATTATTTCCGGGTCGGGGCCACGCTGACCGTTCCGGTCCTGCTGGTCACGCTGGCGGCACTGGCGATCCGGATCGGGATGGCATGACGGCGGTCGTCTATCTGGCCGCGGCGGTGGCGGAGATCGGCGGCTGTTTCGCGTTCTGGGCGTGGTTGCGGCTGGGCCGGTCGCCGTTGTGGCTGGTGCCCGGCATCGTGTCGCTTGCGCTGTTCGCCTGGTTGCTGACGCGGGTGGACAGCGATGCGGCGGGTCGCGCCTTTGCGGCCTATGGCGGAATCTATATCTGCGCGTCGCTGGGCTGGCTGTGGGCGGTCGAAGGGGTGCGGCCGGATCGCTGGGACGTGGGCGGGGCCGTGCTCTGCCTGGTCGGCAGCTGTGTCATAATGTTGGGACCGAGGACTGCCTGATGCCGCTTCGCACGATCACCGATCCCGATCATCTGCCGGCGCTTGATCGGCGTTATGCGATCGAGCGGCCCGCTTTCGGCTTGGGGGCGGGCGATCCGCCGCCGCGTATCCTGCTGCTTTACGGATCGCTGCGCGCGCGATCCTATTCGCGGCTGTGCGTTGAGGAGGCGGCGCGGCTGCTGCGTTTCTTCGGGTGCGAGACGCGGATCTTCGATCCCGCGACGCTTCCGCTGCCCGACCAGGTGGCGGGCGACGATCATCCCGCGGTCCACGAACTGCGCGCGCTGTCGCTTTGGTCGGAGGGGCAGGTGTGGTGCAGCCCGGAACGGCACGGCCAGATCACCGGGATCATGAAGCTGCAGATCGACCATCTGCCGCTCGCGATGGGCGGGATGCGCCCGACGCAGGGCCGCACGCTGGCGGTCATGCAGGTGTCGGCCGGGTCGCAGTCGTTCAACAGCGTGAACACGCTGCGCGTGCTGGGGCGCTGGATGCGGATGGTGACGATCCCCAACCAGTCGAGCGTCGCAAAGGCGTTCGAGGAGTTCGGCGACGACGACCGGATGAAGCCGTCGGCCTACTATGACCGGATCGTCGACGTGATGGAGGAACTGGTGCGCTTCACCGTCCTGCTGCGCCCGCACGCAGTCCAGCTCGTCGATCGTTATTCCGAGCGGAAGGCGGCCGGTGTGCCGATCGACGTGGCCACAGACCTGTCGAGTATCGCGGTGTCGTCGGGGAAGACTAAAGCGGGCTGATCAGCTTGGGGCCTGCGCCTCGTCTTCCCCGGCGGCGGTGCGCTGGCCGGGGAGGGCGAAGCGGACGGTGGTGACGCAGCCGCGATAGCCGTTCGGACTGGGCGCGACGGTGGCGCGCTGGATCATCGAGCGGGCGGTTTCGCCGAACGCATCGGCCGGTTCGGCGGCGACGACCTGGACGTTGCCGGTCTGGCCCCAGGAGGCGACGTCGAACCGCACGGTCGCAACGCCGCCGATGCGGCGCCTGGCGAAGGGCGTCGGGAACGGGCGGCCGGGCGGCAATGTCATGACCTGCTGCAGGTCGACCGGGCATTCGGGGCCCTTCGTCGCCACCGGCACGGCCGGGCGTGGCGCGGGCGCCATCGGTGCGCTGTTCGTATGATATTGGAACAGGCATCCGGTGCGCGCGCCGGGTTCGTAGCGGTTGAGCGCGAGCGCGGCGCGGGCGGCGGCATCGAAGCCGTTATTGCCGCTGGACGCGATCAGCCGGATCTTGGACGGGCGGCCGGCCGCGTCGATGTCGTGCTGGAAATAGCTGAAGTTCCAGTCGCCGTTCGGTTCGACGAAGCGTTCGAACGACGGGAAGTTGGTGCTCCGGACGTTCGGACGGCCGCCTTCGTAACAGGTCGATCCGACCGGTTTCAGACGATCGAACGCGGCCTTGCCGGCGGACCCGATCATCGGCCCGGACAGGAGGCGCGCCAGCAACGCGGCGGGCGCCCGATCGATCGGCACGGGCTGCACCGTGAAGCCGATGCTGCAACCCGTGCGCGCCGCGCCGGGGCGGAAACGCCAGCCCGACAGGGCGGGGGCGAGGTCGCTGGTGTCGACGAACATGCCGTATTCCGCAGGACCGGGGCGCTGGCGGATCGCGGTGGGGCGACCGGCGGCGTCGATCGTGAAGTCGAGCACGCGCGGGTTCGTCTTGGGTGGCCATACGAAACCCGGCTGCGTGGTGCCGGAGGGCGGGCCGGGCGGCGGGGCGTAGCGGACCGTGCTGGTTTCGTACGGCCGGACGACGCGATCGGGCGCGACGATGTCCGTCCCGCAGCGGACCGGGCCGGGGACGAAGCTGACCACATCCTCGGTCCTGGGTGTCTTCGGCGCCTCGGCGTAGCGCCAGCCGGCGACGTGCTGGCTGAGGTCGGTGGGTGGGCCTTGCGTCGGGACCGTGAACTCAGCCGCCGGTGGCGCGGATCGGACCGCCGGGGTCGGTGCCGGCTGCACCGCCGCAGCGGTTGTCGCAAGCAGAAGGATCAGGGCCGTGAACTGCATCGTCCATCTCCGCCGCCATTTGTAGGCGATTACCAGGACATAGCGCAGCGCGGACGCCGTCGGAAGTGGAATGTCGCCTGCACCGAAGTAAATCCATGTTACGATTATTTGACAGTGCTGTGGTTCATCCGGAAAGGGCGTCGATGCGATGTGGTCATGCGCTTGCCGCCGTCCCCCGGCGCTGGTCCGGACGGCGGGGTGGGCCCGCCAGGGGGAGCGGTTTGCGCGGCGGGCGGAGCTTTTGCGGAGTGGCGGCGGGGGTTAGAGCAGCGCGATGAGATTTCGCAGACTGACATGGCCGACGTCGCGGCCGAAGGGCAAACCGGTCGGCCCGAGCGCGGCGCTGGCGGGTGCGGCGTTGCTGATCGGCGTGACGGCGGTGGCCGGCTGGCAGGGCGGGTCGGCGACCGAGAAACCCAATGCGCAGCCGGGTGCGGCGGCGGTGCTGCCGGCGTCCGTCGCGGATGCCGGGGGGCGGATCGCGGACGCGGCGAGCGCGCACCACCGGGTCGATTACGCACAACTCGACCGGCGGATCGAAGGGCTGATGCGGACGCCGGGGATGAGCGGCCTGGGCGTCGCGGTGGTCGAGGGATCACGCGTCACGTTCGTGAAGGGATATGGCCGGACCGAGCCGGGTGCGGCGGGCGATCCGGTGACGTCGCGCACGGTGTTCCGCTGGGCCTCGCTGTCCAAGACGGTGGCGGCGACCACGATGGAGAAGCTGGCGGCGGAGAAGAAGCTGTCGTTGGCATCTCCGGTGACGCGGTACCGCACGTCGTTGCGGCTGCCGGGCGGCAAGGAGCGGTTCGCGACGATCGAGGACGTGCTGTCGCACCGGCTGGGGATCGTCAAGAACGCATATGACGACAAGCTGGAGGAGGGGATGGACCCGGCGTACATTCGCGGGCTGTATGCCGGGCTGTCGTCGATCTGTTCGCCGGGCGCGTGTTTCGCGTACCAGAATATCGCGTTCGATACGGTGACCGAGATCGTCCGCGCAGTGACCGGGCGGAGTTATGCGACGACGGTGCAGTCGATGCTGTTCGGGCCGCTGGGCATGGTGAACGCGTCGATCGGGCGGGCGGGGCTGACGGGGGCGGCGAGCTGGGCGCGGCCGACGAAGGGGTCGCGCGTGCTGACCGTGCAGGAACCCTATTACAGGGTGCCGGCGGCGGGCGGCGTGAACAGCTCGATCGGCGACCTGGCGCTATGGCTGAAGGCGCAGATGGGCGGGAGCCCGCGGGTGTTGCCGCAGGCGCTGCTCGACAACCTGCACCGCGCGCGGATCAAGGTGCCGCGCGGGCGGCAGGGGACGTTCGACCGGGCGATGACAGATGGGCGCTATGCGCTGGGCTGGCGCAACCACCGGTTGGCGGGGCATTTGCTGGTCGGGCATCGCGGGGCGGTGTCGGGATACCGGTCGCTGATCCTGTTCGATCCGGTGGAGAAGGTCGGGATCGCGATGTTGTGGAACAGCGAGAGCCCGCGGCCGGTGGGGTTGCCGCTTGAGCTGTTCGACGCGTTGTATGGGCTGCCGGCGACGGATTATCTGGAGCTTGGGAAGTAGCGTCTTTTTCTTAGCCCCTCTCCTTTAGGAGTGTCAGGTGAACCGCTTTGCGGTTCAGGTCAGGCCAGGGGCCTGACCGACCTGACACTGGGTTGGGGTGGGGGCTACCGAGCCTCCCCTGCAACGTTGTTTGCTTGACGAGGTCAGCCCCACCCCAACCCCTCCCCTGAAGGAGAGGGGCTTAAGAACTGTGACCAATATTTAAGGCTGGTTTTGGCGTTCAAAGGACGGCCCTGCACGACGTTCCGTTGCCCCCGCTTTGCCTTCGCGGGGTCGCGGGTGTAGGGCGCCCGCGATAGCTGTGAGGCCCCCGCGATGACCGAACCGAAGACGCTGTATGCCAAGATCTGGGACGCGCATGTCGTCGATACGCGCGAGGACGGTACCGCGCTGATCTATATCGACCGGCATCTAGTGCATGAGGTGACGAGCCCGCAGGCGTTCGAGGGGCTGCGCGTGGCGGGTCGGACGGTGCGGCGGCCGGACCTGACGCTGGCGGTGCCGGACCATAATCTGCCGACGACGCGGCGGGTGGATGCGCAGGGCGCGCGGTTGCCGATCGCGGACCTGGAGTCGGCGGCGCAGCTGGAGGCGCTGGCCCGCAACGCGCCGGCGGCCGGCATTCGCTATATCGATGCGGTCGCCGCCGAGCAGGGAATCGTGCATGTCGTGGGGCCGGAACAGGGCTTCACCCTGCCGGGCACGACGGTGGTGTGCGGCGACAGCCATACCGCCAGTCACGGCGCACTGGGGGCGCTGGCGTTCGGGATCGGTACGTCGGAGGTGGAGCATGTGCTCGCCACGCAGACGCTGCTGCTGCAACGGTCGCAGTCGATGGAGGTGCGCGTCGACGGCGTGCTGGGCGCGGGCGTGACGCCGAAGGACGTAATCCTGCACATCATCGGGCGGATCGGCGCGGCCGGCGGGACCGGCCATGTGATCGAATATACCGGCAACGTGTTCCGCGAGATGTCGATCGAGGGGCGGCTGACCGTCGCCAACATGTCGATCGAGGCAGGTGCGCGCGCCGGGCTGGTGGCGCCGGACGAGACGACATTCGCGTACCTCAAGGGGCGGCCGATGGCGCCGGTGGGCGAGCAGTGGGACGCGGCGGTCGCGTGGTGGCGGACGCTGGCGACCGATCCGGGCGCGGCATACGACAAGGTGGTGGTGATCGACGCGGGCGAGATCGCGCCGAGCCTGACCTGGGGGACGAGCCCGGAGGATGTGGTGCCGATCACGGGCGTGGTGCCCGATCCGATGAGCTTTGCCGATCCGTCGAAGCAGGCCGCGGCGCAGAAGTCGCTCGACTATATGGGCCTGGTACCGGGCACGCGGATGCAGGATGTCGGCGTCGACATGGTGTTCATCGGCAGTTGCACGAACAGCCGGATCGAGGACCTGCGCGCCGCGGCCGATGTGGTCCGCGGGCGGCATGTCGCGCCGGGTGTCGCGCAGGCGCTGGTCGTGCCGGGGTCGGGGCTGGTGAAGCGGCAGGCGGAGGCGGAGGGGCTGGACCGCGTGTTCGTGGAGGCGGGCTTCGAATGGCGCGAGCCGGGCTGTTCGATGTGCCTGGCGATGAACCCGGACAAGGTGCCGCCGGGGATGCGGTGCGCGTCGACAAGCAACCGGAACTTCGTCGGGCGGCAGGGGCCGGGCGCGCGGACGCATCTGCTGTCCCCCGCGATGGCGGCGGCGGCGGCGGTGACGGGGCGGTTGACCGACGTCCGCGAACTGATGGGAGCGAACGCATGAAGCCGGTGGTGAAGGTGGAGGGGCGCGCGATCCCGTTCGGGCGGAAGAATGTCGACACCGACGTCATCATCCCGGCGCATTATCTGAAGACGATCAGCCGGTCGGGCCTGGGCCGCGGCGCGTTCGAGGTGGTGCGGCGCGAGCCGGGCAACGTGTTCGACGACCCGCGCTACGTGGGCGCGCCGGTGCTGATCGCGGGTGACAATTTCGGGTGCGGATCGAGCCGCGAACATGCGGCCTGGGCTCTGGGCGACATGGGCGTGCAGGCGGTGATCGCGCCGTCCTATTCCGACATCTTTTCCGGCAATGCGGTGAAGAACGGGATCGTGCCGGTGGTCCTGCCGCAGGATGCGGTCGACCGGCTGATGGTGGTCGCGGCGGAGGGGCTGCCGGTGACGGTGGACCTGGAAAGCTGCACCGTGACGACGCCGTACCAGGACCGCTACAGCTTCACGATCGACCCGTTCCGGCGCGACTGCCTGATGCACGGGCTCGACGAGATCGGCCTGACGATGGCGCAGGGTGACGCGATCTCCGCCTATGAGGCGAAGGTGGGCGCGGAGCGCGGCTGGGTTTGAGCGCGGCCGTCTGAACGTCCGTCCGTGTCGTCCGTTGAGGGGCGATACGGACAGGGAGACGGCAGATGGACGGCGACGGCACTTCGCGACGGACGGTTTTAAGTGGTGCGGCGATCGGGATCGCGGCGGCGACTGCGGCACCGGGGCTTGCGCAGGCGGGCGGTGGTGGTGCGGCACCCTCGCTGCGCGATCCCCGGACCAAATATACCAACACGCCGTTCCCGGAACAGCGCCAGCCCTGGCCGGCGCTGGCGAGCAAGATGACGCCGCGGCCGGACCACGGCGAGACGAGCTATCGCGGGTCGGGCAAGCTGACCGGGCGCAAGGCGTTGATTACCGGGGGCGACAGCGGGATCGGCCGGGCGGCGGCGATCGCGTTCGCGCGCGAGGGGGCCGACGTCGCGATCAACTACTACCCGACGGAGGAGCCGGACGCGCGCGAAGTCGTCGCGTTGATCCGTCAGGCGGGGCGCAAGGCGGTGGCGATCCCGGCCGACATCCGGACACTGGAGGCGTGCGAGGGTATCGTGCGCAAGGCGATCGCGGGCCTGGGCGGGCTGGACATCGTGGTGAACAATGCCGCGTATCAGCAGAGCAAGGCGGACATCCTGGAAATCACGGACGAGCAGTTCGACCGGACGTTCAAGACGAACATCTACCATGTGTTCCGGGTGAGCAAGGCGGCGATCCCGAGCCTGCCGCCGGGGTCGGTCATCATCAACACGATCTCGGTCAACAGCTACGATCCGGGCGAGGAACTGATCGACTATGCCGCGACGAAGGCGGCGATCCTCAACCTGACCAAGGGGATGGCCAAGCAGCTGGCGAAGAAGGGCATCCGCGTGAATGCGGTGGCGCCGGGCCCGATCTGGACGCCGTTGCAGGTAGCGGGTGGGCAGCTGCCCGGCACGATAGGCGAGTTCGGGCAGGACACCCCGCTCGGCCGCGCGGGTCAGCCGGCGGAGCTGGGCAGCCTGTACGTGGCGCTAGCGTCCGACGAGGCGAGCTTCAGCACCGGCACCGCGGTCGGCGCGCATGGGGGGAAGGGCAATCCCTGAGTGCGGTGCGTTTCCTTCAATTAATGCCCTGAACAAACCTTTCGCAACGGAGGCGAGGATCATCGTCTCTCGGAGCCCACTTTAGAACGCAGGATATTACGTTCATTCGTTGACAGTAAAATAAGGCAACATAATAGTTGCCGGGCTAGTGGGTTTTGGTGATTAATTTGGGGGCGCTGGATGTACTGTATTCAATGCGGAGAGGGGATCTCCGACGGAGCTCGTTTCTGTCAGTTTTGTGGGGCGGGTCAAGTGCCAGACGAAGGCAAATATTCGGCGATACCACCCGAGGTGCTAGTTGATAATATTGAAGACAAGCGAGATACGAACGCCAAAAATACCGAACATGCCAATGACGATCGTAACAAAAAGCGAAAGGCCCTCGGCGTTTTTTTGGTGATTGTCATTATTCTGGCGATGATTGGATCGTTTAACGGTGATTCATCGAACGCAATTTCTCCAGAAAATTCTGTGGCAGGCAACGCGAATAATTTGGAAGAGATTTCGGATGTTTCCACCTCCCAAAATGCAACTGAATCACCTACTCCGGCTGAAAATTGGGTGTATTCAACGGACGTTGACAAGGTGCGTGGCGATACCTCGCGGTTTGCGGAGACGACGAGCACAAACACGATAGACCAAGATTTTCCTTACGATTCGAATACTAGTATGCGCATGACAGTTCGCCACATGCCCTCGAATGGAACCGATGTGGTTCTTACCATTAGCTCAGGCCAGATGATGTGCCCCTCATATGAGGGTTGTAGCGGAACAGTTCGATTTGATAGTGGTCCATCCCAAACGATTAGTTTTAATGGGCCTGCCGATAACAGTAGTGATACGATATTCATCGTTGGAGCGACTAAATTTATTACAAACCTAAAAAAAGCGAAAAAAGTGGTAATTGAGAAAACTCTTTATGAGGCTGGGAATCCTCAATTTGAGTTCAATGTTTCCGGGCTGAAATGGGGCAAATAAGTTAATTAGCGAAAGCATCTGGCGGGAACTAGTCTACTGTCTGCCAAGATAGGCGATGACGTCGGCGCGGTCCTGCGGGTTGGGCAGGCCGGCGAAGGCCATGCTGGTGCCGGGGGCGACGGCGCGGGGGTTGGTGAGCCAGGCGTCGAGGCGGGCGGGGGTCCAGGTGCCGCCGGTGGCGGCGAGGCTGGCGGAGTAGGCGAAGCGCGGGCGGCGGCTGGCGACCGGGTTGTTCACGACGTCGTGGAGGTTCGGGCCATCCGTGTCGCCGCCGCCGGCGCCGACCGTGTGGCAGGCGGCGCAGCGGCGGAACACGGCCGCGCCGTGCGTAATGTCGGCCGCCGCGAGGCGGGCGGGCAGCGTGGCGGCGGCGCGGGCCGTATCCTGCGGGCGCGGCAGTTTTTCGCCGGGGGCGAGCAGCAGCGTCGCGACCAGCGCGACGCCGGCGCCGCCGATGAGGAGGATGGGGAGGCGGGGCAGCGGCGTGGTCCTACTCGACCCAGTCCAGGCCGATTTCCTTGTAGAGGCCGCGGTCGTCTTCCCATTTCGGGTTGACCTTCACGTGCAGGAACAGGTGGACCTTGCGGTCGAGGAGATGTTCGAGTTCGGCGCGGGCGCGGCTGCCGATCTCCTTGAGGCGGACGCCCTTTGCGCCGAGCACGATCGCCTTCTGCGTATCGCGGCCGACGTGGATCTGCTGGTGGATCACGACGGAGCCGTCCTTGCGTTCCTCATATTTCTCGGTCTCGATCGCCGAGGCGTAGGGCAGTTCCGCGTGAAGCTGGAGGTAGAGCTGTTCGCGCGTGACCTCGGCCGCCATCATGCGGTCGGTGGCGTCGCTGACCTGATCCTCCGGGAAATGCCACGGGCCGGCGGGGACGCGCTTGGCGAGTGCGGCCTTGAGCCCCGCGACGCCGTCGCCGGTGCTGGCGGCGATCATGAAGATCTCCTCCGGGTTGAGCATCTCCTGAAGCCGCATGGCGAGTTCGAGGAGCTTCTCCTTCGGGGTGATGTCGACCTTGTTCAGCACGACGAGTTTCGGTTCGCGGCGTTCGGCGAGCGACTGGACGAGCGGTTCGAGGCGTTTGGTGAGGCCGGTCTTGGCGTCGATGACGAAGGCGATGACGTCGGCGTCCTGCGCACCGCCCCAGGCGGCGGCGACCATCGCGCGGTCGAGCCGGCGGCGCGGTTCGAAGATGCCGGGCGTGTCGACGAGCAGGACCTGCGACGCGCCTTCGAGGGCGACGCCCATGAGGCGGACGCGCGTGGTCTGCGCCTTCGGGCTGACGATCGCGACCTTTTGCCCGACGAGCGCATTGACCAGCGTCGATTTGCCGGCGTTCGGCGCACCCACGACCGCGACGAAGCCGCAGCGCTGGTCTTGTGCCGCGACGGTTGCGGGTTCGGCGGTGTGGAGGCCGGCCGTTTCTAGCTCAGGGGCGGGCTCGGGCGTTTCGGGGGCGTCGGAAGCGGTCACGTCAGGGACTCCAGTAATTTGGTGGCGGCCTCGGTCTCGGCCTCCTGTTTCGATGCGCCTTCGGCCTGCGCCTCGGCGCGGCCGGGGATGGCGACGCCGACGGTGAAGCGCGGCGCATGGTGCGCGCCGGTGCGGCCGAGCAACGTGTAGACGGGCGGGCGGCAGCGATGCGCGGCGGCCCATTCCTGCAACGCGGATTTGGGATGGCGCGGGGCCTGCGCGCCGGCATCGACCAGCGAGCCCCAGGCGCGACGGACGAAGGCCTGTGCGGCGGGCAGGCCGCCCTCCAGATACAGCGCGCCGATCAGTGCCTCGACCGCGTCGCCGACGACGTTGCCGCTGTTGACCGCGCCGTCGTCGCGCGCCTGTTTGCCGAGCCGGAGCATGCGGTCGACGCCGATCGCGCGGCCGACGACGGCGCAGGTTTCGCGGCTGACGATCGCGTTGAGGCGGCGTGAGAGGGCGCCTTCGGGCTCGTCGGGGAACAGTGTGTAGAGCCAGTCGGCGGCGACGAGGCCGAGCACACGGTCGCCGAGGAACTCGAGCCGTTCGTAGGTGGCGCCGGCGTGGCTGCTGTGCGTCAGCGCGCGGCGGAACAGGGCGATGTCGCGCGGTTCGTGGCCCAGCGCATCGGGCAGCCAGGCGGCAAGGGGATCGGCGGTCATTCCGGCTGCCATAGCGCAGGCGGGGCCTTTGCGTCGATGCCGGATGGGCGTATCGTTTGCGCATGGGCGAGATCGTGAACCTGGGGCGCGTGCGGAAGCAGAAGGCGCGGGCGGTGGCGGCGGAGACGGCGGCCGCGCGGCGGGTGCAGTTCGGGCGGACCAAGGGTGAGGTTGCGGCGGAGAAGGCGGCGAAGGCGCGGGTGGAGCGGGTGTTGGATGGGGCTTTGTTGGCGGGGCGATCGGGTTCTGCTGATCCTGGGCAGAGTGCGCCCGCTGAACTGTTGCCCCCACCCCCAACCCCTGAGGAGGAGGGGGCTTAGGAGAAGACGATGATCGTGCCACCCGGCTTTGGCACAGTTGTACCGTATATCTTCGCGGAAGAGTGGGACGCGTATGTCGCGTTCCTCATCGCCGCGTTCGGGGCGGTCGAGGTTGGGCGGAGCATGCGGGGGGATGGCGGGATCGCGAATGTCCAGCTGCGGTTCGGCGGGACGACGATCATGCTGAGTGATGTTTCCGCGGTGTATCCCGCGAGCCGGGTGTCGCTGTACCTGTATGTGGACGATGCCGATGCGGCGATGGCGCGGGCGTTGGCGGCGGGCGGGCATTGCGAGATGGCGGTCGGGGACATGCCCTATGGCGACCGGCAGGGCGGGATCCGCGATCCGCGCGGCAATATCTGGTGGGTGTCGCAGCGGCTGACCGACGAACCCTATTTCTGACCGGTCCGTCTGCGCGGTAGCGGGCGCCCCGGAGTTCGGGCAAGGATCGGCGGGATGTCGATCGAAACCCTCGTGGCGCACTATGGCCTGATCGCGCTGTTCGTCGGCGCGGGGCTGGAGGGCGAGACGGTCGTCCTGACCGGCGGGGTGCTGGCGCACCGCGAGCTGGTGCCGTTGTGGGGTGCGGCGCTGGTGGCGGCGGGCGGATCGTTCACGTCGGACCAGATCTTCTTCGCGTTGGGGCGGCGGTACCGCGATCATCCGCGCGTGCGGCGGGTGATGGGAAAGCCGGCGTTCGCTCGGGCGTTGCGTGCGCTGGAACGCCACCCGGTCGGGTTCATTCTGGCGTTCCGGTTCCTGTACGGACTGCGCACGGTCAGCCCGGTCGCGATCGGCACGTCGCAGGTGCCGGCGATGCGGTTCGTGATGCTGAACGCGGTCGCGGCGCTGTTGTGGGCGGTCATCTTCACCGGGCTCGGTTATGGGTTCGGCGAGGGGATCGAGGAACTGGCCGGGCGGTTCAGGCCGCATCTGCCGACGCTGCCCGTGGTGCTGGCGGTTGCGGGGGGCATCGCGCTGGTGATCGCGGTCGCCCGGCTGCTGTGGGTGCGGCAGGTCGCGCGCGCGCCGGGGGACGACGCGGACTGAATCCTGTTACCGGTCACAGGAAAGGTGCGCAGTCCCCTTGCAAAGCCGCCGAAACGCGATACGCCTAGCGCCCGGAACAACTTAGCGTCGCAGAAGCGCTGGTTGCCGGGACCGGGGGGTCGTCAATGAACACGATGTTCGATCACGACCTGACGGCACCGCGACCCCGCCCGCGGGGCAAGCAGTTCGTGCTCGTCGGGATCATCGCGACGTTGTTGCTTGCGTTCGGCGCGGTCGGAATCCGATCCGAATATCAGCGCGCGGTGGAGGGGCGCGGCCGGCTGATCCGCGCGTTCGAGCGGCGGACGATCGTGTCCGACCTGCTGTCGCGCCTGAAGGATGCCGAAACCGCGCAGCGCGGGTACCTGATCAGTGGAAACCGGTCGTACCTGGCGTCGTACCGGCCGGCGATCGCGGACATTGCGCGGTATCGCGCGCGGCTGGACGATCATCCCCCCGAAACGCCGGCGCAGAAGCAGCGCTATGCCGTGCTCGACCGGGTGATCGACGCGGAGTTGTGGGAACTGGGCGCGATCCTGCGGGTGGACGCGATGCGCGGCAGCCCGAGCGCACGCCAGACGGTGGGGCGGACCGGGTCGGGCGCGATGGACCGGGTGCGTGCGGTCGGCGCGGCGATGATCGCGGACGAGGACAGCATGATCGCCGGACAGGTCGCGTCGGACGACGAGCGGATCGCCGCGGTCGAGCGGCAGGTGGTGCTGCTCGTCGCGTTCCTGGCGGCGCTGGCCGCCGTCGCGTTGACCCGCGAATGGCGGGGGCGGCGGTCGAAGCATCGGCTGGAGACGGCGGTGCATGCCGCGGCGGTGCGGTTGCGCGGCGTGTTCGCGGCGACGAGCGACGCGGTGGCGCTGATCGATCCGGACGGCGTGATCCAGGCGGTGAACCCCGCGCTGGTCCAGCTCGTCGGCCGGCCGCCGGTCGACCTGATCGGCAAGGACATCGCCGCGCTGACCGATGCGTTGCCCGCGGGCGGCACATTGTCCGATCGGCTGGGGCTGATCGACGGGCGGCTGGCGGAGCCGTACCGGATCGACCGGGTTGCGCATCACGCCGACGGCAGCATGGTCCCGGTCGACGTGTCGCTGGGGCTGATGCCGGAGGAGACGGGGCTGCGCGTGGTGGCCGCGATCCGCGACGTGTCCGAACGCAAGCGCGTGGAGCGGATCAAGGACGAGTTCGTGGCGACGGTGAGCCACGAACTGCGCACGCCGCTGACGTCTATCGTCGGTGCGCTGGGCCTGCTGCGCGCGACGGCGCAGGCCAACCTGTCCGACAGCGCACGGCGGCTGGTGCAGGTGGCGGAGGACAATTCGCAGCGGCTGATCGACCTGATCAACGACCTGCTCGATATCGAGCGGATGGAGGCGGGGGGACTGCGGTTCCGCGAGGAGCCGCTCGACCTGGGCGCGGTGCTGCGTCAGGTGGCGCATCGCAGCGAGGGGCTGGCCGCGGTCCACGACGTTCGCATCGCGCTGTCGATCGCGGCGGGCGTGATCCCGGTGCGCGGCGACGAGGGGCGGCTGGCGCAGGTGACGACCAACCTGCTGGCCAATGCGATCCGGTTCAGCCCGGCGGGCGAGACGGTGACGATCACCGCGGAACGGCGGCAGGGCCGCGCGGTGGTGATGGTGGACGACCATGGGCCCGGTGTGCCGGAGGCGTTCCGCGATCAGCTGTTCACCCGTTTCGCGCAATCGGAACCGGGCGGGCGGGCGGTGGGCACCGGGCTGGGCCTGGCGATTTCGCGGCAGATCGTGCGTGCGCATGGCGGGACGATCTGGTTCGAGCCGCGGGCGGGCGGCGGGGCGCGGTTCTGTTTCGCGATCAACCTGCGGACGGGCGCGACCGAGACGCCGCATATGCTGATCTGCGCCGACCATCCGGCCGCGGTGTGCGGGCTGCGCCGGCTGGCGGATGCGGGCGGGTGCAGTGCCGACTGGGTGGCGAGCGTGGAGGATGCGCGCGCGGCGATCCGGTCCGGCAGTTACGACGCGATGCTGATCGAACTGGACGGCGTGGACGAGACCGGGCCGGCGTTGCTGGCCGGATTGAGCGACGGGCCGGCCGAGACGCGCCTACCGATGCCGGTGATCGCCAGCAGCAGGGGCGCGGTGCAGCTCGGGATCGATGCCGATCGTGCATCCTGGGATGCGGTCGAGACCGCGGACGGCGCGCTGGCGGCGCAGTTGCGCACGGTGCTGGACGGGATGGGGGCGGCACGTCCGCTGATCGTCCATGTCGACAGCGATCCGGGGGTGATCGATCGGACGGCAGGGGCGCTGCGTCGGCGGGCGCGGTTGCGCGGGGCGCCCGACCTGGCGGGGGCGACCGCGTTGCTGCGGCGGGAACGGCCGGTCGTGCTGATCGTGAATCAGGATCCGTCGGAGGGCGCGCCGGACGATCTGGCGGCCTGGCTGACGGCGTTGAACGCGGACGGGCGCGGCGATCCGGTCGCGACGATCCTGTACACGACGCGTCCGGTGACCGCGGTGCTGGAGCGGATGGTCGACTATGTCGTCGCCCGGTCGGAGCGATCGTCCGCCAACCTGGTCGCGGCGGTCGATCGCCTGCTGGCGCGGGCGGGCGTGGGGACCGACGCGGCGCCGAGCGATCGGGGAGACGATCCGGTCGGCCCGGCGGGGCGGAGCGACGGCGACGGGATTGCGGCGAACGACGCGGGCCGTGACGGGATCGCGGCCGCCCAGCGCGGCCAGACCGGGTGATGACGCCGCCCGCGCTGCATGTCCTGCATGTCGAGGACGATCCCGATATCCGCATGATCGCGGGCATGGCGTTGTCGCTGGATCCGCAGATCGATGTCCGATCCGCGGAGTCCGGGTTCGCGGCGCTGAGGCTGCTGCGTGGGGGCGCATGGCGGCCGGACCTGCTGCTGGTCGACATGATGATGCCGGAGATGGACGGCACCGGGCTGGTCGCGCGCGTCCGGCAGATCGACGGGCTGGCGAAGGTGCCCGTGGTGTTCATGACGGCGCGGGCGCAGCCGGACGATGTGGAGCGTTACCGCTGCGCCGGATCGCTGGGGCTGATCGTCAAGCCGTTCGATCCGCTGACGCTGGCGGCGAAGCTGCGCGGATTGCTGGCCCCGGCGTACTGAAAGGCCAGTCGCCGGACGTCGGGGTGATCCGCCGCTGGAGCAGCGCCTCCGGCATTTCGGCGGCGATGTAGGCGAGCATTGCCTCCCGCACCGCGCAGCGCAGGTCGAACGCGGTCGGGCCGTCTTTTGCGGTCATGAGCGCGCGAACCTCGATCATGTCGGCCTTCATGTCCGTGACCTGGAGATTGTGGAAGCGTCGGTCCCAGAGCGGCATGCGGTCCATGACCGTCGCGAGGTGCGCGCGGAGGCGGGGGATGTCGGCGGTGGGATCGAGGTAGAAGATGATGTTGCCGAGCAGCTGCGCCGATTCGCGCGTCCAGTTCTGGAACGGTTGTTCCAGGAAGCGCGAGACGGGGACGACGAGCCGGCGGTCGTCCCAGATGCGGATGACGACGTAGGTCAGCGTGATCTCCTCGATCCGGCCCCATTCGTTGTCGAGCACGACCGCGTCGTCTATCCGGATCGGTTCGGTAAACGCCATCTGGACCCCGGCGATCAGGTTCTTCAGCGCGGGCTGCGCGGCGGCACCGACTGCAAGTGCGGCGAGACCGGCGGATGCGATCAGCGTGACGCCGATCGTGCGGACGCTGGGGATCGAGATGAGCATCATGCAGAGCGTGACGACGAGCACGAGGAAGACGGTGATGCGGTGAAGGATGCCGGCGCGGGTGCGCTTGCGGCGGGCGCGGAGATTGTCCTCGACCGTGATGTCGGTGCGGGCGATCAGCACGTCTTGGAGCGCGTTCAGGATGCCGATCAGAAGCCAGCCCATGAGCGCGGGGACGCCGAGCCCGAAGATGCGTTGCCAGATTTCGGTCGCGTCGTCGTTCAGCCGGAGCGCGGGCAGGACGGCGGTAAGCGCGATCGCGCAGAACACCCAGCGCAGCGGCTGGGCGAGCCGATCGACGATCAGGTCGTCGGTGCCGGACGGGGTGCGGGCGGCCCCGCGGCGCGCGACGAGCATCAGGACGTGGTGGAGCAGCAGGCCGAGCAGGATCGCGCCGATGCCGATCGCCAGCGCGCTGCCGAACCGAATGGCGGTGCTGTCGTAGGTTTCGATCCAGCGGTCGATCGTCTTCATCGGCGGGCCTGGCTTATATTGCGGTGCAGCATATCCTAGGGGAACGGGAGAGCGGTGGCGAGGTTCCTTGTGAGTAAGCTGGGCGGTCCGACCTGCGGCATGCGAATGGCGGCGAAGGGGTGAGAGCATGAGCGACGCAAGCTGCGTCCGGCCGGCGGGAATTGCCGCATGAGGTTGCGGCGGCGCGGGCTGGCATCGATCAATGCGGAGGTGCGCGACGGCATATTGCCGGCGGCCGATGCGGTGGCGCTGGTGCCGCGGGACCAGGCGAGCGGCGCGGGCAGCGTGCGGAATTACCGGGTCGTCGCGCTGATCATCGCGTGCGCGCTATTCATGGAGCAGATGGACGCGACGGTGCTGGCGACCGCGCTGCCGACGATGGCGCGCGATTTCGGCGTGATGGTGACCGCAATGAGCGGGGCGCTGACCAGTTACCTGCTGGCGCTGGCGATCTTCATTCCGGCCAGCGGCTGGCTGGCCGACCGGTTCGGATCGCGGACGATGTTCCGGCTGGCGATCCTGCTGTTCATGAGCGGGTCGTTGCTGTGCGGGCAGGCGATGAGCCTGCCGTTCATGATGGGCGCACGGTTCCTGCAGGGGCTGGGCGGGGCGATGATGATCCCGATCGGGCGGCTGGTCCTGCTGCGCAGCGCGAACAAGGAGGACATGGTGTCGGCCATGTCGTGGCTGATCATGCCCGCGCTGATCGGGCCGATCCTGGGGCCGCCGGTGGGCGGGTTCATCGTGACCTATCTCGACTGGCGCTGGATCTTCTGGCTGAACCTGCCGATCGGGACGCTGGGCGTCGTGCTGGTGACGAAGTATATCGGCGACTATCGTGCGGAGCGGCGTTCGCCGTTCGATGGCGTCGGGTTCGTGCTGTCGGGCGTTTCGCTCGGTTGCCTGCTGTTCGGGTTCGAGACGGCGAGCCGGTCGGGCGAACTGGTGACGGGCATGGTGCTGACCGCGGTCGGGCTGGTCGCGGGCTGGTTCTATATTCGCCATGCCCGGCGCGTGCTGAACCCGATCATGGACCTGTCGCTGATGCGGATATCGTCGTTCCGGCTGTCGGTGATCGCGGGGTCGCTGACCCGTATCACGCAGGGTGCGCAGCCGTTCCTGCTGCCGCTGATGCTGCAGCTGGGGTTCGGCATGACCGCGGCGGAGAGCGGGACGATCACGGTGGCGGGCGCGATGGGGTCGCTGGCGATGAAGGGGCTGGCGCCGCGGCTGCTGCGGCGGTTCGGGTTCCGGCGCGCGCTGGTGACGAACGGGCTTGTCGCGAGTGCGGGCTATGCGGTGTGCGGGCTGTTCCGGCCGGACTGGCCGGTGGCGGCGATCTTCGCCACGTTGCTGGCGTGCGGGTTCTTCATGTCGTTCCAGTTCACGGCGTACAATACGATCGCCTATGACGAGATCCCCAAGGAGCGGATGAGTTCGGCGACGAGCTTCTACGCCACGTTCCAGCAGCTGATGCTATCGCTGGGGATCTGCACCGGGGCGGCGGCGCTGCATGGCGGAATGCTGATATCGGGGGCGAGCGTACCGAGCCTGCGTGATTTCACCGCGGCGTTCCTGGTGGTGACGGCGATTTCGGCGTCGGCGACGATCTTCAACCTGCGGTTCGCCAAGGATGCGGGGGCGGAGCTGAGCGGGCATCGCGGGTGAAGGGGGTTTCGCTTCGTGGCCGGGTCTGGCAGGTTCGGAGGATGAGCGAACCGACCATCATCCCCGTGCCCTTGTCCCCCGAAACGCTGGCGGCGCTGGACGCCTGGATCGCGCGGGCCAAAGGCGCGCCGTCGCGGGGCGAGGCGGTTGCTTCGTTGCTGGCGGGGGCGCTGGGGAGCCATTCGCCGTCTTCGGTTGTGCCAAGTCTGGTGACGGGGCGGGATATCGTTTGAGGGTTTGGACCGGGCGCCCCCCCTAATCCGTTCGTGCTGAGTAGAGCCCGAGCAGCGCTCTTGCGCGTATCGAGGGGTCGTATCGAAGCATCGCCTCGCGGGCGGGGCTGATCCTTCGATACGGGCCTTCGACTGCGCTCAGTCCCTACTCAGGACGAACGGTTTCAGGGTTGGTTCGGCCCGCGATCTGATTAGCGCTTTGCCGGTCGGAGTAGCTTCTCCGTGTCTTCGTCGGTCTCGACCGACTTGCGGAAGGTGGGTGTGAGCTTCAGCCGGCTCGCCTGTTCATAAGCGTAGCCGTAGCCGATCAGGCGCGCTTCGGACCAGGCGGGGCCGATGAAGGAAAGGCCGACGGGCATGCCGCGGACCGCGCCCATCGGGACGGTCAAATGCGGGTAGCCGGACACCGCGGCGAGGCCGCCGGCGCCGCCGCCGGAGATCTGGTCGCCGTTGACGGTATCGATCAGCCAGGCGGGCGGCATGGTGGGGGCGACGAGCGCGGTGACGCGGTTGGCGGCGAGCAGCGCGTCGATCCCGTCGCGCCCGGCGATGCGGAGCGACAGCGCGCGGGCGGCAAGATAGGCCGGATCGGTCAGGCCCTTGGTCTTCTGTGCCTCCAGAAAGCTTTCCTGGCCGAACAGCGCCATTTCCCGATCCGCGTTGGCGGTGTTGAACGCGATGACGTCGGCCAGCGTGCGGGTCTTCACCGCGGGGGGCGTGGTGGCGAGGTAGGCGTTGAGGTCCGCCTTCAGCTCGGTCATCAGGACGAGGTTTTCGGCCGGGCCGATCTTGTCGCGGTCCTTGAGCGCGGTGATGTCGACGAGGGTGGCGCCCTGCGCGCGGAGCACGGCGAGTGCGGCGTCGAACAGCCGGTCGACGGGCACGGACCAGCCGGTCGCGAAGCGCAGAACGCCGATCCGCATGCCCTTCAACGCCGCGGGGTTGAGCGCGGCGGTATAGTTGGTGCGGCGGCGGTCGGCCTGTGCGGTGGCGGCATCGGCCGGGTCGGTGCCGGCGATCGCGGTCAGGACGCGGGCGGCGGTGGCGACATCGCGCGTCATTGGGCCGGGCGTGTCCTGGCTGTGGCTGATCGGCACGATGCGCGTGCGGCTGACGAGGCCGACGGTGGGTTTCAGCCCGACGATGCCGTTGATCGCGGCGGGGCAGGTGATCGAACCGTCCGTCTCGGTCCCGATCGCGGCATCGACCATGCCGGCGGCGACGGCGGCGCCGCTGCCCGACGAGGAGCCGCAGGGGTTGCGATCGAGCGCATGCGGGTTGCGCGTCTGGCCGCCGACCGCGCTCCACCCCGAGATCGAGGCGTTGGAGCGGATGTTGGCCCATTCGGACAGGTTGGTCTTGCCGAGGATGACCGCACCGGCGGCACGCAGCGATGCGGTGACGGGGGCGTCACGGTTGGTGACGTTATCGATCAGCGCCAGGCTGCCCGCGGTGGTGGGGAGCGGGCCCTTCGCCTCGATATTGTCCTTCAGCAGGATCGGCATGCCGAACAGGATACCGCGGGCGCGGCGGCCACGGTCGAGCGCGCGAGCCTGATCGCGCGCGGTGGGATCGAGTGCCAGCACCGCGCCGATGCGGGGGTTCAGCCGTTCGACGCGGCCGATCGTGGCGCGGACATTGTCCTCCGCCGATTGTGCGGCGGCGAGCGTGGGCACGGACAGCGAGAAGAGGAGCATCGGCAGCAGGCGAGTCATTACATTCCCCCATGTCAGTTGCCGCATCATGGCGAAGCAGCGGACCGAAAGCGAGCGGAACGGCGCGCTTTCGGCGGCGTTGGCGCGGGACAAGGAGAATGACGATGGAAGAGCGGCGCCCCACGCAGACCCCCGAGCGCGAACTGGCCAAGCCGGCGGACGCGACCGCCGCGCGGACCCGGCCGGTCGATGCCGGGTCATCGCCGACGGCTGAGGCGGACGATGCCAACGACTCACGGCGTGGTGCGAGCGAGGCGGATGCGGCGACCAAGGAGATGGCGGCGCGCGGGTTCGGCAGTCACAAGGGGACGGAAGCGGATTGAGCGCGGGTTCATTCGTCGTCGGGTTCGACCTTTCGCGAAATGGCATGAACGCGACAACAGCCCGTGGTGCTGGCAGCGCGAAATGATGCCATGAGCGATGCGCCGGCCGGAACGCCGGTCGCGATGGGGGACGGAATGGACGCAGTGGAGTGGCAGACGCGCATGGCGGGCGTGCGGGCGATCGTCCGGGCGCCCGAGGCGATCCGGACGATCCAGGTCTATGGCCAGCGGTGCAGCGGGACGAATGCGCTGATCCATCTGATCGAGGGCAATCTACCGCAGGGGACGTTCACCGAGGCCTACGGGTTCAAGCACTGGTTCGTGCCGCCGCAGGTGCTTTTCCAGCCGTCGACGCTGATCGTGGTGATCGCCCGCGATGCGGTGGGATGGTTGCAGAGCGTCCACCGCCAGCCATGGCATCTGGACCCGGCGGTCAGCCAGATGCGGTTCAGCGACTTCATCCGGATGGAATGGGCCAGTTATTGGTACGGCGACTTCTGGGGCGTGGACCAGGCGCACCCGATCTACGCGACCGAGATGATGCACGAACGCGATCCGCAGACCGGCGCGCGGTTCGCCAATCCCATGCGGAAGCGGACGGCGAAGCTGGCCCATTGGGCGGGACTCCATCGGCGGGCGCATAATCTGTGCCTGGTCGATCAGGCGAGCGTGCAGGCCGATCCGGAGGGGGTGACGCGCGCACTGGCCGCGATGACCGGGTTGCCGATGGGCGACGTGTTCCGACCGGTCGACAGTTACAAGGGCAGGGGCGTGAAGCCGTATCAGCCGCATGTCTATCCGCCGGTGTCGACGGACGACCTGGCGTTCATCGCCGCCAATCTGGATCCGCAGGTTGAGGGGTTGTACGGGCTGGCGATGCCGTTGGCGGCGGTGGCGGAGGATCGGGGGTCGCCGGTGGGGGCGGACACGACGACGCGCGGGTCTGGGGCGTTGTCGGTCTCCGCAATGGTGCCGGACAGCTGAACGATCATTGCTGCGTGGAGGCGTGGGTCGAACCCGGCGCGGGGGTGCGGTTGCCCGGTCCTGGTCAGTCACGAGCGATCGGAAGGGGGCGCGACGCTGTTCCGGCGGGATGGGGATCGGCCCGGAGCTGCTGTGATCGGCAAGTCGGTCGCGTCCGGTTGAGGCGCGGGCTGATCGTCACCGCTTTGTGCTGGTTGCCGGCCACTGTTGTTCACCGGCGGAGGCCGGGGCCTGGGTGAAGCGGTTGCGTCTGGGCCCCGGCCTTCGCCGGGGAACGGTTCGGGCCTCGTGGGATGGACGGCCCGCATGCCGGTTTGTGGTGAAGCTGCTCGGGGCGAGGTGCGCGGTGTCCGCAGATGGCGAATGACGATGCCGCGGTCCGGTACTGTACGCGCCGCGAGACAGCGGAGTGTCACGATCGGGTGGCCGCTGTATGGACCCGGGCGGATCTGGCGCTTGAGTGTTCGAAAGTTCGGCCGTGCCCTGCGCGAGCGCTTCGACCTCAGGGGGCGTGGTGGGCGCGGCAGGGATTGAACCTGCGACCCCACCCGTGTGAAGGGTGTGCTCTACCACTGAGCTACGCGCCCACGCCCGGAACCGGCGGCAAGCCGCGCGGTGAGAGGGCCGATTAGGGAGTCGCCGCCGGCTTGTCCAGCCCTGATGCCGCCGTCAGGCGGGCGGCGAAGGCGGTTCAAGCGTTCACGGCGTCCTTCAGGCCCTTGCCGGGCTTGAACTTCGGTTGGGCAGAGGCGTCGATCTTCATCGGTTCGCCGGTCCGCGGGTTGCGCCCGGTCGATGCCTTGCGCTGCGACACCAGGAAGGTGCCGAACCCGACCAGCCGGACTTCGTCCCCGCGCGCAAGCACGGCGCTCATCGTGTCGAACACCGCTTCGACCGCCTTGACCGCATCGCCCCGGGTCAGGCCGGACGCCTCGGCGACGGCACCGATCAACTCCTGCTTGTTCATCGCTTTACGTTCCCCCGAATTCGCGGCGGGCGGAGTCGCCCGCCGCGGTCAATTCGCCATCTAACAGCCGCAAGGCAAGCGCTGTCAAACGGCCGTCACCCGATTCGCACGATCAGTGGCGGACGGGTGGCTCCGGCGTCACACCCGGGACGGGCACGGGGGGCAGGGCGGCCAGTTCGTCCGCCTCGGTCCACTCGATCGCCTCGAGCGGTTCGGTAAGCGCGAGCGCCAGGACCTGATCGACGTGCGAGACCGGGATGATCTTGAGCGTGCTCGTGATGTTCGCCGGCATTTCGGCGAGGTCCTTTTCGTTCTCCTCCGGGATCAGGACAGTGGTGATCCCGCCCCGCATCGCCGCCAGCAGCTTCTCCTTCAGGCCGCCGATCGGCAGGACGCGGCCGCGCAACGTGACCTCGCCCGTCATCGCCACGTCGCGCCGGACGGGGACGCCGGTGAGCGTCGAGACCATCGCGGTGACCATGCCGATGCCGGCGGAGGGGCCATCCTTCGGCACCGCGCCCTCAGGCAGATGGATGTGGATGTCCTTGCGGTTGAACAGCGACGGCTTGACCCCGTAGCTGGGCGCGCGGGCGCGGACGAACGACCAGGCGGCCTGGACGGACTCGTTCATGACCTCGCCCAGCTTGCCGGTCGTCTTGATCAGGCCCTTGCCCGGCGTGGTGACCGACTCGATCGTCAACAGCTCGCCGCCGACCTCGGTCCAGGCGAGGCCGGTGACGGCGCCGATCTGGTCCTCGGTCTCGCCGATGCCGAAGCGGTATTTCCGGATGCCCGAGAAGTCGGCGAGATTATCAACGGTGACCTCGATCCGCTCGTCCTTCTTCTCCAGGATGCGGCGCAGCGCCTTGCGGGCGACCTTGGCAATCTCGCGCTCCAGCGTGCGGACGCCGGCTTCGCGTGTGTAGTAGCGGATCAGGTCGCGCAGGGCCGGCTCGGTCAGGACGAACTCGCTGGCCTTCAGGCCGTGCGCGTCGATCTGCTTGTCGAGCAGATGCGCCTTGGCGATCTCGACCTTCTCGTCCTCGGTGTAGCCTTCGAGACGGATGATCTCCATCCGGTCGAGCAGCGGCTGCGGCAGGTTGAGCGAGTTGGCGGTGCAGACGAACATCACGTCCGAAAGATCGATGTCGATCTCCAGATAATGATCCTGGAACTTGCTGTTCTGTTCCGGGTCGAGCACCTCGAGCAGCGCCGAGGCGGGGTCGCCGCGGAAATCCTGGCCGAGCTTGTCGATCTCGTCGAGCAGGAACAGCGGGTTGGATGCGCCGGCCTTTTTCAGGTTCGTGACGATCTTGCCGGGAAGCGAGCCGATATAGGTGCGGCGATGGCCGCGGATCTCGGCTTCGTCGCGCACGCCGCCGAGCGACTGGCGGATGAACTCGCGCCCGGTCGCCTTCGCGATCGAACGGCCGAGCGAGGTCTTGCCGACGCCGGGCGGGCCGACGAGGCAGAGGATCGGACCCTTGAGCTTGTTGGTCCGCGCCTGGACCGCGAGATATTCTACGATGCGGTCCTTGACCTTCTCGAGCCCGAAATGGTCGTTGTCGAGCACGGCCTGCGCCGCTTCGATGTCCTTTTTCAGCTTCGACTTCTTGCCCCAAGGCAGCCCCAGCAGCACGTCGAGATAGTTGCGTACGACGGTCGCCTCGGCCGACATCGGCGCCATGCCGCGCAGCTTCTTCAGCTCCGCGGTCGCCTTGGTCCGGGCTTCCTTCGACAGCTTGGTGCCGGCGATCTTGGCGGCCAGTTCGGCCACCTCGTCGCCGCCGTCCTCACCGTCGGCATTGCCCAGCTCGCGCTGGATCGCCTTCAGCTGTTCGTTGAGATAATATTCGCGCTGGGTCTTCTCCATCTGACGTTTCACGCGGCTGCGGATCTTCTTTTCGACCTGCAGCACGCCGAGTTCGCCCTCCATGAAGGCGAAGCCCATTTCGAGGCGCTTCGAGGGGTCCATCTCGACCAGCATGGCCTGCTTGTCGGCGACCTTGATCGTGATGTTGGCGGCGACCGCATCGGCGAGGCGGAACGCGTCCTCGATCTGGCCGAGCTGGACCGCGGTTTCGGCCGGGGTCTTCTTGTTGAGCTTGGCGTAGTTCTCGAACTGGTCGACGACCGAGCGCATCAGCGCGGACACTTCGGTGCCGGTCGCTTCGACGTCGTCGATCGTCTCGACTTCGGCGGTCAGGTGATCGCCGGTTTCGTCGAGGCTGTCGATGCGCGCGCGCTGGCGCCCTTCGACGAGCACGCGGACCGTGCCATCGGGCAGCTTCAGCAGCTGCAGCACGGTGGCGGTGACGCCCAGATCGTAGAGCTGCGAACGGTCGGGATCATCCTCGGCGGGGTCGAGTTGCGCCACGAGGAAGATCGACTTGTCCGCCGCCATGGCGGTTTCGAGCGCGGCGACCGACTTGTCGCGGCCGACGAACAACGGGACGATCATGTGGGGGAAAACGACGATATCGCGAAGGGGGAGAACGGGAAGGGTCTCGGTCATGTACACTCCGATGGCCATGCGATTGCGGCCTGTTGGGTACGGATATGGGCAAGGACAAAAGCTGAATCAATGAAGGGTGCGGTGGGGGCACGGAGGCGTGCGGCAACTTTGGTCGGCCATGCGTTCATGGGGGATGAACAGAAATACACAGGACATCGTCTCCCTTGCCGCCGCGCGGACCGGGGAGATGTGCGCGGTCTTCATGATCGGGGACGGCTTGCTGGGGATGGTGCAGCCCGAGCGGCATCTGGCGCTGTGGCAGTCGGATGTCGGCGCGGTCGATGCGCTGACGCGGCCGTTCCAGGGGCGGCCGGGGCGGCGGCGGGCTTATGGCGCGGTGCAGTTTCTCGCGGGGGTCTGGCTGGCTTCGCGGATGCGGGGGCCGCGAAAGTAGCCCTCTGGTGTAGTTCCCCGGCGCAGGCCGGGGCCTTGGTGAAGGTGGTTCACCGAGGCCCCGGCCTTCGCCGGGGAACTGTTAGGGGTTTTGGCTAGGCAGCCGGCTGGGCTTCCTTGCCCTTCTTGGCGAAGACGCGGACTGGTTCCTTGCGACCCTCCACCACGTCCTTGTCGACGCGGATCTCGTCGACGCCGTCCATGCTGGGCAGGTCGAACATGGTGTCGAGCAGGATGCCCTCGAGGATTGAGCGGAGGCCGCGCGCGCCGGTCTTGCGTTCGATCGCCTTCTTGGCGATCGAGACCATCGCGTCGTCGGAGAAGCCGAGCCGGACATCCTCCATGTCGAACAGCTTCTGATACTGCTTCACCAGCGCGTTCTTCGGTTCGCCCAGGATCTTGATCAAGGCGGGCTCGTCCAGATCCTCCAGCGTCGCGATGACGGGCAGGCGGCCGACGAACTCGGGGATCAGGCCGAACTTCAGCAGATCCTCGGGCTCGCACTGCTTGAGCGTTTCGCCGACGCGGCGTTCCTCGGGCGTGGCGACATAGGCGCCGAAGCCGATCGACTTGCCCTGCAGACGGTCGCCGATGATCCGCTCGAGACCCGAGAAGGCGCCGCCGCAGATGAACAGGATGTTCGTCGTGTCGACCTGCAGGAACTCCTGCTGCGGATGCTTGCGGCCACCCTGCGGCGGCACGGAGGCGGTGGTGCCCTCCATCAGCTTGAGCAGCGCCTGCTGGACGCCCTCGCCCGACACGTCGCGCGTGATCGAGGGGTTGTCCGCCTTGCGGCTGATCTTGTCGATCTCGTCGATGTAGACGATCCCGCGCTGCGCCCGCTCGACATTATAGTCGGACGCCTGGAGCAGCTTCAGGATGATGTTCTCGACATCCTCGCCGACATAGCCGGCCTCGGTCAACGTCGTCGCGTCGGCCATGGTGAACGGCACGTCGAGGATGCGGGCGAGCGTCTGGGCGAGCAAGGTCTTGCCGCAGCCGGTGGGGCCGACGAGCAGGATGTTCGACTTCGACAGTTCGACGTCGGCACCCTTGCCGCCGTGGTTCAGCCGCTTGTAATGGTTGTGGACCGCGACCGACAGGACCCGCTTCGCTCGCTTCTGACCGATGACATAGTCGTCGAGCACGTTGCAGATTTCCTGCGGGCTGGGGACGCCGCCGTCCTTCTTGCTGACCAGTGCCGACTTCGTCTCCTCACGGATGATGTCGTTGCACAGTTCCACGCACTCGTCGCAGATGAAGACGGTCGGCCCGGCGATGAGCTTGCGCACCTCATGCTGCGACTTTCCGCAGAAGGAGCAATAGAGGGTGCTTTTGGAGTCGCCGCCGCTCAGTTTCGTCATGGTGGTCCGGTTCCTGTGTCGACCCCTGCCACGGGGGGTCTGCGATAAAAGCAATGTAGGCGGGCTCCAACCGGCCCGGCAAGCGCGATCTGGTTGGACCGCACTCACCGGACGCCGGCCGGCTTCGGATCAGACCGTGGCGGGCGTGGTCCCGTCTTCCGGCATGGGCCGCTTGTCGAACACCGCGTCAATGAGGCCGAACTTCAGCGCTTCGTCGGCCTCGAGGAACTTGTCGCGGTCCATCGCATGCTCGATCTCCTCGATCGGCTTGCCGGTGTACTTGGCGTACAGCGTGTTGAGCGCATGCCGCATACGCAGGATCTCGCGCGCTTGGATCTCGATGTCCGCGGCCATGCCCTGTGCGCCGCCGGACGGCTGATGGATCATGATCCGGCTGTTGGTGAGCGCCGAACGCATGCCGGGTTCACCGGCCGCGAGCAGGAAGCTGCCCATCGACGCGGCCTGGCCGATGCAGACGGTGCCGACCCGCGGGCGGATATATTGCATGGTGTCGTGGATCGCGAGACCCGCCGTCACCACGCCGCCCGGCGAGTTGATGTACATGTAGATGTCCTTCTTCGGGTTTTCCGACTCGAGGAAGAGCAGCTGTGCGGTGATGAGCGAGGCCATATGGTCCTCGACACCGCCGGTGATGAAGATGATCCGCTCGCGCAGCAGGCGGGAATAGATGTCGAACGAGCGTTCGCCACGGTTGGACTGTTCGATGACGATCGGAACGAGGCCGCCGATGATGTCGGCGTGGTCGGGATATGCCATGGGGGTGTTCGGTCCTTATGCCCTGCGCTGCCTGCAACATCGGCGTTTGGCGGGGAAGGTTCAAGAGGCGGGTGATGCCCGGTCAGTTGCCGATGCCGGGGACCGCGAGATAGGCGAGCCGCCGAACCTCACGCCGGCCGCGCACCACGGTGTCGAGGATAATGCCGCAGAAGAAAGTGAGCACCGCGACGATGCTGAGCCCGGTCGACAGGATCGCGGTGGGCACGCGCGGCACCAGCCCGGTCTGCATATAGGTGAGCACCAGCGGGATCGCGAGGAGCACGGCGAGTGCGGCGAGCAGCGCGCCGATGCCGCCGAAGAACAGCACGGGCCGTTCGATCCGGAACAGCGTCAGGATGGTGGTGAGGATGCGCCAGCCGTCGCGGTAGGTGGCGAGTTTCGACTCGGAGCCTTCGGGGCGCGCGCCGTAGGCGGTCATGACCTCCGCCACCGGCATGCGCAGTTCGAGCGCGTGGACGCTGATCTCGGTCTCGATCTCGAACCCGGCGCTGAGCACCGGGAAGCTTTTCACGAAGCGGCGGGAGAAGACGCGGTAGCCCGAAAGAATATCGCCGAAGCTGCGGCCGAACAGCCGGGCGAGCATGCCGGTGAGGACCGCGTTGCCGAGCCGGTGGCCGCGGCGATAGGCGGCCTCGACCTCCGACCGGCGCGCGCCGACGACCATGTCGAGCCGCTCCTCGATCAGCCGCTGGACGAGGAGGGGCGCGGCGGCGGCGTCGTAGGTCTCGTCGCCGTCGGCCATGACGTAGATGTCGGCCTCGACATCCGCGAACATGCGGCGGACGACATGGCCCTTGCCCTGCATCCGTTCGACGCGGACTTCGGCACCGGCCGCGCGCGCGACGGCGGCGGTGCGATCGGTGCTGTTGTTGTCGTAGACGTAGATCGCGGCGGACGGCAGCGCGGCGCGGAAGGCGACGACGGTCGCGGCGATCGCGGTTTCCTCGTTATAACAAGGCAGGATGATCGCGATGCGGGGCGCGGGGCGGCCGGCGTCCGCGGCGATGGCGGGCGGCGGCGCGGCGTCTGCGCGGAAAGGGTCGACGTCGGTCGCCACTCAGGGTCTTTCGATGGGTCCGGGCGGCCAGCGTAGCCACGCCACCTGCGGAGTCCAGACCGGGCGCGGCGATACCGCGCCCGGGGAGGATCAGCCTTCGGTCGGCTCGGCTTTTTCGGCCGCTTCGGCCTTGGGCTTCTTGGTGCGCGGCTTCTTCGCCGGTGCCTTGGCTTCGGTCTTTTCGGTGGCCTCGGCGGCGGCTTCGGTCACCGGCGCTTCGTCGGCGTGGTCATGATCGACATGATCGTGCGCGGCGTGATCATGACCGGCGTGGTCGTGATCATGGTCGTGGTCGCAATCCGGGCCGTGGACATGGTCCTTGCCGAGATTGTCGGCGTCGGCCTCGATCTCGGACTCGAGCTCGGCACGTCCGACGGTGCGGTCGGTGATCTCGGCGCGTTCGAACAGGAAGTCGACGACCTTGTCCTCGTACAGCGGCGCGCGAAGCTGGGCAGCGGCCATCGGGTCCTGCTGGACATACTGGATGAAGCGCTTCTGGTCTTCGCCGCGATACTGCTGCGCGGCCTGCGCAACCAGGCGGTTCATTTCCTGCTGGCTGACCTCGACGCCGTTGCGCTGGCCGATTTCGGACAGGAGCAGGCCAAGGCGGACGCGGCGGACGGCGATCGCGCGGTAATCGTCGCGGTCGGTCTCCAGCTCGGCGCGGGCGGCCTCCGGGTCTTCCTCGTGGCTGGCTTCATGGTCGAGCTGACGCCAGATCTGCTCGAACTCGGCCTCGACCATCGACGGCGGAACGTCGAAGCTGTGCGAGTCGGCGAGCTGGTCGAGCAGCTTGCGCTTCATGTGCGTGCGGGTGAGGCCGTTCAATTCCTGCTCGACCTGACCCTTCAGGAGGCCGCGGAGCTGTTCCATGCTCTCCAGGCCGAGCGACTTGGCGAAATCCTCGTCCGCGGCCGCTTCCTTGGGGACCTGGATCTTCGTGACGGTGACGTCGAAGGTCGCGGGCTTACCCTTGAGGTAGGCGACGTTGTAGTCGTCCGGGAAGGTGACGTTCAGCGTGCGGCTCTCGCCCGTCTTGACGCCTTCGAGACCGGATTCGAAGCCGGGGATGAGCCGGCCGGAGCCGAGTTCGACCGACATGTCGGAGCCGGTGCCGCCGTCGAACGGCTCGCCGTCGACCTTGCCGACGAAGTCCATGACGACCAGATCGCCCTCGACCGCGGGATGGCCTTCCATCGCGTCGTCGAAGCTCTTCTGCTGGCCGGCCAGGCGGCGGACCTGCGCGTCGATCTCGTCGTCGGTCGGCTCGACCGTCAGGCGCTCGAGCTTCAGGCCGTCGATCTGCGGCTCCGGCACGTCGGGCAGGATTTCCAGCGTGACGTTCAGCGCGGCGTCCTTGCCGGGCTCATACCCGTCGACCAGTTCGACCGCGGGCTGCATCGCGGGCCGCAAGCGCTGTTCGGTCATGAGCGACTGGACACCGTCGCGCACGGCGGCGTCGAGCGCCTGCTGTTCGAGCGCCGGGCCGTGCATCTTGCGGACCAGGTTGGCGGGCACCTTGCCGGGGCGGAAGCCGGGCATGCGGATGGTGGGGGCGGCCTGCTTGATCTCCGCATCGACCCGCTTGGCGATGTCGGCGGCGGGGATGGTGAGCGTGTAGGCGCGCTTCAGGCCCTCGTTCAGCGTCTCGACAGTCTGCATCGCTCTTCTCGTTCTTTCTCGGAATGTCGTCCGGGGAGGCACTCCACCCGTGCGGGGCGGAGATGGTGCGGGCGAAGGGACTCGAACCCCCACATCTTGCGATACTTGGACCTAAACCAAGCGCGTCTACCAATTCCGCCACGCCCGCATGAGGCCCGGTCGGCGGGGCATATAACAGGGAAGGCCTGCCAAGCAAGCACGCAGACACGCGTGGACCCGCGTCGCGGGTAGCGCGTTCAATGCGCACAAACCGTGACAGGAGCGCATCATGGCGAGCTTTCCCGACCAGAACCCCGACAGCCCACCGGCCGGCCCGGACGACACGCCCAACCCGTTCGACGAGAACCAGACGCCGGCGCGGGAGGATCACAAGGACGACGGCCGTTCGCCGATGGAGGACCCAGGCAGCGACGGCGGGACCGGCGGTACGGGCGGAACGGACGGCCCGCAGGACCATGACGTTACGTCGTGAGCGGTGAGAAGACCGGGGATGTCGTGATCGCTTCGGACGGGCTGACCGTGACGGTCAGTCCGGACGGGGCGGAGTTGCGGCGGATCGTCGACGACGAAGGTCGCGACCTGTTGTGGGACGGCGATCCGAAGTTCTGGACGGGGCGTGCGCCGTTGCTGTTCCCGATCGTGGGGGCTGTGGCCGGCGGGCACTACCGTGTCGATGGCGCGGAGTATGCGCTCGAGAAGCATGGGTTTGCACGCAGGAGTCGGTTCGAGGTTGTCGAGACGGGTGCTGATTTCGTGCTGTTCCGGCTGACGGACAGTGACGCGACGCGGGCGGTGTATCCGTTCGCCTTCTCGCTCGAGATGCGGTTCGAGGTTGCTGGGCATCGGTTGGCGATGACCGCGACCTTGACCAATCCGGGCGAAGTTTCGTTGCCGGCGTCGTTCGGGTTCCACCCGGCGTTGCGCTGGCCGCTGCCTTACGGGGCGGAGCGGGGCGAGCATGTGGTGCGGTTCGATGCGCTTGAGCCGGAAGCGGTGCGGACGGTGACGCCGGACGGGCTGATCGCGGCGGAGCGGTTCACGTCGCCCGTTGAGGGCCACATGCTGACGCTGCGCGACGAGCTGTTCGCGGTGGATGCGGTGATCTTCGAGGACGTGCGGAGCCGCGGGCTCTGGTATGGCGGGGCCGGCGGCAAGGGTGTGCGGGTGGATTTTCCTGGCATGCCGGACCTGGGGATCTGGACGAAGCCGGGGGCGGGGTATCTGTGCATCGAGCCCTGGCAGGGGATGGCCGATCCCGACGGGTATGCTGGCGACTTCCGGGCCAAGCCTGGGGTGGTCGAGGTGGCTTCGGGTGCGACGCGGGTGTTTGCGATGCAGATGGAGTTTGGGGTTAGTGCCTAAGCTTATCTTCTAGCGTGGTCTGACGGGAGTTGTTGGCTTCTCGACTTCGCTCGAAGGGCCCCCTCGACTTCGCTCGGGATGGGCGGAGCTACTTTCCTAAGTCCGTTTGGTTCGAGCCTGTTGAGAACTCTGCGCAGGGTTCTCGACAGGCTCGAACCGAACGGGGTGGGGGGCGAGAAAGATTATAGGGGAGGCGCCGGAGCCGTGCCCGGGGCGGCGCGGGATTGGCGCTTCAGCTTCACCACCGCGCCGTCGAGCGCTTGCAAGAAAGCCGAGCGGTCGCGGGCCGAGAACGGGGCGGGGCCGCCGGTGACGCTGCCCATGGCGCGGAGGTCGGCCATGAGGGCGCGCATGGCGACGGCGCCGCCGATGCGGGCGCGGTCGAAGGGGCGGCCGTCGGGCCCCATCACGACGGCGCCGGATTTGACGCAGCGTTCGGCCAGCAGGATGTCGGAGGTGATGACGATGCTGGTCGCCTGGGCCCGTTCGGCGATCCAGTCGTCGGCCGCGTCGAACCCGTCGCCGACGATGATGCGCGCGAAGTCGGGGTCGGGCGGCACGCGGATCATCTGGTTGGCGACAACGCGGACCGCGACCGCGTGGCGGCGCGCGACGCGGTAGATTTCATCCTTCACCGGGCAGGCGTCGGCATCGACCAGGATGCAGGGCCGGGGCAGCGCGTCGTCGGTCATGCCGGGAAGATGCGGAACCGGGTGGGGCGGAGGTGGACCGTCGCGCCGACGGCGGGGGCGGTGGCGAGGTCGGCCTCGAACGGTTTGTCGATGCCGGCGACCTGCGCCTCGATCCGGGTCAGGCCGTTTTTCGGGCGGGCGAGCAGGATCTTCGCGGGGATGCCGGTGTCGTCCGCCACGACGTCATGCGGGCGGAACCAGGCGTTGGCGGGGCCGTCCGGGGCCTCGGCAGCGCCGAGATCGACGTCGTGATGCCAGGCGCGGCCGGCGCGGACGGTGACGGGCAGGCAGTTCGATTCGCCGACGAAGCCGAACACGAAGGCGGAGGCCGGGCCATCGTAGATGTCGGCCGGGGGTGCGACCTGTTCAATCACGCCGTGATCCATCACGACGACGCGGTCGGCGAGTTCGAGCGCCTCCTCCTGATCGTGTGTGACGAAGATGGAGGTGAGGCCGAGCCGGTCGTGGAGGCCACGCAGCCAGCGGCGGAGGTCCTTGCGGACCTTTGCGTCGAGCGCGCCGAATGGTTCGTCGAGCAGCAGGAAGCGCGGTTCGACCGCGAGCGCGCGGGCGAGCGCGACACGCTGGCGTTGGCCGCCCGACAGTTGGGCCGGGTAGCGGCCGCCGAGGCCGGGGAGCTGGACGAGATCGAGCAGTTCGTCGACGCGGCGGGCGATCTCTGCTTTCGCGGGGCGGTCGCGGCGCGGGCGGACGGTGAGGCCGAACGCGATGTTGTCCGCGATGGTCATGTGGCGGAACAGCGCATATTGCTGGAACACGAAGCCGACGCCGCGTTCGGACACGGGGCGGCCGGTGACGTCCTCGTTATCGAACGCGACGGTGCCTGTGTCGGGAAATTCCAGCCCGGCGATGATCCGCAGCAGCGTGGTCTTGCCCGAGCCGGAAGGGCCGAGCAGTGCCAGGAACTCGCCCGGTTGCGCGTCGAGATCGATGCCGTGCAGTGCGGCGAAACTGCCGAAGGTCTTGGCGACCCCGGTCACGGTGATGCCCATCAGTGTCCGATCCCCTGGATCTGATCGCCGTAGCGCCATTCGAGCAGCGTCTTCACCACCAGGGTGACGAGCGCCAGCACCGCGAGCAGCGAGGCGACCGCGAAGGCGCCGACGAAATTATATTCGGTGTACAGGATTTCGACGTGGAGCGGCATCGTGTTGGTCAGCCCGCGGATATGGCCCGACACGACCGACACCGCGCCGAATTCGCCCATCGCCCGCGCGTTGCAGAGCAGCACGCCGTAGAGCAGCCCCCAGCGGATGTTGGGCAGCGTGACGTGCCAGAAGGTCTGCCACCCCGTCGCGCCGAGCGAGATGGCCGCTTCCTCGTCGTCGCGGCCCTGTTCCGCCATCAGCGGGATCAGTTCGCGCGCGACGAACGGGAAGGTGACGAAGATCGTCGCAAGCACGATGCCGGGGACGGCGAAGATGATTTCCACCCCGTTCGCCTGAAGCCAGGGGCCGAACCAGCCGTTGATGCCGAACAGCAGCACGTAGATGAGCCCCGCGACGACCGGCGAGACGGAGAACGGCAGGTCGATCAGCGTGATGAGCAGGCCCTTGCCGCGAAATTCGAACTTGGTGATGCACCAAGCCGCGACGATGCCGAACACGATGTTGGCCGGCACGCTGATCGCCGCGACGAGGAGCGTCAGGCGCATCGCGGCCATCGCGTCGGGCTCGGCGAGTTGGGCGAGGTAGGTGGGGATGCCGTCGCGGAACGCCTCCACGAAGACGGCGACGAACGGCATCAGCACGAACAGTCCGAGGAAGGCGAGTGCGGCGGCGATGAGGGCGGCGCGGGTCATCAGCGCTCCATGCGGCGACGGCGCCACACCTGCGTCAGGTTGACCGCCAGCAGCATCGCGAAGGCGAGCAGCAGCATGACGGTCGCGATCGCGGTGGCGCCGGCATAGTCATATTGTTCGAGCTGGGTGACGATCAGCAGCGGGGCGATCTCGGTCTTGTACGGCAGGTTGCCGGCGATGAAGATGACCGAGCCATATTCGCCGACGCCGCGCGCGAAGGCGAGCGCGAAGCCGGTGAGAAGCGCGGGGCCGATCGCGGGGAGGATGACGCGGCGGAAGATGGTGAAGCGGCCGGCGCCGAGCGAGGCGGCGGCCTCCTCCAGATCGCGGCCGACATCCTCCAGCACCGGTTCGACCGAGCGCACGACGAAGGGGAGGCCGACGAAGACGAGCGCGATCGTGACACCGAGCGAGGTGTAGGCAACCTTGATGCCAAGCGGGGCGAGATACTGGCCGATCCAGCCGTCCGCCGCCCAGAGCGCGGTGAGCGCGATGCCGGCGACCGCGGTGGGGAGCGCGAAGGGCAGGTCGACGATGGCCGACACGAACCGCCGGCCGATGAAGCGGTAGCGGACCAGCACCCAGGCGACGAGCATGCCGAACACCGCGTTGACCGCAGCGGCGGCGAGCGCCGTGCCGAAGCTCAGCCGGTAGGCGGCGACCGCTCGTTCGGAAAAGGCGACGCGCGCGAAGTCGGCAGGGCCCATGCCGGCGGATTTGAGGAAGACGGTCGACAGCGGGATCAGCACGACAATCGACAGATAGGCGAGCGTCAGGCCGAGGGTCAGGCCGAAACCGGGCAGGACCGAGCGTTTGGCGCGGCTCATGGGGTGTCAGCCCGGCGCGTGCGACCGGTTCTCGACGGGCGTGCAGACCCGTATGGTTCGAGCCTGTCGAGAACCTTCTGCATTCGAGCGTTCAGCGGCCCGTGGGGCGGTAGATGGCGTCGAAGGTGCCGCCGTCGGCGAAGTGGGTGGTCTGCGCCTTGCGCCAACCGCCGAAGTCGCCGTCGATGGTGAGCAGCTTGGTCTGCGGGAATTTGGAGGCGTAGCGCGCGGCGACCTGGGGGTCGCGCGGGCGGTAGTGCGCCTTGGCGATCAGGTCCTGCGCGGCCGGGGTGTAGAGGAATTCAAGATAGGCCTTCGACACCGCGGCGGTGCCGTGGCGCTGCGCGTTCGCGTCGACCACCGCGACGGGCGGTTCCGCCAGGATCGAGACGGAGGGGACGACGATGTCGAACTTGCCGCGGCCCATTTCGTCGCGGGCCAGCATCGCCTCGTTCTCCCACGCGAGCAGCACGTCACCCAAGCCGCGTTCGGCGAAGGTGGTGGTGGAGCCGCGCGCGCCGGAGTCGAGCACGGGGACGTTCTTGTAGAGCCGCGTGACATAGTCGCGCGCGGCGGCGTCCGACCCGCCGGCCTGGCGTCCGTAGCCCCAGGCGGCGAGGTAGTTCCAGCGCGCGCCGCCGGACGTCTTGGGGTTCGGCGTGATGACGGACACGCCGGGCTTCACCAGATCGGCCCAGTCGCGGATCTTCTTCGGGTTGCCCTTGCGGACGAGGAACACGATCGTGGAGTAATAAGGCGCGCTGTGGTCGGGCAGTTTCGCCTGCCAGTCCTGCGCGAGCAATTTGCGATCGGCCAGGATGTCGATGTCATAGGCGAGTGCCAGCGTCACGACGTCGGCCTCCAGCCCGTCGGCGACCGAGCGCGCCTGCTTGCCGGAGCCGCCATGGCTCATCCGGATCGACAGCGGCTTGCCAGTCTTCGCCTTCCAGTCGGCGATGAAGGCGGCGTTGATGCCGCGGTAGAGTTCGCGCGTGGGATCGTAGCTGACGTTCAGCAGCGTGCTGCCGTCCGTCTTGCTGCCGCCGGAGCAGCCGGGGAGCGTCGCGAGCGCGGCGAGGGCCAGCGCGATCGTCAGTCTGGCCTTGGTCGGTCGCGTCATGATGATCCCCTTTCCGGCAGTCTGGTATTCCGGGTCCCGGCCGCTTGGCGAACAGGCAAAACTGTCAGCGATCAAACCATAAGCTTTTCGACGGGCGGTTTATCGGACAGGCGGATCCGGTCGAGGATATTGGCGGTCTCGTCCCGCACCGTGAGCATGACGGCGCGCAGGCGGCATTCGTCCTCGTCCAGGCAATTGTCGCACGGCGCATGGTTGAGCCGGCTGGCGCAGGGAACGAGCGCCAGCGAGCCGCGCGTCAGCCGGACGATATCGCCGTAGGTCACTTCCTCCGGCGGGCGGGCGAGCCAGTAGCCGCCGACCTTGCCGCGCATCGTTTCGACCAGGCCCGCGCGTTTCATCTCGGACAGGATGACGGTCAGGAACTTGGCGGGAATATTCTGCGCCGCGACGATCTCGGTCAGCTGGACCGGCCCCTCGCCATAACGGTCGGCAAGATGCTGGAGCGCGCGGGCGGCGTAGCGGGTGCGTTGCGATAACATGTGATTGTCTATCTAGGGGGTCGGGATATCGAAGCCAAGCGGCCCGCTTGCGTTTCGTGATGGCCGGATGTAGGGGCGCGGGACGACATGCGGCCGTGCGCCGCAGCGTCGACGATGTGGCGGCCATAGCTCAATTGGTTAGAGCGCCGGTTTGTGGTACCGGAGGTTGCGGGTTCAATCCCCGTTGGCCGCCCCATCCCCCCTGATATTCCCGACAGCGCGATCGGCCTTTTTGGGCTGGTATCGCGCGTGTCCGAACATTATTGCCTCCATTCGCAATATAATGTCGCGTTAGGATTTCGGCCATGACCGCCCCGTGGGACTATCTGGATTATGACGACCATGAGGGTCTGCATTTCTTCCGGGATCGGGCGAGCGGCCTGACCGCGGTCATCGCGATCCATTCGACCACGCTTGGGCCGGCGGCCGGCGGCACGCGGTACTGGGCGTATGACGATGCCGAACTGGCAGTGACCGACGTGCTGCGCCTGTCGCGCGGCATGAGCTACAAGAATGCGATGGCCGGGCTGCCGCTGGGTGGCGGCAAGGCGGTGATCCTGGCGGACGGTGCGCGGGGCAAGTCGCCCGAACTGCTCGCCGCGTTCGGGCGAGCGGTCGATTCGCTGGGTGGTCGTTATGTGACCGCGGAGGATGTCGGCATCACGCTGGCCGACATGGTCGCGGTGCGCGAGCAGACGCGGTTCGTGTCGGGCCTGCCGGCCGAGGGCGGTGCCGCCGGTGGCGATCCGGGGCCGTTCACGGCGCAGGGCATCTTCCTGGGGATCGAAGCGGCGGTGCGGCGGCGGCTGAAGCGCGATCTGGACGGCGTGCATGTCGCGATTCAGGGCGTGGGGTCGGTCGGCGGCGGGCTGGCGCGGCGGCTGGCGGCGCGTGGGGCGAAGCTGACGCTGGCGGATGTCGATGCGGACCGTGCGGCGCGGCTGGCCGAGGAGCTGGGCGGGCGGGCGGTTGCGGCGGCGGACATCCTGCGCGTCGAGGCGGACGTGGTGAGCCCGAACGCGCTGGGCGCGATCCTGGACGAGGCGACGATCGCCGGGCTGTCCGCGCCGATCGTGGCGGGCGGGGCGAACAACCAGCTGGAGACCCCGGCGGACGGCGGGCGGTTGCAGGCGCGCGGCATCCTGTATGCGCCGGATTATGTGATCAACGCGGGCGGGATCATGAGCGTCGGGGTGGAATATCTCGGGCAGGGCGACCGCGATGCGGTGGAAGCGCGGATCGCGGCGATCCCGGAGCGGCTGAACGCGATCTGGGACGAGAGCGACGCCAGCGGCGACAGCGCGGCCGCGGTTTCCGACCGGATGGCGCAGCGGCTGATCGGTCGGTAGCGCGGGCGCTGTTCGAGAGAAGGCAGCGGGATCCCGGATCAGGTCCGGGATGACCGTGTAGTTGGGGGCTCATTCTCCCGCCCCACCCGCTTGTCCTGAGTAGGGACTGAGCGCAGTCGAAGGCCCGTATCGAAGGGGCTGCGCGATGCTTCGATACGAGCCCTCGATACGCGCAAAGGCGCTACTCGGTCTCTACTCAGCACGAACGGTGGTTGGTGGTTCGGACAAAAGGGCGCTGGCTAGAGGCTGGGTGCCGTCACCGTCCGCCGCAGATAATGTTCGCGCCAGGCGGTCAGGAGGCCGCCGGCGACCACGAGTGCCGCGCCCAGCAACGTCGTCGCGACGGGCGCGTGGGCGAAGACGAGCCAGCCGAAGAGCGTGGCCCAAAGGATCTGGAGATAGTCGAGCGGGGCGACGACGGCGACGGGCGCGTGTTGCAGCGAGGCGGTCATCATGAGCTGTCCGGCGATGCCGACCACGCCGGCGGCGACGAGCAGCGCCCAGGTCGTGGCGTCGTGGCGTTGGCCGAACCAGGGGAGGGCGAGGAGGCCGGCAACGGTGGTGGCGACGGTGAACCAGAACACGATCGCGGCGATGCCCTCGCTCTTGCCGATCTGGCGGAGCGTGATGGCGACGCCGGCCTGGCCGACCGCGGCGGCGACCGCGACCGCGACGCCGACGATCGGGAGTGCGTCGCTGCCCGGCTGCATCACGATCAGGACGCCGGTGAAGCCCATCGCGACCGCCGCCCAGCGGTAACGCCCGACGCGTTCGGACAGCACGAAGACCGACAGGATCGTCGCGAACACCGGGGCGGCGAAGGTGATCGTCGTCGCCTCCGCCAGCGGCAGCAGGATCAGCGCCTCGAAGGTGAGGACCATAGAGACGAGGCCGATGGCGGAGCGGGTCAGGTGGGCGAGCGGCCGCTTGGTGCGGAGCGCGCCGAGGCCGGGGCCGAGCAGGACCCAGGCGAGCAGGACCGGCAGGCCGAAGCCGTTGCGGTAGAGGATCATTTCCGGCGCGGTGACGCCGCGTTCGCTCGACAGTTTGAGCGCGACCGCCATGATCGCGAAACAGGAGGCCGAGCCGAGCCGGAGCGCGATGCCGAGCAATGGGCGATCGGCGGCGGGCGCGACCTTTGCGGGGGTCGCGGGCAATGGGGTGGGGTTCGGCATGTCGGGCGGGCGTCTAGGCGGGCGACTCCCGGTGCGGCAAGCGCGATCGGTTCTTTCACGGGCGGCGAACAGCCTCTATGCAGCGATGAAACATGCACGCTTTCGCCAACCCGACCAGATTTCTGGGGATCGCCCGGCCGGTGACGCCGTGGGCGTTGTGGGGCGGCGTGCTGCTGTCGCTGGTCGGGCTGGCCAGCGGGTTGTGGCTGACGCCGGCGGACTATCTGCAGAAGGACAGCGTGCGGATCCTGTACGTCCATGTGCCGGCCGCGTGGCTGGGGATGGCGGGCTGGACCGGGATCGCGTTGGCGAGCCTGATGCAGCTGGTGTGGCGGCATCCGTTGGCGGCGGTCGCGGGGCGCGCGCTGGCGGTGCCGGGGGCGGTGTTCGCGGCGCTGTGCCTGGCGACGGGATCGATCTGGGGCCGGCCGACCTGGGGAACGTGGTGGGAATGGGACGGGCGGCTGACGTCGATGCTCGTGCTGTTCTTCCTCTACCTCGGCTATATCGCGCTGGCGCAGGCCTATGCCGATCGCGGGGCGGGCGGGCAGCGGATCGTGGCGATCTTCGGCATCGTCGGCGCGGTGAACGTGCCGGTGATCCGCTATTCCGTGGTGTGGTGGCGGACGCTGCATCAGGGGCAGAGCATCAGCCTGACAGGGACGACGATCGACGGGGCGATCCTGTGGCCGCTGCCGATCGTGGTGGTGGGGTTCACGCTGATCTTTACCGCGGTGGTGCTGATGCGGATGCGGGCGATGCTGGCGGACGCCAAGGTCGAGGCGCGGTTGCGGCGGATGGCGCGCGCATGAACCCCTGGCCGTTCGTGATCGCCGCCTATGCCATCGTGACCGGTGGGACGGGTGCGCTGTGCCTGTGGGCGCATGTCGCGATGCGGCGGGCGGAGCGGCGCGCCGACGCGGTGCTGAAGAAATGAAGGCGAAGCATCAGCGGCTGACGCTGGCGGTGCTGGCGATCGTTGCGGTCGTCGGCGCGGCGTTGCTGGCGATGTCCGCGCTCAAGGATCAGGCGGCCTATTTCTATACGCCGAGCGATGCGGTGCGGGACGGCGTGCAGCCGGGGCGTGCGGTGCGGCTGGGCGGAATGGTGGCGGACCGGTCGATCGTGCGTGCGGCCGACGGGGTGACGATCCGCTTCGTCGTGACGGACGGCGCGCAGACGGTGCCGGTGCGCTACACCGGGATCGTGCCGGATTTGTTCAAGGAAAATAGCGGCGTGGTGGCAGAGGGGGCGTTCGTGCCCGGCGGCGGGTTCGTCGCGACGAACATCCTGGCCAAGCATGACGAACGCTACATGCCGCCGCAGGTGGCGGGCGAGATGCACAAGTCCGAGAGTATCGCGCCGGCGAAGGGCGGCAGGACGTGATCGCGGAGTTCGGCCTTGCCGCGCTGTGGCTGGCGGCGGCACTGTCGGTGTTGCAGCTCGCGCTGTCGGCGATCGGGCTGACCGGCGGGCGCGATGCGCTGCTGGTGCCGGTGCGGTCGGTGGCGGTGGTGCAGGGTGCGCTGACCATGCTGGCGTTCGCGGCGCTGATCGCGCTGTTCGTGCGGGTCGACCTGTCCGTCGCGCTGGTGGCGGCGAACGACCATAGCCAGAAGCCCTTGCTGTACCGCTTCGCCGGCACGTGGGGGAACCATGAGGGGTCGATGCTGCTGTGGGTGGCGGTGCTGGGGCTGGCGGGGGCGGCGGTCGCTTTGCTGGAGCGGCGGTTGGCGGAACGGACGTTGGTCGCGACGCTGGGCGCGCAGGCGTTCATCGCGATCGGGTTCTTCGCGTTCCTGCTGTTCGCGTCGAACCCGTTCGCGCGGCTGGACCCGGCGCCGGCGGAGGGGCTGGGGCTCAATCCGCTGTTGCAGGACCCGGGCTTGGCGTTCCATCCGCCGACGCTGTATTTCGGCTATGTCGGGTTGTCGGTGGCGTTCTCGTTTGCGGTCGGCGCGCTGGTGACGCGCGACGTGGGGCCGGTGTTCGCGCGGGCGATGCGGCCGTGGGTGCTGGGGGCGTGGATCTTCCTGACGTTGGGCATCACGGCGGGGAGTTACTGGGCCTATTACGAGCTCGGCTGGGGCGGCTGGTGGTTCTGGGATCCGGTCGAGAACGCCTCGCTGATGCCGTGGCTGGCGGCGACCGCCTTGCTCCATTCGGTGACGGTGCTGGCGACGCGTGACGGGTTGCGCGCGTGGACGATCATGCTGGCGGTGATCGCCTTTTCGATGAGCATGGTGGGGACGTTCCTGGTGCGGTCGGGCATCCTGACCAGCGTGCATGCGTTCGCGGTCGATCCGACGCGGGGCGGGTTCATCCTTGCGTTGCTGGCGATCTATATCGGTGGGGCGTTGGCGCTGTTCGCGCTCCGCGTCGGGACGGTGCGCGAGGGGCAGCGGTTCGACGCGGTCAGCCGGGAGGGGGCGCTGGTGGCGAACAACCTGCTGCTGTCCGCGATCCTGGGCGTGGTGCTGATCGGGACGCTGTATCCGCTGGCGGTCGAGGGGCTGACGGGGGGCAAGCTGTCGGTCGGGCCGCCTTATTTCAATGCGGCGGCTGGGCCGTTGGCGCTGGTGCTGGTGGCGATGATGGGGGCGGGGCCGCTGGTGCGGTGGCGGCGTGACGATGGGGTCGCGGTGCTGAAGCGGATGGCGGTGCCGATCGTGGTCGCGGTGGTGGCCTGCGTTGCGGTGTGGCTGCGTGCGCCGGGGATCCGGGTGCTGCCGCTGCTTGGGCTGACCGTGGCGGCGGGGGCGGCGGTGGCGAGCGTCGCGCCGCTGTGGAAGCGCAAGCTGTGGCGGACGCCGCTGTTCACCTACGGGATGGTCGTGGCGCATCTCGGCATCGCGGTGGCGCTTGCGGGCATGGCGTCGGAGGCGGCCTTTACGCAGGAGACGCTGGTCGCGGCGCGGCCGGGGGAGACGCACCGGGTGGGGCCGTGGGCGCTGCGGTTCGACGGGGTGGAGCCGATCGCGGGCGAGAACTGGACCGCGATCGAGGGGACGCTGACGGCGCGGCGCGGCGACGATGCGGGTTATGTGATGCGTCCGCAGGCGCGGGCGTTCTCCGCGCCGCCGACCGAGACGAGCGAGGCGGCGATCCGGACCGTGCTGGACGGGCAGCTCTACGTCGTGCTGGGCAAGGCGGACGAGCAAGGGCGCTGGCAGTTGCGGCTGTGGTGGAAACCCTATGTGACGCTGATCTGGCTGGGTGGTGGGCTCGTGGCGCTCGGCGGTCTGCTGTCGCTGATCGGGCGGGTGCTGCGCGAGCGGCGGTCACGGATGGTGGAGCAGTACGCATGACCAAGGCGGGTGTGCGCTGGCTGTTGTGGGTGCCGTTGGTGGCGTTCCTGCTGTTCCTGGGGCTTGTCGCGGGCGGGCTGCTGCGGCCGGCGGACCGGACGATCGTGTCGCGGCTGGTGGGGCAGCCGATGCCGGCTATCGCTTTGCCGGCGGCGTCTGCGTCGCGGCCGGGGTTGAGCGCGACGGCCGGCGGCGCGCGGCTGGTGAACGTGTTCGCCAGCTGGTGCGTGCCGTGCGCGGCGGAGGCGCCGCAGCTGGCGGCGCTGGCCAAGGCGGGCGTGCCGATCGACGCAATCGCGATCCGCGACACGCGCGCGGACGTCGACCGGTTCCTGGCGCGCTACGGCAATCCCTATCGCGCGATCGGCAGCGATACGGACAGCCGGGTGCAGATGGCGCTCGGATCGTCGGGCGTGCCGGAGACGTTCGTGGTGGACGGGCGCGGCATCATCCGGGCGCAGAAAATCGGCGATATCCGACCGGAGGATGTGGCCGGGCTGGTCGCTGCGGTGCAGGCGCTGCGATGAGGTTTGCGATTGCCTTGGCATTGATGACGGCGCCCGTGATGGCGGCGGCGCAGTCCGGCGTGCCGCCTGCCGCATTGAGCGATACGCAGTTGCCCGACCCGGCGGCGGAGGCGCGCGCGACGGCGTTGATGCAGACGCTGCGTTGCCTGGTGTGCCAGGGGCAGTCGATCGCCGATTCCGATGCGGATATGGCGGGCGACATGCGCGCGCTGGTCCGGCGGCGGATCGCGGCGGGCGAGCGGCCGGAGGATATCCGGGCATGGCTGGTGCAGCGTTACGGGGACTGGGTGACGTACGACCCGCCGCTGAACGCGGTGACGTGGCCGTTGTGGGCGCTGCCGGTGCTGCTGCTGGTCGTCGGCGCGTTCGTCGCGCGTGGCAGTTTCCGGCGGCGGGGGCGCGGCGCGTGACGGGCTGGGTGATCCTGATCGTCCTGGCGGGGGTGGTCGGCGTTGGGCTGGCGCGGTTCGGGCGGTTTCCGCGCGGGGGTGTCGAGCTGCTCGGCGCGGTGCTGCTGCTCGCGCTGGCGGGCTATGCGTGGCAGGGGCAGCCGGGACTGGCGGGGCGGCCGACGCCGCCGCGCGCCGACGTGGCGCGGGCGAACAGCGACTATGGCAAGCTGCGCGAGACGATGTTCGAGCGGTTCACCGGCGATGCGCAGGTGCTGACCACGGCGGACGCGTTCCAGCGGCAGGGGCTGGACCTGTATGCGATCGGCGTGCTGCGCGGGGCGCTGGTGCGACGGCCGCGCAGTTCGGACCTGTGGACTGGGATGGGCAACGCGCTGGTCGCGCATGCCAACGGGCTGGTGACGCCGGCGGCGGAACTGGCGTTCGCGCGGGCGGCGAAGGCATCGCCGCTGCACCCGGGCCCGCCCTTCTTCCTGGGGCTGGCCTATGCCGGGTCGGGGCAGGTCGATCGGGCGCGGGATGCGTGGGCCGGGTTGCTTGCGCGGACGCCGGCCAATGCGCCGTGGCGGGCGGACCTGGCGCTGCGCGTCCGGGCGGTGGATGCGTTGTTGGCGAGTGACGCGGAGCGCTGACCGTTGGCGGCGTTGCGTCAAGTCACCTGACTGGCCTTGGCCGAGGTCGTCGCATGCTCAAGCGGGACGACATCGGATCGGTCTGGAGCGCGATGATTGCAGGTCCAGCAGAGTCCGGTTCCGTTTGGTTGCGGGCGAGCGATAACCCTGCGCCAGGTTCTCGACAGGCTCGAACCAAACGGGGTTGGAATCGTGACCACGCAATGAACTCAGAGGAGGTCGGGTAGCGTGAGCGCGTTCGACGGCACTTTGCGTCAGAAGCGGGTCGGGACACCGAGCAGGATCGTGCTCATGTCATTGTCGAGATGGTCGACGTCGATCTGGGGTCCGGCGCGCGGTCAGAACGTATCTTCCGCGCCGGTACCGACGGCGAAGCTGGACTGGGGGCGTTGTGCACCGTCGCGGTCGATGCCGGGTTCGGTGTCGGAGATCGCCTCACGCTGACCGCCATGGCCGAACGTGCCGTAAACGAGTGGCGTCGGGGGTGAGGATGTTGCCGGCCGTCAGAACGCCGCGGATGTCGTCGCGCGGTTTTTCGGAATAGCGGGCCATGTCTAAGCGAGCGACCGGACTGGCGCCACGAACTGTAAGGTCGCGATTTTTCAGGTGTATAGGCCGGTCATGTTTCGGGGCGACAGGCACGCAGTGCTGACCGATCGCACTAGCAACTTATCGATAAGAACCGGACCCGAAACAAAATCGGGGGGCAAATCGCCCCCCGGTTTCGGTTTTACTGGCCGCGGCCTGTCTTGGCCTGGAGCTCGTCGATCTTCTTCGAGGCGTCGGCCTTGGTGAGGCTGTCGTCAAATTCTTCGCCGGCTTCTTCGCTCAGCGTCTTGAGGTAGGACGCCTGTGCGCCGGTCATTGCCTCGTCGCCCGTGGTCCAGTCGGACGGGTCTTTTTCGGCGTTCGAGGTCGGATGGGTTTTCGGATTTTCGGTGGTCATGAGCATCCTTCCTGATGGCTGCGGGGAGAACGCCGATGTTCGCTTTGCGTTCCGGTTCGGCCCATGTGATTTATGATTATCGCAGCGCGGTTCGGTGGGGCCGCGGATGGGTCGAACGCCGCCTCCGGCCGGTTATTTCGATAACTTGTATCAATATTGCACTCTGGTTCGGCGGGTTCGGATACTCGTTGCCATGATTGTGCACGAAGAAGCACGGCGGTCGACGTTTCGTCGCGGAGGCGGGACGCGGCTTTTTCCAGGGGCGGGGTGCGGCAGGGTCGCTCCGGCAGGCGGCGATAGTGGGTGCGTTGCAGCGCGGTATGGCGAGTGCTAGGGGCGGCGGGACGCTGCCTGACGGCGGCGAGGGGACCTGCACGGCATCATGCGGATTTTGGTCGGTCGATGAGCGTTTCCGAAACCGGCGCTGCCGAAGTGAGCGTCGGGGGCGAACCCGCGCACGGCCATGGTGAGCAGGGCATCGCGAAGCTGGCGGTCGGTGCGATCGGCATCGTGTTCGGCGATATCGGGACGAGCCCGCTCTATGCGTTCCGCGAGACGTTCGCGGGGCACCATCCGCTGACGCCGGACCGGCTGCATGTGCTGGGCGTGCTGAGCCTGATCTTCTGGTCGATGATGCTGGTCGTCACGATCAAATATGTCAGCATCATCATGCGTGCCGACAACAAGGGCGAGGGCGGGAGCCTGGCGCTGCTGGCGCTGATCAACCGCAAGGGCGGCGGCAAGCGGCGCTGGACCAAGGGGATCGTGCTGCTCGGCGTGTTCGCGACCGCGTTGTTCTACGGCGACAGCATGATCACGCCGGCGATCTCCGTGCTGTCGGCGGTCGAGGGGCTGGCGGTGGTCGAGACCGCGTTCGCGCCGCTGGTGCTGCCGATCGCGATCACGATCCTGGTCGGGCTGTTCTTTATTCAATCGCGCGGGACCGCGAAGGTCGGGCTGCTGTTCGGGCCGATCATGCTCGTCTATTTCACGGTGCTGGCGGGGCTCGGACTGCTGCATATCGTGCAGACGCCGACGATCTTCGAGGCGCTGAACCCGCTGCATGCCGCGCGGTTCTTCTATGCCGAGGGCGTGACCGCGTTCCTGGCGATGGGGTCGGTCGTGCTGGCCGTGACGGGCGCGGAGGCGCTGTATGCGGACATGGGGCATTTCGGGCGCAACCCGATCCGCGTGTCCTGGATGTTCTTCGTGCTGCCGGCGCTGATGCTCAACTACCTTGGGCAGGGCGCGATGCTGCTGTCGTTGACGCCGAATGCCGCGCTGCAGGCGATCCACAATCCGTTCTTCCTGCTGGCGCCGGACAATTTCCGTCTGCCGCTGGTGATCCTTGCGACGTTGGCGACGGTGATTGCGAGCCAGGCGGTGATTTCCGGTGCGTTTTCGGTGACGCAGCAGGCGATCCAGCTGGGCTTCATCCCGCGGCTGCGCATCGTCCACACGAGCAGCCAGGCGGCGGGGCAGATCTATATCCCGGCGATCAACTGGGCGCTGATGGTGATGGTGATCCTGCTGGTGCTGACGTTCCGGTCGTCGAGCAACCTGGCGGCGGCGTACGGCATCGCGGTGACCGGGGCGATGCTGATCGACACCGCGCTCATCGCGATCGTGCTGTTCAGCCTGTGGAACTGGAACAAGCTGTGGGCCGGGTTCCTGGTGGCGATCTTCGCGATCATCGATGTGGCGTATTTCGGCGCGAACCTGACCAAGGTGCCCGATGGCGGGTGGTTCCCGCTGCTGATCGGGTTCATCGCGTTCACGCTGTTGACGACATGGGCACGCGGGCGGCAGCTGATGATCGACCGGATGCGCGAGTCGGCGATGCCGGTGCAGGTGTTCGTGAAGTCCGCGGCGAACAGTGCGACGCGCGTGGCCGGCACCGCCGTGTTCATGACATCGAGCGCGGAGGGCGTGCCGCATGCGTTGCTCCACAACCTGAAGCACAACAAGGTGCTGCACGAGCGGGTGATCCTGCTGACCGTCAAGATCGAGGACGTGCCCTATGTGATCACGAAGGCGCGGACGCAGATGGAGGATCTGGGGCAGGGGTTCTTCCGGCTGGTGCTGCGTTTCGGGTTCATGGAGGAACCCGACGTGCCGGGCGCGCTGAAGGATGTGGAGAGTTGCGGGAACGGGTTCCGCATGATGGACACGAGCTTCTTCCTTGCAAGGCAGACGCTGATCGCGTCGTCGCGGCCGGGGATGGCGATCTGGCGCGAGAAGTTGTTCGCGTGGATGCTGCGCAATGCGGAAAGCGCGATGGAGTTCTTCAAGCTGCCGACGAACCGCGTGGTCGAGCTGGGCAGCCAGGTCGAGATCTGATGATCGTGCGGCGGGAGTGCGGGGGTTGCGCGTAGCGATCCTGCTGGCCGCCGGAAGCTCGCGGCGGTTCGGGCGCGCGAACAAGCTGCTGGTGCGCACGGAGGGCCTGCGCCTGATCGACCGGACGCTGGCGATCGCGCGGTCCGCCCCCGTGGCGCGGGTGGTGGTGGTGACCGGGCCCGACCGGGCGCGGGTGATGCAGGCGGTGCGCGGGCCGCGGACGACGGTGGTCCATGCGCGCGATCATGATCGGGGGATGGGGGCGAGCCTTGCCGCTGGACTGGCGGCGTTGCGGCCGCGTGAGCGCGAGGTGGTGGTGATGCTGGGCGACATGCCGGCGGTGTCGGGGATGCTGGCCGCGCGGTTGTGGCGGGCGTTGCGGCCGGGGGATGCGGGGGTGCGGCCGGTATGGCGCGGGCGGCCGGGGCATCCGGTGGTGCTGCGCCTGCCGCTGGCGCGGATGCCGGCGGGCGATGCGGGTGCGGGGCGGGGAATGCGGTTGCGGACCGTGGCGGGGCCGCGCGGTTGCGTGCTGGACGTCGATACGCGCGCGATGCTGGCGCGGGCCGTAACCAAGCGCGGGGTGGCGCGTTAGGGCCGCTCCAGCAGGAGGGCAGCGTGGAAGACATAGCAGGGTGGATCGCGCCGATCGCGACGATGGTGGCGGCGATGATGACCGCGGCCAATCTGGGCACGCGGACGACGGGCTGGGGCTTCGTCGTGTTCACGGTGGGATCGATTTGCTGGATCATCGTGGCGGCGACGTCGGGGCAGGCGAACCTGCTGTGGTCGAATGGGTTCCTGACGCTGGTCAACGTCGTGGGCATCTGGCGCTGGCTGGGGCATCGCGCGCGGGTGGAGGACAGCGCCGCCGCAGCGGTCGCGCAGAGCCGCGCGGACGAGTCCGTGCCCGTGCTGTTCGCGGCGACCGCGATGCAGGGGCGGCCGGTGAGGGGGCAGGACGGGAGCGTCGTGGCGACCGCGGTGGAGGCGATGGCGGACTGCCGCGACGGGCGGATCCATTACCTGATCGTCAGTGTCGGCGGGTTGGCGGGCGTGGGCGAGACGCTGCATCACCTGCCGTGGACCGCGGTGACGGTGCATGACGATGCGCTGGCGACGGACCTGACCCCGGCGGATGCGCGCGGGCTGGCGGTGGCGGCATGACCGCGCCGCTGATCCTGTCGGCGTTGTTCGGGCCGGCGGACTTCGGGTATTTAGACGGGTTGCGGCGCGCGCATTTTCCGGCGGAGCGGAACGTGATCGCGGCGCATCTGACGATGTTCCATCACCTGCCGCCGTCGGTGGCGGACGAGCTGGAGCGGCGGGTGGCAGAGTTGTGTCGGGCGCCGGCACCGAAGGCGGTGCTGGCCGAGCCGATCAATCTGGGGCGCGGGGTCGCGTTGCGGGTGCGGAGCCCGGAGCTTGCCGAGATGCGGGCGGAGCTGGCCGAGGCGTTCGCGACGATGCTGACGCCGCAGGACGGGCAGGGCTGGCGCGCGCATGTGACGATCCAGAACAAGGTTCGGCCGGAGGAGGCGCGGGCGTTGCTGGCGGCGTTGCAGGCGGACTGGCGCGAGCGGCCGGTGGCGATCGTCGGGCTGGCGGGGTGGTGGTACCGCGACGGGCCCTGGGAGCTGGCGTTCAAGCGGAGTTTTCGGGGGGTTGGGTGGGGGTTTGGGTGGTAACGACTGACTGATAGCGTGGCGTCTGTGACCCTGGATCCCGGATCAAGTCCGGGACACCTTTGAGGGCGTTGCGCTTTGACTTGTCCGTTGCGCCTGTGGTGCTGTTGCCCCCACCCCAACCCCTCCCCTGAAGGAGAGGGGCTTCGTTTGCCTACGCCGTCTGGCTCAGTCGATCTGGCCGATGCCGGTGCAGCTGAGGTCGAAGGCGGCGAGGCCGGCGTCGAGGTAGCCGGCGAGCATGGGCATTTCCATGAGCTGGTCGGCCGGGGATTCGCCGCTGCGGTCGTTGGCTTCCTCGAGCGCCTCTTCCCATTCGGTCGCGTCGTAGGTGCCGCGGCCGACCCAGGCGAGCGCCAGGACTTCGGCGACCTGATCGTCGGCGAGGTCGTCGAGTGCGGCAGCCATCTCTTCTTCGATCACGGTGTTGGTTTCGTCTTCCATGACCGAAAATTCGTCGTCGGCGTCGAGCGGGTTCTCGTCCTCGTCGGCGGCGAGACCCGGGACCTGCGCCTCCATTTCGCGTGCGCGGATGATGAGGCGGCAGACCGTCTCGAGCGATACCGTGAGTTCCATTGCCGTCTCCTGTGAGCCTGTTGACCCCCCGAACGACACGCGCGGTCGCTGGTTCCGCGGCGTGCGCGCCGGCAATCGTTTGTCAGGAAAAGGAAATCGCAAAGCGGACTGGTAGCGAAGGAGGGACTTGAACCCCCGACCCCAGGATTATGATTCCCGTGCTCTAACCAGCTGAGCTACTTCGCCGTACTCGGCAGTCCGCTCTGCGATGGCGGGGCCTATAACAGCGCGGGCGGCGCGGTCAACCGGTTCCGCGGGACTTGACGTGGTCGGAAGGCTCGACGCGGGGCGTGCGGCCACGCTAACAGGCGGGTGCCCCCTGTCCGGAGACCGCCATGTCGCTTCGCGTGCCCATCGTCCTTGCCGCCCTCCTGTCCACGGCCGCAAGCGCGCAGACGGCTCCGGCCCCGGCCGCGACGCAGCCGCCGATGCTGACGCTGGACCGCGTGTTCATGAGCCCGTCGCTCAACGGGTCGGTGCCGCGCAGCCCGAAGCTGTCGCCGGACGGGAAGATGGCGACGTTGCTGCGGGCACGGGCGGACGACCGGGACCGGTATGATTTGTGGGCGGTGGACACGACGACGGGCCAGTCGCGGATGCTGGTCGACAGTGCGAAGGTCGGCAGCGGGGCGGAGATTTCCGAGGCGGAGAAGATGCGGCGCGAGCGGGCGCGGGTCGGCGGCACGCGCGGCATCGTCGATTATGACTGGGCACCGGACGGCAAGTCGATCCTGGTGCCGATCGACGGGGACCTGTACCTCGCCGGGCTGGACGGTGCGGTCCGCCGGCTGACCGCGACGCCGACGTCGGAAGTGGACGCGGCGGTGTCGACCGGCGGGCGCTATGTCAGTTTCGTGCGCGATCAGGATTTGTACGTCGTCGATACGGGATCGGGCGTCGAGCGGCGGCTGACCAGTGGCGGGGGCGGCACGGTGACGTGGGGTTCGGCCGAGTTCGTCGCGCAGGAGGAGATGGACCGCCACACCGGCCATTGGTGGGCCCCGAACGACGCGCGGATCGCGGTGGCGCGGGTGGACGAGAGCAAGGTGAAGGTGGTGACCCGCGCGTCGATCGGCGCGGAGGGGACGCGGCTGTACGAGCAGCGTTATCCGGCGGCCGGCACGCCCAATGCCGAGATCCAGCTGTATGTGATGGCGCCGGACGGGACCGGGCGGGTGAAGGTGGACCTGGGCAGCGACCCCGATTTCTACCTGGCGCGCGTCGACTGGTCGAAGGACGGCGGGTCGCTTTATGTGCAGCGCGAGAGCCGCGACCAGCACAAGCTGGACCTGCTGGAGGTGGACCCCGATACGGGCAAAGCGAAGCTGCTGTTCAGCGAGACGGCCAAGACCTGGATCAACCTGAACGACGGGCTGCATTCGCTGGCCGACGGCAGCCTGATCTGGATGTCGGAACGCAGCGGCTATGCGCATATCTATCGCTATGCGCTGGGCAAATGGTCGGCGCTGACCAAGGGCGACTGGGCGGTGAAGGACGTGGTCGGCGTGGATGAGGTGGCCGGCAAGGTCTATTTCCTCGCGAACCGCGACAGCCCGATCGAGCAGCAGCTCTACTCGGTCGACGTGATGAAGCCGAAGACGCCGGTGCAGCTGACCGAGGCGGGCTGGTTCAACGGCGCGACGATGGACAAGAGCGCGACCAAGGCGCTGGTGTTCCGATCGAACCCGACGCAGCCGCCGCAGGTGTATCTGGCCGATGCGGCCGGCACGCGCGTGGCGTGGATCGAGGAGAACCGGCTGGATGCGACGCACCCTTATGCGCCGTATCTGCCGCGCCACGTCGCGCCGGTGTTCGGCACGCTGAAGGCGAAGGACGGGACCGAGTTGCAGTACAAGCTGCTGTCGCCGCCGCGCGAACCGGGCAAGCGCTATCCGGTGTTCGTGCAGGTTTATGGCGGGCCGGGCGCGGGGCGGCAGGTGACGCGCAGCTGGGGCCCGGCGATCCAGCAATATCTGGTGGAGCGTGGGTGGATCGTGTTCTCGATCGACGGGCGCGGCACGCCGGACCGCGGGGCGGCGTTCGAGAACCAGATCTACAAGGCGATGGGGACGGTGGAGGTCGAGGACCAGCTGACCGGCGTCAACTGGCTGAAATCGCAGGTGTTCGTCGATCCGGGCAAGATCGCGGTCAATGGCTGGTCCTATGGCGGGTATATGGCGCTGAAGCTGCTGGAGAAGGCGCCGGGCGTGTTCGCGGCGGGCGTTTCGGGTGCGCCGGTGACGCGCTGGGGCCTGTACGACACGCATTATACCGAGCGCTACATGGGCAATCCGGTGACCGATCCGAAGCCTTATGCCGCATCCGACGCGCTGCCGTTCGCGACGCAGATCCGCGATCCCCTGCTGATGCTGCACGGCATGGCGGACGACAATGTGGTGTTCGAGAATTCGACGGCGTTCTACGCGAAGCTGCAGGAGGCCAAGCTGCCGTTCGAGATGATGGCGTATCCGGGCAAGACGCACGGCGTGTCGGGCGAGGGCGCGCAGACGCATGTCTGGCGGACGATCACCGATTTCCTGGAACGGCGCGTCGTGGGGGTGGAGCCGCCGGCCAAATAAGACGCAGTGGAGGGCGTCGGAGCCGCGCCATATCGCGGCTTGCCCTTGCCCTCCGTGGCGCTTACATTCGGGACATAATCAGGCCGCTCCCCACAGACGGGGGGCGGCCCTTTCTTTATCCGGAGTGTTTCATGTCCCAGCCCCTCATGCCCCATGCGACCGCGTCGTGGCTGGTCGACAACAGCGCGTTGAGTTTCGAACAGATCGCGGCGTTCTGCGGGCTGCATATCCTGGAGATCCAGGCGATCGCCGACGACATGGCCGCGACCAAGCTGACCGGGCGCGATCCGATCCGCGCGGGCGAGCTGAGCCAGGCGGAGATCGACAAGGGCCAGGCGGACCCGGCGTACCGGCTGGTGATGCTGAAGGGTCCGGAGCAGGTCCGCCGCACGAAGGGCCCGCGCTATACGCCGGTGTCCAAGCGGCAGGACAAGCCGGACGGCATCAGCTGGATCATCCGCAACCATCCGGAAGTGTCCGACGGCCAGATCGGAAAGCTGATCGGCACGACGCGCGACACGATTTCGAAGATCCGCGACCGCAGCCACTGGAACATCGCGAACATCACGCCGAAGGATCCGGTGACGCTGGGGCTCTGCTCGCAGCGCGAGTTGGACGCGCTGGTCGCCAAGGCGGCGAAGGCGGCGGGCATCGAAGCGCCGACCGACACGCGGCTGGACGGCGACCGCAGCGCGTTGATCGAGGAGCTGCGCGCCCAGCGCGAAGCCGCGGCGAACGCACCGGAAGGGGCCGCGCCGAACCTGTTGCCGGGCGGCATGGTCGATCCGTTCAAGCGTCGCGATTGATCGACGCGGCGGCGGTGCGGCGTCTGGCCGCGCGCCGCCACGCGAGCGAGCGGGCGTTGAGAGCGTGGAGGTCCGCGCCGGCCAGCACCAGATCGGCGAGCCGGACGGCCTCCGTCAAGACCGTGTCCGGCGCCTTCGCATAGGCCGGGCGGCCGGCGATATGATCGTACCAGCAACCGCCCACCGCATTGTCGAGCAGGATACGCTGAAAACAGTGGTCCGCCGACACTGGCCAGTCGCGCGCCGCCGCGGATCGTGGCAGGGTGCGCCGGGTCAGATCCAGCCAGCGCGCCTCCAGCAGCGCGCGGTCGTCAAGCGAGAGCGATGTCATCGAACGGAAACGCGCGGGTCCGAGGCCTGTTGCGGGTGGACTCATAGGGGAACGGCCAGGCGATGCGGCTCAGGATCGATGCGACTTTGGATTACCAGCTGCCGGAGCCCTATGACGTCCTGCTCGCGATCGAGGCGGCGCCGACCGCGGACCAGCGGCTGATCGAGGATGGGCTGATCGTGCAGGGCGCGGGGCCGCTGCGTACCGTGCCGGGCGAGGACGGGGTCGGGCGGCGCACGCTGATGCGCGCGTCGGGCGGGCGGTTGCTCGCGACCTATCACGGGGTTTTCGATGTCGAGCGGCCGGCGTCGCGGCTGTCGGGGCTGGGGAAGGCGGAGACGCGCGACCTGCCGGGCGACGTGCTGCCGTTCCTGTGGCCGAGCCGCTATTGCGAGAGCGACAAGTTCTTCGGCTTCGTCCACCGCGAGTTTTCGAGCGTCGAAGGCGGCGACAAGATTCTGGCGATGGCGGACTGGGTTCATCGCCACATCGATTACGTCATGGGGTCGAGCGACGGGACGACGACGGCGGTCGACTGCTTCGTCCACCGGGCGGGCGTTTGCCGCGATTTCGCGCATCTGATGGCGAGCCTGGCGCGCGCGGACGGGATCCCGGCGCGGGTGGTGTCGGCCTATGCCTGGGGGCTGGAGCCCGAGGATTTCCACGCGGTGGTCGAGGTGTGGCTCGATGGCGACTGGCACCTGGTGGATGCGACGCGGCTGGCCAAGACCGAGGGCATGGTGCGGACTGCTGTCGGGCGCGACGCGACGGATATCGCGTTCATGACGGTGTTCGGGAGCGCGCGGTTGAATTTTCAGGAAGTGCGGGTGACGCGGTTGGACTGAGGGTTTTTTGGTGCGCTCATTCTGTTTGGTTCGAGCTTGTCGAGAACTGCGCGGAGTTCTCGACAGGCTCGAACCGAACGGGTGGGGGGGGTGAGCTCTACGGCCTCAAGCGCTGGGCTTGGTTTGAGCTTGGCTTCTCGGCTTCGCTCGAAGGGTCCCTCGACTTCGCTCGGGATGAGCTGTTCCGCCGAGACCCCTACGAAGTCACCACCCGGATGTGGCGATAACGCGCTTCGACCAAGCTGTAGAGCCCGAAGCAGAAGAGCCCGGCGGCGACGATACCAAGCAGGATCGGGCCATAAGCCTGGTTCTGCAGTTCGGAGAGCGCCTGGCCCATACCGCCGGCGCGGGCGGCTTCGCTGGTCCAGGCGGCCATGATGAAGAACCAGCCGATGATGACGAACACGACGGCGCGGGCGGCATAGCCGAGCCGGCCGATGGTGCGGACGTGGCGCGGGGCGGGAGTGACGCCTTCGAGGTCCTTGAGGAAGCTGCTCTTGTACGCCTTCAGCGCCTGCGTGCCCGCGACGACGAAAAGCGCGACGCCGATCAGGCCGATCAGCAGCGTGCCGGCGGGCTGTTCGAGCAGCCAGCGGGTCCAGTCCTGCGCGCTTTCATCACCGGGGGCAGCGCCGCCTTCGACCGGGCGGCGGAGCGCGAGCTTGGCGGCGGTCCAGGCGAGCACGACGTGGGCGATGCCGCTGATCGCGTAGCCGAGCCGCTTGAAGGCGCCCTTCGCATCGGTGCCGACGCGTTCGGGGTCGAACGCCGCCTGCGTCAGCCGCCAGAAGGCGTAGCCGGCGAGGCCGAGCGTGATGACGCCGAGCAGGACGCGGCCGAACGGTTCGTCGATCAGGCTGGCCATCACCGCCTGATTGTCGTTCGGGCTGGCCCCGGTGCGGGCGGCGTCGATCGCGAACCAGCCGACCAGGATGTATACCAGCCCGCGTGCCGCGAAGCCGAGCCGTGCGAGCCAGTTAGCGCCCTGTTCCGTCATGATATTGTCCCCCCGGAATGTCGTTCCGGGGGTTTAATGGACGAGCGGCGTTCCCGTTCCTTGGCCGGTCAGTGTAATGCGGCGCGAACCGCGGGCAGCATGCGACGGACGACGACCGTCACGCCGCGCGCGTTCGGGTGCATGCCGTCCGCCTGGAGCAGCATGCGGTTGCCCGCCACGCCGTCGAGGAAGAACGGGTAGAGCGGCGCGCGGTACTTTCGCGCGAGCAGTGGGAAGATCGGTTCGAATGCCGCGGCATAGGGGCGGCCCATATTGGGGGCGGCGCGCATGCCGGCGACCAGCACCGGGATCTTGCGGCGGCTGAATTCCGCCAGGATCGCGTCGAGATTCGCGCGGGTCTGTGCGGGTTTCAGGCCGCGCAGCATGTCGTTCGCGCCGAGTTCGACGATGGCGAGATCGGGTTTCGCCTTCAGCCCACGCAGCACCCAGGCGAGCCGCGCGCGACCCGCGGCGGTCGTGTCGCCCGAGACGCCGGCATTGTAGACGCGCGCGGGCTTGCCGCTTGCGCGCAGCGCGGCCTCTAGCCGGGTGGGGAAGGCCTGTGCGGGGGAGAGGCCGTAGCCGGCGGTCAGGCTGTCGCCGAATGCCAGGACGAGCTTGTCCGCGGCGAGTGCGGGGGTGGCGAACAGCGCGAGTGCCGCCGCCGACAGCGCTTGGAGAAGCCGCGCGGCCCGTCCATAGGGAGTCGTCCTGCCAGTCATCGGGTATCCTTCACGCCATGCCGACCGACTCTATCGCGATCCGCGCGCGCAATGTCACCCTCGCGCTCGGCCGGGGGGCGGCGCGGGTGGAGATTTTGCGCGGCATCGACCTGGATATCGCGACCGGGGACAGCGTTGCGCTGCTCGGCGCGAGCGGGTCGGGCAAGTCGTCGCTGATGGCGGTGCTGTCCGGGCTGGAGCGTGCGACGAGCGGCGAGATCCTGGTTGCGGGCGCCGATTTCGGCAAACTGGACGAGGATGCGCTGGCGCTGGCCAGGCGGGGGCGGATCGGGATCGTGTTGCAGGCCTTCCACCTGTTGCCGACAATGACTGCGCTGGAGAATGTGGCGGTGCCGCTGGAGCTGGACGGGGTGGCGGAGCCGTTCGCCCTGGCGGAGGTGGAGCTGAAGGCGGTCGGGCTGGGGCACCGGATCGGCCATTATCCGGCGCAGCTGTCGGGCGGGGAGCAGCAGCGCGCGGCGATCGCGCGAGCGATCGTGTCGGGTCCGGCGATCCTGTTCGCGGACGAGCCGACGGGGAACCTGGACGAGGCGACGGGGGCGGCGGTGCTCGACCTGCTGTTCGCGCGGCGGGCGGAGACGGGGGCGACGTTGCTGATGATCACACATGATCGCGCGCTGGCGGAGCGGTGCGACCGGGTGCTGGAGATGCGCGACGGGCGGATCGTGAACGATCGGCGGACGGCGTGAGGGCTTTGTTGAACCACGCTTTGGTGTCCCCGCGTAGGCGGGGATCCAGTTCTGCTCCTTCGGGCCGTTGCAGTTGGGTTCAAGCTGGACCCCCGCGTCCGCGGGGGTACGGAGCGCTTCGGGTTTTGGGAGCCTCCGCATGAGGATCGCTTGGCGGTTGGCGTTGCGGGATTTGCGGGGCGGGCTCGTCGGGCTGCGACTTCTCGCCGTGTGCTTGTTCCTCGGTGTTGCAGCGATTGCCGGGGTCGGGTCGCTGTCTTCGGCGATCGTCGGTGAGTTGCGGTCGCAGGGGCGGGTGATCCTGGGGGGCGATCTGTCGCTGTCGCTGTCGCAGCGGCAGGCGACGGCGGCGGAGCGGGCGGGGATCGCGCGGTTGGGGCGCGTGGCGGAGAGTGCGTCGCTGCGCGCGATGGCGGCGCGGACCGACAATGCGGAGGCGGTGCTGGCCGAGCTGAAGGCGGTCGACGGGGCCTATCCGCTGTACGGGCGGCTGACCGTGGCGCCGGGTGCGCGGGCGGCGCGGCCGGGGGGCGGGCGCGTGCTGGTGGCGCCGGCGCTGGCCGAGCGGTTGCGCGTGGGTGTGGGCGATCGGGTGCGGCTGGGCGACGCGACACTGACGGTCGGCGGGATCATCGCGGAGGAGCCGGACCGGGTGGGCGATGGCTTCGTGCTCGGGCCGGCGGTGCTGATCGGCATGGCGGATCTGGCGCGGACCGGGCTGATTCAGCCGGGCAGCCTGTACAACTGGCGGTACAAGATCGCGATGCCGGCAGGCACGGATGCCACGGCGGCGGGCGTCGCGCTGAACCGCGCGTTTCCGGAGGCCGGGTGGCGGGTGCGCGACAGCAGCGACGGCGCGCCGAGCACGCGGCGCTTCATCGAGCGGATCGGGCAGTTCCTGACGCTGGTCGGGCTGACCGCGTTGCTGATCGCCGGGATCGGGGTGGGGAACGGGGTCGGCGCGTATCTCGACGGCAAGCGTCCGGGGATCGCGACGTTGAAGACGCTGGGGGCGTCGTCGGGGACGATTTTCCGCATTTACCTGATCCAGGTCGGGCTGGTGGCGCTCGCTTCGGTCGCGCTGGCGCTGGTGGCGGGAGCGCTGGTGCCGTCGCTGGTCGTGGCGCTGGCGGGCGCGGCGTTGCCGGTCGCGCCGGGCTTTGCGATCCAGTGGCGACCGTTGGCGCTGGCGGCGGTCTATGGGTTGCTCGTGACGTTCGCGTTTGCGCTGGCGCCGTTGGCGCGCGCGCGGGCGGTGGGGGCGGCGTCGCTGTTCCGCGGTGGCGTGGAGCGTGCGGGGCGGCCGCCCTGGCGGGTCGTGGTGGGTGTCGCTGCCGCGATCGGGACGGCGGCGGGACTGGCGGTCGGGACCGCGCGGGAGCCGTTGTTCGCGGCTGGGTTTCTCGGGGCGGCGGCGGTGTTGCTGGGGTTGCTCGCGCTGATCGGATGGGGTGTGCGGGCGGGGGCGGCACGGTTGCCGCGGTCGCGCCGGCCGTTGCTGCGGCTGGCGATCGCGAACCTGCATGCGCCGGCGGCGCAGACCGACCGGCTGGTGGTGGCGCTGGGCCTGGGGCTCAGCCTGTTCGCGACGCTGGCGGTGATCCAGACCAACCTGGGCGGGCAGATCCGCAGCACCGTGCCGGACCGCGCGCCGTCCTTCTTCATGCTCGACATTCCGTCGGCGGAGATCGACCGGTTCCGGAGCGTCGTGAGCGGGGCCGCGCCGGGCAGTACGTTGAGCGTCGTGCCGTCGCTGCGTGGGCCGGTGGTCGCGGTGAAGGGCGTTCGCGTGACCGAGATGAAGAATGTGCCGGAGGGCGCGTGGATCCTGCGCGGCGACCGCGGGCTGACCTTCGCGCAGGATTTGCCGGCGGGGAACCGCATCACCGAAGGCAAATGGTGGCCGCGCGATTATGCCGGGCCGCCCTTGGTGTCGATGGATGCGGCGGCGGGCAAGCTGCTGGGCCTGAAGGTGGGCGATGCGATCACGGTGTCGGCGCTGGGTGTCGAGGTGCCGGCGACGATCGCGTCGTTCCGCGAGATCAAGTGGGACAGCCTGGGGTTCAACTTCGTGCTGATCTTTTCGCCCGAGACGTTCGCGGGGGCGCCGTTCAACTATATGGCGACGCTGGATCTGGCGCCGGAACGCGAGGCGGCGCTGAACCGGGCGGTGGTGGGGGCGTTCCCGTCGGTCAGCCTGATCCGGGTGAAGGATGTGATCGAACAGGTCGGCACGCTGCTGGGGCAGCTTGCGACGGCAGTGGCGGCGGCGTCCGCGGTGGCGATCGCGGCGGGGATCGCGGTGCTGGTCGGGGCGATCACGGCGTCGCGTGCGGCGCGGGTTTATGATGCGGTGCTGCTGAAGACGCTGGGCGCGCGGCGGGTGCAGATCCTGGCGGTGCAGGCGATGGAATATGCGGTGCTGGCGCTGCTTGTGTCGGCAGTCGCGCTGGCGGTCGGCGCGGGGGCCGGGTGGTATGTGGTGGTGAAGGTGTTCCAGCTGGAATGGGGGCCGGACTGGTCCGTCGTGCTGGGGACGCTGGCGGGGGGTGTGGTGCTGATCCTCGCGATCGGGCTGGCGGGGGCGTTGCCGGCGCTTGCGGCGCGGCCGGCGCGGGCTTTGCGGGATATGTGAGGGGTTTGTTGCGAGGCCTTGAGCGTATTGCCTGGGCTGCTGTTGGCTTCTCGGCTTCGCTCGAAGGGTTCCTCGACTTCGCTCTGAATGGGCGGGTTCTGGAAAACAAACCCCGTTTGGTTCGAGCTTGTCGAGAACTCAGCGCCGAGTTCTCGACAAGCTCGAACCGAACGGGGTGTGGGGTGTGGGCCTGGGGGAGTTGCGCCAACCATCGGCCGTGCGTCCGGTAACGCCCCTCTCCCCAGCCCTCTCCCCGGAGGGGAGAGGGGGCCTTGTCGTGCGTGGGTTAGCGGGGTTGGACCGGGGTCACCGCGGCGACCGGGGCGGCGTCGCCGGGGCGGAGGGGGGGTGGGGGGCCTAGGCCGCCGCCGAGGGCCGCGTAGAGCGAGACGAGGTTTGTGAGTTCATTGCCGCGGAGCGTGATGAGGGCTTGTTCCGCCGAGAACAGGCTGCGCTGGGCATCGAGCACTTCGAGATATTGCGCGACGCCGTTCTGGTAGCGCGACTGGGCCAGCTGGGCGAGCGTGCGTTGGGCGGTGACGGCGCGGACCTGGGCGGCGATCTGTTCGCGCAGGTAGCGGCGGCCGGCGAGTGCGTCGGCGACTTCGCGGAAGGCGGTCTGGACGGTCTTCTCGTAAGTCGCGACCGCGATGGTTTCGCGAGCCCGCGCGACGGTCAGGTCGCCCTTGCGCGCGCCCCAGTCGAAGATCGGCAGCGAGATCGACGGACCGAAGCTCCAGCCCAGACCTTCCGGCCCGATCAGGTTGCCGAGTTGCGACGAGGTGTAGCCCGCCTGGCCGGTGAGCGTGATCGAGGGGAAGAACGCGGCGCGCGCGGCACCGACATTGGCACGGGCGGCGCGAAGCTGTTCCTCCGACTGGAGAATGTCCGGGCGGTTGGCGAGCAGTTCGGACGGCAGGCCGGCCGCGATGTCACGGATGATGCCCTGGTTGTCGAGCGTCGAGGCGGGCGCGAGCGTCTCCTCGTCGATCGGTTGCCCGACGAGCAGGCGGACGATGTTGCGTTGCTGCGCGCGCTGGTTGCGGAGCGAGGCGGCTTCGGTCTCGGCTTGGGTGAGCAGTACTTCGGCCTGGCGGTAGTCGAGCGCGGAGGTGACGCCGGCGTCGAGGCGGAGCTTGGCGATCCGCAGCCCTTCGCGGCGCGACGCGATCGTGCGGTCGGCGAGATCGGCCTGTTCGGAGAGCGAGCGCGAGGTGAGGTAGGCGGTGGCCAGATCGCGGATCAGCGACAGCCGGAACGCCCGTTCCGCCGCGACGGTGGACAGGAAGTTCGACCGCGCGGCCTCGCTGAGGTTCGCGACGCGGCCCCAGAAATCGAGTTCGAACGAGGTGACCGCGACGCCGACATTATAGGTGTTGAACGTGAAGCCGTTCGGCGTGTCGGCATTGCCGTCGGTCGGGATGGTGGTCGCCCCGCCGGTCTGGCTCTGGATCGAGGCGACGCCGACACGGCGGCGCGTGGCGCTGCCGGTTGCCGCGAGTTGCGGCAGCTGGTTCGCGCGCTGGATGCGGTACTGGCCGCGGGCTTCCTCGATCCGCGCGACCGAGACGCGCAGGTCGCGGTTGTTGACGAGCGCGATGGCGATCAGTTCGCGCAGGCGCGGATCCTGGAAATAATCCTGCCAGCCGATCGCGGTCGCCGCGACGGAACCACCCGCGGGCAGCACCTCGGCCGGATAGTCGGTCGCGGTGCTGAGCGCCGGGGTGACGTGCTTGGGCGCCATGTTGCACGCCGACAGTGCGGTGGCGGCCAGCAGCGGCCAGACGAGCCCGGCGCGCGCGAGGGGGGGACGATCATGCATGGGTCGGTTCCCCATCCTTGTGGCCATGGTCATCGCCGGTGTGCGCGTTGGGGGCGTGCGGCGCCTTGCGCGTCATCCAGCGGCGGACCGCGATGTAGAAGAGCGGGATGAAGAAGATGCCGAGGATGGTGGCCGCGATCATCCCGCCCATCACGCCGGTGCCGACCGCGCGCCGGCTGGCGGCGCCCGCACCCGTCGAGATGAACAGCGGCACCATGCCCAGAATGAAGGCGAGGCTGGTCATGATGATGGGGCGCAGCCGAAGCTTCACCGCCTCCATCGTGGCGTCGAATACGCTCTTGCCCTCGGCTTCCTGTTCGATTGCGAATTCGACGATCAGGATCGCGTTCTTCGCGGCCAGACCGATAATCGTGATGAGACCGACGTTGAAATACACGTCCGCCGAATAGCCGCGCATCATCGTGAACAGGATCGACCCGAGCACACCGAGCGGCACGACCAGCAGCACCGCGACCGGCACCGTCCAGCTTTCGTACAACGCCGCCAGCAGCAGGAAGACGACGATCAGCGACAGGCCGAGCAGCAGCCCGATCTGGCCGCCGGACTGGCGTTCCTCATACGAGGTGCCGGTCCATTCATAGTCGAACCCGCCCGGGACCTTTGCGACCAGCTGTTCCATCTCGGTCAGCGCGTCGCCCGTCGAATAGCCGGGCTTGGATTCGCCGGAGATCGAGGCGGAGGGGTAGCCGTTATAGCGTTGCAGCTGCGGCGGCCCGACCGTCCAGGTGGCGGTGGTGAAGGCGCCGAACGGGACCATGTCGCCCGCCGCATTGCGGACGCGCAGGTTGAGGATGTCCGCGGGCGTCATACGGTAGGGGGCATCGGCCTGAAGATAGACGCGCAGGACGCGGCCATCGCGGTTGAAGTCGTTCGCGTAGGCGGAGCCGGCCGCGATCGAGAGCGTGGTGTTGACGTCACCGATCGACAGGCCGAGCGCGCGGGCGCGGACGCGGTCGATATTGACCTTAAGCTGCGGCGCGGGCTCCATCCCTTCGGGGCGGACGTTTGCGAGCACCGGGCTTTGCGATGCCATGCCGAGGAGCTGGTTGCGCGCGGCGGTCAGTTCTTCCTCGCTCTGCCCGTTGCGGGCCTGGAGCCGGAAGGAGAAGCCGGTGGCGTTGCCGAGCTGTTGGATCGGCGGCGGGGTGAGCGTGAAGATGATCGCCTGTTTCACCGTCGACAAGGCACCGAGCGCCTTGCCGGCAAGCGTCGCGGCGCTGTTTTCCACGCCGGGACGATCCTCCCACGGCTTGAGGGGTGCGAACACCATCGCGGTCGACTGACCCTGACCGAAGAAGCTGAACCCGCGGACGGCGATGACGTTGGCAACCTGCGGCTGCGCATCGAAGAACGCCTGCGTGGCGCGGATCGCCTCGTCCGTGCGCTGGCGCGTGGCACCGGGCGGCGCCTGGATGACGGAGATGGTGTAGCCCTGATCCTCCGACGGCAGGAAGCCGCCGGGAAGCCGGGTGAACAGCAAAGCGGTCAGCCCGAACAGCAGCAGGGCGACGCCGAGCCAGCGGATCGGGCTTTTCAGCATGGTGCCGACGCCGCGCTGATATTTGTCGGTGGTGCGGCCGAACCGGTCGTTGAACCCGCCGAAGAAGCGCTGGACGAAGGGGAATCGCGAAGGCTTCTCCTCCTTCTCATGCGGTTTGAGCAGCGTGGCGCAAAGTGCCGGCGTGAGCGTGAGCGCGAGCAGTGCCGAGAAGGCGATCGAGACGACGAGCGTCACCGAGAACTGGCGGTAGATGCCGCCGGTGGAGCCGGGGAAGAACGCCATCGGCACGAACACCGCCATCAGGACGAGCGTGATGCCGACGATGGCGGTCGTGATCTGACCCATCGCCTTGATCGTCGCATCGCGCGGGGACAGATGTTCCTCCGCCATGATGCGTTCGACATTCTCGATCACGACGATGGCGTCATCGACGAGGATGCCGATGGCGAGCACCATGCCGAACAGTGTCAGCACGTTGATCGAGAAACCGAACAGCCAGAGGCCGAGGCAGGCACCGGCCAGCGCGATCGGGACGACGAGCGTCGGGATGACGGTGGCGCGCCAGTTCTGGAGGAACAGGAACATGACGAGGAAGACGAGGATCATCGCCTCGACCAGCGTCTTGATCACCTCATGCACCGACACCGTGATGAACGGCGTGGTATCGTAGGGGATCGACCAGGCGACGTCGGCGGGCAGGCCCTTGGCCAGTTCTGCCATGCGGGCCTTCACGCCTTCGCCGGTGGCGAGCGCGTTGGCGCCTGTGCGCAGCTGGATCGCCATACCGGCCATCGGTTTGCCGTTCAGTTCGGTGCCGGTGCTGTAGTCCTGCGCGCCCAGTTCGACGCGGCCGACATCGGCCAGCGTGACGGTGGACCCGTCGGGGTTCGCCTTCAGAATGATGTTCTCGAACTGCTGCACGTTGGTGAAGCGGTTCTGCGTAATGATCGTGGCGTTCAGCTCGCTGCCCTTGGCGACGGGCTGATCCCCCAGCGAACCGCCGGCGGTCTGGCTGTTCTGTTCGGTGACGGCGGCGAGCGCCTCGGCCGACGACAGCTTGTAGGTGGCGAGCTTGTCCGGATCGAGCCAGATGCGCATCGCATAGGGGCTGCCGAACAGGCGGATGTCGCCCACGCCCGGGACGCGGCGCAGTTCGTCGATGATCTGGTTGGTGGCGATGTTGCCAAGTTCGGTGCTGTCGGTCTCGCCACCCTTGGAGGTGAGCGCCACGATCTGCAGGAAGCCGGCGTTCGCCTCGCTGACGGTCACGCCCTGGCGGCGGACTTCCTCGGGCAAACGCTGTTCGACGCGGCGCAGACGGTTCTGGACGTCCATCTGCGCGGTATCGATGTTGGTGCCGGATTCGAAGTTGACCGTGATCGACGCGGTGCCGTTCGAAAGGCTGGTCGACGACATGTAGAGGAAGCCCTCCACGCCGTTCAGTTCCTGTTCGATCACCTGCGTCACATTCTGTTCGAGCGTGGCGGCATCGGCACCGGGATAGGTGACGGAGATCTGGAGCGAGGGCGGGGCGACGTCCGGATACTGCTCGATCGGCAGCGCGCGGAGCGCGAGGATGCCGCCGAGCAGGATGCCGAGCGCGATCACCCAGGCGAAGACCGGGCGGCCGATGAAGAAGCGGGAAAACATGGGGCCTAGCCTTCGTGAAGCTGGGAACAGGTGCGCACACGACCGGACCCGTCATGACGCGGCGGCGTCACGGGGCGGGTCCGGGGGGACGGCGGCGTCATCGGATCAGCGCTGCGCCGCCGCCGCCGGGGCGGCTGCCGGGGCTGCGGCCGGACGCTGGCCCGCGGGTGCGGCGATCCGGACGGGTGCGCCGGGCTGCGCCTTCTGCGCGCCGTTGACGATGACGCGGTCGCCGGGGCGCAGGCCTTCGGTCACGACCCAGTTGCTGCCCTGCAAGTCGCCGACGCGGATTTCGCGGATGGTGGCGATGTTGTTCTGACCGACGATCATGACGGTCGCGCCCTTCGGCCCGATGGTCACCGCACGCTGCGGCACGGTGATGCCGCGCGTGTCGGTGCCGGCCGAAACCTTCGCACGCACGAACTGCCCGGGCAGCAGGTAGCGGTTGGGGTTCGGGAATTCGGCGCGGAGCGAGACGGTGCCGGTCGATTCGTCGACCGACATGTCGAGGAAGTCGAGCCGGCCCTTCGGACCGTAGAGCGTGCCGTCTTCCAGCGCGAGCGAGACCTGGACCTTGTTCAGGTTGGGCGTCTTGACCAGCCCGGCGGCGATGTCGCGGCGGAGCTGCATCAGGTCGCTGCTCGATTGCGAGAAGTTGACGTAGATCGGATCGAGCTGTTCGATGCGGGTGAGCAGCGTGGCGCCGGTGGCGCTGACGAGCGCGCCCTCGGTCACTTCGGCGCGGCCGGCGCGGCCCGAGATGGGGGCGACGACATTGGTGTAGTTGAGCGTCAGGCGGGCACGATCGGCCTGGGCGCGCGCGTTGGCGACATCGGCCTGGCCGGTGCGCTGCTGCGCCACGGCGGCGTCATATTCCTGCTTGCTGATCGCCTGCTGCCCGACGAGCGGCTGGTAGCGGGCGACGACCTGAGCCGCATTGCGTGCGGAGGCTTCGCTGCGGCGCAGCGTAGCCTGGGCTGCTTCGAAGTCGGCGCGGCGTTCGCGCGGGTCGACACGGAACAGCAATTGGCCGGCGCGGACGTCGGTCCCTTCCTCGTATGTGCGCCGTTCGACGATGCCGTCGACGCGGGCGCGGACCTCCGCCGTGCGGATCGCCGCGACTCGGCCGGGGAGCTCGACGACATGCGCAACCGAGGTCGGCTGGATCGTCATCACTTCGACCTCGGGCGGTGGCGGGGCGGGGGGTGCCTCCTGCGCGCACGCCGGCAGCAGGAGTGCGAGCGCGAACGCAAGCGTGACGCCGGAGGCGCCGTTTTTCAGACTGGCGAACATGAGCAACGAGCCCCTTTTTGTTCTGTATCGGTCGATATGATGAACGATCGGTTTCGAGCGGACTCGACGCCTTGTGTCGCGGTATGTAATGTATCATACACTACGCGTCAAATCGCTTTTGCGCCGCAGCATGGAATCGCTATCAATGGGTACGGCAGACGAGCACACCCCCGAAATCGGGCGCCGCGAACGGCGCGCGGAGGCCATGATCGCCGCGGCGCGCGAGCTGTTTCTAGAGCGCGGTTTCGACGCGGTCAGCCTGACGCAGATCGTGCGGCGGTCGGGCGGGTCGCTATCCACGCTGTACGACCTGTTCGGCAACAAGCAGGGTTTGCTGGGCGCGGTCGTCGATGCGGAACGCTTCGACGGGATCGGGCGGTTGCGCGCGATCCTGTCCAAGGACGGTCCGCCGGTCGATGTGCTGATGGAGGCGGCGAGCCACCTGATGACGCTGATGGCCGATCAGCGGTTCGTCGACCTGATCCGGCTGGTGATGAGCGAGGCGCTGACGTCGCCGGAGTTCGCGGCACGCGTATATGCGGGCAGCAACCGGCCGTTGAAGGATGAATTCGCCGCGCTGTTCAGGCGTTGGAACGAAGAGGGGCGTGCCCAGGTGCCGGCGCCGGAGCTATCGGCGCATATCTTCAACAGCCTGTTCTTCCAGGCACCGCAATTGCGGGCAATCTTCGGTGATGATGACGCGACGCCCCCATGCGATCGGCAGGCGATGCTGCGTCATGGCGTGACGATGTTCCTGGCGGGGGCTGCAGTTCCGGTCCCGGCCTGACCCTGTCGTCGAAACGGACCGGGGCCGATCTCGAGGCAAAGTTGTCCGGCCCGCGATCCGGTTTGAATCGCGGGCCGGATTTTGATCAGGCGTCGTTGCCCTGGTCGTCGGCCGCAGCCTTCTTGGCGCGCGGCTTGCGCTCCGGCTTGGCGGGGGCGGCGGCGGGCTCGACCTTCTTGCGGCCGAGACCGAAGCTGTGGGCGAGTTCGCGGCGACGCTCGCTATAGGCCTTCGCCGTCATCGGATAATCCGACGGCAGGTCGAAGCGTTCGCGATATTCGGCCGGCGTCATGCCGTTCTGCGCGAGATGACGCTTGAGCATGGTGTACGGCTTCCCGTCGATCATCGACAGGATGTGGTTCGGGTTGGACAGCGACTTGCGCGCCGACACGGCCGGTTCCGGCTTCCCGGCTGGTTCCGGCTCCTGCGGCTCGCCCAGACCCGCCATCGCTTCATATGTCGCGCGGATCAGGCCGGGGACTTCGGCGGTCGCGACATTATTGTTCGACACGTGGGCAGAAACGATATCGGCGACGAGGCCGAGGAGGTCTTCGTTGGCAGGCATGGAATAGAGTGTCCTTTGTATCAGAGCGAGACGGCCGGTGGATTGCACGCGTTCCGAGCCTCGCAGTTGGTCACTTAGGGAGTTTGTATACACTATCCAAGTTAATGTTTCGATTTTTTATTGATTTTAGGTCGAACCTGCAATCCCGTCAGTAGATCTGAATTACCGATATGTCACATGCGTCTGTTGCGCGATGTTGCTGAACTGTTCTTGTCCGGACACGATCTGCCGCTTCGCCCTGCCGTCTCACGCAATCATTGGAAAATCTGCGTTTCGGCGTGGTCCCGCCACGGAAGAACGCAGAATTGCCTATAGTTAGACGCGGCATGGACAAGCGGGATCGGGTTGCCGATGAAGGTGCCGAAACGGATTTCGGCGTCCGGGGCCGCCACGGGATCGGGATGGAAGCGATGACGATATGGCGATGACCGGGCGGATCGTGCTGGCGCTGGTGTCCGGCCTGGCGGTCGGTGCCGGGCTCGCGCATGTTGGAGTCGCGGGGCCGTTGGCGGTGGCGGAGCCGATCGGGCAGGCGTGGCTGGCGGGGCTGCAGATGACGCTGGTGCCGCTGGTCTTCGGCTTGCTGGTGACGGGGATCGCGTCGGCGGCGCTGTCGGTGCGTGCGGGCGGCGTCGCGGGGCGGGCGATCCTGCTGTTCGCGGTCGCGCTGCTCGCGTCGGCGACGTTCAGCGCGGTGGCTACGTCCGCGATCCTGGCGTGGTGGCCCGTGCCGGCGGGCGGGGCGGCGGCGTTGAGCGGCGCGGTGGCGAGCGGTGCGGCGATCCCGGCGGGGGCGGTCGAGCCGTCGGCGGCGTGGCTGGTCGGGTTCATTCCGGTGAACCCGATCCGCGCGGCGGCGGACGGCGAGATGGTGGGCGTCGTGCTGTTCGCTTTGCTGTTCGGCTTTGCCGCGACGCGGATCGGGGAGGAGCGGCGCGCGGTACTGATCGCGTTCTTCGAGGCGATGGTCGATACGCTGCTGGTCGTGGTCGGCTGGGTCTTGTGGCTGGCGCCGGTCGGGGTGTTCGCGCTGGGGCTGGTTGCGGGATACCGGTCTGGACTGGCGAGTGCGGGCACGCTGCTGCATTATGTCATGGTCGTTTCTGCGGTGTGTCTCGCGCTGACTATGCTGATCTATCCGGTGGTCATGCTGTTCGGGCGGATCGGGGCGGGGCGGTTTGCGCGGGCGGCGGTGCCGGCGCAGGCGATCGCGTTCAGCACGCAATCGTCGATCGCGGCGCTGCCCGCGATGATCGCGGCGTGCGACGGACCGCTGGCGGTCGTGGCGACGGTACGGAGTATCGTGCTGCCGCTGGCGATTTCGCTGTTCCGCGTGACGAGTCCGGCGGCGAACCTGGCCGTCGCGATCTACATCGCGCAATTGTACGGCGTGCCGTTGTCGCTGGGGACGCTGGCGGTGGGGGTGATGGTGGCGGCGCTGGTGAGCCTGGCGGCGGTCGGGTTGCCGGGGCAGATCACCTTTTTCACGACGATCGGGCCAATCTGCCTGGCGATGGGGTTGCCGGTCGGGTTGCTGCCGCTGTTGCTGGCGGTGGAGACGGTGCCGGACATCTTTCGCACGACGGGGAATGTGACCGCGGACATGGCGGCGGCGCGGGTGATCGGGCGGCGGCGGGAGGTTTCGTAGACCTCCGGTTTGGTTCGAACTTTGCGCGGAGTTCTCGACAGGCTCGAACCAAACGGCGTGGGTGGGTTGTAGTTTACGCGTTCACCGGACTGTAGCGCGCATAGGACAGGTCGCTGTAGTCGATGTCGGGCGTCTTGCCGGTGATGAGGTCCGCGATGAGCCGGCCGGAGCCGCAGGCCATGGTCCAGCCGAGCGTGCCGTGGCCGCAGTTGAGCCAGAGGTTCGCGATCGGCGACGCGCCGACGATTGGTGGGCCGTCGGGCGTGGCGGGGCGCAGGCCGGTCCAATATTGGACGGCGTCGAGATCGGCGGCGCGCGGGAAGAGGTCGGTCAGGCTGAGGCGCAGGACCTCGGTCCGCTTCGACGGGAGGCGCGTGTCGAAGCCCGCGAGTTCGGCGGTGCCGCCGACGCGGACGCGGCCGCCCAGGCGGGTGATGCCGATCTTGTAGGTTTCGTCCATGACGGTCGACAGCGGCGCGCCGGTGGGGTCGGCGACGGGGGCGGTGAGCGAATAGCCCTTGAGCGGATAGACCGGCAGGTCGAGCCCAAGCGGGCGGGCGATGTCGGCGGAATAGCTGCCGAGTGCAAGGACGACCTCGTCCGCGCGGTAGGTCTGGCCGCCGGCGAGGACATGGTCGACGCGGCCGTCCTTTGCGACGATCGAGTCGATGTTGGTGTCGTGGACGAAGGTGACGCCGGCCTCGGCCGCCATGCGCGCCAGTTCGCGGGTGAAGAGATGCGCGTCGCCGGTCTCGTCACCGGGGAGCAGCAGGCCGCCCGCGATCGGCGCGGTGGCCGCGGCGAGGCCGGGTTCCTGCGCGAGCACAGCGGCGCGATCGAGCATGCGATGTTCGACACCGAGTTCGCGCAGGACGGTGACGTCCTTGATGGCGGCGTCGACCTGCTTCTGGGTGCGGAACAGCTGGAGCGTGCCGCCTTCGCCGTGATCGTAGGCGATGTTGGTTTCGGCGCGGAGCAGGCGCAACATGTCTCGGCTGTAGGTGGCGAGCCGCATCATGCGCGACTTGCCGGTGGCGTAGGCCTCCGCCGTGCAGGCTGCGTTGAAGCGGATGAGCCAGGCGAACAGCGCGCGGTCCATGCGCGGTTGGACCTTGAGCGGGCCATGCTTCATCGCGAGCCAGCGGAGTGCTTTCACCTGCATGCCCGGGCCGGCCCAGGGGGCGGAATAGCCGGGCGAAACCTGGCCGGCGTTGGCGAAGCTGGTCTCCATGCCGACGCCCTCGCGTCGTTCGATCAGCGTGACCGCGCAACCGGCCTGCGCGCAGTACCAGGCGGTCGCGACGCCGACCACGCCGCCGCCGAGGACGAGGACCGAGCGGCCGGTCATGCGCTTGGACCCATGAAGGTCGGGCAATAGAGGCGCGCTTCGGGTTGGATCACGGCAGGTCGGCTTTCGCAGGATAGTGGCATCGGAGACTAAATCCGTGGTGATCCGTCATGGTTCCGGTTGGGCGGCGCCGTCAACCGCCCGGTTTCAGGTGGCGGTCGAGGAAGTCGATCGTGGCCTCGTAGGCGCGGACCCAGCTGTCGTGGCGGATGAAGGAGTGGCGTTCGTCGGGGAGGAGCATGTCCTCGTAGGGGATGCCGCGCGCCTTGAGCATGGCGGCGAGCAGGAAGGATTGCGAGACGGCGACGTTGCGGTCGTCGTCGCCGTGGATCAGCAGGACGGGGGCGCGCCAGCTGTCGATCGAAGAGACGGGCGAGGATTGCCATTGCAGCAGGCGGGCGGCGTCCTGCGCGGCGGGGGTCAGGCCGGGGCTGGGCGCGCGGGTGAGATCGTGGACGCCGTGGAGGTCGACGCCGGTCGCGAACAGCGCGCTGTCGCGGGCGAGGCCGAGCGCGGTGAGGTACCCGCCCCAGCTGCCGCCCCAGAGCGCGATGCGGCGCGGGTCGACATCGGCGCGGGCGGCGAGGAAGGTGCCCGCGGCCCGAACGTCGCGATACTCGCTGGCGCCGTCGCGGCCGGTGCCGGGCGCATCGCGGAAGGCGAGGCCGTAGCCGGTGCCGCCGCGATAGTTGACGACGAGCACGTCATAGCCCTTCGCCACCATCGTCTGGTTGAGGATCCAGGCGTTGGAATAATAGCGCGAGGGGTGGAAGCCGAGCAGCATCTGACGCCGCGGGCCGCCGTGGAGGAAGATCAGTGCCGGGCGGCGGCCGGTGCCCGGGGCGCGGAAGTAGAGCGCGTGGACGGGGGCGCCATCGTCCGCGCGGAATTGCACGACCTTCGGGACCACGTAGCGGGCGGCGGGGGTGGCATCCTGTGCGCTCAGTGGGCTGGTGGTGCCGGCCTTGTTCACGAGCGCGACATAGGCCGGGTGGGTGGCGTCCGCGGCGATCGTCGCGACCGCGTCGCCGGCAAGTGCCGGGTAGGCGACGATCGCCGGGCCGGTGGCGATCGGTCTCGCGGTGCCGCCCGCGATGGGGCGACGCCAGACGCGGCGGCGTTCGAGGTCGCCGGCGTTGGCGGTGTAGAGCAGATCGCGTTTCGCGCGGTCGATCTGGAAATCCTCGACTTCGAAGTCGCCCGTCGTCAGCGCGCGCGGTGCGCCGCCGGTGGCGGGGACGGCGTAGACCTGCATCCAGCCGGTGCGTTCCCACGGGAAGATCAGGTCGCCGGTCGCCGCCCAGTAGAGGTTGCGGCCGCGCGTTCCGCCGTAGCGGTTGCCGGGACCGGACGGGGCGGCCCAGACCTGACGCGCGGTGAAATCGCGCAGGTCGACGACGCGGATCGACCAATAGGGGCCGCTGGCGACCGGGGCGGCGGCGGGTGGCGGGGTAAAGCGGATGAACGCGACGCGGGTGCCGTCGGGCGAGAAGACCGGTTCGACATCGTAGCCGAGCGCGGGATCGAGGTAGCGCATCGTCTTGCTGGGCACGTCGAACAAGGCGGTGACGGCGTGGCCGCTGCGATCGTTCTGGAACAGCAGGCGGGTGCCGTCGGGCGACCAGGCGAGCGGGCCGGCGCTGCCGTCGAACGTGGCGAGCTTGACCGGATCGCCGCCGGCGACGGGTGCGATCCAGAGCGTGCCGTCCGCGGTCCAGGCGACGCGGTCGGCGGTGGGGGAGAAGGCGGGGGCGTGTCCGGTGCCGAGGACGCGTTCGGTGCCGTCCGCGATGGTGCGGAGGTGGACCTCCTGCCGCGGCGGGGTGGCGAGATGTCCGGGATTGGGTGCGGCGGCGTCGGGATATTCAGGATCGCCACCGCGGACATAGACGATGTGGCTGCCGTCCGGATCGAAGGCGAGGTCGTAGAGGTCGAGGCCGTCATCCTGCGTGTAGGTGGTCAGCGCGCGGCCGGGGGTGCCGACGTCCGCGAGCCAGAGATTACGGACGCCGGCGCGGTTCTCGACCCAGGCGAAGCGCCGGCGGTTGGCCGCGCCGACCAGGTTGTTGGCGGTCGGCATCGCAAGCGCGCGGGCGATCGTGCTGGGTGGTGGTGCCGCCGGGGCGGCGATGGGGGTGAGCAGCGCGAGCAGCAGCAGGACGGTGGGGCGCAAGGCTGGTCTCCGGGCGATCGTGTCGTACCGGAGACTAGGGGTTGAGCGCGGTGCGGCAAGGCGGTTTTGCGCCTTCGCTTATCAGCGGCCGAGGATGTCGCGGTAGAGCGCGAGATAGGCGTCGGCCATGTGATCGATCGTGAAGCGGTCGGCGATCGACTGGCGGCAGGCGGCGCGGTCAATTTCGGCGATGCGCGGGATGGCGGCGATCGCCTCGTCGAGGCTGTCGACCAGGAAGCCGGTGACGCCGTGGTCGATGATCTCCGCCATCGATCCGCGGCGGGTGGCGATGACGGGGGTGCCGCAGGCGAGCGCCTCGACCACCGACAGGCCGAACGGTTCGTCGAAATTGATGAGGTGGAGGAGCGCGTAGGCGGCCCCGAGCGTGTCGGTGCGCAGCTTGCCGCCGATCGCGCCGAGGTAGCTGACGCGGTCGCCGTCGATGTGGGGGGCGACGTCGCGTTCGTGATAGCCCTCGTCCTGGACGATGCCGGCCATGATCAGCCGGCGGCCGGTGGCGCGGGCGGCGGTAATCGCTTCGGCGGCGCCCTTGTCGGGGTGGATGCGACCGAAGAAGAGGAGGTCTTCGCTGCCGTTCGGGTCGAACGGGAAGTCGTCGATCGGGATGCCGTGGTGGATGGTGGCGGCGTAGGGCAGGTCGGGGTGGCGGTCCGCTGCGCTGATCGCGATATAGGCGACGCGGTCCTGATATTCGCGGTAGGCCGGCAGGATACGGTCGGATCCGAAGCCGTGGATGGTGGTGACGACGGGCGTGTCGACCAGCCGCGAGAAGGCGAGCGGCATGAAGTCGGCCTGATTGTGGATAATGTCGAACTCGGCCGCGCGTTCGAAGACATGGGCGATGTGGAGCGCCTCCCACACCTTTGCGTCGATCGTCGGATCCTCGGAATAGGCGCGCGGGACGACGCCGGCGAGCGTGCCGGCGGTGATCGAATCCTGCGTGGCGAAGAGCGTGACGTCGACGCCGCGCGCGACGAGCGCCTCGGTCAGGAGCGAGGTGACCAGTTCCCACGGGCCGTAGTGGCGCGGCGGGGTGCGCCAGGAGATGGGGGCGAGCATGGCGATGCGCATTTTTGGGTGGGCCTTTGGTGAGCGGTGTGTTCCCCGGCGTAGGCCGGGGCCTTGGTGAAGCGGTGGCGTCTAGGCCCCGGCCTGCGCCGGGGAACTGGACCGCAACAGAATTCGGCCTTCGTTTGGGTTTAGTGGCGCGGTGACAACAGATGGCGAGACAGTGGAAACGAGCAGGTGCCATTCGCCATCTAGGGGCGGACCATTAGCGATCTGATCGGTCAGATTGAGGATGACAAGAATGTCGTCGCCCCGCTTGTATGACAGTATGGCGTCGTCGGCATCCAGCAAAGTCAGTGCCGCATCTGCGGGTATCCAGGCACGACGCAGCGCAAGTAGAAACCGGTAGAGGCCCAGCATTGAATGGGTATCCCCCGCCTGCGTCGCGACGTTGCGGGTGGCGTGGTCGGGGTTGAGCGGGAGCCAGGGGGTGGCGGTGGTGAAGCCTGCGCCTTCGCTCGCGTCCCATGGCATGGGGGTGCGGACAGGGTCGCGGCCGAGGCCGATGCCCGGTTCGCGGAGTTCGCGGGGGTCCTGGACGAGTTCGGCGGGGATCGCGACGTCTTCGAGGCCGAGTTCGTCGCCATAGTAGAGCGTCGGCGTGCCGCGGAGGGTGAGGAGGAGCATGGCGGCGACGCGCGCTTGCGCCTGGCCGCGCTTGGTGGCGACGCGGGGGCGGTCGTGGTTGCCGAGGACCCAGTTGGGCCAGGCCCCGGGGGGGAGGGCGGCCTCGTACTCCGCGATGATGCGGTGGAGGGTGGGGGCGTCCCAGGCGGCATCGATCAGCTGGAAGTTGAAGGGGAGCTGGACCTCCGGGCGCTCTGGCGTGCCGTAATAGGCCATGAGGTCGGGGACGGGCAGGTAGATCTCGCCGATCAGGACGCGGTCCGAATATTCGTCGGCGACCGCGCGCATCTCGGCGGCGATGGCGTGGACCTCGGGCTGGTCGGTGCTGTTGGTTTGCAGCACGCGGTGCATTTCGCCCATGCCGGGGCGATAGTCCGGGTTGGGTGGATTATCGGGAAAGCCGGCGGCCTTCACCATGTGCCACAGGACATCGATGCGGAAGCCGTCGACGCCGCGGTCGAACCAGAAGCGCATCGCGGCGTACATCGCGGCGCGCAGATCCGGGTTGCGCCAGTTGAGGTCGGGCTGTTCGGCCAGGAAGGCATGTTCGTAATATTGGCCGGTGCGGTCGTCGTAGGTCCAGGTGGAACCGCCGAAATCGCTGATCCAGTTGTTGGGCGGGCCGCCGTCGGGCGCGGGATCGGCCCAGAGATACCAGTTGCGTTTCGGGTTGGTGCGGCTCGACCGGCTTTCCACGAACCAGGGGTGCCGGTCCGAACTGTGGTTGGGGACGAAATCGAGCAGCAGTTTCAGGCCGCGGGCGTGGGCGGCGGCGACGAGCGCGTCGAAGTCCGCCAGCGTGCCGAAGCGTATATCGATGCCGGTATAGTCGGCGACGTCGTAGCCGAAATCGGCCATCGGCGAGGGGAAGATCGGTGAGATCCAGACCGCGTCGATGCCGAGTGCGAGGAAGTGATCAAGCCGGGCGCGAATGCCGTTGAGGTCGCCGATGCCGTCCCCGTCGCTGTCCTGGAACGAGCGCGGATAGACCTGGTAGAGGACCGCGGACTTCCACCAGTCGGTCATGCGAACAGCGCCTTTGGCAGATGGGTGATGCGGCAGGCGAGGTCGGCCTCTCCGCTGGCGACGATATAGTGGTCGCCGGCGTCGACGATGCCGGTGGTGAACACGACCGGGGTGGGGAGGTAAAGCAGGTCGGCGATCGGGGCGGTGAGGGTGGGGGAGGCCTCGATCAGCGGGGTGGTGTCCTCGATCCTGACGATTTTGGTCGGGTCTGTCGCGTCGAGTAGTGCCCAGAAGGTGCGGTAGATGCCGACTTTCTCACGGGTTTCGACGCCGTGGTAGAGCATCAGCCAGCCGGCGGGTGTGAGGATGGGGGGTGTGCCGCCGCCGATCTTCATGGCGGACATGCTGCCTTTGCGCGCGCGCAGGCCGGGGGCGGAGAGCGGGCGCCAGTGGAGCGCGTCGGGCGAGCGGGCGAGGTTGATCGCGGGGCCGCCGGCATAGGGGCTTTCGGGCGGGTAGGCGAAATAGACCTCGCCGAGCGGGCGGGTGAGCGCGTGGTAGGCGCCGTCGATCAGCCCTTCGAACAGGAGCATGTCCTTGTTCTGGTGATCGAGCACGATCCCTTCGAGCCGGTAGTCGAGCCCGTTGTCGGAGACGTGGAGCGTGGTGCTGTGGCGTTCCGCGCTGACCGAGCAGGTGGTCATGTACCAACGGTCGCCGATCCGGCTGATGCGGGCGTCCTCCACGCCGTAGTCCTGGTAGCCGGCAGCGGGGGCGATGGCGCGGTCATAGTGGGTGGCAACGATCTGGCGGCCGGTGGGGCCGAGTTCGACGGGGAGCAGCCAGGAGAGCGAGGTGAGGCCGAGCATGCGGTGCGGGCGGCCGCGCAGTTCGAACTGGCGGGGGTCGGCCATGTCGACATTGGCGAGCGGGTGCGCGTCGAGGACGTAGCCGGTCGGTGTCCAGCGGATGGCGCGGACGTGGTCGTCAACGACCGGTTCGGAGAGGGCCTCGGCGATGCGGACCATCATGAGGAGGTTGCCGGAGGGGAGCCGGGTGAAGCCGGGGTTGAACGCGCCGAGCACGTAGGTGGTCGCGTCGAGCGTGGCGCGGAGCGGGGAGCGCGACAGGTCGACGTCGGCGGGGGTGAAGATGAGCGCGTCGTGCATGCTGGGTTGACCTGTGGTTCGGCTTGCTCGGATGCCGGGTGTTGTACCCCCGCGGATGCGGGGGTCCAGGGTGGCGTCGAAGTACGGCACCTTGGGTCCGGACGCTCAGCTGGACCCCCGCATCCGCGGGGGTGCGGTGCGTGCGCGTGGAGCCGGTTACATGATGCCGGGGAAGATGCCGCCGTCGATGAGGAGGCTCTGGCCGGTGATGTAGCCGGCCATGTCGGAGCAGAGGAAGGCGCAGGCGGCGCCGAATTCGGCGGGCGTGCCGAGCCGTTTGGCGGGGATGGTGGCCAGGCGGTCGGCCAGGATGTCGGCGGCGGGGCGGCCCGATGCCTTGGCCTGCCCCGCGACGAGCGAGGTGATGCGGTCGGTGTCGAAGCTGCCCGGCAGGAGATGGTTGATCGTGACATTGGCGTGCGCGACCGAGCGGGCGACGCCGGCGAGGTAGCCGGTGAGGCCGGCGCGCGCGCCGCTGGACAGGTCGAGGCCGGCAAGCGGCATCTTGACCGAGCCGGAGGTGATGTTGACGATCCGGCCGAAGCGGCGGTCGACCATGCCGTCGATTACGGCGCGGACGAGCAAGGCGGGGGCGATCATGTTCGCCTCCAGCCCGGTCAGCATGGCGTCGCGGTCGACCATCCGGAAATCGCGCGCGGGCGGGCCGCCATTGTTGTTCACGAGGATATCGACGTGCGGCACGGCGGCGAGGATGGCGGTGCGGCCGGCCTCGGTCGACAGGTCGGCGGCGACGGCGATGACGTCCGCACCGGTTTCCTGGTGGATCTCGGCGGCGGTGGCCTCCAGTTTGTCGGCGTCGCGGCCGTTGATGACGACGCGGGCGCCTGCGCGGGCGAGTTCGAGTGCGCAGGCCCGGCCGAGCCCGCGGCTGGACGCGCAGACGATGGCGGTGCGATCGGCGATGTTCAGGTTCATGGGCGCTTCCCTCGGGCGGTTCGGGTGCGACCTTGGTGCAGCGCCGCGGGTTGGGCAATGCCGGTCTGGCGGAGCGCCCCCGGTCCGCGCTATGCGGACGCGATGTCACGCTTGCCCCCGCCGACGCCAGCCGACCTGGGGGATATCGACCCGGCGTTCCTGCGCGCGCACGGGATCGTGCCGGTCGCGGTGACGGACGGGCGGCTGGTGGTGACGATGCCCGACCCGGAGGATCAGGCGCTGATCGCGACGCTGGCCTTTGCCGCGCGGCGGCCGGTGGTAGCGCAGGCTGCTGAGGTCGAGGTTGCCGCGCCGGTTGCGCGGCCTGCGCCGAGTCTGGCTGCTGGGTTGTTCGGGGCGATCGGCGGGGATCGGTCGGGTGACTGGCTGGCGGTCGAGATGGTCGCGCAGTTGGTGGCGGACGGGGTGGAACTCGAACCCGCAGTGGCGCGGGTGCGGGCGTTGCATCCGGAGCGGGCGGAGCTGCTCGATCGGATTGTGGCGGGGGCTTTGCCGGCCGGGTGGGACGAGGTTGGTGGTGCGTCTGCTGATTTGCCCGCGGTGGCGGCGGCAATGCGGTGTGAGTTGGAGTGTGGGGCGGCTTTGCGCCAGGCGGTTGCCCTGGTGGCGCTGGTTGCGATCGTGGCGGTGGTGACGGTCGGGATGTGGAGTTTGGCTTTGCTGCCGGCGGTGTTGCCGATGCGTGGTGCGGTGGTGGCGTGGTCCGGGGCGCGGCGGGATGGTCGTGCGCTGGCGGTGGGGACGGATGTGGCATCGGTTACGCCGGCCGAGCGTGACCGGGTGGCGGCTGGTGGTGCGGTGGTGCCGGTGATCGCGGCGGTGCAGGACCGCGCTCTGCTGACGATCCGCGATGCGGGCGGGCGGGCGGCGGTGGCGATGCTGCTCGTGCTGGCCGTGCTGGTGGTGGTGCGGCTTGGTTGAGGGCGCGCCTGTGACGATGGACGCGGGGGCGGTCGACGGCTCTGCTGAGGGCTTGGCGGCGTTGCGCGCGGACGCTGTGGCGGTTCGGTTGGATGCGGCGGATGTGTTGTCGTTGGTGGTCGATGTGCCCGGGGCGGTGACGCGGGCGGCGGTGGCGCGGGCTTTGGCGGGGCGGGCGCCGGTGGCTTTGGGGCGGTTATACTGGGGGTTTGAGGCTGGCGAGGATGGCCTCGTGCGGGTGGCGATGGCGCATCGCGATCGGGTGGATGTGGTGCTGGCCGATTTGCGGGCGGAGGATGTCGTGCCGGGGGCGGTGATCGCGGACGGCATCGTAGTGACGGCGGACGTGCCTGCGGAGCAGCCGGCGTGGTTGTGGTTGCTGGTGGTGGTGCCGTTGCTGACCGGTGTCGGTGGCTGGGTGCTGGCGCGGGCGGGGGAGGCGCGGATCGCGCGGTTGGCGCCGCTGGCGGATGCGCGCGCGGCGGATGTGGCGGCGCAGGCGGGCGCGGTGGCGGTGTTTGCGCGGCCGGGGGTGAGCGAGGTGCTGGGGCGGCTGGACGAGGTTTTGCCGGCGGGGGCGACGTTGCATTCGGCCGGCATGGGGGCGGGCGGTGTGGTGGAGTTCGCGATCGATACGACCGATCCGGTGGTGCTGCGCGATGCGTTGGGGCGCGATGCGATGTTGCGGCGGGCACGGACGGTGTCGCAGGAGATGGTGGCGGACCGCGGGATCCGCATGACGATGCGGATTGACCAGTGGACGGGGCGACCATGAAGGACATGGTCCGGTTCGGGGTGCTGGCGGCGCTGGTGCTTGGCGCGTCGCTGTGGGGGGCGGCGATGGTGCGGCGGTTGAACGGCGTGCGGCTGCGCGAGGCGGCGATGCTGGCGGTGGTGCGGGCGCCGCGGCCAGTGCGGGCGGATGGCGACCCCGTGGCGCTGGTGCGGGCGGCGGCGGTGGGGTCGGGGGTGAGCGTGCTGCGGTTGTCGGCGGCGGGGCGGGTCCGCGGGCGGGCTCGGGCGCTGGTGACGCTGGTCGGGCCCGAGGCGGCGATGCGCGCGCTGCTGGCGGCGCTGGAGAGCGGGCGGCCGGCGGTGCGCTTTGCGGACTGGCGGTTGCGCGCGGAGCCGGGGGCGGCGGACCGGTTGCGGTTCGAGGGGACGGCTCTGGTCTGGTCGCCCGATCGGCGGGGGCGGTGATGCGGCGTGCGACCTGGATCGCGGGGGCGGTGGCGCTCCTCGTGCCCGTCATCCTGTTGTGGAACCGTGTGGCGGTGTCGGTGGTGCCCGTCGCTTCGGCAGCGGCTGTGTTGCGGCCGGTTCCGGTCAGCGCGCCGACGCGGCGGTTGTTCGGGGGTGGGCTCGACGATCCGTCCGTCGCTGACGTCGTGGCGGGCGGGGAGGGCGATGCGCCGGTGCTGGTCGGCGTGGTCGGGCGGTTGCCCGATGCGGCGGTGGCGCTGGTCCGCGACGCGGACGGACGGAGCCGGCCGGTCGCAGTGGGCGAGCTGGCCGGCACCTGGCGGCTGGAGGGGCTGGCCGCGGACCGCGCGGTGTTCGCGCGGGGCACGGAGCGGGTGCGGGTCAGGCTGGCCGGGGAATGACCGGGCCGGCCTCGACGTCGGTCAGTGGCGCGTGGCGATCGACGAGGATCGCGCTCGCCTGGTTCAGGCCGACGACCTGAACCTGCGTGCCGTGGCGTTGCAACATCGTCACGACATGCTGCAACGCGCCGACCGCGGTGACATCCCACAGATGCGCGGCGGTCAGATCGATCCGCACCGCGCGGGCGGTTTCGCGCAGGTCGAACTTGTCCGCGAAGATATCCGCGCTGGCGAAGAAGACCTGGCCCGACACGGTGTAGATCCGCGTGTCGGTGGCCGCGTCGTGATCGACCGCCACGTCCATCATGCGCGTCACCTTGAACGCGAAGAACACGCCGCTGAGCGCCACGCCGACCATGACGCCGGCCGACAGATCGTGCGTCGCGACAGTCACGGCGACGGTCGCCAGCATGACGACGCCCGACACCTTCGGATGGCGCGCCAGATCGCGGAGGGAGCCCCATGAGAAGGTGCTGATCGACACCATGATCATGATCGCGACGAGGGCGGCGACGGGCACCTGCGCCACCCAGGGGCGGAGCGGGACCATGACGATAAGCAGGAACACGCCCGCGACCAAGGTCGACAGCCGACCACGCCCGCCGTAGCGGACATTGCCGACCGTCTGGCCGATCATGCCGCAGCCGGCAATGCCGCCGAACAGCCCGGCCGCGACATTGGCGACGCCGAGGCCGGTGCATTCGCGCGCCTTGTCGCTGCCCGTCTCGGTCAGTTCGTCGACGACGCCCGCGGTCATCATCGATTCGAGCAGGCCGACCGCCGCCATGGCGAACGCGTAGGGCGCGACGATTCGGAGCGTATCCCAGCCGAGCGGGACATTGGGGAAGGCGAAGCTGGGCAACGACGCGGGCAGCCGGCCGAGATCGGCGATCGTGGCGACCGGCATCGGGAACAGCGTCGCCACGATCGTCAGCACGACGATGCAGACGAGCGGCGAGGGGATGACGGTGGTCACCCGCGGCAGCAGGTAGATGATCGCGAGGCCGCCGGCGACCATCGCGTAGGTATGCCAGCTGACGTCGATCAGCTGCGGCAGCTGCGCGGAGAAGATCAGGATGGCGAGCGCGTTGACGAAGCCGGTGCGGACCGATTTCGACACGAACCGCATGAGGATGTCGAGCTTGCACAGCCCGAACAGGATCTGGAACAGGCCGGCCAGGACCGTCGCGGCGAGCAGATATTGCAGGCCGTGACTGTGGACGAGGGCGGCCACGACCAGCGCGACCGATCCGGCGGCGCCCGAGATCATGGCCGGGCGGCCGCCGACCAGCGCGATGACGATGCCGATGACGAAGGAGGCGAACAACCCCACCTCCGGATCGATGCCGGCGACGAACGCGAAGGCGATCACCTCCGGAATGAGCGCGAAGGTGGCGACCATGCCGGCCAGCGTGTCGCGACGCACGCCGCCGAGACCGTCAAACCATTCGGCCCGGTAGCGGGATAAAGCAGATGTCATGTGAAAAACTCGCAGACCGCGCAGCGGGACCGCCCGGTGTCGACCGGCGGTAAATCCAAGCATGCGCATTCGCGTTGTCCGGCGGATCGGCGGCCGGAATAGCCACCCGGATTTGCACCGGGCTCCTAGTGAGTGCTGCGGCGGTTAGCGGATTGCGGGGCGGGGGGCAAGGCTGGCGCCGATACGGGGCTGCTCGCTTCTACAAAGGCCAGTTCTACGGTTTATTATGAAGATTAAATTGCGTCTGGGGGACGATCATAAACATCTGTGGACCGGTATGTTTGAGCTTGGCTGATGACAGAACCCGCCTTATAAACAGGAGGTCCCCAGGATTGGCTGACGGATACAATCGTTGCAACGTGCAACCCGCAATACGAGCAACATGACCACGGCGATGCCGAGGACATGCCAATCCGCGAGTTCGACGATCTGGTTCATGAGCATGCCTCGGACAACCTCTTCGATTCTATTATACCACTTAGCGTTCTAGACCCGCATCGACGAGCAGCCTTTTAAAAGGTGTAACAGAGGTGGATTGTGGTGTGCGTCCGGAGGCATCCAGCTTAGGTTGGGGTTTCGGGTCAAGACTGGCCTCCGGACTCTGCTACTGGTACATCTAATAGATGTCATCTCAGCCCTCGTGGTTCCGCCAGCGCGGCTACCTTCATCTCGATATGCCAGTAAAGGTGGCTTATGCAGCGTCATTGAATGCCGCGAGCGTCGCTGCGCATACGTGGTCGCCCTTGATACACTACGTCAAAAGCGAGAAACGCTACAAAGTCGATGAGCATAAAACCGTAGCGAAACAGCGGTCAATTATGTTCGCGTCTCATCGTGATGCGTGTGTTCTGTCGAAATACTCGGCTGATCTCGTAAAGCGATTGGACCAGTGGTATATAGCGAATGATCTGAACGAGACGGTAATCGCGTATCGTTCGCTAGGACAATCTAATTATCACTTCGCTAAGCGGGTCGAAGATTTCGTGCGGCAACAGTCCGCCCTTACGGTAATGTGTTTCGATGTAACTGGATTCTTCGATAACTTGGACCACCGAAGGCTTAAGTCTAGGCTTAAATGGATAATTGGTGACGAGGAATTAAGCTCGGATTGGTTTGCAGTCCTGCGGGCGGTAACACGGTATCGTTACATTGACCTAGTTGATATAAAAAAGCACGATGAGCTTGCAAAGCGTTTAAAAGAACGCAAACACCATCCGCTTGCGACAATCGTCGACCTAAAGAAGCTTGGTGTGCCAATCCACAAAAACCTAAACGCCATTGGCATCCCACAAGGAACGCCGATTAGTGCCAGCTTATCAAATCTTTATCTTACCGAGTTTGATCAGGAGGTGGCAGCGGAGGCTGTCAAGCACAACGCACTTTACCAGCGTTATTCGGACGACATCCTAATTGCCTGTTGCCCAAGTTTAGCGAATATGTTTCGATCTATGTTTCGATCTATGGTTCGAGATAAATTGAATGAACATGGGTTAACGCTTCAAGACAAAAAGACGGAAATTGTTACGCTCTGTAATTCCGAAAATGGATCCACGTTCCAATATCTAGGCTATCAGCTGGGCCACGTTGAAGCCAGAATTAGGCTTAAGTCACTTTCTCGCCAGTGGCGCACTGCTAAGAGAGCGGTGAAGAAGACTGAGCGTGTTGGCTTGGCCGCAATGAAGTCCGGGAAAGCCAAGCAGATATACACACGAAAGTTACGCATGCGGTTCACGACGACCGGGGCAAGAAACTTCCTCGCCTATGCTGAGAAATCGGCGGTGACCTTAGATTCAGCTGCGCTTCGCGGTCAGGCGCGAAAGCTCCACAAATTTATGAATAGGGAAATAACTCGGCTACGCGGACCATCCAAGCCGAAGAAAGACTAGTCCAGAACATCAAACGTAGCAGCTGAATTAGCTGAGATCTGATTATAGATTTGGCCTCAGGCCAGATGTCGAATTCCGCAATTATCAATACAACCCATTAATCTCCGTCGTCAGCCTCGGGCCGGTGGGGCGGAGGAGGGGGCTGTCGCCGGGGCGGGGGCGGAGTTCGATGTTGGCTTCTTCGCCGCGGAGGCGGGCGTACTGGCGGTCGGTGGCGGTGTCGGCGCTGGCCTTGTCGCGCAGGATGGTGGGTTTGAGGAAGACGAACAGCGTACGCTTCGTGCGGCTGGTCGTGCGGCTCTTGAACAGGTTGCCGAGGACGGGGACGTCGCCGAGCACCGGGACCTGGCTGCGGCTGCTTTCGCGGTCGTCGGTGATGAGGCCGCCGAGCACGATGGTGCCGCCATTGTCGGCGAGCACCTTCGTCTGGATCGCGCGGCGGTTGGTGATGAGATCGGCGGCGCCTGATACCGCACCGACGAGCGAGGAGACCTCCTGGCTGACCTCCAGCCGGACGACGTTGCCCTGCAGGATGCGCGGGATGACGCGGAGCGTGATGCCGACGTCCTGCCGTTCGATCGTCGTGAACGGGTTGGTGCTGTTGCCGTCGGTCGCGAAGCTGCCGGTGCGGAAGGGGACGTTCTGGCCGACGACGATCTGCGCAACTTCGTTGTCGAGCGTGGTGACGCTGGGCGTGGAGAGCAGGTTCGCGCGGCTGGACGTGCCGATCGCCTGGAGCAGGATGTTGAAGCTGTTGCCGATGCCGAGATTGCCGGTCAGCCCGTTGCTGAGCACGCCGGCGGCCGCGACCGGATTGATCGCGGACAGCAGAGAGCTGAGCGGGAGGCCGAGCGTGGTCGACGAGTTGGACAGGCCGTCCGCCCCGGTGATGGCGGCGGCGCCGACGCCGAGCTGGATGCCGAGCGATTCGGCCTGGTCGCCGGTGATCTCGACGATCGCGGCCTCGATCAGCACCTGCGGCCGGCGGACGTCGAGATCGGCGATCAGCGGTTCGAGCGCGGCGATCGCGGTGGGCGTGCCGCGCGCGACGATGGCGTTGATCTCCGGCGCGGGCTGCACCGCGAGTTCGGGGGTGGAGAAGCCCTGGACGGCCTGACGCTGTCCGCCGGCACCGGTGTTGCCGCCGCCGGATGCGCCGAGCAGCGAGCCGAGGCCCGCACTGCCGCCGGATGCCGCGGCCCCGAGTGCGGAGCCGCCAGCGGCGGACAGCGACGGGCCGATCCCGCCGCCGAGATTGCTGCCGCCGCCGAGGCCGCCCGCGCCGATCGAGGAGCCGGCCAGGCTGCGCGCGACGGGGTTGTCGGCCTGGGCGGATCCATCGCCGAGCAGGCCGCGCAGGACGAGCGTGATCGATTCGGCGTCGCCGTTGGTCAGCCGGAAAACGCGCGTGATGGGGGTCGCGCCGCCGGGCTGGTCGAGCAGCCGGGCCATGCGCCGCGCCTCCGCCAGGGCGGACGCATCGCCGCGGACCAGGACGATGTTGCTGCGTTCGTCGGCGACGACCTTTGCGCCATTGTCGCCCATGACCGCCTGGATCGCGGTGGCGACGTCGCGTGCGGAGCCGTTGCGCAGCGTGATGCTGTCGAACGAGGCACCGCCGCCGCTGTCGAGCGAGGCGGCGAGCCGTTCGATGCGGCGGACATTTTCGGCATAGTCGGTGACGACGACGGCGTCGGGATTGGTCACGGCCTCGATCGTGCCGAAGCTGGCGATGAGCGGGCGGAAGACGCGGACCGCGGCCTCCGGCTGGAGATTGCGGAGGCGGATGAGGCGGGTGACGACGTCCTGCGCGCCGGCATTGCCGCGCAGGGCAGAGCTGCCGCCGTCGCGGATCGCGTTCGCCTGAGGGATGATGCGCCAGCTGCGGCCGGAGCGGACCGCGGCGAACCCCTGGACGCGGAGGACGGACTGGAACAGTTCCCAGACGCCGCCGACGCTGAGCGGTTCGGCGGAGGTGACGTTGACCCGGCCCTTGACCGCGGGATCGAGGATCAGCGTGCGGCCGGTGATGCGGCTGATCTGTTCGGCGACGTCGGCAATTTCGACGTCGCGCATGTTGACGACCACGTCCGCGACGGGGCCCTGCGCGGAGGAAGGAGCGACGGGCAACAGCGTGGCGAGCGCCACGGCGGCGAGGAAACGGTTCGGGCGGATCATGCGGGGTCCTTCACCGGGCCGGGAGCGATACGGCGATGCGACGGCCGTTCCGGACGAGTTCTACACGTAGCGGGCCGCCGGCGGCGGCGGAAGCGAACAGGGCGCGATCGCGGTTCGCGTCACCGACGGCGGCGCCGTTGACGCGTTCGACGAGGTCGCCGGGCTGGAGCCCCGCGGCGCGCATGGCGGGCGATGCGCCCGGGCCGATGCGGTAGCCGCCGTCGGTCGGCGTCGCACCCATGCTGTCGAGGAACGCGGCCGGCGCGCCGGCCCCCGATGGCGGGGGCGAGAAGACGAGCGGCGCGGAGGGGACTGGCGTGGGGGTAGCGGCGGTCGGCAGGCCGACGAACGGTTGCGCGGCGGGGGCTGTGCCGGCTGCGGCCGCCGGTGGCGCGCCGGGTTGCGGGAAGCCGAGCGTCTGGAGCCCGGCCGGGCCGCGGAGCAGGATATGGTCGATCGCGATGCTGTCGACGATCGCGCCGCCGGGGGCGGGGTCGCCGACGTGGAGCAGCGCCGCGGGGGTGTCGCCGGCCGAGACGAGTGCGGTCGACGCGCTGGCGGGCCGTGCGAACATGACGGCGCGCAGGACGAGGTTGCCGGCGGCGGCTGCGGTCGCGACGGGGGCGGCCGAGCCGAACGGGCTGGCCGCGACGATCGCGGCGACGTCGACCGGCGGGGGCGGGGCGACGGGCGTGAAGGCGACGGCGCGGGCCGGGAGACCCGATTCGCCGGTGAGGCGCCAGGTGAGGCCGGCGAGCGCGATCGCGACCGACACGATGACCGCGCCGGTGAACAGATCGACGCCGATTTCGGCACGGCTGCGGCGGAGGGGGACGCGCAGGATCGTCATGCGGCGGGGACCGGTGCGATCTTCGGCCCGCGATCGACGAAGCCGCCGAGCGTGACCATGGGCGCGGCGCCGGGCGGGCCCACGGCGACGTCGATGCGGGACAGGTCGGGGTCCGGGCTGGTGCGGATCATGGTGCGCACCTGCCAGCGTCGGCCGAGCATGTCGACCGTTCCCGCACCCGCAGCGCCCGCCGTGTCGCCGATCGCGAGTTCGGTCAGGCGGTTTTCGGCGACCCAGACAGCGGCGGCGCGCGATTCGAGGCGGGCGATGGAGTCGATGTGGCTTTCGACCGCGCGGACCAGGCCGGCGGCGGCGACGCCCAGGATGAGGAGCGCGACGAGCGCCTCGATCAGCGAAAAGCCCTGTTCGGTCTCGGGAATGGCGTTTCGCGGGGTTCTCGACAGGCTCGAACCGAACGGGGTGGGGGGCAGGGGTGCGGTGCCGTTCACGATGCTGCGCCCGCCGTCGTCGTGACGGTCATGCCGTCGTAGCGGACGCGCCAGCTGTCGCGGGTGGAGCCGATGCGGGCGTCGATGGTGCCGCCCATGCCGTCGATCCCGATCGGCACGGGCGCGGGGGTGACGCCGGACAGCGTGACGCCCGAAGGCAGGTCGTGGCGGGCGAGTAGCGGGGTATCGGACGCGGCCCAGCGGCGGCCGTCCCACGCGAGGAAGCCGTAGCCGCGGGCGTCGGCTGTGAACGCGACCGCGCGGTCGGTGACCATGACGTCGTCGGCGGCCATGCGGATGCGGGCGGACAGCCGGCGCGCCTCGTTTTCCGCACTCGCGCCGCGGTTGGCGGCGCCCATGCCGAGCGTCACGGCGCCGCCCGCAATGCCGATGATGACGAGCACCACGAGCATTTCGACCAGCGTCATGCCGGTTTCGGACGGATGTCGCACGCGCCGCATGACGGTCAACGGCGGCGTTCGGTCAGGTCCGCGTCGAGGCCTTCGCCGCCGGGCTGGCCGTCCTTGCCGAGCGAGGACAGGTCGAAGCCGCTGCCGCTTTCGCCCGGGTTCTTGTACGCATAGGGGCGGCCCCACGGGTCCATCGGGACCTGCGGCAGATAGCCTTCGGTGGCATAGTTGGTCGGCACGGGCGCACCGGACGGCTTTTCGGCCAGCGCCGTCAGCCCCTGTTGCGTCGAGGGGTAGTCGCCATTGTCGAGGCGGTACATCTTGAGCGCGGCGGCGATCGTCTTGAGATCGGTGCGGGCGACCGTGACGCGCGCCTCGTCCGGGCGGCCGATGACGTTGGGGACGATGAGCGCGGCGACGAGCGCGATGATCGCCAGCACGACGATCATTTCGACCAGCGTCAAGCCGGCCTGACTGTCACCCAAATGTCTTTGTTCGGGCAGTACCCGTGGGGCCTGCGGTAGGCTAGTGTCTGTCGGCAACGTCGTCATCGGACCACCAATAAGGCTTTATGTGAAAGTCACGTTACACGCGATCCATCAACGCGACTATCGCCGTCTGCGTGCCTTCATGCCGCCCGCGGGGCCGGGTGGGGTGTGGGTGCTCGGCACCGGTGCGCCTCTCGTGCGCGAAGCCGCGGACGAAGGTGCGCGGACCGGTGCGGTCGTGCTGGTGCCGACCGAGCAGGTGCTGCTGACCGTCGTCGATCTGCCGCTGGCATCGCGACGGCAAAGGCTGGCGGCGCTGCCGTTCGCGATCGAGGACCGGATCGCGGAACCGATCGAGGCGGTGCATGCGGCGCTGGGCACCGAGACCGGGCCGGGGCGCTATTTGGCGGGTGTGGTCGCGACCGCGACGATGGCGGCGTGGGTCGCGCGGATCGAGGCGGCGGGGCTGGGCCATGCGGCGGTGATGCCCGATGCGCTGGCTGTGCCGTTGCCGGCGGAGGGCGCGTGGGGCGTGGAGCGGACCGGCGACCGGGTGCTGGTGCGGACGGCGGACGGCGGCGGCTTTGCGGTGCCGGCGGCGCGGTTTGCGGCGATCTGGGGCGTGGCGGGGCGGCCGGACTGTATCTTGTACGGTGAGGCGTTGCCGGACGGGATTGCGGGCGTGGCGGCGGCCGAGCCGGTCGTCGGCGTGCCGAGCGTGGCGATCGACCTGCGGCAGGGTGCGTTTGCACGCGTGCGACGGGCGACGTCGCGGTTGTGGCGGCGGGCGGCGATCGTGGCGGGCTGCGGCCTGCTGGCGCACGGGGCGATCGCGGCGGCGGACACGATCGCGCTGCAACGCGTGGCGGCCGAGCGGAAGGCGGAGACCGCGGCGATCGTCGAGCGGATCGCGCCGGGCACGTCGACGAGCGGCGATTTGGCCGAGGTAGCGGGGGACCTGCTGCCCAGCGGGAATGCGACGCCGGGGGCGACGTTCGTGCCGATGATGGGGCGGATTTCGCAGGCGATGGGCGCGGGCGTGACGTTGCGGTCGCTGGCCTATGATGCGGGCGCGGGGACGATCGTGCTGGACGTGAGCGCGCCGGACCTGGCGGCGGTGCAGGGCGTGGAGGCGCGGATGCGTAGCGCAGGGCTGGTGGTGAGCGGCGGCGGCGGGACCGCGGCGGCGGGCGGGGCCGAGGGGCAGATCACGGTCCAGACGCGGGCCAATGCGGCGGTATCGGCGACGGGAGAGGCAGGCTGATGGCGATCCCGTTCGAACCTTATGTGGTGCGTGGCCGGTCGTGGTGGATGGACCGATCGCCACGCGAACGCGTGATGCTGGCGGTGCTGGGCGGCGTGGCGGTGATCGCGCTGATGCTGGTGCTGGTCGTGAAGCCGTTGCAGGCGGCGCGCGGCCAGGCGCTGGCCGATATCCGGACATACGAGACGCTGTCCGCCGGGCTGGTCGCGGCGGGGCCGGCGGTGCGGCCGGCGGGTACCGCGCGGACCGGGCCGGTGGCCCAGATTCTGACGACGACCGCGGCGGGTTTCGGCCTGACGGTGCAGCGTGTCGAGCCGGAGGGCGGGCGGACGCGCGTCGTGATGGACGGCGTGCCTTATGACGCGACGATCCGCTGGCTGGCGGATCTGGAGACGGGTGGCGGCGTGACGCTGGCCGAACTGCGGCTGGACCGCGGGACGGCGCCGGGGACGGTCAACGTGCAACTGGTGGTGCAGGGCGAATGAGCGACGTGATCGTGACCGACGTGGTCGATGTGGCGGCCGACGAGGTGCTGGTGTTGCAGCCGGCCGAGCCGGTGGCGATCGCCGGGCTGCCTTATGGCTTTGCGCGCCGGCACGGGGTGATCGTGCGGGCGACGCCGGATGGGGGCGAGTGCGTGACGCGCGGTGCGCCGTCGCTGGCGGCGATGCTGGAGGTGCAGCGGTTGTTCGGCGACGCGATGCCGATCGTGCCTCTGGACGATGCGGCGTTCGATGCGGCGCTGAGCACGCAGTATCGCGACAGCGCGACGGAGGCGTCGGATGCGGCGTCGGCGAGCGACAGCGACCTGGCGGCGCTGGCCGACAGTGCGTCGGCGGTGGACGATCTGCTCGACAATCGCGACGATTCGCCGGTGATCCGGCTGATCAACGCATTGCTGCTGGAGGCGGTGAAGGAGGGCGCGTCGGACATTCATGTCGAGACGCAGGAGAAGCGGCTGCTCGTGCGGTTCCGGATCGACGGCGTGCTGCGCGACCGGGTGGAGCCGAAGCGTGCGCTGGCGCCGTTGCTGGTGAGCCGGATCAAGGTGATGGCCAAGCTCGACATCGCGGAGAAGCGCGTGCCGCAGGACGGGCGCGTGACGTTGCGGGTCGGCGGGTACGACATCGATGCGCGCGTTTCGACCATCCCGACGCAGCATGGCGAGCGGGTGGTGCTGCGTTTGCTCGACCGCGGGGCGACGCAGCTGGACCTGAAGGCGCTCGGCATGAACGAGCATGACATCGGGGTCTTCCACACGCTGCTGCAGCGGCCGCACGGGATCGTGCTGGTCACCGGGCCGACGGGTAGCGGCAAGACGACGACGCTGTATGCGGCGCTGACGCGGCTGAACGACCGACAGCGCAACATCATGACGGTCGAGGATCCGATCGAATATGAGCTGGAGGGTGTCGGCCAGACGCAGGTCAATCCGAAGACCGAGCTGACGTTCGCGCGGGGGCTGCGTGCGATCCTGCGGCAGGATCCGGACGTCATCATGGTGGGCGAGATCCGCGACGATGAGACCGCGGAGGTGGCGGTGCGATCGAGCATGACGGGGCATTTCGTGCTGTCGACGCTGCACACGAACAGCGCGATCGGGAGTGTGACGCGGCTTATCGACATGGGGGTGGAGCGCTATCTGCTCGCGCCGATGATCGTCGGGCTGATCGCGCAGCGGCTGGTGCGGAAGCTGTGTCAGGCGTGCCGGGTCGAGGACGTGGCGGGGCCGCGGGACGTGGCGCTGATGTCCGGGGCGATCGCGGTGGGCGATGTGGTGTACCGGGCGGTCGGGTGCGCGGCGTGCCACGGTGACGGGTATCGCGGGCGGCTGGGGCTTTACGAGCTGGTGACGGTGGACGAGCGGATGCAGGCGCTGATCCACGATGGCGCGTCGGAGGCGGCGCTGGTGACGGCGGCGCGGGAACGGTCGCCGAGTTTGCTGGACGATGGCATTGCGAAGGTGCGCGGCGGGCTGACGTCGGTGGACGAGGTTGCGCGCGTGGTGAGGGATGATTTGTGAGTTTTGGTTGTTCCCACACCCCGTTGGGTCGGGTTCTCGACAGGCTCGAACCGAACGGAGTTGGGGGTAGGGGTTCGTCTTCCCGGCCCGTTTGGTTCGAGCTTGTCGAGAACCGGTCCGGGGTGCGTCGCTGATGCCAGCCTTCTCGTACAAGGCGGTCGATACCGCGGGCAAAGCCTCGCGCGGCGTGCTCGAAGCCGCCAACGCGGGTGCGGCGCGGCGGGTGTTGCGGGAGCGGCAGTTGTTGCCGACGTCGGTCGAGATGACCGACAAGCCGGTGGGCGATGCGAAGGGCGGGATCGACCTGTCCCAGCTGTTCCGCAAGCGGGTGGGCGCGCGGGCGCTGTCGACCGTGACGCGGCAGATTTCGACGCTGGTGAGCAGCGATATCCGGATCGAGGAGGCGCTGCGGCTGGTGGCGGCGCAGGCCGATACGCCGGCGATGGCGGGGCTGTTGCTGAACGTGCGCGGCGGCATCCTGGACGGGCGGAGTTTTGCTCAGGCGCTGGGCGATCACCCGGCGGCGTTCCCGGAATTCTACCGCGCGTCGGTGGCGGCGGGGGAGCAGTCCGGGCGGTTGCCGGAGGTGCTAAACCACCTGGCCGAATTCGTCGAGCATCGCCACCGGAACCAGCAGAAGGTGCAGCTGGCGTTGCTGTACCCCGCACTTCTGGCGGTCGTGTCGATCGGGATGATGGTGCTGCTGCTGGTCTATGTGGTGCCCGATATCGTGAAGGTGTTCGTGTCGCGCGGGGCGGAGTTGCCGTTCCTGACGCGTGCGCTGATTGCGCTCAGCGCTGGGTTCCAGAGTTACGGGCTGGTGATGGCGGCGGGGATCGTCGCGGCGATGGTCGCGTGGCGGGCGTGGGTGAAGAAGGAGGGCAACCGGCTGCGCTTCCACCGGTTCCTGGCGACGACGCGGCCGGTGGCGGGCTTTTCGCGCAAGCATAATGCGGCGCGGTTCGCGGGGTCGCTGGCGACTTTGGTGCAGAGCATGGTGCCGCTGGTCGAGGCGCTGAACGCGGCCGCCGCGGTGACGCCCAACCTGCATGTGCGGGAGCGTGCGCGGGCGGTAGCGGCGCGGGTGCGCGAGGGGGCGAGTTTGCAGACGGGCATGACGGAGGCGGCGATCTTCCCGTCGATGCTGGTCGCGATCGTGGCATCGGGGGAGTCGAGCGGGCGGCTGGGGCCGGCGCTGGGCCGTGCGGCGGGGGAGCTGGACCGCGAGCTGGAGCAGGCGGTGTCGACGCTGGTGGCGCTGGTGGAGCCGGCGGTTTTGCTGATGATGGGTGGGTTGGTGCTGTTGATGGTGTTGGCGATTCTGTTGCCGATCATCAATTTGAACAATTTGGTGGGGATGTAGGGGTTCTGCTGACCCCATGAACTTTTTCACTGATCCGTTTGGTTCGAGCCTGTCGAGAACTTCGCGCAGGGTTCTCGACAGGCTCGAACCGAACGGGGTTGGGGTGTGGGGCGCGACTTGATCGGGCGCCCTTTGAGGCCTTCCCAACCTTTCAACCCCGTCTATGCCGAGCGAAGTTGAGGCACGCTTTCCCCCGAGCGTAGCCGAGGGGTGCTGTTGGCTTCTCGGCTACGCTCGAAGGGGCCCTCGACTTCGCTCGGGATGGACGGGGGGAAGTTGTGAGCGGACAGGCGCTCCTACAGCGTCGTTTCCAGGGACAAACCCCCCGGAGGGCTGGCGAAGGGGAAGAGCGCGGCGCCCTGGGGGCGGACGGTGATGGAGACGCGGCCGTCGCGGGTGAAGACGGTGCGGGCGAGTGTTTCGCGGCGTTGGGTGGCGGGGGTGACGACCAGTGCGGTGCTGTTCGGGCCGGCGGCGCGGGCGGTGGCGAGCAAAGCGGGGATCGGGGCGGGGGTGCCGCCGGCAAGCGCCGTGCAGGTGCCGGGCGTGCTGCGGATTTCGCCGGCGACGTCGGTGGCGCCGTCGCCGAAGGTCAAGCGCGGCACATCGACCTGCAACCCCAGTTCGCAGGTGAACGGCAGGTCGGGGAAGGCGGCGCGGAGGAGCGTGCCGTCCGCGCGGCCGGCGACCGAATCGAGCCGCACGCGCGACGGGGAGAGCGCGGCGCGGCCGGCGAGATCGGTCTGCGCGCCGGTGACGGTGAAGTCCGCCGCGAAGGCGAGGCTGGACAGCGTGCGGAGCGGAGCGAACCGCCATTCGAGCCGGTCGCCGCCGGCCAGTGCGGCCTCGCCGTGCCAGACGGTTCCTGATACAGCGCCCAGCGCCGGCACGTCCTCTGGCAGGACGAGCCGCGCGGGTATGGTGGCGAGCAGCGCCAGCAGATAGGCCCCCGCACCGATCCCTGCGAACAGCAGGACGCGGCGGCGGTGGCGATCGATGGGGACGAGGACGGATGACGATGCCAGACCCGGTGACGCTGGATCGGCGGCAGATGCTGCGCCTCGCGCGATCCGTGGGGCTGCTGTCGGTTGCATCGTCTGTTCCCCTGATTGCCGCGCCGCGCGTCAATCGCGAACCGGTGGCGTTCCTGCTACCGCTGACCGGCGCATCCGCCAACCTCGGACTGAGCATGCAGCGTGCGGCATCGTTGCAGTTGCCGTTCGGGGGCAAGCCGGTGCTGGCGACGGCGGTCGATACCGGGACCGGCGCGGCGCTGGCGGCGCGGGCGGCGATCAAAGGCGGCGCGAAGATGATCCTGGGCCCGGTGTTCGCCGCGGACGTGCGCCCGGTGCTGGCCGAGGCGGCGGGGCGGGTGCCGGTGCTGTCGTTCAGCAACGACATTTCGCTGTATGAGAGCGGGGCGTTCATCCTGGGCATCACCGCGTCGCAGCTGACGACCGCGATCCTGCGCTACGGGCGGCAGCGCGGGTTGCGGCGGATCGGCCTGCTGGCGGGCGAGGGCAGCTGGAATACGCAGGTCGCGGCGGCGTGCGCGCGGTTGCAGGGCGAGTTGGGGTATGAGCTGGTGCCGGTCGCGCGGCCGGCGAACCTGGCGGGGCTTGGGCTCGAGCTGGGGCGGTTGGCGGGCGGTGCGCCGGATGCGTTGCTGGTGCCGGACAACGCCGCAGTGTTCGTCGAGGCGGCGCGTGGGCTGGCGGGGAGCGGCGTGCAGCTGCTCGGCCTGATGCAGGGCGTGGACTATGCGCCGGCGGCGTTGCAGGCGACGGCGGGCGCGTGGATCGCGGCGCCGGACCCGACGGCGTTCGGGACGTTCGCGACGGCGTTTCAGGCGCAGCATGGCGGGACGCCGGGGACGATCGCGGCACTCGCCTATGACGCGGCGGGGATCGTGCAGCGGCTGCGCACGCAGAACCGGATCAGCCGGGCGGGGTTGCTGGCGATGGAGCCGTATCGCGGTGTCACCGGCACGCTGAAGTTCCGGTCGGACGGCAGTTGCGTACGCGAATTGTCGATCTTGGTCGCGGGGCCGGACGGGTATCAGGTAGCGGCGGCGAGCGCGTCTGCTTGACGCCTGTGCGCGGCCTAGAGGTGCGGGCGGGGGAGCAGGGCTTCACGCTGATCGAGCTGATCGTGTCGCTGGCGCTGTTCGGGCTGATCGCGGTGGCGGGGCTGGCACTGGTCGAGAATGTGCTGGGCGTGCAGGCGCAGACCGACGGGCGGCTGGAACGGCTGGGCGACCTGCAACGCGCAATGTTCGTGGTGACGAGCGACCTGGAACAGGTGTCGGAGGGCGGGATCGCGGGCTCGGCCGGGGGCGTGGCGTTCCGGCGGCATGCGCAGGCCAATGGCGGCTATGGCGCGCCGGTGTCCTATACGCTGGCGGCGGGTGCGCTGACCCGGACGCTGATGCCGGTGGTGCCGGGTGAGGCGATCCGGTCGCAGCGGTTGCTGGACGGGGTGTCGGCGGTGCGCTGGCGATATCGCGACGGGGCGGCGGGGTGGCGCGACAGCTGGCCGCCGGCGGAACCCGACCGCCAGACCGACTGGCCGGATGCGATCGACGTGACGTTGACCCTGACGCCCGGCAAGGGGCGTCCGGCGGGGACGGTGCGGCGGATCGTGGCGCTGCCGGTGCCGATCGTGAAGCCGAAGCCGGCGGGTTTGCCCGGGAGCGTGCCGGCATGACGCCGCCGCGTGAGGAGCAGGGCATGATCCTGATCACCGTGCTGCTGTTCGTGGCGCTGGCGGCGGGTGTCGTGGCGCTGATGCTGTCGGGCGAGGATGCGGCGCTGACGCGGGCGCAGCGGATGCGCGATGCGGCGGCGGCGCAGGCGGCGGTGCGCGGAGCGGAGGCGAGTGCGATCGTGGCATTGCGCCGCGACGCGGTGACCGCGCCGCTGGCGGACCATGCGGGCGAGCCGTGGGCGGCGCTGGCAGAGCGCGGCGCGAAGATCCAGGGCGGCACGTTCGACCTGGCGATCGCCGATGCGCAGGGGCGGTTCAACATCAACGCGCTTGCCAGCGACGATATCGGTGCAAGCCTGATCGCGGCGCGGATCGCGCGGGCGTTGCAGCTGCCGCCGGAGCTGGCGTTGCGGGCGGGGGCGCTCATTCGGCAGGGCGGGCCAATCACCGATCTGGCGCCGCTCGCGCTGTTCGGACTGAAGCCGGCGACGCTGGCCGGGCTGGCGCGGCTGGCGACCGCACTGCCGGGGCAGGCGCCGGTCAACCTGAACGCGGCGTCGCCGGAACTGCTGGCGATCCTGCTGGATAATGCGGAGGCGGCGCAGACGCTGGTCGCGGTGCGGACGCGGCAGGGATTCCTGACCGCGGAGGATTTCCAGCGCGCCGGCGTGTCGGTGCCGCCGGGAGCGGGGTTCACGTCCGACCTGTTCTGGGTGCGGGCGCGGGTGACGATCGGCGATACGCCGCAGCAGCTGACCAGTCTGTTGCAGCGGCGGCGGACGCCCGAGGGGGTGGAGGTTGTGCCGATCGGGCGCTGGCGCGGGGCGGCGGTGCCGGAACAGGCGCCTGCTTTGGTGTTTTGAGGGCTGGTTCCGACTGATCCCGTTGCACCACCCCGTTTGGTTCGAGCCTGTCGAGAACTCAGCGCTGAGTTCTCGACAGGCTCGAACCAAACGGGGTTGGGGGGTAGGCGAGCGGTGTTGGTTGAGAACAGGCCGCACCCCTCATCCCTCCCGCACCAGCGGCATCAGGATGGTGACCGCGAAGCCGCCGCCCGGCGCGGGGCCGGCGCGGCAGAGGGCCTGGGTGCCGAAGCGTGCGGCGAGGCGGTCGGCGACGTTGCGAAGGCCGATGCCGGTGTTCTGCGGTGGGCGCGGGTCGGGCGCGGGTCGGGCGGGGGCGTCGTCGGTGACGGAGAGGGCGAGCATGTCGTCCTGGGCCCAGGCGCGGATCGCGATGGTGACGAGGCCGCGGCTTTGCGAGACGCCGTGCTTGACCGCGTTTTCGACCAGCGGTTGCAGGATCAGGCCGGGGACGAGCGCGTCGGCGACGGTGTCGGCGATATCCTCGATCAGCAGGATGCGCGCGGGGAAGCGGACCGTTTCGATCGCGAGGTAGAGGCGTTGCAGCGCGATCTCGTCGGCCAGCGGCGCGTCGGTGGCGGGATCGCCGGCCAGGCTCGATCGGAAGAAGGTCGAGAGGTTGAGGATCATGCGTTCGGCCTCGTCCGGCTTGCCGGTCATGACGAGTGCGGAGAGCGAATTGAGCGTGTTGAACAGGAAGTGCGGATTGACCTGATAGCGCAGCGCGCGGAGTTCGGCGGATTGCGCGGCGGCCGCGAACCGCGCGGCGCGGCGTTCGGCGACGCGGCCCTGCGCGGCGTAGGCGAGCGCAAGGTAGAGCGCGGCCCAGGCGGCGAAGAAGAAATAGCCGTTCACCGCGACGTCGGCATGCGCGGCGACGGTGCCGATGCGGCGCGGGCGGCCGCTGTCACCGCCGACCTGGACCGAGCGGGCGGCCGGCGCGGAGGGGCGGGTGGGGGTGAAGATCCACTGGTTGACGGTGGCGTAGGCGAGTGCCGCGGGGACGGACAGCAGCGCCACGATTGCGACCGCGCGGGCCGGGCCGTGGCGCGTCACGCGGCGCAGCGCGCGCCACATCGCGTAGCTGATCGCCATGCAGACCGTGGTGACGACGAGCCGGCGGAGCAGCAGATCGCCCTGGTCGTCGAAATCGAGCAGCGCCGCGCGTAGCGTCGCGACCGCGAAATAGAACGCCCAGAAGGCGACGATCGACCCGATCGCGGCGCGTGGGCGGACGGTGGCGTCGTCCGCGGGCTCGGGGGAAAATGCGGGCATGTTGCGGTGGGTTAAGCCGGGAAACGCAGCGGTGGGCAAGGCGTATGTCGGGACAGGGAACGTCCCGGGTCGGACGGTCGTTGGTCCAGCAACATTACGTAATGGAGACGTACCATGGCCGACGAAAAAATGTTCGACGACAAGGCAGACGACGGCTTGGCAGTCGCGCCGCCGCCGCCGGGTGGCAAGGAAGGCAAGGCGGCCGTTGCGGGTTTGGTGCCGTCGGTGCGCGAGGGGCTTGATGCCGACGACGACAACCGGCTGAGCCAGGATCCGTCCGATGAGGATGCCAAGCTGGACGTGGCGCTGGACGAGACGTTTCCGACGTCTGATGCGCCGTCCAACACGCAGCCGGGCAAGGGCAAGGATCCGGCGCCGTCGAGCGGCTATGATGCCGAGGCAGAGGCTGCCCGTGCGGGCTAAGCGATTGCGCTGAGCGATTGAGTGACGAGAGGCCTGCTTCCGGATGTCGGGGGGCGGGCCTCTTGCTGTTGGGGCGAGTTTGTCAGGGCGTCTCGAGAAATGGCGTTTTGAATTGGAAACAGGACAAGCCGTCCGTCCCCGAGCAAAGTTGAAGATCCTTCAAGCGAGGCGAAGAAGCCGACAGCGCCCTTCGGCTGCCCTCGGGGGAGCATGCGTCGACGTCGGGGCATGGACGGATTGGGAATGGAGCAGCCTGGAAGACCTCGGAGCTTCGGCCCCTCCCTCCCTGTTCGATACTTGCGTGAATTTAATGGGAGTGGCCTCGGCCGCTCGGTTCGGCCGGCTCAAGACGAAATGATCGAATATCGCGCAGCATGTTGCGCCGCAGCAGCGTCCGTGCTTCGATGGCCTATCGGCGGTCGATGCTGATTAATGTCCCGTCAATCGGTGGGGTGCATCATCGGGCTTCGAACCTTTGAACGGAGGATTGCGATGGGTGCCATGTCCAAGCCAGCTGATGGTGCGATGTCGCTTGCCGAGATGAAGGAGTTCGCCAGTTTTCCGGCGGCGACGCAGCGTTACATCCGGCGGTCGCTCGATGTCGGGCTCGACCGCCGCGATGCGATGGAATGCTGGTCGCGCGACGTGGTGGAGGCGGCCAGCATCCGGGCGCAGATCCGTATTTATTCGCGGCTGGACCATGTTCGCGAGACGGTGCCGGACGATAGCGGGCTAGACGCGATCGAGCCGTTTCTGGCGCCGCTGGTGACGATGACGGCGTTCGACCTGGGGCAGGACCGGTTGTCGGGGTTCGGGGCGTACCGGTTCCTGTACGAGCGGCTGATCGGCGGGCAGGTGCGGCCGTGGTTGCCGGGCGCGTTCTGTGCGGCGGCGGCGCTGCCCCACCTGCATCCCGAGAAGCGCCGGATGTTCCTGCAATCGATCAGCGAGGCGGCGGCGACCGCGCCGGGCTGGTCCAATCGTGAGCCGTGCTTCTTTCCGCAATGGGTGGAGAAGGTGGAACACCGGTTGGCGAACTGAGCTTGGGCTGACCTTTCGAGTTTGAGCCCGTGGCAAACTGAGCGCAGTTCTCGACAGGCTCGAACCGAACGGATTTCAGGGATTGGGCCGCCCGTTACCGGCAGGCGCGCCAGCCGGCGGTGCCGCGTTGGGCCTGGTCGAGGTGGAGGTGATCGCGGTGCGCGGCGTTGTAGTCGGGTGACAGCGTGGTGCCGAACAGCTTGCACGCCCCGTCGCGGACCTCGCGCAGGAAAGCCGCCTTCGGTCCCGTGCCGGTCCAGTCGCCGGCCACGGTGATGCGGCGGCCGTCCGCGAGGCGGAAGCCGGCGATGTCGACCGCGTTGGCGCTGGAATGTTCGGACCAGTTGGCGGTCGCCGCGGCACTCCGCCCGCCGCCGATGCGCCGGCAGTTGTAGGTGCCGAAATCGTCGATCGTGGCGACGCGGCGGCCGAAGTGGCGGATCGCGGCGGGTTGTACGACCTGCCATTCCCAGGTGGCAAGCGACGCGACGACCGCGCAGGACGCGCCGATCGCGGGGCGGTAGCCGATGCCGAGCGGGCCGCTGGTCTGCGCGCGGATGCCGTCGGTGTATCCGCAGGTCGGGCCGTCGCTTCGGTTCGGGAGTCGCGTGAAGCTGATCCCGGCGCGGTCGAGCAGCGCGCGGCATTCGGTGGGGTCGGACTTGAGGGCGGACAGCTTGCGGCCGGTGAACAGGCCGATGGTGTCGCCGAGGTCGAGCCGCGTCCAGGGTACGTCCTGAGGCCGGCGGTGGCCGATCGCGACGACGGTCAAGAGGAGCGCCGCGATGAGCATGAGCACGATCAGCGCGGAGAGGAACGGGCGGAGCGACATGCGTGGACTACGCGCGGGGCGGGGCTGGCGTTGCGTCGTCATCCGCGGCGGGCGGTGGCGACCCGTTCGGCGGTGACGGGGTAGCCGCGATCGGTGGGGATGCAGATCCAGTCGCCGTCGTCGCGTGTCTCGATCCAGGGGACGATCTGGTCGGGTGCGATGCTGCGCGCGTGGGCGGCGGCGGCGCCGAAATCGGCGAACAGCGCGAGCCGTTCGAGGTTGCGGCGGGTGGGGAAGATGATGTGGCGGCGGCCGGCGTCGGCATCGGCCAGGATCGTGGCGGCGGGTGCCCAATAGGCCGCGGCGGTTTCGGTGCCGTCGGGAATGGGCGTCGCGTCCGCGGGTGCGCGGGCGAGGTAGAAGCGCGTGTCGAAGATGCGCGTTTCGTGGCCGTGCGGGCACCAGCGGGCGAACGGGACGAGTTGGTCGAGGTCCAGCCGGAGCCCGGCGTCGGCGAGGAGGGTCGCGAAGTCCTGTCCGGTGGCGAGGGCGGTGCGGAGGGTTGCGACCGTGGTGGCGTCGGGGGTGGGCGTCAGGCCGATGGCGATGCCGACTTCCTCGATCGTTTCGCGGATTGCGGCGATGCGGGCGGCGGTGTCTTCACGGTCGGGGTAGTTGGCGGCCGCGCGGTGGTCGGCGGGGTCGACCCGGCCACCGGGGAAGACGATCGCGCCGGCGGCGAACGCCATGCCGCGGGCGCGTTCGGTCAGGAGGAGGTCGGGGGGTGTGTCGCCTGTGCCGTCGCGGACCAGGATGACGGTTGCGGCTGGGATAGCGGCCGGGTCAGGCGGTCCGGTCACGGCGCGACCTCATGGCGGGGAATGAGATTGGTGAGCCCAGATGGATTCGAACCATCGACCTAGTGATTAAAAGTCACGTGCTCTACCAACTGAGCTATGGGCCCCACCGAGCGCGCCATCTATGGCGCGGGCGGGCGTTGGTCAACCTTTCGCGCGCGCATGAAGTTGCGCGATCGTGCGGCGGGTGCCGGGGAGCGTCCAGCGCGGCGCGATGCGGACGAGCGGATCGAGCACGAAGCGGCGCGCGGGCAGGCCGATATGCGGGACCTGCAGCCGGCCGGGGGCGGCGGTGCGGTGGTGTTGTGGCCATGCCCCGCCGGACCAGAGCAGGATGTCGAGATCGAGCGGGCGCGGGCCCCAGCGTTGCCCGCGGCGGCGGCCGAACGCGCGTTCGATGTGCTTCAGGACGAGGAGCAGTGCGTCGGGGCGGAGCGGGGTTGTCACGAGGATCGCGGCGTTGGCGAAGCTGCGGCCGGCGGGGCCCATGGCGGGGGTCGGGATGATCGGCGAGACGCGGTCGATCGTCAGGCCCGCGTCGGTAAGTGCCGCGCAGGCCGCGATCAGCGTGTCGCGCGGGCCGCCGTAACGGGTGCGCCGGTTGCCGCCGAGGGCGATCGCGTAGCGGAACGGGGGCGCGGACATCGCTTGCGTCAGACACGCTTTGGCGGGTGGCGTCCAGCCTGTGTGAGGGCGGGCCGCGCGGCGGGGTTGGGATACGGGGCCGGGGCGGCTATGCAGGGGGGATGATGACCGATCCTGTGACCGCCCTTTCCGATGACCTGACCGACGCTGTCGCGACCGATATGGTCGAGCCGCCGCGTGACTGCCCGCTGTGCCCGCGGCTGGCGGCGTTTCGCGAAGAGCAGCGGCTGGCGCATCCCGACTGGCACAATGCGCCGGTGCCGGTGTTCGGCGATCCGGACGCGTGGCTGGCGATCGTCGGGCTGTCGCCGGGGCTGAAGGGCGGCAATCGCAGCGGGCGGACGTTCGATAACGAGAAGGGCGGGGGTACGCTGTACGGCGCGCTGCTCGCGTTCCGGCTGGCGCATGATCATGAGGCGCTGGGGCCGCAGGAGATCGGGCCGGAGGACGATTTGGTGCTCGACGGCGTCGTGACGATCGACGCGGTGCGGTGCGTGCCGCCGAACAACCAGCCGACAAAGGAGGAGCTGCTGACGTGCCGGCCGTTCCTGGCCGGGCCGCTGGCGGCGTTGCCGGAACTGCGCCTGGTGATCGCGCTGGGCGAGGAGGCGCACCGGTCGGCGGTCAAGGCGCTGGGCGGCAAGCTGCCCAAGGCACGCTATGCGCCGATGGCGGAGCACCGGTTTCCGAGCGGCGTGCAGCTGATCGATTGCGCGCCGCTGGCAACGGACGGCGTGGCGATCGAGGCGGCGGTGCTGGAGGCTGTGGTGGCGCGGGCGCTGGTGCTGCGGTCGGGTGAGGCTGCGCCGGTCGAGGATGTCGCTGCGCCGTGATCCACCTGACGCTCGCCATCGCGGACTTCATGCTGATCCTCATCATGGCGGCGCTGGGCGCGATGGGGTGGATCGTGGCGGGGGCCGCGGCGGTCGGGTTGGTGGGCTGGGGGGCCTGGAGGTTGGTGCGGCGCGGGCGGGGTTAGGGTTCCAAGACTTACTACCCCACCCGTCCATGCCGAGCGAAGTCGAGGCACGCTTCCCACAAGCTTAGCCGAGGGGTGCTGTTGGCTTCTCGACTGCGCTCGAAGGGTCCCTCGACTTCGCTCGGGATGGGCGGGTGTTTAATGTATCAATTTAACCCTCAACCCGTTTGGTTCGAGCTTGTCGAGAACTCAGCGCGGCGTTCTCGACAGGCTCGAACCGAACGGGGGGGGGGCGCTTGAGGTCCAAATCGGCATTCGCGGGCAACTAGTTTAGACCGTGTCTTCCTTTGGCCGGGCGACGTTCAGGTCCTGTTTCTTGTCCAGTTCCTCCGCGGTGCCCTTGGAGACGTCGCGGTTGGGGATGCCGACGCGGGTGTCCATGTTGACGCCGTCGATGTCCGAGCTGGGCGGGGAGGCGGGGGGTTTGGCCATGGGGTTTCTCCTTGTTGCCGGTTCAACGCCCGAAGGGGCGCAAAAGGGTCCGGTGGGTCAGATGTCCTGGACGAGGCGGCCGTAGAGGTCGGGGCGGCGATCGCGGAAGAAGCCGAAGGCGGCGCGGTGGCGCTTCACGCGGGCGATGTCGAGCGTGGCGGTCAGGACGCCGGTTTCGCTGGCGCCGAACTCGGCCAGCAGGTCGCCGCGTTCGTCGGCGATGAAGCTGTGGCCGTAAAAGGTCTGGCCGTCCTCCGTTCCGATGCGGTTGGAGGCGACGACGGGCACGACGTTGGACACCGCGTGGCCGACCATTGCACGCCGCCACAACCGAGACGTGTCGAGCGAGGGGTCGTGCGGTTCGTTGCCGATCGCGGTCGGGTAGAACAGCACCTCGGCCCCCATCAGCATCATCGCGCGCGCGGTTTCGGGGTACCATTGATCCCAGCAGACGCCGACGCCGAGCGGGACGGGCGCGTCCTTCCAAACGCGGAACCCCGTGTTGCCGGGGCGGAAGTAGAATTTCTCCTCGTAGCCCGGGCCGTCGGGGATGTGGCTCTTGCGGTAGACGCCCTGAACCGCGCCGTCGGGGCCGATCATGGCGAGCGAGTTATAGTGGTGCGGGCCGTCCGCCTCGAAGAAGCTGGTCGGGATGTGGATGTTCAGCTCGTCGGCGAGCTTCTGCATCGCCAGCACCGCCGGGTGGCGATCGACCGGCATGGCGCGGGCGAAAATGCCTTCGTCCTCCACTCGGCAGAAATAATGGCCCTCAAACAGTTCGGGCGGCAGTACGACCTGCGCGCCCTTGGCGGCGGCCTCGCGCACCAGTTCGGTGACGTTGGCGATGTTTTCGGCGATGTCGTCGTTGAAGGCGAGCTGCATCGCGGCGACGGTGATCTCGGTCATGATGGTCCTTTCATCCGGGGATGCGGATGGTGTCAGGCGGTGGGCACCTGTTGCGAGATGCAGTGGAAGCTGCCGCCGCCGGTCAGGATATGGTCGGCGCGGAAGCCGGTGACGGTGCGGTCGGGGAAGAGTGCGGCGATGGCGGCGATGGCGGCATCGTCGTTGGGCGCACCGTAGAGCGGCACGACCACCGCGGCGTTGCCGATGTAGAAGTTCATGTAGGACGCCGGCACGATCTCTTCATCGCGCAGCACCGCGCCGGGGGAGGGGATGGCGACGACCTCCAGCCCGAAGGCGCGCGCGCGGGCGGCGGCATCGGCATAGACCGCGACGTTGGGATCGTCCGGCCCGGCCGGCACGGGGATCGCGATGCGGCCGGGGCCGACGAAGCGCGCGAGATTGTCGACATGGCCGTCGGTGTGGTCGTTGGCCAGACCGTCGCCCAGCCAGAGGATGCGGTCGATGCCCAGATCGGCCGATAGCCGTTCGGTGATCTCCGCGCGGGTCAGGTCCGGGTTGCGGTTCGGGTTGAGCAGGCATTGTTCGGTGGTGACCGCGGTGCCGGTGCCGTCGACGTCGATCGCGCCGCCCTCCAGCACCCAGGCGTTGGCGCGCGCGGGGAAGCCGGCCGCATCGGCGAGTGCAGCGCCGATCGTGTCGTCATGCGCCAGGTCGTACTTGCCGCCCCAGCCGTTGAATTCGAACAGCGCGGCCCAGCGGCTGGTGCCGTCGCTCAGCACGATCGGGCCGGTGTCGCGCAGCCAGATGTCGCCGAACGGCGCGACATGGACGTCGATGCCGTCGCCCGCCAGTTCGCGCGCGGTGTCGGCGGCGGCGTCATCCGCGGCGACCAGCACGACCCGCTCGCCCCGGCCCGCGGCGTGGACCGCCTGCGCGAAGGCGACGACCTCGTCCTGCGCGGGGGCGAGATCGTCGAGCCAGAGATCGGCGTGGCTGGGAAAGCCGATCCAGACGCTGTCGTGCGGGGCCCATTCGGCGGGCTGGCGATGAGCGGGCATGGGCTTCCTTCGGGCGCGATTGTTCGTGGCCGCGAAATGGCGTGTGGCGCGGCGCGTGGCAAGGGCGGTCGTTGCAGGCGCGGGGGTGTCGGGCGCTACGGGATGAACTGGAACGTGACGGGGATCAGGACGGGCAGGTCGACGACGGCAGCACCGCGGGTGACCGGGCGGACGCGGAACGTCCGCGACATGGCGACCGCAGCGGCCCCGAAGCCTGCGCCGGCGGGTGTTTCGGCCAGCGCCTCGCATCTGTCCGGCTGACCGGAGCGGCGGACGGTGCAGGCGAGCAGGACCCGGCCGCTGAGTTTCAGGAGGCGCGCCTGGGCCGGCCAGAACGGACGCATTTCAAAGTTGGTCGGGCGACGCAGCCAGATCGCGCGGCGGTAGCCCGGGCCGCGCCCGTCGCCGTTTCCATTGCCGGTTCCGTCGCCCACGCCGTTGGCGGTCCCGCTGCCGGTTCCGCCCTGTCCGTTTCCCGAGACCGGCGGGCCGACGATGCCGATCGGCGGGGTCAGCGCCGTGCCGAGCGTTATCGGCGGAAGCGAGAGCAAAGGCGGGATCGGAGTCGGGATCGTGCGGTCGACGGTTTCGGGGAGCGGTGCCGTCTGGACGCGTGCGGGCGGCGCGTTCGCCGGGCGGGGCGCGCCCGACGACGGCGGGGATGAGCGCGACGGCTGTTTCGGCGGGGGTGGGGGCGAAGGAGGAGCAGGGGGTGGTGGCGGCGGTGGGGGCGGTTCGGCGATCAGCTCGACGATGGTCGGGGTCGTGGAGTCCGAGGCGGCTGGGCTCTCAAAGCGGTGCTGGAGGACCAGCAGCAGGACGGCGGCATGCAGGAGCAGCGTTGCGATCAGCGCCCACGGGTGGCCGCGGCGCCGTGCTGGTCCTGATGCTGGTGCCGCGGCCGCCATGACCGGATGGTAACGCGGTTCCGGGGGGATGGGAAACGCGGATCCTGGTGCTGTTCCATGGGTTTGGTCGCGATGGTGGGTGGGGGCTGTCCTGGGCTTGGCGGTGTCGTTTTGTGGGTTGGGTGACTGGGTTCCCGGTTTCCGGTTGCGGCTTGCGGCTTGCGGCTTGCGACGGGGGACTGGTGACGTCGTGCTTCGCGAGGATCGGGGTGTTTGTGGTGCTGTTGTCCCCACCCCCAACCCTCTCGCCTGAAGGGGAGTGGGCTTCCGGAGCTCATGTGGCGTTGGGGTGGCGGACATGGAAAAGGCGGCCCCATTGCTGGGACCGCCTTGTCTGGCGTTCGGTCGGTAGAGCGCCGTGGCAGAGCCACGTCGTCGGTCGGCGCTTTGGGGCGCCGCCGGCCGAGCCGCTTTGCTCGCCGTAGCTTCGCTACGGCGTCGCGTCAGCGGCTGTAGAACTCGACGACCAGGTTCGGCTCCATCTTCACCGGGTAGGGCACTTCATCGAGCGTCGGGACGCGGATGTAGGTGACCTTCGTCGTGCCGTCGGGCGTGACGTAGTCGGGGATGTCGCGCTCGGACAGGCCCTGGGCTTCCATGACGAGCGTCATTTCCTGCGCCTTGCTGCCCAGCGAGATTTCGTCGCCCGGGTTCACGCGGCGCGATGCGATGTTGCACTTCACGCCGTTGACGCGGATGTGGCCGTGGTTGACGATCTGGCGTGCCGCGAAGATCGTCGGCGCGAACTTGGCGCGGTAGACGACCATGTCGAGGCGACGCTCGAGCAGGCCGATGAGGTTCTGCGACGTATCGCCCTTCATCTTGGCGGCGTCGGTGTAGGAGCGCTTGAACTGCTTCTCCGTCACTTCGCCGTAATAGCCCTTGAGCTTCTGCTTGGCCTTCAGCTGGATACCGTAGTCCGACACCTTGGACTTGCGGCGCTGGCCGTGCTGGCCGGGACCGTATTCGCGCTTGTTGACCGGCGACTTCGGACGGCCCCAGATGTTCTCGCCCATGCGGCGATCGATCTTGTACTTGGCGCTATGGCGCTTCGACATGCTGTCGATCCTTCAATTGCGTGTGACATTGCTGTCGGAATGTCCCGGAACCGCGCTGCTGGTCTGTCAGGGACAGGGGCAGGGCCGCCGCTTCACCGGGGTGCGGAGCCAATTGCGAAGGCGGGCCTATGGCCGAAAGGGCCGTGCGGGTCAAGCGGGCGGCGGAACTGGACCTTCGGTACGGTGGCCGGGTAGGGTCCGCGCTATGACCGATCCGATCCTTCCGCCCCCCATCCTTCCGCCCGAAGAGTGCAGCACGATGGCGGAGGTGCGGCGCGGCGTCGACGCGCTGGACCTCGTGTTGGTCGAAATGCTCAGCGTGCGGTTCGGCTATATGCGCGCGGCGGCGCGGATCAAGCCGGAGCGCGGGCAGGTGCGCGACGAGGCGCGTAAGGCGGCGGTGATCGCGCAGGCTGTGGCGCATGCCGAGGCTGTTGGGGCGCCTGCGGAGGTTGTGGGCGCGTTGTGGGAGCAGTTGGTGGAGGCTTCGATCGGGTATGAGCTGGCGCGGTTTGATGCGCGGTAGGCTTTAATCCCGGGCCTGATCCGTTTGGTTCGAGCCTGTCGAGAACTCAGCGCGGAGTTCTCGACAGGCTCGAACCAAACGGGTTGGGGGCGGGGTTTGAAGCGGCGGAAGCAGTTTTAGTCGCTCCCACCCAGCTTCCGCTCGATCGACCTGAGCACGCCGCGGAGGGTGCGAACCTCGCCGGCGGTCCAGCCGGGGCGGGTGAGGATGCCGCGGAGCTGGCGGCGGTCGACGGGGGCGCGTTCGGGCGGGAAATAGTGGCCGGTCGAGACAAGGATACGGTCGAGATGGCCGATCATGCCGTCCAGTTCGTCCTGCAGCGCGGGCGGATAGGGTTCGACCAGCGTGGGTTGCGACAGGGCGACGCCCTTCGACCATTCGTATGCGACCAGGATGACCGCCTGCGCCAGGTTGAGCGAGCCGAATTGCGGGTTGATCGGCACGGTGATGATCGTGCGCGCGACCGCGACGTCGTCGGTTTCGAGTCCCGAGCGTTCGGGGCCGAACAGGATCGCAGCGCGGCCGGGGGCGGCGTGGATCTCGGTCGCGGCTTGTTCGGGCGTGACGACGGGTTTCGCCACGCCGCGCTTGCGGACGGTGGTCGCGTAGACATGCGCGCAGTCGGCGGTGGCCTCGGCCAGCGTGGCGTAGACTTTGGCGTCGGCGAGCACGCGGTCCGCGCCCGATGCGGCGGCGGTGGCGGCGGGGTTGGGCCAACCGTCGCGCGGTTCGACGAGGCGCAGTTCGGTGAGCCCGAAGTTCAGCATGGCGCGCGCGGCCTTGCCGATGTTTTCGCCGAGTTGCGGGCGGACTAGGATGATGACGGGGGGTGGGGCGGTGTTTTCGTCTCGCGCCGAAGATTCAAACCCATCCCGTTTGGTTCGAGCCTGTCGAGAACTCTGCGCTTCGTTCTCGACAGGCTCGAGCTGAACGGGGGAGGGGTAGGGCTGAGGGGGCTTGGAAAGGGAAGAAGGGTTCTCGACAGGCTCGAACCGAACGGAGGGGGGTGTGGTCTCGGCTTCTTCAGGGCGCTGTGGCGTCGCTGACTTTGCGGCATTCGCTACCGCCGCCCAGTTTCCCTGGAACAGGGCTTCCTTCTTCTTGCGTGACCAGTCCTTGATCTGGCTTTCGCGTTCCAGCGCCTCGATCCGGGTCGGGAAATATTCGGACCACATCAGTGTGACCGGGCGGCGGTCGTGTGTGTAGCCGGGGAAGGTGCCGGCGTCGTGCTGCGCGATGCGGCGTTCGAGGTCGTCCGTGTGGCCGGTATAGTAGGTCCCGTCGGCGCAGCGGAGGATGTAGGTCCAGAATGTCATGCGTCGGTCTTTGCGACGCGGGCGGGTTCTCGACAAGCTCGAACCGAACGGGGGTGGGCGTTGCGTGCCGATCGGCTGGTGGGTTTGGCCCTACTCCTCCACCGCCTCCGCAACACTGCCGACGAAGTCGCGGAAGTCCTGGGCTTCGGTGAAGTCCTTGTAGACGCTGGCGAAGCGGATGTAGGCGACGGTGTCGAGCGCGCGGAGGCCGTCCATGAGCATTTCGCCGATGCGGGTGGCCTTGACCTCGTTTTCGCCGGAGGTCTCTAACTGGCGCTGGATGCCGGAGACCATGCGTTCGAGGCGGGCGGGGTCGATCGGGCGCTTGCGGCAGGCGATCGCGACGGAGCGTTCGAGCTTGGAACGGTCGAAGGGCTGGCGGTCGCCGTCCTTCTTGATGACGACGAGGTCGCGGAGCTGGACGCGTTCGAAGGTGGTGAAGCGTGCGCCGCACCCTTCGCACTGGCGGCGGCGGCGGATCGAGGCGCCGTCCTCGGTGGGGCGGCTGTCCTTTACCTGGGTGTCGTCATGGGCACAGAAGGGGCAGCGCATTCCCGGACTCCGTTCGGTTCGGGCCAAAACCCCGTTTGGTTCGAGCCTGTCGAGAACTCGGCGCAGGGTTCTCGACAGGCTCGAACCGAGCGGGGTTTGGGGGCGGCGGTCCGGTTCGAGCCGGCCGATCAGAGCTCCGGGTAGATCGGGAAGCGGTCGCAGAGTGCTTCGACGCGGCGCTTCACGTCGGCTTCGACGGTGGGGTCGCCATGTTCGCCGTGCTTGGACAACGCGTCGAGGACGTCGGCGATCATGTCGGCGATCTCGCGGAATTCGGCGGGGCCGAAGCCGCGGGTGGTGCCGGCAGGGGTGCCGACGCGGATGCCGGACGTCTTGACCGGGGGGAGCGGATCGAACGGAATGCCGTTCTTGTTGCAGGTGATGCCCGCACGCTCGAGCGCCTCGTCCGCGTCGCGGCCGGTGACGCCGAGTGGGCGCAGGTCAACGAGCGCGAGATGCGTGTCGGTGCCGCCGGCGACCAGATCGGCGCCGCGTTCCTTCAGGCGGGCGGCAAGTACCTTGGCGTTTTCGACGACGGCGCGGCTGTAGGCGCGGAATTCGGGGGTCAGCGCCTCACCGAACGCCACGGCCTTTGCGGCGATGACGTGCATCAGTGGGCCGCCCTGGAGGCCGGGGAACACCGCGCTGTTGATCTTCTTGGCGATCGCCTCGTCATCAGTCATCACCATGCCGCCGCGCGGGCCGCGCAGCGTCTTGTGCGTGGTGGTGGTGACGACATGTGCGTGGCCGAACGGCGTTGGGTGGACGCCGGCCGCGACCAGCCCGGCGAAGTGCGCCATGTCGACAAGGAAGATCGCGCCGACCTGATCCGCGATGGCGCGGAAGCGTGCGAAATCGATGATCCGCGGATAGGCGGAGCCGCCGGCGATGATGAGCCGCGGCTTGTGTTCGTGGGCAAGCGCCTCGACCTGGTCATAGTCGATCAGCTGCGTGTCCTGACGGACGCCGTACTGGATCGCGTTGAACCACTTGCCCGACATCGCGGCGCGTGCGCCGTGGGTGAGGTGGCCGCCGGCGTCGAGCGACATGCCAAGGATCGTTTCGCCGGGCTTGACCAGCGCAAGCATGACGGCGCCGTTCGCCTGCGCGCCCGAATGCGGCTGGACGTTGACGAAGCCGCAGCCGAACAGCTGCTTGGCACGGTCGATCGCGAGCTGTTCGACGATGTCGGACGGTGCGCAGCCCTGATAGTAGCGCTTGCCGGGATACCCTTCCGCATATTTGTTGGTGAAGACCGAGCCCTGCGCCTGCATCACCGCGGCGGACACGATGTTTTCGGACGCGATCAGCTCGATCTGCTTGCGTTCGCGGGTGAGTTCCTGCGTGATTCCGGCGAACACGGCCGGATCGCTTTCGGCCAGGCCGCGGGTGAAGAAGCCTTCGGGACGGATGTCGTCGACGGGAAGGGGCTGGGTGCTCATACGGGGTCCTTCGCGCGGTGGGGCGTGGAGAGTTTGGCGATACGGTCGCTGTGGCGGCCGCCGTCGAACGGGGTGTCGAGGAAGACGGTGACGCAGTCGCGCGCGGTGTCGATGCCGATCAGCCGCGCGCCGAGCGCGATGACGTTGGCGTCGTTATGCTGCCGCGACAGCCGGGCGGAGAGCGCGTCGGAGACGAGCGCGCAGCGCATGTCCGGATGACGGTTGACCGCGATCGAGATGCCGATGCCGGAGCCGCAGATCGCGACGCCGAAGTCGGCGCGATCGTCCGCGATGGCGGCGGCGAGTTCGTAGCCATAATCGGGATAGTCGACGCGGGCGGCGTCGTACGGGCCAAGATCGACGACGTCGTGACCGGCATCGCGCAGGTCGATCGCCAGTGCCGCCTTCATGTCGAAGCCGGCATGGTCCGATGCGATGGCGATCCGCCGGGAACTTGTATGCAACATCGAAATCCGTTTCGGGAACGAGTCGGGAGACAGGATAGGGTTTGCGCGCTTAGTAGAAGCGCAGGGCCGATATGGCCAGTGACCATAGGGAGGGTGGACCGAATGACCGGAACCGGCGGGATGAAGGCGAGCGGTGCGGTGATGGCTGTGCTGTTGCTGGCGGCGTGCGGGGGTGGTGGGAACGGCAATACGCCGGTCGTCGCGAACGAGACGGTGGCGGAGACCGCGGCGACGAATGCGGTCGCGGCCGCACCAGTGACCGAGACTGCGGTGTCGTTTGTCGGGACGTGGACCGGGCCGGAGGGGCTGTCGTTCGAGGTCGAGCCGGTGGCGAGTGGCGGGTTCCGGGTCCGCAATCAGGACACGTTGGACGAAAAGACGATGTTCGACGCGAGACAGGAAGGCGGGACGCTGCGTTTCGTGCGACGCGGTCAGGCGTTGGTTGCGCGGCCCGGCACAGGGGCGGAAACCGGGTTCAAATGGCTTGCCAACAAGCGCGATTGCCTGATCGTGCAGGCCGGTGTCGAAGGCTATTGCCGGGACTGAACCGCGTGTCCACAGGGGAAGCATGACGGAGAGCATGACAGGCGGCATGACGAGCGACGACGATACCGACATGGCTGCACTCCCGACCGTGTATATGGTCGGGGAGGAGGATGCCGACGGCTGGCGGGTTGGCGGCGCGGAGCCGGTCCGGCTGGCGGTGGCGCTGGGCGTCGCGGGATTGCTACCGCAGATGGCGGCTGTGTTGGCGACCGTGCTGGGGTTGGACTGGCTGAACGCCCCGGCGATGGCGCTTGTGTACGGGGCGCTGATCCTGTCGTTCCTGGGCGGCAGCTGGTGGGGCATCGCGCTGACCCGTGCGGAGGGGCGGTGGCGGTCGATCCTGCTGCTGCTCGGCATCGGCGCGTCGCTGATCGGGTTCTGCGTCCAGGGGTTAGCGGGGGCGAGCCCGATGCGTGCGTTGCTGGTCGTGCTGGGCGCGGCGATCCTGTCGAGCTGGCTGGTCGACCGCGTGCTGGTGCGCGAGGGGATGATCGGTCGCTGGTGGGGCAGGCTGCGGCTGGTGCTGTCGATTGGACTGGGCGGGCTGACCATCCTGACCGGGGTGCTGGCGGGATAAGGACTGTTTCGCCGGTGACGCTTTCAGGCAGTTTCAGCTTCTGCGAATATTTCATTGATCGGGGGTAATGTAACATAAAAGTCCTTGTCAGACATAAATGCCTGCGCAAGAAGCGTCGCCAGTCGGCCTGACGGGCGTTCACCAAGAGTGATCGTGTCAGTCGGGATATCCGTTGGGGGCACAAATTTCGATGATCATCAGTTACGCGCAAGCTGCCGAAGACGTTATGCTCCACCGGGCCTTACACCATGTGCATTACAGCGAAGGATTCTACGTCGATGTCGGCGCGTATCATCCGACGACGGATAGTGTAACGAAACATTTCTACGACCATGGTTGGCGGGGCGTGAACATCGAAGCATCACGCGAACTGTTCGGGGCGTTTATTTCGGATCGACCGCGTGACGTGAACCTGCATGCCGCCGTCACCGATCAGCCGGGCGAAGTGACTTTTCATCAGGTCGCAGGACAGTTGGGCACGTTGGAGGATCGGGTGGCCGAAACGCATTCGCGCGCCGGCATATCGATGGAGTCGTACACCGTTCCGGCAGTCACTTTGACCGAGATTTTCGAGAAGCATACGCCACGCGACGTCCACTTCCTGAAGATCGATGTCGAAGGGCATGAGGCGTCGGCATTGCGCGGGATGGACTTCAGGCGCTTTCGCCCCTGGGTGTTGGCGATCGAGGCGACGGAGCCAAACCGTCATGACCTGCTGACCCATCACGAATGGGAAGGCATCATCATCAGTGCTGGATATCAGCTGGGCTGCGCAGACCTTCCGAACCGTTACTACGTCGCCAACGAGCATCGCGAGCTACTGCCAGCATTGTCCGTGCCGGTCGATCGCTACATGCTGGCCAATGTTCACGCCGAAATCGCAGAGCTCCGGGCGCGGATGTAGCGCGATCCGGGTGGTGCCACGGCGGCCCGGTCGACGGGATCGCTCGGGGGGCGACGCGGCGGCGTAAGCCATGGTCGGCGACGATGGCGCGACGGCATGTCGGTGGCGGAGACCCCAGGGAAAGCGCGCGTCGTGGACCCGGTGCATAACCCGAACGGCCCCCGGAGTTAGCCCAGTTTCACCGAGGTTTGTGAGCGGGGCATCCGCGCGAGGGCGGCCTCGACCGCCGCTGATCCGGCGGGCGCGTGGGACGCGCTTTTTGTGTCCGGACGATCGGTGCGCAGATCAGGTTTCCGGCACTCGGCGGGTTCGCTAGGGTGGCGCGATGAAAACGATGATCGGACGTCGCGAACTGCTGGTGGGTGGTGGTGCTGTGGTCGCCGCGACCGCGTTCTGGCCGTCGCGGGAGGCGGTTCCGCGTGCCGGCCGGGTTGCGGGGAACGCGGCGGTCGATGGCCTGCGTCGGGATTATGCCGCGGCGCGGGACGGTGTGCTGGAACGGTGGTGGGATCCGCAACGTGGCACGATCCGGCCGACCAATGGCGGCGATCCGCACGACCGGACCGGGATGCGCGACCCGCGCGGGGTCCCGAGTTTCTGGCAGATGGCGTGTTTGGAAAACGCGTTGTTCAACGATGCCGATCTCGACCCGGCGGGCGGATCGCGCCGACGGGTCGCGGAGCAATGGCGCTACATCACGGCCGGTGTTCCGGCGTTCACGCCGCGCGTGCTGGCGGGCGACGGACGCGGACTGACGATCAACCTGAGCGACGATGCCGCCTGGCAATGCTGGTACCTGATGCATGCCCATATGATGACCGGCGACACCCGGGCGCTCGCCTGGCTGGCGGAGGCGACCGCCGCGACCCGTGCGCGGTTCCTCGATCGCGATGCCGGCAACCCGACGATCACGTTCGGACGCACGCCGACGGGCCGCCCGATCGCGACCAACCGTTACGGCATCCTGTATGTCGAGGATGAGAGCCCGGACTTCAAATACTACGGACGATTATCGAGCAGCGTGGAGGCGGTCCTCGCGCTGACCGAACTGTATGTCTACCGGGCGCTGGGCATCCCGGCGTACCGCGAATGCGCGCAGGCGAGCTATCGCTGGATTTACGAAAAACTGCGCACGCCACCGTCCGACGATCCTGCCGCGAAGGCGGAGGGATTGTATGAGACCGAATTGTGCCTTGCCCGATCGGGCGGCACGGCAGGGGACCGGCAGGCGGCGTATCTGAAACCCGTCGCCGCGTTCTGGGGCAAGCCGATCCGGGGTCTCGACAGTACGTATCTGAGCAGTGCGATGGCGATGGCGCTGCTGGCCGAGCGGCTGGCCGGGTTGCCGGGAACCGCGGCGGCCGATCGTCGTGCGTACCGCACGGAGGCAGTGCATATCGCCAACACGCTGCCCCGGCCCAACGCATATGGGCGCGACGTGGGCGGTCGACGGCTGATCGCCAACACGCGGGATCCGTGGAGCGAGGCCTTTACCGGATATCCGTTTGCGAAGGAGGTGCTGTCGTTGCCGGGCGTGGCGCCGGCGACCCGGGCGGCGTTTGCCGACACGGCGCGGCATATCCTGCGCTCCGCACGGGACGTCGAAGGGCGGCTGACCGCGGACTGGGCCGGGCCGGAGCGTAATTTCCTGACAGGGCGATCGACCTGGGAGGAGGATTACCGCGCGCAGCCGGGCAATCAGGCGGGGGCCGCGCAGATCATGACCGAGGGGCAGACGCTGGCGATGGTGCAGGCGGGTGTCGCGGCCGCGGCGATGGCGGGATGAGGGTGCTGGTTTTCGTGCAAGGTATCTCGCGGTGCATCTGATCCATGATCCGAACGAGCCGGCGGCGGCGGAGACGAGCTTTGCCGAGTTCCTGAAGCTGGATATTCGGGCGGGGACGGTCCGGACGTGCGTGCCGTTCGAGGGCGCGCGGAATCCGTCGCTCATCCTGACGATCGATTTCGGCGATGGGGTCGGCGTGCGGAAGAGTGCGGCGCAGATTACCGAGCGTTATGCGCCGGAGGATCTGGTTGGGCGGCGGGTGATGGCGGTGGTGAATTTCCCGCCGCGGCAGATCGGGCGGATGCGGTCCGAGGTACTGGTGCTGGGGTTTGCCGATGCGGAGGGGGCGATCGTGCTGGCTGGGCCGGATGCGGCGGTGCCGGATGGGGCTCGGTTGGCTTGATGTGAGAAGCGGTTGGGCCGTTGCTGTGCTGTAGCCCCCACCCCAACCCAGTTTCAGTGCGGTTCAGGTAAAACAGGCCCCCGGCCTGTTTTAGGGATTGCCGGGGCAATCCCGACCTGAACCGTACTGAAACTCCTGAAGGAGAGGGGCTTTTTGTTGCCCGTGTGTTCGTTGATAGTCTCCAGCGGGGGACGGGGCCTTGGTGACGCGGTTATTCCTAGGCCCCGGCCTGCGCCGGGGAACGTTTCAGGCTTGTTTTACGCAGCCAAGCGGAGTTCGAGGCGGTCCCAGATTTCGAGGAGGGCGTTGGTCAGGTCGCGCATCATCGACTCGTCGTGGGCGGGGCCGGGGGTGAAGCGGAGGCGTTCGGTGCCGCGGGGCACGGTGGGGTAGTTGATCGGTTGCACGTAGACGCCGTATTCGGCGAGCAGGATGTCGCTGATGCGCTTGGCCTTGACCGGGTCGCCGATCATGAGCGGCACGATGTGCGTGGTGGACGGCATGACGGGCAGGCCGGCGTCGGCGAACATCGTCTTGAGGCGCGTGGCGGCGGCCTGTTGCCCGTCGCGTTCGGCGGCCGATGCCTTCAAGTGGCGGACGCTGGCGAGCGCGCCGGCGACCAGCACGGGGGACAGCGAGGTCGTGAAGATGAAGCCGGGCGCGTAGCTGCGGATGACGTCGACGATCGTCTGGTCGGTGGCGATGTAGCCGCCCATGACGCCGAACGCCTTGCCCAGCGTGCCTTCGATGATGTTGACGCGGTCGGCGACGGCATCGCGTTCCGAAATGCCGCCGCCGCGTGCGCCGTACATGCCGACGGCGTGGACCTCGTCGAGATAGGTCAGCGCGTTATACTTGTCGGAAAGGTCGCAGATCGCCTCGATCGGGGCGACGTCGCCGTCCATCGAATAGACGCTCTCGAACGCGATCAGCTTGGGCGCGTCGGGGTTGGCGGCGGCGAGCAGTTCCTCGAGATGGGCGAGGTCGTTGTGGCGGAAAACCTGCTTTTCGCAACCCGAGTTGCGGATGCCCGCGATCATCGAGGCGTGGTTGAGTTCGTCGGAGAAGATGATGCAGCCGGGCAGGATCTTGGCGAGCGTCGAGAGCGTCGCGTCGTTCGAGACATAACCCGAGGTGAACAGCAGGGCCGCCTGCTTGCCGTGCAGGTCGGCAAGCTCGCCTTCGAGTTCGATGTGATAGTGCGTATTGCCGCCGATGTTGCGCGTGCCGCCGGACCCGGCGCCGACATCGTGGAGCGCATCCTCCATCGCGGTGACGACGGCGGGGTGCTGGCCCATGGCGAGATAGTCGTTCGAGCACCACACGGTGATCGGCTTCGGCCCATTATGGCCAGCGAAACAGCGGGCGTTCGGGAACGACCCCTTGTTGCGAAGGATGTCGATGAAGACCCGGTAGCGTCCCTCGGCATGCAGCCGATCGATCGCCTGATTGAAAACGCGCTGATAATCCAACCGGGGCACTCCGGGACCTAGTTCCAACCCGCCATGTACGACCGCGGCGCGTGGAATTCCAGCGTGATCGCAGTGCAGCATGATGGCATTTTGTCCCGGTCCGATCGATGCACTCGATCAGAGGCGTGCGGTGCGGTCCAGCCCGAAGCCCGCCAGATGTTCGAGGAAGGCGGGTGTCGGATCGATTGGGCCGGTGAAAACCGCGATGCCGGGGACTGGGGCGGTGGGCCAGGACTGGTCGCGCGTCAGCCATGCGACGCGCCGCGCGATGCCGGGGCCGCCGTCGACGAAGCTCAACGGGCGGGGCGCGACCGCGACGAGCCGATCGGCGACGAGCGGGAAATGGGTGCAGGCGAGCACGACCGAGTCCATGCGGTCGCCACCCGGCTGATCGAGCAGGCCGGCGAGCACCGCGGCATAGGCGGCGTCGGGCGTGTCCTCGCCGCGCAGGTCTGCCTCCGCGAGCGCCACGAGCGCGGCAGAACCGTGGCGCAGGACGGTGCAGTCGGCGGCATGTTCGGCGGCGAGCCGGTCGACATAGGGTTGCCGCACGGTCGCGTCGGTGCCGAGCACGCCGATGACGCGGCTCTGCGAGGCGAGGGCGGCGGGGCGAATGGCGGGGACGGTGCCGACAACGGGGATGTCGAGCGCGGCGCGGACCGGGCCGAGCGCGATGGTGGAGGCGGTGTTGCAGGCAATGACGACGAGGCGCGGGCGGTAACGTTCGGTGAGCCGGCCGAGCAGGACAGGGACGCGGCCGGCGATCTCCTCCTCCGATTTCACGCCATAGGGGAAGAAGGCGTTATCCGCCGCGTAGACGATCGGCGCGTGCGGCAGGATCGCGCGGGTGGGCGCCAGCACGGACAGGCCGCCGACGCCGGAGTCGAAGAACAGGAGCGGCCTTGGGTCGGTCATGCGGGTGTCGTAGCAGGGGGGTGGGTTGCGAGGCTAGGTGGGTTGGGTGTTCCTCCCGTCCTGTCCATCCCGAGCGCAGCCGAAGAGCGCTGTTGGCTTCTCGGCTTCACTCGAAGGGTCCCTCGACTTCGCTCGGGATGGACGGTTTGGGAGGTGATCGCGCGGATTGTAGCGGGTCGTGCCCATCCTAACCGAGATCGATTGCGTCCCGGTGGGGGGGCGCTATGATTTGGGGACGAAGGGGACGCCGCTATTTCGACGATGGAACCGTGGATGGTGACCGTGCTGGTCATGATCGGCGCCTACCTGCTGGGGGCGGTGCCGTTCGGCATCCTGCTGACCCGGATGACGGGCGCGGGCGACCTGCGGACGATCGGGTCGGGGAATATCGGCGCGACCAACGTGCTGCGTACCGGGCGCAAGGGGCTGGCGGCGGCGACGTTGCTGCTCGATGCGGCCAAGGGCGCGGTCGCGGTGCTGGTGGCGGGCGCGATCGACCCGGTGCTGATGCCGGTTGCGGGCGCGGCGGCGTTTTTCGGACATTGCTATCCGGTCTGGCTGCGGTTCCGCGGCGGCAAGGGCGTGGCGACTTTGCTGGGGATCGCGCTGGCGCTGCACTGGCCGACCGGGCTGATCTTTGCGGCCGTCTGGATCGCGGCGATGGCGGCGACGCGTTATTCCTCGGTGGGCGGGATCGCGGCGGCGATCGCGACGCCGGTGTCGACGGCGTTCTTTCAGCGGTTCGACCTGGTGCCGCTGTTCCTGGCGCTGGCGCTGATCGTGTTGTGGAAGCATCGCGGGAACCTGGAGCGGTTGATGGACGGGACCGAGCCGCGGATCGGGCGTGGTGCCAAGGGTGAGGGCGCGCAGGCGCAACCGGATTGAGCGAGCCTTCGCTGTACGACGACCGGATCGCGCGGTTGCGGCTGATCCGGACCGGCGGGATCGGGCCGGTCACCTATAAGCAGTTGATCGCGCGGTTCGGGACGCCGGCGGCGGCGCTGGCGGCGTTGCCCGATCTGGCACGGCGCGGGGGTGGCAAGGCGCCGGCGATCGCCACGCTGGCGGCGGTGGAGGCGGAGGTCGCGACGGTCGAGCGGTTGGGCGCGCGCTATCTGTTCATGGGGCAGGGGCTGTACCCCGCGTTGCTGGCGCGGATCGAGACCGCGCCGCCGGCACTGATCCTGCGCGGGCGGACGGCGTTGCTGGAACGGCCGGCGGTGGCAATCGTGGGGGCGCGCAACGCGTCGGCCGCCGCGGTGCGGTTCGCACGCGGGCTGGCGGCGGAGCTGGCCGATGCGGGGCTGCTGGTGGTGTCGGGGCTGGCGCGCGGGATCGATACGGCGGCGCATCAGGGGGCGGGGGCAGCGCGGACGGCGGGCGTGATCGCGGGCGGGATCGACATCGTCTATCCGCCGGAGAATGCCGAGTTGCAGCAGGCGATCGCCGAGGGCGGGTTGCTGTTGGCCGAGCAGCCGCCGGGGACGGAACCGCGGGCGCGGCATTTCCCGTATCGGAACCGGATCATCGCCGGGCTGGCAGGCGGCACGGTGGTCGTGGAGGCCGCGCCGCGGTCGGGATCGCTGATCACCGCGCGGCTGGCGAGCGAATATGGGCGCGACGTGATGGCGGTGCCGGGGTCGCCGCTCGATCCGCGCGCGCAGGGGTGCAATCTGCTGATCCGTGAAGGTGCGGTGCTGGTGCAGACGGCGGCGGACGTGATCGAGGCGCTGGGGCCGATCGGCGGGGCGGGCGCGGCGCGCGGCGTGGCGATGTCGGCGAGCGGCTACGATGCGCCGCCGGCGGCCGATGCGGACGATCGCGAGCGGGCGCGGGCGACGGGGTTGCTCGGCCCGACCGCGGTGGCGGTGGACGAGCTGATCCGGCAGGCGGGGCTGGCCCCGGCGATCGTGCAGACGGTGCTGCTGGAACTGGAGCTGGGCGGGCGGCTGGAACGCCACGCCGGGGGTCGCGTCAGCCTGCTCGGCTGAGACATGCTTTGTCACATCTTTGTAAGAAACGATGTGCAACCGGCGCGGCCATCCGTCCGTACATGGGTCGCGCGGTAACCGACTTGCCGCCCGCTCCGTCGGCCATTCCCCCCCGGGCCGACGGAGCGTTAGCGGGGGCCGCGCGATGCGACGGTCTTCCGCCTCTCGGTTCCGGATCTTCGAGACGATCGCCGTAGCGCGGGGATGACGGCGTTCCCCCCTGCCTGTAGGGAACGCGTGACCGGGGGGATGCGGGGGGCGGAGCGCGTCCCCATCTGAGCCGCGACTTGACGACCGGGGGCGGGCCTCGCCACCCTCGTGCGTACATGTGAGAGATCGAAGGGCCGCAATGAAACTCGTCGTCGTCGAATCGCCCGCCAAGGCCAAGACCATCGAGAAGTATCTCGGCCCGGGATACCGCGTGCTGGCATCCTACGGCCATGTCCGCGACCTGCCGCCCAAGGACGGATCGGTCGATCCGGACGACGGCTTTGCCATGCAGTGGGAGAATTATGCGGACAAGGCGCGCCAGCTGAAGGCGATCACCGACGAGGCGAAGGGGGCGAGCACGCTGATCCTGGCGACCGATCCGGATCGCGAGGGCGAGGCGATCAGCTGGCACGTGCAGGAGGTGCTGCGCAAGCGGAAGGCCCTGCCGAGCGACGTGCAGCGCGTGACGTTCAACGCGATCACCAAGCAGGCGGTGACCGAGGCGATGGGCCGGCCGCGCGCGCTGGACGAGGACCTGATCGACGCATATCGCGCACGTCGGGCGCTCGATTATCTGGTCGGGTTCACGCTGTCCCCCGTGCTGTGGCGCAAGCTGCCGGGGGCGAAGTCCGCGGGGCGGGTGCAGTCCGTGGCGCTGCGGCTGGTGGTGGACCGCGAGCGCGAGATCGAGGCGTTCCGGCCGCAGGAATATTGGTCGGTCACCGCAGTGTTCGAGCAGGACGGGGTCGCGTTCACCAGTCGGCTGGTGCGGTGGAAGGGGCAGAAGCTCGACCGGCTGTCGATCGGCAATGGCAGTGATGCGGCCGCGGCGAAGGCGGCGGTGGAGAGCGGGCGTTTCTCGGTCGAGAGTGTCGAGACCAAGCCGCTGACGCGCAATCCACCCGCGCCGTTCACGACATCGACGTTGCAGCAGGAGGCGGCGCGCAAGCTCGGCTTCTCGGCCAGCCACACGATGCGCGTGGCGCAGGCGCTGTATGAGGACGGCGCGATCACCTACATGCGGACCGACGGCGTGCAAATGGACCATAGTGCCATCTCCGCGGCGCGCGGCGCGATCGCGAACCGGTACGATGCGTCCTATGTGCCCGACAAGCCGCGGCAGTACACGGCCAAGGCGAAGAATGCGCAGGAGGCGCACGAGGCGATCCGGCCGACCGATTTCGGGCGCGACAAGGCGGGTTCGGGTGACCATGCGCGGCTTTACGACCTGATCTTCAAGCGTGCGCTCGCCAGCCAGATGGCGTCGGCCCGGCTGGAGCGGACGACGGTGGAGCTGGCCGACCAGACCGGGCAGCAGGCGTTGCGGGCGACCGGGCAGGTCGTGTTGTTCCCCGGTTATCTGGCGCTGTACGAGGAAGGGCGCGACGACGAAGCGGACGAGGAGAGCCGTCGCCTGCCGCGGATGCACGAGGGCGACGGGCCGGCGCGCAAGTCGGTCGACAGCGAGCAGCATTTCACGCAGCCGCCGCCACGTTATTCGGAAGCGAGCCTGGTCAAGAAGATGGAGGAGCTCGGCATCGGGCGGCCATCGACCTATGCGTCGGTGCTGCAGGTGTTGAAGGACCGCGACTATGTGACGGTCGAGAAGAACCGTTTCACGCCGAACGAGAGCGGGCGGCTGGTGACGGCGTTCCTCGAGCGCTTCTTCGAACGCTATGTCAGTTACGATTTCACCGCGGGGCTGGAGAACAGCCTGGACGACGTGTCGGGCGGGCGGGCCGAATGGCAGGCGGTGCTGGAGGCGTTCTGGCGCGATTTCAAGCCGAAGACCGCCGAGGTGATGGAGCAGAAGCCGTCCGAAGTGACGGCGGAGCTGGACATATTCCTGGGGTCCTACCTGTTCCCCGAGAAGGAGGACGGGACCGATCCGCGGGCGTGCCCGGCGTGCGGCGACGGGAAGCTGGCGCTGCGCGGCGGCAAGTTCGGCGCATTCGTGGCGTGTTCGAACTATCCGGAGTGCAAATATACGCGGCGGTTCGCGCAGGCGGGCGGCGCGGAGGCCGGGGCCGATACCGGGCCGGTGTCGCTCGGCATCGATCCGGAGACGCAGCTGGAGGTCAGCAAGCGGACCGGGCGGTTCGGACCCTATGTGCAGCTGGGCGACGAGAAGGACGCCAAGCGATCGTCGATCCCGAAGGATTTCGGGGCTGAGGTGGACCTGGAGGGTGCGCTGAAGCTGCTGTCGCTGCCGCGGACGGTGGGCGCGCATCCGGAGAGCGGGCTGGATATCGTCGCGTCGATCGGACGTTACGGGCCGTACCTGCTGCACGATGGCAAGTACGCACGGTTGCAGACGACGGCGGACGTGTTCGAAACGGGCATGAACGCGGCGGTGGTGAAGCTGGCCGAGGCGGCGGCCGGTGGCGGGCGTGGGCGCGGGGCGGCGAAGGAGCCGCTTGCGGCGTTCGGCGATAGCCCGGTGACGGGCAAGCCGGTGAAGCTGATGGAGGGACGGTTCGGCCCCTATGTGACCGACGGCGAGACCAACGCGACGTTGCCCAAGACGGCGGACCCATCGACGATGACCGCGGACGAGGCGCTGATGCTGCTCGCCGAACGCGCGGCGAAGGGCCCGCCGAAGGGAAAGAAGAAGGCGCCGGTGAAGAAGGCCGCCGCGGCGAAAAAGCCTGCGGCGGCGAAGACGGAGGCTACGGCGGTGAAGGCCGCGGCGGTGAAGAAGGCTCCGGCGAAGAAGGCGGCGCCGAAGAAGGCTGCGGCTGCGAAGAAGCCGGCGGTGAAGAAGGCGTTGGCAGCGGAGTGATCGGGGTACGGCTGCATTGATGAGGGCGTAGTCGGTCCGTTCCAGAGAGACGGGAAGACCGTCGAACGCAGCTTCGCGGTGGTGTTGGCCGTCTCGACTTCGCTCGACGGGTCCCTCGACTTCGCTCGGGATGGGCGGGTTTGTTTTGTTGCACTGCCTTCAAATCCCGTCTGGTTCGAGCTTGTCGAGAACGTTGCGCGGCGTTCTCGACAGGCTCGAACCGAACGGGGTGGGGGTTGGGTCCCCTCCGATCTGTTGCGTCGGAGGTAGGGCTGAGTCGCGTCAGGCAACGACCAAGCGGTCGTCCCCGAGATCCGCCATGACGCTGATCAGGCCGGCATAGTCCGTCGTTGGGTCGTAGTCGCTCGGTTGCGTGGCGGTGAGGGTCAGGCCGGACTGGCAGAGGGTGAAGCGGACGCCGAGGGCTAGCGCTTCGGCGTAGTGGGCGGCGAGCGTGGGGAGGCCGACTTTCGTGTGGGCGGCGTCGTTGGGGGCGGTGATCGGGGGGCGGATCAGGGTGACTGCTTCGCCTTGGAGGAAGATGCGGGCGCGGGCGCCGAGGGCGGCGGTGGCGGTGGCGAGGGAGAGGGCGGTGCGGAACCGTTCGGGGGTGGCGTCCGCGACGATGATGGTCAGGCCGCGCATCGGCAGCCGGGGTCCTTGGGCACGGTGATCGTGCGGAAGCGGAAGGCGAGTGCGTCAACGAGCAGGAGCTTGCCGGCGCTGTCTTCGCCGAACGGGACGATCTGGCGGATCGTTTCGATTGCGGCGAGGCTGCCCAGCACGCCGGTCAGCGCGCCGAGCACGCCCTGGTCGGCGCAGGAGGCGTCGCCGCGGTCGGGGGCGTCGCCGACGAGGCAGCGGTAGCAGGGTTTGCCGGGTTCCCACCCGCGGTAGACGGCGAGCTGCCCTTCGAACTGGCCCACCGCGGCGGAGACGAGGGGGATGCGGCGGGTGAGGGCTGCGTCGGCGACCATCAGGCGGGTTTCGAAATTGTCGGAGCCGTCGACGATGACGTCTGCGCCGCTTGCGAAGCCGTCGAAGTTGGCGGGCGCAAGGCGTTCGTTTCGCTGGACGAAGCGGACGTCGGGGTTGAGGCGGGCGACCGCATCGGCGGCGGCGGTGACCTTTGGCCGACCGACATCGGCGGTGGCGAACAGATATTGGCGTTGGAGGTTGCTGAGCGCCACCACGTCGTCGTCGATCACCGTGAGCCGGCCGATACCCGCGGCGGCGAGCGCCTGAATGAGCGGGGAGCCGATGCCGCCTGCGCCGACGATCGCGACATGGGCGGCGAGCAGCGCCTGCTGCCCCGCGCCGCCGATTTCGCGGAGCACGATGTGGCGGGCGTAGCGATCGAGCTGGTCGTCGCTGAGCGGCACGGGGGCGACGGTCACCGTGTGCCGGTCGATCCGAAGCCGCCGGTGCCGCGGGCGGTCTCGTCGAGCGTGTCTCCTTCGACGAACTCCGCGGGCTGGACCGCGGCGGGGACAAGCTGGGCGATGCGGTCGCCGCGGGTGATCGGAAACGGGGCCGGGCCGTGGTTGATGAGGATGATTTTCACCTCACCGCGATAGTCCGCATCGATCGTGCCGGGGGTGTTGAGGCAGGTGACGCCGTGCTTGAAGGCGAGGCCGGAGCGCGGGCGGACCTGGACCTCGTAGCCCGGCGGGATGGCGATGGCGAAGCCGGTGGGCACCGCCGCCCAAGCGCCGGGGGCGAGGACGAGGTCTTCCGCCGCCACGATGTCCATGCCGGCGGCGTCCGCAGTGGCGCGGGCGGGGAGGGGGAGGCCGGTGCCGTGGGGCAGGCGCCGGAGCTGGATGGCGATCATGCGAGATGCTCCGCGATGCGGTCGGCGAGGCGGTCGGCGACGGCCGTCTTGGAGGCGGCCGGCCAGTCCTCGACGCCGTCGGCGGTGATGAGGTGGACGTGGTTGCGGTCGCCGCCCATCACGTCGCCGGACACGTCGTTGGCGACGATCCAGTCGACGGCCTTGCGGGTGCGCTTGGCGGTGGCGTGGGCGACGACGTCCTCGGTTTCGGCGGCGAAGCCGATCAGCAGCCCGGGGCGGCGCGGGTCGGTGGCGAGTGTCGCAAGGATGTCGGGGTTCTCGCGCAGTTCGAGCGTGGGGGTGCCGTCGCGGGTCTTCTTGATCTTCTGCATCGCGGGCGCGACGTGCCAGTCGGCCACCGCGGCGACCAGGATCGCGGCGTCGGCGGGGAGCGCGGTGTCGACCGCGGCGGCCATCTGGCGCGCGGTTTCGACGTCGATGCGGTCGACGCCGGGGGGTGTTGGGAGCGTGACCGGGCCGGCGACGAGCGTGACGCGCGCACCGCGGGCGGCGAGCGCGGCGGCGATGGCGAAACCTTGTTTCCCGGACGAACGGTTGGCGATGTAGCGGACCGGGTCGATCTGTTCGTGCGTGGGCCCGGCGGTGACGAGGATGTGGCGGCCGGCGAGGGTCTTCGCGGCCGGCTTGGCGAGCTTTGCCATGATCGTGTTCGCGAGGGTCTCGACGTCGGGCAGGCGGCCAGGGCCATACTCGCCGCAGGCCATGAGGCCTTCGTCGGGATCGATCACGGTGATGCCGTCCGAACGCAGCGTCGCGATGTTGCGGCGGGTGGCGGGGTGGAGCCACATCCGGACGTTCATCGCGGGGGCGACCAGCACGGGCTTGTCGGTGGCGAGCAGCAGCGTGGTCGCCAGATCGTTGGCGAGACCGGTGGCCATGCGGGCGAGCAGGTCGGCGGTGGCGGGGACGACGACGATCAGGTCGGCCGCCCGGCTGAGCTGGATATGGCCCATCTCGGCCTCGTCCAGGTCCCACAGGCCGGTGTGGACCGGGCGTTCGGACAGGGCGGCGAGCGTCATCGCGGTGACGAAGCGCGCGCCGCTGTCGGTCAGCACGCAGGTGACGGTGGCGCCCGCGCGGCGCAGCGTGCGAACGAGATCGCACGCCTTGTAGGCCGCGATGCCGCCGCCGACGATCAGGAGGATATGCGGGCCCGACATGCGCCCCCTCTTGCCGGTTGGCGACAACGCTGTCGAGGGCGGGGGGTAGTTCCTCGCGGTTGCAGCATCGTGGGCGGAACCATATTAGTACCGACACGTCCAGGATCGGACACGAAGCAGCAAGGGTAGCGTACAGGATGATCGTTCCGAATACGCCGCGGGTGCGGCTGATGATCAAGGAGGTCTGGCGCCCGCTGACCGTATTGTTCGTGTGGGACGTGATCGTGACGGTCACGTATTTCGTGCTGCCGTTCAAGGCGCCGTCGCTGCCGCTGACGCTGTTCGGTTCGGCGATCGCGCTGTTCCTCGGCTTCCGCGTCAACAGCGCGTATGAGCGCTGGTGGGAAGGCCGCGGGCTGTGGGGCCTGATGATCAACGCGTCGCGCAGCCTGGCGCGCAGCACGATCGCGTTCCTGGACGATAACGATCCGGGCGTGGTGGACCTGAAGCGCACGATCGTGCTGCGCCAGATCGCCTATGTCCACGCGCTCAGGAACCGGTTGCGCAAGGAAGATCCGGCGCCGGAAGTGCTGCGGATGTTGTCGCCGGAGGAGGCCAAGGAGGGGCTCGATCGGCAGAATGTGCCGAACGGGCTGCTCGACGGGACCGCGCGGCGGATCGCGGAGGCGCAGCGCCGCGGGTTGATCGATACGATCCAGCAGACGCAGCTGGAGCGCGTGCTGGTCGATATCGCCAATGCGCAGGGCGGGATGGAACGGCTGAAGAATACGCCGCTGCCGATGCAGTACCGGTTCTTCCCGGAAATCTTCGCGCGGCTGTTCTGCGTGGCGTTGCCGATCGGGTTGGTGGAGTCGCTCGGCTGGGCGACGCCGGCGGGGTCGACGGTGGCGGGGCTGATGTTCCTGGCGATCCTGCGGATCGGTGACGACCTCGTCGATCCGTTCGCCAACGACGTGCACGACGTGCCGCTGACCAGCATGTGCCGGACGGTCGAGATCGATCTGCTGGAGGCAATCGGTGACGAGGCGCCGAAGCCGTTGCAGCCGGAGAAGGGCGTGCTCTGGTAAACAAAGTGTTGCGCGACGGTAACGTCACGGAACCGTAACGATATCGACGCGGGGGTGTCACCGCCCGGTCACCCCGCCGTCATGCCGCGACCCTAGCTGCCCCTCATCGGACAAGCATCGTCCCAGGGGATCCTAATCGTGATCAGTCAGTCCAACCGGCTTCGCGCCGGTCGCATGTCCATGCGCGCTTTCCTTGCCGCGGGTTGCGCGTTCGTCGCGGCCCCGGTCGCCGCGCAGGTCGTGCCGACCGAAGCCGCCGCGGACCTGCCCGCCAGTTCGGTGGCGGAGGCGGAGGCCGATGCGATCGTCGTGACCGGCACCCGTCCGATCGCGGAGTCCGAAGCGTCCGCGCTGGCGATCCAGAAGGCGTCGCCGTCGCTGGTGAGCGTCGTGGCATCGGACGCGGTGGGGCGCCTGCCCGACCAGAATATCGCGCAGGCGGTCAGCCGGCTGCCGGGCGTGGCGGTGCAGCGCGACCAGGGCCAGGCGCGCTACATCAACCTGCGCGGCGCGCCGATCAACTGGACGACTTTGTCGTTCGACGGGATCAACGTGGTGAGCCCGGAAGGTCGCGACGCGCGGTTCGATTCGATCCCGTCGGCGATCGCGTCGCAGATCATCGTGCGCAAGGCGGTGACGCCGGACATGACGGGCGAGACGATCGCCGGCAATGTCGACATCGTCACGCGGTCGGCGTTCGACTACAAGGGCTTCCACGTCGCGGGCAAGGCCGGCGCGGGCTATGTCGAGCTGGGCGATACGGTCGAATATGACAGCTCGCTGGTGCTGGCCAACCGCTGGAACACCGGGATCGGCGAGATCGGCCTGCTGGTGTCGGGCAGCTATTACCAGCGCGGCATGGTGACCGACAATTTCGAGACCGATTGGGAGCAGGTGTCGCAGGACCAGCGGCCGGGTGCGGCCGACCGGGTGTGGGCGCGCGAGACGGAGAACAAGCTGTACCGCCTGACGCGGCGCAACTATTCGACGTCGGGCAAGCTGGAATGGAAGCCGGACGACAACAACCGGTTCTTCGTGTCGTCGATCTATTCCGCGTTCACGGATCACGAGCTGCGGTCGAACTACATCTTCGACCTGGACGACCAGCAGTCGCGGCTGTCCAATTCCTCCGCGTCCTGCGCGACGACCGGGTCCGCACCGCGCAGCCCGAACACGGGCTATGCCGACGTCTGCACCGGCAACACGCCGTTTCAGGGGACGGTGTACGGGGTCGACATCAACCAGCGCGTCAACGTGCGTGAGTTCAAGCAGTCGATCTTCACCAACACGATCGGTGGCGATCACGATCTGGACCGGTTGAAGGTGAAGTGGCGCGCGAACTATACCAAGTCGGTCGACGACCGGTCGGTGCCGTCGCAGCTGAACTACGACAGCCCAAGCCTTTCGACGAGCCGCCCGACCGTGGCGTACGACCTGACCGATCCGCAGCAATCCTATGTGACGCTGTACCGCACGGTGCTGAACCCGGACGGCACGTTCGGGCGCGGCGCGCAGGTGCAGCAGATCGAGGATTTCGCGCTGCCGCTGTCGAGCTTCACCTCGTTGCGGGCCAAGGACGTGACGCGCGCCTATACCGGCAAGCTGGACCTGACCTACAGCGCCGACCTGTTCGGCGGGGAGACCTTGTTCTCGGTCGGCGGGCAATATGATCGCCGCACGAAGGAAGCGAACGAGAGCCAGCTGACGCTGAATACCGCGGCGCAGTTCGCGGCGGCGGGGATCGACACGAACTTCAACGGGATCGCGATCGATGCGCCGTTCCGCGGCGAGATCCCGCTCGGCTACGACTTCAAGTATTTCGGCGAGGAGCGCGTGCTCGACCTGCTCGCCAAGGCGAAGTCGGTGGGGACGTTCGTTCCGCTGACCGCGAACTATTACAAGGTGCGCGAGGAGGTGTTCGCGGGTTACGCGATGGCGCTGACCAAGTTCGACTGGGGCAACATCATTGCCGGCGCGCGCGTCGAGCATATCCGCAACGACAGCGCGGCGACGCCGACGGTGGCGGGCGTGGTGACCGCTGTGGACGTGAAGAACAGCCAGACGCTGGTCTATCCCAGCCTGCACTTCAACTGGGACCTGGACCGGTCGAAGAAGGTCCGGCTGTCGTTCAACACCGGTGCCGCGCGGCCTGACTATGATCAGCTGCGTCCGAACTTCACGTTCAACGACGCGAACCAGACCGTGTCGGGCGGCAACCCGGAGGCGAAGCCGGAGAAGGCGCGCGGCGTGGACCTGTATTTCGAATGGTACACGCAGCCGCAGGGCTTCTTTTCGGCCGGCGTGTTCTACAAGGATGTCCGCGACGTCCTGTTCGACGATACGCGCACGTTCGGGCTGACGACGCTGAACAGCGGCGGTTTCGACCGGTGGCAGTATATCCTGTCGACGATCACCAATGGCGGCGACGGCTATATCTACGGCGCGGAAGGCGCGTTCCAGCAGCAACTGGAGCCGTTCACGGGCGATCTCGGCCTGCCCGACTGGATGGGCGGGTTCGGCATCCAGGCGAACGCGACGTACAACAAGAGCGAAGCGACGACGCCGGACGGCGACAAGGTGATGTTCCCGGGCACGTCCAAGTTCGTGTACAATATCGGCGGATATTACGAGAAATACGGCTTTTCGGCGCGCGTGAACTATCAGAAGCGGACTGCCTGGATCGATACGCTGGGCGCGGCGACGGACGGCGGCAACCAATATTGGGGCGACGACGACGAGCTCGACGCGTCGGCACGCTATGCGCTGACCCCGAATGTCGAGGTCTATGTCGACGGGTCGAACCTGTTGAACGGTCCGGGGCGGCGCTATGCCGGGATCAGCGCGCGGACGATCGAGCATGAGACGTTCGGGCGGCGGTACACCGGTGGCGTGCGGGTGAACTTCTGATGCGGATGGCGCCGTTGCTGGCGCTGATGATCGCGGGCTGCGCGGCGGTGCCGCCGGTGGCGCCGGGGCCGGTCGCGACGCCGGTGACGGCTGTGATCCAGGCGCGGGCGGAGACCGACCCGGTCGGGACGGCGGACGATGCGGCGGACGATCCCGCGATCTGGCGCAACCCGGCGGACCCGGCGGCGAGCCTGATCGTGGCGACGGACAAGCGCGCCGGTTTGCATCTGTACGACCTGAAGGGGCGGCGGATCGCGTTCACGCCGTCCGCGCGGCTGAACAATGTCGACCTGCGCGACCGGGTGCGCATCGCGGGCGTGCCGGCGATCCTGGTGGCGGCGAGCGACCGGGCGGACGTGGCGAATGCGAAGATGGCGCTGTTCCGACTGGACAGCGTGGCGCGCAAACTGGTGCCGCTGGCGTCCGTGCCGGTCGGGCCGGGCGAGGCGTACGGCATGTGCCTGTGGCGGCGGGCGCGCGATGCGGTGTTGTTCGGGTTCGTGGTGATGAAGGACGGGCGGATCGACCAGATGGCGTTCGATCTGACCGGTGCGGTGCCGACCGCGCGGCGGGTGCGGAGCATGAAGCTCGGCACGCAATCCGAGGGCTGCGTCGTCGATGACCGGACCGGGCGGCTGTACGTGTCCGAGGAGGATGTCGGGTTGTGGGCGTTCGATGCGGAGCCGACCGCACCCGTGACGCCGCAGCCGATCGGCCGGGTGGACGGCGCGACGTTGTTCGCCGATGCCGAGGGAATGGCGCTGGCGCCGCGCGGACGGAAGGGGGGATATCTGGTCGTGTCGAGCCAGGGCGACAATGGCTATGCGCTGTACCGCCTGCCGGACATGCGGTTTGCCGGCCGGTTCAGGATCGGCGACGGCCGGGTGGACGGGACGTCGGAGACCGACGGGATCGACCTCGTGACGGGCGATTTCGGGCCGGATTATCCCGGCGGGCTGCTGGTGGTGCAGGACGGCGACAACGCGCCGGCGACGCAGAACTTCAAGCTGAACGCATGGGGGGACGTTCTGAAGGTGCTGAAGCTGCGCTGAAGCAGCGGGCGCCTGGCGCGCGGTTGTGGATGCGTTAAGGAGATCGGGGCTAGACCGTTCGCGTCTCCTGCAAACGGAATTCCATCGACGTGCCGCTGAACCGCTTCAGACCCATCGTCCATCTGGGACCGATCGTCGTGGCGGTGCTGTATTTCTGTGTCGCATGGCTCGCGCTCGACCTGACCGGGGGGATCGACGGGATCGCCACCGTGTGGCCGCCGAGCGGGATCCTGCTCGCCGCGCTGTTGATGACCAAGCGCGGGCGGGTGCCTTATTACATCGCGGCGGCGGCGGTGGGCAGCGTGGCGGCCAACCTGACGGCGGATGCCGGCCCGGTCGAAGCGATCATCCTGACCGTCGCGAACATGGCGGAATCGACGCTGGCCTGGTGGTTGCTGCGCGGGCGGCGGGAACCGCAGCCGGGGTTCACCCAACCGGCGGAGATCGCCCGGTTCTGTACCGCGGCGGTGATTGCGGCGGCGGCAAGTGCCTGCACGGCCTCGATCGGGACGCTGCTTTCCGGTGGGCCGCAGTTCGCGCTGTCGTGGTTCCTGACCGACCTGCTCGGCATGCTGCTCGTCACGCCGCTGATCCTGATGGCGTCGGACGCGGTGCGGAGCCGCAACCCGGACATCATCGTCCGGTGGCGCGATCTGGTGCTGCTGCTAGGACTGGTCACGGTCGTGACGACGGGCGTGTTCATGCAGTCGGGCTATCCCGTGCTGTTCCTGCCGCTGGTCGCGTTGCTGGCCGCGACGTTCTGGCTGGGGCCGATCGGCGCGGCGGCGGGTGTGCTGATCATGGCGGCGATCGGGACCGCGCTGACCGCGGACGGGCAGGGGCCGATCATGCTGGTCCACCGCGATCCCGGCCGGATGGCGCTGTTCCTGCAATTCTATTTGCTCGTGATGCTCGGCACGGCGTTGCCGCTGGCCGCACTGCTGGCGACGCGCAACCGGCTGATCCGCGAAGTGGGGGAGAGCAACCGGCTGCTCCGCATGGCCGAACGCACCGCGCAGCTGGGCCATTGGAGCCTGGATGCGGTGCGCGAGAAGCTGATGTGGTCGCCGGAGGTGTTCCGGCTGTACGGACTGCCGGTGGGCGAGGTGCCGGGGCTGGACGGTGCGATCGCCGCCTATCATCCGGACGATCGCGCGCGGGTGTCCGCATTCATCGAGGCGCTGACGACGAGTGACGACCCGGACGGGAGCGAATTCGCGTTCGAGGCGCGGCTGGTCAACCCGGACGGGACGGTGCGGCATGTCGTGTCGCACGGCCATGCGGATCGAGCGCCGGACGGGACGCTGATCGCGTTGTTCGGCGTGGTGCAGGATGTGAGCGACCGGGTGCGCGCCGCCGAAGCGCTGGAGGCGGCGCGTGCCGCGGCGGAGAATGCGGCCGATACCGACCAGCTGACCGGGCTTGCCAGCCGGCGCCGCGCGCTGCGCGTGCTGGAGGAGGCGATCGCGACCGCGCGGGACGGGAAGACGCCGCTGTCGGTCGCGATCTTCGACGTCGATCATTTCAAGCTGGTCAACGACCGCTACGGCCATCTGGTCGGGGACGAGGTGCTGTGCCGCGTCGCGCAGGCGGCGGTCGGTGCGTCGCGCCACGATGATCTGGTCGGGCGGCTGGGGGGCGAGGAGTTCGTGCTGCTGCTGCCCGGGGCGGACGAGGCGACGGCGATGGCGGTGGCCGAACGCGTGCGCACGGCGATCGAGGCCAGCGACCGTGCGGTGGGGACGCGTTTCACCGACGATACGCCGCATGTGACGATCAGCATCGGTGTCGCGCGGCTGGACCGGGCGACCGATACATCCGCCACGCATCTGCTGAACCGTGCCGACCGCGCGCTGTACGAGGCGAAACGGTCCGGCCGGAACCGGATGCGGCTCGCCGCCTGAGGCCCGAAAGCGCCCGCACCGCCTTGCGCATGGAGCGGCCAACCGTTATTCGCATGTCCGACAAATTCATCGGATCGGAAATACCATGATCAACGGCACTATCCTCGTGGGCGCCGCCGAACATGTCGGCGAGGCCACCTTCCGCGCGGTCGATCCGGCAACCGGCGCGACGCTGGATCCCGCCTTCGCCGAATCGGGCAAGGCCGAGATCGACGCGGCCTGCGCACTCGCCGCCGCCGCCTATCCGAGCTTTTCGGAAACCGACCTGACGACGCGCGCTGCGTTCCTGGAAGCGATCGCCGACAACATCGTGGCGATCGGCGACGACCTGATCGTGCGCGCGATGGCCGAGAGCGGCCTGCCGCGCGTCCGGCTTGAGGGTGAGCGCGGGCGCACCGTCGGCCAGCTGAAGCTGTTCGCCAATGTGGTGCGCGCGGGTGATTTCCTGGACGTGACGATCGACCCGGCGATGCCGGACCGTGCGCCGTTGCCGCGACCCGACATGCGCCGCCGCAACATTGCGCTCGGCCCGGTCGTGGTGTTCGGCGCGAGCAACTTCCCGCTCGCTTTCTCCACCGCCGGCGGCGACACCGCATCCGCGCTGGCCGCCGGTTGTCCGGTCGTCGTGAAGGGTCATCCCGCCCACCCCGGCACGGGCGAGCTGGTCGCGCGCGCGATCCAGAAGGCGGTCGCGGACTGCGGCCTGCACGAGGGCGTGTTCTCGTTCCTGCCCGGCACGACGCATGAGCTGGGCGGCGGGCTGGTCGCCGATCCGCGGATTGCGGCGGTCGGGTTCACCGGGTCGCGCGGCGGTGGGCTTGCGCTCGTCAAGATCGCGGCCGAGCGGGCCGTGCCGATCCCGGTCTATGCCGAGATGAGCAGCATCAACCCGGTCGTGCTGCTGCCCGCCGCCCTTGCGGCACGCGGTGCAGTGATAGCGCCGGCGTTCGTCCAGTCGCTGACGATGGGTGCGGGGCAGTTCTGCACCAATCCGGGTCTGGTGCTGGCGATCGCGGGTCCCGAGCTGGACGCGTTCGCGGCCGAGGCCGGCAAGGTGTTGTCGGACGCAAAGCCGGTCCAGATGCTGACCCCCGGCATTCACGCCAGCTTCGAACAGGGCGTCGCCGCACTGGAGAAGCATGACGCGGTCACCGTGGTCGCACGCGGTTGCGTCGGCGACGGCGTGAACCAGGCGCGTGGCGCGATCTTCCGCACCGACGCGGCGCAGTTCATCGCCGATGCGGCGCTGGGTCATGAAGTGTTCGGGTCGTCCGCGATCATCGTGGCATGCCGCGACGAGGCCGAGATCGCGCAGGTCATCGGGGGTCTGGAAGGCCAGTTGACCGCCACGATCCAGCATGATGCGGGCGACGAGGCGATGGCCGCGACGCTTGTGCCGCTGCTCGCCGCCAAGGTCGGCCGCGTGCTTGCCAATGGCTGGCCCACGGGCGTCGAAGTGTCGCACACGATGGTCCATGGCGGGCCGTTCCCGGCGACGTCGGACGGCCGCACGACATCGGTCGGCGCGCTGGCGATCGACCGCTTCCTGCGGCCGGTCTGCTACCAGTCGCTGCCGGAGGCGCTGCTGCCGCCGGTGCTGCGCGATGCCAATCCGTGGGGCGTTGCGCGCCGCATGGACGGGAAAATGACCCCGGCCTGATCCGGGTCCGGCGGGGCGGACCGGCATTGGTCGGGCCGCCCCGTACGCATGACGACGATACAAGATGAACGGGAGAGAATGATGCGTCTGTCGCTGGTGCAATATCAGGATGGCGCCGGGCGCGCCGTGGCCGCGATCCGCGACGATGGCGTTGCGCGGATCGTGCCGGGTGCGCAGTCGGTGCAGGCGCTGGCGCTGGCCGCGATCGCGGCGGGGCAGGGCCTGGCCGATGCGGTCGCCGCGGCGGGCACGGGCGATGTCGTTGATCTGAATGCGGTAACGCTGCTGCCGCCGATTGATCATGACGATCCGGCGCATCTGGCGATGACCGGCACGGGCCTGACGCATCTCGGGTCCGCCGAGGGGCGCGACGCGATGCACCGCGCGGCGAAAGTCGATGCGGCGCCGACCGATTCGATGAAAATGTTCCTGATGGGGGTCGAGGGCGGCAAGCCCGCGGCCGGGGCCGACGGCGTGCAGCCGGAATGGTTCTACAAGGGCGACGGGACGCAGCTGGTCGCGCCCGGTGCGCCGCTGACGTCGCCGGCGTTCGCGCTGGATGCGGGCGAGGAGCCGGAGATCGCCGGCATCTACCTGATCGACGACGCAGGCACGCCGGTGCGGCTGGGCTTCGCACTGGGCAACGAGTTTTCGGACCATGTGACCGAGCGCGGCAATTATCTGTGGCTGGCGCATTCGAAGCTGCGCCCCGCGGCGCTGGGGCCGGAGCTGCTGGTCGGCGATCTGCCGGCCGATGTGCGCGGCACGAGCCGGATCGTGCGCGACGGCGCGACGGTATGGGAGAAGCCGTTCCTGTCGGGCGAGGCGAACATGTCGCACAGCATCGCCAACCTGGAACAGCATCACTTCAAATATGGCCTGTTCCGGCGGCCGGGCGACGTGCATGTTCACTTCTTCGGCACCGCGACACTGTCGTTCGCCGAGGGTGTGCAGACGCAGGCCGGCGATGTGTTCGAGATCGAGGCCGCACCGTTCACGCTGCCGGTGCGCAACCCGATCGTGGTCGCTGAAGCAACGCCCGTCACCGTGAAGGTGCTCTGACATGGCGATCCGGATCGGTATCGTCGGGCTCGGCAAGATCGCGCGCGACCAGCATGTGCCGGTGATCGAAGCGTCGCCGGACTTCACGCTGGCGGCGGTGGCGAGCCGCAGCGGCGGGTTGCCCGACCTGCCTTATTATAGCGACATCGGCGACATGCTGGCGGGGGACGACGCGCTCGACGCGGTTGCACTCTGCCAGCCGCCGCAGGTGCGGTACGACGCGGCGCGCGCCGCGATCCTGGCGGGCAAGCATGTGTTCCTGGAAAAGCCGCCCGGCGCGACGCTGAGCGAGGTCAAGTCGCTGGCGGACCTGGCGCAGGCGCACGGCGTGACGTTGTTCGCCAGCTGGCATTCGCGCTACGCATCCGGCGTGGCGGCGGCGAAGGCGTGGCTTGCGGAGCGGACGATCCGGTCGGTCGCGGTCGAGTGGAAGGAGGATGTCCGCGTGTGGCATCCGGGGCAGGCGTGGATCTGGGAACCGGGCGGCCTCGGCGTGTTCGATCCGGGCATCAACGCGATGTCGATCGTGACGCACATCATGCCGCGGCCGTTCTTCCTGCTGGACGGGACGCTGTCGTTTCCGGCGAACCGTGGTGCGCCGATCGCGGCGGACCTGACGTTCCGTGACGACAGCGGCGTGCCGATCACCGCGGCGTTCGACTGGCGCCAGACGGGGCCGCAGACCTGGGATATCAGCGTCGACACCGTCGACGGGGCGCTGGTGCTGTCGAAGGGCGGCAGCGTGCTGACGATCGCCGGCGAGCTGCAGGAGACCGCGCCGGAAGCGGAGTATCGCGGGCTTTACGACCGGTTTGCCGGACTGGTGGCGCGTGGCGAGAGCGACGTGGATGTAAGCCCGTTGCGGCATGTGGCCGACGCCTATCTGCGCGGGGCGCGGGTGGTGGTGGAGCCTTTCGAGGACTGAGGGTGATGTGGCGGCCCGTCGGTCTGGCGTTTGGGTCGGCCGGCGGGTTGCCTGTCTCCTGACGGGGTGGCGCAGTTCGGTCGCGTCTTGGCCTGTCGGTTTTGGTTCACCTGACGGAGATCCCGGCTTTCTCCGGGATGACGGGTTTGGGGAAGGGGGGCGGCAAGTGCGCCGGACGTCTGGCTCCCGTCGTCAGAGACAGCCCGCCGGCGTTTGCGGCTGTATGACAATTGTCCTACAAGTTTGGCGACGAAGCCGGCTGTAGGTCGGTGCGCGCAGGAGGCGGGATGACCGTACAGGACGAGTGGCGCGACCGGGACCGGGTGGCCGGCGATTGGGGGACCAGTCGGTTGCGGCTGTTTCACCTCCGCGGCGATGCCGTGGTGCGGACCGTCACCGGGCCGGGGATCGCGGCGGTGACGGGGGCCCCGGGTGATGCGCTGATCGAGACGCTGGCCCCGTGGTTCGAGACCGGGTTGCCGCGCGATGCGGAGGTTGCGCTGTGCGGCATGGTGGGGTCGCGCAACGGGATCGCCGAGGTGCCTTATGCCGAATGTCCGGCGGATCTCGATTTGTGGCGCTCGGAGGCGCACGCGGTTGCGGTCGGTGGGCTGCGCGTGGTGATCGCGCCGGGGCTGGCCTGTACCCGCGACGACGGGGCGGCGGACGTGATGCGCGGCGAGGAGACGCAGATCTTCGGGTTGCTCAGTCTGTATCCGTCCCTGGCGCGGGGGCGGCATGTCGTCGCGTTGCCGGGCACGCATGGGAAGTGGGCGGAGGTGGTCGACGGGCGGGTCGTGCGGTTCCGGACGTTCCTGACCGGTGAGTTGTTCGCGTTGTTGCGCGACCAGTCGACGCTCACGCGCGCGGGGGCTGACGATAGCGGCGGCGAGGACGGTTTCGTGGCCGGGTTGGAGCGGTCCGATGCGGGCGGGCTGCTCGGGTCGCTGTTCGAGGCGCGGGCTGCGCAGTTGCGGGAGGGACGGTCGCGCGGCTGGGCGGTCGGGTTCCTGTCCGGGCTGACGATCGGGCATGAGGTGCGCGAGGGGCTGGCCACTGCCGACCCGGACGGGTCGGTGATGCTGGTGGGTGATCCGGTGCTGACCGCGCTCTATACGCAGGCGTTGGCGCGACACGGGCGCGCGGCGGAGACGTGCGACGGATCGGTGGCCGCGCTGGCCGGATTGCGGATGTTGGGAGAGCGACCATGACGATCGACGATGTGCTGGCCGGCGGCGCGCCGCCCGTGGTGGCGATCCTGCGCGGCGTGCGGCCGGACGAGGCGGTCGCGGTGGCGGGTGCGTTGGTCGACGCGGGGATCCTGCTGATCGAGGTGCCGATGAATTCGCCGGACCCGATCGACAGCATCGCGGCGATCCAGGCGGAATATGGCGACCGCGCGCTGATCGGAGCGGGCACGGTGCTGACGACAGAGATGGTCGTAGCGGTGGCGGCGACGGGCGGCCGGTTGATGGTGACGCCGAACACGAACCCCGCGGTGATCGCGGCGGGGGTCGCGGCCGGGCTGGAGCCGATGCCCGGGTTCGTCACGCCGAGCGAGGCATTCGCGGCGATCGCGGCGGGGGCGAGGCGGCTGAAGCTGTTTCCGGCGACCGCGTTCGGGCCGGCGTATCTGAAGGCGATCGGGGAGGTGTTGCCGAAGTCCGTGCCGTTGTGGGCGGTTGGCGGCACCGGCGCGGACAATATCGGCGACTGGCTGGCGGCGGGGGCCGAGGGGATCGGCGTCGGCGGGGCGCTGTTCCGGCCGGGCGACAGTGTGGCGGATGTGGCGGCGAAAGCCGCGGCGCTGGTGACGGCGTGGCGGCGGTACCGCGACGGCGCGTCGCGTTGACGACGGGTATCGACAGGCAGAACGAGGATGCGATGGACATGACGACGATGGCGGAACCCGTTTGGGAAGTCGGCGCGGAACTGGGCGAGGGACCGGTGTGGGTCGCGCGCGACCGGGCGCTGTGGTTCACGGACATCAAGGGGCGGCGCATCCACCGCTTCGATCCGGCGAACGGCGAGCGGACGGGATGGGACGCGCCGGGGATGCCGGGGTTCGCGTTGCCGGCGGCGCGTGGCGGGTTCGTGGTCGGCATGGCGGACGGGTTGCACCGGTTCGATCCGGCGGACGGATCGTTTGCGATGCTGGCGGCGGTCGAGCCCGATCTGCCGGGCAACCGGCTGAACGATGCGGTGGTCGATCGCGCCGGCCGGTTGTGGTTCGGGACGATGGACAATGGCGAGACGGACGCCAGCGGGATGCTGTACCGGTTGCAGGCGGACGGTGTACCGCGTGCGATGGGTGGCGAGTGCGTCATCACCAACGGTCCCGCGGTCAGCCCGGAGGGGACGATCCTGTACCATGTCGATACGCTGGCGCGCGTGATCTACGCGTTCGCGCTGGATGCGGACGGGGCCTTGAGCGACCGGCGGGTGTTCGCGACGATCGACCCGGCAGACGGGCATCCGGACGGGGTGAGCATGGATGCCGAGGGGCATGTCTGGGTCGGGCTGTACGGAGGCTGGTCCGCGCGGCGTTATGCGCCGGATGGGACGCTGGTCGAGACGGTGCGGTTCCCGCTCGCCAACGTGACGAAGGTGGCGTTCGGCGGCCCGGACCTGCGCACCGCGTTCGCCACGACGGCCAAGCAGGGGTTGAGTGCCGAGGCGCTGGCGGCGCAACCGCTGGCGGGGGCGCTGTTCGCGTTTCCGGTGGCGGTGCCGGGGTTGGAAGGGCGCGAGGTTTCGGTCGGGATTTGAGGGTTCGTCGCTGAGTTAGCATCCCGCCCCCGTTTGGTTCGAGCCTCACGCCGTCAGGGTGAGGTGGTAGAGATGCAGTACGGGCCTCAAGTCCGCCCGCGGTCCCAGCGGACGCGGGCGACGAGGTGGTCGATGAAGTTGCGCAGTTCGGTGCGGCGGGCGGTGGGTTCGACAACCTGTTCGTTCAGGCCGAGCTGCCAGGCGAGGTCGTGGCGGGCGGGGTCATCGCCGAGCGTTTCGATCAGGACGGCCTGGCGTTCGAGGTCTGCCTCGTCGGCGACGAGGCCCTGTTCGATCAGGTCTTCCTGCTGACGCCGGAGTGCCACGGCGATTTCGCCGAGCGAGAGTTCGGGGTGATATTGCACGCCCCAAAAGATGCCGCCGTCGTGGCGGATCTCGGCGGCCTGGACGCGGGTGACGGAGTTGGAGGCGAGCAGCGTGGCGTCGGCGGGGAGCGAGACGACCTCGTCGCCGTGGATCGCGGGCGCGTCATAGGCGGCGGGGCGGCCGGCGAGGAGCGGGTGATCGCGGCCGGCATCGGTGGCGGCGATGCGGCGCGCGAAGCCGGCCTCCTGACGCTTGTCCATCGCCTGCACCTGTCCGCCGGCCGCGGCGACCGCGACCTGTAGCCCGGCGCAGGAGCCGAAGGACGGTGTGCCCGAGGCGAACACGGCGCGCATGAAATCGAGCTGGCGGCGCACCGCGGGGCTGTCCTCGTACACGTGGAGCGGCGAGCCGGTGATGAACACCGCGTCGTAAGCAGCGAGCGTCGCGACGTCGGGGGCGTCGCCGTCCGGGTCTGCGGGCGCGATCCGGTCGCATTGTGCGTCGGGGGCGAGTTCGAGCAGTGTTTCGATGTAGGTTTCGCCGGAGCTGGTGCCGACATGCGCGCGGCGCGCCTCGCGTTCGTCCGCGGTTTCACTTTCGGCGACGAGGAAACGCAACATGGGCCAGGCGTCCGATCCGGGGCGGCCGGCCAAGCGGGCGCGGCGGGGGAGCCTCGGGAACGGTGCTGTTTGGCAACGGTTCCCGCCGGGCCGGGCAATAAAGTCGGTGAACATCGCGGGATCAGGGGCGTTCACCCCCGCCACCCCCGTGCATTAGGACCGCCGTGACCGCTCTGCCCGCCCACCCATCGCGGCTGTCCCCGGACGGTCCCGCCGCATCGGCCGAGATCGCGCCGGCCGACCGCGCCGCGCTCGCGCTGATCGCGGTCGAGCGGACGCGGATGCCGATCGTGGTGAGCGATGCGTCGCAGCCGGACAGCCCGATCATCCTGGCGAACGAGGCATTCCTGCGGTTGACCGGTTATTCGGCGGACGAGGTGATCGGGCGGAATTGTCGGTTCCTGCAGGGGCGCGACACCGATCCGGCGGCGGTCGAGCAGATTCGCGCGGGTCTCAAGACCGGGCGCGACATCACCGTCAGCCTGCAGAATTACCGCAAGGACGGCAGCGCGTTCTGGAACGAGTTGCAGATCAGCCCGATCCGCAACGACGGGGGCGAGGTGGTCTATTATCTGGCGTCGCAGATGGACGTGACCGACCGGCGGCAGGCGCAGCTGCTCGAGAAAAGCGAGCATCGCCTGCTGAAGGAGGTCGACCACCGCGCAAAGAACGCATTGGCGCTGGTGCAGGGGATCGTGCGGCTGAGCCGGTCGGACGACAGCGTCGCCTACGCCAAGGCCGTGCAGGGGCGGGTCGATTCGATCGCGCATGCGCACGGCCTGCTGGCGGCGGGCGGGTGGCGCGACGTGGACCTGGAGTCGATCATCCGCGGCGAGATGGAGCCGTTCGGACGGCAGCATGTCGTGCCGAGCGGGCGGCCGGTGGCGATCGCGCCGGTGCAGGTGCAGCCGCTGGCGCTGGTGATGCACGAGATGCTGTCGAACGCGGGGAAGCACGGCGCGCTGTCCGTGCCGGGCGGGCGCGTGGTGATCCGCTGGACGCCGTTGCTGGACGAGGACGGCGTGTCGATCGACTGGATCGAGACGGGCGGGCCGGCAGTGGCGCCGCATCCGGTGCCGGGGTTCGGATGGCGGATGCTGACGAGCATCGTGCGGAGCCAGATGCGGGGCACGGTGACATTTGACCTGCAGCCGGGCGGCCTGCGCGCGACGCTGATCGTGCGGCGGCGGCAGGGGGCGGGCGAGGGCGTCTGACCGGGATCGTGCGGAACTCCGCCGGGAACGGGGCGTAGTCGCGGCATGACGATACGCCTTTTCCATGTTTCCGACCTCCATTTCGGCCGTGCCGACGGCGAAGCGCTCAACTGGTTCGAACGGCTGGTCCATGCGGAGAAGCCGACTGCGGTGGTATGCACCGGCGACCTGACGATGCGCGCGCGGTCCGCCGAGTATAAGGCGGCGCGGGTCTGGCTGGAGCGGCTGGGCGTGCCGGTGACGATCGAGCCCGGCAATCACGACATTCCGTATCACAACCCGCTGATGCGGTTGTTGTCGCCCTATCGCCGGTACCGCGCGGTGGAACGCGCGCTGGAACGGCCGATCGACCTGCCGGGTGTGATGCTGGTGCCGCTCAAGACCACCGCGCGGTTCCAGTGGCGGACGAACTGGGCCTATGGGCGGGTGAGCAAGGACGGGCTCAGGGAAGCGTTGGCGCAGCTGAAGACGCGGACACCGGGGACGGTTGCGATCGTGGCGTGCCACCATCCGTTGATCGACGGCGCGCATGTCCACGGCGAGGCGAAGACCGATGGCGGCAAGGCGGCACTCGACGCGCTGGCGGCGGCCGGGGCGGATGCGGTGCTGAGCGGGCATGTGCATGACCCGTTCGATGTGGCGCATCCGGTGGGCGGACGGACGGTGCGGTTGATCGGGGCGGGGACCTTGTCGGAACGGCTGCGGACGAGCCGGCCTTCATTCAACGAGCTGATCGTGAAGGATGGGGTGCTGGAGGTTAAGCCGCGGATTTTCGAGCTGGCGTAGACTGAGGCGGGGCCGTCTCGGCTGCGCTCGCCCCGCCCCGTTTGGTTCGAGCCTGTCGAGAACTCTGCGCGGAGTTCTCGACAGGCTCGAACCAAACGGGTTTGGGTTTGGGTTTGACACGCGGGTTAAGCTGACTGTGCGGGAGCTTAGTCCGGGATGGCCTCGATCGCGACGATCTCGATGTCCACGGTCTTCCCGCCTGCTTTGAACGGGGCGACGTCGTCCACCGACAATCCCATCAGCGCGCGGGCCAACGGCGAGGTGAAGGCGATGCGGCCTTCGGTGGGGTCGGCTTCGTCTTCGCCGACCAGGTCGATCGTCTGGTCCGGGCCGCCGTCGCGCGCGTGTGTGACGCGAGTGCCGAAGGCGACGACGCTGCCGTCCGGGATCGGTGCGACCTGCGCGGTGGCGCGGCGGGCGTGCCAGTAGCGGAGGTTGCGGCGGATTTCCTTGACCGCGGCCTCGTCCGCCTTGGTCGCGAGCGCCGTTTCGAGGCGGTCTTCCCATAGCGTCGCGTGGCCCGCGATCAGCGCGAGGCCGCGGGCGGTGACGAGGTTGGGTCCGGGTGGGATCGGCAGATCGGGACGCGGTTCGAGATGTTCTTCATCGCTCTCGCGACGAAATGCGACGGACATGGACGTTGGGCTCCAAAGACGAGTTGAGGTGGCCGCGGGTCAGCGGCGTTCGTAGGTTCCGATCAGGCGACCGCGAGCGATGGCGAGCGCTTCGAGCACGTCGCGGACCGCGCTGCGGCCGGGATGCGCGCCGAGGTCGCTGGGCGCGCCGAGCGCGTAGAGCTGGAACACGTAGCGGTGCGGGCCGTGGCCGGTGGGCGGGTCGGGAGCGAGCCAGTCGGTGCGCAGGTAGGAGTTGCGGCCGATCTGGACGCCGGGTTCGCCGGTCGACAGCTCGCCTTCGGTCAGGAAACCGGGGGCGGGGGTGAGGCGGTGGACGATCGCGTGGACGAGCGGCGACAGGAGCGGCGGGTCGGCGTCCTCCACGATCAGCAGCAGTTCGGCGGCGGCGTCCGTGATATTGTCCCAGGCCAGCGGGGGCGAGATGCCGACGCCGTCGTCGGTGAACCGGACGGGGAGGGCCGTACCATCCTCGAACGCCGGGCTGGTCAGGCGGATCGTGTCGGGGACCGCGACGAGCGCAGGGTCGGCCCAGACGAGCTTTTCCATGCCAGGACGCACGTCATGCAGCGCGTGGCCCACGCCTTCGGGGATATGTTCGAGCATGACGACGTCTCCTTCGCGGGCCTCAACGCGTCAGCCGGGCGGATCGCTCCGCCGGTCGTTGCGGAGGGCGTCCCAATGGGCGAGCCGTTCGGCGATCTTGGCCTCGAACCCGCGGGGGGCGGGGACGTAGAAGGTCTGCGGCGACATTTCTTCCGGCCAATAGTCGTCGCCGGAGAAGGCGTCGGGCTCGTCGTGGTCGTAATGATAGCCGCTGCCGTAGCCGGCCGACTTCATGAGCTTGGTCGATCCGTTGAGGATGAGTTTCGGCGGCATCAGCGAGCCGGTCTCCTTGGCGGAGCGCGCGGCGGCCTTCCACGCGGCATAGCCGGCGTTTGATTTGGGGGCGGTCGCCAGGTAGACGCAGGCGTTGGCGATCGCCAGTTCGCCCTCGGGCGAGCCGAGAAAGTCGTAGCTGTCCTTGGCGGCGAGGCACTGGACGAGCGCCTGCGGGTCGGCGAGGCCGATATCCTCCGACGCCATGCGGACGAGCCGGCGAAGGAGGAACAGCGGCTCCTCGCCGGCGACCAGCATGCGGGCGAGATAATAGAGCGCGGCCTGCGGATCGGACCCGCGCACGGCCTTGTGGAGCGCGGAGATGAGGTTGTAGTGCCCCTCGCGGTCCTTGTCGTAGACCGCCATGCGGCGGTGCAGGAGCGCCGCGAGCGCGGCCGGATCGAGCGGTTCGGGGATCGCAATGCCGAACAGCGTTTCGGCCTGGTTGAGCAGGAAGCGGCCGTCGCCGTCCGCCGAGGCGATGAGTGCTGCGCGGGCGTCGGGGAGCAGCGGGAGCGGGCGCTGTTCGACGGCCTCGGCGCGGTCGAGCAGGCCATTCAGCGCGGTGGCGTCGAGCCGGTTGAGGATCAGGACCTGCGCGCGGCTGAGCAGAGCGGCGTTGAGTTCGAACGAGGGGTTTTCGGTGGTGGCGCCGACCAGCACGACGGTGCCGTCCTCGACATAGGGCAAGAAGCCGTCCTGCTGCGCGCGGTTGAAGCGGTGGATCTCGTCCACGAACAGCAAAGTGCGCTGACCGAGGCGGCGGTGGTCGCGTGCCTCGGCGAATATCTTCTTCAGGTCGGCGACGCCGGAGAAGACGGCCGAGACCGCTGCGTAGCGGAGGCCGACCGCGTCGGCGAGGAGGCGGGCGATGGTGGTCTTGCCGGTGCCGGGCGGGCCCCACAGCACGATCGACGACATGCGCCCGGCGGCGATCATCCGGCCGATCGCACCGTCCGGACCGACGAGATGATCCTGGCCGATGACCTCCGCCAGCGTCGCCGGGCGGAGCCGGTCGGCGAGCGGGGCGGTGTCGGGAGTGGCGGCGGTGTCGTCGGGGGTGGGGGCGAAGAGGTCCATGTAGGGTGGGATATAGGGCGCGCGGTGGGGGTGGCCAACTTTTCGCGGCGGGTGTGCGGACGCTGGCGGTTTGGTGGCGCACTCCGCCACCGTCGTCATCCCGGCGTAGGCCGGGATCTCGTTCTGGCTTGGGGTGTTGCTCGACCTGAGGGAGATCCCGGCTTTCGCCGGGATGACGGCTTTGGGGTTTAGCCCAGCGGGCCCTTTGGGGGTTTGCCGCCGCTGCGGCGGTGTTCGGCGATGCGGAGATAGGCGTCGAGCAGCGTCTGGTTGACGGCGTCCCAGGTGTAGCGTTGCGCGGCGGTGGCGCCGGCATGGCCCGCGGCGCGGCGCATGGCGTCGTCGCCGATGTAGGTGGCCAGGCTGTCGGCGAAGGCCTCGACGCCGCCCGGCGCGATGAGGCGGCCGCTGACGCCGTCGTCGACGAGGCTTTCGCTGCCGGTGGCGCGCGCGGCGACGACGGGGAGGCCGACGGCCATCGCCTCAAGCGTGACGTTGCCGAAGGTTTCGGTGACGGACGGGTTGAACAGGATGTCCATCGAGGCGAGCGCGCGACCGAGGTCGGTGCCGGTCTGCTGCCCGGTAAAGATCGCGTCGGGCAGCCGCTGTTCGAACCAGGCACGCGCGGGGCCTTCGCCGACGATCAGCACGCGGTGCGCGATGCCGCGGCGGCGCAGGCGGTCGATCGTGTCGGAGAAAACGTCGAGGCCCTTCTCCATCACCAGCCGGCCGAGAAAACCGACCACGACGTCGTTGTCGTGGATGCCGAGCGCGCGGCGCCAGTCCATGCTGCGGCGGGTGGGCGTGAAGACTTCATGGTCGACGCCGCGCGACCAGATGCCGACATCGTAGTTCATCCGCTGTTCGCGGAGCAGCTGGGCCATCGATTCGGACGGCGCGAAGATCGCGTCGCAGCGCCGGTAGAAGCGCCGCAGGATCGCGGCGACGGCGGGTTCGAGGAAGGTCAGCCCGTAGTAGCGCGGATAGGTTTCGAACCGCGTGTGGACCGAGGCGACGACCGGCACGCCGCGCGCGCGCGATGGTGACCGCGCGGTGGCTGACGAATTCGGGGCTCGCGACATGGACCATGTTGGGCGCGAACTTCTTCAGGTCCGTGCGGGCGTGCGGCGAGATGAGCAGCGGCAGGCGATACTCGCCGCGGCCGGGGAACGGCACCGACGGGATGTTGACGACCTTGCCGACCGAGGCGAACGCCGGCTTGTCGGTGCGCGGGGAATAGATCCGGACCTGCGCGCCCTGGCGCTGAAGGTAGCCGACGAGCCGGTTGAGCGCCTGGTTCGCGCCATCCCGTACGTAATTGTAGTTACCGCTGAACAGGGCGACACGAAGTTCGGATGGCTGCATCGTGCGCGCCTAGCCTGTCCTGCCGGTGGATGCCATCGGAACCGAACGGCTCCGTAACCACTTGCGGCGGGTCGTGGCATCTTGGCCACGCCGGATCGGACGCGTCATCGCGTGGGGAGCGCGGCCTCGATAGAAGACCATGGACGGCTCGGCTCGGGGCCGGCGCCGTCCATGGTCGGTCGTCCTACTTCAGGTGAGCGGACAGATGCTTGTTCATCTCGAACATGCTGACGCTCTTCTTGCCAAAGATCTTCTCGAGCTTGGCATCGGCGTTGATCTGGCGCTTGTCCTTGGGATCCTGGAGATCGTTCGCCTTGATATAGACCCACATCTTGGACACGACTTCACCGCGGGCGAGCATGTCGCTGCCGACGATCTCGGCCAGTTCGGCGGAGGGCTGGACGGGCTTGTGAATGCCGTCGGTGCGCTTGCCCTCGGGAGCGGCGGCAACCTTGGTTGCGGCGGCTTTCTTCGGGGCGGCCTTCTTCGCGGCCGGCTTGGTGTCTTCCTTTGCGGCCGCATCGGCCTTCTTGGCTACCATCGTCACGTCTCCCTGTTTGTCGAACGGGTCATTGAACGTCCGCCCTGCACGGATTGTTGCGCTTTTCCCGTCGTCCGACAAGAGGCGACAAAAGAGTAGGAGAAAACGGAAAACGCCGCCGCCCCCTTTCGGGGACGACGGCGCCGTCCGCTTGCACGATCGATCCGGGGATCAGTCGTTCAGATACTCGCCCGCGTCGGCGTCGGTGCCGTGGCTTTCGCCGGCGGCATTGCCGAGCGGATCGTTGCCGAGCGAGACGTTCGCGTCGGCCAGTTCCGCTTCATGCTCTTCCGCGGCCGAAGACGGCGCGATCAGCGCCTTCTCGATCGCGGCAGCCGAAGCCGCTGCGGTCGCCGCCGCGAAACCGCGGTTGGCGGCGCGTAGGGCGGCGTCGCGGCTGTTGGCCGTGACGCGCAGGCGGTTGAGGCCCGCACCCGTACCGGCCGGGATCAGGCGGCCGACGATCACGTTCTCCTTCAGGCCAGTCAGGCTGTCGATCTTGCCCTGGACGGACGCCTCGGTCAGCACACGGGTCGTTTCCTGGAAGGATGCGGCCGAGATGAAGCTGCGGGTCTGCAGCGACGCCTTGGTGATGCCGAGCAGGATGGGCTTGCCCTGTGCAGGCATCGCACCCTTTTCGAGCTTCTCGTTGGCTTCGTCCATTTCCAGCCGGTCGATCTGCTCGCCCGCCAGGAACTGCGTGTCCCCCGCGTCGGTGATCTCGACCTTCTGGAGCATCTGGCGAACGATCGTCTCGATGTGCTTGTCGTTGATCTTCACGCCCTGCAGACGATAGACCTCCTGGATTTCCGAGACGAGATATTCCGCCAGCGGCTCGATCCCGAGCACTTCGAGAATGTCGTGCGGATCGGGCGAACCGCCGATCAGGTTGTCGCCGCGCTTGACGTAATCGCCTTCCTGAACGTCGATGACCTTCGACTTCGGGATCAGGTAGTCGATCAGTTCGCTGCCGTCGTCCGGACGGATGCTGATCTTGCGCTTGGCCTTGTAGTCCTTGCCGAATTCGACACGACCCGAGACCTTTGCGATGATCGCATTCTCCTTGGGCTTCCGGGCTTCGAAAAGCTCGGCGACCCGCGGCAGACCGCCGGTGATGTCGCGGGTCTTGGCCGATTCACGCGACACACGTGCCAGCACCTCACCCGCGGAGACGGCCTGACCGTCCTCGACCGACAGCACTGCGCCGGTGGTGAGCATGTAGCGAGCGGTCTCGCCCGAGCTGTCGTCCATCAGGGTGATCCGCGGACGCAGATCCTCCTTACGGCCGGTGGCGCGGTAATCGATCACGACCTTCTGCGTGATGCCGGTCGCTTCATCAGTCTGCTCGGACAGCGTCTGCTTGTCGACCAGGTCGACATACTTCACGACGCCGCCCGTCTCGGTGATGACGGGCATGGTGTAGGGATCCCACTCCGCCATCCGGTCGCCCTTGGTCACGACATGGCCGTCGTCGAACAGCAGGTACGCGCCGTACGGAATACGGTGCGTCGCCCGCTCGCGCCCATCGAGATCGATGATCGCCAGTTCGCCCGAGCGGCTGAGCGACACACGGCGGCCACGCGTGTCCATGATGATGCGCAGGTCGCGATATTCCATCCGGCCGTCGGTGACGGCTTCGAGGTTCGAGACTTCGTTGAGCTGCGCCGCGCCGCCGATGTGGAACGTCCGCATCGTCAGCTGGGTGCCGGGCTCGCCGATCGACTGCGCCGCGATGACGCCGACGGCCTCACCGATGTTCACCGGCGTACCGCGGGCGAGATCGCGCCCGTAGCAGGCGCCGCAGACGCCACCCTTTGATTCGCAGACCAGCGGGCTGCGGATCTTGACGCCCTGCGTGCCGACGGCCTCGATCCGCGCGACCATGGCCTCGTCCAGCAGCGTGCCGGACGGGATCAGGACTTCGTTGTTCTTGGTGTCGACGATGTCCTCCGCGGTCGTGCGACCGAGGATGCGTTCGCCGAGCGAGGCGATGGTGGAACCGCCCTGGACGATCGCCTTCATGTCGAGCGCGCGTTCCGTGCCGCAGTCGAGTTCGACCACGACGCAATCCTGCGACACGTCGACCAGACGGCGGGTCAGGTAGCCCGAGTTGGCGGTCTTCAACGCCGTATCCGCGAGACCCTTGCGGGCGCCGTGGGTGGAGTTGAAGTATTCAAGGACGGTCAGGCCTTCCTTGAAGTTCGAGATGATCGGCGTTTCGATGATCTCGCCCGACGGCTTCGCCATCAGGCCGCGCATGCCGGCGAGCTGCTTGATCTGCGCCTGCGAACCGCGGGCACCGGAGTGGGCCATCATGTAGATCGCGTTGATCGGCATTTCACGGCCGGTCTCCGGGTCCTTCTTGACCGCCTTGATCTCCTTCATCATCTCGTCGGAGACACGATCACCGCAACGCGACCAGGCGTCGATGACCTTGTTGTACTTCTCCTGCTGCGTGATCAGGCCGTCCTGATACTGCTGCTCGAAGTCCTTCACGAGGGCCTTGGTCTCGTCGACCAGTTCGACCTTGGCGGCGGGAATGATCATGTCGTCCTTGCCGAACGAGATGCCGGCCTGGAACGCGTGACGGAAACCGAGCGACATGATCGCATCGGCGAACAGCACGGTCTCCTTCTGCCCGGTGTGACGATAGACCTCGTCGATCACGTCGCCGACGTCCTTCTTCGTCAGCAGGCGGTTGACGGTGTCGAACGGCACCTTGAAGTTCTTCGGCAGACACTCGCCCAAGAGCATGCGCCCCGGGGTCGTCTCGAACCGCTTCATATACTGGTTGCCGGCCTCGTCCGTCTGCGGAACGCGGGTCGTGATCTTGGTGTGGAGCGTCACCGCCTTCGCGTTGAGCGCCTGATGCACCTCGACCATGTCGGAGATCAGCATGCCCTCGCCGGGCTCGCCTTCCTTCAACATCGACAGATAGTACAGACCCAGCACCATGTCCTGCGACGGCACGATGATCGGCTTGCCGTTGGCGGGCGACAGGATGTTGTTGGTCGACATCATCAGGACGCGGGCTTCGAGCTGCGCCTCGAGCGACAGCGGCACGTGGACGGCCATCTGATCGCCGTCGAAATCGGCGTTGAAGGCCGAGCAGACCAGCGGGTGAAGCTGGATCGCCTTACCCTCGATCAGCACGGGTTCGAACGCCTGGATGCCGAGACGGTGAAGCGTGGGCGCGCGGTTGAGCAGCACGGGATGCTCGCGGATCACCTCGTCCAGGATATCCCAGACTTCCTTGCGCTCCTTCTCGACCCACTTCTTGGCCTGCTTCAGGGTCATCGACAGACCCTTGGCATCGAGGCGCGCGTAGATGAACGGCTTGAACAGCTCGAGCGCCATCTTCTTGGGCAGGCCGCACTGGTGCAGCTTGAGTTCCGGACCGGTCACGATGACCGAACGGCCGGAATAGTCGACGCGCTTGCCGAGCAGATTCTGGCGGAAACGGCCCTGCTTGCCCTTGAGCATGTCGGACAGCGACTTCAGCGGGCGCTTGTTGGCACCCGTGATCGTGCGACCACGGCGGCCGTTGTCGAACAGTGCGTCGACCGACTCCTGCAGCATGCGCTTTTCGTTGCGGACGATGATGTCCGGCGCGCGCAGTTCCATCAGGCGCTTCAACCGGTTGTTGCGGTTGATGACGCGGCGATAGAGGTCGTTCAGATCGGACGTGGCGAAGCGGCCACCGTCGAGCGGCACCAGCGGGCGAAGCTCGGGCGGGATCACGGGGACGACCTCGAGGATCATCCATTCCGGGCGGTTGCCGGATTCGAGGAAGCTCTCGACGACCTTCAGCCGCTTGATGATCTTCTTGGGCTTCAGCTCGGACTTGGTCTCGGCCAGTTCCTTGAGCAGGTCGGCCTTTTCGCCTTCCAGGTCGAGGTCCTCGAGCATGCGGCGCACGGCCTCTGCACCGATGCCGGCGGAGAAGGCGTCCTCGCCATACTCGTCCTGCGCTTCGAGCAGCTCGTCCTCGTTCAGAAGCTGATACTTCTCGAGCGGGGTCAGGCCCGGCTCGATGACGATATAGGCTTCGAAATACAGGACGCGCTCGAGCTGCTTCAGCTGCATGTCGAGCAGCAGGCCGATGCGCGACGGCAGCGACTTCAGGAACCAGATGTGCGCGACGGGGGCGGCGAGTTCGATGTGGCCCATCCGCTCGCGACGGACCTTGGACACGGTGACCTCGACGCCGCACTTCTCGCAGACGATGCCCTTGTACTTCATGCGCTTGTACTTGCCGCACAGGCACTCGTAATCCTTGATCGGACCGAAGATGCGCGCGCAGAACAGGCCGTCACGTTCCGGCTTGAACGTGCGGTAGTTGATGGTTTCCGGCTTCTTGATTTCGCCAAACGACCACGAACGGATCCGTTCGGGGGAGGCGATGCCGATCTGGATCTGGTCGAACGTCTCGGTCTTGGCGACCGGATTGGCGAAGTTGGTCAGTTCGTTCATGGAAGAACCTCTCTGAAATCTCTGACCCTCTCCCGTGGGAAGAGGGCGGGAGGGTGAGGGGGCGTAGTGGCTACGCGCGTCCCTCGCCCCGACCCTCTCCCGCCGAAACGGGAGAGGGGGCAGGTCGGCTTACTCGGCGGCGTCGGCCAGCTCTTCGGCGGTCGGTTCGTGGGTGTTGAGTTCCACGTTCAGGCCGAGCGAGCGCATTTCCTTGACCAGCACGTTGAAGCTTTCCGGAATGCCGGCCTCGAACGTGTCGTCGCCCTTGACGATCGCCTCGTAGACCTTGGTGCGGCCAACGACGTCGTCGGACTTCACCGTCAGCATTTCCTGCAACGTGTAGGCGGCGCCGTAGGCCTGGAGTGCCCAGACCTCCATCTCGCCGAAGCGCTGACCACCGAACTGCGCCTTACCACCCAGCGGCTGCTGCGTGACGAGCGAGTAGGGGCCGATCGACCGGGCGTGGATCTTGTCGTCCACGAGATGGTGCAGCTTCAGCATGTAGATGTAGCCGACCGTCACCTTGCGATCGAACTGATCGCCGGTGCGACCGTCGAAGAGATCGGACTGACCGCTCTCGTCGAGGCCCGCGAGCCGCAGCATCGCCGCCACGTCCGCTTCGCGCGCGCCGTCGAACACCGGCGTCGCCATCGGCACGCCGTTCTTCAGGACGGCGGCCAGGTCGACGATCTGCTCGTCGGTCCGGCTGTCGATGTCGGCATGGTACTGCTCGCCATAGACGTACTTCAGACGCTCCTTCACCGCTTCCGGCGGCGAACCGGCCTGCGTGACGCCGTCCGGATTGGCTTCGCGCCATTCCTCGAGCGCCTGCGTGACCTGCTGCCCCAGGCCGCGTGCGGCCCAGCCCAGATGCGTCTCGAAGATCTGACCCACGTTCATGCGCGACGGCACGCCGAGCGGGTTGAGCACGATATCGACCGGCGTCCCGTCGGCGAGGAACGGCATGTCCTCGTTCGGCAGGATGCGGCTGATGACGCCCTTGTTCCCGTGACGGCCGGCCATCTTGTCGCCCGGCTGCAGCTTGCGCTTTACCGCGACGAACACCTTGACCATCTTCAGCACGCCCGGCGGCAGCTCGTCGCCGCGCTGCAGCTTCTCGACACGGTCCTCGAACCGCTTCACGATGATGCTGACCGCGTCGTCATACTGCGCCTTCACGGCCTCCAGATCGGACTGGCGGGCGTCGTCGGCGACGGCGAACTTCCACCAGTCACGCTTCTCGACAGTGTCGAGCAGCGCCTGATCGATTGCCGTACCCTTGCGGATGCCCTTGGGGGCGGCCGCAGCGGTCTGGCCGACCAGCATGTCCTGCAAGCGGGCGTAGGAGGACCGGTTGAGGATGCCGCGTTCGTCTTCGCGGTCCTTAGTCAGCCGGTCAATCTCCTCGCGCTCGATCGCCATCGCGCGCTCGTCCTTGTCGATGCCGTGACGGTTGAAGACGCGGACGTCGACGACCGTACCGGACACGCCCGGCGGCAGGCGGAGCGAGGTGTCGCGCACGTCCGACGCCTTTTCACCGAAGATGGCGCGGAGAAGCTTCTCCTCCGGCGTCATCGGCGATTCGCCCTTCGGCGTGATCTTGCCGGCGAGGATATCGCCCGGCTCGACCTCGGCCCCGACATAGACGATGCCCGCCTCGTCGAGGTTGCGCAACGCCTCTTCACCCACGTTCGGGATGTCGCGGGTGATGTCTTCCGGCCCGAGCTTCGTGTCGCGGGCCATCACTTCGAACTCGTCGATATGGATCGACGTGAACACGTCGTCCTTCACGATCCGCTCGGAGATGAGGATGGAATCCTCGTAGTTGTACCCGTTCCACGGCATGAACGCGACGAGCGTGTTCCGGCCGAGCGCGAGTTCGCCGAACTCGGTCGACGGACCGTCGGCGAGCACAGTGCCCTTGTCGACGATGTCGCCGACCTTCACCAGCGGACGCTGGTTGATGCAGGTCGACTGGTTCGACCGCTGGAACTTCATCAGCGTGTAGATATCGACACCGGACTTGCCGGCTTCGATGCCTTCCGTCGCGCGGATGACGATACGGGCGGCGTCGACCTGATCGACCACACCGCCGCGCTTGGCGGAGATAGCGGCACCGGAGTCCCGGGCCACAGTCTCTTCCATGCCGGTGCCGACGAACGGCGCCTCGGCACGGACCAGCGGCACGGCCTGACGCTGCATGTTGGAGCCCATCAGCGCGCGGTTGGCGTCATCGTTTTCCAGGAACGGAATGAGCGATGCTGCAACCGACACGAGCTGCTTCGGGCTGACGTCCATCAGCGTGATGTGGTCGCGCGGGGCGATCAGGAACTCGCCGGCCTCGCGGCTGGAGATGATCTCCTCGACGAAGCCACCGGTCTCGTCCAGCTCGGCATTGGCCTGCGCGATCGTGTGCTTGGCCTCCTCCATGGCGGAGAGGTACACGACCTCGTCCGACACCTTGCCGTCGATGACCTTGCGGTACGGCGTCTCGATGAAGCCGTACTTGTTCACGCGGCTGAACGACGCCAGCGAGTTGATCAGACCGATGTTCGGGCCTTCCGGCGTTTCGATCGGGCAGATGCGGCCGTAATGGGTCGGGTGAACGTCGCGGACTTCGAAGCCAGCGCGCTCACGCGTCAGACCACCTGGCCCGAGCGCCGAGACGCGACGCTTGTGCGTTACTTCGGACAGCGGGTTCGTCTGATCCATGAACTGCGACAGCTGCGACGAGCCGAAGAATTCACGCACCGCGGCGACCGCCGGCTTGGCGTTGATGAGGTCGTTCGGCATGACCGTCGACACGTCGACCGAGGACATCCGCTCCTTCACGGCGCGCTCCATGCGGAGCAGGCCGACGCGGTACTGGTTCTCGAGCAGCTCGCCCACCGAACGCACGCGGCGGTTGCCGAGATTGTCGATGTCGTCGATCTCGCCCTTGCCGTCCTTGAGGTTCACGAGCGTCTTGACGACCTCGAGAATATCCTCGGCGCGCAGCGTGGTGACGGTGTCCTCGACGTCGAGGTCGAGGCGCATGTTGAGCTTCACGCGGCCGACGGCGGAGAGGTCGTAGCGCTCCGGATCGAAGAACAGACCGGAGAACAGCGACTCCGCGGTCTCCTTCGTCGGCGGCTCGCCGGGGCGCATGACGCGGTAGATCTCGGACAGCGCATGATCGCGGTCCTCGACCTTGTCGGCCTTCAGCGTGTTGCGGATCCACGGACCCGTTGCGACGTGATCGATGTCGAGCAGTTCGAGCTGCTCGATGCCGGCGGCGTCGAGCATTTCGAGGTTCTCAGGCGACACTTCGTCACCGGCCTCGATGTAGATCCGGCCGGTCGACTCGTCGATCAGGTCGAACGCGCTGTAGCGACCGAAGATCTCCTCGGTCGGGATCAGCAGCATCGTCAGGCCGTCCTTGGCCGCCTTGTTGGCGGCGCGGGGCGAAATCTTGGTGCCGGCGGGGAACACGGCTTCGCCGGTCTCCGCGTTGACGACGTCGAACGACGGCTTCTGGCCACGCCAATTCTCGACGACATAAGGCACCTGCCAGCCACCCTGGCCGCGGACGTAGGTCGCCGTGCCGTAGAAGTGGTTGAGGATGTCCTCGTCGTTCATGCCGAGCGCATAGAGCAGCGTCGTGACCGGCAACTTGCGCTTGCGATCGATGCGGACGTTGACGATGTCCTTGGCGTCGAATTCGAAATCGAGCCACGAACCGCGATACGGAATGACCCGTGCGGCGAACAGATACTTGCCCGATGCGTGCGTCTTGCCGCGATCATGATCGAACAGGACGCCCGGCGAACGATGCATCTGGCTGACGATCACGCGTTCCGTGCCGTTGACGATGAACGTGCCGTTCGACGTCATGAGCGGCATGTCGCCCATGTAGACGTCCTGCTCCTTGATATCGAGCACCGAGCGGGTTTCCGTGTCCGGATCCACTTCGAACACGATCAGGCGCAGCGTGACGCGCATCGGCGCCGCATAGGTGATGCCGCGCTGGCGGCACTCGTCGGTGTCGAACTTCGGCTCTTCCAGCTCGTAGTTCACGAAATCAAGCTCGGCGGTGCCGGCGAAATCGCGGATCGGGAAGACGCTGCGCAGCGTCTTTTCCAGGCCGGAGATGTAGTTGTCCTCGGGACGCGAGCGCAGGAAATGCTCGTAGCTTTCGCGCTGCACCTCGATCAGGTTCGGCATCTGCACGACTTCGTGGATGTTGCCGAACACCTTGCGGATGCGCTTCTTCGCGGCACCTTGCACGGTTGGGGTAATTGCCTGGGTCGCCATGGATGATCCTTCGCGCTCAAATTCGTCGGCGCACTTTGCAGTGCCGCCGAAGGCCGGTTCGTCACGATCGCCACCCTGGGAAAGGGCCGGATCGCAGAGGCGCAGCACGACAAAAAGCTGCGACATCCGAGTGGATATCGCAGTCTCAGCGTCATGATGTCCGTGCTTCCCAATGCGTCGCGATCCGTCGCGCAATGTCGGATCGTGTCCCGGGAAGACCAGATCGCCGCCCCGGCCCTTGCGGACCGGAGCGACTGTTGGATTTGATATAGACCGCGGGGGAACAAAAGCCAACCCCTACGAACCCGTCGATCAGGGGAGGGTTGCGCTGGTCGCGACGGCGCGGGCGGCTTCGATGCCATTAGCGAAATAGTGGATCGCGGGTGCCTCGAACGTCACCATGTAGAGCCGGCCGTCGACGATGGCGGCATAGCCTTCGCCCAGGCGCTCGACCTCTTCGTCGGGTCGAGTGAACTTGTAGGCGAAATGGACGCCCTTGCGACCGGCGAAGGCGGCGGGCTCGACGCGGCCGATCTCCATCAGCGGCGTGTCGAATACCACGCGGTAGGTCTGTTCGAACAGCGCGGGCAGATCGTTCAGCAGCATCGTGCCGCTGAAACGCGGCAACGGCTTCGACTTCTTCGACACTTCCCGCACGATCGGCTTGCCGTCCTCGATCCCGCCGTAGAAGGTCAGGTCGTTGAGCGTATCGCCGTCGAGCGTCCAGGTTTCGGCGCTTCGCCCAGGGCGGGCCCCGAGCCGGTTCCATTCGGTCGGCGGGGTTACGGTCAGCTTCGACTTGGCGACCGTGACCGGCGTGCCGCCCGGAACCAGCGAGTTGCCGGCGATGGCGGGTGTGGCCAGTGTGGCGGTCAGGACAAGCGCCGCGAGGCGGAGAGACATCATCGGCTGGTCCTTCATGACTGTTCGATCAGGCTGCGGAGCATGGCGGCATCCTCGCAATCTGGCTTGGCGCGCAGGTAGTCGGCGAGCGCGACCTTGCCTTCGGTGACCTGTCCCGTCCGCATCAGGGCGAGCCCAAGGCCGCGGTGGGCGAGCGGATCGACCGGCCCACCGGCGATCGCCGCGCGGTAGAAACCGGCGGCTGCGACGAGGTCGCGCGGGTTGCCGCGCGTGCGGTAGAGCTCGCCGCGCGCGAACAGCAGGTCGGGCGTCCAGTTGGAGCCGGCCAGTTGGGTCAGGAGATATTCGCTGCCGCCGAAGTCGTTGCGTTTCAGCTGGTCGGCGAGGAACGCGGGACGCCATTTCTGCATCGCGGCGGCGAACGTATCGGCACCGTCGTCACCGTCGTCACCGTCCTTGATCGCGAGCTGTTTGAGGTAGCCGGCACGCTCGAGGTTGGTCGGATGGGTCGCGAAGAAGGCGGTGCGGTCGTAGCGCGTGCTGCGCTGTTGGCGACCGAGCGCCGTGGCGTCGGCTTCTTCCATCATCCGTCGCCAGAAATCGGAGAAGGCACCGGGGCGGTAGCGCGATCCGGCGAGATACTCGAAGCCGTGGATATCCGCTTCCCGCTCTTGGTTGCGCTGGTAGGAGAACACCGCGCCGTACAGGCTAGCTCGTGTCGATCCGGTCGGCGTACCGGCATATCCGCCGGCCAATCCAACCCACATTGCGAGGTCGCCGGCAGTGCGGCCTGCCTTGAAACGTGTCAGGCTATGCCGTTTCTCAAAATGGGCGAATTCATGCGCGAGGACTGCGGCAAGCTCCGCCTCGCTCCGAACGCGCAGCAGCATGCCGGTGTAGATCTGCATGGTGCCGTTGGGTGCCATGTTCGCGTTCACGTCCGAGACGTGCATGACGTAAATTCGTACGCCGGTGCACCGGTCCGTCCCGACCGTCTCGCAAAGCAGGCCGTGCAAGTAGGTGTTCAGTGCCTCGTCGTGAAGCACGGTCGGCGAGTCGCGCAGGGTGCGCTCGATCTCGTCGAACTCCGCCCACAGACCGCGTTCGTCGACGCTCTGCGGCTGGTACGCGCCCGCGTAGGGCGGCGGGGGCACGATGCGGGTCTTGGTCGGCGCGCTCGTTGGCGCGAGCGACAGCGCGGTCAGCAGCAGGGCGCTGCGGAGGCGGCGCGTCATGGCTGTGTCGCCGCGGTTGCGGTCTGTGTTGCGATCGCGGTGCTGCCGGGGAAATCCTCGAGCAGTTGTGCGACGCGCTTGGCGGCGCCTTCGCCGTCGCGGACGTCGCCACCCATCTGACGATCCGCGTTCAGCCAGACGAGGTCGCCGGTGCGCGCATCGACCAGCCCGGCATAGCCCTTGTGCAGGCCGGACACGATCCCGACTCCCAGGCCGGCGGCGAAGATCTGTGCGACCTTGCGGCCGGTCGAGCCGAAATGATCCTCCGTTTCGAGGAACAGGATATAGTCGGCGGAGGCGCCGCCGGGGATGTCGCGCACCCCGGGCCCAAGCGTCCAGGCGAAGGGTGCGCCCTTGCGCTTCTTGGTCGGCAGGCGGTTGCCGAGGAAGAACTGGTATGTGATGACCGCATCGGCGACGGTCGAGAAAAGCGCGCGATAGCTGGCCAGCGTGCGGGCCGGGGCGCCCACGCTATCCGGTGCGACGAAGACAGTATTGCCGAGCTTGCCCTGCGCCGTGTCGAGTGCGGTCGCGATGTTCGACTTTGCCTGGTCCGTCCAGTCGGCATTCGGTTCGAACATGCCGCCGGTGGACTGCGCGCCGACCTTGATCGTCGGCCGGACGAGCAGGATCTTCTTCGATTCGGCGAGGAGTGTGAACCCGTCCTTCGTCGCGGATTTTTCCTGCGCCGACGCCGGACTGGCGGAGATCATGACCGCGCAGCACACTGACGCGGCAATCGCTGCCGCTTTTAACTTTCGAACCACCCGCAAGCCCCCCTGCGATGCGGCGTTCCCCCTGAACGACCGGCATGCGGTTCAGTAGGAGGGCGTTGTCGCTGCGGTCAAGGCACGCTTGCGGTTCGAGACTTTATTGTAAGAACCGATGCTTAATGTCTGTCTGGAACGGTTTCTAGGACGGACAACGAAGCTGTAATCGTGTCGTAACATTTGCACCGTCAAGCAGATACGGACGTCCCGACTATTGCCGGAACGTCCGTATCATCGACTTACTCGGCTGGCGGCGTTTCTTCTTCGCCTTCGTCGTCGGTCAGGCCGTCGTCGTCATAGTCCTGGTCCTCGGCGGCTTCCTCGATGCCTTCGGAACCGGCCGTCACCTTCGCCTTGCGCTTGCGCGGCTTCTTGGGCGGGGCGGCGGTGATTTCGAAGGCGAGGGTGCCGTCCTTGACGTGGACCTTCACCTCGCCGCCGTGGACCAGCTTGCCGAACAGCAGTTCCTCGGCCAGCGGCTGCTTCACCTTTTCCTGGATCAGACGGCTCATCGGGCGTGCGCCGTAGAGCTTGTCGTAGCCGCGGGTCGTGAGCCAGTCCTTCGCGTCCTGATCGAGCGAGATATGGACGTGACGGTCGGCCAGCTGGAGTTCCAGCTGGAGGACGAACTTGTCCACCACCCGGCTGATGACCTCGGTCGGGAGGTAGGAGAAGGGCACGATCGCATCCAGCCGGTTGCGGAATTCCGGCGTGAACATCTTCTTGACCGCTTCCTCGTCCTCGCCTTCGCGGGTCAGCGCCCCGAAGCCGAGCGATTCACGCGCCATGTCGGACGCACCGGCATTGGTGGTCATGATCAGGATCGTGTTGCGGAAATCGACCGTCTTGCCGTGATGGTCGGTCAGCTTCCCGTTATCCATGACCTGCAGCAGGATGTTGAACAGGTCGGGATGCGCCTTCTCGATCTCGTCAAGCAGCAGCACGCTGTGCGGATGCTGGTCGACCGCGTCGGTCAGCAGACCGCCCTGATCGTAGCCGACATAGCCGGGGGGTGCGCCGATCAGCCGGCTGACCGAGTGACGCTCCATATATTCCGACATGTCGAAACGCTGCAGCGGGATGCCCATGATCGCCGCCAGCTGGCGCGCGACCTCGGTCTTGCCCACGCCGGTCGGGCCGGAGAACAGGTAGTTGCCAATCGGCTTGTCCGGATCGCGCAGGCCGGCACGGCTGAGCTTGATCGCGGAGGAGACCAGTTCGATCGCCTTGTCCTGCCCGAACACGACCCGCTTGAGATCAGTTTCGAGCGTGGCGAGCGCCTTGGTATCGTCGGTTGACACGGACTTCGGTGGGATTCGCGCCATCGTTGCGATGACGGCCTCGATCTCCTTCGGCGTGATGACCTTCTTGCGCTTGTCCTCGACCACCAGCATCTGCATCGCGCCGGCTTCGTCGACGACGTCGATCGCCTTGTCGGGCAGCTTGCGGTCGTTGATGTAACGTGCCGAGAGCTCGACCGCGGCCTTGATGGCGGCCGGCGTGTACTTGACGTGGTGATGCGCTTCGTAGGCGGAGCGCAGCCCGGTCAGGATCGCGATCGCATCCTCGATCGTCGGTTCGTTGACGTCGATCTTCTGGAACCGGCGCAGGAGCGCGCGATCCTTTTCGAAGTGGTTGCGGAATTCCTTGTACGTGGTCGAGCCGATGCAGCGGATCGAACCGCCGGACAGCGCGGGCTTGAGCAGGTTGGACGCGTCCATCGCGCCGCCGCTCGTGGCACCGGCCCCGATCACCGTGTGGATCTCGTCGATGAACAGCACGGCATGCGGCAGCTTCTCGAGTTCGGACACGACCTGCTTCAGCCGCTCTTCGAAATCACCGCGGTAGCGCGTGCCGGCGAGCAGCGCGCCCATGTCGAGCGAGTAGATCACCGCTTCGAGCAGCACCTCCGGCACGTCGCCGTTGATGATCTTCAGCGCCAGGCCTTCCGCGATCGCGGTCTTGCCGACGCCGGGTTCACCGACATAGAGCGGGTTGTTCTTCGAACGGCGGCACAGGATCTGAACGGTGCGGTCGACCTCCGGACCGCGCCCGATCAACGGGTCGATCTTGCCGGTGGCGGCCTTCTCGTTCAGGTTCACGGTGAACTGCTTCAGGGCACTTTCGCCCTTCTTGCCGTCCTTGCCCTGCGGCTTGTCTTCGTCGGCCCCCTTCACTTCGCGTGCCTCCGTCGGGGAGCCGGCCTTGCCGACGCCGTGGCTGATGAAACTGACCGCATCGAGGCGGTTCATGTCCTGCTGCTGCAGGAAAAACACGGCGTAGCTCTCGCGCTCGCTGAACAGTGCGACCAAGACGTTGCCGCCGGTCACTTCGTCGCGGCCCGAGGACTGGACGTGGAGGATCGCGCGCTGCACGACGCGCTGGAACCCGGACGTGGGCGAGGGATCGGTCTGACCCTCCACCTTCAGCGCATCGAGCTCGGTATCGAGATAGAGGGTGACGGCGTCCTTCAGTTCGGACACTTCGACGCCGCACGCCTGCATGACCTTCGACGCATGATCGTCGTCGATCAGCGCGAGCAGCAGATGTTCGAGGGTCGCATATTCATGACGGCGGGTGCTGGCGGCGGTCAACGCATTGTGCAGCGTCTGTTCCAGCTCACGGGCGAATGAGGGCATGGATTTCTACTCCTTCGGGATCGTCAAGGGACCATCCCGTCTGTTGGATATGTCGTGTGCCGCGAGCCGCGATCAAGGAGGTGACGGACGCCCGATGACACCCCATATTATGGCATAGCGAGCGGCCGGGGGTCATGTCCGGAACAGCGCATCGGCCGCAGCGCGGCGCGCCTCGGCCCGGACGGTGTGCGCGCGGGTGCGTTCGACCTCCGCTTCCAGCGCGGCGATCCGTGCGGCGAGCTCGGCAAGCGACAGCGGATCGAGATCCTGCCGGGCGAGCGCCACCAGCGGATCGTCGTGCCGTTTCGGAAATGTTTCTTCCGACTCCATGAACGGCAGCGTTGACCGCGCCGCCCCCCAAGTCAATAAACCGCTCGGCCCGGGGGGGTGTTTCGCTTGGGAGAGACCGACTTGGCCGCATTGCCCGACAGCATGACCGCGATCGACCCGGAGGGTGCCGGCGGACCGGAAGTTCTGGTGCCGGTGACGCGCCCGTTGCCCGTGCCGGGTGAGGGCGAGGTGCTTGTGCGGATCGCGGCGGCCGGCGTGAACCGGCCGGACCTGATGCAGCGCGCGGGGGCCTATCCGCCGCCGCCGGGTGCCTCGTCGATCCCGGGGCTGGAGATTTCGGGCATTGTCGTCGGGCTGGGCGAGGGCACGACGGGCGCGATGCTGGGGCAGCCGGTGTGTGCGCTGCTGTCCGGCGGCGGCTATGCCGAATATGTCGCGGTGCCGGCGGGGCAGTGCCTGACCGTGCCGGCGGCGCTCAGCATGGTGGAGGCCGCGGCGATGCCGGAGACGCTGTTCACCGTGTGGACCAACTTGTTCGAGCGTGCCTATGCCGCGGAGGGCGACACCGTGCTGGTCCATGGGGGCACGAGCGGGATCGGGACGATGGCGATCATGCTGGGGCGGCTGTTCGGGCTGACCGTGATCGTGACCGCGGGATCGGACGCGAAGTGCGCGCGGGCGATGGAGATCGGCGCGGCGCATGCGATCAACTACAAGACCGACGATTATGTCGAGGTGGTGAAGCGGTTGACCGACGGGCGCGGCGTGGACGTTGTGCTCGACATGATCGGGGGCGATTATTTCGCGCGTAATTTGAAGTGCCTGGCGGACGACGGGCGGCATGTGTCGATCGCGTCGCAGCGCGGGGGCGAAGCGACGTTCCAGATCTTCGACGTGATGCGGCGCCGCTTGACGCTGACCGGATCGACGCTGCGCGCGCGGAGTACGGAGTTCAAGACGCTGGTGGCGGACGAGATCGACCGGCAGGTGTGGCCGCATGTGCGCGAGGGGCGGTTGAAGCCGATCATCGACCGGACGTTTGCGCTGCGCGAGGCAGCGGCGGCGCATGCTTATCTCGAGGCGGGGGATCATGTTGGGAAGGTCGTGTTGACGGTGGAGTGACGCGGCGCCCTCCCCCCACCGGGGGAGGGCTTTAGAAGAACTTGCTGTGTCCATAGGCGTAGCGGCTGGACAAATACGGTCCCCTGCCTAAACCCCGCCGCAACTTTGGAACGGAGCGGACAGCATGGGCTATCGGATCGTCGTCGCGGGTGCGACGGGCAATGTCGGGCGGGAAATGCTCAACATCCTGGCGGAACGCGAATTCCCGATCGACGAGATCGCGGTGCTGGCGTCGTCGCGCAGCCAGGGCGACATGGTCGATTTCGGCGACACGGACCGCCAGCTGAAGGTCCAGAACATCGAATATTTCGACTGGACCGGATGGGACATCGCGCTGTTCGCGATCGGATCCGAGGCGACCGCGGTCTATGCGCCGAAGGCCGCCGCGGCCGGTTGCGTCGTGATCGACAACAGCTCGCTCTACCGCATGGACCCGGACGTGCCGCTGATCGTGCCGGAGGTGAACCCCGACGCGATCGACGGCTACACGCGCCGCAACATCATCGCCAACCCGAACTGTTCGACCGCGCAGATGGTGGTCGCGCTGAAGCCGCTGCACGATGCCGCGACGATCAAGCGCGTCGTGGTGTCGACGTACCAGTCAGTGTCGGGCGCGGGCAAGCAGGGGATGGACGAGCTGTTCGAGCAGAGCCGCAACATCTTCGTCGGCGACCCGGCCGAGCCGCGGCTGTTCACCAAGCAGATCGCGTTCAACGTGATCCCGCACATCGATGTCTTCCTGGACGATGGTTTCACCAAGGAAGAGTGGAAGATGGTCGTCGAAACCAAGAAGATCATGGGGCCGAAGATCAAGATCGTCGCGACCTGTGTGCGCGTGCCGGTTTTCGTCGGCCATTCGGAGGCGATCGCGATCGAGTTCGAGAACGAAATTTCGGCGGTCGAGGCGCAGAACATCCTGCGCGAGGCGCCGGGCATCATGCTGATCGATAAGCGCGAGGACGGCGGATACATAACGCCGGTCGAGTGCGTCGGCGAATTCGCGACGTTCGTCAGCCGGGTGCGCGAGGATCCGACCGTCGAGAACGGCCTGATCCTGTGGTGCGTCAGCGACAACCTGCGCAAGGGGGCCGCGCTGAACGCGGTGCAGATCGCGGAACTGCTCGGCCGGCGCCACCTCAAGAAGGGCGACATGATCGAGGACGGCGCGATCCCGGACGATGGCACGGACGATAACGCGGACGATTGAGGAGCGCCGGCGTGGCCGAGGGGCTGACCGGCGGGTGCCAGTGCGGGGCGGTCCGGTATCTGATCGTCGGGCCGACGCCGCCGTGCCACGCCTGCCATTGTCGCGAGTGTCAGAAGCAGTCGGCGAGCGCGTTCGGGCTGTCGCTGACGGCGGCGCGGCAGGCGTTCTCGGTGACCGGGCCGGTGCGGCGCTGGGACCGGCCGAACGATCTGGGCGCGCGGACGACGTGCGTGTTCTGCGTCGAATGCGGGACGCGCGTGTTCCATATCGACAGCCTGACGCCCGACCGGGTGAGCGTGAAGGGCGGGTCGCTGGACGACATCACGCTGGCGGTGCCGAGCGCGCATATCTGGGTGTCGCGGAAGCTGGACTGGGTGTTGCTCGATCCGGCGGTGCCGACGCATGCGACACAGCCGGATGATATGGCGGCGTGGCGGGCGGGGTTTTCGAGCGGGTGTTGCACCTAGGCCCCGGCCTGCGCCGGGGAACGGATGAGGGGCGCGGTGGCTTGATGGTCGTTGCGGGAGCGGAGGTTTTGGGTGACCACGATGCATGAGTATAGCGCGCCGGACGGGGTGCGGCTGGTGTGGCACGAGGTCGGTGAGGGGCGGCCGATCGTGCTGATCCATGGGCTGTTCTCGTCCGCCGACACGAACTGGATCAAGTTCGGCCATGCCAAGCGGATCGCGGCGCTGGGGCGGCGGGTGATCATGCCGGACCTGCGCGCGCATGGAGAAAGCGACCGGCCGCACGATGCCGCGGCCTATCCGCCGGACGTGCTGGCGGACGACGGCGAGGCGTTGATCGCGCATCTTGGGCTGACCGATTACGATCTCGGTGGATACTCACTCGGCGCGCGGACGGTGGTGCGGATGCTGGTGCGTGGGGCTCGCCCGGGTCGGGTGATCCTGTCGGGCATGGGGCTGGAAGGGTTGCTCGATACGGGCGACCGGGCGGCGCATTTCCGGCGTATCCTGACCGGTCTGGGCACGTTCGAGCGCGGCACGCCGGAATGGATGGCGGAGGCGTTTCTCAAGACGAGCGGCGGCGATCCGAAGGCGCTGCTGCCGCTGCTGGGAAGCTTCGTCGATACCACGCGGGCCGAGATCGCGGCAATAGACCAGCCTGTGCTGGTGATGTCCGGCGCGGAGGATTCGGACAACGGGTCGTCCGAGGCCGTGGCGGAACTGTTGCCGCAGGGAGCGTATGTGGCGGTGCCGGGGAATCACATGAGCGCGGTGGTGAAGCCGGAGCTCGGGCGCGCGATGGCGGATTGGCTTGGGGTGGCTTGAGATCTCGGTCCGCCGCCTGGACCGGACCGGACGGGTCAGGACCCATCATCGCTCGAGCCAGTGTGGCGGACGGAGCGATCACGGATCCCAGTGTCAGCCGCGGTGACCAAGCGCGGTTCGCGCGGGCTGCGATCCGGTCAGACGATCTTCGCCGTTGCGCCGGTCGCGAACCAATACACGTCGTCCACGCTCAGCAAGCTGCGCCAGAACGAGTTCTTCTGACCATATTTGAAGTTGACGATCGCGTTCGCGCCATCGGCCCGCGCCTGGTCGACCATCACGTCCTTGATGTTGTCCAGGCTCTTCAGCTGGCTTTGCGAGAACCAGCCGTCGATTTTAGTATCGAGCTGCCGCATCGGCACGACACCGGGCGGGCACCCTTCGATGAAGGCGATGCCTTTGTATTCGGCCCGGTACATTACTTGTCCCGCTCGAACACGACAATCAGCTCTTCGCGGTTTCCACCGATGCCGGGGATCGATGCGGTCGCGACGCTGATGACTTCCCAGCCCTGTGCGGCATAGGCGTTCAGACCTTGCTCCAGGGATTCGGGGTCGAACTTCCGACTGAACCATTTGTCCTTTTGCGACATGACCTTGTATTCTTTCACGCCTTGTCTCCCCCAGCGAATTGGTCTCGAACAACCGAATCGCAAATTAAGGCTAATCGACTGAGTGTAGTCCGGAAACCCGGCTAGCAGGAGAATTCGAACCGTTTCGAACTGGATCGTCTTGCCCTGGGGATCGGATACCGCGCCCGGTTTCCGAACCGTGCGACTTCCCCTATGACCGTGCGTCCCTTCTGCAACGCCCGGAAATCGCCTTGAGTCTCTATGCCCGTTTCGCCGCTGCGATCGATATCGTTCTGGATACGCTGGAGGCCGAGGGTGCGCTGCCGGCGGGGTTGAACCGGGCGAGCATCGCCGTCGAGCCGCCGCGCGACGCGAGCCATGGCGATCTGGCGACCAATGCCGCGATGGTGCTGGCCAAGCCGGCCAAGACCAATCCACGTGCGCTGGCGGCGCTGATCCAGCCGAAGCTGGCGGAGATGCCGGGCGTGACGGCGGTCGAAATCGCCGGACCTGGGTTCCTGAATCTGCGGCTGGACCCGGAACAATGGCGCGACGAGATGCGGACCATTTTCGCGGAGGGCGCGGATTACGGCCGGTCCACGCAGGGCAACGCCGTGCGGGTGAACGTGGAATATGTTTCCGCGAACCCGACCGGGCCGATGCATATGGGGCATTGCCGCGGGGCGGTGGTCGGCGACGCGCTGGCCAGCCTGCTGGAATATGCCGGGCATCCGGTGACACGCGAATATTATGTCAACGATGCGGGCAGCCAGGTCGAGACGCTCGGGCGGTCGGCGCATCTGCGCTACCGGGAGGCGCTGGGCGAGACGGTGACGATTCCGGAGGGGCTGTATCCGGGCGACTATCTGAAGCCGGTCGGGGCGATGCTCGCGGCCGAATATGGCGATCGTTATGTCGGCGCGGCGGAGGCGGAGTGGCTGCCGCTGTTCCGCGCGCGGACGGTGGCGGCGATGATGGACATGATCCGCGCCGACCTGGCGCTGCTCGGCATCGAACACGATGTGTTTTCGTCCGAGGCGAAGGTGCAGTCGGACGGCAAGGTCGTGGCCGCGATCGACAAGCTGCGCGCCGACGGGCTGATCTACGAAGGCGTGCTGGAAGCGCCGAAGGGCGAGGCGGCGGACGACTGGGAACCGGTCGAGATGACGCTGTTCCGCGCCACGAAGTTCGGCGACGACAGCGACCGGCCGGTGCGCAAGGCGGATGGCGGGTATACCTATTTCGGCAACGACCTGGCCTATCATGCGCAGAAGGCGGAGACGGCGGACCTGCTGGTCGACATCTGGGGTGCGGACCATGGCGGCACGGTGAAGCGCGTCCAGGCGGCGGTGCAGGCGCTGACCGCCGGGCGGGTGCCGCTCGACATCAAGCTGGTCCAGATGGTGCGGCTGCTGCGCGACGGCGAGCCGGTGAAGATGTCGAAGCGCTCTGGCAGCTTCGTAACTCTGGCCGATGTGGTCGAGGAGGTCGGGCGCGACGTGGTGCGGTTCACGATGCTGACGCGCCGTGCCGATGCGCAGATGGATTTCGACTTCGCCAAGGTGGTCGAGGCGTCGAAAGAGAATCCGGTCTTCTACGTACAATATGCCCATGCCCGGATCCGCTCACTCGGCCGCAAGGCGGTCGAGGCGGGGATCGACGTGGCGGCACCGGCGGATCTGGGGAAGCTGGACGCGGAAGAGTTGGCGCTCGTCCGGCTCGCGGCGCAGTTTCCGCGGATCATCGAGGCGGCGGCGGCAACTCGCGAGCCGCACCGGGTGGCGTTCTACCTGGCCGATCTGGCGGGGGCGTTCCATGCGTTGTGGAACCGCGGAAACGACGATCCGGAGCGGAGATTTTTGCTCGTTAACGACACTGAAACGACGCTTGCGCGATTGTCGCTCGCGAATGCCGTCGGGCAGATCGTCCGCAATGGCCTGGCCGTGATGGGTGTCGCGGCCGCCGAGGAGATGCACTGATGTCGGATATCGATCGGGGACGGATTGCGAGCGACGAGGATCGCCTGCCCTGGCTGGAACCGGTCGAGGAACAGCGCGCCGGCACGCCGGGTGCGGGCAAGACGATCGCGGCGCTTCTGGTCGCGTTGCTGGTGATCGGGCTGGTCGTGGGCGGGATCTTCTGGCTGAGCGCGAGCCGGCCGGGGGGCGCGTCGGGCGACATGATCGCGGCGCCGGAGGGCGACTACAAAGTGAAGCCCGACCAGCCGGGCGGGATGAAGGTCGAGGGCGAAGGCGAGACCGCGTTCGCGGCGAGCGACGGGCGCGAGACGAATGCGTCGATCGATCTGTCGGCGATCCCCGAAGCGCCCGTGTCGGGTGCGGGGAGCGTGACGAATTCTGACGCCGCGGCGGGTGGGTTGGCTGTGCGGCCGGCGGCGCCTGCGCCTGCTCCGGCGCAGGTTGCGGCTGCACCAACGCGGCCGGCACCGGTGGCGCAGGCTGCGCCGGCTGCTGCTGCTCCAGTGGTTGCTGGCGCGCAGGTCCAGCTGGGCGCGTTCGGCAGCGAGGCGAAGGCCAATGTCGCCTGGAAGACGCTGGCGGGGCGGTTCGCGTTCCTGGCGGCGTTGCCGAAGTCGGTGACGCCGGTGACGGTGGGCGACAAGACGCTGTACCGGTTGCGGGCGGGTGCGGGCGGGCAGGCCGGTTCGATCTGTGCGCGGTTGAAGGTCGCTGGGGAAACCTGTTCGGTTATCGGCTGAGCGGCTTGTATCACGCGTGACGAGGTCGCCGCTGGCCCCAGGGAGATCCCGGCGTTCGCCAGGATGACGTGTGGTTATGGTGCACTGTCGGCCTTGGGGTTTCGGGCACTTCGCGGGCGCGCTATCGGTGAGGCATGACCCCACTGATCCTTGGCCTGGCAGGCCCCGAGCTTACTGCTGACGAAGCGGCTTTCTTCAAGGACTGCGACCCGGCCGGGTTCGTGCTGTTCCGGCGGAATGTCATCGATCGCGGGCAGCTACGGCGTTTGACCGACGCGTTGCGGGCGCTGGCGGGGCGCGACGACCTGCCCATCCTGATCGATCAGGAGGGCGGGCGCGTGGCGCGGATGCAGCCGCCGGAGTGGCCGGCTTTCCCGCCGGGTGGGGTGTTCGGGCCGTTGTACGACCGCGCACCGGTGTCGGCGATCGAGGCGATGCTGGCCAATGCGGAGGCGATCGGCGCGATGCTGCGCGAGGTCGGCATCACGGTGGACTGCCTGCCATTGCTCGATGTGCGGCAGGACGGCGCACACGACATCATCGGCGACCGCGCGCTGGGGAGCGAGCCGATGCAGGTCGCTGCGCTGGGCCGCGCGACGATCGACGGGTTGGCGCGCGCGGGCGTCGTGGGTGTGGTGAAGCATATGCCGGGGCATGGCCGCGCGCTGGTCGACAGCCACAAGGAATTGCCGGTGGTGGAGGCGAGCGCGGAGGAGCTGGAGGTCGATCTGCGGCCGTTCCGCACGCTGGCCGCGGCGCCGATGGCGATGACGGCGCATGTCGTCTACCGCGCCTGGGATGCGGAACGCTGCGCCAGCCTGTCGTCGGTCGTGATCGGCGACGTGATCCGCGGGACGATCGGGTTCGACGGGCTGCTGATGTCGGACGATCTGGGCATGAACGCGCTGGGTGGCGACTTCGGTGCGCGGGCGGGGGGCGTGATCGCGGCGGGGTGCGACATCGCGCTGCATTGTTCGGGCGAGATGGACGAGATGGTGGCGTGTGCCGGGGCGGTGGGTGAGATCAGCGCGGCGGCACGGGTACGGCTGGACCGGGCGATGGCATCGGTCGCGGGGGTCGGGTCGGGCGAGTCTTGCGGAGCTCTTGTCGCGCGGCGCGATGCGTTGTTGGCGCTTGCCTGAACCAGCGCGTTGGGCGCGCATCATGCCGGAACGCAGTGAATGGTGGAAAGCGGGCACGAAGACGCCTAGATAGGAGCTGAAATAGGAGACTATCGATGGGCATTTCACTCCCGCATATCCTGATCTTCGCCGTCGTTGCGATCCTGCTGCTGGGCGGTGGTCGGTTCTCCAGCATGATGGGCGACGTCGCCAAGGGTGTGAAACAGTTCAAGAAAGGCATGGCCGAGGAAGACGAGGAGAAGCCGAAGCCGGCGGCCCGTCTGCAGGCTCAGCCCCCGGTCGACCCCAATCCGTCGGCCGAGCTTCAGCCGATGAAGGACGACCGCCCGCAGGTCTGAGCCTTGCTCGGGTTGAAGCGGTAGGGACTGGCCAGTCGCCGTCGTCCGTGTCATCGGACGGCGGCGCGGCGATATGTGGGATATGACTGACGATGTTCGACATCGCCCCGACCGAATTGCTGCTGTGCGCCGTCGTGGCGCTGGTCGTGATCGGTCCCAAGGACCTGCCCAAGGCGATGCGGACGGTCGGTCAGTTCGTAGCCAAGGTGCGCGGCATCGGCCGGCAGTTCCGATCCGGTTTCGACGAGATGGTGCGCGAGGCCGAGCTGAAGGAAATGGAAGAGACCTGGGCGAAGGAGAATGCACGCATCATGCGCGAGCATCCGCCCGAGGAAATCCATGACGCTGACTATGCGCGTGGGGCCGATGTGGTGCTCCCTCCGCCGCCGCCGCATGACGTGATCGATCCGGCTGTGCCGACCGCGACGCCGGTTCACGACGTCCTGCCTCACGATGTCCCCCACGCGGCGCCGGTGCCTGACGCCGTGCCTGCCAAGCCTACGGACGGCCATGATCCGGAACAGCAGCGGATGGAGCGGCCGTGATCGGCGATATCGATGAAAGCCGTGCCCCGCTGCTCGATCACCTGATCGAGTTGCGTCGGCGGCTGTTGTGGTCGTTCGCGGCGCTGGCGATCGCGTTCGGCATCTGCCTTTATTTCGCGAAGCCGATTTTCGCGGTGCTCGTCCAGCCGTTGCTGAAGGCGGGGCAGGGGCGGCTGATCTATACCGATATCTTCGAGGCGTTCTTCGTCGAGCTGAAGGTTGCGTTCTTCGCGGCGATCATGCTGGCGTTCCCGATCATCGCGAACCAGCTTTGGCAGTTCATCGCGCCGGGGCTGTACAAGAACGAAAAGCGCGCGTTCTTCCCGTTCCTGATCCTGACGCCGGTACTGTTCCTGGGCGGGGCGTCGCTGGCCTACTTCTTCGCGATGCCGGTCGCGCTGCATTTCCTGCTCGGATATCAGGGCAATATCGGAGGGGTGCAGCAGGATGCGTTGCCCGGCGTCGGCAATTATCTGAGTTTCGTCACCAAATTCCTGTTCGGGTTCGGGGTCGCGTTCCTGTTGCCGGTGTTGCTGATGCTGCTGGAACAGGCGGGCTTGGTGACGCGGGCACAGCTGAAGGCGGGGCGGCGTTATGCGATCGTCGCGGCGTTCGGGGTGGCCGCGGTGCTCACCCCGCCGGACGTGGTGTCGCAGCTGATGCTGGCGATCCCGCTGGTCATTCTATACGAATTCGCGCTGATCGCGATCTTCTTTACCGAGAAGCGCCGCAAGCGGGTCGCCGCTGCCGAAGTCGCCGCCGAAGACATCTGACGTTCGAGGCCGCGGCCAAGTGTCGCGGGCATGAAAAACCCCGCCGGTCGTGGACCGGCGGGGTCATCAGTTTGGAAAAGCCGGACTTAGTTTGCCGTCTTCTCGATTGCCTGACCGGCGGACTTCACGTCCTTGCCGGCACCTTCGACGGTGTTGCAGGCCGAAACCATGAGGCCGCCGGTGACGAGGGCGATAGCGACGATCTTACGGACCATGTTGTAACTCCTAATTCAGTGCCGCCTGTGCGGAGGCTTGAGTGGGAATGCGCCATGGCGAAACTTGTTCCGCAGGCGTGTCGAAACCCGGAACCTGTCGCCTTATTGCCACGCCTGCCAGTGGGGACGGGCACCGAGGGTGCCTGTAGGACCGTCCGGCCGGAGGATCAGACGGTGTCGGCGGTCGGTTCGGTCAGGATGCTGATGTCGATCGCGTACGTGCCGGTGGCAGTGTCGACCGACAATTTGGTGCGGAGCTGACGTGACAGGCCTTCCATCACGCGGAGGAAGCGTTCAGGCGGCGCATTTGCATCATCGGATGTCCCGCCGAGCCCGGCTGCAGCGACCGAGAGTGTCGCACGGTCGGGGGCGGCAGCGGGGACGAGCCGGATGAGTGCCGCGCCGCGCGGGTCGGCGATCATCGCGACCTCGACGATCTCGGTGATGAGGAACGCGACCGGAACGGCGACATCCTGCGTGCAGAAGGCGGTCATGACGTCGAGCCGGATCGCGAAATGGGTGGCGTTGGGCGCGGCGGTGGCGCGGAGGTTGGCGGCGAGTTCGCCGATCAGCGCGCGGAGGCCGACGCCGCGATTGGCCTCCATCTCCGCGAAATGGTTGCGGTGGACGACGGCGAGCGCATCGACCCGGCGCTGGATCGAGGCATAGGCCGCCGCGACGTCGGGATCGTCGACGCCGCGCGCGTGGATGCTGATGAGGCTGGCGACGACCTGGAGGTTGTTCTTGACGCGGTGATGGACTTCGCGGGTCAGCTTGGTCTGGCGGAGCAGCCCTTCCGCCAGCTCGCTTTCGTGCAGTGCGACGCGTTCGGTGACGAGCCGGAACGCCTCGCCCAGTTCGCGGATCTCGCGCGCGGGCGTCGTCAGGTGCGGCACGGCCATCGGGCCATTTTCGGGGCGATAGTCGGCGACGACGCTCTGCAGGCGCAGCAGCGGGCGGATCATGAGGCGATCGACCACGACCCAGCCGATGATCGCGGCGGCCAGCCACATGAGGATCGGCAGCAGCGCGAGCAGCAGCTCGATCACGCCGATCGGGACCGCGTTGGTGATGAGTTCGAGCGTCACCTGGCCATTGGCGACAGGCGAGGTGACCAGCAGGCGGGGACCGATCGCGGTTTTGGCGGGCAGGCGGCGGACGGTGATCGCCGCGGTTTCGTGCCGCAGGACGATGCCGTGCTGGATCGTGCGGCCGGGGAGCACGGTCACCGCCTCCAATGTTTCGAGCGGCGCCTCAGCCACGCCGAACAGCCCGCCGCCGGGTGAGCGCGCCTCGAACTGGACACGCTGGATCGCGGGGAGCAGCCGGACTTCCGTCGCGAACAGTTCCTGCGGCATCGTGGGAGGCAGGCCGCTGAACCCCGGGGTGGCGCAGACGAGGCGCCCCGCGATGGTCAGCACCGCGAACTCGTAGTTGTTCTTGCCGTCAGCCCGTAGGTCGGCGAGCGAGGTGCGACATTCCGCCAGACGCGCGGCGCGGGTCATCGGGGCATAGTCGAGCCGGGCGGTGACGGCGCGCAGATCGAGCGAGGTGTGGCCGATCGCGAGGCTGAGTTGGCGCGCGGCCTCGGTCGCGGTGACCCGGGCGTCGTCGGCCCGGCGCAACCGCGCGGTCTGGGCGCTTTCGATCGAGGCGAAGATCGCGATCAGACCCAGAGGCAGCAGGGCCACCGTGAGGATCAACAGCATCTTGAGGCCGGTCGAGAGCCTGGAGAAGGACGGTAGGGTCATCGGGTAAACCCTATATCATGCAGTGACCCGATCGCGACCGGGCAGGCCCGCCGTCCCCCTTATCGGTGGCTCAGCCCAGCTTGCCGAGCAGATCGAGCAGGTCGGCGGGGACGTCCTCGTTCACCGTCCGCTGATAGGCGGAACGCAGCGCCTGACCCACATTCGCATCACCGATGGCGGCATCCGGGACGGGTCGCTTACCGGCTTTGCCGGATGTCCCAGCCTGCTTCTTTGCCTCAGGCGCCAACTGGTCAGTCCCCCGTCATAGATCATGCGCCCTGCGCACATTAACGCCCGTCGGCCCATATGCGCCACGTTCGGGCTGCACATTGGACAATCGGACAATTGCTGTCTCGTGCGGGGAAACTAAAAACTGGTCGGTTGGTTCCAGCTTCGACACAACAAACGGAACCTTCGTCTCACCGGCGCGGGCGGCTTGCCTTGACCCGCCGCGGCGGTGATATGTTCGAGCCGAAACAGGAGTATAGTACCGACATGTCGCTTGGCCAGGATCTCGCCCCGCACCTTCCCTTCCTGCGGCGCTATGCCCGCGCACTGACCGGCAGCCAGTCGCACGGCGATACCTATGTCCGGGCGGCGTTGCAGGCGATCGTCGACGCGCCGGAGGATTTCCCGCGCGACGTCGATCCGCGGCTCGGGCTGTACCGAACGTTCCAGGCGATCTGGTCGTCGACCAACGACGAGATCGAGAACCGCGATGCCGGCGACACCGGCAACGAGGGCATCGCACAGGCGCGGCTCGCGCAGGTGACGCCGCGGTCGCGCCAGGCGCTGCTCCTGACTGCAATGGAAGGGTTCACGCCGGAGGATGCCGGTTACCTGATCGAGGCGGACCCGGCCGAGATCGACGCGCTGGTGAACGAGGCGCTGGAGGAGATCGAGCGTCAGACGCATGCCGACGTGCTGATCATCGAGGACGAGCCGATCATCGCGATGGACTTGGAGACGATCGTCCGCGACCTGGGCCATTCGGTGAACGGCGTTGCGGTGACCCGCGACGAGGCCGTGGCGCAGGCGATGGCGCATCGCCCGGGCCTGGTGCTGGCCGACATCCAGCTGGCCGACGACAGTTCGGGCATCGATGCGGTCAAGGACATCCTGGCCGAGTTCTCGGTCCCCGTGATCTTCATCACCGCGTTCCCGGAGCGTCTGCTGACGGGCGAGCGGCCGGAGCCGACGTTCCTGATCACCAAGCCGTTCCAGCGGTCGACCGTGAAGGCGGCGATCAGCCAGGCGCTGTTCTTCGACCAGGCGACCGTTCCGGCCTGACCGACCCGACCGGTCGCGGGCATGGGTCCGCGGCCGGAGATGCGCTTTTGCTGACGGAGAGACGACATGGCTGAAGACCCGATCGAAGTGAGCCGGACCGAAGCGCGTGGCGGTGCCAGCACGCATGTGACGCGTTATGTGCTGCCGATCTCGCTGGGGCTGATCGTCGGGCTGTTCATCATCCTGCTGTTGATGTTCGCCTGACACCCTGGAATTGCGGTCCGGGAGCGGTCGCCGGAGGCTCTCCGGAAAAACGGCTCGCAATCCATCCGGACCCTTCCTATTTCCTCCGGACTGGACGGGTAGCCGTTCGAAGGGGCGAGTAGCACGTGATCAACGAAGACCAGCGCGGCCCGGACGAGGACTATGACGACGACGACGTCGAAGAGGTCCGTGCCGAGCCGGTGCCGTTGCCCGACAACGAGTTCAAGGATGAACTCGCCCGTGTGATTCCGCATCTACGCGCGTTCGGCCGGTCGTTGTCCGGCAATCGCGATCTGGCGGACGATCTGGTCCAGGAAACGCTGCTGAAGGCGTGGGCGGCGCGGAAGCGTTTCCAGGCCGGCACAAACATGCGTGCCTGGACCTTCATCATCCTGCGCAACCTCTTCCTGAGCCAGATGCGCCGCGCGCGGTTCAAGGGCGAATGGGACGAGATCACGGCGTCCAAACTGCTCGCGGCACCGGCAAGCCAGGATCGCCATGTCGAGCTCGGCGATATGCAGCGTGCGTTGATGCACCTGCCGCAGCCGCAGCGCGAGGCACTGATCCTGGTCGGTGCGGGCGGCTTCGCCTATGAGGAAGCGGCCGAGATCTGTGGTTGTGCGGTCGGGACGATCAAAAGCCGCGTGGCGCGTGGTCGCGTGGCGCTGGAGAATCTGCTGAGCGAGGGCAAACTTCCTTCGCGGCGGTCGCATGTGTCGGACCCGGACCGTACGGCGTTGCAGTCGATCATGAACGACGTGGACGAACTCAGCCGTCCACGCTGATCCTCAGCTTAATTTGTCGAGAAGTGCCTGCATGTCGTGGGGAAGCGTCGGTCCATCGGGATAGACGCGCCGGAGCGCAGTGCCGACACTCTTCGTCGCTCGCGAGGGGAGTGATGCAACGGGCGGCCGGGCGATCGTTTGCCGGTTGGCCGCTCTTCTCAAATCCGCTGTCTGTTTCATGCCTGTATAACGCCGACATATCGCGTCGGTTGCGCATGGATGACGTCGCGCCCGACAGTTGTTACGTTGTTGCGTGGAAGACGTGACAGATCCCGATATTGCCGATGCGCGCGACCGCATGATGGCGGAGGCGCCGTTTCTGCGGCGGCTGATGCTAGCGCGCCCCGAGGTGCTGGCGGCGACGGCAACTGGATCGTTCGACACGGCGATCACCGCGGCATGGGAGCCGGGTGAAAGTGTCGCCGAGGTTTCTCGTGCTTTGCGGCGGGAGCGGCAGGCGGTGGCGCTGGCGGTTGCACTGGGCGACCTGTCGGGGCGATTGCCATTCGAGCAGGTCGTACGGTTCTTGTCCGACTTTGCGGATCGGGCGGTGGAGCGCGCGTTGCAGGCTATCTTCCGCGAGCGTGGCGCGGATGCGGTGACCGGATTCAGCGTGCTGGCGCTGGGCAAACATGGCAGCCGCGAGTTGAATTATTCGAGCGATATCGACCCGATCCTGCTGTTCGACCCGGACACGCTGCCGCGGCGACGGAGCGAGGAGCCGGTCGAGGCGGCGGCGCGGGTCGCGCGGCGGCTGGTCGAGATGCTGCAGACGCGCGACGCGAACGGGTATGTGTTCCGCGTCGATCTTCGGCTGCGGCCGTCGCCGGAAGCCACGCCGCCCGCGTTGCCGGTGGAGGCGGCGATCGGATATTACGAGTCGAGCGCGCTGCCGTGGGAGCGGGCGGCGTATATCCGTGCGCGGGCGGCGGCGGGGGATCGGGCGCTGGGCGACGGGTTCCTCGCGGCGATCCGGCCGTTCGTGTGGCGGCGCGGGCTGGGGTTCGGCGCGGTGGGCGAGATCCGGGAGATTTCGCGGCGGATCCGGGCGCATTACAGCGAGGGCCAGGTCTTCGGGCCGGGTTACGACATGAAGCGCGGGCGCGGCGGCATCCGCGAGATCGAGTTCTTCATCCAGATCCAGCAATTGGTGCATGGCGGGCGTGATCCCGCCCTGCGCGCGCCCGCGACGCTCGATGCGCTGGCGGCGTTGGCGGCGGCGGGGCATGTCGGGCCGGACGAGGCGGCGCGGCTGGCGCATGGCTACCGCGCGTTCCGAACGGTCGAGCACCGGTTGCAGATGATCGAGGATCACCAGACGCACAGCCTGCCGACGGACCTGGCGGCGCTGGACGCGGTGGCGCGGCTCGACGGGTTGGCGGACGGGGTAGAGTTGCTCGATCGGCTGCGGCCGGACGTGGCGGCGGTGGGGACGATCTACGACTCGCTCGATCCGACGGACGGTGTCGCGTTCCCGCGGGCGGCGGTGGCGGTCGAGGATTTGGTGGCGCGGGCCGGGTATCGCGATGCGGGCGCGGTCCGCACGCGGATCGAGGGATGGCGGGCGGGGACGCCGCGCGCGTTGCGGACGCCGGCGGCGCAGGCGGCGATGGAGGCGGCGCTGCCCGGCCTGATCGCGGCGCTGGGGCAGGCGAGCGGTCCGGATGCGGCGTTCGCGCGACTCGATCGGATGATCGGTGGATTGCCCACCGCGATCGATTTCTTCCGGTTGGTGACGGCGCGGCCGGGGCTGGGGCGGCTGGTGGCCGACATCCTGTCAAGTGCGCCGGCGCTGGCCGATCAGCTGGGGCGGCGACCGGCGCTGCTCGACGTGCTGATCGATGCGAGTGCGTTCGATCCGCCGCCGTCGGTGGCCGAACTGGCGCGCGAGTTCGGCGCGGTGGAGCCGGGGGCGGATTATCAGCAGGTGCTCGACCGGGCGCGGGCGCGGATCAACGAACGGCGGTTCGCGCTGGGGACGCAGATCGTCGCGGGCGTCGCGGACCCGATCGAGGTCGCAGGCGGCTATGCGCGCGTCGCGGAGGGCGCGATCGGCGCGCTGGCGGGTGCCGCGGTGGTGGAGTTCGCGAAGGCGCATGGGACGGTGCCGGGGGGTGAACTGCTGATCCTGGCGCTCGGTCGACTGGGGGGTGGGGCGTTGACGCATGCTTCGGACCTCGACCTGATCTACCTGTTCACCGGCGATCATCTGATGGAGTCGGACGGGGCGAAGCCGTTGGGGGCGACGACCTATTTCAATCGGCTGGCGCAGCGCGTGACGGGGGCGCTGAGCGTCGCGACGCCGGCGGGGCCGCTGTACGACGTCGATACGCGGCTGCGGCCGTCGGGGGCGCAGGGGTTGCTGGCGGTGTCGATCGAGAGTTTCGAACGGTACCAGCGCGAGGATGCGTGGACGTGGGAGCATATGGCGTTGACCCGCGCGCGGCCGGTGTTCGGATCGGCAGGGGCGGTGGTTGCGCTAGAGGTGGTGATTCGTGGCGTGCTTTCGCGACCGCGTGACGCGACGACGCTGATCGCGGATGCGGTGCGGATGCGCGGGGAGATCGCGCTGCACAAGCCGCCGGCGGGGCCGTTCGACGTGAAGCTGGTGCCCGGCGGGCTCGTCGATGCGGAGTTTGCGGTGCATGTTTTGCAACTGCGCCACGGCATCGGGCTGGACCCAAGGTTGCGGACCGCGATCGGGGACCTGGCGGCGGCGGGGCTGATCGATGGCGAGATGGCGGAGGCGCACGCGCTGCTGACGCGGATGCTGGTCGTGATGCGGCTGGTGTCGCCCGAATCGACCGAGCCGCCGGTCGCGGTGCGTCCGTTGATCGCGGCGGCGTGCCGGATGGCGGACTGGGACGCGCTGATCGCGGCGCGCGATGCGGCGCAGAGGTTGATCGCGGCGGAATGGTCGCGCATCAGCACGGTCTGACTTCGCCCCAAAAGGAGCCTGCCATGCTCGATGTCGACGACCGCCTGCCCGACCTGTCGCTGGAAACGCCGGACGGGGGCACATTGCGGCTGGCCGACATGATCGGCAACACGCTGGTGCTGTTCTTCTACCCCAAGGACGACACGTCGGGCTGCACAGTGGAAGCGCAGGATTTCTCGCGGCTGAAGGCGGCGTTCGAGATGGAGGGCGCGCATGTGCTGGGCATTTCGAAGGGCACGTCGAAGGGGAAAAACAAGTTCATCGAGAAAGCGGGGCTGACCGTGCCGCTGGCCACCGACGCGGACGAGAGCGTCTGCGCGGCTTTCGGGACATGGGTCGAAAAGAGCATGTACGGGCGGAAATATATGGGGATCGACCGGGCGACGTTCCTGATCGACGGCGAGGGCCGAATCGCGCGCGTGTGGCGCAAGGTGAAGGTGCCGGGTCATGCCGAGGAGGTGTTGGAAGCGGCGCGAGCGCTGAAGGGCAAGAACGAGCCGCACGCCGCTTGAGCCCGGGATTATCGTGCGGCGAAACGACTGACCGCACGATACGGACGGTCTGGCGAAACCCCGGATCACCGGGGTTTCCAAGCCTACGTACATCCCGCAGTAGGAAATCACGCAGTCGGGAACTTTTTCGCGTTCCCGCAAACGACCTGATCTTCCAGCATCCCAGGCGAACACGCCAAGATGCGCCGACTACCGGGGACTGAATGACCTTCACCGCATCCAACGTCGCTTCGTCCATCCGGTTCCTGTGTGCGGCAGCCTGCATGATCGGCACCGCGGCGGGGGCCACTCCCCAGAATGGTGCGGCGATGGACGGCGGGTATGAGGCGGTCGATACGGATACGCAGGCACAGCCGGCCGATGCGCAGTTCAAGGCGCTGTTCACCAACTGGAAGCGGGCCGACGCATTCGCGCAATCGGGTGTCGTGACGCTGCCGGGCAGCCCGCAGGTCAACGTGCCGTCGCTCCGCCCGGTGACGCTGACGTCACTGAACTTCACCAGCGGGTTCGGCGTTCGGTCCGACCCGTTCCGCCACAGCGCGGCGATGCATGCCGGTATCGATCTGGCCGGCCCGGTCGGCACGCCGATCTACGCGACCGCCGACGGCGTCGTGAACAAGGCAGGCTGGGGCAATGGCTACGGCAACCTCGTGCAGATCAGCCACGGGTCGGGCATGGAGACGCGCTACGGCCACATGTCGAAGATCCTCGTTTCGCCGAACACGCGGGTCCACCGCGGCCAGCTGATCGGCCTGATGGGCTCGACCGGCCGTTCGACCGGCAGCCACCTGCATTACGAAGTGCGGATCGACGGGCGCGCGGTGAACCCGGTGCCGTATCTGCGCTCCGCCGAATATGTCGCGTCGTTCGAGAAGCGCACGACGGGCAACACGCAGCTCGCGTCGATGGGCGGCCCGATCGGCGAGTAAGCGTTGCAGCGGGGGTGGCCCGCGCTTATCTCTGCGCCATGGCTGACATCGACCTTACCCCATCCGCTGCGAAGCGCGTTTCCCTGATCGCGGAGCGGCAGGGCAAGCCGGCGATCCTGCGCCTGGCGGTCGACGGCGGCGGTTGCGCCGGTTTTCAGTACAAGTTCGGCTTGGCCGACCTGATCGAGAGCGACGACACCGCGGCGACGCGCGATGGCGTCACGCTGGTGGTCGATCCGATGAGCCTCGATTTGGTGCGCGGCAGCGCGGTCGATTTCGTCGATTCGCTCGGCGGGTCGGCGTTCCGGGTGACCAATCCCAACGCGGCGTCCGGGTGCGGATGCGGGACCAGCTTTTCCGTCTGAGACGGGCTGCATTCGCGCGGTCCGGACGCTAGACAGTGCCGATGAAGATCGCGACTTTCAACATTAACGGCGTGCGTGCGCGTCTGCCTCGGCTTCTCGAATGGCTGGAGGAGACGCAGCCCGACGTCGCATGCCTGCAGGAATTGAAGGCGCAGGACGACAGTTTCCCCGAGGCCGAGATCCGGGCCGCCGGGTATGGCGCGATCTGGCACGGGCAGAAGGGGTTCAACGGCGTCGCGATCCTGGCGCGCGGGACCGACCCGGTGGAGACGCAGCGCGGCCTGCCCGACGATCCGGACCCGACGCACAGCCGGTATCTTGAGGCGGCGGTGGACGGCGTGATCGTCGCGTCGATCTACCTGCCCAACGGCAATCCGCAGCCGGGGCCGAAGTTCGACTACAAGCTCGCCTGGTTCGACCGGCTGATCGATCATGCCGCGTCGTTGCTGGCGACCGAGCATCCGGTGGTGCTGGCGGGCGACTATAACGTCATCCCGACGAGCACGCATGACGACACGTTTTCGGTGCGCGCGATGGCGGGCGATGCGTTGCTGCAACCGGAGTCTCAGGCGGCGTTCCGGCGGTTGCGGTTCCAGGGCTGGACCGACGCGATCCGCGCGCGGCATCCGAGCGGGCCGGTCTATACGTTCTGGGATTATCAGGCGGGGGCATGGGCGCGCGATGCGGGGTTCCGGATCGATCACCTGATGCTGAGCCCGATGGCGGCGGACCGGCTGGTCGATGCAGGCGTCGACAAGGCGACGCGGGGGAAGGAGAAGGCGTCGGATCATGCGCCGACGTGGGTCACGTTGCGGTAGAGGCTTGGGGCGCAGTCGTATCTAGGCCCCGGCCTTCGCCGGGGAACTGTTAGGGGTTATTCCGGGTCGACGGGGATGCCGCTTTCGTCTTTCGCGGTGCGGATGGTGAGCGAGGTCTTGACGCTGGCGACGTGCGGGGCGGTGGTGAGTTCGGAGGTCAGGAACAGTTGGAACGCTTGGAGGTCGTGCGCGACGATCTTGAGGATGAAGTCGATTTCGCCGTTGAGCATGTGGCATTCGCGGACCTGGGGGAGGGCGGCCATGTGCGCTTCGAAAGCGCGGAGGTCCTCCTCTGCCTGCGACCGGAGGGAGACGAGCGCGAACACCATGATGCCGTAGCCGAGCGAGGCGGCGTTGAGCTTGGCGTGGTAGCCCTCGACGATTCCCGCCTCCTCCAGCGCACGGACGCGGCGCAGGCAGGGAGGCGCGGTCAGGCCGGCGCGGCGGGCGAGGTCGACATTGGTGATGCGACCCTCCGCCTGCAGCGACGTCAGGATCGTGCGGTCGATCGAGTCCAGGGGGTAGCGATTGGCCATAGTGGGCAGCCTATACCTATCTGGCCCGGAATTGGAATAATCTATCAAGTCACTGGAATCGTCCTGTAATGTGACAGGGTGAAATACACGGTTCCCACCGAGTCCGGTTCCGGTTACCGACATGCAGGGCAGGCCTGAGTGCAGCGCTGCCAGTAATTCGAGGAATCGCCCCCGGTGCGTTACGACGACATGATCGGCACCGTGCTGGACCAGGGACCGGCCACCGACGCCGCGCGATCGGCGGCGTGGCGGCAGGTGGTCGACCTGATCGCGCAGGGCCGCGGCGGCGGCAACACCGATCGCGGTTATGCCTATCTGCGCCAGGTCCGCAGTGCGGTGCCGGCCGAGCTTCGGGCGCGGTGTGCGCGGTCGCTGGCGGGGCGGCGTTTGCCCGCGGCGCTGGTGTTGCTGTTCGCGGAGGATGTGCCGGCGATCGCCGCGCCGATCTTGTCGACCGCGCGACTGGCGGATGCGACGTGGGACGCGGTGCTGCCGAGGTTGTCGCCGACGATGCGCGGCATGTTGCGCCATCGCCGCGACCTGGATGCCGAGACGCGGCGTGCGCTGGCGACGTTCGGGGCGACCGACCTAGTGCTGGGCGCGCCCGACGGCGAGGCTGATACGGTGGTCCCCGTGGCGCCGGCGACGGTTGCGGCGATCGAGCGTGCGCCGGAAGCCGCGGCCAACCCGATCGGGGTGTCGATCAGCGACTTGGTCAAGCGGATCGATGCTTATCGTCGCGAGCGGCCGTTTCCGGTGGCGACGCCGGCCGCGCCGCCCGCGACGGCTTTCCGGTTCGAGGCAGGGGCGGACGGCGTGATCGTCTGGATCGAGGGCGCGCCGCGCGAGGCGATCGTCGGCGAGACGCTTGCGCGGGCCGCTGCGCTGAATGCCGGGCACGGGGTGGACGGGCATGTCGCGGGCGCATTCCGCCGGCGCAGTCCGTTCCGCGACGCGCGGTTGTCGGTGGCCGGGGCGGGGCCGGCGTCGGGCGACTGGCGGATTTCGGCGGTGCCGCTGTTCGCGCCGGTCGACGGGCGCTTTCTGGGCTATCGCGGAACCGCGCGGCGGCCGCGTGCGGACGAGATCGCGGTGGCGGCACCGCGCGACGCCGCGATGCTGGGCGTATCAATGGCGCCCGATTCGTTGCGACAGCTGGTGCATGAATTGCGGACGCCGCTGAACGCGATCGTCGGGTTTGCGGACATGATCGCGGCGGAGATGCTCGGCCCGGTCGGCGAGAATTATCGGGCGAGAGCCGGTGCGATTTCGGACGACGGGCGGCGGCTGGTGTCGGCGATCGACGATCTGGACATGGCCGCGCGGATCGAGGCGGAGCGGCTGACGCTCGGCGGTGGGCGGATCGACCCGGCGACGCAGCTGGCGGACATCGTCGCGCGTCATGCCGGCGCGGACGGGGTGTCCGCGATCGACCTGATGATTACGCCGGGGCTGGACGGACGGTGCGGCGACGGCGTCGTGTTCGACCGCATGGTGTCGCGCCTGGTGGCGGCCGCGGTCGGGCTGGCGGAGCGCGACGAGCGGGTGGCGGTGACGCTGGAGCCCGAGGGGGTGCGCGGGGTGCTGTTCACCGTGTCGCGTCCGCGCCGGCTGGCGGGGCGGGATGAGCGCGCGTTGCTCGACCCGGGCTATGCGCCGGACGGCGACTGGCCGGACGGGCCGTTGCTGGGGCTCGGCTTCTCGCTGCGGCTGATCCGCAACCTGGCCAATGCGGCGGGCGGGAGCCTGGTGATCGAGGAGATGCGGTTCGTCCTGCGGCTGCCGTTCGCGGTGATGGAGACCGAGGCGGAGAACGCCTGAAGGGGCGACGGCGCGGTGCGCGGGTGGTAGGCTTGGCCGATTGCGGACCGGAAAGGCACCATGCGGATGACGAATGATCAGGGCGAGACGTTCGGCGGCTGGTTGCTGCAGCAAAAGGACCGCGAGGGCTGGGTCGGTGATCTGGCCAAGGCGGCGCGATCCGACCCGAAATTCCCGAAGGCCGGCGATCCGGAAGCGGTCCGCGGCCGCCTGCGCGAGATGATGGCGGAAGGCGACATGTTCGAAGCGGTCGACGACGCGGAGAGTGCTTGGCTTTCGAGCTGATTGGGCGGGGGTGATCCTGGACCTTGGCGTAAAACTTGTTTGTAGCCGGAGCGTTTCGAAGCGCAGCGGCTCGTCATGTTGGTCGCGACACGCCTGGCGCGCGAGTTGAAGGTTAGCTGCGAGGCGCTTTGGCAAGCGTAGGCGCGAGGCTCGTGGTGTCCGGCACCGCTACCAGCGTCGCGACAGGCGCGATATTCCGGGATTGATTTTGTCGGCCAAAGGGCTGGGCGTGTGTTCGGCGGACTCGTCGCAGTCCAGACGACGTGTTCGACGAGGGCCTGGCACGGCGACCGTCCGCGCGATGCGGCATACACGCCATTTCTAGCGGCAACGGGTTACGCCAACAGCGTCTACGGCTTTCATGCCGGGCCTGCTGTGCTGCTGACGAAGTTTGACCCACCAGGCGACGTTTCAGAACGGTCTGAAAGCAAACGCGACTGCCGATCCGTGGACCGGCAGTCGCGTCCTGCGGCCTCAGCCTGCGACGTAGTCGAGCGAGGTCACCGGGGTGGGGAGCATGAGGTCGAGGGCGAAAGTGACTTCTTCGACGCCGAAGACCTGCGTGACGGCGCCGGTGGCCAGGTTGGTTGCCGAGAAGCCGCCGCTGATCGACTGGAAGCTGAAATCCACGACGCTGCCGGCGAGCGCGACGGTGTCGCGCCCTTCGCCACCGATGAGGATGTCGTTGCCGAGACCGGCGACGATCGTGTCGTTGCCGGCACCACCGTCGATATAGTCGTTGCCGGCGCCGCCATCGAAATAGTCGTTGCCCGCCCCGCCGCTCATCGTGTCGTTGCCGGCCTGGCCCAGCAGGATGTCGTCGCCGGCATCGCCGACGAGCTGGTCGTTGCCGGCGCCGCCGTCGAGATAATCGGCACCCTCGCCGCCCGACAGGACGTCGATGCCATCGCTGCCGATCAGCGTGTCGTTGCCGTTCTGGCCGAGCAGGATGTCGTCACCGGCATCGCCGTCGAGACGATCGGCATCGTCGCCGCCGTCGAGATAGTCGGCACCCGCACCGCCGGACAGCCGGTCGAGGCCGCCGGAACCGATGAGCGTGTCGTTGCCGGCCTGCCCGAGCAGCGTGTCGTTTCCGGCATCGCCGTCGAGGCGATCGACGCCGTCGCCGCCGTCGAGATAGTCCGCGCCGTCGCCGCCGGACATGCGATCGCTGCCGGTGCCGCCGATCAGCACGTCGTCACCGCCGAGGCCGATCAGCGTGTCCGACCCGGTGGTGCCGCCGATGCCGTCTGCGCCCTCGGTGCCGGTGACGGTAATGCCGACCGTTTCGGGGGTCAGGATCGTGCCGGGCGAACCAATTTCCGCGCCGTCGCGGGCGGCGGCGAAGGCACCGCGGACGCCGTCGGCGCTGAACGTTGCGATCGTGGCGTTGTCGAGCGCCGCGCCATTGTCGAACGTCGGGTACGGGCCGGCGGGCGACGCGCCGAACGTGACGCTGGCCTGGACCACGCCCGAGGCGTTGAAGAGCGTCACGGCATCGCCGCCGGTCGACAGGCCGACGCCGCCGCCGGTGTAGGTGCCGAACTGGAGCCCGGCGGGTGCGGTGCCGCCGAACCAGGTGTCGATGAAGCTCTGCACCGTCGTCGCGGCGGTCGCTGTTTCGAGGAAGATCACCGATTCACCCGCGGCGATGCTGGTGACGCCGCTCAATGCGACGGCATTTGCGAAGGCGCGGCTGCTGTCGTCGAACTTCCAGCCGGTGATGTTGACCGCGGCGGTGCCGGTGTTGGTCACTTCGAACCAGTCGGCCTGGACCGGGCTGTTGCCGCTGGACCAGGGAGCGACTTCGGTGATGCGCAACTGGCCGGTCGTGTTGGCGGTCAGATCGAGCGAGAAGCGCACGCTGGCGTCCGGCGTCGTGCCGACGGTGACGTCGTCGACGTTGACGGTGACGTCGTAGCGCGCCTTCACATTGGCATCGAGATCCTGACCAGCCTTCAGGTAGAGGCCGGTCGCGTCGACTTCGAAGGCACCGGCATCGGCGCCGGACAGCGTCAGGCCGTTGGTGCCGAGGCCGTCGTCCGTGACGATGACGGAGGCGATCTTGACGCGGGCGTCGGTGCTCGTCGTGTCGGGCAGGGTGGTGATCTCACCCGTCAGGCCGATCGCGCTGGGTGCGCGGTTGACCGGCGCCGCGACGCCGCCGATCGTGCCGGGCGAACCGGTTTCGGTGGCGTCCCCGGGCGCGACGAACGCGCCGTTGGTGCCCGCGGTGGCGAAGGTCGAGATCGTCGCGTGGTTGACCAGCGACGTGCTGTTGATCTGCGCGGCGTTGTCGAACGTGGCGTAGGGGCCGCTGGGCGAGGCGCCGAACGTCACGCTGGCCTTCAGCGTACCGGCCGCGTCGAACACGTTGGCGGCGTCGCCACCGTTCGACAGGCCGACACCCGCGCCGGTGTAGGTGCCGATCTGGACACCGGCGGGCACGGTGCCGCCGAACCAGATGTTGGCGAACGTCGCGATCTGTGCTGCGCCACCTTCGAGGAAGATGGCGGATTGGCCGGCGGCGATGGTGGTGACCCCCGACAGCGCGACGGCGCTGGTCGAGGAGTAGCTGTTGTCGTCGAACTTCCAGCCGGTGACGTCGATCGCGGTGGAGCCGGTGTTGGTGAGTTCGAACCAGTCCGCGCCGGAGCGGCTGCTGCTGGCCCAGGGGGCGACCTCGGTGATCGCGACGGTGCCGGCGGCGGCCTCGTTGACGATGTTGGTGACGTTCAACGTGTAGGCGACGCTGGCGTCCGGCGTGGCGCCGACCGTCGTGTCGTCGACGTTCACGGCGACCGAGTAGCTGGCCTTCGTCTCGAAATCGAGCGTGGTGCCGGCTTTCAGATACAGCGCGTTGCCGGACAGTTCGAACGCGGCGGCGTCGGCACCGGTCACGGTGAGCTGGTTCGTGCCCAGGCCATCGTCGGCGACCGCGATATCGGCGACCTTGATGCGGTCCGCGGTGTTGCTGTTTTCAAGCAGCGCGGCGGTCGGGTTGCTGAGCGTCACGCCGGTGGGAGCGAGGTTTGCGCCGCCGGTGGTGGTGGGCGCGTAGACCCAGAGCTGCGGGTGATCGATGTCGCCGCCGCCCTCTTCGCTGACCAGGTAGATCCGGCCGGCGCTGTCGACGGTGATGCCCTCGACCGTCATTGCGGCAAGATCGATGCCGCTGGGCGTCGCGGGTGCGACGAGCTGGAGCGAGCTGTAGACGGTGCCGTCGCGTCCGACCTCGACGATCCGGCCTGATTCCTGGCTCAGGACGAGCAGGCGGCTTTCGTCCGCGGTGCCGACGGCGCCGGCATAGTTGGAGAGCGCATAGACGTCCGACAGGTCGGTCGTGCCGATGCGGGCCGGATCGAACAGGTTGGTCGAGTTGACCGTGGTCGCCGAGCCGTTCGTGGCCGTGCCGGCCGCGAAATCGATATTGGTCTGGAAGATGCCGAGCGCATCCTTTTCCTTCACCACGATGTAGCCGCCGGTAAGCGGATCGTAGCTGAGCCCTTCGAGACCGACATTGCCGATGTCGGTGCCGAGATCGACGGTGCGCGCCGCTTCGCGCGTCAGCGTTGTGCCGGGGGCGTAGGTGAATTCGACGACCTGGCGGGTGCGTTCCTCGGTGAAGACGAACTTGCCGCCGCCGATATAGGTGATGCCTTCGCTGTCGTAGAAGGTCGTGCCCTGCGGGCTGCTGCCCTGCGCGAGGGTCATGGCGTCGATGAACTGGCCGGTCAGGCTGACCTGCGTGACGGAGGTGCCGCCGTCGCCGACGATAAACAGCGTGTTGGTGTCGCGGTTATAGGCGACGCCAGAAGCCTCCTGCGCCAGCAGGTTGCCGGTCGGGGCGGTCGTCCGCGTGGGTTCCGGCAGGTCGTAAGTGGCGACGCGCGTATAGTTTGAAAGGTCCATGGCCACTCATCCCTTGAAGTCCGAGCCCCAACGGGACGCGACGACCACAATGGGGGCGACGACGGTCGATCCGTCGGGCCAGCCAGGGCGCGTTTCCAGTTGCGGGATCGGATCGTTTTCTTACCGAACGCAGGGCTAACGCGGCATTGTGAAGAGTATGTGACAAAATCGTAATGGTTTTTGCCGGGCTGTTCTTCCGGGCAAAGTCACTATTGTCGGGCGCGAATGGCTAATACGTAATCGTACGCCTTTGCCCGAACCTATCTGCGCATCGCATATCGGTTTTAGCGCTGGTGGGCCCGGCACCTATCACATGGAACGGGATAAATGGCGGTTTGCCGTCATTCCTAGATCGGTAGTCTAGCGAGATGCCCCCTCAAATGCCCCCAGGATAGAAGTCCTTAACCTACGACTGCTATCCGCTCCCCGACGACTATACCATGCTAGCGACTCGAGGACGGGGGGCGGATGACTGACACCGGGACCAGGGGCGGGGCCGCGAGTATGGTCGACGTGCCGTTGGTGGATGCGAATATTTTTTGGACGCCGGTCGCGTACGGCGGCCCAGATAATCAGCACCTTCGTGGGACGCTGACGGTGGAGAACCGCGCGGAGCCGGATCGCACGACGCGCTACTTTGAACACGCCGTCACACTGGGTGGCTGTGCCATGTGGTCGCTGTGGACCTCACAGGCGCGCATCTTGGAGCTTTTTCGGTACGTGACGTTAATGACGGTCAGGGATGGTCTGGACCCAACTTATGTCCATTGTCAGCTAGCGGTCATCCCAGAATATCGCGAAATGATGTCGGAGTATCTTCCTGTCCTGCGAACAGAGCAGGGGGATGGCTGACACGAACGACAACGGCGAAACCTTCGGCGCTTGGCTGCTGTTACAGAAGGACCGTGAGGGCCGGGTGGGTGACTTGGCGACGGCCGCTCGGTCTGATCCAAAGTTCCCGCGCATGGGCAGCCCCGAGGATGTCCGCGCACGGCTCCGCGACACTATGGCCGAGGGCGATATGTTCGAAGCCGTGGATGACGCCGAGGCAGATTGGATGCACTATTGACCGATCGCGGCGACATTCCGAATTTTGATCACCTGCTCGCGAAGAAGCAAGCTGGCATCGCGGCTCGACAATTGATGAGCCTGCTAACTGATGACGCAGTGCGCACACTGATGGCTGACGACCAGGAAGAGACGCGCCGGTTCGCGACTGAAGAGTTCAATCGGAGGGGGCTTGAGTAACAGGCCACCGGTCCTGATAGAACGGGAGCTCTGGGCCTGCGCGCAGCAGGTTATACAAGAGCACGGCCACCACGCACCTGAACACATTGCGGAGCGGGTGGCTACTTTGGCACTCGACGGCGACGTGGCCGGCGTCGAGACCTGGAAGCGGATCGCCGATCGGGTTGACCAACTTTCGGATCATGGGCACGCGCGGCAGCGTACGCGGCATTGACTTGCCCCTTACGGGGCTTCGATCACCAAGGGGATAGCTGATGTGCAACCGAGCCCGCATGGCCGGCGAACCAGAGACGATCGCTGAACGCTTCGGCACGAAGTGGCTTGCCGCCCGTCCGATGGACAACCGCTTTCATCCGCAGGAGCTGGTCCCTCGCTCGCGTGCCTGGGTCGTACGCCGCGATGACCGCGGCCGCGGCTTGGACGTCATGGCTTGGGACGTGCTGAGCGGTGGTGGAAGATGGCCCATGACCAATGTCCGCCAGCTCGGCCTGCCACAATGGCGGCGTCTGGCGGAACGACCGGAAAACCGGTGCCTGATCCCGTTAACCGAGTTTTGCGAATGGACGCCGGACGTTCACGACGTCGGCGGGGGCAAGCCGCTGAAAGGGGAGATGTGGTTTGCGGTTACCGACCAGCCCGTGTTTGCGGTGGCCGGCTTCTGGCAGGCGTCCGCGAAGGGAAACGGTTTCTCAATGGCGACGTGCGATCCAAACGAACTAGTCGCGCCGATCCATCCGAAGGCAATGATCACGGTGCTTGAAGAGGCGGACTGGGAGCGCTGGCTGACTGGCAGTTACGACGACATTGTCAGCCTGCAACGTCCCTATGACGCGGACCGCATGACAGTGCGTGGGCCAGTGTTCCCGACGCGCCAGGCCGGGACGAAGTGAACCGTTTTGCGGTGATCAACTACCGTTTCTAGCGGACCAGAGTGAAGTTCAGGATAGGTCCCGATACGTTGAATGAGAAGTTTTGTTGATAATTGTGGGCGTGGCCGGCGAATAAGTATCGCGCCCTTATCCCACATCATTAAAACTGGTCTTGAAACAGGTAAAGTAGAGCATCGTCGGCAGAGTTTCCTAGGTGGCGATGGCTGAGAGCAATTGACGCTCTGCGTGTAGAGAGGGTGCCCTCATGCTTATGGGCAGCAACGACCTGACACCGCCATATCGATCGTCTCCATCGTGCGACTGCCACGGTTCGGCGGCATTGCTGCTGATTGAAAGTTTGATTCACGAGCTGTGTGCGCGGTCGATCCTAACCGTCGCAGAAGCGGCCGCTCTCGTCGATCAGGCTGCTGACGTCCAGTATGCTACGAGCGATGCGGCAGATGTGACGCGGATATCCGTGTCATCCTATGCTGCCCTCTTAGCTATCGCGGCATCACTGCAAACGGACGAGAGAAGCCTCGGTACTCCTGCTGTGATCCGCGATGATGGGTAATGACGGCGTGGCGCCTCGCAGCTTGCTTCCAGACCGCGACATCTGGGCTTGCGCGCAGAAGGTGATGTCACAGTACGGCGATCGCGTAATTTTTCATATCGCTGAGCGGGTCGGTGTGCTTTCGCTGGTCGGAGATATGAGCAGCGTCGATATGTGGATGCGGATTGCTGATCGCGTCGACCAGTTGTCGGATAATGGAACTTCCGGGCGACGTACACGGCACTGAGGCTTCAGTCCGGTTCATCGAACGGCAGTTCGTCGATAACAAACCGGTTAACGAGCACCTCTTCGACGGACAGGATTGTGTAGCGCTCCTGAAGCAACTCGTTGTCGTGCCCATAGAGCAGCTCAATGCGAACCGTGCATTGCAGGGCATCCCCCGGCCGAACATCGACCGCACGCTGCTGAAAACGGCGGAGCCACGGCTCGTCTTCTATTTTGGCTTGGATCGTTCGCTTCCCGTGCCGTAGATCCCACCGGCTGGTCCCAAGATAGTCCGGTTTTTTTACAGCGAGGATCATGGGCGACGCGGGCTGGGAAAGAGTCCGCGCGACGGCCAGCGCTTCGATATCTTCGAGCGGCCAACGGAGCGAGAGCCTCATCTCCACCTCCCCGTTCGGCGTGATCATCGTTGCGCGATCGCCTTCGATCAGATGCGCTTTCGTGCGCTGGATATCCCGCATCGCGTTGACCAGCGCGTTAGGCGAAGGAGGCGAATAATCTGGAAGGTGGCGGACATCGGTTTCCGCCGCGATCCGCTGTATTTCCCGACGTAAGTCGGGAAGGCGCTGTGGTGCGTCCTCAGTCTCGGTCCACTTGATGACCGCGTATTTTGCCTTCACCAGATAGCTGCCTACCTGCTTCTTCCAGTCCATATCCTTCAGCGCGTCGTCGTTCACTGAAAGGAGGGCAGTCCGAAGCCAAGTCTTGATTGAGCCGATCTCGATGTCTTCGAGCATCATGACTGTTTCGATGCTGGCGTCGATCGACTGGACTAGCTCGGCGTCGAGCGCCTCGCAGGCCTTAATAAAATCGTGAGTGGCGGCGAACACGCGCGACGCCGACCCTTCTCCTTTTTTGAAATCAATCTCAAACGCGAAATCCGCAGCCGGCGGCGCTGGCTTCGTGTCGCTCAAGATGATCTCCATGCTGGACATTCCCGCTGGCTATCCGCGGGATGCACCTTGGTCAATGACACTGCATATGGAGCGGCCCGACGGGGTCGCGTAGTCCTCGCACCACGCGATGTTGCGGTAAGCGCGGTGTCGTGATTAGCAGGACGTGGGTGATTTGGGACTCAGTCTGATGGTGCAGCGAGTTATCGACCTTCTTGCACGGATCGGGACGATCCTGCTGATCAACGATCTGCTGTCTTAGTCGGAACGGTCAGCCGCCCCGCCGTCGGTGAGACCGCGCATCCGACGAATGTAATTGTAGAACGTCGTTCGACTGACCGCATGCCGCTTTGCCGCGGCGGTCATGCTCATGGCAGCGCAGTCCTTCTGAACCTGCGGCCAATCGGCTGGGCCGAGAATGGTGTACCGACCGGGCCGGCAAGGGGGGACGTTTTTTCGCTCTGACCCACGGTTCGCATAAGCGGCGCCAGCCGAGGCAATCGCGTCAAGCGTGGCGCCGCAAAGGTTGTTCACGCCGGGCAAACCAGTCGTCCGCACATCCGCGCTCCGCGAGCGAATATGGGCAATCGTCGCCACAAGATCGGCACCGTGGACGGCAAGGCATTCGAGCTCATAGACCGCCACCGTGTCACCTGGCTTTAAACACTCAAGAAGTGCTGCACGTCGTCGGAGATCGCGCGGGTGTCGGCTGTGTCCCCGGTCTATCTCAATGTCCGCGCAGCCCGCTTCCTTCAGGCTGGTGATCTGGACAGACAGGTCCACGTGGGCACTGCCTGATCGGGCATAGGCAAAAACGGACATATCGGATGCGCTCTAGCTCGAACGTGCGATTGCGAAAAGAGCGGCATTCACAAAGCTAATGGTTCGATGCCGTGGCGGTCAACATCACGGCGGACTCGGAACTGCCGGGGCGGCCCACGCGCTTGCAGACGCATGAAGTCCGACGATCTACCACCGCCGATGAAGTGCGACGAGACCGGCCACGACTGGCTAATCCTTGCCACAGCCGAAGGGCAGCCCCTGCGCGCTGTCGCTCGTTGCTGCGGCGTGAAGGCGACGGTCGTGCGGGGAACCTGGGTCCTAGATCCGCCGGAGCGTGGTCCAGACGAAGCCTAGCCCCGACCGGCCGGGCTGATCTCCGACCAACCGCGATATCCGCAGCGCTGGCATACTAGCTTCCGCTGGAAGTCCCGAATCGTCCGCGCCTGTGGCAGGCGTGCAACCAGGTCCGCGGTCAATATCGTCGTTGAACGACCGCACCGCGCGATCGAGGTGCAACTGATCGTCAGGTGCGTCGCGCCCTTCAGGTAGTCGGTAAGGGAAATGTCGAACCGGTGCGCCACGAATCGTCCTTTGGAACAGGACGGAAAAATGACGCGGCGGGTGCGTGTAGGAAAGCAGTGATGTACGAGCAGGCGCGATCAGCCACACGTGGTTAGCAGCTTGTTAATAAAACGACTCGATCTTTTTCGCAGCCGTGGCCATACAGCCTGCCGCAGATGCGAGATCATCCGCTAAGCAGATTCCAGCCGATGTTTAACTGCGAACGGGAGTTGTCATGAACGGACAGACCATCGGCAAGCGCTTGGAGGAGCTGCGCGCGCCAGTAGGGTTCGACTATCTCCGCATCGGGTTGTCCGTCGCGGTGCTTCTCTTCCATGCGGTTGTGACGAGCTATGGTCGCACCGTCGAGTCTGCGCTGGTATGGGATACGTTGCTTGGCTCCGTTGTCCGTATGATCCTGCCAATGTTCTTCGCCCTCAGCGGCTTTCTGGTCGCCGGCAGCATCTTCCGATCAGGAACAACCGTCGGGTTCGTTCTACTGCGTGCTTTGCGGTTGCTGCCGGCGCTGACCGTCGAGGTAATCATCTCCGCCCTAATTATTGGCACCGTCTTCACGACCCTTCCGCTGGCCGAGTACCTAAGCAGCCGCGCTACGTGGACCTACTTTGCCAATATCCTCGGCCGCATCCACTACCAACTACCGGGGGTGTTTCAGTCCAACCCTGACCCGACGGCGGTCAACATGTCGCTGTGGACAATTCCCTACGAGCTAGAGTGCTATCTGGCGCTCATATTTCTAATGGTGACCCGGCTTGTGAAGATGCGTGCCGCCGTTGTGGCGATCACCTCGCTGACGTGCGTCGCAATGTTCGCCGGGGCGATGATCCAGACGGAGCCAGTGGTGCTCCGAGCGATCGACGCTCGGGCGCTGATCGTGTGCTTCTTGGCGGGTGTATCGATCTACCTCTACCGCGATCGGATCAAGCTCTCCTTACCCGCCTTCCTCGCATGCACCGTGGTTTCGGTTGCTTTGCTCGGTTGGAACGAAAGTTCAATGTTGACCCCGCCGCTAATTGCTTATCTAACCGTCTATCTTGGAATGACCAACCCGCCTAAGAACAAGATAATCGCGTCAGGCGATTACTCCTACGGCATTTATTTGTACGCTTACCCGATCCAGCAGGCCGTTTCGTACTACCCCGAGTTGCGACACTGGTGGATCAACGTACTCATCACTTTGCCAGCGAGTTTTCTTTGCGCCCTTTTTTCTTGGCACTGTGTTGAGAAGCATGTCCTTAAATACAAAAAGGCAATCGCCGGGGCGCAAGCTCCGTTGCCCCGCCTTGAATCTTGGGCGCTCGGGCACACGGCGAGGGGTTGGCGGGCAATATCGAGGCGCCACGTTGCGACCCCTGAGCAGCAGTAGCAAATGCTGAGTCTGGCGCGCCGCGCTCCACTAGTTCAACGATAGGGCATAGCCTCACGGTACTAAGAGCGAAACAAGATCCGTCGTTTGCTGGTGACCGTATTCTCTTCGGAGCGGTCAGGCCCGACGCGAAAGTTGAGCCGGCATGCGACCAGACTGCGAATCCATGTGCGGACGCCGGAATCATCGGCGTGGGACCTACGCCCTGCGGAGAATTCGGCGCCATCAACGTGCCAGCTCGAAGTGCGGGCCGCTACCCTCGCAGCCCAAGCGCGCGGGATTCCTCCCACCCTCTAGCAATTCTGGCGTGATAGGCAGCCCTAGTGACGCCGGTGGTTTCCAGCCATGCGACTAACGGCTTCCGGTCGCCGCCCACTTCGATCCAGTTCGTGGTTCTGCGGTTCCGGCACTGCTCTTGGAAGGTTGCCCACCGACAGTTGTTCGGCGAATAACCGCGGTCGTTATCAACGCGCTCTATCGTAAGTTCGTCTGAGTACCCGTTGGCAATCGACCAGATACGAAAAGGCTCAAATTCTCTCCATCCCGCGCAAACTGTTATTCCGCGGGCGGCGTAACGGCGGATTGCATGAGGATTGGAATTCGGGTTGCATCGTTTAATCATGCCGCGCCAAATATTGAACAGGCGCGTCACCTGACCTTTTCGGGCGTGACCGTGTTTGAAGTTCATGGCGGTTATATCACTAGTTCAAAGTGCGGTGAATCCCCTTCGCCTTTCTCGCGCGGCTTGCCGTCGCCGTCCCAATCCGCGCCCCACCGGATTTCGACGCTCTCGATCTCAGCAGCGGCGAACAGCAATTTTGCCATTCGATCGAACCGCGCCATGTTGCTCGGCGTCAGCGACCAGTCGACGGGAAATGGTGCGAGGTCGACCGCGTGCCCGAACCCGTCTTTCTGCTTCCGATGCTTTGTCGAGAGCGGGTTCGACAGCCAAGTGACCTTGGCCAGCTTGGGCTTGGCATAGCTGGCCGGGACGCCCTTCGCCGCGAGCTGCGCCACGGTGCGGCCCTTGCCCCAGTTCGCATAGGCGTCCTGATCCGAACGGACGCCCTCCAAGACAGTGAAGTCCTCGGTCGACCGGGCCATCAGCGCCGCGCGCTTCACGACACGGACCAGGTCGGGATGCACGCCGATGAGGCGCGCGAGAGATCGCGCACCGAGAATGATGCTCATGTTGGTCTCCGATTGTAAGAATTAGACAGCAGAACTAAAACTTTCAACGAAAGTCTTAATTCAGGACAAGAACTGCTTGCTGCATGGCAGCGAGTGTTGTCGCACGGTAACCGACTTGCCGTAGGTCCGCTGGCAACGGCTTCCGGCCAGCGGACCGAACCCGACATGAAAAACTGGAATGCGTTCGCTCTAAGTTAATCTAATGCTGTGCATCTATCGCGAGTGCGGTAACCGACTTGCCGCACTCCCGCCGGCGACGGTTCTTCCGGCCGGCGGGGTTAATTCATGTTGTGATTTCTAATAATCAGGACGTACCATCCACTTACCGCGGTTGAGTCGGTCTTCCGCGCAGTCCCTGCCAGCGAGTCCCCAAGCCTGGCTGGCAGGGCAACTTAGCCCTGCTTCTCATCCGGCTGCATGATCGCGCTACACGCGGAAGCGGATCGGGGTGGTGCCGATGAGTTTTCCTCTGCTATAAGTAATACATCGCGGGCTGTTCGGGTGTCCGCGTAGTCCTCGCCGGCGAGACCACCCTTAGGAATCGCCGGCGGGGCATCCCCTCAGCTTTGCTTGTCGGCGGGCTGATTCTCCGCGACGCGCGAGTAAGCGCATCGGGGAGGTGCCAGTGGAATTTTCTTCGCTATAGAAGCGGCACCGCGGTCCTTCGAACAGCCGCGTAGTCCTCGCCGGCACCCCCCCCAGGAACCGCCGGCGGGGCATTCTATCAGGCCTGCTTGTCGTCCGGCTGTTTGAGTGCAGCACGCACCGCCCCGACGATCAGCCGGAAAGTGCCGAACCCGGTCCACCCGGCGGCGATGCCAGCGCCGAGGATGAAGTAGACCGGCCAGTCATATTCGGCGGCCAGCGCGCCACCCAGCGCACCGAACGCCGGCAGCATCGTTAGTTCGACCATGATCTGCTTGCGGCCGACGGGCAGGTCTTGTTCCATGCGGCGACCCAGCCGGCCGATCTGACCGGACGCGACAGCGAACACCATCAGCGCGAACACCCACCACGTATCAGGGATCTTCATGGTCGCACCGCGGTGACGATGCCGATGCCGAGGCCCATCACCGCGAAACCGATGCTGACGTAGACGCTAAGCGATCGCTTGCGCGTGACGGCCGCGTGCATCGCCGACATGCCTAGCGATAGAGCGATGGCGCCCGCGAAATCCATGCTTCGGTCGAACGCATCCCAACGGCCCGGCAAGCGTGCCACCAGCTGCGCGACGTCACCGACGCTGCCGAACGACAGCCCAACGCCAATCAGCGTCATGCCGCCAAACAGAAGCAGACCGGACCACCGCGTCGTCAACGCGATGATGAGGTCGGCATATTGCGCGTCCAGGCTCTGGCTGAACCAGCGGCGTCGGTCTGCCCAAGTAGCGTTCCTCGAACGCGCGACCCGCTTGAGGCAAAGCAATACCGGCTTTAGGCCGTGCCCGCTTACAGCGATGAACCGGAGTGCAGAAAGGAAGATGATCCAGACTGCGGTGACCCCGACGACATGGACAACGGAAGGATCGGTCACAGGACGCACGCCTGGGGTCGCACCGGCACAAGGCCGGCGACGGGGTTCGTCTTCATGGTGGGTGCTCCTTGAGTTACGCCGGCGGCGCGGGGGTTCCGCGGTCTGTGATCAAGCGTCGCGGAGGGCGGCAAGTAACATCACGGCCAGCTGCTCGTACCGAACGGAGTAGCGCGTCACCGGCTGACCTTCGGCGTCCAGCTGGGGTCGCGTCTCCGTTCGCACGACCCGCTCGACCTTCTGCGTGCGCGGACGCTGATAGGTGGCTTGCCGCGCGGGCGTGCCCGGGATCGTCACGACCGGTTCGGCGGGACCGCGAAGTATCCGGCCGATCCAGCCGCGCTCGCCGGGCATCGTGCGCGGCCCGATCGCCGGCAGCATGACGGGGTTGCCGTCCGTGTCGACGATCGGCAGGTGGTCGACGACGGGAACGCGCCGGGTGACCGGTTCGCGGATCAGGGTGGCGACACCGTCGACGACCTCAACACGCTCGTCGTCCTCGATGACCTCTTCCGTCACCGGCTCGTCAATCATCTCGCGAACTTCGAACGGCTCCATCACCGGATCCTCGCCAATGACGCCGTACCGGCGCCAGTCGAGCCCCTCGGCCTCGAACGCTGCGATCAGGTCCTGGGCGATGATGCCGAAGTGCAGTCGGGCATGGTCCTCGCCTTTAGCGGCGACAGCGTCGAGATACTGGAACACGACCAATGGAAGCCCCCGCGCGACCGCCTTCTCGGCTTCGATGATCGGGCCGCGGGTGTGCTTCAGCCGGGCGTCCGAGCCCACCGTCGGGTTGTTGGCGAAGTAGCTGTTGTTCCAACGCCGGATCGCCGAGCCAAGATCATAGCCTGCATCGACGAGCGGCAGATGCGTGTGCGTCCCGAACCAGATCGACCGAACCGAGATCGCGCCGTTGCCAACCCCGCCGTTGCCGCCCTCCGCTTCGATACGGCTATCATAATCGACGTTCGTCCCGCTGCTGTGGAAGTCGATGTGCGGCTTGCCGGCGAGCGACAGCGAGCCCAGCTCAAGGCCAGCGTTCGGATTGTACAAGGACAGGTTGCCGTCGGTCCAATCGCTGTTCTGCGTCCGGAACACCGACCCGGTGAAGGCGGTGTTCCGCATGTCGATACCGTTGGCCAGCACCGGCGTGTCGTCGAGCCGCAGCAGCGAACTATCGCTACCGAGCGGATTGCCACCGTTCTGCGCGCCGACGTGGATGCCGTACCGGGCGCCAAGGTTCGGGCCGACGATCCCCGAGATGCTGAGCGCGGCGTCGATTACTGCACCGCGCGTCTGCACATAGTCCGCGATCTGGATACCGCTGCGATACTGGACAGTGCTGCCGGCTATCGTGACGCAGTTACTTTCGAACGCCGTGGCGTTGAATACCCCGATCGCACTACCCTCGATCTGGGTAATCGACGACATGCCGAAAAACGCGCCGAGCGGAGCGGACGGGGTGCCGCCATCGCCCGTGAAAGTCTGGCATTGCCCCTGCAGCCCGACGAAGTTCCGATCCGGATTGTCCGCTGCGGTCGGCGCGCGCTGGAACAGCGAGCCCTTGATCGCATGGCGCCCGCCACGGGCAGTCGGGCCGCCGAAGTGCAGGTCGATGTTCTGTCCGTTGACCTTGGAGCTGAACCCGCTGTTGGGGACGGTCTGCGAGACAGCGTCGTCACGGATCACCGCGCCCGAATAGACCCACTCGCGGGCATTGGACGTGACGGTCGATCCTGGGATCGCCAGTTGCGGGTTGCCGTCGAGGCCGACGATCGACGCCGCGATTTTCGTAAACCGGTCGAGGCATGGGAAATAGATCGTCCGGCCGTCGAACGTCTCCATCGGGTAGTAGCCGAGCGGCCCGGCCTTGCCTCCATTGGCGTCGAAACTGTCCGGATCGTCGAACGTCCCGGCATAGAAGTCGCCGTTGCTGCCCACAACGCCACCCTGCCGCGCGATCAGATCGGTGACGCCGGTGAGAAGCTCAGACGGGATAGTCGCGATGCTCATGGGATTTCCTCGAATTGCTTCTGACGCAGCCCACCGACGCCGCTTGGGTTGTTGGTCGTCGTTCCGGTCGTGCCGCCATCGCCGGCGTCATCGCCGTTGATCTGACCGCCGCCGCCAGCGCCCGCGCCGGGGCCTTCGCCAGGCGGCGCGCTGATCCAGATTTGGGTAAAGGCCGTGCGGACGCGCTCGGTGACCTCTTCGTGGCGCGCGGACGACCGGATGTTGGCGCCGCCGGTGCAGCGCACCTGCACGTCGTACTGCGCCTCCGCCGCCATCGGCACGCTGTCCGAGAAGCCCCAGGCCATCATGCCCCCGACAGTAGACACAGCCATCGGCAGCCCATTGGCTCCGCCCCAAACGACATGCCCATCCTGCACTCGGACGATCCGGTAATAAGCAGCGCCTGCCGGGTTGCCGATGTTCTGGGCATGGAACGACACGAAGCCCGTCATGGGCGACCCGTCGCGGCTCACGATGCCGACACCCATGAACCCGGTGAACGTCGCCTGGCTGTTGTCGTTGGATGCCGCGCGATCGTAGAGCGACATCTGACCGGTGGAGCCGAAGTCGAGGGCATCCTTCCCGACCGAGCGGATTTTGATCGTGTCGACGACTAAGCTCGGCGCGTAGACGTCGTTGGGATTACCATCGCCGTCCGCATCGGAGCCAAGGACGAACAACGGCGTGCCGTCCGGCTTCAGGAATGTAACGCTGTCGAACGAAAAGACGAGATCGCCCTTCGTGCCATCATTGGTCGCTGTGTACCCAACCACCTTGCCGTTGGCGTCGAGGCTTAGAACGGCCTTGGTGCTAACGGCTCCGTCCGCATCGACGATCACCTCGCGAAGGTCGTCGATCCGACCTTTCTGGCCGTCGATCGATGCCTCAACGCTCTCGATGTCCAGCGCGCGCGCTTCCTGCTCACCGGCGATCGCCGTGCTCAGGTCGGTGACCGATGCCTTGCTATCGATGTCGCCCTGCAGCTCGGCAGTAACCTCGGACAGGGCGTCGGCGCGGGCCTCACTCTCTGTCGCAATCGCGCGATCGAGCCGGCGGACACCCGCCTTCGTGCCGAGCGACGGCTGGAAATTGGTGGCCCCACCTTGCTGGAACTGGACCCTCGTCACTCGCTGGGTCTTGCCCGCAACCACGTTGTTGAGCCGGACGCGAGCCTTTGACGCCGCGGCTGGCGCGACCACGGGCGGCGAAGCGAACCGCGACCATCCGTCAGTCTGGATCCGTACCGCCTCGCTGATCCCCTGGCCGGCGTTGTTGATCCATTCGACCGTGCTGTTCGTCGTCGCCATGTCGTCCGGGTCGGCTTCCAGGCTTAAGCTGTAGGCGTTGCCGGGCTGCACGCTGACGTCTTGATAAATCGATGCAACGTCGTCCGTCTGAACGAAGGTCCCGACCCCGAACCCGTAGATCACGTCCCAGTTTCCGGCGCCGCTCGAGAGCCAGAAATCCAGTTCCTCGGTGAAATCGGGATTATCGAGGAGGTTGGGGCTGCCGTTCCGGAACCGGGCATTCACGATCGACAGGTCGGACGCGCGCGCTTCCTGCTCGGTCGCGACCGCCTGTTGCAGCTGCAACACTGTTGCGCGGGTCGCGAGCGCGTCCCCAAAGTCGGTCTGCACAAGACGAATGGCCTCCGCGACCGCGGCGGCCTGATCAACGAACGCCTGCTGTACGTCGGTAACGCTGGCCTTGGCGTCGATCTTGCCGTCCAGTTCGGCCACGACCTGCTGCAAAGCCAACGCGCGCGCCTCGCTCTCCCCGGCAACCGCTTCGGACAACTGGGTTACCGAGGCCTTGCTATCGAGCTCGCCCTGGAAATCGGCGGTCAGTTGCACAAGCCGGCCGGCGAAGCTCTGCGTTGGGCTGATCATCACCTGATCCAGGTCAAGGATGAACGCCGATCCGTCCGGCGAGACGACCCCGAGCAACCGGATTGTCTTGCGGATGGTGTTCTCGCCTTCCCGCCGGTCAATCGTTTCCTGACGCAGGACCAGCTTGACCTTCTGGCCGGCCAGCATGCCCATCTCTTCGGCGCGGATCGCTGCCGCATTCGCGAGCAACGTGCTTTGCAACGCCGCGACAATTGTGGCGTGAGCCTGCTCTTCCAGGGCATCAGCATCTTCGCGAACGACGTCGATCCTGTCGTGGGCCGCGGCAACCGCCTCGGCCCCGGCGGCAACCTGCCTGATGGCATCCGCGACCGTGCCGTCGGGTCCGAACGGCGACAGCGGATCTGCGGTGTTCGTCGCGTTGTCGTCCGGCTTGGTACCGGTCGGATCACGAACGGCCTCCCAATCGACAGCGCTTTCGATCGGCGCCAGCTTCGTTGCCTTGCTCAGCCCCTCAATCGACAGACTCAGCTTGCTGACGCCGTCCGCCACCTCGACCGAGAAATCCTTGAAGAACCCGTAGATCGTCAGACTGTCGAGCCCGGACTGGCCGATCCACAGGCACGGCCGCGCGCGGACAGCCACGATCCGGTTAGCGACGACGTCGAGCGCGTCCGTGCGGATCAGCGCCTTGGCGGTCATCTTCTTGGCCCATGCGCGCTCGACAATTGTGACCTCGCCGAAGTCGTCGACGACCTTGCGGCTGAAGTCCGTGATGCCGGCAGTCGGCGACGCCTCGGTGATGCCCAGCCCCACACACCGCCCGATCAGCATCGTGCCGACCGAAACCGCGCCGTCGCCGCTGATCCGCACGTTCACCGGGCCAGCGGGCAGATCGAGGAAGGTAATAGTGTCGGCGGCGGCAGGGACCGTCCGATCGTAGCCAAGCGCCTGCACCCGCACCGTCGCGGCCTTCACGTCGAGCAGCGCGATCGCGCCCGCGACCCCGGCGTCCAGCGTTACAACGATCGCGCCGTTTGCCGTCGTCATCGTGCCGAGCGCCTGGTCGAACATCGCCCAGCGATTGGTCGGGCCGAGGTCCAGCCAGCGTCCGGCCGGCGTCGCCGGATCGTTGCCGAGATTGCCGGCGGCGAGGCTCTCGTAGATCCGGTGAGTGGATCCGCGGATGACGCGCGCACCGATCGGATAAGTCGTTTCGGCATCCCACGCCGGGGCGTCGGTCTCCGGCACGCTGCTGACCGTCAGCACTGCGTCCGTCACCGTGGCAGGCTGGAGTAGCTGCAACGTCGACGCGCGATCGTTCGGCGCCGGATCTCCGCCCGCATCGGCCGCCGCGGCCGACGACGCTATGCCTTCGATCGACATCGAGCAGAAGCTTACCGACGTGCCCGGCAGATCGACCTGGAAGTCTTTGTAGAACCCCTGGACCTGCAGGCTCGCGAACCGTTCGTCGGCCACCCACAGCGCAGACGTTGCGCGCAGGTCGGCCAGCCGACGCTGGAGACTATCGACGTCAGGGGAGGGCACCGCCAGGCGCACCGACATCTTGCGCGCAAACCCGCGCTCCACGACCGTCGTGACCCCAAAGTCGTCGGTGACCCGGCGGCTATAGTCGATGATCCCGATCGTGGCGCCGGTCTCGGTCGTGCCGAGGGCGATACTCTCGCCTGAAGGCGTCACCACCCTCATGCGGCGACACCCGTGACGCTGATCGCCTCACCTCCGTTCGGAGCCGTGACGGCCTCCAGACGGCGATCAATTCGGCCGGTGTTGCCGGCGATCGTTGCGTTTCCGCTGTTGGTATCGGCGCGCAGCATGGCGACCTCCTCACGCAGGGCCTTCACCTCGGACACGAGGTCCGCGGTCGGACTGGTGCTGCCGCTCGCGTCCGACGACGCCGCGGTCAGCGCCGCTGGGATCGCACCGTCCGCGGCGTCCGTGCCGCGGAGCCCATTGATCGCGCCATAGGTCGCCTCCAGCATCGCGGCCGTCTCAGCCTGGACGCGGTCCAGTTCCTGCCGGCTGGTCGCCGCCAGCGCCGCGGCATCAAGCAGTGACTTCGACAGCTGCGGTAGGCTCTTCGCCGCATCCATGTCGCCGCCCTGCGCGGCACTGTTCGCAGCGTTGAACTGCCCCATCAGCGACGCGAACGTCCCGCCGCCACTAGCATCGTTCAGACCGCGGATCCGCTTCACCTCGTCCATGATGCTGGCGCCGACGCCCTTCCACGCATCGCGCAGTTGCTCGGCCGCCTTGGCGGCTTGCTGTGCGTCCTGGACCGCCCAGACCTGTTCCTGCAGCGCGCGGTTGCTCGGATCGATCTTGGCAAGCTCCGCCGCCCGGATCGCGGCGGTGTCGCCCGCCAGATCGAGCAGTTGCTTCTGCAGGTCCTCGCGCTCACGCACGATCGCGGCCGCCGACGCCGCACCGTCGAGCGCCCCCTTCAAGTCGGCGAACGCCGGCGCCAGCTGGATCAGCGTGGCGTACATCTGCTGCCCTGCAGCCGTGGACAGATCCTGCGCGTCGACCAGCGCCCGGTATCCGGCCAGCGTTTCGGGCATGGCGAGCCCAAGCCCCGCGAACGCGCGACCCATCTGCGCGGTCTGCGCAGCGGCCTGTTCGGCATCCGAATAGAACGCCTGGAAGTAGGCGTCCGCCGCCCCGGTGAAGTCGGACACGCTATCGAACAGCCCGGCGACCGCCATGTCGATATCGACGCCCATCGTGCCGGACGTCACGCCCAGCCGCTGGAACACCGCATCGACCTGTTCGACCGTGGACGCGACCCGCACCAGCGTCTCGAACGCGCCCTCGCCGACCTGCTGGAAGCGCGACAGGCCGGGGATCGCGGCCTCCGCCATGCCGTCCGCCGCCGCGCCGAACACCGCCTCCAGCTTCTCCTGGATCTCGGTGCCGGTCAGGCCCTTCAGGTCGATCTTGCCGATATCGACGGTGAAGCCGAGCAGGCGATCCTGCACGGCGTCGAGCGACTGGCCAAGTGGCGCCGCCGCAGCGCCGATCGTGTCGTAGAACTGCCGCAGCAGCAGTGTGAACTGGTCCTCGATCCCGGCGTCCGCACCGGTCAGGCTGGTGCTGTACTTCGTCGACGTGGTCAGCCCGAACAGCTTCTTCTTCTTCTCGACGTCGCTGTAGTAGGACGCGTCGAACCCGCCGGACAGGATGTCGCCGACCGACTGGCTGTCGCCGTACAGGCCGCTGGCGACCACCGTAGTCTTGCTACCGAAAAGGTTGCCGAGCAGACCGCCGATCACCGGGATCTTGCTCAGCAGCGATCCGACCGCGTCCGTCTTGAAGCCCTCGTTCACGCCGCCACTGGCGTCAATGTTGCCGGCGCGGACGAGCAGCGACGACAGCCCGCCCAGGCTGCTCTCGATCGAGCGGAGCGACGACAGCATCCCGCGGCTGACGCCGAGCGTGGCGTCGTTGATCTCGCCCAGCATGTCGATCGACCGCTGAATGCTCTCGCTCTTCGCGGCCGTGTCGCCCAGCACGGTGCCGGTCCCTTCGTTCGCCTTGGGCAATGTGTTCTTGCTGCTGCCCCCGCCGAGGATCGCAACGCCGATCCCGACCAGGGCAGCCGCCGTCGCTGCCATCGCCGCGATGTTGGCGGGGAAGGGTAGCTGGCTCTGCTTGGCGACACCGACCGTGCCCTCGGCCGCTGCCTTCACGCCGGCGTTGGCGACGGTCACGCCCATCTCGACGCCATTCTGGATCATCGACGCGATCGACATGGCGAGCTGAACGGCGCGGAACGTCATCTCGGCCGCCTGCAGGCCCTTATAGATCCGGCTGTGCTCGGAGAACATCGACTTGGCCGCGTTCGTCATCGTCGCGTAGCCCGACACCCGGTCAGCGGCACTGCGGATCGCGTACTGCCGCTCGACCGCCGCGCGCGCCTTCGCGCCCTCGATGGTGGATCCGTCCAGCACCTTCAGACGGTCCTGCTCTTCCTGTGCCAGCCGCGCCTGCTCGGCGCCGTAGGACACCAGGCCGGTCAGGACGTCGCCGATCGCCGTGCCGACCTTGCCGAATGCTTCCGTCATGCCGGAGGCCGC